>URAS01000007.1 GCA_900545825.1 uncultured Actinomyces sp.
GTCGCAACCTCCATCGTTTGCTCCCAGCCACCACCGCCCGCGCCCGGGAGAGCGTGCGGCGGAGCGCCCGGCCGAGCGTCCGGCCTCGCAGGTCGCGGGCCGCGGCCCCGTGCGCCAGTCGATTATGGGCAGCCGTATGGAGACCCGCTCGGTCTCGCCCGCGCCCCAGCAGGTCCCGGCGGCGCCCGAGCAGGCGTCGCAGCCGCCCGCCTTCGCTCCCCAGGCGAACCGTCGCGCCGGCCAGCGCCCAGGCAGTACCCAGCCGGCCAGCGCCACGCCTCCCCGGGCGGCCTCGCGCCCGAGCTCGCCGACGCCGCGCGCGTCGCGGCCGGCCTCGCGACCAGAGTCCCAGCCCATGCCGAAGCCGCGGCGTCGGCATCGTGGGCGCCGGATCACCGTGACCGTCCTCGTCTGCCTGCTCGTCCTCGTGATCGCGTGGCCGCTCTATCTGCTTCATTGGGCGGACGCGCAGATCCACCACACCGAGGCCCTGTCGGGGATGCCGTCCGGCGAGGGCACGACGTGGCTGATCGCCGGCTCGGACCGGCGTTCAGATGGGTCGGACGGCGGCATCGCCGACCCGACGACTCAGGGCGCGCGCACTGACTCGATCATGCTGCTGCGCCGCGTCAACGGTGTCGCCGAGGTCGTCTCGCTGCCGCGTGACTCCGCGGTGAAGATCCCGGGCTATGGGCAAAACAAGCTCAACGCCGCCTATGCGTTCGGTGGCGCGCCCCTGCTTGTCCAGACGGTCGAGCAGCTCACCGGCGTCAAGGTCGACCACTACGCCGAGGTCTCGATGGGCGCGGTGACCCAGATTGTTGACGCGGTCGGCGGCGTCACCCTGTGTTCGGACCTCACGGTCAACGACAAGGATTCGGAGCTCGTCTGGCAGCCGGGCTGCCACAAGGTCGACGGCAAGACCGCCCTCGCATTTGCCCGCATGCGCAAGGCCGACCCGCGCGGCGATATTGGACGCGCCGAGCGGCAGCGCCAGGTCATCCAGAAGACGGTTGATACCGCGATGTCGCCGTCCTCGGCGCTTAACCCGTTCACCCAGCGGCGCGTCGGCGGCGCGGTCGCGAGCTCGCTCATTACTGACCCGGACACCGGCGTCATCTCGCTGGGCCTCCTCGCGTGGAATTACCGCAAGGCCCA
The DNA here is from genome assembly GCA_900545825.1 of uncultured Actinomyces sp. Classification (GTDB taxonomy): domain Bacteria; phylum Actinomycetota; class Actinomycetes; order Actinomycetales; family Actinomycetaceae; genus Nanchangia. The sequence goes on from URAS01000007.1 coordinate 1,159, forward strand.
GCAGGACGGCCTCACCGGCGCTCCCCCGCTGTCCAGCCTCGACTATCGCGACGGCGTCCACGGCTCCATGGTCCGCATCGACCCCAACAAGTCCCCGGCGTTCTGGCAGGCCTTCGCAGGCGGCACCCTGACCGCCGACATGTATTACAAGCCGCCCCAGTAGTCCGCCCATCCCCGTGAACGCGATCCTTTCGTCCGCTGTGATCACGCTCACGGGGTCAAACCGGTGAACGTGACCTTTTTTTGATCACGTTCACGGGCAGGCGAGGGCACCCCGCCACCCAGACGCCCTTAAGCCGCGGGCACTCGGGTCCTAAGCCAAGACCCCGAGAGTGACATAATTCTGAGTCCGCTCAGTTCTTCCCTATACTGCAGGGTATGGCAGGCACCCCATCGACCTCGACCACGCAGGCGCACACGCGTAACTTCCGCCCTGAGCTTCACGGGTTGAGGGCCCTGTGTATCTGTCAGGTCATGTGTTTCCATGCCTGGGGTATCGGCACTCCACTGGCCGTCGACGTGTTTGTCATTTTGTCGTCATTCCTCCTCACGTCGTCATTTCTCAAGCGATTCGAACGCGGCATTACCCCGAATCTGTTCGAGCGCTGGATGCACTTTTTCAAGCGCCTCATGCCGCCGGTCGTCATCACCGTCGGCGCCACGCTGATCCTCATGGTCGTCTTCCTGCCGCAAAACCGGTGGCCGGGAATCGTCCAACAGGCGTGGGCGGTCATTTTCCTCTACCAAAACTGGCTCCTCTCGTCCCAGGCCGTCGACTATTTCGCCGCTCACACCGAGGGCGTCTCGCCCCTCATGCACCTGTGGTATGTGGCGATTCAGGGCCAGGTTTATCTGGTCGTTCCCGCGATCCTGATCCTCCTTTTCCTCCTGACGAAAAAGTCGAAGAAGGCCATCCGACCGGTCGTCGCCGCTGTTTTCGGGATCATCGCGGTTGTCCTTTTTGTCTGGACCGTCATTAATGTGAACACCAAGGGGACGTCGGCGATTTACTTCGACACGCGTTCTCGGGCCTGGGAGTTTGCCCTCGGGTGCGTCATCGCCGCAGCCCGGCCCCTCGCCCAGAAACTCAACGTCAACGTCGCCGCCGCCGCCGAGTGGGCCGGACTCCTCGCCCTCATCTATCTGGGAACGAACCGGCACGACAACTACCCGGGCCCCCTCGCCCTCGTCACCGTCTGCGGCGCCGGCGCGATCATGCTGTGGGGCGATCACGCAGCCAGCTGGTCGCCGACGCGCTTCCTCTCCCTCAAGCCCTTCCAGTGGCTGGGCGACCGGTTTTTCGGGATCTACCTCGTCCACTGGCCGGTCATCGCCGTCTACATGGCGGTGCGGCAGGTCACGACGCTCGGCATCTACGAGGGCCTCATCCTCCTGCTGGTCGGCGTCGCCCTCGCCAGCCTGCTCACTGAGTGGGTCGACAATCCCGTCCACTACTCCCCCTGGGTCAACAAGAACATGTGGACGAAGGCCGCGGTCGTCGCCACCGCACTGGCGGTGGGGGCCGCCGGTACCGGGGCTGCGCAGGCCAAGGTCAACCGCCTCTCCGCGGAGATCGACCTGGGAAGCGACTCTTACCCCGGCGCCAAGGCCCTCGATCCCAACTACACGCCGACAAGCCAGTATCCGCCCGCCCAGCCGAAGGGCGCCCTGCTCACCAAACAGTGGGTGAGCCTGCCCGAGAAATGCACCGGCCTGTTCGCTAACGCCCCGACGCTCGACACCACCGAGCATCACGCCACGTGCGGCCAGTACACGCCAGAAAAGAACCCGGTCGCCACCGTCGTCGCCATCGGCGATTCCCACATGGAGCAGTACTCCGGCGGCTGGATGGAGGTCGCCGAGGATCGCCACTGGACCCTCGCCCTCGAGATGCTCGGGGCTTGCCCCTTCACCAGCCCCGAGAAATCGCGCTATGCCGAGTGCGCCGACCACAACCGGGAACGTCTGCAGTGGCTCCTCGACGCCCACCCCGACGCGGTCATCATGGTCGTCACCGAGAGCCACCCCGATCGACCCGACACGGCGGTCGAGGGCATCGACGAGGTCATCAAACCCCTGGCCGACGCCGGGATCACCGTCGTCGGGCTGCGCGACAACCCGCGTTTCGACTCGTCGCCCTACGAATGTACCCAACGCGAGGGAACCGACCGCGGCCACCTCACTGGCTGCGTCACCCCCGCCAGCTACTCCTACGCGCAGATCATGCCCGACAAACAGCTGCGCCACGTCTCCGGGTACGTTCCCATCGACACGTCCTCGCTCATCTGCCCCGACGGGCTGTGCTGGTCGATCATCGGGAACGTCTACGTCTACCTCGACAACAACCACCTGACGAAGGTGTATTCCCAGACGCTCGCCGACTACTTCAACAAGGCGATGCCACCCATCGGCGACGAGTAAGGGCTTCGCTCTTACCCCAATCTGTGCGTGCTTTCGGTGCAGAATCGGCGGTTCTGCGCCGAAAGAACTCACATTTGGGGGCTCATCATCGACGACGACGGCGGCGAGGCTCCCCACTGGGAACCCCGCCGCCGCTTGTGTCTGGTCCGTCAGCTTCTGACGGATCCCGCCTGCCTAGACGTCGATGTGACGCGGGCCGGCCTGCCAGGCCGACCACGCCGACTCGAGGATGTCGTCGACGTTGTAGCGGGCCTTCCAGCCCAGCTCGGACGTGATACGGGTGGCGTCGCCGATGAGCTTCGGCGGGTCGCCCGCGCGGCGATCCTTCTCTTCGGCGACGAAGTCGATGCCCGTCACGCGGGCCAGGCCGTCGACGATCTCGCGGACCGACGTGCCCTTGCCCGTGCCGACGTTGAAGACGTGCTGCTCGGTCTGTCCCTCGCCACCCAGGTAGTCGAGGGCGGCCAGGTGCGCCTCGGCGAGGTCGCCGACGTGGATGTAGTCGCGGATGCACGTGCCGTCAGGCGTGTCGTAGTCGGTGCCGAAGATCATCGGCGCCTTGCCCTGCGACAGCTTCTCGAGAACCATGGGGATGAGGTTGAGGCACACCGGGTCGCCGAGGTCGTCCGCGCCCGCGCCGGCCACGTTGAAGTAGCGCAGGCCGATCCACTTGAGATCCCATGCGCGCTCGCAGTCCGCCATCATCCACTCACCGATCAGCTTGGTCTCGCCGTACGGGTTGATCGGATGCTTCTCGATGTCCTCCGGGACGACCTCGACCGGGGGCATGCCGTAGACGGCCGCCGAGGACGAGAAAATCATCTGGCGGACGCCGGCGTCGCGCATGGCCTGAAGCATGTTGGCCAGCCCGCCAATGTTCTGCTGGTAGTACCACATCGGCTTTTCCACCGATTCGCCCACCTGCTTGCGCGCGGCGAAGTGGATCACCGCGGTGACGTCCTCGTCAATCATCGTGTTGACGAGCGTGCGTTTGGCCTGGCTGGATGCAATATCCAGCTGGACGAGCTTGGCGTCGCCAATGCGATCCGCACTGCCGTACGACAGGTCGTCGACAACGACGACGTCGTCCCCGCGCTCCTGGAGCAAGCGCACGACGTGGGCACCAATGTAGCCGGCACCGCCGGCAACGAGAATAGACACGAGTCCTCCCTTGGGAAACTATTTGTTACTGGTCGTCAGATCGCCGCGCAGCAAGCGCGCGGCCTTTGTCGATAGCCACCTGGCGCAGGTCCTGCTGGAACGCCACCATGGCGTCGCGGACGCCCTCGTCGGACACCCCGATAATGCGCGCGGCCAGCAGGCCCGCGTTCTTTGCCCCACCGATCGACACCGTGGCGACGGGCACGCCCGCCGGCATCTGGACGATCGACAGCAGCGAATCCATGCCGTCCAAGTACTTCAACGGCACCGGCACGCCAATCACCGGCAGCGGGGTGACGGACGCCAACATGCCCGGCAGATGAGCGGCTCCACCGGCGCCCGCGATAATCACACGGTAGCCGGCATCCGCCGCGCCACGCCCAAATTCGATCATGTCCTGGGGCATCCGGTGCGCGCTGACCACCTGGGCGTCGTAGGTGACCCCCATGTCGTCGAGCACGTCGGCAGCCGCCTTCATCGTCGGCCAATCCGAATCGGATCCCATGACAATCGCCACGTCAGCCACAGTTGCCTCCTTATTTGTCGTCGGGAGCCTGCGCACCCTCGAGGGCGGCCGCCACTGCCTCGGCCGCCTGACGCGCCCGGGCCATGTCATCACCGGTCACACTGACGTGTCCCAGCTTACGTCCCGGCCGCACCCCTTTTCCGTAATAGTGAATTTTTGCCTCCGGATGCTCCGCCATGACGCGGCGGTAGGCGTCGCGTGGCTCGGCCAGCGTCGACCCCAAGACATTAACCATGCACGTGGCCGGCGCCGTGGGCCGCGTCGACCCCAACGGCAGGTCGAGGACGGCGCGCAGGTGGTTCTCGAACTGGCTGGTCACGGCCCCATCAATCGTCCAATGTCCCGAGTTGTGCGGCCGCATCGCCAGCTCGTTGACCAAAACCTGCGGGTGAGCGCCCTCGACGACGAACATCTCGACCGCCAACACCCCGGTGACGTCGAGAGCGTTCGCGATCTCGACGCCGATTCTCTGGGCCTGGCGGGCCAGCTCGGGGTCCAGATCCGGCGCCGGCGCCAGGCAGATCTTGCAGATCCCGTCCTGCTGGATCGTCTCGGTCAACGGCCACTGGGCGATCTCGCCCGACCGCGAGCGCGCCTGCAGCGCGGCGACCTCACGGGTAAAAGGAACGGCCTCTTCAGCCAGCAGTTCCTCGCCGGCGGCCAGGTCGTCGATCCATTCGGCGACGTCGCTGGGCTTTTCGACGAGGGCGACGCCGTGGCCGTCGTAGCCGCCCTTCGCCCACTTGACGATGAGGGGGAACCCGAGGGCGTCGCCGCGCTCGGCCAGCTCCTCGACCGTCGAGAACGTGAACCACTTGGGGCACGGGATCCCGGCCTCGGTCAGGCGTTGGCGCATGGCGATCTTGTCTTGCGCATACAGCAACGCCTCGCCGGCGGGCTCGATGGCTACCTGTCCGGCAAGGCGTGACAACTGATCCTGGGGGATGTGTTCGTGTTCGAACGTCAACACGTCGGCGCCTTGGACTACCCAGTCCATGTCGACGTCGGATTTCGGCGACCCCGCGCGGTGATCGGGGATGACCTGGGCCGAGGACCCATCGGTCGCCTCGACGAGGGCGCGCAGGTGAATCCCCAACGCGTTCGCGGGTTCTTGCATCATGCGGGCCAGCTGCCCGCCTCCTACTACGGCAACAACGGGAGCACTCACGCGGCCAGTCTATCGCGTGTCGGTCTCATCACCCTTCTTTCATCTTCGCGGACCCGTGACGTACCATGTGGTAGTTATTGTGAATGCCAAGAAGGAGCAAGCGTGCTCGAAAAGCTGCCCTACCTCGATAAACGCCCCAAGCTGGCGGCGTGGCTCGAGGAAGTCATCAAGTTCTGTATCGTGGGTGGCCTCAACTTCCTCGTTGATATTGGCATCTTCAATGCGTTGCTTTTCACGCTTCTTTCCGACGCCCCGATGGTCGCCAAGGCCATCTCGGTGTCGGTCGCCACGATCTTTAGTTGGGTCGTCAACCGCAATTGGACGTTCAAGGGCCAAGAGACGGATCAGCGCCTCAAGGAACTCATCGGCTTCATCGTCGTCAACATCCTCGGCGCCCTCCCCGCGCTGATCTGCCTGTGGATCTCGCACCACCTGTTGGGGCTGACCAGCGCGCTGGCCGACAACATCTCGGGCAACGTCATCGGCCTCATCATCGGCACGATCGTCCGCTACGTCTGCTATAAGTTCTTCGTCTTCACCGGCGACAAAGACCAGGTCAAGGCCACCGTCGCCGAAGACTTCCCGGACCGGCGTTAGAGACGCCGCCCGCGCCTGCCCATCGACACGATCGCGCCTTTCGGCATCACCCGGTCGGGGTCGAGCGTCGACGACAGCGCGGTCAGCGAAATCGTGAACACCGGAGGGCGGCGGCTGGTCAGCTCGATGCGGCCCCCGTCGGCCTCGATCAGGTCTTTCGCCAATGCCAGGCCGATGCCCGTGGACCCGTGGCCGGACACGCCGCGCCGGAAAATGTCGGGGGCCAGGTCATCGCTGACGCCCTCGCCCTCGTCGGTCACCTCGAAGAACATCGACCGCGCCGACGTGCCCCGCCTGGCCGTCACGGTCACCGTGCCCGCGCCGTATTTCAGCGAGTTTTCGATGAGCGTGGCGAGCGCCTGCGACAGCGACCCCGGCGTGGCCACCGGCAGCCGATCGGGCGCGTTGTTGACAAACGTCAGCTGGCGGTCGGCACGTTTGAATTCGCCGTACCATTCGTGCTCCTGCTGGGCAAAGACCTCGTCGACGTGCAGCGCCCTCGCCGACTTCTTTTGCCGGTAGGCATTCGACTTGAGGTCGTCCATCACGCTGGTAATCCGGTCGATCTGGTCGAGGCACGCCTCGGTCTCGGCGTGGATCTCCTCGTTGTCGCTCAAATAGCCGATCTCTTCGATCCGCATCGACAGCGCGGTCAGGGGCGTGCGCAGCTGGTGAGCGATGTCGGACGCCAGCTGCCGCTCGGCCGCGATACGTCCGGCCATGCGGGTAGACGAGCGCGCCAGCTCCTCCTGGACGAGGTCGATCTCCTCGATCCCCGACGGGTTGGGCCGCACCTGGACCTGCCCGGCACCGACCTGCTCGGCCTGCGCCGCCAGGTAGATGAGGGGCGCGGCGATGCGGCGCGACCCGCGCATGGCGATGAGCGTGCCGACGGCGAACGCGATGACGCAGAACAGCAAGACGACGCCCACCGCGGCCGTCATGTAGCCGATCGTCCCCGTCGCGTCCTTGGCGACGGTGACCACGCGGCCGTCCTGGGTCGCCACACTGGCCGAGATCTTCCAGCCGGTGACCTCCGGCCCCCACTGGTAGACCTTCGTCGCCCCGTCGGTCACTGTCACCGCGGTGTCGGACCGGTCGCCCTGCCCCATCCACGTGGCCAGGGTGGCGTATTCGACGAGGCCCTGGGCAGCCGAACGGTCAATCAGCCGCCCGAGCGACGCCGCCTGCTGGGTGACCACGGCCTGCTCCGACTGCCACAGATACGTCGGCAGGAGGACGGCCAGGGGGATCCCCAGCAGGAGGACAGCCGCAACGAGCGACTTGATGACCATGGCAAGCGCACGCCTGCGCATGGATTAGTGCCGTTCGGTCTCGAAACGGAAGCCCATGCCCCGCACGGTGGTGATGTACCGGGGGTGCGCGGCGTCGTCGCCCAGCTTGCGGCGCAGCCACGACACGTGCATGTCCAGCGTCTTCGTCGACCCTGACGGGTCGGAGCCCCACACCTCGGACATGATCGTCGAGCGCGACACCACCGAGCCGGCCTCGCGTACGAGGACGCGCAGGAGGTCGAACTCTTTGGCCGTCAGCTGGAGCTCGCGGTCGCCGTGGAAGGCACGGTGCGCGCCGACGTCGATGCGAACGTCCTGGGCCTGGACGTTTTCCTCGCTGTAGTCGGTGCCCGCGCGGCGAAGCAGCGCCCGCACGCGCGCGAGCAGCTCGGCCAGGCGGAAGGGCTTGGTCACGTAGTCGTCGGCGCCCGCGTCGAGGCCGACCACCATGTCGACCTCGTCCGTGCGGGCGGTGAGGATAAGGATGGGCACGTTCGATCCGGATTGGCGAACCTCGCGGGCGACCTCGAGGCCGTCAATATCGGGAAGGCCCAGGTCAAGAATGATGAGTTCCGCATCGGCAGTGTCGGCCAGTGCGCCACGCCCGGTCCCATGCGCGCGAACTTCATAGCCTTCGCGTCCAAGGGCACGGGAGAGAGGTTCGGAAATTGCAGGGTCGTCTTCGACGAGTAATACGGTAGTCACCCCCTCACCATACCAAACCTTTAGCGTTTTCTCGCCTTGTTGGCGAACACATAACCATTGACGGCGACAAAATTGAGTGAACTACAAAATTCTTCCACAACCTCACTGCTCGGGCGGCGTGAGGCGGGTGAGACGCCACGCCTCGACCTCGCCCATCCCCTTGAGGTCGGCGCGCCGGGCCGGCTGACAGCAGAACCTGGGCCCCACGGACGACGCGACCAGTTCCTTCGCCGTCGCCGAGTCCATGAAGATCTGGCTGCGCGGAACAATGTCGACCAGCCGGGACGCGAGGTTGACCGACGGGCCGAAGATGTCGCCCGACCGTGAGACGACCCGCCCCGACACCAGCGACGCACGCACGGGCAGCATGTCCTCTTGCCCCTCGAGCGCCTCCATGAGGTCGCAGACGATATCTGCCCCGCTTTCCAGGTCGTTGACGATCCACAGCACGGCGTCGCCGATCGTCTTGACCACGCGGCCCCCGCGCGCAGAAATCACGTCGCGGCACGTCAGCTCGAACCGCTGGACCAGACGGGCGACCTGGCGTGCCGACAGCGTCGCCGTGCGGCGGGTGTAGGCGACCATGTCGAGGAACCCCATCGTCCGCCGCAGCGGGTAGGCGTTGGCGTCCGCGTCCCCCTTGCCCAGCAGGGCAACCTCGGCGTTCGTGTTGGCGATGAGGTGGGCCATCTGCCGCCGCCACGCATAACGCGTCTGGGATTCCAGCAGGTCAACATAGTCGTCGATCTCCGACAGTCCCGCCAGGCGCGCCGACACGTCGTCCAGCTCGTACCGCCGACCCAGCTCCTCGACCAGCGCTTCCATCTGCCACAGCACCAGGCGATCGGTCATGTGAGACTGGGCCCGCAGCAGCGACTTGAGGGCGTCGACACTCAGCTCGTCAGTCTCGATCAGCGACCACCACACCGACAGCGACTCGACGTCGCACTGGGCGAACGCCGGCTCGTCCGCGGCGGGGGGCGGAAACCCCATGGCCAGCCAAAACTCGGCGGCGAACGCTTCCGTGCACCCGACGGCGCGGGCAAGTTCGGCGAGAGTCAGGGTCGCCTCGCCACCCAACAGGTGGGCGAGAGGTTTGCGAATCGTTGCCCGGTTGGGCAGGTCGGAGACTTCAAGGGAGCGAGACACGACGTTCACTATATCGCCTCTTGTGGCCTCGGTCACTTTTGCCCCATGCGTATCATGACGCTATGACTCGACTGATCCTCGCCTCTGCCTCCCCCGCCCGCCTGTCCACACTGCGCGCCGCAGGGCTCACGCCGGAAGTCGTCGTCGCCGGCATCGACGAGGACGCCTGCCGCGAACGCAACGGCGAACTGCTCGACCCACTGCCGCCCCTCGAGTACGCCGAGGCGACGACGACACTGCTGGCCACCGAGAAGGCGCGCGCCGTCGCCAAGCGGCTGCGCGACGCCGGCGACGTCGACGATGTCCTCATTATTGGCTGCGACTCGATGCTCCTGTTCAACGGCGAGCTGGCCGGCAAACCCCACACGCCCGAGGTCGCGCGCGAGAGGTGGCGCACCATGCGCGGGAACGAGGGCGACCTCGTCACCGGCCACACCCTCATCCATCTGGCCGGCGAGAACAGCGAGGAGCGCTCCGGCGCCGTGACGACCCGGCTAACGTTTGCCCAGCTCAGCGACGCCGAGATCGACGCCTACGTCGCCACCGGCGAGCCCCTCGAGGTCGCCGGTGGGTTTACGCTGGACGCCCTCGGCGGCCCGTTCGTCACCCGCATCGAGGGCGACTACCACTCGGTTATCGGGCTGTCGCTGCCGCTCGCGCGTCAACTAGCCGCCGACATGGGGGTCTTTTGGCCTTCTCTTTGGGCATCTCAGGCGAGATAGCTCGATATCGAGTATTCTGGGACCAACAACCTACCGGCTCTTTCGAGGGAGAAACGCAATGGAGGAACGCACAGCCTGGGGTCTCGGCCTCGCCACCGTGACGGATGACGGTCAAACACTCGACGTGTGGTACCCCCAACCGGTCCTGGGCCCCAAGCCCGAGGACGAGCAACGGGACATCCTCGCCGAACTCTCGTCGATCGAAGGGCCCGATCCGGTCCGTTCCGTCCACCGCTCGCTCGTGCGCGTCCAGATCAACCTCGACGCCCCGCCGCAGTCGACGGCCGACGCCTACCTGCGGCTTCACCTGCTGTCGCACCGCCTGGTCAAGCCCAACACGATTAACCTCGAGTCGCTGCATTCGCGCATGCCGAACGTCGTGTGGACAACCGAGGGCCCCGCGGCGGCCGACAACTTCGAGCCCACCCGCAGGCGCCTGCGCGTCGACCGCGGTTACCCGATTCACGTCCTCTCGGTCGACCGTTTCCCCCCGATGGTCAACTACGTCGTCCCGTCGGGTGTGCGGATCGCCGAGGCCACGAAGGTCCGCCTGGGCGCCTACCTCGCCCCCGGCACCACCGTGGCGGCCTCGGCGTTCGTCGACTACAACTCGGGTTCGCTCGGCGCGGCCATGATCGAGGGGCGCCTCTCGCGTGGTGTCACCGTCGGTGAGGGTTCGGACATCGGCGGCGGCGCGTCGACCTTCAGCGGCGTAGGCACCGGCTCGCAGATGATGGTGTCGCTGGGCGAACGCTGCCTCATGGGCGCCAACTCCGGCCTGGGCATCCCGCTGGGCGACGACTGCATCGTCGAGGCCGGCCTCTACGTCACCCCGGGCACCAAGGTCACCGTCCTGCCCAACGCGGGCGTCGCCCCCGGCGCCGACGGCCACTTCGCCGACCCCGAGGTCGTCCTCGCGAAAGACCTGGCCGGTGTCTCGAACGTGACGTTCCGCCGGAACTCCCAGACGGGCCGTGTCGAGGTCCTCCCCCGCTCGGGCAAGCGGATCGAGCTCGACCCCGCCAGCAAGCTCAACGCAATCTAGCCACTGGCCGGGCGCTCAGAACCCGAAACGCTCACCAACAAATCGAAACGCTCACCTAAATTGTCGATTTCGGCCCCTCAAGGCCGGATTCTGACAAGTTAGGTGAGCGTTTCGCGTATCAGGTGAGCGCTTCGCGCCGACGGGTCGGCCGGGGCACGGCATAGGCCGGCCGGGGTGGGGAGGTCACCTCAGCAGGCGACTTCGAAGCCTGCTACGGCGACCTCCCCACCCCGGCCTTCGTTAGACTGCCGGCGCGAAGCGGGCGGCCCCTAGGACCGGTGGCGCAGCGACACGTAGTCGCGCATGGTGTGGCCCTGGTAGACCTGGCGCGGGCGCCCGATCTTGTTGACCGGGTCGTTGATCATCTCGACGTACTGGGCAATCCAGCCGGGCAGACGCCCAAGCGCGAACAGCGGCGTGAACATCTTGGTCGGGAAGCCCATCGCCGAGTAGATGAGGCCCGTGTAGAAGTCGACGTTCGGGTACAGCTTGCGCTCGATGAAGTAGTCGTCAGACAGGGCGATCTCTTCCAGCTCCATCGCGATGTCGAGGAGGTCGGAGTTCGAGCCCAGTCGGTCGAGCACCTCGTGGGCCGTGTCGCGGACGATCGCGGCGCGCGGGTCGTAGTGCTTGTAGACGCGGTGGCCGAAGCCCATGAGGCGGACGCCGTCCTCCTTGTTCTTCACCTTCTCGACGAACGAGTTGACCGTGAGGTCGGAGTCGCGGATCTGGTAGAGCATCCGCAAGACGGCCTCGTTAGCGCCGCCGTGCAGCGGACCCGAGAGGGCGCCGACGCCGGACGCGACCGACGCGTACATGTTTGCCTCGGCCGAACCCACCAGGCGGACCGTCGAGGTCGAGCAGTTCTGCTCGTGGTCGGCGTGGAGGATGAGCAGCGTCTCGAGCGCCCGCACGATGACGGGGTCAATGTCGTAGTGCTGGTAGGGCAGCCCGAACGTCATGCGGATGAAGTCCTCGACGTAGCCCATATCCGAGTCGGGGTAGAGCAGCGGCAGGCCCGCCGACCGCTTGGCGATGTAGCTGATCATCGTGGGGATCTTGCCGAGCAGGTGGACGGCCTGCAGCTCCTGCTGCTCGGGGTCGCGCACGCGCAGCGTCGTGTCCTCGTAGTACGTCGCCATGCCGGCGATGCCGCCCTGGAGGATCGCCATCGGGTGACCCTTGTGGGGGAAGGCCGTGAAGAACGCCTTGAAGTTCTCGTGCAGCAGGCGGTGCCGCTTGATGCGGGCGACCCAGCGGTCGAGCTCGGTCGCGCTGGGCAACTCGCCTTTAATCAGCAGGTAGGCGACCTCGAGGAACGTCGAGTGCTTCGCCAGCTGCTCGATCGGGTAGCCGCGGTAGCGCAGAATGCCCGCGTCGCCGTCGATGAACGTCACCTGCGACGTGCACGACGCCGTGGTCGTGAAACCGGGGTCGAGGGCGACGAGGCCGGTCTTGGCGCGCAGCTTCGACACGTCGATGCCCTGGTCCCCGTCGGTGGCGACGACGTGAGGAAACTCGATTTCTTGTCCGCGAACGGTGAGGACTCCGGGAATATCGTTCCCGGCCTCGTCTTTCGGCCACTCCGTAGACGTCTGCTTGTCCGTGCTCAAAACAACCCCTTCCAATAGGCGGCGTGGGGTGGGTCGGGCGGCAGCGCCCATACCACCGGGTGTCATGTGGGATATGACCAAAATATTACTCGATATCGAGCTAGTTCGCGCGCTGAACGCCGAAATGGGCCAAACGCTCGGCCGCTTCGGCGATCTGCGAGTCACTGGCGGTCAGCGACACCCGCACACGCTGGGGGACGTCCTCGCCATAGAAGGTCGACGGCGCGACGAGAATTCCCAGCTCGGACAGCGCGTCGACCAGGGCCCACGCGTCCATCCCCGACCCCTCGGGCGGGGCCAGCCACAGGTAGAGGCCGCCCTCCGACTCCGGATCGTTCGTCAGGCCTCCGACGCTGGCGCCGGCCAGCAGGTTGTTGCGGCGCGCGCGGTAGCGTTCGCGCTGCTCGGCGACGTGCGCGTCGTCGGCCAGCACCGCAGCCAGCGCAGCCTGTGAGGGCGCCGCCATCATGAGGCCCGAGTGCTTGCGCACCTCGGTCAAATCGCTGATCAACGCCGTATCGCCGGCGACGAACGCCGTGCGGTACCCGGCGAGGTTCGACTGCTTCGACGCCGAATACACCATAAGGAGCCCGCGCATGTCGCCGTCACACACGGCGTCGTCGAGGATCGAGGGCGCCCCAAAGCCTCGCGCGTCGGTGTTCGGGCATCGGCCCGACTCGTCGAACGCGTAGCGGCCTTGCCACAGCAGCTCGGCGTAGCACTCGTCGGACGCGATGATCGCGTCGTGCGCACGCGCCCACGCGACCTGCGCCCTCAGCTCGTCCACACTGGCCACGCGCCCCGTCGGATTCGACGGCGAGTTCAGCCACACGAGGTCGGCGTCGGGCCACGTCGCCGGGTCGGGCCCCACGGGCAGCGGCTCGGCACCCGCCAGCCGGGCCCCCACGTCGTACGTGGGATAGGCGATCGAGGGGAAGAGGACGCGGTGGCCCGGCCCGACTCCCAGCTGGGACGGCAGCGACGCGACCAGCTCTTTCGAGCCGACGCTGGGCAGCACACCGGCCGGCTCCAGCGTCGACGAGCCGCGGCGGCGCCTGGCCCACGAGACGATCGCTTCGCGCAGCTGGGCCGTCCCCACAGTCGGCGGGTATCCCGGCGAGTCCGCGGCCGCGATCAGCGCCTGCTGGGCGATCTGGGGCGTCGGGTCGACGGGGGTGCCGATCGACAGGTCGATAAAGCCTCCGGGATACGACTGCGCCCGCCGTTTCGCGGTCTCGAGCGTGTCCCAAGGGAACGTCGGTAAAACGCGCGCGGCGGGCGTGGTCATGGGTGGCCTCCTGAGGTTTGGGTCACCCTCGAGTTTACTGGTTCTGCGGCGGCAGTTTCGCGATCATCTCGTCGTCGTAGTCCTGGACGCCGACCGAGGACGCGCCGCCGGGCGAACCCAGCTTGGCGAAGAACTGTTCGTTGGCCCGGTAGTAGTCCGACCACTCGTCGGGAAGGTCGTCCTCGTAGAAAATCGCCTCGGTCGGACAGACCGGCTCACAGGCTCCGCAGTCCACACACTCTTCCGGGTGGATGTACAGGGTGCGGTTGCCCTCGTAGATGCAATCGACGGGGCATTCGTCCACGCACGCGCGGTCTTTGACATCGACACACGGCTGCGCAATGACGTACGTCATGAGCGAATCCTTCCTTTTCTGTTCCCCTGACCGGGGGCCTTACTAGTATGGACCACCATGAGTGAAAAGCACGCTGAGAGCTGCCCCACCCTGCCGTGGATGGCCTGGCGAATCGGCGAGCGCGTCGTCGTCCGCCGGCGCGAGGCCGACGGCCTGTACGACGCCGTCGGCTACCTCACCGAGGTGGCCCCGGACCACGTGACGATCCAGACCCGCAAGGGCCTGCAACGGGTCGAGGCCACCCAGATGGTCACCGGCAAAAAGGTGCCGCCACCGCCGGTTTTCTAGGGTGTCGAGGGCGCCCTAGGCGACCTCGTGGCCCCCACCGATGGTGATGCGCGGCGTGCCGGTCCACAGCTCGGGATCGGTGACGCGGCGGCCGTCGGCCAACAGCTTGACGCCGGGAATATCGGCCGGCTTGAGCGTCGCGTATTCGGGGTGATCGGCCTGGACAATTGCGGCCAGCGCCGGCTCGCCCATGTGGTACGGTTCCCACCCGAATTTGCGCAGCTCGTCGTCACTAAACATCGGATCGTGGACGAGGACGTCGGCACCGCGCTGACGCAGCTCGTCGACCGTGGCGAAGATGCCGCTGAATGCCGTCTCCTTGACCTTGCCGCGGTACGAGGCGCCGAGGACGACGACGCGCTGGCCCTTGAGCGACCCGAGGATTTCCTCGACACGGCCGACGACGTAGCCGGGCATCGTCATGTTGGCCTGACGCGCCGTCCTCACGATCGTCGCGTCGGGGTCGGTCGACAGGTAGAGGCGCGGGTAGACGGGGATGCAGTGGCCGCCGACGGCGATGCCGGGGCGGTGGATGTGCGAGTACGGCTGCGAGTTGCAGGCGTCGATGACGCGGGCGACGTCGATGCCGACCTTGTCGGCGTAGACGGCGAACTGGTTGGCCAGCCCGATGTTGACGTCGCGGTAGGTGGTCTCGGCGAGCTTGGCCATCTCGGCGGCCTCGGCGTTGCCCATGTCCCACACGCCGTTCGGACGCGGCAGGTCGTCGCGCTCGTCGAACGACAGCACCTGGGAGTAGAAGTCGATCGCGCGCTTCGTCCCCTCCTCCGACAGGCCGCCGACGAGCTTGGGGTAGCGGCGCAGATCGGCGAAGACGCGGCCGGTGAGGACGCGCTCGGGGCTGAAGACCAGGTGGAAATCCTTGCCTTCGGTGAGGCCCGAGATCTCCTCGATCATCGGCTTCCAGCGGTTACGGGTCGTGCCGACGGGCAACGTCGTCTCGTACGAAATCAGCGTGTCGGGGGTGAGGTGGGCGGCCAGGGACTTGGTCGCCGCGTCCATCCAGTCGAAATCGGGCTTCCACGTCTCGTCGTTGACAAACAGGGGAACGACGAGGACGACCGCGTCAGCACCCGGCACGGCGTCGCCGTAGTCGCAGGTGGCACGCAGTTTGCCGGCGGGGACCAGCTCGGCCAGCTTCTCGGCCAGGTGGGCCTCGCCAGGGAACGGCTCGCGGCCGGCGTTGATGAGGTCGACCGTTTCGGCGTTCACGTCGACGCCCACGACCTCGTGGCCGGCGTCAGCGAACTGGACGGCCAGGGGCAGTCCGATCTTCCCCATGGCGATAACGGCGATTCTCATGGCGTACTCCTTCAATGGATGTGGTCGCTTCGAGCCTCATCATAGCGACGGGCGTGCCAGCGGAGAAAGCTCGTCGGCGACCTGGCGGGCGCGGGCCTCCCACGTGTGGTCGAGGCGCGCCACGCGGGCCTGGGCGGCCTTGGCGGCCACCTCGTCGGGGTGGTCGCGCAGGTAGGTGAGCTGACGGCGCACGGAGTCGACGTCGTAATCGACGGTCCAGCCGGCGCCGGATTCGGCGACGATCTGGCCGGCCAGCGTGCCGGCCGACGCGAGGATCGGGCGGGCGTGGCCGAGGTATTCGAAGAGCTTGAGCGGGGCCGCAAAGTCGCGGTATCCCGACGGCTCGACGACCAGCGACGTGATCGACGCCCACGCGTAAAACTGCTCGAGCTCGTCGCCCGAGGCGTGGACGACCCGGATGTTGTCCGCCATGAGAGGGGCGAGGCGCTCTTTCTCCCCTTCCCACGCTTCTCGTCGCGTACAGACGGTGAGCTCGACGCCCTCGAGCCCGGACACCGCACCGAGCAGGGTGTCGAGGCGGTAGTGGGCCCCAATACCGCCGACGTAGAAGATTCGCAGACCCTCGCCGGGCTCCGGCAGGTCGACGACGTCACATCCCGGGGGCAGCGCGCGCCCGCGATCGCGCGGAACAATGGGGACGACCTCGCCCATTTTCAGGCTGGGCAGGAACAGCCGGTCCAGGCCCACCCGGTACCATGCGAGATCCCACAGATACAGCGCCCGCAGCGGCACCGCGAGCGCCCGCCCCACCGACTCGACGTAGTCGGGGTAGCGCCAGTAAATGTCGCGGTAGAACAGCCCGACGGGGACGCCCTTCCGATGCAGGTGAGTGAGGAAGGCTAGGTCGAGGAAGGGATGCGGGGGCAGGTGCCGCGGCTCGGTGAGGGGCGTCGCGATGGTCGACGACTCGGAATAACAGAAGTCGAAGCGCTCGCCCCGCTCCAGCCGCGCCTTGATCGCCCGGATCCGCATGCGACGCTCGGCGGCGTTGCCGGAGACCTCGAAGACCCGGTAGCCGATCGCCGCGAACGCGTCGCGCATCTTGCGCGGGCGAATGGCGGAGGCCGCCTGGGACGACTCCTGGATCGGGTAGGGGACGTGATAGATCATCTGCCGCATGAAGTGCCTCCGCGTCGGTTACTCCCCTATATCGTAGGCCGTAAGCCGTATCGCCGTGGGGAGGCCACCACTGTACAGTCCCAGCAGCCATATCCTTCACGTCAACGAGGTCGCCCGCGTGCCCAGCGCCCTCGTCGCCCAGGCCCGCTCGGCGGGGTGTAACTGATATCTCCTACGGACTCCCTGACCGTGGTCGCCCAGCTCGAGCGGCATTACGCCGCGCTGCTGGCCTGAGCGTCGTACCGTTTGGCGACGATCACCGCCATGACGAGCATGGCGATGAGCATGACCGCCATGAGCAGCGACAGCACGGTGATCGTCATGAACATCCCGTGCGCACTCGCCAGCCCGTAGGGCGTGAGTTCCAGCCACGCCAGGGGGACGACGCAGTAGACGATCGAGAAGCCGAGCAGCCAGCCCTGGGTCTCGGTGACGACGAAGATCGTCGAGATCGGGGATGTCAGCAGCATGACGCACATCCACGGGCACAGCACCTGCCCGTAGCGGCCCGCCTCGACCCACTGGTGGCCGAAAATGAAGGGGAACGCCCACGGGCTCAGTAGGGCGACGAGGGCGAAGATCGGCACGCCGACGATCAGCGAGCGCTTCATCACGGCATTGACCAGCGGCGTCATTTCGCCACGCTTCACCGTCGCGAGCTTCTGGAAGAACACCTGCGACACCGCGCCCGTGATGAGCGTGAGGGGGACCTGCATCATTCGCCACGCGAGGTTGAACTGCCCCAGGGCCGAGGTCGAGGTCGCGCCAATAATCATGTTGATCCCGTTGAGGCGGATCGCGTCGACGATCGCATTGGGTCCGTTGAGCAGCGGCATCTTGCGGTAACGCCACGCCAGCTGCTTCATCGACGGCGTGCCCTCGGCGACAGGCTGGCGCAAATCCGTCGCCTTGCGGAACAGGTAGATCCAGGCGATCGCCAGCCCCAGGGTGTTGCCGATGAATAGGCCCCAGATGTTGGCGAACCCCAGCAAGCCAAACAGCAGCTGGATGAGGTACACGGCGATTGTCTGCTGCGCCCGGTTGACCGCGATCACGCCGTAGCGGGTCTTGCGGTTGTACCAGTACTGGAGGACGGCCGCGTCGGCCTGGAAAAAGACCATGATGCCGACGCAGGCGAACACCCAGCTGAGTTCGGTGTCGTGGTAGTGGTCGGCGAGGAAGGGGCGGATCACCAAGCAGATGACGGACGCCAGAACCGACACGATGATGATGAGCCGCGTCGACAGGTGCTTGAGCTGCCTGGCTTCGTCGTCCGATTCCGGCAGCATCATCGTCATATCGAAGCGACCCGCGGCGACGGTGAGGACGATCGCGGCCACCGACGTGACGAGGGCGAGGCGACCAAAGTCGTCGGCGGTGAAAATTCGCGCCACGAAAATATTGATGACGAGGGCCGCCGCCTGGGCAACAACGGTGCCCGAGACGAGCGTGAGGATGTGCCTGACGACGGGACTGCCCGCCAGGCGCGCCTGGGCCCACCGCGACAGCCGGGTGTTTGTGAGCGTGCGTGCGATCGCGCGGTACCGTCGCTCTTTCGCCATGGATTCTCCTCTTACTGGGTGACCGGCGCTATCCTACCGGCGTCTTCGGCCAACCTCCTATACTGTGCGCTATGCGTATTCTCTCTGTTGTCGGCGCTCGCCCGCAGTTCGTCAAGCTTGCCCCTATTGCCCACGCCCTCGCGAAGGCCGAGGTCGAGCACGTGATTGTCCACACGGGACAGCACTATGACCCGATGCTTTCGGACGTGTTCTTTAAGGACCTCAACATCCCGGCCCCCGATCACCACCTGGGGGTTGGCTCGGGGTCGCACGGCGCCCAGACGGGCCGGATGATGGAGACCCTCGAGCCCGTGCTCGAGCAGGAGAAACCCGACTGGGTGCTCGTCTACGGCGACACAAACTCGACGCTGGCGGCCGCGGTCGACGCCGTCAAACTCCACCTGCCGTTGGCCCACCTCGAGGCCGGCCTGCGCTCGTTCAACCGGCGGATGCCCGAGGAGCACAATCGCGTGGTCACCGACCACTGCGCCGACCTGCTGCTGGCCCCCACCGAGGTCGCGGCCGAGCACCTGGCCCACGAAGGCCTGGCCGAGCGCACGGTCGTCGTCGGCGACGTCATGACCGACGTCGTCCTCGCCACGGCCGCCGCCGTGAAGGATCGTCCGTCCCCGATCACCGAGGAGCTGGGATACGCGACCGGGACATACCGGCTGGCGACGATCCACCGGCCCGACAACACGGACGACCCGGCGCGCCTCGAGGCGATCCTTTCCGACCTGGCGTCCTTCGACATGCCGACGGTCGTGTTGGCCCACCCGCGCCTGGTCGCGGCGTGCGAACGCGCCGGGATCGAGCTGGCGCGCGGTAACCTCATCGCCCACCGGCCCCTCGCCTACCCCGACCTCGTGTGTGCGGCGATGAATTCGGCCGGCGTCATCACCGACTCCGGCGGCCTGCAAAAGGAAGCGTTCCTCCTGCGCGTGCCGACGACGACGGTTCGCCCGGAAACCGAGTGGGTCGAGACCGTCGACCTCGGATGGAACGTCCTCGTCGAGCCCGGCCAGACGCTGCGCGACGCCGTCGTTCGGCCGGCGCCGCAGCCCACCGACGCGGCCCCCTACGGTGACGGTCACGCCGCCGAGCGGGTGGCGCAGACGCTCATCCGGCATTGCCCTGCCCAGTCCTAGTTTCACCTAGTCGGCTGTCACTCGCGAGCGAGAGGAAGACTCATGCGCGTTGCGCTCATCACGACATGGTTCCCCACTTCTCGGAATCCAATTTCCGGTGCATTCGTTTACAAGGACGCCCGTGCGATGATCGACTATGGGATCGATATCCATGTCATCCACCTCGTCTCCCCCAGCGCCGACGACGGCACCCGTAAGCTGATTTGCGACGGGATCCCTACCACCCGCATTCCCATGCGCACGTCGGATCCCCGGTCTGTCCTCGCTGCCCGGGCGAAGCTCATCCCTCTTCTCCATACTGCGGACATTATTCATACCCAAGCGATTTCGTCTCTCGAACCGTTCATCGGATTTCACCCGGAACAACCGTGGGTTCACACGGAGCACTGGTCTGCCATCACAACGCCTACCACATTGCCGCGCCTGGCCCAGCCTTTCCTGCCTGCGCTTCTGACGTTGGAAAAAATGCCGGATGTCGTCGTGGTCGCCTGTGACATCTTGGCGCGCCCGCTACGAAAGATTCGCGGACAACGGGCGATCGCGACGATCCCGTGTCAGGTGCCGTCTCCCTCCCGTCTCATCCCGCGCCCCACCCCTGGTGACACGCTGCGCATTGTGTCAACCGGCGGCCTTATCGACCGCAAAGATCCCCTCACAGCAATCCGCACACTGGCGGTTCTCAAACAGCAAGGGCACCCCGCCTCCCTCGTGTGGCTAGGCGAAGGACCTCTGCGCCCCCAATGCGAGGCTCTGGCCAACGATTTACATGTTGATGCGACGTTCCCCGGCACTGTCGATGCCCAGACTGTGCAACGCTACTTGGGAGAAGCCGATCTCTTCTTCGCGCCGACCAAAGGGGACAATTTCTTTATCGCAGCAGCTGAGTCAATCGTCAACGGCCGCCCACTGGTCGCCGGCGCGCATGGAGGCCACGCGGAATACACCGATCCCCGTATCGGAACCCTGGTTGATGTCCAGGATCCCGAAGCTTACGCCCGCGCGATCATCGACACAGTCGAGCGGACCAAGGATCTCTCCGCAGAAGACATCGCGGCCACAGTCGGCGACCGATTCTCCCCACAGGCAGTTGCCGCGGACCACTTCAACCTCTACAACAGCCTCCTTTAGGCGCGCAGGTTTTCCCTGGCCGCCTGGCGGAGGACGTCAGCCACGCGCGCCGAGGACGCCGTGAGGGATCGGTTCTCCTCGACCCACGTGCGCACGCGCGCCCGTTCCTCCGCCGACGCAGGTGCGAGGCCGCGCCACAGCTCGGCCACCCGAGCGGCGTCGTAGTCGCACGCCCACCCCAAGTTGGCGCCGGCGATGTCCTCGCGCGCCGGGCCGGGACCCGCGAAAAGGACCTTCGTGCCGCACGCGAGCGCCGAGAGGATCTTCGTCGGGTAGGCGAAGTCGTAGCCCACGCCCTCGCGCAGGGACACGGCCGCCGCGTCGGCGCCACGCAGCCACGCGGCCGCCTCCTCCGGCGGAACCGTGTCGACCATGTGGACGCGCCCGGTCAGCCCGCGGTCCTCGGCGGCCTGCTGGATGACCGGCCAGTCCGAACCCTTACCCACGTAGACGAGATGATGGTCGACCTCGTCACGCACCTGATTAAGGGCCTCGACGAAAACCGCGGCCCCCTGCCACTCCGAGGCCGTGCCCGTGTAGACGACGTAGGGGTTCTGTCCGACGCCGCTGGTGGCGCGCGCCTCATCCGACGGGCCCGGCCCGTCGGGTGCAAAGAGGTCGGTGTCGATGCCGTTGGGAATCGTCACGACCCGGCGGGCCCCCATGTCGGCGGCCTGAGCGGCGATCTCGTCGTTGATGGCGATGACGGCTGACGCGCCGCGGAAACCGAAACTCTCGAGTAGGCGCATCGCGGTGACGACCGGCGCCGGGGCGAACGCCTCGACCGCGCGGGACCACAGGTCCGGGGCGAACGCCACGTAGGGCACCCCCATGAGGCCACACGCGACCCGCGCGACCGCGGCGGTCGTCGGCGGCGGCTCGACCAGCGTGACGGCCGGGCGCGGCCCGACCAGCTGACGGAAAAATGCGGGAATGTCGAAGCTCATGTACTGGACGTAGCCGCGCACATAACCGTCCTCGTCGCGGAGGACGGGCGCGCGCCGGACACGCTCGGGGCCGTCCTCGGCAGCCGACAGCCCCGGCGGCGGCGTGGTCGTCACGACCTCGACGTCGACGCCCTGCCCGGTGAGGGCACGCGAGACGCCGCGCAGGCGCACGGGGGCCGCACCCGCCTCGGGAGTATAGATGCGGGTGAGGATTCGAACGAAACCGCGCGTGCTCATGCGGGGATCAGGGTGTCGGGGTCGGTTTCGATGAACTCGTCGCCCGTCGCCGGGCAGCGGAAGCGACCCGGCTGGCCCTCAACCTGAGCCAGCTTGACGCCGGCGGGGCCGACCCAGCCGATCCGCTTCGCCGGGACACCCGCGACGAGGGCGTAGCGCGGCACGTCCTTCGTCACGACGGCACCGGCGGCGACGGTCGCCCACTCACCGATCTCGACCGGGGCAACGCACACGCTGCGCGCACCAATCGCTGCGCCGCGGCGGATCGTCACGCCGACGGCCTCCCAATCCGAGGCCGACTTCAGCGTGCCGTCGGCGTTGATCGCACGGGGGAAGTGGTCATTCGTCAGGGTGACGGCCGGGCCGATGAAGACACCGTCCTCGAGGACCGCCGGCTCGTAGACCAGCGCGTAGTTTTGGACCTTGCAGTTGTTGCCCATCGTCACGCCCTCGCCGATGTAGGCACCACGGCCGATGATGCAATTGGTGCCGATGTGGGCGTGTTCACGCACCTGCGCGAGATGCCACACGCTGGTGCCGTCGCCGATGATGGCCTGGTCCGACACGTCCGCCGAATCCACGATCCTCGCTGCCATAGTTACTCCTGCCGGGTGAGGCTACAGTTATCCCCCTCATCCTACGGGGTGAGGCCGGCGTGACTTAAGCGAAGAGGATGACATAATGGCCGCATGCCTGAAATTTCACGTCCAGACGCCTGCCTCGTCGTTCCCCTGTACAACGAGGAACAGGTCGTCGCCGAGGTCATCACCGCGGCGCGCGTCGTGTTTCCGACAATTATTTGCGTCGACGACGGCTCGACCGACGACTCGGCCGCCCGCGCGCTGGCCGCCGGCGCGATCGTCGTCCCCCACCCCATCAACCTCGGCCAAGGCGCCGCACTGCAGACGGGCTTCGACTACGCGCTGCATTACACCGACTGCCAGTGGATCGTCACGTTTGACGCCGACGGGCAGCATTCGGTCAACGACGCGCGCGACATGGTTGACCGGGCGAAGGCCGAGGGCCTCGACATCGTCTTCGGGTCGCGCTTCCTCGAGGGCCGCGCCGAAACCGGCTGGGCCAAACGGATCGTCCTCAAGACCGCGGCATTCGTTACGCGCGCCCGCACGGGGATGAAGCTCACCGACGCCCACAACGGCCTGCGGGTCCTCTCGCGCGAGGCCGTGTCGCGGATTCAGCTCAAGCAGAACCGGATGGCGCACGCCTCCGAGATCGTCGTCGAACTGGCGGCCACCGGCCTGCCGTGGGCGGAACAGCCCGTCCACATCCGCTACACCGACTATTCGCGGGCCAAGGGTCAGAGCCTGCTCAACTCGATTAACATCCTCACCGACCTCATTATCGACTGAGAGGTTCCGCCGTGCTGATCAAGATCATCCTCATCGTCGCCATCCTCGGCGTCTCCGGCCTGCTTATGAAGTCGCGGGTGTCCGAACGCAACACGGCCCTGCGCCGCCTGGGAGTCATCATTTTCACGCTGTTCGCCGCGGTCTCGGTCATCTGGCCGTCGCTGATCTCCAAGGTCGCCCACCTGGTCGGCGTGGGACGCGGCACCGACCTCGTCCTCTACCTGGCGGTCGTCGCCTTCCTCATCTCGCTGGTCACCGCGTCGAAGCGCCGTTCGGTCCTCGACCGCAAGATCACCACGCTGGCCCGCTCCGTCGCCCTCCAGTCGGCGCGCTTGCCGGAAGACAAGGCGGGCAAGGATACGGAAAGCGGCGCCGCGGAATAACCGCAGCGCCGCCCTCTCTGAAAATGCTCGGCTGCTAGAGCGTCACGCTCTTGCCCGTGTGGGCCGACTCGAGGATCGCCTCGACGACGCGCAGGGCGTCCAGGCCCTCGGCCATCGACACGTGGTCGCTGCCCTTGCCGAGGATCGCGTCGCGGAAGTGCTCGTGCTCGACACGCAGCGGCTCGCGCTTCTCGATCTCGTAACGGGTCACTTCGCCCTCGGAGACGCCGCGGAAGTTCGCGACCGTCGACCACTCGACGGGGATCGACCCGTTGCGGTAGTACGTGAGATCGCCCATCAGCGTGTCCGCAACCAGCGCGCCCTTCTCGCCCGTGACGATCGTCGTGCGGTCCTTGAACGGCGTCAGCCAATTGACGAGGTTCGACACGAGGACGCCATTTTCCAGCTTCGCCGTCACCGACACCATGTCCTCGTTCTCACGGCCCGAGCGGTACGTCGTCAGGGCCGACAGGCTCTCGTACGGCGCGCCCGCAACCCACGCGGTGAGGTCGACATCGTGCGTCGCCAGGTCCTTGACCACGCCGACATCGGAAATACGCGCCGGGAACGGCGACTGGCGGCGGGTGACGATCTGGTAGACCTGACCCAGCTGGCCCTCGGCGATGCGCTTGCGCATCTGGAGCAGCGCCGGGTTGCACCGCTCGACGTAGCCGACAGCGCCGACCAGGCCGGCCTTGTCGAACGCCTCAACGATCCGCTGACCCGACTCGACGTCGCCGGCCAGCGGCTTCTCGACCAGGCAGTGGACGCCGGCCTCGGCCAGCTTGAGCGCCGTCTCCTCGTGGAAGACCGTCGGCACGGCGATGACCGCCGCGTCGATGCCCGCGGCGATCAGCGCGTCGACGTCGGGCAAGACCTCGAGGTCGCCGGCGATACCAAACTTGTCGCCGGCCGGGTCGGCCACGGCGACGAGGTCGACGCCCGGCAGCTCGCGGACGTTACGGACGTGGTGGCGACCCATCGAGCCGATGCCGATGACGCCATAGCGGAGGTTTGCCATTACGCACCAGCCTTCGCGACCGCGTTGACGGCCTCGACGATGCGGTTGAGCTGCTCTTCCGTCAGCGACGGGTAGACGGGCAGCGAAATGACCTCGGCCGCGGCCTTCTCGGTGTGCGGCAGGTCGAGGCCCGGCGCGTAGGGCGCCAGCGACGGCAGACGGTGGTTCGGGATCGGGTAGTAGACGCCCGAGCCCACGCCGTACTCGTCCTTCAGCGCCGCGGCGAAGCCGTCGCGGTCGTTCTCGACGCGGATCGTGTACTGGTGGAAGACGTGCGTCGCCTCGGGGGCGATCTTCGGGGTGATCACGCCGGTGATGTTGTCCGAGAGGAACTTGGCATTCGCCTGGCGCTGCTTCGTCCACTCGCCGACCTTCGCCAGCTGGACGCGGCCGATCGCCGCGTTGATGTCGGTCATACGGTTGTTGAGGCCCACCAGCTCGTTGGCGTAGCGCTTCTCCATGCCCTGGTTGCGGATCATCGCGCAGCGGCGGGCCAGCTCGTCGTCGGCCGTCGTGATCATGCCGCCCTCGCCGGCGGTCATGTTCTTCGTCGGGTAGAACGAGAAGCCGCCGAAGGCGCCGAACGTGCCGACCTTCTTGCCGCCCCACGTGGCGCCGTGAGCCTGGGCGCAGTCCTCGAACAGCATGAGGTCGTGCTTCTTGGCGATCTCACCCAACGCATCCATGTTGGCCGGGTGGCCGTACAGGTGGACCGGCATGATCGCCTTGGTCTTGTCGGTAATCGACGCCTCGACGCTGGCCGGATCCAGGCAGAAGTAGTCGTCCTCGATGTCGGCAAACACCGGGGTGGCACCCGTGAGGGCGACCGAGTTGCCCGTGGCCGCGAAGGTGAAGGAGGGGACGATGACCTCGTCGCCGGGGCCAATGCCCGCGGCGAGGAGACCGATGTGCAGGGCCGACGTACCGGCGTTGACGGCGATGCAGTGGACGCCCTCAACCATCTGAGCGGAGAACTCTTCTTCGAACGCCGCGACTTCCGGCCCCTGAGCCACCATGCCCGAGCGGATAACCCGGGAGACGGCCTCGACCTCGTCTTCGCCGATCAGCGGGTGCGCGGCGGGAATGAATTCAGTACTCATAGAGGAACTCCTCCTTAGCGGTAGTAATCCGTTCCTCAGTATGCCACGAACGCCGAGTTCCCTTGAAGCACCTCGGCCCCGTGCGTCTCGTCACCTAGACTGGGCAGGTACCGGCACAGAGAAAAAGGACCAGGCACATGCGTATCCTGTGGATCCCCAAGTGGTTCCCGTCCGCCGAGCACCCGCTCAACGGACCCTTCTTCGTCGAACAGATCGAGATGCTCCGCAAACGGGGCCACCAAGTTGCCGTGTTCAACACCAACCCGGCGCTGCGCAGCTCGTACCTCACCGGCCGCCTGGCGATCCGCCGGGACGAGGACGACCCGCGTGTCCACCGTGCCGACGTGCCCGTGTGTCCCAGGCCGTCTTTGCCCGGCCAGCAGGTGCTTGCCACCGCCTGGGCACGGGCGTTTGCCCGGCGGTGGGGTGACGCCCCGAAGCCCGAGGTCATCCACGCTCACTCGGTCCTGCCATCCGTCCTCGTCGCGCGGGAGCTGTCGCGACTATGGCACGTCCCCTACGGGCTGACCGAGCACAGCCCCTCGACGATGACGATCTCTAAGACGTCGCCCCGCTACCGCGTCATCCGTCGCGCCGTGGCCGAAGCTGACTTTCGGTTGTCGGTCTCGGATGGCGTTTGCCAACAGTTCGCCGATTTTTACGCTGTCCCCAGCTTCTCGACCATCCCCCTGCCAGTGGCCGAGGCTTCTTTCGCGACTCCTCTGCCGCAAGGTAGCGACACGTTCACCTTTGTTCATGTTTCACTCATCGAGCCCCGCAAGCGCGCGGATCGAGTCATCCGCGCGCTTGGCGCAATTGCCCAAGATTATCCGCAGACTCGCGCAGTGTTTATCGGAGGAGCCGAGGACGTCAACGCGTCTCTCACTCTCCTCGCCACGGAGTGCGGGGTCGCTGACCGAGTTCGGCTTCTCCCTCCCACCGACAAGAACGGTATTCGCACCCAGTTTGCTCAGTCTGACTGCTTCGTCCTGGTGTCGAGCGAGGAGGCGGGCGGAGCGGTATATGGAGAGGCGATGGCAGCAGGCCTGCCTTGCATCGCTTCAGCTACCGTTGGTGGTTCTTACTACGTCACCCCCCAAACGGGGATTGTCGTACCGATTGACGACCACGACGCCCTCGTTCACGCAATGATTGACGTCATCGAGCGGCGTGGGCGTGGCGATTTCGCCCCCGAGGATATCCGGGCCGAGGCCAGCCGCCGATACAGCGAGCAGGCCTTCGTCAACGCCCAGATCGGCCACTATGAGCGGGCGATCGCGGACTTTCGTCGTTAGGGGACGCGGTAGTCGGGGTGGAACGTCCCCTCGACCATCTGCTCGGCCCACTGCCCCAGAATCGGCTGGCGGCGCAGCTGACGCCACGCGATTTCGGCCGCGGACCGCGGCTTCCCCATCTGCGAGAACCCCAGCGGGTGATTGGCGACCGCCCGGGCTGCAAATACGCGATTGCCCAGGTCGCGCACGCCGAGGGCGTCGGCGGCCTTGACGAGCGAGCCCTTGAGACCCGGCGCCAGCCGAGCCGCGGGCGCCTCGGCCAGCCCCGTCTGCTGACCCGTCGCCTGCTCATAAAGCCCAGTGATCCACCGGCCATAGAAGTCGCGGCTGGCGGTCAGGTCAACCGAGCCGTCGCACCAGGTCTGGACGAACTCGACGTCGAGCATGGGGATCGCCCACCGCAGGCCGAAGAACTCGTAGACGTGCACCGAATTGTTGATGTATTTCGCCTGGCGCTCGCCCACATTGACGGCCTCGACGAACCGCTGGACCGAGCGCGCCGACCCGTCCCACTGCGCTATCCGCTGCCAGTCGACCAGCGAATCGGCCCACGCGTCACGCGCGCCACGCGACAGCGGACGCGGATTCAAGGCGACGTGATACCGGGTCAGCGAGGCGCAGGTCTGGGCCAGCGACGCCGGCGGGTCGAGCAGCGTGAGGTCGTGGCAGTTCCCGACGATCGTGTGCCCCGGCAGGATGATGTCGCCCTCGTCGATGCGGCCAGCCTCTTTGAGGTGGCGCAGGGCGAACCAATCCTGGACGTGCGGCAACGCCGACCCCGACGACGCAAACGCCAGCATGTCCGCCATGCCCGGCTGCGCCCACTGCGCACGGATCTGGTCGGGCTCCATCTGGACCCCCACCCAATCCAGGCCCAAGCTTTCGGCGACTTGGCGCGAGACCTCAACCTCGGCGATGCCCCGGAGCCCGTAGGTGAAACACAAGACGTTGTTGACGCGGTGGTTCGCCAGCCAGGTGACGAGCAGCCGCGAGTCGAGGCCGCCCGAGAGCGGGACGACGATCCGGTGTCCCCGCTGGGCGGCGAGCATCCGTTCCATGACGATGTCGAGGGCGCCCTCCAGACGATCGGCGAACCCGTCAGCGTCGGTCAGGCGCTCGGCGCCAAACAGGGGGAAACCCTCGTGCGAGCGGACCGACACGGCCCCCGACGAGTCGACCCGCACCAGGGCCGCCGCCGGCATGACCTGGACCCGGTCGTCGAACGTCGCCAACCCCGGGGCGAAGCCCGCGTGGATGAAGAAGTCCGCCGTGTCGGGATCGAGGGCGCCGCCGGCTGCGGCGTGCGCGGCGGCGAACGAGTCGTAAATACCGACGTCACCCTGCGGCAGGTGGGCGACGTAGAGGGGGACGGTGCGCAGCAGGTCGGACGCGATCGTCGCCGATTCTCCGTCCCACTGGATCGCCGCCCAGTGCCCCCGCATGGTGGCAACCGACGCCTCGGTGAGGCCCTGCTCGAGCGCCGACGTGTCCGCCGCCGGATCGAGCGGCGTCGCTACCGCGAGGTTGGAGCCGTCGGCCAGGTGGCGGGTCGACCAGAGGCCCGGCCGGTCAAGGTAAACGTTGATCATCACCTGCAATTAATACACGACAGGCCGCGTCACCCGTGCCCGCGGGCGCCCGATTGCCGCGCAAATCCGGCGCCGAGGGCGAGAGCGGCCGCGCGTGGGGCTCCCGGCGCCGTCGGGCGGCGACTAAGGTGCGACTTATTTCTTAACGGTTACACTTTCCGGATATCCGCGCCGCCTATCGGGGCCTATCGGCGAACATTTCTACTGCCCCACCTCGCGCTATTCGGGTACGGCAAACCTTATATGCGGCTATCCGAAACAGTGTTTTATACTTGGCGCTATGGCTAAGACCTACGAGCAATCCCACCGCCACCTCGTGGCGTCGCTCGGGCCGGCATTCGTTGCCGCCGTAGCCTACGTCGACCCAGGAAATGTGGCGGCTAACATTTCGGCCGGCTCCACATACTCCTACCTGCTGGTGTGGGTGCTCGTCCTCGCCAACGCCATGGCCGTCCTCATTCAGTATCAGTCGGCCAAACTCGGGCTGGTCACCCACAAGTCCCTGCCGGCACTGCTGGGCGACCGGCTGCGGACGCCCTCGCGAATCGCCTTTTGGATCCAGGCCGAGCTGGTCGCCGCGGCCACCGACCTCGCCGAGGTCATCGGCGGCGCCATCGCCCTCCAGCTGCTTTTTGGCATCAGCCTCTTGTGGGGTGGAATCATTATCGGCGGCGCATCGATGCTCTTGCTCCTCGTTCAAAACGGCGATCGGCAGCGTCATTTTGAAGCGATCATCTGCGCGCTTCTCGTGACGATCACTTTCGGTTTCCTCTGTGGCCTATTCGTCGCCCCGCCCTCGGCCAGCGGCGTCCTCTCCGGCCTGGTCCCCCGCTTCAAGGACACGAACTCCGTCCTCATCGCCGCATCCATGCTGGGCGCCACGGTGATGCCCCACGCGATCTATCTGCATTCGACGCTGGTCAACGACCGTTTCCGCGCCCCCAACCGAAACCTCAAGTTCCTTCTCAAGGCGACCCGCCACGACGTCGTCTGGGCGCTCATCGTCGCAGGCGCCGTCAACATCGGCCTGCTGCTGCTCGCCGCGTCCACACTCGGCGGAGTCAAGGGAACCGACACCATCGAGGGCGCCCACGCCGCCATCACCCACGCGCTCGGCCCCGTGGTCGGCGCGATCTTCGCGGTTGGCCTCCTCGCGTCTGGCCTCGCGTCGACCTCCGTCGGCGCCTATGCGGGCTCGGAGATCATGAACGGGCTCCTCCACGTCCGCGTGCCCCTGCTGGCCCGCCGCCTCGTCACCCTGGTTCCCGCGATCCTCATCCTGTGGCTGTACCCCAACCCGTCGTGGGCGCTGGTTATCAGCCAGGTGGCGCTGTCGTTCGGCATCCCGTTCGCGATCATCCCGCTGACGCACTACACGCACCAGAGCGACATCATGGGGGAATACAAGGATTCCCGGATCGTTCAGATCGCGATGGTTGTCATCTGCGTCGTTATCGTCGTGCTCAACCTCGCCCTCGTCGCCCTCACCTTCGCCGGCGTGGGCTAGAGGGCGCCCCGCCGCTACCCGCGCGAAGCGTCCGAGCGGCGCTGCCGGGCGGCCTCCTTGAAGCGCGCCTGCTGGTCGAGGATCACCTTGCGGATGCGGATGTCCTCCGGCGTCACCTCGACGCATTCGTCTTCGGCGGCGAACTCCAGCGACTCCTCGAGCGTCAGCGTGCGCGGCGGGATCAGGCCCTCCCACGTTTCGGCCGTGGACGAGCGCATGTTCGTCTGCTTCTTCTCGCGCGTGATGTTGACGTCCATGTCCTCGCCGCGCGGGTTTTCGCCGACGACCTGGCCCTCGTAGACCTCGCTGTTGGGCTGGATGATGAACGAGCCGCGCTCCTGCAGCTGAATCATCGCGTAGGGCGTCGCCTTGCCCGCGCGGTCCGCGACCAGCGACCCGGTCTTGCGGCGGACGATCGAGCCCTGCCACGGCTCCCATCCGGCCGCGATCGAGGTCGCGATACCGGTGCCGCGCGTCTCGGTGAGGAACTGCGTGCGGAACCCGATGAGGCCGCGCGCGGGCACCTTGAACTCCAGGCGCACCCAGCCGGTGCCGTGGTTCGCCATCGTCTCCATGCGGCCCTTGCGGTCGGCCATCAGCTGAGTGACCGTGCCCAGGTGCTCCTCGGGCACGTCGATCGTCGTGTGCTCCATCGGCTCGTGGACCTTGCCGTCGATCACCTTGGTGACAACCTGCGGTTTCCCGGCGGTCAGCTCGAAGCCCTCGCGGCGCATCTGCTCGATGAGGATCGCCAGCGCCAACTCGCCGCGGCCCTGGACCTCCCAGGCGTCGGGACGCGACGTCGGCAGGACACGCAGCGACACGTTACCGACAAGCTCGCGGTCCAAACGGTCTTTCACCTGGCGGGCCGTCACCTTGGCGCCCTTGACGCGGCCGGCCAGCGGCGACGTGTTGATGCCGATCGTCATCGAGATCGCCGGATCGTCGACGGTGATGAGCGGCAACGGCTTCGGATCCTCCGGGTCGACCAGCGACTCGCCGATCGTGATGTCCGGGATGCCGGCGACGGCGACGATGTCGCCCGCCTCGGCCTCGTCCGCGCTCACGCGATCCAGCGCCTCGGTCTTCAGCAGCTCGGTCACCTTGACCAGCTGGGTCGACCCGTCGTGGCGGGCCCACAGCACCTGCTGGCCCTTCTTCAGCGTCCCGTTGTGGATGCGCAGCAGCGCCAGGCGGCCGAGGAACGGCGACGCATCGAGGTTCGTCACGTGCGCCTGCAGCGGCGCCTCCGGGTCCCCCGCCGGGCCGGGAATCGCGTCGAGGATCGTCGCGAACAGGTCGGTGAGGTCGCCCTCGGGCAGCTGGCCGTCAGCCGGCGCCTCAAGCGAGCACTTGCCGGCCTTCGCCGACGCGTAAAGAACGGGGACGTCCAGCAACGAATCGACGTCGACGTCGCTGCCCTCGCCGACGAGGTCGTCCGCGAGCGCCAGCAGGAGGTCGGTCGTCTCGGACTCGACCTCGCTGATGCGAGCGTCGGCGCGGTCGACCTTGTTGATGACGATGACGACGGGCAGGTGGGCCTCGAGGGCCTTGCGGAGGACGAAACGCGTCTGCGGCAGCGGCCCTTCGGCGGCGTCGACGAGGAGGATGACGCCGTCGACCATCGACAGGCCGCGCTCGACCTCGCCACCGAAGTCGGCGTGTCCGGGCGTGTCGATAACGTTGATAGTGACGCCGTCGGTCAACCCGCGCTTGACGGCCTCGGGACCGGTGTAGGTGATCGCCGTGTTCTTCGCGAGAATAGTGATGCCCTTCTCACGTTCCAGATCGCCGGAATCCATGACCCGCTCGGCCTGTTCGTCCTTGCTGGGGTGGTCGCCGAATGCACCTGACTGCCACAGCATCTGGTCGACGAGCGTGGTTTTTCCGTGGTCAACGTGCGCGATAATGGCGATATTCCGCAGTTCTGGGCGGGTGTGCATACGCGGTAAAGTCCTCCCTGTTTGCGTGCGGGCGCCCGCACGATCTGGCGAAGGAATAGACTACTCTTCTTTTCTCTTGGGCTGATCGTGCTGTTCAGCCTGGTTGCGGCGCACGCCATAGAGCGGGCGACCCGATTCGTCCTCCAGCGGAGGGGCCGGCTTCGAGGGCTCCGTCGGCGCCGGAGCGTCGGGGTCGGCCTCGCCAAGCGGCCGGGGCGCCACGCCATTTCGGCGGCGTTCCAGCAGAGTGATGGCCTCTTGCGCGCGGGCGCGGGCGATGACGACGTACTGCGACGCGACGATCCGGCGGGCATAGACGACGCCGCCCGAACGGGACTCGCCGGTCATCTGATAGATCATCTTGCCGAACCCGCACACCAGCGTCGCCGTGACAATACTCATGATGAGGACGATCGACAGCGACTTTGCCGGCATAAACAGTGCCGCACACAGGCCCGCCATGAGGCCGATCCACAGGCCCTGCGACGCGCCGGAGACGAACGCCTGCCCGGGACTGCGCCGGCCTTTCGAGTCCTGGACCAGGAGGATACCCTCGCCGACGATGGACAAATGCTCGGTCGGGAAGTCGGCCTCGGCAAGGTAGGCGACGGCCTCCATCGCCTGAGTCTCGTCGGGGTAGCGGCCCACCTCGATGCCAGTCGGGATGCCCTGCTCGGGCTGGGTACGTGCCATAGCCCCAAGAATGCCATGATTGTGCGCGCCGGACCACTTCGACCCGCCCGGCGACACGTGGCACTTATCGGCCAGAAGATGCGTATCCTGGGCAGGTGAGTACACGTACTGAGTCGATTCGTCCGATCCGCTCGCGCGTCTTCATCGGCAAGCTCGCTGGGACCACCGTTTTTGATCCCATCGGCGACGCCGTGGGCCGCGTGAGCGACGCCGTCGTCCTCGTGCGTTTCACCGCGTCGCCCCGGGTCATCGGCTTCGTCATCGAGGTTGCCACCCACCGGCGTGTGTTCCTGCCGATCACCCGCGTGACGGCGATTCGGCCGGGCGCGATCATCACGACGGGCATTTTCAATATTCGCCAGTTCTCGCTGCGGCCGGGCGAGTCGACGGTGTTCGGCGAGCTCATGGACCGCGTCGTCACGATGAACGACGGCACGGGCCAGGTCAAGATCATCGACATGGCGATGGAGCAGGATGACCAGCGCGATTGGGTGATCACCCGCCTGTACGTCCAGCGACAGAACACGGGCATCACGCTGCGCCGCGGCGAAACGTTCCTCGTCTCGCCCGACGAGGTGACCGGGCTGGCCATGCAGCAG
Source organism: uncultured Actinomyces sp. (assembly GCA_900545825.1). Taxonomy (GTDB): domain Bacteria; phylum Actinomycetota; class Actinomycetes; order Actinomycetales; family Actinomycetaceae; genus Nanchangia. The sequence continues at coordinate 34,474 of URAS01000007.1, forward strand.
GCGTTGACTCAGGAAGCGACGACGCTGCTCACGCTCACCGAGGACTTGAAGGCGCCCGACTTCGCCGACCTCCTGGCCGACCTTCCGCCTGCCCGCCGCATCGAGGTCGCCCACCAGCTGACCAACGAACGCCTGGCCGACATCCTCGAGGAGCTGGGCGACGACGACCGCGTCGAAATCATGTCGTCACTCGACGTCCGCCGCGCCGGCGACGTCCTCGACGTCATGCAGCCCGACGACGCGGCCGACCTCATCGCCGAAATGCCCGACGACCAGGCCCGGCTGCTGCTGTCCGCGATGGAGCCCGAAGAGGCCGCCGACGTCCGCCGCCTCATGGCGTACGGCGAACACACCGCCGGCGGCATGATGACGTCCTCGCCGGTCATCCTCCCTCCCGACGCGAACGTCGCCACCATGCTGGCCAGCGTGCGGCGCGCCGATATTCCCCCGGCCCTCGCGTCGCTCGCGATCACCGTGCGCCCGCCGCTCGAGACGCCGACCGGCCGATACCTGGGCGTCGTCCACATCCAGCGGGCACTGCGCGAACCCCCGCAAACAGCGCTCGGCGCAATCATCGACGACGCGGTCGAGGGCGTCGACCCGCACCACGGCCTGGGCACGGTCACGCGCCTGCTGGCGACGTACAATCTCACCGCGATCCCCGTCGTCGACTCGTCCCACCACGTGCTGGGCGCGGTCAGTGTTGACGACGTCCTTGACCACCTGCTCCCCGAAGACTGGCGCGACGCCGACGAGGGAGTGACCGACGAGACGATGGATAGGAGTGAGGATGGCTGAAAATCTCGATACCCCGCGCGAGCGTCGGCGCCTGCGGATGCCAAAGGTCAACCTCGAGGGCGAGGCCGTCGGCAACGCGGCCGAGATCATCGCCCGCTTCTCGGGCACTCCGAAATTCCTTATCTACCTCACCGTCTTCGTCGCGGCCTGGCTGGCATGGAACACGCTGGCGCCCGATTCCCTCCAGTTCGACAAGGCCGACCTCGGCTTCACCGCGCTCACCCTCATGCTGTCACTGCAGGCGTCGTACGCCGCGCCCCTGATCCTCCTGGCCCAGAACCGCCAGGACGACCGCGACCGCGTGACCGCCGAACAGGACCGCCGCCGGGCCGAACGCAACCTGTCCGACACCGAGTACCTCATGCGCGAAATCGCGGCGCTGCGCTCGGCCATGGCCGACGTCGCCACCCGCGACTTTGTGCGCTCCGAGATGCGCGACCTGCTGGAGGAACTCCTCGAGTCCCCGCTGGTCGAACAAAACCGCACGGTCAGAGAAGCCGCGGAAGAGGAGAAGCGGAAGGATCAGCCTGAAGACGACGTGACGGACGAACCTCGTTAGGATGGCATGCATGACCACCGTTTCCGAAGAGGCCGTCCGCGAGGCTCTCTCCCACGTAATTGATCCCGAACTCAACCGCGCGATCACGGACCTCGATATGGTCCGCGAGGTGACGATCGATGGAGGCCACGTGAGCGTCGCCGTCGACCTCACGGTCGCCGGATGCCCGCTGCAGCACACGATCAAGGCCGACGTCGTCAAGAACGTCAGCGCCCTCGACGGCGTCGACGAGGTCGATGTCCAGATGGGCGTGATGAGCGCCGAGCAGCGGCAGGCGCTGACCCAGAAGCTGCAGGGCGCGCAACGCCAGATCCCCTTCACGCGGCCCGATTCGCTGACGAAGGTGTACGCGATCACGTCCGGCAAGGGCGGCGTCGGTAAGTCCTCGATCACGGCAAACCTTGCCGTCGCGATGGCCAAGCGCGGCCTCAAGGTCGGCGTCGTCGACGCGGACATTTACGGCTTCTCGATCCCCCGCATGTTGGGCGTGACGGACGAAGCGACGGTCATCGACCAGATGATCGTTCCGCCCGAGGCCCACGGGGTCAAGGTCATCTCAATCGGCATGTTCGTGCCCGACGGCCAGGCCGTCGTGTGGCGCGGGCCCATGCTGCACCGCGCCCTCCAGCAGTTCCTCGCCGACGTCTACTGGGGCGACCTCGACGTCCTCCTGCTGGACCTGCCCCCGGGCACCGGCGACGTCGCAATCTCGATTGCCCAGCTGCTGCCGAACTCCGGGATCATCGTCGTGACGACGCCCCAGATCGCGGCCTCCGAGGTCGCCGAACGCGCCGGCTCGATCTCGTCGCAGACCGACCAGCACGTCGTCGGCGTCATCGAGAACATGTCCTACCTCACCCAGCCCGACGGCTCGAAGCTCGAGATCTTCGGCTCGGGCGGCGGCGAAACCGTCGCCGCTCGGCTGACGACGGCGCTCGGCTACCCGGTGCCGCTGCTGGCCCAGGTTCCGATCGACGTCAAGCTGCGCGAGGGCTCCGATTCCGGGCAGCCGCTGGCCGCCACCGACTCGGATTCCGAGGCGGTCGCCGCAATCTCCGCGGCCGTCGACCAATTGGAACAGCAGAAGCGCTCGCTGGCCGGACGCAACCTGGGGGTCAAGCCCGTCTAGGTCCCGCCGCGCACGCGATAGGATCGGCGTGACGCACGACGTGGAGGGGATCATCATCAACGATTTCAAGACGCTCAGCTGGGCCTGGGTGGAAGAGTCCATCATCGAGGACGACGCCACCCGCGCAGCCCGCGCCCGCGCGAACGAGCTGGCCGTCCTGCCGGTGTCACCCGGCCAGGGTGCTTGCCTGCGGATGCTCGCGGCGACCGCCGGCGCCAAAGCCGTCATCGAAATCGGCACGGGCACGGGCGTATCCGGCCTGTGGGTGCTCCAGGGGATGACCACCGACGGCGTGTTCACGTCGATCGACAGCGAGGCCGAATACATCGAGGCCGCCCGGCTGGCGTTCCACGAGGGCGGCGTCGCCGCGTCGCGGACCCGCCTGATCAACGGGCGCGCCCTCGACGTCATGCCGCGGATGACCGCGGCCGGCTACGACATGGTGATCCTCGACGGCGACATCCACCAGCTGGCGGCCTCGCTCGTCCAGGCCCGCCGCATCGTCCGCAAGGGCGGGATTATCGCCATCATCCACTCGCTGTGGCGCGACCGCGTGTCCGATCCGACGAAACGCGACGCCGAGACCGTGACGATGCGCCAGACGATCCGCGAGCTGCAGGACGACCCCGACCTGGTCACGGCCACGCTCACCTGCGGCGACGGCATCACGGTGGCGGTGCCCATCTAGGTCTGGGCGCCGCGCCCTCCGGCCGTGAACGTGATCCTTTCCTCCGCTTTCATCACGTTCACCGGCACAAACCCGTGAACGTGACCTTTTTGATCACGTTCACAAAGCGGACGGCCTGCGCGCCACGAGGACGCCACCCAGCACAGACGAAACGGCGGGGCAGATCAGACGACCCGCCCCGCCGTTCACACGAACGTCAGAGATTTTCTAGTGCCTCTTTAAGCTGCTCCGCCTCTTCCGGCGTCATTTCGACAACCAGACGACCGCCGCCCTCGAGAGGTACCCGGACGACGATGCCTCGGCCCTCTTTGACGGCTTCGAGAGGACCTTCCCCAGTACGGGGCTTCATTGCTGCCATACCACACGACTCCTCTTCTAGGACGCAACGCGCCGCTGAATGCAGCACTCTCGGTCAGTATATCCGGCTTGCCCGGGAAGATGACAGAGTCAACTCGCACGTTTCGGCGGCAATCGGGCGCGAGAGGGGTGGTCAGTCGCCCTCGCTCCACCGCTTTTCGATCCAGTCGAGCGCCTCGGTGGCCGAGTCGACGACGTGGAACAGGTCGGGGTCCTCGGCGAGGATCATGCCGTTTGCCACCAGCTGGGCCCGCAACCACTCAACCAGGCCACCCCAGAAGTCGGAGCCGATGAGGACGATGGGGAACGACCCGATCTTGTGGGTCTGAACCAGCGTGACGGCCTCGAACAGCTCGTCCAGCGTGCCGAACCCGCCGGGCAACGCGATGAACGCCTGGGCGTACTTGATGAACATCGTCTTGCGGACGAAGAAGTACCGGAAGTACATGCCGACGTTGACCCAGGGGTTGAGCTCCTGCTCGTGCGGCAGTTCAATACCGAGGCCGCAGGCGACGCCGCCGGCCTCGTTCGCGCCCATACAGACGGCCTCCATCTGGCCCGGTCCGCCACCCGTGATCGCCGCCAGGTCACGTTCAGCCAGTTCGCGGCCCACATCGACGCCCAGCTGATAGGCGGGATCGTCGGGTTTCGTGCGCGCCGACCCGAAGACCGAGACGGCGGGACCCAGCTCGGCGAGGGCGTCGAAGCCCTCGACAAACTCGGACTGGATACGCAGGACGCGCCACGTGTCGGTGTGTAGCCAGGAGGTGTCGGGCTGCTTAGCGAGGAGGCGAGCTTCGGAGGTTTCGACGGGGCGGTTGAGGCCGCGGTACGACACCGGGCCCCGGCGATAGGCGCCGTCGAGCGACGGAGAAGGCACTTTCTTCATGCCCCCATTCTTTCGTGCCGTCGCCCCCGATGCGAGAGCTAATCGAGATTCGCCAGCGGCGTCTGCTCGAGCGCCGCGGTCAGCGCCTTAATCTGGCCCGCCCGCTGACGCGTCGTGACGAGCGTCACATCGCCCTCGCGGACGACGACGGCGTCGGGGACGCCGAAGACGACGACTCTTTCGCCGGCCACGCGGTCCGTGCCCGCGACGAGGGCGCCCGGCGACTCGACCGCCGCCGCTTCGAGGGGTCCGACGATGCGCGCCCCGTCGCTTTCGCGGGCCTCGCTGGCCAGCGTGTCGTAGTCGCCGACGTCGGACCAGCCGATGGTCCCCGCCTGGCACACGGCGACCGCGCCGGCCGCCGCTGCGGGTTCCGCGACGGCGTGATCGATGGCGATCGCCGTCAGCTGGGGCCACTCGCGGGCGAGGACGTCCTCGGCGTCGGCGGTGTCCCAGGCGGCGGCGATGCGCCGCAAACCGGCTGCGAGCTGCGGATGCTCGACGGCCAGCCGGTCGAGGAGGACGCCGCACCGCGCGACGAACATCCCGGCGTTCCACAGGTAAGTGCCCTGGGCCAGATACGCCTGGGCGCACTGGGCGTCCGGTTTCTCGGTGAACGAGCGGACGGCGCGGGCGGGCGCGTCCTTCAGCGCCTCGCCCGCGTCGATGTAGCCGTATCCCGTGTCCGGTCGGGTGGGGGTGATCCCGATCGTCACGACGTAGCCGGCCTGGGCCGTGGCCATCGCGTCCGCGACGACCTGGGCAAACGCCTGTTCGTCGCGGATCGCGTGGTCGGCCGCGAACGACCCGACGAGGGCGTCGCCCCCGTGGCGGGCCTCGGTGATCGCGGCGGCCAGGCCGATGGCCGGCATCGAATTCTTCGGACTGGGTTCGGCGATGATCTGGACGCTGCTGAAACGCGACCCCAGGGACTGCCCGACCGCGCCCGCCGTCAGCGGCGAGGTGACGACCGTATAGTCGCAGGCCACGCCGGCCAGGCGGTCACACGCGGCCTGCAGCAGGTTGCGGTTCCCGTCGAGGCTCAGCAGGTACTTCGGCCATGCCCGCCGCGACAGCGGCCACAGTCGCGTGCCCGCGCCGCCGGCGGGAATGATCGCGTGCAGCGTCCGATCGGCCATTACTGCACCCGACCCGCTGGCTTCGCGGGCGACGCGAGGAGGAAGTGCGGCGGACGGAAGCCGGCCTCCTCGTAGGCGTCAGCGATCGCCTGGGCGGTCTCGTCGACCTTGTCGGCCTCGACGATCGCGATGCACGAGCCGCCGAAGCCGCCACCCGTCATGCGGGCGCCATGCGAGCCGTGGGCGCGGGCCGTGTTGACGGCCAGGTCGAGCTCCGGGCACGTCACCTCGTAGTCGTCACGCAGCGAATCGTGCGACGCGTCGAACAGGCGCGCGACCTCGTCCAACACCTCACCCTTCATGTCGCCCTTGCGCATGGTGTCGACCGCCGCGTAGGTGCGGGCGATCTCGTCGACGACGTGGCGGGTCCGCTTGATCTGCAGCGGATCCGAGAGCTTGGCCAGCGCCGCGTCGCGGTCGGTGACGTCGACGAGGAGGTCGACGCCCAGGACCTTCGCGGCGTCCTCGCAGCACGAGCGGCGGTTGTTGTACTGGCCGTCCGACAGCGAGTGCGGCGCACGCGTGTCGATGACGAGGAGCGCCAAACCCTGCCTGGCCAGGTCGAACGGGACGCCCTCGGTCTTGCCGGTGCGGCAGTCGAGGAACAGGGCCTCGCCCTCGTGGCAGCGCAGCGACGCCGCCTGGTCGAGGCCGCCCGTGTTCGCGCCCGCCACGTCGTTTTCCGCGCGGATGCACGCGGCGACCAGCTTCTGGCGGCCCTCGTCGTTCGGCTCGTCCGCCGTGCCCGCGAGGTCGAGGTCGAACAGGTCGGACAGGCCGACGGCGACCGCGCACTCCAGCGCCGCCGAGGACGACAGGCCCGCGCCGAACGGGACGCACGAGTCGATGGCCACGTCGAAGCCGCGGATGCCCTCGACACCCGCCTGCTCGAGCGCCCAGGCGACGCCGACGACGTAGGCCGGCCAGCCCTCGACCGGGTGATCCGAGGACGCCGGGGCGACGTCGTCGAGGCTGACCTGACGAATGCCCTCTTCCTGCGCGGAAATCAGACGAACCGTGCGGTCGTCGCGCGGCGACAACGCGGCATACGTCCGGTGCGGCAATGCGATCGGCATGGCGACGCCACCGTTGTAATCCGTGTGTTCGCCAATGAGGTTGACGCGACCCGGAGCCTGCCAGACACCAGCCGGCGGCTGGCCAAAAGTCTTGGTGAACAGGTCGGTAACCTGGGCGGCGCCCTGGGTCAGCGGCCACGCTTCATTCCATTGAACATCAGCGGTCATGGGGTGAGACCTTTCGACTAGCGACAAATAAGTCCCCTCCAGTGTAGTGGAGCGCGTATCGGCATTTGGTACGGTGAAAAAGTGAATTCCTCCGCAAAGAAGGTCATCGATCCGGTAGGCCCGACATATCCCGAGTCCACACCATCGCTGAGGTCTATCAAGGATTTTGACGGGACGTCAGCTAAGGTCAAGGCGTTCATTGACTGGGTGACGTCCCTGCGCGCCACCCGCGCGTTTACCCGCTATTCCGGCAATCGCGGAAACCTGTTGGCCGGCGGCATTTCCTATACCGCCCTGTTTTCGCTGGCATCCGCCCTCACGATCGGAATCACCGTGGCGTTCCGCGTCCTCGGGTCCAACCCCGACATGATGGACGCGACATTCTCTGCCATCAACGAGGCGATCCCGTCGCTGCTCACGTGGAAGGGCGCCCATGGCCTCGTCGACCCGCACGACATGGTCGCCCACCCCAACGTCTTGTCGGTGACGGGGATCGTCGCCATCGTCACCCTGCTGTTGTCGGCGTCGGCGGTCATGACGGCGACGAAGAATTCGATTCGCCTGATGTTCGGCATCCAGGTCGTCCCCGACAATCCGGTGCTCGACAAGCTGCGTGACCTGCTGGGATTCCTCGTCCTCCTCGTCGCCGTTGCCTGCACCGCCGTCGTGCAGGTCGTCAACTCGACGGTCGGGACGGCCGTCCTCGACTGGATGAACCTCTCGGGTGCCGTCGCGTCGACGATCGTCTCGGTGACGTCGATCGTCCTCGCCGCCCTCATCGACGCGATCGTCATGGTGCTGCTGGTCCGCATGGTGTCGCGGGTGAGGCCGCCGCGGAAAGACCTGCTGATCGGGGCGGGCGTGTTCGTCATCGGCGCCGGCGCGCTGAGGTACCTGGGGACGTCGGCGGTGTCGGCCGTCAAGTCGCCGCTGCTCGCGCCGTTCGCCGCGATCATCACGATCATGCTGTGGGTCAACCTGTTGGCCCGTGTCACCCTGTTGACCTCGGCGTTTATCGCGAATCCGCCGAAAGCCGACAAGCCGAATAGCGCCGGGCATCTGCACGCCGACGAGACCCCGAACTACGTCACGCTGTCCGACCCGCACACGCTCGCGTGGCCACACTTCAGCCTCACGGGGTCGGTGGACCTGGATCCGGAGCGCGACCCCAACCGCATCGAGGACGAAAGCGAACACCGCTACCGGGCGCGCGGCCCCGTCAAGGCGTTCCTTGCGCGCCGCGTCCACTACCACGAGCAGCGCGCCAGGCAACTAGAGGACGTCCTCCGCCGGCGGTAGTTGGCGGGCCCCTGCCCGTGAACGTGATCCTTGCGTCCGCTTTGATCCCGCTCATGCCCCTAAACCCGTGAACGTGACCTTTTTTGATCACGTTCATCGCCTCCAGCGGCGGCGACGGCCTATCGGGGCCCGCGGGGTTTTACGATAGAACGAGGCCAGGCCCCATCACGCTGTCCGAGGACGTGCAGCGTGCCGCCGTATATCCAGGAGGGCGACAACGATGACTGAGACGACTGCGCATCCGTCGCGGAACCAGACGAACCGGAAACTACTCATCGCACTGTGCGTGATTGTTGCGCTGGTGGTGGTTGAGCTCGTCGGCCTGGGCGTGTGGTACGGCGTCCATCACCGCGCCGCGGCGGCCAACAGGACCCTCAGACTGTCGGTGTCGATCGACAAGTCGTGGACGGCAACGTCGACGCCCGTCATCGCCCACGTCGCCACCAACGACGGAAGCATCGACGTCTACCACGCCGTGTGGCCCGAGGGTGCCACGCATGCCGACGCGAAACCGGAAATCGCCGTTCCGCCCGGGAAATACCAGCTGACGTTTATCAGCCCGATCAACAAGGACCTATCGATCTACTCGACCGGCAAGCCCGTGGATGTGACGGTCAACGACGACCCCGTCGTCGTCGCCTGCGCGTTTGCCCACGTCGATGCGTCACGCGTGACGCCGCAGCAGGTTCAGGTGATCATCGACGACCTCACGCGTGCGCGGACGAAGGGCGACGCCAGCCTCAGTGAGGCTGACGCCAAGGCCGCCCTCGATCGTGCGCGCGACGCCCTCGCCGCGGCGCAGAAGAACGCGGACAACGGCAAGGGAGAGGGTCAGGCCTCGGCATCGCCGGGCACCGCCACCCCATCCACCGGGGGCGGAGACGCAGAAATGAACGCCGCAATCGCCCAGGCGAAAGCGCAGGGATACCAGACTTTTATCGGCACGTTGCGCTATTTCGCGTCGGACCTCGACTATCTGAAGTTTGACGGAATCCCCGATCCTTTTGCCGAGCAACGCAAGGAACCGTATTTCTCGTCTCCGTCTTTCCTCATTCTTTTCCTTGACCAGCCGACCGATATTACCGGGCTCCAGGGCGACGAGATGGGCGGGGTCGAGACGCACGAAGCCAAGGAGATCGGGCTGTTCCAAAGCGAGCGCGCCGACCGGTGGGCGCCCAAGAATGGGGCACGCGCGGTGATCGCCGTGAAACCCGAGAGCGAATTGATCTGGCCGTTTGGACTGGGGATTCCCGCGGGGGCGCCCATCCTCAAAGACGCGGCAACCGCCAGGGACCCCATCATCTGGACCAGCAAATAGCCGCACCCGTCACCGTGACTTCTTCGTCCGTTTTGCTCACGGTCATGGCCAACGGGTGCCGCCCGATGCTTTGCCCCGATAGCCGGGGTCTCACGTCTTACTATGGATGGAGTTGCACCCCATCCACGGCACGCGCGCTACCGCCGTGCGTCGGCCACTCATCAGGAAGATAGACACCAATGCCTCAACCAGCCGGACCCGCGTCGAGCGAACGGACCAACCGCAGACTCCTCATCGTCCTTGGCGTCATTATTGCGCTGATCCTTGTCGAACTCCTCGGCCTGGGTGCGTGGTACGGCGTCCACCGGGTGTCGGCCAAGGGCGACACGAGAGTCACGCTTTCCGTCACGATCGACAACTCGTGGACGGCCACGTCGACCCCCATCGTCGCCCACATGAAGGCCACAGATGGCAAGACCGACGTCTATCACGCCCTCTGGCCCAAGGGCGCGAAGAGCACCGTCGCGAAACCGGAGTTCACGGTTCCGCGGGGCACCTATCAGGTGACGTTCATCAGCCCGATCAATCACGACCGGTCGATCTATTCGACGGGCAAACCGGTGAACGTGAGGGTGGGCGACAAGCCTGTCGCCGTCGCCAACACGTTCACGCACGTCGACGCCGCGGACGTGACTCCCCAGCAGATCCAGGCGATCGTCGACGACCTCAAGCGTGCTCAAGCGAAGGGCGACGACAGCTTCACTTCCGCCGACGCCAAAGCGGTGCTCAAGCAGGCGCAGGACGCCCTCGAGGCGGCAAAGAAGAACGAGGGCGCCGCAAGAAACACCCCCACGTCGTCGGCTCCGTCGCCCGCACCGTCCAGCAGTGCCCCGGCCAGCGGGGGCATGCCCGCCGGCGGCACCGTTCCGGCGGACGCGATCGTTCCCGTGTTCGTCGACACGTGGCGGTCGTACGCCGCGGTGGCGCCGTCGAAGCAGGTGGGCTGCGATTTCAGGGAAGACAGTGTCGTCTGTGTCGTATTCGACACGTCGGTGCCGTGCATCGAGGAGTTCGGCGGCGAGCAGATGAACGACTGTCTGGCGGCTTACCGCGGCGACACGCTCGCCTACGTCGGGCCCCACGAGGGCACCGCCGCCGCGATGGCCATCAGGAACGGGGAGCCCGCGACGACGATGGAACCCGGCAAGACCTACACCAACCCGCAGCACACGTACGCCTGCCACCTCGAGGGCGACGGCGTGACCTGTTGGAAGGCCGGTGGCCAGGGGTTCTTCCTCAACACGTCGTCGTTCAAGAAACTCTGACCCCGCACGCGCCGGTGAACGTGACCTTTTTTGATCACGTTCACGGCCGGGATGCCCAGCGCAGGGCTAGTCGAACCTGCCGGACCACCGCGCGTGCACGGCCGCCCACCCGGTCGGGACGGACTTGAGCAGCGCCACCGCCTCGGGGTCGTTCTCGCCGTCGAAACCGCAGGGGGCGGCGAGCAGCGGCGAGTTCTCCGGCACCTCGGTCGTCCCCTTCTTCAGCGCCGGGTCGACCTCGTCGAACGTCGGCGGGGCGATCATGTCGGTGTCGTCCGTCGTAAACCCGCAGCGGCACTGCGGGTCACGCGACACGCCCACGTTGCCCTTCCACGAATAGGGGGAGATCTCCCAGCTGTCCGTGGCGGCAAACGGCAGGTCGCGGAACCGATCGTGCGTGGGCGCGTCGCGCGGCACGGTAAAGAAGACGTTGCATCCGACGCGGGCCGCGCTGGTGATGTGAAACTCCTTCATCTTGGGGCCGACGGTGACGTCCTCGACCTTGCCCTTGAGCTTGCCGGTGTTGACCAGGTACTGCGCGGTCTCACGGGCGTCGGGGTCGCCATTCTTCACCGTGGCGACGCCCCATGCGCAGCATGCACAGAGGACGAGCGCAAGGATAAGGACCCACGTCTGGCGGCGCGTCCACCGCCGCTTCGTGCCGGTGCTTGTCCGTTCAGCCATCGTCCTCGACTCCTGTGGTAGCCCGAAGTGTCCCGTTTATTCTCCCCCATCACCGTGATCCTTTTGTCCGCTGTGATCACGCTCATCGGCCGGACGGGCTGGCAGTCGCGCCTAGCGCTCCTCGTCGCGGGAGGCGACGTAGGGGTACACCGCCGCCACCAGCACAATCACCCAGCCAAACGTCACTAAGCCGGCGTGGGCGAGGACGCTCCCCGCCAGCGCGAGGACACCCACCACGGGCCCAACGAACGCCAACACGACACAGCCGACGAGGTCCGCCACCGTCGCGCTTCGCCGCCTGGCGACGGCGATAACGCACAGGGACCAGAGGACGGCGCAGACGACGAGGAAGACCCACGTGCCGCCGTCGATCGGCTGGAAAAGGTCATAGCGTTCGCGGACGGCGGGTTCGCCCAGCCAAAGCCACGCGGCCGGCACAATCGAGGCGATGGCGGTCAACGCCGGGGCAAGAGCACGCTTCTTCATGACGGGATCCTTCGTTGGTCCGAGGGGTGCCACGATAAGGCCGACGGTCACCGAGGAGCCAACTATCGTCTGTCCAGACTATCGTCCCCGCGCCTCGCCGTGGCCCTTTCGTCCACTGCGATCACGCGCATCGGCCCCAAACCCGGGAACGTGCCCCTTTGATCACGCTGACGGCCGCGCGGCCGGCGGCCACGCCTACTGGTCGAGGGCGTAGTCGACGACCAGGGGCGCGTGGTCGGAAAAGCGCTGGTCGTAGGCCGGTGCCCGGTCGACGCGCACGGCCCGGGCGCGCTCCGCGAGCGCCGGCGTCGCCATCTGGTAGTCGATCCGCCACCCCGCGTCATTATCGAACGCCTTGCCGCGCCACGACCACCACGTGTACGGCCCGGGCACCTCAGGTCCCGTCAGCTGGCGCGTGACGTCGACCCAGTCGCCGCCCATCCAGCGGTCGAGGAACGCGATTTCCTCGTCAAGGACGCCCGACGTCTTGTTGTGGTTGCCCTTCCAGTTCTTGATGTCGAACTGGCTACGAACGACGTTGAAATCGCCCGCGACCACGGTGTCGACGCCGTCGGCGGCCAGCTGGGCCAGCCGCTCCTCGACCCGCGCGAGGTGCGAGAGCTTGTAGTCGAGCTTCGGCGACCCGACCTGGCCGGAATGCAGGTAGGCGGAGACGACGCGCAGCGGCGCCTCGCGCCCACTCAGGTGCAGCGTCGCCTCGAGCCAGCGGCCCGAATCCGATTCGTGTTCGTCGGCGATCGCCTCACGCTCCGCCGACACGATCTCGATGCCCGAGTCTGCGCGGCACGCGACCGCGACGCCCGCACGCCCTTTGAGCTGGGACGGAAACGTGACGACGTGCCAGTCCTCCCCCATCAGCTTGGCCGTGACGTCCTCGGGCGCCCTGGTCTCTTGGGCGAGGACGACGTCGGCGCCACAAGTCGCCAGCCACTGATCCATCCCCTTGCGGCGCGCCGCGCGGATACCGTTGACGTTGACCGTCGCGACGCGGATCATCGCACGTCCCTCCCGATGACGATGGTGCCGTGCTCGACCTGCTTGTTCAGCGAGTCGGCCTCCTTCTTGAGGCTGTCGCTGATCCGCACGGAGAAATCGTGGAAGTCCGCCATGTGCGCGGTGTTGAGCCGCTGCGTGTAGCCAATATCGGAGTCCGCGTGCACCGAACCACGGGTGATCGGGCGCAGCATCGCGGGCGCCAGCTCCTTCGTGTCGGTAACGAGGCTGGTCATGAGGACGTCGCGCGACTCCGGCAGTGTCTCCCACGCGTCCCGGCCGGTGAAGATAAGCGAGACGCCGTTATCCGCCTTCTTCACCGCCTCGATCGCGGCCGGCGAGAAGGCGTCGGCATCGACGAGAATAATGTCGGCGTGCTGGCCGATATAGGTGCCGACCTGGCCGTTCACTTCCTCGGCGTTCGTCGCGCTGGTCGCACGATGCGACCCGGCGTTCCAACCCTGGACGACCACGCCAGTGCCCTTGGCCTGGTTGTAGAAGTCGACACCCTGGGCGAACCCGCGGGCCACCGGCGAGTCCGTGGTCGACGCCGACAAAGCGCCGAGGACGCCCGTGCGGGTCGTGCCCGCCGCGATGTAGCCGGCGAGGAACGCCGGCGCATCCAGGCCTGAATTCAACGGCGTGAGGTTCGCGGGCAGCCGCTCCGACCGCTCGACCCCCGTCGCCTCGTAAATGACGTCCGGGTGCTTCTTTGCCTGGTCACGCGCCGCCGCGCTCATCGAGGCACCCGGCGTCACGATGACGGCGCACCCGGCCCTTTGCGCGGCCTCGAGCGCTTCCTTCGCTGTCGGGGCGCTGAACAGTTCGCGCACGCTAATCGTCTTGTCGTCGCTCGACCTGCGGTCTTTCGCCGCCGCCTTCAGCGCGTCGACGAACGACTGGGCGTACTCCTTGTTCACCGAATCTGACTGGGCCACACAGATAATCGGACGCTCGACGGTGATCGTCGCCGCGGTGGGCGATGACGCCGAGGGCTTCGTGTTGCACCCCGCGGTGGCCACCAACGCCACCCCGCATGCCGTCACCATCGCCGCACGGGCGATCCTGCCCGCAGTTACCGTGGGCGTCCTCATGTGTCACTCCTTTTGTTCGCGCATTCCCGCGCCCCTTACGGTACCGGAAAGCGCCCTAACACGCCGAGTGCTCAACCATCCGTTCGGCGGCCTCGACGACGTTGACCAGCAGCAACGCCCTCGTCATTGGGCCGACGCCGGCGGGGTTGGGCGACAGCCAGGCGGCGACCTCGTCTACACCGTCGGCTACGTCGCCCGTCAGCCGGGCCTTGCCGGTGGCCGGGTCGACGACCCGCGAGACGCCGACGTCGAGGACGACCGCGCCCGGTTTCACCATGTCGGGCGTAATAATGCCCGGCTGGCCCGACGCCGAAATGACGACGTCGGCGCGGCGGCAGTGATCGGCCAGGTCGCGGGTGCCGGTGTGGCATGAGGTCACCGTCGCGTTGCAGTCTTTGCGGCCCAGCAGCAGGCCGATCGAGCGGCCCACCGTCGTCCCGCGGCCCACAACCGTGACGTCCGCCCCGGCCAGGTCGATGTCGTAGCGGCGCATGAGCTCGATGCACGCGCGCGGCGTGCACGGCAGCGGCGTGTCGATCGGCCCGGAAACGGCGAGAACCAGCCGCCCGAGGTTCATCGGGTGGAGGCCGTCGGCGTCCTTCGCCGGGTCAATCAGCTCGAGGATCGCGTTCTGGTCGATCCCCGCCGGCAGCGGCAGCTGGACGATGTATCCCGTGCAGCGCGGATCGGCGTTGAGGCCGCGGACCGCGTCCTCGATCTGCGCCTGCGAGGCGTCGCCGGGCAGGTCGACGCGGATCGACGCGATCCCGACCTCGGCGCAGTCGCGGTGCTTGCCCGCGACGTACGCCCGCGACCCGGGGTCGTCGCCGACGAGGACCGTGCCCAGCCCCGGCGTGATCCCCCGGCTTTTCAGCGTGCTGACCCGTTCGGCCAGCTCACTCTTAATCTGCGCGGCCACACCCGCGCCGTCCAGCAGTTTCGCCGGCCCCTGCCATCCTTTACGCATGCGCGGCTCCTAGTGGGACTGGTCGAGGCCCGGGTACAGCGGGAACGCGTCCGTCAACGCGGCGACGCGCGCCCTGAGTTCCGCCGTGTCCGCCTTGCCCTGGCAGCCGTCGACGAGGGCGGTCGCGATGATATCGGCGACCTCTTCGAACTGCTGGGCGCCGAAACCGCGCGTGGCCAGCGCCGGCGTGCCGATGCGCAGGCCCGAGCCGACGGCCGGCGGGCGCGGATCGAACGGGACGGCGTTGCGGTTGATCGTGATGCCGGCGGCGTGCAGCAGGTCCTCGCCCTCTTGGCCGTTGAGGACGGATTCGCGCAGGTCGGCCATGACGAGGTGAACGTCAGTGCCGCCGGTCAGCAGCGTGATTCCCGTGCTGGCGACGTCGTCGGCCATGAGGCGCTTGGCGATGATCTGGGCGCCCTCGATCGTGCGGGCCTGGCGGTCGGCGAACTCCTCGGTCTGCGCGTACTTCATCGCCACGGCCTTCGCGGCGACGACATGCATGAGGGGGCCACCCTGCTGGCCCGGGAACACCGCGGAGTTGAGCTTCTTTGCCAGAACGGTGTCGCGCGAGAGGAGCATGCCCGAACGCGGGCCGCCCATCGTCTTGTGGACCGTCGTCGACACGACATCCGAATACGGCACCGGCGACGGGTGCAAACCAGCCGCGACCAGGCCCGCAAAGTGCGCCATATCGGTCCACAGGTAAGCGCCGACCTCGTCCGCAATCTCGCGGAAGGCAGCGAAGTCCAGGTGGCGGGCGTAGGCCGACCAGCCGGCGATGATGACCTTGGGGCGGTACTCGAGGGCGGCGTCGCGCACCGCATCCATGTCGATCCGCATGGTTTCACGGTTCACCTGGTAGGCGGTCGCGTGGTAGACCTTGCCGGAGAAGTTGATCTTCATGCCGTGCGTCAGGTGGCCGCCATGGTCGAGGGCGAGGCCCATGATCGTGTCGCCCGGCTTCGCCAGCGCGTGGAGGACCGCGGCATTCGCCTGGGCGCCCGAGTGCGGCTGGACGTTCGCGTATTCGGCGCCAAACACGGCCTTGGCGCGCTCGATCGCGAGGTTCTCGGCCTGGTCAACGGCCTCGCAGCCGCCATAGTAGCGGCGGCCCGGGTAGCCCTCGGCGTACTTGTTCGTCAAAACCGAGCCCTGCGCCTGCAACACCGCACGCGGGACAAAGTTCTCGGACGCGATCATTTCCAACGTGCCGCGCTGGCGCTCCAACTCGAGGTCGAGGACGTTCGCGATCTCGGGGTCGAACTGGGCCAGGCTGTCGTTATGTGCGCTGCGGATAGCCACGACTGCTCCTTCTTCGGTAGTGGTCGCGCCGCCCTCGCCCTCGGCCGCGCGGAGGTCACGCGGGGCAAGTTGGCGACGGTGATGCCCCTCACCCTACCGCGGCACACTGACACTTTGCGTGGACGTCATCCTATGTGGTCACGTTCATCGGTCTGGGCCGGTCACCGCGATGGCAATGGACAGAAGGGCCACGTCCCCGGGCCCGGCTGCGGGAGGGGACGGCAATAGGCGGCAACCTCGCGGCCCCCGACCACCCGCTCGATAACCTGGCGGTATCTGGCCCGCTTTGTCAAAGGAGACCTGCCATGCCCGAGGCAACCCCCGCACCCCTGGATTTCGACACCGCCCGCGACAAGGCAAAAGAGCTGGTCGCGCGCATGAGTGTGGACGAGAAGATTCAGCAGCTCCACGGCTCGATGGCGACGATCAACATCTACGACATGCCGCCGATCGACGAGATCCAGGCGATGGGCCCCGAGGCGATGGAGGAATTCCTCGAGCAGGTCCGGATTCAGCGCCACGTCAAAGGCAACGAAGCTCTGGGGATTCCCCGCTTCCGCGTGACGAATGGGCCGGTCGGCGTCGGCATGGGCGACGGCTACCCCAGCCCCAAGGCGACGGCGCTGCCGATGACGATCGGGCTGGCCGCCGGCTTCGACCCCGACCTCGCCCACGAATACGGCGACATTATCGGCTCCGAGACGGCGACGCTGGGCCAGCATGTCCTCGAAGGGCCGGGCGTGTGCCTGCACCGCACCCCGATCGCCGGGCGTAATTTCGAGTATTTCTCCGAGGACCCCTACCTCTCCGGCGTTATGGGCGTCGAGGTGACGAAGGCGATTTAGGCGCACGACGTCATCGCCATGGGCAAGCACTACGTGACGAACGATCAGGAAAACGAGCGTTTCCGTTACAACGTGGAAATCGACGAACACGTCCTCCGCGAGCTGTATCTGTTGCCGTTCGAAATGCTCGTCAAGGACGGCGATATTGCCGCGATTATGTCGGCGTATAACCGCCTGCGCGGCACGTACGCCACCGAAAATCGGTACACGCTCACCGATATTCTGCGGCGCGAATGGGGCTTTACCGGCTACGTTCAGTCGGACTTTTGGTCGTGCCGGTCGTGCGCGGCGTCGCTGGGCGCCGGCATGGACCACGAAATGCCCGACGCCAAGTGGCTGAACGAGGACAACGTCAAGGCCGCCCTCCAAGACACCAGCCTGGAAATCGAAACGATTGACCGCGCCCTCGTGCGCCGCTACACCCAGATGTTCCGATTCCACCAGTTCGACCGGCCCTACGCCCCCGGCCAGATCGACGCGGCCGCCCACGGCGAACGCGCCCGACGGATCGGCACAGACATCGCCGTCCTCCTGAAGAACGAGGGCGACCTCCTGCCGCTGGACCCGAAGGGCGTCGGGAACCTCGTCGTCATCGGCCAGGCTCCCTACGTCGCCGAGGCCTGCAACGGCGGCGGCGGGTCGTCGAAGGTCGACCCACTCTACACCGTCGCCCCGCTGGACGGCCTCACCGAGGCGCTGCGTGCCGCCGGCGCGGCCGACCCGACGATGGTAGTCGTCGACGCTGACCTCGCGAACCTCGACCAAGCCGTCGAGGCCGCCCGGGCCGCCGACACCGTCGTCATCATGGCGGGCATCGTCGCGACCGAGGGCGCTGACCTCGTCGAACCGCGCCACCTGCACGGGCAAGAAGACATGATCGCCCGCCTGCTCGAGGCCGCGCCCGACGCCGTCGTCGTCCTCAAGGATTCGACGCCAGTCCTCATGCCGTGGCGCGATCAGGCGCGCGCGATCCTCGAGGTGTGGAACCAGGGCAGCGAGGACGGCCACGTCGTCGCCGACCTGCTCTTCGGCGCCGCCACGCCAGCCGGGAAGGTGCCGACGACCTACGCGGCCGAGCTCGGCGACCTCATGTACGTCGGCCACCAGGAGCGTTACCCCGGCGTCGACCTCGGCGAGGGCTACCCGACGATGACCTACAGCGAGGGCCTGCAGATGGGCTACCGCTGGTTCCAGGCGCAGGGCATCGCGCCGGCGTTCCCGTTCGGGTTCGGGCTGTCGTACACGACGTTCGAGGTCAGCGACGTCGCGCTGTCGGCGACCGAAATCCCCACGGACGGGCGCATGAGCGTCACCGCGCGCGTGACGAACACGGGGGCGCGGCGCGGCGCCGAGGTCGTCCAGGTCTACCTGGGGATTCCCGTCGCCGGGCAGCCGCCGATGCGCCTCGTCGGCTTCGCCAAGGCGTGGCTGGAGCCGGGAGAATCGGCCGACATCGAGGTCGTCCTCGACGCGCAGGCCACGGCAAAACCCTTCGGCACCTG
Source organism: uncultured Actinomyces sp. (assembly GCA_900545825.1). Lineage (GTDB taxonomy): Bacteria > Actinomycetota > Actinomycetes > Actinomycetales > Actinomycetaceae > Nanchangia. The sequence continues at coordinate 53,056 of URAS01000007.1, forward strand.
GGACTATGCGACGCGGGCGTTCCGGAACGTGCCCGGCGAGTACACGGTGTACGTCGGCACGTCCAGCGAGGACACGCCCTTCGCGCAGACCGTCGCCCTGGCGTGAATCGCCCCCCCCGGCCGGTGAACGTGACCGAATCGGCCAGAAAGGTCACGTTCACGGCCGGGGCGGGGCTGGGATAGGAGGCTAGTCGAGGTCGCCCACGTCCTCACCCTCGGGCAGGCGGTACTCGGCGAGGGCGGCGTCGGAGAGCGCGACGATGAGAGGCCGCTTCTTGACGGTGCGGATGAAGCCCTCGCGTTCCAGGCCGTCGATCGCTTCGCGCACGGTCGGCCACGACAGACCCATGGCATCGATGAGTTCGTCGCGCACTCTCACCTGCTTAAACTGGCCGAAAATGTGCGAGTTGACGACGTATTCGGCGGCCCGTCTTTCGTTGTCACTCCACGTTTGTCCCACGAGATTCCGCAGCCGCGAATAAATCTTGTTCTTCTCGCTCAGGTCCTCGGCCATACGATTAACTCCGTCCTCGATAAAATCGAGCATGACGACGATGAACGGCGTGAGGTCCCCACGGTTCAGGGGATTCTGCACCTCGAGGAACGCGTCGTAGTACCTCTTTTTCCCCTCGTTGATCGCGCTCGACACCGCGAGCGCCGCATCGACCGAGAGGATCTGCGCCAGGTGGCTAACGAGGATAAACCGCCCGGTCCGGCCGTTTCCGTCAAAGAAGGGGTGGGCAACCTCGAATAGGTAATGGCACACGCACGCCGTCACCAGCTGGGCGGTCGGCGGGTCCGCCCACAGCTCGAGCATCCTCTTGAGTAACGCGACGATCTCGGTCTCGCGCGCCGGAGGCCGGTAAATGACCTTTTGGCTGGCCGTGACGATTTCTTCGGCCTGGTTGCGGAACAGCTCGCCGTCCGGTTTATCCTCCGGCGCGACACCGTCTGATGCAATCGCGTCGTAGACCGCTCGGATTCCCGGCAGCCCGTCCTCAGGCGTGAACATCTCGCCCCACGCTAGCCGCATATAAAGCCGCATAAAATCGCTAAATCGGCGGTGGATAGGATCCCGACGAGGATTATCACCCTCGGGTTCCTCGATATCGAGGGCCGCGATTTCTGCACGCGACGAATGGATATTCTCGATCTCGTTCGTCGCCACAAGCTCGCTGTAGATGAGCGAGCGGCGATACGACTGCGCGGCCTCGTCGGGCAGACCACGCAGGGTCTCCTCGACGGCGCGGGCCTTCAGTCCGATACTCTCGATGCGTCGCGCAACAATCGTCGGGTGGCACAGCCACGCGCCATGATCGCCGACCCTGAAACCCAGGGGGACGTATCCGGGCATGCCGGGGCGGCGCAACTCCCGCTGCTCGGCTTCGGCCTCGGGGCCCATCCGATAACCGACGCGCCGCAGCGACAGGTACTCGTCCTCAGCGTTCATACCGCCACATTACCGGCTTTTTCGCTGCCATCCGAGGGGCTGGGCGTGAACGTGATCAAAAAAGGTCACGTTCACGGCCGGGGCGGGGCACTCACGGCCAGGGCGGCGCGTTCACCCCCGGGGGCCGGGCCGGCGACGGCGCAGCCGAGGGCGACGCCGCAGCCGCGAGCGCCCGCGCCGCAGCCTGGGGCGCACCCGCCAGGCGATGCCGCGGCGAATCTGCGAGGGGTGCCGCAGCCGGCGGGCGACCTCGCGCGCGGCGTGACGTGCGGCGGCGGCGCCGGTGACGGGCTCGCGTTCCTCGACGGGATCGACGATGTCGTGGATGCGTTGGGCCTCCTCGGCGCGCAGGGCCCGCTCGCGCGGCCCCAGCACCTGAATCCACGGGAACCGCTCGGTTTGGACGACCTCGACGTCCCATGTCCGCCACGCGATGATCATGGCGACGAGGGCGGTCAGGCCCGGCACGACGCCGCCGATGCCGACGCTCCAGCGGGCGCCGAATTGCTCGGCGATCCACCCGACGAGCGGCGACCCCAGCGGCGTGACGCCCAGGTAAAAGAGGAAGTAGATCGACAGTACGCGTCCGCGGACTTCCGGCGGCGTCGACACCTGGATCGTCGCGTTCGCCGCCGTGATGACCGTCAACATAAGGAACCCCGTGGGAATCAGCAGGATCGCATACCACGTGTAGGTCGGCGCCAGCGCGAGGATCGTCTGACACACGCCGTACGCCAGGGCCGACCCGAACACGAGGGCGACCCGAGGCCGCGACCTGCGCGCCGCAACCAACGCGCCGCCCAGCGACCCGATCGCCATGACCGAGCCCAGCAGGCCGTATTCGCCGGCGCCCTTGCCGTAGACCGTCGTCGCCATGACGCCCTGAGTGAGCTGGTGGTTGAATCCCAGCATCGACATGACGGTGGTGACCAGGGTGATGAGGACGATGTCGGAACGCCCTCGAACATAGGCCAGCCCCTCGCGGATCATGCCCTTGTGCCGCGGGGCGGAGGGGACCTCGCGCAGGTCGGCGACGCGCATCATGCCCAACGCGATGATGGGGACGAGAAACAGCGCGGCGTTGATGAGGAACACCCACCCCGGCCCGACCGCCGCGATCGTCACGCCCGCGACCGCCGGCCCGATCATGCGGGCCGCGTTGAACGCCGTCGAGTTCAGGCCCACCGCATTCGGCAGGTCTTTCGGCGGAACCAGTTCCGACACGAACGTTTGCCGCGCGGGCGTGCCTACGGTATTGGCTGTGCCCGCGAGGAACGCGATGACGTAGACCTCCCACAGCTGGGCGTGACCGACCAGGACGAGGACGCCCATGACGACCGACAGGACCGCCGTGATCACCTGGGTGACCTGCAGCATGTGGCGCCGATTAAACCGGTCGGCCAGCAGCCCCGAATGCATGGAAAAGAGCAGTTGAGGCAGGAATTGGAGGGCGGTCGTCACGCCGACCGCGAGCCCCGAATGGTCGGTGAGGATCGTGAGGACCAGCCAGTCCTGCGCCACCCGCTGCATCCACTGCCCCGTCGACGATACGAGGTTGGAAACAAACCACAAGAGATAGTTGTGGTAGCGCAGCGAGTAAAACGTTTTCGACACCTGGGGCCTCCTCCATGCTCCACCCTATTCGGGCTGGCGCTTTGTGCCACAGATAGACCGCTGGGGCGGGACTTCACGTCCCGCCCCAGCGGCAAAGGAGGTGTCGAAAGCTTAGAGCAGACCCAGCTTCTTCACGTCGTCGATCTCGGCCTGAGCAGCCTTGGCGTTCTTGGCGATCTGAGCCTTGGTCTTGTCCGAGAGCTCGAGGCCCTCGACGACCTTGTACTCGCCGTTCGCGCAGGTGCAGGGCATGCCGTAGATCAGGCCCTCCGGAACGCCGTACTCGCCGTGCGACGGGCCAGCGAACGTCGTCCAGTCGCCCTCGGGGGTGCCGAGCGCCCACGACCGCATGTGGTCGACGGCGGCCGACGCAGCCGAGGCGGCCGAGGACGCGCCACGGGCCTCGATGATCGCGGCGCCACGCTTGGCAACCGTGGGAACGAAGTACTCGTCCAGCCAGGCCTCGTCAACGAGGTCGGCGGCGGGCTTGCCCGCGACGGTCGCGAACGAAATGTCGGGGTACTGGTCGGCCGAGTGGTTGCCCCACACGACCATCTTCTTGATGTCGTTGACCGTCGTACCGGTCTTCTCGGCCAGCTGCGACAGGGCGCGGTTGTGGTCGAGACGCATCATCGCGGTGAAACGCTCGGTCGGAACGTCGGGGGCCGACGCGGCGGCGATGTAGGCGTTGGTGTTCGCCGGGTTGCCGACAACGAGGACCTTGATGTCGTCCGCAGCGTTGTCGTTGATGGCCTTGCCCTGGGGGCCGAAGATGCCACCGTTGGCGGCGAGCAGGTCGGCGCGCTCCATGCCCTTCGTGCGCGGGCGGGCGCCGACGAGGAGGCCATAGTTGCAGCCGGAGAACGCCTTGGCGGCGTCGTCGAAGATCTCAACGCCGGCGAGCAGCGGGAACGCCGCGTCGTTGAGCTCCATCGCGGTGCCCTCGGCGGCCTTGACGGCCTGCGGGATCTCGAGCAGGTTGAGCTTGACCGGCTGATCGTCACCCAGCATCGAACCCGAAGCGATGCGGAACAGCAGCGCGTAGCCGATGTTACCGGCGGCGCCGGTGACGGTGACGGTGACGGGCTTCTTCTGAGCCATAAGGACAACTCCTTTACGTGGTGTCGGTGTTCCGGGGCGTGGCCCCGGTCTCATGTCCCAGCGTAATACGCCTCACGCGCCCTCTCTATGGCATCAAGTCCCAGGGCACATTTTCCCGGCGCCTTCCGGCCGGCTTGGATCGAACGTGTGAGTTACGTCGAGGTTGCGCTGTTCGCGCGCGGCCTGTGACGGCCCTCCGTACCATAGGGGCTATGACTTCAGCATTTGTGGCACGCGACGTGGCGTGCAAAACGGCGACGGGACAGGTGTACGACTACGGCGCACACGTGACGGCCTGGCAGCCGCGGTCCGAACAGCCGGTCATTTGGACGCCGCAGCCCGTCCAAGTCGTTGAAGGCCGCGCGATCCGCGGCGGCATCCCCGTGTGTTTCCCCTGGTTCGGCGACGGGCCCAACGGCGACTCCACCCCCAAGCACGGCCATGCGCGGCTGTCGCGGTGGCTGCTCGTCGACTCGTTCCTCGACGAACAGGCCGGTGAGCACCAGTTGACGTACAAGCTGACGCCCAAGCGGATGGGTGACGAGGACGGCCAGCCGTTTACGGCGATTCTGCAGATCACGTTCGGCCGCGAACTTGACCAGGCGTTGACCGTGACGAACGACAGCGACGAGGACTTCAGCTTCGAAGAGGCGCTGCACACCTACATCGCCGTCGGCGACGTCGAAAAGGTCGATGTTTTGGGCCTCGACGAGGACATGTACCTCGACTGCACCCAGCCCGACGCGACAGCGTACCGCCAGGATCTGGGCCTCACCTTCGACGGCAACACGGTCGATCGGATCTACCGATCGACGGCGCCGATCACCATCGAGGACCCCAACAACGCCCGCCGCATCGTCATCCGCAAGGAAAACTCGAAGAACACGGTCGTCTGGAATCCGGGGATCGAGGGCTGCCGTGGCTCCGCCGACCTCGCCGAGGGCGACTGGAAGCGGTTCGTCTGCGTCGAGACCGTGAACTGCCGGTCGAACATCATCACGCTGGCGCCCGGCGAGTCGCACACCATGCGGCACACGATCTCGGTCGAGCACCTGTAGACCGGACCAATCCCGAAACGCTCACCTCAATTGTCACGATCAGGCCTTTCTGGGCCGAAATCGACAAATTAGGTGAGCGTTTCGCGTATCAGGTGAGCGTGTCGCCAGGGAGCGCCTCCGCGCGCGGGGCGGGGCCAGCGGGACTAGCGTCGAAGCGACAGGACGTGAAACTGCGAAGGAGGCCGAGATGGCACGAGTCGTGATCATTGGGGGACACGGGAAGGTCGCGCTGCTGGCGCATCCGCTGCTCAAGGCGGCCGGTCACGAGGTCGACGCGGTCATCCGTAATCCCCAGCAGGCGGGCGACGTCGAGGCCGCCGGGGCCCACCCGATCGTCAAGGACATCGAGACGCTCGACGCGGCCGGGTTCGACGACCTCGTGCGCGGATACGACGTCGTCGTCTGGTCCGCGGGAGCCGGCGGTGGGAATCCCCAGCGGACCTACGCGGTCGACCGTGACGCGGCGATCGCCTCGATGGATGCGGCAGGACGCGTCGGCGTCCCGCTGTACGTCATGGTGTCGTACTTCGGGGCGTCGCTGAACCACGGGATCAGCCCCGACCACGGCTTTTACGCCTACGCCGAGGCCAAGGCCGCGGCCGACCAGCACCTGCGCGAAAGCAACCTGACCTGGACGATCCTTGCGCCCTCGACGCTGACGCTTGACGAACCGAGCGGCCGCATCGACACGGCCTCCACCAAGCCGACCCACGTCTCGCGCGGCAACGTCGCGCGCGCCATCGTCCACGCCGTCAGCGGCGCCGGAACCGGCCGGATGGTCCACTTCAACGACGGCGACACCCCGGTCGACCAGGCCTTCTAGGGGTTCGCGGCGCGGACGCGAGGGCGCCCCATATTAAACGCTCGCCACAAAAGCGAAACGCTCACCTAAATTGTCATTATCAGGCCCTTCGAGGCCGAAATCGACAAACTAGGTGAGCGTTTCGCTGGACCGCTAAGGAGTCACCATGACCAGGGATCTCACCGAGGCCGAGCTGCTGGAGCGTGCCCGCGCGTGGACGCCGATCGACGAGGACCTCGAGGGCGTCGAACCGCGCCTGGCCGGGCTGATCCTCGGGCTGCGGCGCACTTTCGCCGGCAACGACGTGCCCCGCTCCGAGGAGTGGCACGTCCCCGAGGGCGTCGAGTGCGACCGCGACGTCGTCTTCGACCCGGATTCGCCGGCGGGCCGGATCAGCGTCTTTTATCCGCGCGAAGCCGTGGTCCGCGGCGGCCACGCGATCCCCGCGTACGTCGACATTCACGGCGGCGGGTTCGTGTACGGCTCGCACCGGCTCAACGACTTCTTTTGCGCCCACCTGGCCAGCCATGGCTGCGTGGTCTTCAACGTCGACTACCCGCTGGCGACCCGGGCGACGTTCGTCGACGTCCTCGGCCACATCGCCAGGGCGCTGCGGTGGATCGGCGAGAACGGCGACCGGTGGCCGTGCAGGACGGATCGGCTGTTCCTCACGGGCGACTCCGCGGGCGGGACGCTGGCGTTCTACACGACCCTGATCCACGCCAACCCGGGATTCGCCGAGCGCCTGGGTGTCGATGCCGCTCCCGTACGGGTCGGGGGAACGGCCCTCGTCAGCGCGCTGTGCGACATCTCGCCCTACATCGCCTCCGAGCCGCACACCGCCGCGGGGCCGGACGACCTCATGGCGGCGCTGGGCCCGACGTTCTTCGCCTGCTTAGGGCCGGAGCGGCGCGACGACTTTTCGCTCGCGTCGCTGGTTGGCGACTGGGAGCTGCCGCCGCTCTACCTCGTGACGTCCAGCGATGACTTCCTCCAGGCCGACGCGCTGGCACTAGGCGCCGAGCTGGCCCGCCACGGCAACCGGTTCATCATCGACGATTATTTCGCGGCGCCCGGCGTCAGCCTCGGCCACGTGTTCCCCGTCGGCTTCCCCCACCTGGGCGAAGGCCGCGAGGTCGTCGAAAAGATCGCGCGTTTCGCCTACGACCAGCTCTAATCCCGCGCCGGGTCACGCCTCCACGAGGCCCGGGGCGTGGACCCACGTCGCCCACGTCGGCGCGAACCCCAGGCCCATCCAATACGGCGCGCCCAGCGGGTTGTGATAGGCGAAGCCGATCGTCATGTCCTCGATCCCCTGCCGGGCCACGCCGTCCACAGCCTGCCGGATCAGCGCTCCCATCAGGCCTTCCCCGCGGCGCTTCGGCGCAGTCCACGCGAAGCCCAGATACGCGGCCGAATCGATCGTGAGGTCGGCATAGGTCCACGCAGACTCCGCCGGCGGGGTCACCGTGAGGACCGCCGCGAGCGCGTCCTCCGGGTCCCGAACGACACTCGTCCACGGCGCTCCGCGCGCGATCGCCGCCGCCGCGTGCTGCGCCATGAATCGCCGCTGCGTGTCACGCACCGGGAAACCGCCCATGAAGGGGTGGTCGTAGGCCTGCAACGCGACGAGGGCCTCGGTGAGGGCGTCCTCGTCGGCCGGTATCGGCGTGGCGATGGCCGGCGACTCGCCCGGTCGCGCGGCGAGGCGCCGTTGCAGCGCGTCGACGCGCGCGTGGGCCTCGCAGCTGACCAGGCGAAATCCCGCGCCGAACGCGGCGGCCGCGAGGTCGACGTCGCGGGCGGGCAGGCGCGCCGCAATCCACCGGTCGCTAGCCGGGATATCCGGGTGACGCGCGGCGAGGTCGCGGTCGAGCCGCCGCGCCGCCGCAACGGCGTCCTCGAGGGCGCCGGCCAGGTCGGCGCGCGTCGCCTGCGGGCTGGGATAGATCGTGACCTCGTAGGAAATCCGCGGATAAAAGAGGACGCCAAACGCGTCGGCGGGCTGGACGAGCGGGCGAACGAAGCCGCCAACGTGCGCCCGATCGGGCAGCGCCGCGTCGCCCTCGGCGGGCTGGGTGACCGTGACCGGCGCGTAGATCGGCGAGGCCGCCCGCCGGCGCGCGGTGGCCTCGTCGCTGGTGACGGCGGCGCAGTGATCGGGCACGGCGACCTCCTTTGGGCAAGCGGCTACGTCACCCCCGACCCTACACGAGGCAACCCTTACTTCCGGAGGCGCCGGCTTGGTGTCGCCGGCGAATACGAGAGAACACCTCCATGCCGGATTCATCCATTTCCGATCTGCGCCTGCTGCCCAGCATCCTGTGCGAGCCCAAGCTGCGCCGCCAGCTCGCCACAGCCCTCGCAGGCGACAGCCCCGAGGGCGTCGTCTCGCGCCTGTCTTTTGTCGGGCCTGACGGTTTCGACCAGGAGGGCGCGATCCGCCTGCGGCAGGCCTTCACCGACTACCTGGGCCCGGCGGGCCTCTTCGACCGCCAGCCGATCGAGCTGCCCACACAGGCCGCGGCCCGCCTCGACCTGTCGCAGAGGGCCTGCCAGACGGCCTTTGACCTGGCCGGTTGGGCTCAGTGCACCGAGGCCGAACTCAACGCCGCCCTCGCGCTCCTCGTCGACGATGTTGCGCTCGCCAGGCGAGACTGCGTCGACTCCGGGTTCCTTATCCGCGACCGGCAGGGCACACGCTATCGACTGGCCGAGCGCGAATCGGACGGGCAGCCAGATTAAACGCTCACCACACAAGCGAAACGCTCACCTAACTTGTCGTTATCAGGCCCTTCGAGGCCGATTGTGACAACTTAGGTGAGCGTTTCGCGTTGGGCGCTCGCCGCGCCCTCGCTGCGGCTACTTGCGGTGGTCGCGGTAGTAGCGGACCAGGCCGGCGGTCGACGGATCCTGCGCGGCGATGGCGTCCTCGTCGCCGGCGACGGCCGGCCCCAGGTCCTTCGCCATCGCCTTGCCCAGCTCGACGCCCCACTGGTCGAACGAGTCGATACCCCAGACGGCGCCCTCGACGAACGTGATGTGCTCGTAGAGGGCGATCAGCTGGCCCAGCACGGACGGGGTCAGCTGCGGCGCCATGATCGAGGTCGTCGGCTTGTTGCCGGGGAACACGCGGGCCGGCACGATTTCTTCGGGCGTGCCCTCGGCGCGCACCTCGTCCGCCGTCTTGCCGAAGGCCAGCGCCTTCGTCTGGGCGAAGAAGTTGCCGAGGAACAGCTCGTGCTGGTCGGCGTCGCCGTCCTTGATCGGCCACGTCGGGTTCGCGAACGCGATGAAGTCGGCCGGGATCAGCTGGGTGCCCTGGTGAATGAGCTGGTAGAAGGCGTGCTGGCCGTTGGTGCCCGGCTCGCCCCAGAAGACCTCGCCGGTGTCGTACGTGACCAGCTGCCCGTCGGAGCGGACGCGCTTGCCGTTCGACTCCATCGTCAGTTGCTGGAGGTACGCCGGGAATCGGTGGAGGTACTGCGAATACGGCAGCACCGCGTGCGTCGGCGCGCCCAGGAAGTTGCGGTACCAGACGTTCGCCAGGCCCATGAGGAGCGGCACGTTCTGGGCCGCGGGGGCCTCGACGAAGTGCCGGTCGATCGTGTGGAACCCGTCGAGGAACTGGGCAAACGCCTCAGGCCCGAGGGCGAGGGCCAGCGACGTGCCGACCGCCGAGTCGACCGAGTAGCGGCCACCCACCCAGTTCCAGAAGCCGAACGCGTTTGTCGGGTCGATTCCGAATTCGGCGACCTTGTCGAGCGCCGTCGACACGGCGACGAAGTGCTTGGCCACGGCGTCGGCCGCCGCCTCGTCCGAGCCGTCGATCGCGCCGGCCGCCTCGAGTTCGCGCAGCAGCCACGCCTTCGCGCCGCGCGCGTTCGTCAGCGTCTCCAACGTCGTGAACGTCTTGGACGCGACGATGAACAGCGTGGTCGTCGGGTCGAGGTCCTTCGTCTTCTCGCCCAGGTCGGTCGGGTCGATGTTCGAGATGAACCGCGCCTCGAAACCGTCCTTGACGTAGGGTTTCAGCGCCTCGTATGCCATGACGGGGCCGAGGTCGGAGCCGCCGATGCCGATGTTGACGACCGTCTCGATCGGCTTGCCGGTGACGCCCTTCCACTCGCCGGAACGCACCCGGCGCGCGAACGCGTAGATCCGTTCGAGGACCTCGTGCACCGCCGCGACGGCGTCCTCGCCGTCGATCGTCAGCGAGTCGCCCTTCGGGCGACGCAGCGCCGTGTGGGCGACCGCACGGTCCTCGGTGACGTTGATGTGTTCGCCGGCGAACATCGCCTCGCGCAGCTCGGCGACCTGCGTCTGTTCGGCCAGCTCGAGCAGCGCCTCGACGACCTCGTCGGTCAGGAGGTTCTTCGACAAGTCAACATAGAGGTCGCCCGCCGTCATGGTGTAGCCCTCGACGCGGCGCGGGTCGGCGTCAAACCACCCCGCAATGTCGGGGGTGAAGTCCTGCGCCAGCTCGGCGAGCCGACCCCAAGCAGGGGTCCCAGTGGGGTCCAACGGACGAGTCATTCGATGATCTCCTTTACTCGTTTAACGGGGGTAGTCGACGTGAAAAACTCCAGCCCCGGCAGCGGAACGTCCACGTCGTCGCGGGCGACCGCGCCGATCAGCGGCAGCAACGCAAGCCACCACTGTTCCTTCGGCCGCCGCTTGTCGGCGTCGACCATGTGCTTCATCTGCTCGAACGGATACGACGCGATGCCGGCGTGCGTGAGGCCGATGAAGCGCGCCTCGACTGACTGGTCGGCGAACAGCTCGTCCAGCTCGTTGACGGCGCGCGCCGCCAGCCGGGTCGCGAGGATCCGGTCGAACGAGGACGGCTCGCCGCCCTGCTGGACATGCCCGAGGGCGGCGTTGCGCACGTCGAACAGCCCGCGGCCCTCTTGCTCGAAGACTTTGGCGACGAATTCGCGGTCGTAGTTCCCGCCGGCCTCTTCGTTACGGACAACAAGGAACAGCCGGCGGCCTTCCTCGAACGACTTGACCATCTGTTTGGCGTCGTCTTGGATCTGCTCGAGCCCCAGCTCGAACTCGTCGGTGTAGACCATTTCGGCGCCCGACGCCATGCCCGCCATGAGGGCGAGGTAGCCGCAGTGGCGGCCCATCGCGTCGGCGACGAAGCACCGCTTGGACGCCGCCGCCGACTCCTTGATCCGGTCGAGGCACCACACGGCGTTGTTGAGCGCCGAGTCCGCGCCGATCGACAGCTCCGAACCGGGGAGGTTGTTGTCGATCGAGGCCGGCACGACGATGATCGGGATGTTGAACGCGGGGTAGCGGTCGCGTTCCGCCACCATCGCCTGAATGGCCAGGTAGGCGTTGTATCCGCCGATGACGACGAGGGCGTCGATCTTGTTGAGCTCAAGCGACCGCCCGATCGCATAGAACTGCTCGATCGTCGGAATCGTGCGCCTGGTGCCCAGCTCGGCGCCGCCGGCGAAGCCCCAGCCTTCGACGTCCTCCCAACCGAGGTCACGGACGTTTCCGTCGATGAGGCCGCGGAACGACCCGTCGATGCCCAGCGTACGGTAGCCGCGGGCGATCGCCAGGCGGACGACCGCGCGGGTCGCCGTGTTCATGCCGGGCGCGAGGCCGCCGACGTGCATAATCGCGATGCGTTTCGCGTCCTCGGGGGCGGCGTCGAGCTTCGGCGGGGCCGACATGATCTCGTTGAGCTTGAGCATCTGGGCAAACGACTCGCCGCGTGCGGCGACGGCCTCGTCGAACTTGCGCGCCTCGCGCAGCCCCTTGACCGCGCGGGTGTTGTGGATCGCCTGCATGAGCGGCAGGACGGCGACGCGGTTGTGGCGGACGCCGAGGATGACCGACTCGTCGCCCTCTTGCTGCGAGACGACCTCGCGGACCGCACAGTATCCGAGGACGGTCGACTGCCAGCGGTCGTACGCGGTGGGCACGCCGCCACGCTGGACGTGGCCGAGGATCGTCACGTGCGGGCGCTCGCCCATCCGTTCCTCGAGCGCGTCGCACACCATGTCGGTGGTGATGCGGTCGCCACGCTGGTCGACGGCGCCCTCGGCGACGAGGACGATCGACTCGCGGCGGCCCGCGGCGCGTCCGGCCTTGAGTTTCGCGGCGAGGTCGTCCTCCCAGCCGTCTGCCGGCGGCTTTTCCGGAATGAACACGTAGTCGGAGCCGCCACCGACGGCGGCCATGAGCGGCAGGTACCCGCAGTGGCGGCCCATCACCTCGACGACGAAGGTGCGCTGGTGCGACGCCGCGGTCGACGACAGCTGGTCGATCGCCGTGAGAATACGGTCGAGCGCCGAATCCGCGCCGATCGTCATGTCGGACCCGACGAGGTCGTTATCGATCGAGCCCACCAGCCCGACGACCCCGAGGAATCCGTGCCGTTCAGCCTGCTCCGGCGTGATGCGGCCGGCCTCGACGAGCTCGGCTACCAGGGAGGGCCATTCCTCTTTGAATTCGTTGGTGCCCGCCAGGGAGCCGTCGCCGCCGATGACGACGAGGCGGTCGATGCCCTTTTCAATGAGGTGCTCGCAGGCATCGAGGAGGCCGTGGCGTTCCCTAAACGCCGCGCAACGGGCGGTTCCGATCACCGTGCCGCCCTTGTTGAGGATCGCCGAGACGCTGGACCAGTCGAGTTCCCGGATCGCGTCGCCGCCGTCGACGGCGCCCTGCCAGCCATCCATGATGGCGTAGGGCTGCGCACCCAGTTTGATGGCCGAACGCACGACGGCGCGCACCGCGGCATTCATGCCCTGCGCGTCACCGCCTGACGTTAAGACGCCGATTTTCAGCTTTGGGGAAGCGTTGTCAGTCACGAGTACTCCTTCATTCCTTTAACGTCGTCAGTACCCGCCTCAAGGATACCGGCGTGCACCCCTCTTTCCCCAGGGATCTAGTCCCTGATGTGGCCGGTTTCTTTTTCGGCACCGCCCGGCATGTCGCGGCCGGATTGCCGCGCAGAAAACGCAAAAACGGGTGGTCTCCACCGGGGAAACCACCCGTTTCGCTGGGCGCTAAATGCCTACGCCAGGCGCTTGGCCAGGTTTTCGTCGAGGGCGTTCATGAAGCCCTCGGTGTCCAGCCACTCCTGATCCGGCCCGACGAGGAGCGCGAGATCCTTCGTCATCTGGCCACCCTCGACCGTCTTGATGATGACGTCTTCGAGGGTGTGGGCGAACTCGGCGACCTCGGGCGTGTTGTCGAGCTTGGCGCGGTGCTCAAGGCCGCGGGTCCACGCGAAGATCGAGGCGATCGGGTTCGTCGACGTCTGCTCGCCGGCCTGGTGGCGACGGTAGTGGCGCGTCACCGTGCCGTGCGCGGCCTCGGCCTCGACCGTACGCCCGTCGGGGCTCATGAGGACGCTGGTCATGAGGCCCAGCGACCCGAAGCCCTGCGCCACCGTGTCGGACTGGACGTCGCCGTCGTAGTTCTTGCAGGCCCACACATAGCCGCCCTCCCACTTGAGCGAGGACGCCACCATGTCGTCGATGAGGCGGTGCTCGTAGGTGAGGCCGGCCGCGTCGAACTGGTCCTTGAACTCGGTGGCGAAGACCTCGGCGAAGATGTCCTTGAACGCGCCGTCGTAGGCCTTCAAAATCGTGTTCTTCGTCGACAGGTACACCGGGTAGTTCCGCGACAGGCCGTAACGGAACGACGCCCTCGCGAAGTCGCGGATCGACTCGTTGAAGTTGTACATCCCCATCGTCACGCCGCCGCCCTCGGGCATACGGATAACCTCGTGCTCGATCGGCTCGCCGCCGTCCTCGGGCGTGTAGGTGATGGTGATCGTGCCGGCGCCCGGAACCTTGAAGTCCGTGGCCTTGTACTGGTCGCCGAACGCGTGACGGCCGACGACGATCGGCTTCGTCCAACCCGGAACCAGGCGGGGAATATTCGAGATGATGATCGGCTCGCGGAAAATGACGCCGCCCAGGATGTTACGGATCGTCCCGTTCGGCGACTTCCACATCTTCTTGAGGCCGAACTCTTCGACGCGCGCCTCGTCCGGCGTAATCGTCGCGCACTTGACGCCCACGCCGTGCTCGGCAATAGCGTTTGCCGCGTCGATCGTCACCTGATCGTCGGTAGCGTCGCGATTCTCGACACCGAGGTCGTAATACCGCAGATCAACGTCAAGGTAGGGATGGATCAGCCGATCCTTAATCATGTGCCAGATGATGCGCGTCATTTCGTCGCCATCAAGCTCAACAACCGGGCCCGCAACCTTGATCTTCGCCATTGCCGTGTCCTTGCCTCCCGCGCTGCGCGGGGTAGTCCGTGTCTGCGTCGCCATCCTACACCATTTCTCTCGATGTCGAGATAGTTTCTTTGAGGTAGGACACGCTATCCTGGCCTTAGTGGCAACGCGGAGGGAGGTGGCATGGAGCTCTTCGGATTCGGTTTCTCGGGCCCCGAGCTCGTCGTCCTCACCCTCATCATCCTGTTCGTCGCCGGCCCCAAACACCTGGTCGCCGCCTCGCGGCAAGTGGCCCGCGCGATCGCGTGGGCCAAGGAGCAATCGGCCGCCCTGCGCCAATCCTCCGCCGCCGACCTCGCCGCGACCGGCCTGGGCGACGTCGACTGGTCGGCCTACGACCCACGCAAGCTCGACCCGCGCCGGATGATCCACGAGGCCGTCCGCGAAGAAATGGACGCGTGGATGCGCGACATGTCCGCCCACGCGACGCCGACAGAGTCCACCGAGACACCGGTGCAGGCGGCGCCCACGGGAACGCCGGCTGGGCCTGCGGACCAGTCGGCCGCGAGCGCCACGCCGAGTCCCGCACCCACTCTCCGACCCGAGGGCGGCGGCCCTCCCCCTTCCCCTACCGCCGAACCGACCACCCGATAGGACAACGATTGGAACGCCCTTGCGACCCTCCCACATCATCATCCTTCTGCTTCTGCTGATCCTCGTTTTTGGCGCCTCGAAGCTGCCCGACATCGCCCGCAACATCGGCAAGTCCGCCAAGATCCTCAAGGAAGAACTCGGCGAGGACGAACAGCCCGCCACGCCGCAGGCCCAGGCCGCGCAACAGCCGACGCAGCTCCCCCAGCAGCCGGTCCAGCAGTCGCCGGTTCAGCCGGTTCAGCAGGCCCAGCCCGTGCAACAGGCAGCGCCGCCGGTCCAGCCGATCCAGCAGCCGCCGGCGCAGCAGGTGCCGCAGCAGCCGATCCCCCAGCAGCCTGCCGCGCCCGCACAGCCCGCCCAGCAGACCCAGGTCCCGCCGGAGCCGACTGACCCGACCAACCCGTGACGTCGCGCCGTCGCTCCAACCCCGAGGCCGTCATGGGGTGGGGCGAGCACCTGGCCGAACTGCGGCGACGGCTCCTCTGGGCCGTCGCCGGGATCGCTGCCGCCTCGGTGGGCGGCTGGTTCCTCGTCGACCCCGTCATCGCGTGGATGCAGGAACCCCTCCACACGATGAGCCGCTCGCAGCCTCAGCTGAATTTCCAGACGATCGGCGCAGCCTTCGACATGCGGGTGAGCGTGGCGATCTGGCTGGGCCTGCTCATCTCGTCACCGTGGTGGATTTTCCAGATCGGCGCGTTTATCGCGCCCGGATTGAAGCGGAAAGAAAAGCTCTATATCGTCTCGTTCGGCGGCGCGGGCGTCATCCTTTTCGGCCTCGGTGCGGCGTCTGGGATGTGGGTGGTTCCCAAGGCCGTGGAAATCCTCAACTCGTTTACCCCCTCGGGGTCACTCATGCTGTTGCGGGCGGACGCCTATATCCAGTTTTTTATGCGGATCGTCATCGCGTTTGGGCTCTCGTGCCTGGCCCCTGAGATCCTCGTTGTCCTCAATTTCATGGGGCTGTTGTCGGCGAAACGGATGCTTAAGGGGTGGCGCTGGGCGACCGTCGCCGCCGCCGTGTTTGCCGCCATCGCTAACCCGCTGCCCAGCGCCTGGCCGATGATTATCCAGACCGCCGGCCTGCTGGTCCTCTACTTCGTCGCGGTGGGCATCGCCGCCCTCCACGACCGCCATCTGACGCCCGCCGCGCTGGTCCGCCGCGTCCGTACAAAAGGGCCCTCCGCCGAGGTCGTCCCGCACACGTAGGCGGCCGTTTTCGCGCGCCCCAGGCGCCCTCAAAAACGGCCTGATATCTGACGTCCGCCCTGCCCGATAGGACGATCGTCCCGGGACGCCGTGAGGTTCGCGACACACCCTGACACAGCGTCAGAAACCTGGGAATTGGCCAGGGTCGACCCTGGCTTCCTGACACCGAGTCGCTTAGAATTGTCATGACAACGGTGGACTGTCGGTGCCCGCCGAATCCCCACCCGATGGACACGCCGACTCGAAGGAGAGCCAGCCATGAGCGCCCGGTCGCTGAGCCAGTGGTTGACGCTTCGGCGCGCCCTCGCGATCATCGCGATCTGGGTGGTCGGCTCCCTCATCGGCGTCGGCATTTTCACGCTGGTTTACGGCAAAGCCTATTCCTACCTGGGATCAAATCCCGAAACGTGCACAAACTGCCACGTCATGGATAAGGAATATGACGCCTGGGTCAAGGGCTCGCACCACAACGTTGCCACATGCAACGACTGCCACACCCCGCACGATTCAATCGTCCATAAATACTGGGTCAAGGCCGACGACGGCGTCCGCCATGGCTACAAGTTCGCGACGAACACCTATCCCGAGAATATCCAGATTCGGGATGTCAACCTGAAGATCACGAATGAGGCCTGCCTGCACTGTCACGCCGGCTTCACGTCCAGCATTCACCAGACCCTCCCCAAGGGCGAACAGCTTTCCTGCGTGCATTGCCACCGGGACGTCGGACACAAGTGAGAAGTGAGAACCAAGATGAACGCGAAACAAAAGTCGAAACGCCGCTGGTGGACGCTGTCCATCGCTGCCGTCGTTGTCGTCGCTATCGTCACGGGCACGATCACCGCCCTGGCGTTCTCGATTATGGAGCGCAAGGAAGAGGCCCGCGCCCCGAAGGAACGGGTTGTCGCCCTCAACGAGACGACCGTCGATCCCGCCGTGTGGGGCCGTAACTATCCTGCGCAGTACGAGTCGTTTATGCAGACGAAAGAGATGGTTCCCGGCCCGGGCCTGTTCGACACCATGCATCCCGAGACACGCAAGGCGACCAGCGACGACCCGCGCACCCAGATTATGCCGCAGCGCACGATCGAGGACCCGCGGATCACGCACATGTGGGCGGGCTACGCCTTCTCGGTCGACTACCGCCATCCGCGCGGCCACTACTACATGCTCGAGGATCAGCGGCTGACCAAGCGCGTCCAGGTCGTCAAACAGCCGGGCACGTGCCTCAACTGCCACGCGTCGATGCCGACGATCTACGCCAAGCTGGGCAACGGAGACCAGCAGGCGGGCTTCGACAAGCTCAATTCGATGACCTACGCCGACGCCACCAAGCTGGCCGAGCATCCCGTTTCGTGCATCGACTGCCACGACCCCAAGACCATGGAGCTGCGGGTCACCCGCCCGGCGTTTATCCGCGGCATTAAGGCGCTGAAGAAGACCCAGGGAGTCGAGAATTTCGACCCGAACAAGGATGCGACGCACAACGAAATGCGCACATACGTCTGCGCCCAGTGCCACGTTGAATACTATTTCAAGGGCGACGGCAAGACTTTGACGTTCCCCTGGGACAAGGGAATCGATATCGACGACATTTACTCGTACTATCAGGACGAGAAATTCGTCGACTGGACGCATAAAGAGACGGGCGCGGCCATGCTCAAGGCCCAGCACCCCGAGTTCGACATTTGGTCCAACGGCATCCACGCCCGCAACGGCGTGAGCTGCGCCGACTGCCACATGCCCTACCAGTCCCAGGGCGCTCAGAAGGTCTCGAGCCACAACGTGACGACACCGCTCAAGACCGTCAATCAGTCGTGCATGACCTGCCACCACGCCAGCGAGCAGGAAATGATCAGTCGCGTCGAGACGATCCAGGGACGTTTCGTCCACAGCCGCGACCAGGCGTTTGACGCCCTCGTCGAGTTCATCGGCGACATCAAGACCGAGCGCGACAAGAACGGCGACACCGAGAACGTCAAGCGGGCGTGGGAATACCAGCGCAAGGCGTCGTTCTACATCGACTACGTCTACTCCGAGAACTCTCACGGGTTCCACGCGCCGGATTACACCCAGCGGATCCTCAACGACGCCCTCGAGGCGTGCCGCGACGGCGAGCTGGCCCTGCGCGGCGTCGACCCGGCCCAGTTCCAGCCCTCCGACCAGACGAAGGAGAACAACAAGAAGGTCGAGCAGAGCCGTGGGTGAGCTTCGCCCCGACGCCCTCGAGACCCTCGGCCTGGACGGCTCCGGTCTGACGCCCGAGGACGTGAGGTCCCGACGCGACGAGCTGCTCGCCTACCTTGACCAGGCCCCGCCCGCCCTCCGAGACACCGCGGGCACCAAAGCGCACGCAATCGAGGACGCCGCCGACACGCTGCTCGCCCAGCTTGCCGACGCCCTCGAGGACGCCCAGGCGGCACCGGAAGGCCAGGCGGCGAGCGAGGGCGCGACCGTGTCGGTGCAGGCCAAGGACCCTTCAGCCGCGCTGGCCGAGCTGGGCGAGGACGAGGACGCCATCTATTCCGCGCCCGTCGTCACGACGCCCTCGGTCACCAAACGGAAGCACGCCGACGAGCAGGAGATTCTGACCGCCGAGGCGAAGAAGCGCGCCGCCAAGGACGGCCCGTCCGGTGGCAGCATCGCCCTCGCCGTCATCATTGGGATCGTCGCGTGCGCGGTCGTCGTCCTCGCGGTCTACGTCCTCGGACGCCCCCAGATGCCGGCGAACCACCCGGATGTTGCGGCGTCGCAAACGATGCCCTCCGAGGCCGAGACGACGATGTCAGCATCCGAGCGCGCCGAGAAGGTCGCGACGCTCAAGCGCGCGATCGACAAGGACCCGCAGGACGAGAAGTCGCGACTCGAACTGGGCGTCGTCCTGTTCGAGGGGGACGACCTGGCCGGCGCGAAGGAGCAGTGGGACAAGGTCCTCGAGATCGACCCGAACAACGCCGAAGTCTACTTCAACCTGGGGTTCTGGTACCTCTCGCAAGACCCGCCGAACAAGGCCGAGGCCAACAAGGCGTGGGATCGCGTGCTCGCCCTCGAGCCCCAGTCCGAGATGGCGCAGATCATCCAGATGCACCGCGGCCAGGCCTCAATCTCGCCCGGCCCGTCCGACTCGACCGCCGGGGCGCCGACGCCCTCCGACCGTTCGTCATGATGAGCGGCGTCACCCTCCCTCTCGCGTTCGCGGCCGGACTGCTGGCGTTCATTTCCCCGTGTTTCCTGCCGCTCGTACCCGTCATGCTCACCTACCTGGCGCGCGACGCCGCGAGCGACCGGGAACCCACGCGTTGGACGAGCCTCACCCGCGCGGCCTGGTTCGTCGCCGCATTCACCGTCGCATTTTGCGCCCTCTGGCTGGCGGTTGGCTCGCTGGGGCCGCTGGTTACCGACGTCCGCACGCCGCTGCGGATCGGCGCGGGCATCGTCGTCATCATCTTGGGGTTCCACGTCACCGGGCTCATCACGATTCCCCTCCTCGAGCGGACGATCAAGGCCGACGTGCGCCCCAGCGACACGCGGCCCGGCTGGGTCAGCGCGATCCTCTTGGGCCTGGCCTTCGCAATCGGGTGGACGCCGTGTATCGGGCCCGTCCTCGGCGCGATCATCGCCCTCGCCGCCACCACCGGCTCGCTGGCGCGCGGAATGATCCTCCTCGTCGCATTCTCGCTCGGGCTGGGCCTGCCGTTCCTCGCGATGGCCGCAGGCCTCGGCGCCTCGGGACGCATCACCGGCTGGCTGAAACGGCACGCCCAGGGCGTGTCGTGGGTGACCGGCATCCTCCTGGTCGTCACCGGGTTCCTCATCATGACCGACGCCCTCTCCTGGCTGTCGCGCTTCATTCCCGCCCTCGGACCCTGGGAGATCTGACATGACCGCACCCCACCGTCGCAACCCGGTCGCGCGCGCCGGCCACGCCGTCTTCGCCTTCTTCTACAACAAGAAGGTCGGGGTCGTCCTCATCCTCCTGGTCGCCGTGGCGACCCTGCTGGGCACGATCATCACCCAGGCGCCCGACGGGACGTACGATCACCCCGACTCACGCGACGCATTCCTCGCCCAGATGCAGATGCGCTACGGCGGCTGGACGAAGCCCCTCGACTGGCTGGGCATGTTCCACATCTATTCGTCACCGCTGTTTTTCGTGCTGTGCGCGCTGCTCACGCTGTCGATCATCGCGTGCACGCTCCACCGCATCCCGCTATTGTGGCGCAAGGCAACGAAGCCGCGCACCCGCGTGAGCGCCAGGTTCTTCGAGCACGCCCAATACCAGGGGCAGATTCCCACGAAGGCCGACCCAGAGGACGCCCTCGAGGCGACCCGCGCCGCCCTCAAGCGCACGCATTATCGCGTCCTCGACGCACCGGGTGAGGGACCCGCGGGCCTGTACGCCGATCGGTTCCGGTTCGGTCCGTTCGGCACCGTCGTCGCCCACGCATCGTTCGTCATCATCATTGCGGCGGTCGTCATTTCCAGCCTCACCGGCCTTGACAAGACGGTGACGATCCCCGTCGGCGGGCAGGCGCCGGTGGGCGCCGGCACGCACCTGACGATCGAGGCCGCGAGCTTCCACGACAGCTACGACAAGAAGGGGCGGCCCACCGACTACGTCTCGACGCTGGTCCTCCGCGACGCCGGGCGACAGGTGGCGCGGCAGGAGGTCCGCGTCAACCAGCCGCTGCGCTACGGCGGCTACAAGTTCCACCAGGCATCGTACGGTTTCGCCGCCCAGATCCGCGCAGCGTCGAAAAACCGCCCCCTCTATTCCGGCGCCGTCGCCCTCGACCAGCAGTCGGGGGATCAGAACTACCACTACGGCACCGTCAACCTTCCGCCGAAGAAGGTCCAAGGGCGGACGCTGCGGCTGCTCGTCGCCACCCCGGCGGCGGGAGCCCAGGGCGCCGACGTCGCCTCCGGGCAGGCGCTCATCCAGGTCATCGACGTCGCCAACCACTCGAAGGTCCTCGCCGAAAAGACCGTCGACCAGGGCACAAGCGCGACCATCGCGGGAGTCGACGTGACGTTCGTCCGCGAGACGCCCTACACGGGCATCACGATCCGCCGCGACCCGGGCGCGCCGTGGATGTGGGTGGGCTCGGTCCTCCTCGTCCTCGGCATGACCTGCACCTTTGGGCTGCGGCATCGCCGCCTGTGGGTGCGCGTGATCCCCGGCGCCCAGGCCACTGTTCGCGAGGGTGCCGACCACATCCGCGCCGCCCACACCGTCGTCGAGGTCGCCAGCGTCGACACGTCCGATTCCGCGTTCGAACGCCAGTTTGCCGCCCTCGTCGGGGCGATTGAGACTGAACTCAAGGGCCCCGACGTTTCCCCGAACCCCGAGAAGAAAGAGAGGTGAGCGCCATGCTTCAGTTCGCCGAATATGTCCTGGCCGCCGCCACCGTTTTCGTCATTTTGGCGCTCATCTCGAACACCGTCGTCGTCATGCGGTACAAGAAAACCGCGCCGACGCCCGACGGCGAGAAGCCCACAATTTCATTGGGTGGACAGCCCGCCCGCGCGGTTGAGACGAAGAAGCCCAAGACCCGCGGGTTCGGCTGGTTCGGTACGGCGTTCACGATCCTCGCCTGGGTGGCGCTCACGGTCTACCTGGGGCTGCGCATCGCCATGACCGGACACGGCCCCTTTGCCAACCAGCACGAGTTCGCCGTGTCATTCTGCTGGGGCATCCTCACGGTGTTCCTGGGGTTCGCGTTCCACTACGGGCTGCGTACGGTCTCGCTGGCCGTCCTCCCCGTCACCGCGGTGCTGCTCATCTACGCCCAGTCGCTCGACTCGGGCGTCGCACCACTGGTGCCGGCGCTGCAGAACAACCTCCTCCTCACCCTGCACGTGAGCTTCGCCGTCCTCGCCTACGGCGCCGCCTGCGTGTCGTTCGGCGCGGCGGTGTTGTGGCTGGTCCAGCCGCATATGCCCAAGCAGATCCGGCCCCGGCGCGAGCTGCTCGACGAGATCGGCTACCGCGGCGCGATCATCACGTTCCCCCTGCTGACGATCATGATCGTCCTCGGCGCCGTATGGGCCGACACGGCGTGGGGCTCATATTGGAGCTGGGACCCGAAAGAGACGGCCGCCCTCGTCACGTGGCTGATCTACGGCGGCTATCTGCATGCCCGCGTCGTCGCCGACTGGCGAGGCCGGCGGGCCGCGTGGCTCCTCATCATCGGGTTTGCCGCGGTATTGTTTGCGTACTTCGGTAACCACTTCTTCGGGGGGCTGCACTCGTATGGCTAAATCGACGTCGTTCGCTGACAGGGTCAGTTCGTCGCGCTGGGGCAGCGTCGTCGTCCTTGTCATCATCGTCGCGATCGTCGCGGCGGGGATCTGGATCGCCATGCGTCCCAAGGGCGACTCCGCGGGCAGCCAGGCGACGCAGGCGGGGGCCAGTTCGTCGGTCGACTCCACCGCTCAGGCCAAGGGGCCCGCGCCGGATGTCGGGAAGCCGGCGCCGGCGCTGCAGGGCACCAGCCCCGACGGCAGCACCGTTACTCTGGCTGACCACCGTGGCCGCCCGGTCTGGCTGGTGTTCAACGCGACGTGGTGCCCGGCGTGCCGCGCCGAGGCCCCCGACGTCGAAGCGATCGCCCAGTCCGGCACGGTCGACGTCATCACCGTCTACATGGGCGAATCCGGTCAGACGATCACCGACTTCGCCAAGCGGCTGGGCCTCACGTCGATCGCCGTCGAGGACCCGGATGAGCAGTTGTCCAGCAACTACCGCGTGCTGGGGATTCCCGCACACTTCTTTATCGACTCCGAGGGCGTCATCCGCTCGACCTACGTCGGCGAGATCACGAAGGCCGACGCCCTGAGACACATCAAGGACCTCGATAAGTAGGGGCGGCACCCCGCGCCCGTAGACGGCACCCCACCCGTGAACGTGATCTTTTTGGTCACGTTCACCGAGTGAATCGCTTCAGCGTGACCTTTCTGGACGAAAGGACACGTTCACGGAGGGTGGGGGCTAGTCGTCCTCGGGAGGGCGGAGGGTGTCGATGTCCTCGCCGAAGAACAGGCGCCCCGACGAGCGACGCCCCAGACGCTTGAGCGCCAACCGGGCCACCATCTGCTGGTGCGTCACCGTGCGTTCGGAGCGCGACACCGAGAGGAACGAGACGAACCACCGCAGGAGCGTCGACACGCGCGACTTAAAGCCCACGATGTAGAGCAGATGGAGGAAGCACCACGCCACCCACGCCGCGAAGCCGGTGAGCCGCACGCCCTTCACCGACACGACCGCCTTGAACCGGGCGATCGTCGCCATCGACCCCTTATCGACATAGGTGAAGGGCGGATAGTCGTCGCCCGCCACACCGTCCAGGCGGTCGGCGATGAGCTTGGCGACGTAGCGGCCCGACTGGATCGCCCCCTGGGCGACGCCGGGGACCCCGTCGACCGCCATGAGGTCGCCAATGACGAAAATATCGGGGTAGCCCGGCACCGTCAGATCCGGGGCCACCTTGACGCGGCCAGCACGGTCGACCTCGACACCCGTCCGTTCGGCGATCTTGCGGCCGATCGGCGCGCCCGCCACGCCGGCGGCCCACACCTTGCAGATCGACGGCATGACGCGTTCGTTGCCGTGCTTGTCGCGCAACGTCACCGAATCCTTCGTCACGTCGGTGACGATCGTGTTCATGTGCAGCTCGATGCCCAGATGCTCGAGCTGGCGGGCCGTGTGCTGGCCCAGGTTGTCACCGAACGCCGGCAGCGGGTGCGGCGCCCCGTCGACGAGGACGACACGCGCCCTCGTCGGGTCGATCCGGCGGAACTCGCGGCGCAGCGTCGTCGACGAGAGCTCGCGAATCTGGCCGGCCATCTCGACGCCAGTCGGTCCGGCGCCCACGACGACGAACGTCATGAGTTCGCGTCGGCGTACCGGGTCCGGCTCCTGCTCGGCGATCTCGAACGCATTGAAGATGCGGGCACGCAGCTCGAGGGCGTCGTCGATCGTCTTCATGCCGGGCGCGAAGTCCTCGAATTGGTCGTTGCCGAAATACGACTGCCCGGCACCGGCCGCGACGATGAGCGTGTCGTAGCTGGTCTGGAAATCCTCGTTCATGTTGCGCCACATGACGCGCTTCTTTTCGACGTCGACGCCCTCGACGAGGCCCAGCAGGACGCGGACGTTGCGCTGGCGGGCCAGGATCTCGCGCGTCGACGGGGCGATCTCACCCTCCGAGAGGATTCCCGTCGCCACCTGGTACAACAGCGGCTGGAACAGGTGATAGCTCGTGCGCGAAATGAGGGTGACATGGACGTCGGGCCGAGCGAGGGCGGTGGCAGCGAACAGGCCGCCGAATCCCGAACCGATGATGACCACGTGGTGCTTTGACATCGCGCACTGTCCTTTCGCTCTAACCGCTGAGACCACTCAATTTTAATCTTAGTTAGGCCTCACTCACAAGCAGATGTGTCAACAAGACAGGGCCCGGACACTTCCGTATCCGGGCCCTGCCCTTTCGTCGACGTCACCCGGCCTTTCGGCCGGTTCTGCTGTTATCCCTGGCGACGCCGCAGCACTGTCACGCCACCCGCAGCAGCGAGCGCAACCGCTGCCAGCGCGGCGAATTCCGCGGCCACACCGGTCTTGGCGAGCGCCGCCTTCGCGCCGCCCTTCGTGCCGGTCTTCGCGGCGGCCGCCTGGGGCGCCTGGGTGGACGAGCCGGCCTTATCCTTCGAGGGCGCGTTCCCCTTGTCGCCGGTCGAGGGCGCGTTCCCCTTGTCGCCGGTCGAACCGGTCGTGTCCTTCCCGTCGGTCGAACCGGTCGTGTCCTTACCGTCGGTCGAACCGGTCGAGTCGGCGCTCTTGGGGACGATGCGCGTGATCACGTTCGGGCTGGCCTTGTCGGTCACGTAGAGGACGCCGTCGGCGCCCACGGACGCGTGGTTGGCATTCGCGCCGGCCGGCAGGTTGGCGACCTCTTTGCGGGTCTTCGTGTCGATCACCGTGACCGTGCCGTCGGTGCGGTTGACGACGTAGACGCTCCGCGTCGTCGGGTCGTAGGCCGCATTAAGGGCCTGCGCGCCGGTCGGGATCTCGGCCAGAACCTTGTTCGTCTGGGTGTCGACAACGACGACGTTGTTCGAGTCCTGGTTGGCAACATAGAGCGCCTTATCCTCGGGGTCGTAGGCGATACCCGAGGCGCCCTTGGCGTTGCTGCCGAGGTCATAGTAGGTGATCGCGCCGGAATCGAGATTGACGCCCGCGGCGTAGGGGTTGGACAGCGAGGGCGTGAACAGCGTCCTCGAGGCGGGGTCGAAGGTCAGCGACATGGGCGCCTTGAACGCGTGATCCTTGTCGCCGACGGTGATGTCCTTGACCTTGGTGATCGCCTTCGTGGCGGGGTCGTACGAGAAGACGCCGATCGTGCCGGTCGCCGCCTCGCCGCGACGGTTCGCCGACGAGACGTAGGCGTAACCGGTCGTGGGGTCGATAACGACGTCGCGGGGGTGGCTGAGCAGGTCGGCACTCCCCTGGGCCAACAGCTCGAGGGTGTCGCGGTCGTAGACGGCGACGGTGCTCTGGCGCGTGTTCGACACCCAGATGAGGCCGTTCTTGTCGTCGAGGCCGATGCCGTACACCGCGTAGCGGCCGCCCGTCTCCTTGTCGGCGACCGGCGCGTCGGTCGACTTCTCGACCGCGAGCGTCGTCGGGTTCACCTGGAGGAGCTTCGATTCCTTAACCGGAGGACGCCCGACCGCGGTCGTCGCGTAGAGCTTGCCGGTGGTCGGCGAGTACACGCTCTGGTAGAGGCCGGCCGGCTCTTCCTTCTTGGCGATATCGTACTTGTCGACGTTGAGGGTCGGACGCGGCTCGACCTTGTCCTTATCCTTGCCGGCGTCGCCGCCCGTGTGACCGCCGGTGCCGCCGGTCGTCCCGCCGGGCTGCTCGCTGCCGCCGGTCGACGGGGTCTCGCCGGCGTCCTTCTTGACCGTGAACTTCGCGAACTTCGAGGAGCCCACGCCACACCCGTCGGAGCCGGTCAGCGCGCGAATCCAGTACGAGTCGCCCTCGGCCAGGTCCTTGGGCAGGGTGACCGAGATCTTCCAGTTGGCATCACGAATCGAGCCACCGTCGATGGTCTTCGAGGCCATGATCGTGCCAGCCTCGACCGTGCCGGAGGCCTGCGGATCCGTGAAGTCGATCGCGCCGTCGTTGAGCTTGATGCCGGTGTAGGCGTCTTTGCAGGTGGGGTTCGCCTTGTAGCCGCTGCCCGAGATAACCATCGTGCCGCCGGGCGCATAGGTCGCTTTGTCGAGCGTGAGGGTGCCGTCGCCCATTCCGGGGCGCGGTTCGGCGGCGTGGGCGGGGCTGGAGGCCATTCCCACACCCAGGACCCCAGGGCGGCGGCCGCCGTCACGACGGCAACCTTCCTCAAGACGCCAGGGCGAGACGTTGCTGGTGTTGTCATGTGGACTCTTTCCTCGAGATCGGAGGGCGCCGCACCGTTACGTCGGCGCCTGGTCACTGGATGGCCAGGCGGCAACAGGGCGCTCGCCGCCTGGCAGAGCTGAGCCTACCCATAGCTTTCTATTTATTGCAAGGCTTATTTTTTCTATAGACTCCCAGTGCTACTTTGGTGAAGGGTCTGCTAAGTTAAGGGCCGACGGTGCCCAGCCGGACCCCGCCAGCCAGCCGACAGGAGGACGACCGATGCGGACACGGACGCACGTCACCGCGCTTTTTCTTGCCCTGTGCCTGCTGCTCGGCCTCGCCGGATGCGATACCGCCAGCACCTCCCCCGCGGCGACGGGCGCGACGACGAGCACCCGCACCCTCACCGACGCGTCGGGCACGAGCGTGACGGTCCCCACACACCCCAAGCGGATCATCGCCTATTCGGAGCCGACGACCGACGCCCTCTACGCCCTCGGGCTGAAACCCGTCGGCGTCGTCGCGGGGCGCGGCCAGCGCGGCGTCGCCAGTTACCTGGCCGATAAAGCCGGCGACGTCGCGATCATGGGGACGGTCGCCCAACCGAATTACGAGGCGATCGGCGCGGCCAAACCGGACCTCATCCTCGTCGACGGCACGTCGGTCAACAATCAGCCGAAGACGATGAAGCTGCTGCGCGCCATCGCGCCGGTCGTCTTCACGGGATACGCCGGCAAGGACTGGCGCGACAACCTGCGGGTCACCGCCGACGCCGTGGGCCGCACCGCGCAGGCCACTCGGATCATTGCCGATTACGACCAGAGGGCGGCCGATCTCAAGGCCCGCCTCCACGCCGCGGGGATGGACACCCACACGTACTCAATCGTGCGGTGGCAGATCGGGGCGCCCTCGCTCATCCTCAACGAGCTGCTGTCCGCGCGTGCCCTCGCCGACGTCGGCCTGTCCCGCCCGGCAAACCAAAACCGCGAGGGCCACGGCCATTCCGAACCCGTGTCACTCGAGAACCTCGCGGAGATTGACGCCGACTACCTGTTCCTCGGCACGCTCGGCGGCTCCTCGGTCACCAACCCCAAAGCCGGCGGTGACGCCAACGTCGCCGCCGCGAAAAAGGCCATCGACCAGGCCAAACAGACGCCCGGATTCACCAGCCTCCACGCCTATCAGGCCGGCCACATCATCCCCGTCGACGGGTCGGTGTGGACCTCGACCGGCGGGCCGCTGCTGATGAACCGCGTCCTTGACGATATCGAGACCAACCTGCTGAAGGAGAAGTGATTCTCTTGCGTCCCCTCCCCACCTCACCGAGGCTGCGCCGCGCGGTGCTCACCGTCGCCGCCACGCTGGCCCTCGCCGCCCCGCTGGTCCCGGCCACTGCGGGCACGCTTCCCGCCTGGGCCGACGCGGCGCCGACCACCCCGGCAACCACACAGGCGACGACCCCGGACGGGGCCACCTTGGCGATCGACAGCGTCGTCCCCGTCGCCGACGGCATCACCGTGACCGGCACCGGCTGGGTCACGCAGAACCACGCCCGCGGTTCGCGTGTCGTCTTCAAATACGACCGCGGCGGCGTCAAGCTCCACACGCCACCCGACGTGCCCACCGAGACCGACAACCCCTTCACCGCGACCAACGTCGTCGGCTATGTCGACGCGAAGAACGACGGATCGTTCACGGCGACCCTCCCCTTCCCGACACCGGCGAACTCGTCCGTCGCCGACGGGGCGTGGGCCGAGGGGACGACGCACCACGTAACTGCCCTGTCGGGGTCGCTGATTCCCGGCGACCAGATCCGCTCAGCCAACGTCACGTTCACCATTGGCCAGCCAACGTGCACCGCCGACGAGGTCTCGCTGGTCCACCGCGACGACCAGACCGGGCAGGTGGCGACGGCATGCGTAACGAGGGCGGTCGACCTCGCCGGCGGCGCCCGGACGCTCCACGTCCGCGGATTCGGCTGGACGACGACGTCGGGCCAGGGCCCGGCGAGCGTTGTCATCAAGCTTGCCTCCCGTACCGACCCGGCGGCCTCCGACTTCCAGTTCGTTCACACCGGCGCCACGGGCGACGCCATCCTCGCCCACCCGACAACCGGCGCCCCGGACCCGACGATGTGGGCGCTCATCACGCCCGACGCCCGCGGCAGCTTCGACCAGGCGATCCCGCTGCCCAGCCAGGCGAACGTTCCCCGCCAGGTGACGCCGGCTAGCGCGGGCGCCCTCGGGGCCGGCAAGAAGCTCACCGTCCACTTCCAAACCGGCCTGATCAGTGGCGACACCGCCCACTCGATCACCAGTGAGCCGCTGGTCATCGACGGCGTCCCCTACGCCGGCGACCAGACCGGCGAGACGACGGCATGCACCCCGTCCGGGCCGCGGTCGGTCCACTTCGAATACCCGGCCGGCCAGGCCGAGGACCCCCGCACTGGTCCGCGCGTCGGCTTTGGCGAGTCAGTGATCCTCGTCGGACAGGGCTTCTGCGCGACGAAACCCGAGCTCGGCGGATCCCGGATCGCCGTGAAGCTCGACGACGGGAGATTCTCGCGCCGGCCGGGCGAGGAGGTCCACTCGAATGCGACGATCTGGCAGATCATCGACGTCATCTCGGCCGACGGGTCGTTCCGCGTGCCCATCACTCTGCCGAAGAAGGGCGACGTCGCTGGCGGTTCGTCCCCCGCGTTCACCGAGGGCGCCCACACGCTGCGCCTGCTCACGGGCTCGATCAAGGAGGGCGACGTCGCCGGCTCGATCAAGAC
This sequence comes from uncultured Actinomyces sp., assembly GCA_900545825.1. Classification (GTDB taxonomy): domain Bacteria; phylum Actinomycetota; class Actinomycetes; order Actinomycetales; family Actinomycetaceae; genus Nanchangia. The sequence continues at coordinate 82,337 of URAS01000007.1, forward strand.
GACCCCCTTCACCGTCGGCACCTACGCCCCCAGCGGCGAGGCCCGCATCATCGACGCCTCGACCGAGCTGACCAGCGCCAACGCGAACGCCATGACGGCGACGCGCGACGGCAACCACGTGACCGCCACGCTCCCCCAGGCCCAGCCCGGAACGTGGGTGTACCTCACGGCCTACGCCGGCGCCGACTGGCGCGGCGCACTGCCGACGACGTGGTACCAGGTCGACGCGAACCACCAGGTCAAGGCGACAATCAGTCAGCCGGACCAGGTTGCGGCCGGCGAGTGGACGCTGGTTGCCCAGGGTGACGACACCCAGCAGTCGGTCATCGGGTGGGCGCGCGTGCCCGCCGCCGACACGACGTCCTCCACCGGGGGCGGCACGACCGGGGGGAATACGGCGACACCGCACCCGGCGCATGCCTCTACCCGGAAGGCTTCCGCGACGCCGGTGACGCTGTCCCGGCCGGCGACGACGATCGTCCTCGCGCCGCGTCCTGTCGCGCAGGCCGCGAAGTCGGCCTCCTCGTCCGCCGCCCGCTACCCGGCTAAGCCGGGGACCGTGCCAGCCTCGCCGGTTGCCTCCCAATCCGCGTTGACCAGCGCAAACCAGGGCGGCCTCACCGTCACCCGCGCCGGCTCGATCCTCACCGTAACGTTCCCGACGACGAGGGCGGTCGGCAGCTGGGTGTACGCCTACGCGTTTGACCCGGCCTCGCCGATCGACTGGCTGCAGCTCGACGACCACCGCCAGGTCAGCATCGACGTCGCCGGCCTCCACGCCGGGAAACACGCGCTCGCATTCATCGACGCCACCGGCGCCCTCATCGGCTGGGTCGACGCCACCAACACGGCAGCCACCAGCGCTTCCGCCCAGTCCCAGCCCGCCGCCGCAGTCGCCACCCGCCACTCCGTCACGCAGTCGCTGACCTTTTGGCTGCTTCTCGCGTCCGGCATCCTCCTCGCTGGCGGGATCGTCGCCGCCGTCCTCCTGACCCGCACCGGCCAGGCCCGAACCACCCAAGGAAAGACCCGATGACCTCGCCTGTTACCGCTTCGTCCCCGCTCACCCCGCGCCGCGTGCTCGCGGGGTGTGCCCTCGTCCTTGCCCTCCTCGCCACGCTGCTGATCGGGGCTCCGCGTGCCCTCGCGTTGCCGCCCGGCGGCGCGGGCGACTCGAACGCCGGCCAGTCGACGATCAACCCGTCGGTCCTGCCCGTCGGCGGCACGGTATCGTTCACGCTGACCGGCTTCCCCGCGGGATCGACCGTGTCGGTCAAGCTCGACGACGGCCTCATCGACGGCTCGGACTCATCCCAGCAGTTCACCGGCGTCGTCCACAAGGGCGTCGTCCCGGCATCGGGCACGTGGTCGTCGAGTTTTGTCCTGCCCAGCTACGTCCATGAGGGCTCCCACTGGCTGCGGTTCCTCACGACCTACGGGCCGAACAATCAGGGCTACACCCACCGGTCGGCGAACTTCCAGGTGGTCGCGGCCGGCGACTCGCGTGCCAATAGTGGCGGCGCCGTCACGGGGACGACCGACCCGGACAACGACGCTAATCTCGCGGAGAACCAGGCCGGCGGCGCAACCGTGACCCGCAGCCAGGCGGCCCCCGCTTCCAGCTCGGCGGCACCTGGCCAGAAGGCTGGCTCCGGCACGGCTACGGCGTCCGCGCCGGCACAGGCGACCGCCTCGGAGACGCCCTCGGCGACGTCCCAGCCGTCGAAGTCCTCCGCGGGCGGCGTCCCGGTCGTCGGGATCATCGTCCTGGTCGCCGTTGCCGTGCTGGTCGCGGCCGGTTTGACGGCGATCGTCCTCCGTAACCGTAAGCTCGCGCGCGCCGGCACCCAGGCCGCAGAACCCGCCGGCGATGCCTCCGAGCCGGCCGCGGGCGAGTCCACGTCGGACGATTCTGCGACAACTCCTCCGACGGCCGAGTGAGCGCGCAGGTCGGCACCCATTCCCCCGCGGCGAGGGCGGCGCTGGCCGCCGTCCTCGCCGCCCTCCTCGTCCTCGTCGTCGTCCTCTCGTTGTCGCTGGGGTCGAATTCGATGGGGTTCGCGACGACGTGGCGGCTTCTATTGGCCCCCGACGGCTCGACGAACGCGACCGTCCTCCACGAGCTGCGGCTGCCGCGCACCATCCTCGGCATCCTCGTCGGCGCGGCGTTAGGGCTGGCCGGGGCACTCATGCAGTCACTCACCCGCAACCCGCTGGCCGACCCCGGGATCCTCGGCATCAACGCGGGCGCGAGTTTCGCTGTCGTCCTCGCCGTCGCGCTCGGCGGCTGGACGTCGATTCACGCCTACGTGTGGTTCGCGTTCGTCGGCGCCGCCCTCGCGGCCCTCGGCGTCCACCTGCTGGGCCAGGCCGGACACACCCGCTCGACGCCGGCCCGGCTGGCACTCGCCGGGATCGCCCTGTCCGCCGCGCTGGGCGCCCTCACCCAGACGACGATCCTCGCGAACCAACACGCCTTTAACGAGTTCCGGTTCTGGGTCGCCGGCTCCCTTGAGGGACGCGGGTGGACGGTCTCGGCGACGGTCGGCATCTTTATGGCGGTCGGCGCCGTCCTCGGCCTCGCACTGGGACCCGCCCTCAACGCCCTCGCCCTGGGCGACGAGGCCGGCCGCAGCCTGGGCGTCAACGTCGCGCGCACCCGCGGCCTCACGATGCTCGCCGTCACCCTCCTGTGCGGCGCCGCGACGGCCGCCGCCGGGCCGCTGACGTTCGTCGGGCTGGCCGTCCCCTTTGTTATCCGCGCGCTCGTCGGGCCCGACCAGCGGTGGATCGGGATCCTCAGCCTCGTCGCGGGACCCGTGTGGCTGCTGGGCGCCGACGTCCTCGCACGCGTCCTCGTCGCGCCACAGGAGGTGCCCGTCGGCATCGTATCGGCGCTGGTCGGGGCCCCATTCTTCGTGTGGCTGGTGCGCCGGAGGGAGGTGAGCGCCCTGTGAGCCGCTTGTTCCGCCCCCACGAGCGCCCGCAGTACTTTGTCTGGCGCAGCGGGCGCGCCTCGGTGCGTTTCGAGCGGCGGTCCTGCGCCCTCGCCGTCGCCCTCGTCGCCGGGATCGGCGCGGCCGGCGCCTGCGCCCTCATGATCGGGGACTATCCAATTTCGGCCAGCGGCGCCTGGGCCGCCCTGGTCGGACGCTCGCCGGATCCGCTGGCCACGTATTTCGTCACCGCGGTGAGGGCGCCCCGGATCGTCGTGTCCATCCTCGTCGGCGCCCTGCTGGGCCTGTCGGGCGCCCTGTTTCAGACCGTGTCGGCGAACCCGCTGGGCAGCCCCGATATCATCGGTTTCACCACGGGCTCGGCCACCGGCGCCCTCGTCGCCATGATCGTTGGTGGCGCCTCGACCGGCGGAGTCGCCGCGGGCGCGGTCGCCGGCGGCGTGGCCACCGCCGCGCTCATCTACGCCCTGGCGTGGCGCGACGGCGTCACGGGCTTCCGCATGGTCCTCGTCGGCATTGGCATCTCGGCGGCGCTCAGCGCCATCAACCACCTCCTCATTATCCGGGCGCCCCTCGAGGACGCCCAGGCCGCCGAAGCGTGGAAAGCCGGCTCGCTCAACGCGATGACCTGGACCGACGCGGCCATCACCGGCGCAACGCTGGCGGTCGCGATTCCCCTGCTTGTCGCCCTCTCGCGCCCCCTGTCGACCCTCGCGCTCGGTGACGACGCCGCCACCGGCCTGGGGGTCCGCGTCGAGGGCGTCCGTGCCGCCGCGATCGCCCTCGGGGTCGGCCTCGTCGCCTGCGCCGTCGCCACGTGCGGCCCGATCGCGTTCGTCGCCCTCGCGGCCCCACATTCGGCCCGCCGCCTGGCGCACACCCGCGGCCTCGGGCTCGCGTCGTCGGCACTCATGGGGGCGCTGCTCACGCTCGTCTCCGATATCGCCGCCCAACGCCTGTTTGCGCCCACCCAGCTGGCGGTCGGCGTCGTCACCGGCGCGCTGGGTGGCTGCTACCTCGTCCTGTTGTTGGCCCACGAATGGAGGTCTCGCCCGTGACCCGCCTTGCCGCGCGCGGCATCACCGTCGCCTACGACCACCACGTCGTCCTCTCCGACGTGTCGTTCACGATTCCCCCGGGCGAATTTACGGCGATCATTGGCCCTAACGCCTGCGGAAAGTCGACCCTGTTGCGTGCCCTCACCCGCGTCGTCCCCCTCGAGGGCGGACAGATCCTCCTTGAGGACCGGCCGATCGGCGAGTACTCGCCCAAAGACATCGCCCGCCGCGTCGGGCTGCTCCCCCAGTCGCCGACCGCACCCGACGGCATCAGCGTCGCCGACCTCGTCGCGCGCGGCCGCTATCCCCACCAGTCGCTGCTGCGGCAGTGGTCGCCCGCCGACGAGGACGCCGTGGCAGCCGCCATGGCGAGTGCCGGCGTCACCCACCTGGCCGAACGTGCCGTCTCAGAGCTGTCGGGCGGCCAGCGCCAGCGCGTGTGGATCGCCATGATCCTCGCCCAGGACACCGACCTCGTCCTCCTCGACGAGCCAACGACCTACCTCGATATTTCACACCAGATTGACGTCCTCGAGCTGGCCCGCGCCCTCCAAGCGGCCGGTCGCACGGTCGTCGCGGTCCTCCACGACCTCAACCTCGCGTTCCGCTACGCGACCCATGTCGCCGTCATGCATGCTGGCCGAATCGTCGCCGAGGGCGCGCCCGGCGAGGTCGTGTCGGCCGCCCTCATCGAGGACGTCTTTGACCTGCCCTGTCGCGTCCTCCCCGACCCCGAAAGCGGCACGCCCCTGGTCATTCCCCGACTGCGAAACCCCCGTGCCGCAGCGGGCGACATGCCCCGTGACTGAGCACGGTTTACCCTGAGGGCATGGAGGTTTTCGCCCATTCCCCTGAGGACCCCTGCGCCGTCCTCGTCTGTGTTTCCGGGCTGGGGTCCAACCACACCCAGTGGAACGCCGTCGCCACCGCCGCCGACGACATGGCGGTCGTCAGCTACGACCGTGAAGGCATCGACGTCGACGAGGCCGCCGCCGAACTCGAGGACGTCGTCGCCCTCGCCAAACGCCGCTACCCGGGTCTGCCTGTTGTCGTCCTCGCCCACTCGTGGGGCGCCATGATCGCCCACGTGTGGGCGACGACACCGCGGCCGGGCGTCGTCGGCCTCATCCTCGCCGACCCATCGTTTCCGGGAAACAGCGAGTGGATTCCGGCGCCCCTGCAACGCGTCGAACGCACCGTTGCGCGGGTCCACAGCCAACACAGCGCCCGCGAACTGCCGGCCTTTTACCACGCCTGGAAAACACTTCAGGCCCGAGACCTTGCGGTCTCGGACCTGAAGACTTTGGTGATTTCAGCGGACAACACGCGCCGGCATCGGCACCACGTCGACGAAATCCGCGTCTGGGCGGAAACGATCGGCGCCGACTGTGTCGTGTCCCGCTCCCGCAAGCACGCCCTGCCGACTAGCGACCCGGGCCTGCTTGCGGGTGAGGCTCGACGGTTAGCCCTTGACTGACCCCGCGGCCAGGCCGGCACGCCAGTAGCGCTGCAGGCCGAGGAACAGGATGATCAGCGGGATAACACCCAGGAGGGCGCCGAGCATGACCGCGCCCTTCGCCGGGGCGAAGTAACTCATCATGCCGTAGAGGCCCAGGGTCACCGGTTTCAGACTGTCGGTCGAGATCATCATCAACGGCAACAGGAAGTTGTTCCACGTCGCCACGAAGATGAACAGGAAGATCGTCACCATCGCGGGCGCCAGCAGGCGCGTCACCATGGTGAAGAAGATCCGTGCCTCGGACGCCCCGTCGATGCGGGCGGCCTCGATGAGCTCGGTCGGAACCGACGACTGGGCGTACACCCACCCGAGGAACACGCCGAACGGCGAGACGCACGACGGAATGATGATCGACAGCATGGTGTTCGACAGGCCAACGTGCTGGAACATCGTGTACAGCGGGATGGTCAGCAGGGCGACGGGCATGAGCAGGCCGCCCATGATGATGCCCAGCGTCGCGCTGCGGCCGGGGAACCGGAACTTCGCGAGGGCGTAGCCCGCCATCACCGACAGCAGCGTGCCGACGACGCCGGCAACACACGAGTAGATGAGCGAGTTGAGCACCCAGCGCCAGAACAGATCCTTCGTCCAGCCCATGAGCTTGTCGTAGTTACCCGCCCAATCGAAGTGGGCAAACCACAGACCGAACGTCGAGGTCAAGTCGGAGTTCGACTTGGTCGACGCGATGATCACCCAGTAGATCGGGAACAGGAAGTAGATGAGCGCGAGGACGGCGACGATGATCGCGATGGCGCGCTGCCCGCCCGAGGGCGCCAGCGACTTCGGCGGCGGCGGAACCGCCGGCGCCTTCTTACGCTTGTGCGCCTTCGGCTTCTTCACATCAGCGTGTGCCATGGCTAGTCCACCTTCCTCTGAACGAACGCGTAGATCGACGCGAGGATGCCCGCGATGATCGCCATGACGATCGAGATCGCCGAGGCCGGGCCGTCGCCACCAGGCGTGATCTGGCCCATCATCGTGTTGTACGCCATCATCATCGGCGTGTAGGCGTTACCCATCCACGTGTTGACCGCGGCCAACACCGACGGCTCGTTGAACAGCTGGATCGTGCCGACGATCGACAGCAAGACGGCCAGCAGCGCGGCCTTGCCGAGCAGCGGCACCTTGATGCGACGGACGACCTGCCATCCGGTCGCCCCGTCGATCCGGGCGGCCTCGTAGAGGTCGTGCGGGATCGCCTGGAGGGCGGCCAGGAAGATCAGCATGTTGTAGCCCGTGTACGTCCACGTCGTCATGTTGGCCATCGACACGAGGACGATGCCCGGCCCCATGAGGTTGACGTTCGGGTCGAAGTGCCTGAGGAAGCTGATGAGGGGCGAGATCTGCGGCGTGTACAAGTACACCCAGACGATCGCACCGACGATACCGGGAATCGCGTAGGGAAGGAAGTAACCCAGACGGAAACCGGCGACATGCTTAATGAGGAACGAGTCGAGCAGGAGGGCCAGCGCCATCGCCAGGATGATCATGATGGGAACCTGGATCAGCGTGTATCCGAACACGCGAGCCATGCCCTTCCAGAACGTCGCGGACGTGACCGTGGCCTGGTAGTTCGCCAACCCAACAAACTGCTCGGTTGATTGCCCGCCACCGTAGAGGCCACCCGCGGACTTCACCTGGAAGAACGAGGACTTGATCGCGACGATGATCGGAACAATGAAGACAATGAGATAGACGATGGCGAAGGGCGCCATGAAAGCCCAGCCGGTCTTGGCCTCGGCTTTTTGGGCGCGGTTTGACCCTCGCGTGGCAGTTTTAGCCACGGTTACCTCCTTCATTCGCAGGGTGGGGCGACGCCCAGAGGCGTCGCCCCACTCTCACGCGGTTTTACTTAACGCTCAGGCCAGCGTCTTTGAGCGCCTTCTGGGCCGCATCCTGGGCCTGGGTGAAGACGTCAGCAACCTTGCCCGAACCCGAAGCCGCAGAGGCCGCAGCCTTGCTCATCGGGTCGTTCAGCGCCGAGAAGCCCGGGATGTAGTTGATGGGCTTCATGTTCTTGGCCGCAGTGGCGAACTCGGCGTAGATGTCCTGGCCGCCGAAGAACTCCTTCTGCTTGTCAGGCGTGGCCGCCTGCTTGGTGTTCGCGGCGAGGACCAGGCCCTGCGTCGAGAGGTCGTCAACCTGGGTGTTGAACCAGTCAGCGAACTCCGTGGCGCCCTCGGGATCCGAGCAGCCCTTCATGACGGCCAGACCCGAACCACCGTCGGGGCCGGTCGCGTCCTCGTCACCGAACTTCGGCAGCTGGGCGACAGCCCACTTGCCGTTGACGTTCGTGTTCTGACCGAAGTCATCGACGAACAGAGCGGGCTCCCACGCGGCGGCGATCGTGCCGATCAGCTTGCCGTCGTTGACGGCGGCCTTGAAGCCGTCGCCCCAACGCTCGTCCGTGAGGGCGGCCTTCGAGTCCAGCATGTCCTGCCAGAACTTCGCGACCTTCTCGGTGCCCGGGCCGGTCGTGTCGACCTTCCACGAGTCGCCCTCGGTGGAGAACCACGTGTCGCCAGCGGCCGCGGCCTGGGCCGACAGCCAGTTCTGGGCCTCGTCGGGCTCGAACGCGACGGCGTACTTGCCGGAAGCCTGGGCCTTCTTGGCGGCAGCGGCCAGCTCGTCCATCGTCTTCGGAACCTCAATGCCGAGCTTCTGGAACTCGTCCTTGTTGTACATGTAAACCAGCGGGCCGACGTCCTGCGGGATACCGACCTGCTTGTCGCCGACCTTCATGAGGTCGAACGAGGAGCCGTAGTGGTCCTTGTACTTGTCGGCGTACTTCGTCACGTCCTCGGTGAGGCCCTTCGTGTACATCTCCGGGACCTCGGCGTAACCGAGCTGAGCGAGGCACGGGCCGTTCTTGGCCTTGATGTCCGTCTCGAGCTTCTTGATCATCTCGTCGGCCTTGCCATCAAACTTCGTGGCCTTGACCTGCTTGTCCGGGTGATCCTTGTTCCACTTGGCGACGATGTCGTTGACCTTCGTCATCGAATCGCCGTCGGGCAGACGGTGCATGTAGGTGATCGTCTCGCTCTTCGAGCTGGACGACGACGAGGACGACGAATCGTCGCTGGAGTTACCTGACGAGCAGGCCGTCATGCCCAGGGAGGCAACCGCGAGAGCGGTCGCCGCCGCAGCGAGACGAAGCGCAGTCTGTTTCGACATCTTCTCTCCTTTGAGGGTGAATGGGTTAGTGTTTCGTGACATCCGTTGCGTCGCCACCAAGGGACGGCGCAACGAAGAGTGTGCGACTCGGTTTCAGTGTGACACAGATCGCGCCTTGCGGGGATCGAAGTGTCGTCTCAATTCGGTCACGCGAGCTGTTGCTCGCGATTACCTGCCCCGAGCCGGGCAGGTAGGCAACGTCGACCCGCGGGTCGTCGGCGAGGCCGGCGGCCGCCAGGTCGTTTTCGGCGCCGGCGGCCCACACGATGGCCCGCAGCAACAGCCGGGCGTTGTGCGGCGTGTAGGGCAGGCCGGCGAGGTAAACGGTGCGGCCCTCGCCCGACTGGCGGACGGACAGCCGCACCCGATCCGGTGTCCCATCGAGGACCACCGTGTCCTGGTCGACGATGACGACGCACGCGCCGGCGGGGCCGCCATCGAGGCGATCGAAGCCGTCGGCCACGACGAAGTGGTCGCTGGACGACCGGGCGTAGCGGTCGATCGAGAGGGTGCGCCCGCCCTCGCGGTCGACACCCAGGACGTCGGCCAGCTGGAAGACCAACCCGCGCGAGGGCGCCGCCGAGGGTGCACCCACGCCGACGAAACCGCCGCCGCGGCCGATGAACTGCCGCAGCCGCGCGACGACCTGGGGATCCGCCCACTCGTCGCCGCCGGAGTAGGCGTCGCCGGCAAGCCCGCAGTTGACGACGACGTCGAGGTCATCGAGGGCACCGGAGCGCACGTCCTCGAAACTGATGAATCGCACGTCGAGGGGCAGCCCCGCGAGCGATTCGAGGACGCCGACGTAGGGCTCGGCGACCGGGTAAGGCACGGCGTGGGCGACCATGTGGTTCTGCCAGGCGCGCAGCTGGCCCCAACACGACAAAACTCCGACGCGGCACGGCAGGACCGCCGCAGGTTCACGGTCGAGGGCGTCGACGAGATCACGATACTCGTCGCAGATCTGGCCCGCGCGCTCCATGAATTCGGGATACTGCGCGGCCAGCGACAGGTACCCGCCGTAGCCGATCCGCTGGAGCGGCTTGCGCAAGATCGCGCGACGCGCGGAACTCCACGCCGCATCGGCCTCGCCCACCGGGTCGCCCTCGGGGTTGAAGACGTCCGGGAAGAAGTAGGGCAGGAACCGGCCCTCGTGCTCGGCGACGCCGGGGATTTCGGCGATCATCCGGCAGGTCAGGGCGTTGCCAACCGAACCGACGACGCCGTCGAGGCCGGTGTCGGCGAACCCAGGCAGGTACGGCTCGGTGCCGATCCAGTTGTCGCCGAGGAACATGATCGCGCGGCGGCCGGCGGCGTGCGCCATGTCCGTGAGCGTGCGCACCCGCTGCCGCACGAACGCCGACTGGAAGTCGATCCACGCGCGAAACAGCGGGGTCGGCGGGTCGAACGGCGAGTTGAAGGTGCCGTGGCAGATGAAGTCTTCGGGCCGACACGTGAAGCCGGTGGCGGCCTCGAACGCCTGGATCGCCGCGGGCGACACCGAGGCGCCGTAGCCGAACCAGTCGACGTAGGCTTCGCGGCGATCGGCGTTGAAGACCAGGGTGAAGTGGTAGAAGAACGTCGTGAACCGGACCGTCGTCACCTGGGGGTTGTCGTCCAGCCACTGGGCGAAGCGCTGCTGCATGCGCTGCCAGACGTCCTCGTCGCGGACGTCGTAGGGGATCTCTTTCGTGCGCGTCGGGTCCTCGTCCCAATTGTTCGTCACGTAGTTGTACATCTGGGTGGGATCCCACCGCTGGTACGCGAGGAACGCCGCCGTGTAACAGTGGCCCGCCTGGGCGTCGTCGACGACGACCATGGTGTCGGCGCCCTCGCCCGTCACGTGCCACGACGTCACCGGGATCTCGTCCCCCGTCGTGCGGTCGATGACCTGCCAGTATTTCGCCAGGTCGCACTGGGTGTTGGGAACGATCTGCTCCGGCAGGTAGCGCTGCATGATCGAGATCCGGAGGGCGCCATCGGAGAACGCCGGCGTGCGCTGGGACGACAGGAAGATCTGGGGGCACGCGTGGAGATGGCGGGCCGCAAATTCCTGGTCACCGCGGCCCGGGAAGTACGTGCCATAGACGCCGACGCCGAACTGGGCCACGTCGTCGGGCAGGCCCGTTCCATCGGAGTCGCGCACAACGTCGGCGCCGAAGGCGTCGATATAGGTCTGAAGCAGGGAGCCCAGGCCGGATTCGACCGGCAGGGTGACGCGTCCCTTCGCTGTCATCGTCACGTTTCCCCCTCTCCAAGCGACGTTGCTTTGGCGTTTCCCCTAAGTTTAATCACATCGCAGCATAAATGGGAAAGAAGACGACCATATCGTGGTCTATACCACTTCACGGGCGCAGGCTTCGCATCAAAAGTGCAGGTGTACGGGTGGCGACCGGCCACTCTGCGCGTTTCCTAGTTTTTCTAACGCGCTACATAACCGGGTCTGCCGCGCCGTCGCGGGCGCCCGGAATCACCCTGCCGCCCGCCCCGAACCAGGGGTCGGGGGCTAGCAGTCGAGGGCGCCACCGGCAAGAACCGGCGACGCCCTCGATCCGCGAGCGTGTGACGCAGGGTGCGTCGTGCTGGAGTGTTGCCTACAGGCGCACGTCGACGCCCTTGAGAGCGGCGGCGACGGCCGGGATGTCGTCCTGGTTCGACATGTCGAGGACGCCGCGGGCGCAGCGCACGACCCGGATGGGTTCGGTCTTCGCCAGCGCGGCGACCGCGTCGATGAGTTCGAGCTCGCCGCGCGGGGACGGCGTGACCTTAGCGCACTCGTCCTGGATGGCCGCGGTGAACAGCCAGCAGTTCATCGAGACGGGCGCGTCGGCCATCGCGGCCAAGGTGGCGTCGTCGGGCTTCTCGACGATGCCCTTGAGGACCGCCTGGTCGCCCTCGCCCTCGACGTCGACGACCGCGAACGCCTTGATGCGGTCGGCGGCGATGTTCCCCTCGGCGACCATGGCGTCGCGCTCGAAACCGACCAGCGCCGAGCCGGGGCAGGCGACCAGCGCGGCCAGACCCTCGGGCGGGTAGTAGTTGTCGGAGTTGAGGACGATCGCCCGGTCGTCGCCCTGGAACTCGCGGGCCGCGGCCAGCGCGTCGGCGGTGCCCAGCGGCTTCTCCTGGATCGCGTAGTGGATCCGCACCCGCTGAAGGTCGAGGCTGTCGTAGTAGTCGCGGAACGCGTTGTGCTCCGGCCCGATCACCAGGCAGATGTCGGTGACGCCGACGTCGGCGAGCGCCGAGAGGATGTAGTCGAGGAACGGGCGCCCGACGTTGATCAGGCCCTTCGTTCCGGCGTTGGCCGCCGCCTGCTGCTCGGCCGACAACGTCGCGTCGTCGGAGTGCTTGCGCATGCGGGTGCCCAGCCCGCGGGCCAGGATAATCGCTTTCGTCACGTCGCTCATGAGAGGACCTTTCCGTCGGGAACTTCGTTGGGCGCGCCGGCGTCTTCCAGGTGGGCGTCGCCGACGACGCGGACGCCCTCGCCGAACGTCCAGTCGCCCTCGACGACCAGCGAGGTCGCCTGGGTCAGCGAGGGCACGCCCTTGGCGAAGCGCGCCTCGTAGTCGCCGATGCGCTTGTAGTAGCGCGAGTCGAGTTTGATGTCGGGCGTCGCGTCGGCGACCTTGACCAGCGAGTAGTCGTCGGTGAGGTCGTAGAGGTCGGAACGCACGAGCGTCAGTTCGGCCGTCGTCTTGACCGGCAGGAAGCGCGAACGCGGCACCGCGAGGGCGGTCGCGTGGTCGAACACCTCGATGGCGGCGCCCATCGCGGTCTCCATCTGGATGACCGGCGTCGAGTCGGCGTCCTTCGGGTCGACGGTCTTGCGGTTGACGATCAGCGGCATCCCGAGGACGCCGTCGTTCTCGGTCAGCTTGGTGTAGAGCGTCTCGAGGTTCAGCCACAGGTTGTTCGTGTGGGTGTAGGGGTGGCGCTTGTCGTCGGTGAAGTACTTCATCTCGTCGTCGCGGATCTGCGCGGTTTCGCGCAGGATCAGGCGGCCGTCGCTCTTGCGGCGAACCAGGTGGCCGCCCTTCAAGTCCGTCACCGTGCGCTTGGTGACCTCGGCGGCGTAGTCGGCGCCGGTGGCCGCGAACCAGGCCGCGATCTCGGCGGACGGGACCGCGCCGAGGTTGTCGGCGTTCGACGTGAACGCGTACTTGTAGCCCGCGTCGAGGAGCTTCTTGAGGATGCCCGTGGCGAGCAGCGACACGTAGATGTCGCCGTGGCCCGGCGGGCACCATTCGAGCCGGGGCTCCTTTTCCCACGTGACCGGTTCGAGCGTGTCGGCCGTCAGCTTCGGCTCCTGGTTCTGCAGGAAGTCGAGGGGCAGGCCGGGCGTCGTGACCTCGGGGTAACGCTGGGCGGCCTTCAACGTGTCGGTGCGTGTGTTGAACGAGTCCATGAACAGCAGCGGCAGCTGGACGTCGTACTTTTTGCGCAGGGCGAGGATCTGGCGGCAGATGATGTCAAAGAACGACAGGCCGTCACGCACCGGAAGCATCGACTTAGGGGCGTTCATCCCCATCGACGTGCCCAGGCCACCGTTGAGCTTAATGACGACGGTCTTTGACAGGGCGTCTTTCGCCTCATCAGCCGAAACGGCAATGTCCTCGTACTTGTCGGGCTGATCGAGGGGCTCGACGTCGGCCTCGAGAATGAGCCCACCCTCGCCCTCGGCGAGCCGGTGGTAGTAGTGCTCGAAAACTGTGATGGCCTGCTCCGATACACCCGCTTGGCGCATCTTTTCGCATGCTGCCTGAAGGCCGTTTTCGGTCATGGGGTTCCTCCCTTGTTGGTTCGACAATCCCCGCACTTAGGATACCGGGTCAACCTCTCCGAACCGGGCGGCTCGGAATGGCAAATCCCTCCGGCTGGAGTATCCGGAAAGTGAACGTGACCAAAAAGGTCACGTTCACCGATCTGACCCCATGAACGGGATGAAATCGGACGAAAGGATCACGCTCACGCCCAAGGACGCGGAAGGGGCACGCACCCTTTTCGGGTGCGTGCCCCCTCTGTCAGCACATGCGGCTAAGCCGCCGGCCGCGCAAACGCAAGCAGCGAGATGCTACTTGAGCAGCGACGTGCCGACCGAGCCGAGGCGCTCGCAGGCCTCGACAACGCGGGCGGCCATGCCGGCCTCGCCAGCCTTGCCCCACGAACGCGGGTCGTACATCTTCTTGTTGCCGACCTCGCCGTCGATCTTGAGCATGCCGTCGTAGTTCTTGAACATGTGATCGACGATCGGACGCGAGAACGCGTACTGCGTGTCGGTGTCGACGTTCATCTTGATGACGCCGTTCTTGACCGCCGTGGCGATCTCTTCGGCCGTCGAACCCGAGCCACCGTGCATGACCAGGTCGAACGGGCGGTTGCCGGCGTTGTACTTCTTGCCAACGGCTTCCTGGATCTCGCCCAGGATCTCCGGACGCAGCTTGACGAAGCCCGGCTTGTAGGCGCCGTGGACGTTACCGAAGGTCAGAGCCGTCGTGTAGCGGCCCTTCTCGCCCAGGCCCAGGGCCTCGACCGTCTTCATGCCGTCTTCGGGCGTCGTGTAGAGCTTGTCGTTGATCTCGCCCTTGATGCCGTCCTCTTCGCCGCCGACGACGCCGATCTCGACCTCGAGGATCGTGTGCGACTTCTGCGACAGCTCGATCAGCTCCTGCGCGATCTTCAGGTTCTCGTCCAGCGGAACGGCCGAGCCGTCCCACATGTGCGAGCCGAAGAAGGGCTCACGGCCAGCCTTGACCTCTTCGGCCTCGAGCTCCATGAGGGGGCGGATCCAGCTGTCGATGTTCTGCTTGGCGCAGTGATCGGTGTGGAGGGCGATGTTGACGTTGTAGTTCTTGGCGACCTCGCGGACGTACGCCGCCAGGGCGAGCGAACCGGCAACGCGGTCCTTGATCGTCGAACCCGACAGGTACTCGGCACCACCGACCGAAACCTGGACGATGCCGTCCGACTGGGCTTCAGCGAAACCGCGGATCGCAGCCGTGGCCGTCTGCGACGACGTCACGTTGATGGCGGGGTAGGCGAAGACCTCTTTCTTCGCGCGATCCAGCATCTCGTTGTAAACCTCTTGGGATGCAACAGGCACAGTAGCCTCCTTGAAAATCGTATGTCGACGTAGCTATGCAGTTGTGCTCTGACCCACTCATTCTTTCACGCACGAATGTTTCACGCGAGGACATGAGTCCCGACAAAATTCTCACATTCGCGGCATGTGGGCCATCACGCCCCAATCGGCGGTCGAGCGTGAGAAAGGACCCATTGATACATGGCGACCGCCGCGGCCGCGCCGACATTAATCGAGCGGGTCGACCCGTATTGGGTGATGTGGTGCGTCGCCACGGCGAAAGACCGCAGCTCGTCGCTGATTCCCGAATTCTCCGAGCCAAACACCAGACAGCACTGCTCGGGCAGCTGGGCGGTCTCGAGCGGCGTCGAGGACTCGACGTTATCGATCGCGACGATCGCCAACCCCGCCTCCAAAGCCCAGTGGGCAAAGTCCGCGGCCTCGGCGAAATGATCGACGTGCTGGTAGCGGTCGGTCACCATCGCACCGCGGCGATTCCACCGCCGCCGCCCGACGATGTGGACGGCCGCCGCGCCGAACGCGTTGGCCGACCTGACGATCGAGCCGATGTTGAAGTCGTGGTCGAGGTTCTCGACGGCCACATGGAACGGGTGACGCTGCTGGTCGAGGAAGTCCCGCACGGCGTCGCGCTTCCAATAGCGGAAACGGTCCTCGACGTTGCGATGGTCGCCCTCGGCCAGGAGGACGGGGTCAAAGTGGTCGCCCTCGGGCCAGTGGGCCGGCCCGCCGGGCCAGGGGCCGACGCCCCCGCTCACTCGACGATGCCCGTCGACACCGCGCCGACGAGGTCGCCGATGCCGTCGTGCACCCGGTAGGGCCTAAACGGGTAGGTGTTGACGTCCTCGCGCTTCGTCGAGCCCGACAGGACGAGGTGCGTGCGCAGGCCCGCCTCGACGCCCGCCTTGACGTCGGTATCCATGCGGTCGCCGACCATCACCGTTTTTTCCGAGTGCGCGCCGATCCGGTTGAGGGCGGCGCGAATCATCACGGGGTTGGGCTTGCCGACGAAGTACGGGGTGCGGCCGGTGGCCGCCGTGATCATCGCCGCGACCGCGCCGGTGGCCGGCAGGGTGCCGTCGGCCGACGGGCCCGTGACGTCGGGGTTCGTCGCGATGAACTTGGCGCCGCCCTCGATGAGGCGGATCGCCCGGGTGATCGTCACGAAATCATAGGACCGCGTCTCGCCGAGGACGACGTATTCCGGGTCGACGGTCGTCATCGTGAAGCCCGCGGTGTAGAGGGCGGTCGTCAGGCCGGCCTCGCCGACGACGGCGACGGACGTGCCCGGCGACTGCTGGTGAAGGAACGCGGCCGTGGCCAGCGCCGACGTCCAGATCCGCTCCTCGGGGACGTGCAGGCCGGAGCGGGCCAGCCGCGCCGACAGGTCACGCGGGGTAAAGATCGAGTTGTTCGTCAGCACCAGGTACGGGATCTCGTGCTCTTGCAACGCCGTGAGGAACTCGTTGGCCCCCGGCAACGCCTCCTCTTCCTGGACGAGGACGCCGTCCATATCGGTCAGCCAGGCCTCGACCGGAGGCAGCTCGGAGAGCGGCTGCTCGACAAGAATCTCGTGCATAGCGTTCATAGGTCTCACCTTATCGAGTTGCTAGATCTTCATCCGATTCCGGTGAATCCCGGACGAAATCCTGCGGACGATGCTGCGCGGGGACTTCGCGACGATGACGTCGATGATCTTGTACGGCAGCGACGGGACGCACACCGTGGGGCCGCCTCGCAGCGCCTGCAGGGCGTCGGCAACCACGCGCTCCGGTTCCAGCATGAAGATCGTCGGAACCTCGTCGGCCTCGATGCCCTCGGTGTTCCAGAACTCCGTGCGGGTCGTGCCGGGGCGCAGGCTCACGACACGCACCCCCGTGCCGCGCAGGTCCTCGGCCAGCGACTGGGTGAACTGGTTCACCCAGGTCTTGTGGGCGGCGTAGGTGCCCATCGTCGTGTCGGCCGCGATCGACGAGACGTTGCAGATCGCGCCGTGTCCGCGCTGCCGCATCGTGTTACCGGCGGCGTGTGAGAGGACGAGGACGGCCCGTACCATCACCGCGAGCGCCTGTTCCTCGCGGGCAAGGTCGTCCTCGAGGAAGTTCTGGCCCAGCCCGAACCCGGCGTTGTTGACGAGGAGGTCGACCGGGCTGGTGGCCGAGCGCACGCGCTGGGCGACCCGTTCCAGCTGGTCGCGGTCGGCGAGGTCGGCCGGGAGGACCTCGACCTCGACGCCGTGCGCGGATTCGAGGTCGCGGGCCAGCGCCTCAAGCCGGTCGGCGCGGCGGGCGACGAGGACGAGATTATGGCCGCGCTCGGCCAGCTGAATCGCGAACTGTTCACCCAGACCTGACGACGCGCCGGTGATGAGGGCGCGCCCCATGTTAGTGGTCCAATCCCAGGTCGGCGAGGCCCAGCGCCGCGAGGTAGGGGTAGCCGGCAGCCTCGATCTTTTCCTTCGCGCCCGTGTCGCGGTCGACGACGACGGCGACGGCGAGGATCTTGGCGCCCGCCTCTTCCAGCGCCTGCGCGGCCTGCAGCGGCGACCCGCCCGTGGTCGACGTATCCTCGAGGACGACGACGCGCTTGCCGGCGACGTCGGGGCCCTCGATCTGGCGCTTCATCCCGTGGTCCTTCGCGGCCTTGCGGACGACGAACGCGTCGACGTCGAGCCCGCGCGAGGCGGCGGCGTGCATGATCGCCGTGGCCACCGGGTCGGCCCCCATGGTGAGGCCACCGACCGCATCGATGTCGTCCGGGCCAAACCCGGCCTCTTCCAGCATGTCGAGCATGACGTGGCCGATCAGCGGGGCGGCCTCGTGCTGCAGCGTGGCGCGGCGCATGTCGACGTAGAAGTCGGATTCGAGGCCGGACGCGAGGGTCACCTTGCCCTTGACGACGGCGAGTTCAGTGACGAGCTGGGCCAGGCGGGCCTTCTGGGAATCGTTGGTCTGCATACCCCCTAGCGTAGCGTCCACACCCCACACCGGATAGCCTGAGCCCATGCGCCTCGCCACGTGGAATGTCAACTCTGCCCGCACCCGAATCGACCGGATCGTGGGGGTTCTCGACCGCCACGACCTCGACGTCTTGGCGATCCAGGAGATCAAGTGCCGCGACGACCAGTTCCCCGCCGAACCCCTCGAGAAGGCCGGCTATGAGGTGGCGACCTGGGGAATCAACCAGTGGAATGGGGTCGCCATCATCTCGCGGGTGGGGATCGAGGACGTCTCGCGCGGCTTCCCCGGCCAGCCGCGGTTCAAGGACGTCCTCGAGCCGCGCGCCCTGGGCGCGACCTGCGGCGGCGTGCGCGTGTGGAGCCTTTACGTCCCCCACGGCCGCGGCCTCGATAACCCCCACATGGCGTACAAGCTCGAGTGGCTGCGCGTCCTTCGCGACGACTGCGCCGGCTGGCTAGCCGACGACCCCGACCTGCCGCTCGCCCTGGTCGGCGACTTCAACGTCGCCCCGCTGGACACCGACGTGTGGGACATCGCTGAGTTTGAGGGCGCCACCCACGTGTCGGCGCCCGAACGCGCGGCGTTCGCCGCCTTCGAGGACGCCGGCCTGAGGGAGGTCACGCGGAACCTCGCCGAGGGCTACACGTATTGGGACTACCAAAAGCTGCGGTTCCCCAGGAACCAGGGGATGCGGATCGACTTCGCCTACGCCTCGCCCGCGCTGGCCCGGCGCGTCGACGCCGTGACGATCGACCGCGACGAACGCAAGGGCAAGGGCGCGTCGGATCACGTGCCCGTCATCTGCGACATCCGCGACTAGCAGGCCAAACAGTCAGCCGATAAACATCCGCTGAATCTCGGCGTTGAGGTCGGGCCACAGGCGCTGATGCGCCAGCCCAAACCGCCTCGACGACAAGAAACACGCCCCCACCTGGGCCTCGGCGTCGACCCAGAGGAACGACCCGGACTGGCCGAAGTGACCGTACACTCCCGGCGCGGCGTCCGGCGCCGTCCAGTGGGGATGCTTGTGCGCACGAATCTCGGGCCCCAGGCCCCACTGGTCGTCGTCGAAACTGCCGTAGCCCGGGACGATGCCCGGCAGGCCCGGCCACGCCGGCCGGGTGGCGAGGCGCCACAGCGCGGGGTCGATGAGGCGCGGCTCAAGCATCTCTGACGCGAGGGTGGCGAGCGCCAGCAGCCTCGAACTCATCCCCCACGCCGGCGACCCCTCGAAGTGGGCGTCGGGCCCCAGCTGCTCCATGTAGCCGGCGACCAGCTGGGAAAACTGCTGGCCGCGGACCTGTTCGACCAGCTGTCCCAGCAGTTCGTAGCCGGCGTTCGAGTAGATCCGCCGCGTCCCCGGGGCGGCCTGGACGTCGCCCTCGGGGCCCAGGCCAGAGGCGTGGGCCAGCACCATTTCGACGGTGGAGCCCTGGGGCCCCAGCGGGTCGTCGAGGTCGATGAGGCCGTCCTCCACCGCCCGCAACACGATGCGCGAGGTGACGAGCTTGGTCACGCTCATCCACGGATACACCGTCGCCAGGTCTCCCCCGGCCCACGTGAGCTGCGGCGTGACAACGGCAAGGGCGACCGGAAAGGGGCACCCCTGAATACGCCGGGCGAGGGCGTCGGGCAACGCGGTGGCGTGCATGGAAAAGGTCGGCTACTTCTTGTCCTTGCCGAACGGCTGGGCCTGCATGGCGCCCGCCGCCATGACCGCGGTGAGCGCGGCCACCGCCTCGGCCGGGACAACCCCCAGGTCGGACAGGACCGTGTATTCCTCGGGCTTGAGGACGCCGTTGACGACCATGCGGCCGAGGAATTCGATCGAGAATGCCTTGTGCTCCTGGGCGTAGGCCAGGTCCTCGGACGTGAGGATGCCCGACGCGACCACCTTGTCGATGATCGGCTGCGGGACGTCCTTGAGTCCGTAGCGCTCGAGCGACGTCACATCGAGCTGCAGCAGACCCCGCTCCAACATGTCGGACAGGGTGAGGCCCGTCGTCTTCTGGACGATGGCGATGGCCTCGGGCGAGGCGAACGGCGAGGCGAGGACGGCCTCGAGGACCCCCTCTTTCTTGAAGTTGAGCGTCGAGAGAATGGACTGGGTGAGAATGGCGTTGACCGGAATGTCGTCGGGCGTATAGAGCCACTGAATCTGCAGGCCATACCACTGGCCGAGGATCTGACACGCCAGTTCGCGCGGCGTCGACACGCTGTCAAGCATGCCCTCTTTATCCAGTTCCTCGAACGCCGCGGTCAACACGTCCTGCAGCCCCTTGAACCGTTCAAGAAAGTGATCGTGGGCAGGGTGAACATCGGCGGAGGCTTCGACGGCAAGCATGCACTCCATTTCCACAATGGTGTGCGAGCTGCCCAGATGGGTTCCCAGCTCGATAAATGCCTGGAAAGCCTCGAATGGGCTGGCGTCGGCGAGTGAGGAAACGAGGAAATTCGACTGCTCCTCGTAACGTTCAATGACCGCCATCAAGAGGACGTCTTTGGAGGGGAAGTGGTAAATGACACCCGGGTGAGAAATGCCTACTCGGCGAGCGACATCGCGCATCGAGAGGCCGTGGTACCCGACCTCGGCAATCATGTCGACCGTCGCGTCAAGGATGGCCTCGCGTCTGGCAACGCCACCCGCGTAGGGGCCGCGCTCACCCGTTCGCTTCGACTCTGGCATACCTGTCTCCCGCTCGTTCACAATCCGTTCAGCAACGTATTGGTGTTCCCATCGTATAGCTAAGTACCGGGCATTTGCCAACATTTAACGCCGGTTCAATGAGCTTGACCCGCGGGGCACCACTACGGCACCCCGCGGGTCAAGTACCAGTCCACCCCAACATTACCAGCCGGTCGGGAACTTACCGTGTGAGAACAGGCTCACGTGGGCTAGACCAGAAATGTCGGATTATGACCGCACGGAAAGCTGGAACCGAGCGCCCGGCGGAGTGGTTTCGTCACGTGTGACCAGAACCGTGTCGCCGTCCTCAATTGACCCATCCAGCAACTTCTTGGCCAGCTGGTCACCCAGCTGGTTTTGGATGAGCCGCCGCAGAGGACGGGCACCGTACGCCGGGTCAAACCCAGTCAACGCCAACCAGCGCTTAGCTGCATCATCGACGTCAAGAGTAATCCTCCGCCGCGCCAATCGGTCACTAAGGTCACCCAGTTGCAGATCGACAATTTTCTCCAACTCGTCTAGACCAAGCGGATCAAAAACGATCATCTCGTCCAGACGGTTAAGAAACTCCGGCTTGAAAACAGTCCGCACGCGGGCGAGGACTTCCTCCCTCTGCGATTGCACATTCTCCCCCGGCTCGAGCATGATGTCCGAACCAATGTTCGAGGTCAGAATAACAATCGTGTTCCGGAAATCGACCGTCCGCCCCTGGCCGTCGGTCAGGCGCCCATCATCGAGGACCTGCAAAAAAACGTTGAAAATCTCGGGGTGAGCCTTCTCAATTTCGTCCAGCAGGATGACCGAATAGGGACGCCGCCGCACGGCCTCGGTCAGCTGACCGCCCTCGTCATACCCGACATATCCCGGAGGGGCACCGATGAGGCGCGCAACCGAGTATTGGTCGTGATACTCCGACATGTCGATGCGCACCATGGCACGCTCGTCGTCGAAGAGGAACGCCGCGAGCTGGCGCGCCAGCTCGGTCTTGCCGACGCCCGTGGGGCCGAGGAACAGGAACGACCCCGTCGGCCGATTCGGGTCCGACAGCCCGGCACGCGAGCGACGCACGGCGTCGGCGACCGCAGCAACCGCCTGGGTCTGGCCGATGAGGTGGGCGCCGATATGCTCCTCCATCTGGAGCAGCTTTTCCTGCTCGCCCTGGAGCATCTTGCCCGTGGGGATGCCCGTCCACGCCTCGACTACCTCGGCGATCTCGCGCGGACCCACCCGGTCGGGGATCATCGGTTCGCCCTCGGTCGCCTCGGTTTTCTCGCTGCCCTCAGCTTCGGCGATTTGGCGCAGGATCTCCGGGATCTCGCCGTTTTGCAGGCGCCCGGCCTTCTCCCATTCGCCCTCGCGCATGGCGAGGTCGAGCTCGGTGTTGAGCTCGTCGAGCTTGACGCGCAGGTCGCCGACGCGGTTGTGGCCGGCCTTCTCGGCCTCCCACCGGGCGACGAGGGCGGTGTACGACTCCTCCTGATCGGCGATGTCGGCGCGCAGCTTTTCCAGCCGCTCGGCGCTGGCGGGGTCGTCGGCGGACGACTCCGCCAGGTAGGCCTCCTCCATCTTCGCCCGGTCGAGGTTGCGGCGGGCCTTATCGATCTCCTCCGGGGACGAGTCAAGTTCCATCCGCAGGCGGGACGCCGCCTCGTCGACCAGGTCAATCGCCTTGTCGGGCAGGTTACGGTCGGTGATGTAGCGGTCCGACAGGGTCGCGGCCGCGACCAGGGCGCCGTCCGAAATCGTCACCTTGTGGTGCGCCTCGTACTTCGGCGCGATACCACGGAGGATCGCGACGGTGTCCTCCACCGACGGCTCGCCGACGAAGACCTGCTGGAAACGGCGTTCCAACGCGGGGTCGGACTCGATGTGCTGCCGATATTCGTCCAGCGTCGTCGCGCCGACGAGGTGCAGCTCGCCGCGCGCCAGCATCGGCTTGATCATGTTGCCGGCGTCCATCGCGCCCTCGGAGCCGCCACCCGCCCCGACGACCGTGTGGAGCTCGTCGATGAACGTGATGACCTGGCCCGCGGACGACGTGATCTCGTCAAGGACGGCCTTGAGGCGCTCCTCGAATTCGCCGCGGTACTTCGCGCCCGCCACCATGCCGGCGAGGTCGAGAGCCAGGAGCTTCTTGTCGCGCAGCGACTCGGGGACGTCGCCGGCGACGATGCGCTGGGCCAGCCCCTCGACGACCGCCGTCTTGCCGACGCCAGCCTCGCCGATGAGGACGGGGTTGTTCTTCGTGCGCCGCGACAGGACCTGGACGACACGGCGGATCTCGGCGTCACGCCCGATCACGGGGTCGAGCTTGCCGTCGCGGGCGGCCTCGGTGAGGTCGCGCGAGTACTTCGCCAGCGCCTGGAACTGGTTTTCGGGATTCTCGGTCGTCACGTTCTTGCCTCCACGAAGGTTGGGAAGGGCGGCCTCGAGGGCCTTGGCGTCGGCGCCGCCCTGCTTGAGGACGGTCGCCGCGTCGCCGCCGGAGCGGGCGAGGGCGACGAGCAGGTGCTCGGTCGAAACAAAAGTATCGCCCAGCGACTGGGCGTAGGAGTCAGCCTCGCTGATCACGCGGGACAGGTCGTTGCCGATCTCGGCCTCGTGCGCCGAGGCGCCCGAGATCTGCGGCAGGCTGACGAGCGCGCGCCGAGTGGCGGCGCCGATCGCCTGGCGGTTCGCGCCCACCGCATCGAGCAGTGAGCAGGCAATGCCGTCGGTCTGCGCGAGCAGGGCCGACAGCAGATGGAACGAGGTCGTCTGCGGGTTGCGCGCCGCCTTGGCTTCGGCGAGCGCATCGGACAGCGCCTCTTGAGACTTCCTCGTGAATTGTGGTGCCATGGTGGCCTCCTTCTGTCGTATCTGAACGACACAACGCCCTTAAAGTTGAGTCTATTCCACTCAACTTCAAATGTGGCGTGAACCACTCTCCCATCAGCCGCGATCGGCGGATACGCCAAGGCGGCCCCCGCCGATAGCGGAGGCCGCCCTCGCACAGGATGCGCGTTAGCGAGTCACGTGGGTATCAAAGACGACGACCGCCGGGCCAGAGGGCGCCTGGCCCTTGACGTCGTACTTGATGGTGAACCAGCCGGAGCCGGCGAAGCGGTAGTCGAAGTTCACCCAGCGAACCTGGTCGTTGAGCTCGACCGTCTTGGCCTTGTCGCCCAACAGGAAGGTCACCGTGACCGGCGTCTTCGTCACGCCCGAGTCGGGCAGGCCGACCTTGCCCGTCGCGCTCTTCCAGCCGGTGAAGTCCCACGACTGCTGGCTGCTGGCGGCGCCGGCCGGCGACAGGAGGCCCTGGATCGGCTTGCCGATGAAGTTCGTGTCGCCGAGCGTCCACGAGCCGGCAACGGGAGCGATCGTCTCGAGCGAGTCGCCCGTCGTCGCCGGGGCGGTCGGCTGGATCGGCGTGGGCTGCGTGGTCGTGGGGGTCGGCTGCGGCTTCGTCGTCGTCGGCAGCGGCGTGGGCTGCGCGGACGTCGGCTGCGCGGTCGGCTGGGTGGCGGTCGGCTGCGGGTCGACGGGCTGGCCGCCGGGGTTGTGGAAGTCGCACGAGACGGGCAGGAACGCAAGGGCACCCAACATCGGGACGAGGGCGAGGCGACGAATCACAGCTACTCCTTGATGAGAAATCGCTCGACTAGATGAGATATTCCCATCTTACCTCTTGGAAAGTGCAAAAGTGAAGAGGAACCGCCCGGTCGGTTCAATCGCAGGTGGTCAGATAGCGAACGGGCGGGGCCGAAGCCCCGCCCATCTGCGTCAACACACCCTCGCTAGTAGCGGCGGCCGCCAAGAACGACCTGGCGCCTCTCGGCGTTTCGCCGCGAGAGCCAGACAATTCCCCACACCATGACGCCCAGTCCGATGAGGAATGTGAGACCGGCCCACACGACGAGGTTGCGTCCGATGTCGTGAATATCGACGACCGTCACGGCCATCGACGTCGCCATCTTGTCGTCGGCCGTCTTGCACGTCACCGTGTACTTGCCCCCGTTGTCCGCCCGGAAGACATAGGTGGTCACCGAGTTCGAGTCAGAATTGGACTTCTGGGTCTGGACGGGCGCCACGTCGTCGCCCGCCGCGTCCTTGGCCGTGCACGTCCCATCGGACTCGTCGGGGGACATGAGCATGGCGGCAATCATCGTGTTGTCGCCGACCTCGATCGTGTCGGGGTTCGGAGCGGCGTTCTTGCCCTCGGCCTGGCTGGCCAGCTTGTCGATGTCGAGGCCCTGAACCACCGACCACGCGCCGACGCCGACCCCGACGATCGGGGCGACGAGGAAGGCAATGAGGGCGCCGATGACGATGAGCGTGATGGGCAGCCCACGCCCCGGCAGCTTCTGGGGCGGCTGGCTGTAGGGCCCGCCCATCGGGGCGCCACCCATCGGCGAGGTGGCGTAAGGATCGACGTAGCTTTGCTGGCCGGCGCCGTACTGCTGGTGGCCTGTGGGATACCCGGGCTGGCCGGCGGGCGGCACCGACAAGCCCGGCTGATAGGGAGACCCGATCGTCGTCGGCGCGGGACCGGGCTGGGACGGGTCACGGTAGGCGCCATAGCGCGGCTGCCGGTCTCGGCCGGGTTCCGTGTTCTGGCCATCACTCATTAACTGCGTCTCCTCGTCGGACAATCGCTTCGCTTCTCGAGTATGTCATACGGCGCCCGGCTCGGCCCCTCAAGAATGTTCCTCGTCACACCCGCCGTATTCGGCCCGCACTGCGGACAAGAAAAGGTGGGGCCCCGACCGGCTTGATCAACCGATCGGGGCCCCACCGAAAGGACGGACGTCCGCCCGACGTTAGGCCTGGACCTGCTTGAGCGGATCCGCGCCCGACTTCGTGTCGATGACGATGAGGCCGGTCTTGCGGTCGACCCAGTGGCGTCCCCACTCGTCACGCGTGCCGAACACGACGATGAGGTAGGGGAAGACGAGGAAGATCACGAGGAAGAACTCGATAATGCTCTTCGCCACCTGGTTCCACTTCGGGGCGCTGGCCTCGTCAAACTTCACCGTACGCACGCCGAGGAAGTACGAGCCCGGGAACCACCCGGTCGTGCAAGCGAGGATGAGGATGAGGATGCTGATGACGGACGAGATCGCGTTGTAGGCGTCGGTCGACGTGCCGTTGGCATTCCGCATCGGAACATCGAAGATCACCTGGATCAGCCCGGCAACGATCGCGAGGGCAATGCCCTGGACGACGGAGTCGAGGATACGCGCCAACACACGGCGACCCAGCGAGACGGGCTGGACGCCACGCATCGCGGCGGGACCGTTGTGATTCGGCATCGCGTCGTATCCCATCGGCGGGTAGTTCTGCGGCTGATTGGGCGCGTAGCCCTGCTGAGTCTGGCCGGGCGCGTAATACTGCGGGGGCTGGTTCGTGCCATAGTCCGCGGGACCTTGGCCCGGCTGAGGCGAGGTCGGATAGGGGTTCTGCGGGTTATCGCTCATCAAGTAAACCGTTTTCAACTCGGATGCTAGAACGGTTCTACTTTATCAGCCGTGCCTTATCAGGCCTATCCCCAAAAACCGCGGCTCGCCACCGACGGGGCCCGCGGCGAACGCTATCAGTCGTCGCCGCGCCACAACACCAGCGCCTGCGAACGCGCCTGATATCGGACGAGGGCGTTCGGGCGCGGCGCGGGACGTTGCCCGTGCGAGTATTCGGTCACACCGCCGGTCGGATCGGCGGCGAAACGGCGGTTCCGCAGCTCCGACAGGTGGGTGAGAACGGCGCGGAGGCCCTGGACCTCGCGAGAGAGCGCTTCATTTGCGCGCTCAAGTTCGATGATCCGCGAAATGCCGGCGAGGTTGATGCCCTCGTCGTGCGAGAGGCGGGAGATTTCGCGCAGCATGCGGATGTCGTGCGCCGAATACCGCCGGCCGCGTCCCTTCGTCCGCCGGGGCGTCACCAGGCCCAAGCGGTCGTATTGCCGCAGGGTCTGGGGATGCATACCGGCCAGCTCGGCCGCCGCCGAGATCGCATAGACCGGCGTGTCATCGTCCGGTGCAACGCGGGGCGCGCCGACCTGGGTGAGGACGTCGTCCACCACCCGGGTCGGCACACCCAGCGAACGCAACAGCCGGCGCAGTGTGCCCAGCGGTTCGTCGGTCATCGCTTACCACCGCGCTTTGTCGGCCAGACCCGCGCGCACGTCGAGGTCGGCCGCGGCGTCGAAGGCCTCGGCGGCCTTTTTCGCCTCACGAGACGGCTTCTTCGGCACGACGATCTTGACCTTGACGAACAGGTCGCCCGCCCGACGTTTGCCGTGGGCCTTGACGCCCTTGCCGCGCAGCCGCAGCTTCGTCCCCGAGGACGTACCGGCCGGCACCTTGATGCGGGCCGAGGTTCCGTCCGGCAGGGGCACGTCGATGCTGGCGCCGCCGACGGCCTCGCCGACCGTGATCGGCAGCTCGGCCTCGATGTCGGAGTCGCCGCGCAGCGAAAACACGGGATGCGGCGTGATGTGGACCTTCAGCAGGAGGTCGCCCGGCTCGCCGCCAGGGACCTGGCGGCCCTTGCCGCGCAGCCGCAGCTGCTGGCCGTCGTGCATGCCCGCGGGCACGCGCACCGTCATCTCGCGGCCTTCGACCGTGAGGCGCAACGTGGCGCCCTCGACGGCCTGGCGCAGCGTCAGCTCGGTCTCCGAGCGCAGGTCGGCGCCACGCGGCGGCGTGGCCGGCTGCGACGCGAACCCGAAGGGGTTGGCACCGCCCGCCGCCTGCCCACCGGCCGCGCCGAACAGGCCCGACAACACGTCGTCGAACCCGCCAGCCCCGCCACCACCGTTCGTGGTGAAGCGCACACGCGGATTACCGTAAGCCCCGCCGGTGCGACCGGTTCCTCCGCCAAAGACGGAGGCGAATACGTCTTCGAAGCTTCCGGGCCCCGCTGCTCCGCCGGGGCCCGCGCTGAAACGCGCACCACCGCCGGCCATCGCCCGCAAGGCGTCGTACTGCTTGCGTTGCTTCGGGTCCGAGAGGACGCCGTAGGCCTCGCCGATTTCCTTGAATTTCTCTTCCGCGGCCTTATCACCCGGGTTCTGGTCGGGGTGGTATTGGCGGGCAAGCTTACGGTAGGCCTTCTTGATCGTCTGGGCGTCGGCAGACTTGTCGATCCCCAAGACGCGGTAGAAATCCTTCGTCATCCAATCCTGTTGGGCCATTCAGCTCACCTCCTTCCTTTCCCTTCCCTACTCGGGGTTGTGAACCAATACTTTGGTGGGGCGCAGAACCTTATCCCCCATCCGGTATCCCGGCTGGAGGACCTGCGCGACCGTCGGAACCTCGACGTCGCTGGCGGTTTGGGCCATGAGGGCGTCGTGCAGGGCCGGGTCGAACGGGTCGCCCGCCTCGCCGTAACGCTCCAAGCCGTATCCGCTGGTCAGCGACTGTTCGAGCTTGGCGGCGATGGCCGCGAACGGGCCGGAGAGGTCGCCCGCGGCGCGGGCGGCGTCAATGTCATCGAGGACTCCCAGCAGCGACTCGACGACCTCGCGTTGGCCGTCGCTGCGATGGCTGGCGGCCTGCGTCTTCGTCCGGCGCACATAGCCGGAGTATTCACGCTGGAGGTTGTACATGTCGGCACGCGCGTGGGCGAGGTCGTCACTCAGCTGGGCCACCTGGCCCTTGAGGTCGGCGATCGACTCGCCCGCCGGCGTCTGCTCGTCCTCGGATTCCTCCGAGGACGCCGCGTCGTCGGACGCCGCGTCGGCGTCGGCCGCCACCTGGTCCGAATCCGCCCCAGCGGGGGCGGGGACATCCGTCCCCGCCTCGTCGCTGGTGGGCGCCTGGGCGCCCTGGGGATCGGCGGTGCCCTCCTCGAAGACTCCGGATTCCTTGTCCGGGTTCTCCATGGTGGTCGCCTCCTTGCTTACTTGTCGTCGTCGACGACCTCGGCGTCGATGACGTCGTCATCGTCACCACCGGCCGGCTTCTCGCCCGCGTCGCCACTGGGCGCGGACTCGGCCTGGGCGGCCTGCTCGGCCTGGGCCTGGGCGTAGATCGCCTGGCCGATGGCCTGCGCCTTGGTGTTGAGGGCCTCGAGCGAGGACTTCACGGCCTCGGTGTCGTCGCCCTCGAGCGCCTTCTTGACGTCCGCCAGGGCGCCCTCGACCTCGGTGACGATGTCGTCGGTCAGCTTGTCCTTGTTTTCCTTGAGCAGCTTGTCGATGCCGTAGACGGTCTGTTCGGCCTGGTTGCGGACCTCGGCGTCCTCGCGACGCTTCTTGTCCTCTTCCGCGTGGGCCTCGGCCTCCTTGACCATCCGGTCGATCTCGTCCTTGCCCAGGGCCGAGCCGCCGGTGATCGTCATCGACTGCTCCTTGCCGGTGCCCTTGTCCTTCGCCGACACGTGGACGATGCCGTTCGCGTCGATGTCGAAAGTCACCTCGATCTGCGGGATACCGCGCGGCGCCGGCGCGATGCCGGTCAGCTCGAACGTGCCGAGCGCCTTGTTGTCGCGCGCGAAGTCGCGTTCGCCCTGGTAGACCTGGATGAGCACGCTGGGCTGGTTGTCATCGGCCGTCGAGAAGATCTCCGAGTGCTTCGTCGGGATCGCCGTGTTGCGTTCGATGAGCTTCGTCATGAAGCCACCCTTGGTCTCGATGCCCAGGCTCAGCGGCGTGACGTCGATGAGGAGGACGTCCGTGCGGTCGCCCTGCAGCACGCCACCCTGGAGGGCGGCGCCGACGGCGACGACCTCGTCCGGGTTGACGCCCTTGTTGGGCTCACGGCCGTTCGTCAGCTCCTTGACGACCTCGGTGACCGCCGGCATACGGGTCGAGCCACCGACGAGGACGACGTGGTCGATCTCGGAGATCGAGATGCCCGCGTCCTTGATGACCGAGTTGAACGGAACGCGCGTGCGATCGAGCAGGTCGGCCGTCATTTCCTCGAAGTGGGCGCGGGTGAGGCGCTCGTCGAGGTGGACCGGGCCGGCCTCGGACATCGACAGGTACTGCAGCGAAATCTGGGTCGACGTGGCCTGCGAGAGTTCCTTCTTCGCCTGCTCGGCGGCCTCACGCAGACGCTGGAGGGCGACCTTGTCCTTCGACAGGTCGACGCCGTCCTTGTTCTTGACCTGCGCGACCAGCCAGTCGAGGATCCGCTGATCCCAGTCGTCGCCACCCAGGTGGTTGTCGCCGTTGGTGGCGCGCACCTGAATGGTCGAGAAGCCGTCGGAGTCCTTGCCGACCTCCAGCAGGGACACGTCGAACGTGCCGCCGCCAAGGTCGAAAACGAGGATCAGTTCGTCTTCCTTGCCCTTTTCGAGGCCGTACGCGAGGGCGGCGGCCGTCGGCTCGTTGACGATGCGGAGGACGTTGAGGCCAGCGATCTTGCCGGCGTCCTTCGTCGCCTGACGCTGGGCGTCGTTGAAGTAGGCAGGCACGGTGATGACCGCGTCGGTCACGTCCTCGCCCAGGTAGGCCTCGGCGTCGCGCTTGAGCTTGCCGAGGATGAAGGCGCTGATCTGCTGCGCCGTGTACGACTTGTCGTCGATGTCGATCTTCCAGTCGGTGCCCATGTGGCGCTTGACCGAGCTGATCGTGCGGTCGACGTTCGTCACCGCCTGGCGCTTGGCGATTTCGCCGACGAGGACCTCGCCGGACTTCGAGAACGCGACGACCGACGGGGTCGTCCGCTGACCTTCAGCGTTCGCGATGACCGTGGGCTCCGAGCCCTCCATGACGGCCAGAGCCGAGTTCGTCGTACCGAGGTCGATACCAACTGCGCGTCCCATGATCAATCTCCTTTGTGGCGCCCCAGTGGCGCCCTTGAGTCTGCTTGGCTCAACCCTATGTCGTCCGGAGAAGATCTCCAAACGCGAGCCATCGTTCTTGAGTCTGACACACTCAACTTTGAGGGCGCTGCGAGTATTCCCCGGGCTTTTGTGATCCGCGTCACATCGCGCACCGTGTCGCCCTCCAGGGCGGCCGAGGGCGCGACGAGCGTCTGAGCAGGGTCGGATAGACTGACCTCGCAGTGTCGACCAGACAACCTCGAGGAGACGCCGAATGAGTAGCAACCCGCGCCGCTGGAAGTGGCGGATTCTGTGGGGCCTCGTCCCTGGCGTGCTCGTCGCCCTATTCCTCGGGTATTGCGTCATCGGCGCGGAGGCCTACGAGCACTCCTCGGCCCGCGGCTTCCTCCACGAACTCCCGTCGTACGTCGTCGGCATCGGCTACCCCGTTCTCGGGCTTATCGCGACGATTATCTCGATCATCGCCGTCATCCGGACGCACGGACACCGCGCCATCACGATCCTCCACAGCATCGTCGGCGTCGCCTGGTGCCTCATGGTGCTCGTGTGGTTCATCATCACCGGCCTCGTCACCAAGACGACCGCGCACGTCTCTTTCGAGGCCAGCTACGACTGGTCGCTCACCGCGATCATCCTCTCGGTGCCGACGGCCATCCTCCTCATGGTGACGACGATCGTCGCCACGGCGGTGACCAACCGCGACAAGGAAGAGCCCTCGGCCGTTGAAGACGAGAACACGGTCGACAACCAGAACGCGGACGAGATCGAGGACGAGGTTGAGGACGCCCCCTCCTCCGACCCCGCCGAGGTCGACTAGGTCCGGACGCGAAACGCTCACCGAGAAACGGAAACGCTCACCCAATTTGTCGATCCCGGCCTGTCAGAGGCCGTTTTTGACATTTTAGGTGAGCGTTTCGCTTAGGGGGTGAGCGTTTCGGCGCGAGGGCGTCCGGCTAGTGCTGGCCGTAGACGTTCTGGTAGCGGTCCCACAGGCGGTCGATCTTCTCTTGCGGGATCGGGATCGGCTCGCCCAGCTGGCGCGAAATGTGGACGGTGCGGGCGACCTCTTCGCACATCGCGGCGGCCTTGACGGCGTCCTTCCCGTCCTTGCCGATAGTGAACGGCCCGTGGTTTTGCATGAGGACGGCCCGCGAGCGCGAGTTCCGCAGCGTCTCGACGATCCCGCGCCCGATCGAGTCGTCGCCGATGAGGGCGAACGGCCCCACGGGGATCGGACCGCCGTATTCGTCGCCCATCATCGTGAGGACGCAGGGGATCTCTTCGCCGCGCGCCGCCCACGCCGTCGCGTAGGTCGAGTGGGTGTGGACGACGCCGCCGACCTCGTTCATGTGGCGGTAGACGTAGGCGTGCGCCGCCGTGTCGGACGAGGGCGTGAGCTTGTCGGGGGTGCCGTCGACGATCTTGTTGCCGTCGAGGTCGCAGACGACCATGTTGTCGGCCGACAGTTCGTCGTAGCTGACGCCCGACGGCTTGATGACGAAGAGGTCGGTGCCCGCCACCCGCTGCGAGACGTTGCCGGCGGTCCACACGACGAGGCCCCATTTGGGCAGCTCGGCGTGGAGGTCGGCGACGACGGTGCGCGTGTGGGCGACGGCGGCCTGAATGGTGGCCGGCATGTCGGCCAGAACCAACTGAGACATGATGTTCTCCTTATGTTCGTTGGCGGCGACGCTAGGAGCGCGCGCCCTGGGCTTCGATTTCTTCGAGGGAGCGGCCGCGCGTCTCCGGGACGCAGAACCGGACGAAGCAGACGCCGAGCACGCAGATCACGCCGAAGATCGCGAACACCGCCTGCTGCGGCATTTTTGCCGTCATGATCGGGAAGAGCAGGCCGACGAGGAACGACCCCAGCCAGTTGAACGACGACGCGAGGCCGGACGAGCGGCCGCGGATTGCCAGCGGGAAGATCTCGCCGACGAGCACCCAGGTCAGCGGCGCCCACGTGAACGAGTAGAAGGCGACGTAGATGCACAAGAACACGACGATGAGGAACGGGCTGGCCGACGGCATCACCCAGTTGATGACGGCGGGGAGGATGAACGACAGGCCCATGACGGTCCCGCCCATCGTCAGCAGGGTACGGCGGTTGAACTTGTCGGCGATGACGAGGAACAACAGCGACCCAAGGACGAGGATGACGCCCTGGACGACCGCCCACATGAGGGCGTCGGACGCCTTGACGCCGGTGGCGTCCTCGACGATCAGGGGGATGTAGTAGAAGATCGCGTTCGCGCCCTGGAACTGCTGGAACGCCGCGACGCCAATGCCGGCGACGACGAGGTAGCGGTAGCGGCCGGTGAACAGTGTGCCCCACGACGTGTTGTGTTCGGCGGCGGACTCGCGCTCGGCGGTCTCGCGAATGTCAGTGATTTCGGGCTCGATCTCCTCGGGACGACGAATGAAGCCGAGGACGCGGCGGGCTTGGTCGACCTCGCCGCGCTTGACGAGGAAACGCGGCGACTCGGGCAGCCGCAACACGCCGAGGAACAGGATCAACGCCGGCACGGCCGCGGCGGCCAGCATGATGCGCCACGCGATCGTGTGGTCGAGCTTCGAGAGGAAGACGTCGACGATGTAGGAGAGCAGCATGCCCGAGACGATCATCGTCTGGTTGATGCCGGACAGGCGGCCGCGCATCTGGGCGGGCGCCATCTCGGACATGTAGGCGGGCACGAGCGCCGAGGCCGCGCCGACCGCGAGGCCCAGGAAGACGCGGACGATGATGAGGTAAACCGACCCGTGATCAGGCGAAATGCCCGAGAGGATCGAGCCGGCCATGAAGATCCCCGCGGCCATGAGGATCATGCGGCGCCGCCCCAGCCGGTCGGACAGCTGGCCCGCCATCGCGCCGCCGAAGATCGCGCCGAGCATCAGCGAGGACGTGATCCAGCCGATGATCGTCGAGGACCCCTGCAGGTCCCAGTCGGTTTGCAGGAAGGGAAGAGCGCCGGTCATGACGCCGATGTCGTAACCAAAGAGGATCCCGCCGAAGGATCCGAAGAAATAGATGAATCCACGCGAAATGTGCTTCTCGTTGTTGGGCATGTTCTGCTCCTCGCCAGGTTGAGGCTGAACGGTATGTCGAACCGCATCGGTTGCGGCGACTGATGTCAACGTTAACATGTTAGGAGGACATGTCCACCCCTCATCGCGAAGTTACCGCCACAACCGCACGTGCGAACACCCCGAAATGCCGGCCATATTCGGCGTGCTATCAGGCTTTTTGAGGCACACCGCCGCCCGCCACGGTCGCGACTATGAACAGCGTCACAGATGTTATCGTTGACAACTGACGAGTGTCGTCACCACAATGGAGCCAACGGCATCGACCACGAAACGACGACGTTGCAGCCGCGAAATCGCGGAGGAAGAAGGAACGATGAGCCGACAGACAACGATGGCCGACGCCCTCGCCAACGGGGACGTCAGCCTGGGTATCGAGCTGGGGTCGACGCGGATCAAGGCCTGCGCGATCCTCGACGACGGGACGGTCGTCGCCACCGGCGGTCACGACTGGGAGAACCAGCTGGTCGACGGGCATTGGTCGTACGCCCTCGACGACGTGTGGGGCGGGCTGCAGGCGGCGTACGCCGACCTCGTCCAGACGATGCGGGCCGATTTCGGCGTCACGCCGACGAGGTTCAAGGCGCTGGGGATTTCGGCGATGATGCACGGCTACCTGGCGTTTAACGCCAAGGGCGACCTCCTCGTCCCCTTCCGCACGTGGCGCGACACCTACACGGGCAAGGCCGCGGCCCAGCTGACCGACGCCTTCCAGGTCAACGTCCCCCTGCGCTGGTCGATCTCGCACTACTACCAAGAGGTCCTCGACGGCACCGACACCGTCGGCGACGTCGACTTCCTCACGACGCTGGCCGGCTACGTCCACTGGCGCCTGACGGGCCAGAAGGTCCTGGGGATCGGCGACGCCGTCGGCATGTTCCCCATCGACTCGGCGACGCGCAGCTACAACCCGCGAATGGTCGACACATTCGACCACCTGGCCGCCGCCCACGGCGTCACCGGGTCGATCGTCGACCGGCTGCCGGAGATCAAGATCGCGGGCGAGGACGCCGGCACGCTGACCGCCGAGGGCGCCGCCCTCCTCGACCCCACCGGCACCCTCGCCGCCGGCATCCCGCTGTGTCCGCCCGAGGGCGACGCCGGCACCGGCATGGTGGCGACGAACGCCGTCCGCCCGCGCACCGGCAACGTCTCGGTCGGCACGTCGATCTTCGCCATGGTCGTCCTCGAGCACGACCTCGCGCGCCTGCACCGCGAAATCGACCCCGTGACGACGCCGGCCGGGCACCCGGTCGCCATGGTCCACTGCAATAACGGCGCCTCCGAGATCGCCACGTGGATGGACCTGTTCGCCGAGGCGTTCGCCGCCTGCGGCGCCGACGTCGCCAAGGGCGCGATCTACGACGCCCTCCTGACACAGGCTCTCGACGCGCCGGGCGACGCCGGCGGCGTCCTCGCCTACAACAACCTGTCCGGCGAGCCGGTCACCGGCCTCGTCGAAGGGCGCCCCCTGGTTATGCGGATGCCCGACGCGCGCCTCAGCCTGGCGAACTTCATGCGCGCCCAGCTGTACGCCGCGTTCGCCGCCCTGGCCATCGGGATGGATGCGCTGGACGACGAGGGCGCCGCCGTCGACGTCCTCTACGGCCACGGCGGCCTGTTCCGCACCCCGGTCGTCGCCCAGAAGCTGCTGGCCACGGCCCTGGGCACGCCGGTCGCCCTCGCGAAGTCCGCCAGCGAGGGCGGCGCGTGGGGCATCGCCGTCCTGGCCGCCTACATGGCGTCGGGGTCGGAGGCCGACCTCGCCGACTACCTGGACCAGCAGGTCTTCCCCGACGCCCACCCCGAACCGATCACGCCGAGCGCCGACGAGGTCGCCGAGTTCGCCACCTACCTGGAGCGTTACCGCGCCGGGCTGGCCGCCGAGGCGAGCGCCGTCGAGGCCCTGCCGACCCACCCGTAATCACCGCACCACTAGCGATCACCCGATCACTGCCGATCAACCAGCCACACCTAGGAGAGATGTACCCATGAAGACCAACCCCTTTGCCGACCGCGAAATCTGGTTCCTCACCGGCTCGCAGGACCTCTACGGCCCCGAAGCCCTGGAACAGGTCGCCGCCCAGTCGAAAGCCCTGGTCGACGCCCTCAACGACTCGGGCGAACTGCCCCTCAAGGTCGTTTGGCAGCCGATCTGCAAGGAACGCTACGGGATCAAGGACCTGGTCCTGCGCGCCAACTCGTCGAAGGAATGCGTCGGCGTCATCACGTGGATGCACACGTTCTCGCCGTCGAAGAACTGGATCCTCGGCCTCGGCGCCCTCCAGGTTCCGCTGCTTCACCTCCACACGCAGGCCGCCGAGCACCTGCCGTGGCGCACGATCGACATGGACTACATGAACCTCAACCAGTCGGCGCACGGCGACCGCGAATATGGCTACATGCTCACCCGCATGGGGATCGCCCGCAAGACCGTCGTCGGCCACGTGTCGCAGGCCGACACGCGCCGCCAGATCGCCACGTGGATGCGCGCCGCGGTCGGCTGGGACGAGCTGCACCGCACCGCGGTCGCCCGCATCGGCGACAATATGCGCAACGTCGGCGTCACCGAGGGCGACAAGACGGAAGCCGAGATCACCCTGGGCGTCGCCGTCAACACGTGGGGCGTCAACGACGTCGTCGCCGCGATCAAGGAGGTCGACGAGGCCGACGTCGACGCCCTCATCGACACCTACGTCGCCGAGTACGACGTGGCCGCCGAGCTGGCGCCGGGCGGGGAACGCCACGAGTCGCTGCGCGAGGCCGCCCGCCAGGAGCTGGGCCTGCGCAGCTTCCTCGAGGCCCGCGGCGCCACGGCGTTCACCGACACGTTCGAGGACCTGGGCGACCTCGTCCAGCTGCCCGGCCTGGCCGTCCAGCGGCTTATGGCTGACGGCTATGGCTTCGGCGCCGAGGGCGACTGGAAGACCGCCGTCCTCGTACGCCTGGCGAAGGTCATGGGCTACGGCCTGCCCGGCGGCGCGTCGCTGATGGAGGACTACTGCTACGAGCTCGAGCCGGGCAACCAGTGCATCCTCGGCGCCCACATGCTCGAGGTCTGCCCGTCGCTGACCACGGCGAAGCCCACCGTCGAGATCCACCCGCTGGACATCGGCAACCGCGCCGACCCGGTGCGGATGAAGTTCTCGGCCGACTCCGGCCCCGCCGTCGTCGTCGCCTGGTCGGACATGCGCGACCGCTTCCGCCTGACCGCGAACGCCGTCGACGTCATCGCCCCGCGTGAGCCGCTGGAGCAGCTGCCCGTCGCCTCGGCCGTGTGGCAGCCGCAGCCCAGCTTCGAAACGTCCGTGACCTGCTGGTTGGCCGCCGGCGCCGCGCACCACACGGTGATGACCAGCCAGGTCGGCCTCGACGTGTGGCGCGACTTCGCCACCATCGCCCAGATGGAGCTGGCCGTCATCGACGCCGACACCACCGAGACCGCCTTCACCCAGGCGCTCGCGTGGAACAACGTCTACTGGCGCCTCGAGCAGGGCGTCTAGTCCGTCGCCAGGCGCGCGGGCTCAGTGGCTCGCGCGCCGCACGCGGATTAAACGCTCACCCCCTAGGCGAAACGCTCACCTAACTTGTCGATTCTGTCCGATATCCGGCAGTTTTGACATTTTAGGTGAGCGTTTCCGGTTCCGGATGAGCGTTTCGCGTTCTCGCCGGCGGCTAGTCGGCCCAGTCGCTGGCCGTCCAGACGGTCGCGCGGGCGGGCAGGACTCCCCCATCGGCTTCCCGCGAGGCGAGGATGCGCGTGCGCGCCAGCAACTCGCGGGCGGCCTCGCTGAGGTCGCTCGCCGCGACGTCCTCGTCGCCAAAGTTCGTCACGCACGCCCAGCCGTTCGGGCGGGTAAAGGAGAGGACGTCGTTACGGCCGGTCTCGACCCATTCCATCGACTCGGCCGTCTGGAGCTTCCTGCGGGCCGCGAGCGCCTGCCGGTACATCGACAGCGTCGAGTCGGGCTGGCCGGTCTCGGCCTCGACGGAACAATCGGCGAACCAGCTGGGCTGGGGCAGGTGGGGCGCGGCGTCTCCGAAGCCGTACGAGACGCCCTCGCGCGTCCACGGCAGGGGGACGCGGCAGCCGTCGCGGCCGAAGTCGAAGCCGGCCGACCGGAAGAACGTGGGATCCTGGCGGTCCTCGGCGGGGATGGTGGCGACCTCGTGGAGGCCCAGTTCCTCACCCTGGTAAATGTAGCTGGCGCCGGGCAGCGCGAGGATAAACAGGGTGGCAGCGCGGGCCCGTTCGAGGCCGCGCGTCGCGTCCATCTGGGGCTTGGTGCCCAGGGTCTTCACCCATTCGCGCCCGGGGTTGACGATGAAGTCGCCATGCTGGTCGACGGTGCAAAACGGCAGGCCGTAGCGGGTGGGGTGGCGGATGACGTCGTGGTTCGACAGTACCCACGTCGAGGACGACCCGGAGCGGCCGGCCAGCTCGACGTTGTGGGTGACGATGCGGCGGAAGCTCGCGGCCTCGAAGTTCGCCCGCAACAGGTCGAAGTTGAACGCCTGGCCCAGCGACTGGGGGTTCGCGTAGCGGGGCACGCGGTCGGAGCTGACCCACGCCTCGGCGACCGCGGAGCGCGGCGGGTCGTAGCTGTTGAAGACCTCGCGCCATTCGGCGTAGATCTGCTGGACGTCGTCGCGGTCCCACAGGGGATGTTCGGTGCCCCACGACATCGCGCTCATCTGTTCCCATGTGGGCAGCGGTTCGGTGAGGTTCTTCTTCAGCCCGTGCGCCACGTCGATGCGGAAGCCGTCGACGCCGCGGTCGGACCAGAAGCGCAGGGTCTTGACGAAGTCGGCGTGGACGTCGGGGTTGTCCCAGTTGAGGTCGGGCTGCTCGGACGCGAACAGGTGAAGGTACCACTGGCCGTCCCCGACCCGCGTCCATGCGGGTCCCCCGAACATCGACCGCCAGTCCGTCGGGGGCTCCGACCCGTCGGGGCCCGCGCCGTCGCGGAAAATGTAGCGGTCGCGCGCCGGCGAACCGGGGCCGTCGGCCAGGGCCTGCTGGAACCATTCGTGGCGGTTCGACGTGTGGTTGGGGACGATGTCGACAACGATCTTCATGCCGGCCTCGTGGAGGGCGGCCACCAGCCGGTCGAAGTCGTCGAGCGTGCCCAGGCGCGGGTCGACGTTTCGGTAGTCGTCGACGTCGTAGCCGCCGTCGGCCAGTTGCGACGGGTAGAACGGCGACAGCCACACGGCGTCGACGCCCAGGTCACGCAGGTAATCGACGCGGCTGGTCACCCCGGCGAGGTCGCCAAGCCCGTCTCCGGACGCGTCGGCGAACGAGCGGGGATACACCTGGTAGACGACGGCCTGGCGCCACCAATCGGCCTGCTGGGAGTTCACAAGGGACATGGACAACCTTCCTCGTCGGGCGAATGACCTGGCGTTCCCATTACACCCGACGACACGCGTAAGCGACAAGGGGTCTGCCGCGCGACGCGGCGTGCGTTAGGCCTCGGTTTCGGCGAACTGGGCGTTGTACAGCTGGGCGTAGGCGCCGCCGGCGGCGAGAAGCTGCTGGTGGGTGCCCTGTTCGACGACGTCGCCGTGCTGCATGACGATGATGACGTCGGCGTCGCGGATCGTCGAGAGCCGGTGCGCGATGACGAAACTGGTCCGCCCCGACCGCAGGCGCTCCATCGCCTGCTGGACGAGGATTTCCGTGCGGGTGTCGACGCTCGAGGTCGCCTCGTCGAGGATGAGGATCTGGGGGTCGGCGAGGAACGCCCTCGCGATCGTCACCAGCTGTTTCTGGCCGGCCGACAGCCGCGCGCCCTCTTCGCTGAGCTGGGTGTCGTAGCCCTTAGCCATTGTCTGGACGAAGTCGTCGACGCCGCTGGCGCGCGCGGCCGCGAGGATCTGGTCCTCGGTCGCGTCGGGGTTGCCGTAGGCGATGTTCTCGCGGACCGTGCCCGGCAACAGCCACGTGTCCTGGAGGACCATGGCGAAGCGCGACCTCAGGGCGTCCTTCGTGAGGTCGCGGATGTCGACGCCGCCCAGCCGGATCGCGCCCGAGTCGACCTCGTAGAAGCGCATGAGGAGGTTGACGAGCGTGGTCTTGCCCGCGCCGGTCGGCCCGACGATGGCGACGGTGTGGCCGGCCTCGACGTCCAGGGTGAGGCCGGTAATGACGGGCTTGCCCGGCTCGTAACCAAAGACGACGTGGTCAAACGTCACGCCGGTGCCGCGAATCGGCTGGTCGGTGCCGCGGTCGACCTCCAT
Source organism: uncultured Actinomyces sp. (assembly GCA_900545825.1). Lineage (GTDB taxonomy): Bacteria > Actinomycetota > Actinomycetes > Actinomycetales > Actinomycetaceae > Nanchangia. The sequence goes on from URAS01000007.1 coordinate 121,892, forward strand.
GTCCGGGGCGGCGAGCAGGTCGAAGATCCGTTCGGCCGACGCGGCGCCCGACTGGAGGAGGTTGGCGATCTGGGCCAGCGTCGACAGCGGCTGGGTGAATTGGCGCGAATACTGGATAAACGCCTGGACGGCACCGAGCGACAGCGACCCGCCCATGACGAGGATCGCGCCGGCCACCGCGACGATGACGAACGACAGGTTGGACAGGGCGTTCATCGCCGGCTGCATGAGGCCCGAGAAGAACTGGGCGTGGAAGCTCGCGTCGAACAGCTGCTCGTTGTCGCGGTCGAACCGGTCGGCAAAGTCGTCCTCGAGGCCGTAGAGGAGGGCGACCTCCTGGCCGGTGAAGGCCTCTTCGACTGTGCCCGACAGCTGCCCGGTCGAGCCCCACTGCCGCCCGAAGTGCGGCTGCGCGCGCCCCATGAGCCACCGGGCGACGAGGATGACGAGGGGGATGATTGCCAGCGCGGCGATCGAGAGCTTCCACGACAGGTAGATCATCATCCCGAGGATCCCGACCGCCTGCAGCAGCGAGGAAAACAGCTGGGACAGGGTCTGCAGGAGGGTCTGGGTGACATTATCGACGTCGTTCGTCACCCGCGACAGGATGTCGCCGCGGGCGTGAGTGTCCAGGTACGACAGCGGCAACCGGTCGATCTTGTGTTGGACATCGCTGCGCAGCCGCAGCCCCGTGTTCTGGACGGCCGTGCGCACGAGCATCCCACCGGCCCACATCGCCGCCGCCGCGACCGCGTAGGCGACGAGGACGACGAGCAAAACCCGCGTCAGCTGGCCAAAGTCGATGCCCGCGCCGACCGTACCGCGAGTCTGGGCCATGAGGTCGGCCAGGTGGGGGTGCCCCGCGGCGCGGGCCGCCCTCGCCGCCTGAGACAGGGGGACGCCGTCGGGCGCGACCTTGCGGGCCCGCAGCGAGATGACGCCGGAAAAGATGATGTCGGTGCCGCGCCCCAACAGGGCCGGTCCGGCGACGTTTGCCGCGACCGAGATAGCCGTGAGGACGAGCGAGAGGATAATCCGCCACGCCTCGGGCCGCAGCCGGCGCACCAGGGCTTTGAGGGCGGCCTTCTGGTTCCTCGCCGACGCCGTCGGGTCGACTCCGCGCTGCCCACCGGGGCTCATGCCGCCTCCTCTTCGCTGACCTGCGACGCGACGATCGCCCGATAGGTCGGGCAGGTGGCCAGCAGCTCGTCGTGGGTGCCGCGGCCGACGACGTGACCCTTGTCGAGGACGATGATCGTCGAGGCGTGCCTAATCGTCGCGATTCGTTGGGCGACGATGACGAGGGCGGCGTCGCCGACGTGGGCGCGCAAGCCGCCGCGCAGCTTCGCGTCGGTCGCGTAGTCGAGCGCCGAGAACGAGTCGTCGAAAATATAGATGTCGGCGCTTCGGTAGAGCGCGCGGGCGATCGCCAGGCGCTGGCGTTGCCCGCCCGAGAAGTTTTGCCCGCCGGCCTCGACGCGCGACTCGACACCCTCGGGCAGGGCGTCGACGAACTCGGTGGCGCAGGCGACCTCGAGGGCGCGGCGCAAACGCGCGTGGTCGACCTGGTCGGCCGGGCACGCCGCCACCGACGTGGCGATCGTCCCGGAGAACAGGTAGGCGGTCTGGGGGACGTAGGCGATCCTCCGCCGCACCTGGGCGAGGTCGGCCTCGCGAATGTCGACCCCGTTGACGCTGACGCGCCCGCCCGACGGGTCGCGCAGCCGGGGGATGAGCGAGATCAGCGTCGTTTTGCCCGAGCCCGTCGCCCCGATGATCGCCGTCGTGTGCCGCGGCGCGAATTCGATCGACGTCGGCGCGAGGACGGGCGCGGACGCGTCGGGGTGCTTGACCGTGGCGTCCTGGAGGGCGAACACCGCGCCGGCCCCCACCGGGGTCGGGTCGCTGGCGGGGGCGAGGACGGGCTGGTAGTCGAGGACCTCGCCGATGCGCGCCGCACACACCTGGGCGCGCGGGATCATCGTGAAGACGAACGACGCGAGCATGACCGACATGAGGATCATCATGAGGTAGCTGAGATACGCCGTCAGCGCGCCCACTTCCATCCCGCCGGCCTCGATGCGTCGGCCGCCGAACCAGATGACGCCGACCTGCGACGCCGAAATAATGAGCGAGACCAGGGGAAACATGAGGGCGAACAGTGACCCGACCGCGAGCGCGAGGGACCGCAGCTGCCGGTTGGCGTCCTCGTAGCGGTCGCGTTCGGTCCCCTGCCGCCGGAACGCGCGGATGACGCGGACGCCGGACAGTTGGGCGCGCAGGACGTCGGTAATCCGGTCAATCGCCCGCTGCTGGGCCTTAAATCGCGGCCCCAGCTGGCGCATGATGAGGCCGACCGTGAGGGCGAGGACGGGCACGATGACGAGGAGGATCTGCGACAGCGGCGCATCCTCGCGGATCGCCATGATCACGCCGCCGATCCCCATGAGCGGCGCGACGACCATGAGCTCGTAGATTAAGAACACGACCATCTGGACCTGTTGGACGTCGTTCGTGCAGCGCGTGATCAGCGAGGGCGCCCCGAAATGGTAGAGGTCGGCCGTCGAAAACTGTTGGACGTGGGAAAACACGCGCCCTCGCAGCCAGCGGCCTTGGCCCATCGCCTCGCGCGCGGCCAGGTAGATCGCCAGGCCCGAACACACGACCTGGACGACCGTGATACCGAGCATCACCGCGCCCAACCGCCAGATCAGTGGGCCGTTGCCCGTGGCGACGCCGCGGTCGATGATCGTCGCGTTGAGGGACGGCAGCAGCAGCGACGCGAACGTCTGGGCCAGCTGGAGGACGACGATCGCGGCAACGACACCGCGGCGGCCTTCGCGCAGGTACTGCCTGGTGAGCTTCGTCAGCATCCGTCCCCTCCCCCGCGTTCGCCCGCGGGGCGGCGCGTCATTCTCGGGGATCATTCTATGGCGGCCCACTGACACCTTCTCGGCGGGGTCCACCCCAATCGGGGCCCGCGGGCTTTACACTGTCGCCATGACTGTTACGCAGATTACCGAGCTGACCGACGAGCTCGTCACCGCCATGAACGACCTGCTCCCGCAGCTGTCGAAGTCGGCGAAACCGCTGTCGAAGGACGACATCCGCGACTTCCTCGCCCAGGACGGCGTCTACCTGTTCGTCTACCGCGAAGACGCAGACAGCCCGATCCTCGGCATGCTCACCCTCGCGACGTTCGTTATCCCGACCGGCAAGCGCGCCTGGGTCGAGGACGTCGTCGTCGACGAGGCCGCCCGCGGCCAGGGCGCCGGCGCCGCCCTCGTCGCCGCTGCCTGCGAGTTTGGCAAAAAGATCGGCGCGCGGACGATCGACCTCACGTCGCGGCCGACCCGCGAGGCCGCGAACCGCCTGTACCGCCGCTGTGGTTTCCAGTTGCGCGAGACCAACGTGTACCGCTTCGGCGGCTAGTCGGTTCTACGATTGGGGGCATGACCGTTACGCCTCCGTGGAATCCGTCGTCCTACCCCACCGACTCATATACCGCTGACCTGCGCGAATTCATCGAATCGTCGCCGTCGGCGTGGCACTGCGCCGAGGCGGTGAGGGCGCGTTTCGTTGACGCCGGATTCCGCGAGGTCTCGGCGGCTGAGCCGTGGCCCGAGGCGCCCGGCGGCTACGTCATGGTGCGCGACGGCGCCGTCATGGCGTGGTGGCGCCCGCAGCGCCTGCGCGACGACCCGGAGTTTCGCGTCGTCGGCGTCCACACGGATTCGCCGACGTTCGCCCTCAAGCCCAAGCCGTCGTCGACGCACGCGTCCGGGTGGGGGCAGCTGAACGTCGAGGTCTACGGCGGGATGATCCCCGACACGTGGGTCGACCGCGACCTCGCGTTGGCCGGGCGGCTGATCGGCACCGACGGGCGGGCGACGCTCGTGCGCACCGACGCGATCGCGAGGATCCCGCACCTGGCGATCCACCTCGACCGGTCGCAGCGCGAGTCGCTGCACCTCGATCCCCAGCAGCACCTGCGCCCGATCTGGACGATCGGCGCCGAGGCCGACGTCCTCGATTATCTGGCCCACCAGGTCGGATGGGGCGGCGCCCAGGATGTCACGGCGTTCGACGTCGTCATGATCGACTCGCAGCCGCCCGCGCTGCTGGGCGCCGACCACAACCTCCTGGCGGCGCCCCGGCAAGACAACCTCGTGTCGGTGTTTTCGGCGATGCGCGCGCTGCTCGCCGCCGCCGGGTCCGACGCCGCCGAGGAGGCCGGCCGCCTGCTGGTGTTCGCCGCGTTCAGCCACGAAGAGGTCGGCTCCGAGACGATGACCGGCGCGGCGGGACCGATCCTCGAGGACGTCCTCGAGCGCCTGGCCGAGCCCCTTGACCCCACGCGTTCCGCGTGGCGGCGGATGATCGCGAGGTCGCTGTGTCTGTCGGCCGACGTCGCCCACTCGGTCCACCCGAATTACGCGGACCGCCACGATCCCGAGCACTGGCCGATCGCCGGCGGCGGGCCCGTCCTCAAGATCAACGCGAACCAGCGCTACGCGACCGAGGCGATCGGCGCCGCCTGCTGGCGCCGCTGCTGCGAGCTGGCCGACGTGCCCCACCAGGACTTCGTCTCGAACAACGCCGTCACCTGCGGCTCGACGATCGCCCCGATCACGGCGACGCGCCTGGGGATCCGCACGATCGACGTCGGCAGCCCGATCCTCTCGATGCACTCGGCCCGCGAGCTCTCGCACGTCGCCGACCACCCGGCGATGAGCCAGGCAATGGCCGCCTTCTGGGCCAGCTGACCTGCGTGAACGTGACCTTTCTGTCCGCTTTGATCACGTTGACATGGGCAAAACGGCGAACGTGACCAAATAGGGTCACGTTGACGAGGACATATAGTGGGCCGGTTGGCAGGAGCACCCACCTACTACTCCCCCACACCAGGTTTTGACAAGACCCCTCCAAACTTCGATCGCTCGAGCCGGTCGACAATATGCCCTCTTACTATCAGCTCAAGTTACCGCAACGAGCGGTAACCGTTCTGGTTCAGAAAGGCATAAATATCAGGAAACTCTTACCTGCTCTCGTCCCGGCGACACTCGCATTCGCATTCATTGTCCCCGGCATGCCATTGCGTCGGCCCATAGCATCTCAACCGAATCCGTTAATCCCTCACGGTGCTACACGATCCCGTACACTGACTTCGACAGGGACCACGACCGCGTTGTTCCGGTCGGCCGGGTGAAAACTGTCTGCTACCGCTGCCACAAGGCAGGATCGCAATACGCATGCCCGTACGACGCCACCGAGCCCCTACACGCCCTGAGTGGACCCGAGCACGATAAGCGACTATCGCCCGCATCAGCCTCACCCCACGGGGATGGATGGCTCCTAGGGCCGCCAGCACGTGGCGGCCCTAGGAGCCATCCATCCCTCGACAGATTCACATCCTGCGCAATACCGATCTTGCGGTCACCTATATCACCACCACTGCCAAACTCTTGTTCGTCGGTGACGAATTTGGCATACCTGCACCAGTAGCTACAACCAAGTCGCACTGAGCCCATCTCAGGGATGCGCTCGGTCGCGCGAACGCGCGAACGACAGACCTGCACAATAGGAGGTTCTTCATGCGCTTAACCTGGCGGCCCTCCCTCGAGGGCGGCTTCGGCATCGTCACGATGGTCGTGTGGTTGCTGGCAACCAGCCTGCTGGCGTCGACACCCACGAGCATCGACATGGGACGGTTCATCACCGCCGTGCACCTGGGTAACGTGCCGGCGATTCCCGGAATCGGGTCGCTGTGGCAGCTCTCCGACACTCAGCTGGCGCTCGCCCAGGGTCTCGTCGGCGTCGCCGCCGAGGCGCTCGCCGGCATCCTCGCCCTCTGGGCCACCCGACGAGGACGCCCCGGCACCGCCGGGTTCGCCGCCCTTGCCACCGCATGCCTGGCAATACGCCTGGCCAGCGAGACCACCCCAGTAACGGTCACCGCCACCCTCGTTGCGCTGCCGACGACGGTCTTCGCCCTCAGCTACACGCTGCGCACTCGCCGCGTCGCCCCGCTCGTTGTCGGTCACGCCCTCTACACCACCTACGTCGTCGCCCGCAGCCTTGACAACAGCCCCGCCGCGACGGCAATCATCCGCGAGGGCGTCGCCTACGCCCTGCTGCTCGGCGGCCTGGCCTGGGGTTTAACCCGCGCCGCCCGCGCCTGGCACAGCCCACTCCCGAAACCCGCGGCCGACACAACGCCGCCGCCCCGCCGGATACCGAACGTCGTCACGTGGGTGGGCGTCGCGGGCGCCGCCTACTTCTGCGCGATCGTCGTCGGGCATGCCGTCGACGTGTTCGCCTCGCCGACGATCCACCGCTCGCTGTGGAATGCGCTGTCGCCCGACGAAGGCACCCCCGCGGGAATCGTCTTCGCCGTTGCCATCGCCACCTGCGCAATCGTCGGATGGATCGGCCTGCGCCCCTCGAACCCATCCCTTTCCAGGCAGCTGTGCCTCGCAACCGGCCTCATTCCCAGCTTTTACGCTGCGCTCGCCGGCGTCGCGACGACCACCGCCTTGGGGGTCATCCTCTACCAGATGCTTCCGGCGGCGCTGCAGGGGCCGCACGGTACCCAGTCGCCGACCGCGGTCTCAGGCATCGACCCCACGCTCGCGGTCATCGACATCCTCATTCTTGCGTTCCTCGAGGAGTACCTCTACGCCGTCCTCATCGCGCTCTTCGCATGGAAACTGCACGCAAGCCCCTGGCTCACCATCGTCGTCGCCGTCGCCGTCCGCTGCGCCGTCCACCTCTACTACGGCACACTGACGGTTCCCCTGTCGATGATCCCCGTCGGCCTGTTCGCAGGCTGGATCGTCGTCCGGTATCGGACGGCGTGGCCGCTGGCGGTGGCGCACCTGCTCTACGACGCCTGCCAGGCCCTCCAAACCCCCGACCTCCGCGGCGGAGACGGCACCGTCGCCGTCCTTATCCCCGTCGTCCTCGCGCTGATCGGGGCGACCGTCCTCGCAGTGGCCGGCACGGCCTCGGCTCGCGCAGATTAAACGCTCACCATAAACCCGAAACGCTCACCTAAAATGTCAGAACTACCGGTTATCGGACAGAATCGACAAGTTAGGTGAGCGTTTCGCGTGGCGGGTGAGCGTTTCGCCGGGCGGGTGAGCGTTTCTATACTGGCGGCATGGCCACTCTGGAAATCGCGACGCGGTCTGAGCTGCTGGGGCAAGACATCGACGTCACCGTCGTCACGCCCGCGGCGCCGGCGCCCGGCTACCCCGCGCCGGCCCCGGCTGCCAGCCGCAGTGCCGCGGAGGCAGTTGCCGCGCCCTCCCCCGCCCCGCACACGCCGCCCGCGCCGCCCAGGCCCTGCTACCTGCTCCACGGAACCAGCCAGAACCACCGCGCGTGGCCCACGCATGTCGACCTCGCACGCCTGGCAACCCGCTACCACCTGGCCTTTGTCTGCATGAGCGCGGGGAGGTCGTTCTTCCTCAACTGGGACCGCGGCCTGCCGTGGACCGACTTCATCACCGCCGAGCTGCCCGACCTCGTCGCCGCCGACGTGCGCCTCGACTTAACGCCGGGCGCCGCCCTCATCGCCGGGCTGTCCGCCGGCGGCTACGGCGCGTTCCACGCCGCCCTCACCAGGCCCGACCTGTACGCCGCGGCCGGGTCGTTCTCCGGCGTCCTCGACATTGCCTCCGCCTACAACCGTCCCCGCCGCGTTGAGCTGTACCGCGGGGCCTTCGCCACCGACGAGGTCGCCGGCACCGACGCCGACCTCATGGCGCTGGCCTCCGCTCACGCCGTCGCCGGCACCGCGCTGCCGCGCCTGTGGGCCGCGTGCGGGAGCAGCGACCACGTCCTCCCCCAGTCCCACGCCTTCCGCGACCACGCCACCGCCCTCGGGCTGCCGCTCACCTACGTCGAGTGGGAGGGCGACCACGAGTGGGTCTTCTGGGTGCCAGCGCTGGAGGAATTCCTCGCGTGGGCGCTTTCCGACCCCGCCCACTGACTCCCGTCACCCCACCTCTCGACACTCACCACTCTCTGAGAATGTGGCGGCCGCCACTTCCTGCCATAATGGAAAACGCCCGGACGGTGTCGTCCGGCCGCACCCCAATCTCACGAAGGAGTGGTAGTCCATGAACCGGCACACGCTGCGTCGAGCGTGGCTGAGGGCCGTCAGTGCGATAGCGACAGTGGCGGCGATCGGTGGCCTTGCGGCTGCGTGCTCGACCGAGAGGGTCGACGTCAAAGCCTGGGAGCACCCGGATTTCTCAAAGACCGGCCCGATCACCTATGTCCAGGGGAAAGACAACTCTGGCAAGCTACGTGATTTCATTACCTCCTGGAATAAGGAGCACCCCAACGAGAAAGTGACGATGATCGAGCTGTCGACCGAGGCCGATCAGCAGCGCAACTCATTCGTCCAAAACGCTCAGACCAAATCGGATTCTTACTGCGTCGAATCGCTCGACAACATTTGGGTCGCCGAGTTCGCGGCGAACCGGTGGGTCGTTCCCCTGCCGATGGACGAGCTGAAGAACCCCGACATTCTGCCTCCCGTGTGGCAGACGGGCCTCTATCGCGACAAGCTGTACGCGATGCCACACGCGTCCGACGGCGCCGTCCTCTTCTACCGGTCCGATCTCCTCAAGCAGGCGGGCATCACGGAACCGCCCGTCACCTGGGCGGACATGAAGACGGATTGCGACAAGGTCCGCGCCCTGCCCGGCCACGAAAAGATCGGCTGCTATGCGTCACAAGAGGCGAAATACGAGGGCCTCACGGTTAACACGGTGTCGGCGATTAACTCGGCCGGCGGCGAGGTCATCGACTCCAACGGCAAGGTCGTCATCAACTCGCCCGAGGCGAAGAAGGGCTTCTCGATGCTCGTCGAGGGCATGAAGTCGGGCTTTATCCCCAAGGAAGCGATGACGTACAAGGAAGAGGAGGGCCGCAGCGCCTTCGAGAAAGACCGCGTCCTCTTCTATGCCAACTGGCCGTACATGTATTCGCTGTCCGAAAAGGCGATTCCCGGCAAGTTTGGCGTGACCAGTCTGCCGCAGATCGTCCCGGGCAAGGCGGCGGTCAGCTCGCTGGGTGGCCACAACGTCGGCATTTCGACGTATTGCGAGAACAAGGGGACCGCCCTCAAGTTCATCAAGGCCTATTCGTCGAAGGAAACGGTCCAGTGGGCGCTCGACACGATGACGCTCGCGCCGACCTACAAGTCGCTGTACGAGGATCCCGCCAACATCAAGAAATTCCCCTACCTGCCTGCGCTGCTGACGTCGATTGAAAACGCCAAGCCGCGCCCGAAGGTCGTCAACTACGCCGACATCTCGTCGACGATTCAGGATCAGGCGTTTGACGCCCTCCAGGGGAAGCAGTCGGCGGATGCCGCCCTCGACAACCTGGCCAAGCTCATTGACGAACGCGCGATGCGGTAAAGGAGGGGACTCATGCCTACGAACATGTCAAAGAAACGGGCAGCCGAGGGCCGCACCGCCGCCTTCCTCGTCGCGCCCACGTTCATCATCCTGGCGGTTGTCGTCTTGTGGCCGACGCTGTCGGCCCTGTGGCAGTCGCTGTTCGGACAGCCGGGATTTAACTCGAAAACCGGCTTTATGGAGACGAAAGAGCCTTTCGTCGGCCTGTCCAACTATGCCCACATTTTCTCCGGCTCCGCGGGGCAACGCTTCGTCACGGCACTGGTCAACACGACGGAATTCACCGTCATCACCGTGGCGATCGAGACCGTCCTCGGCGTCGCCATGGCGCTGATCATGAACCAGGCGATGAAGGGCAAGGGCCTCATCCGTGCGGCCATCCTCATCCCCTGGGCCATCCCCACCGCCGTGTCCGGCGTCCTGTGGAAGTGGATCTTCGACGCCCACGGGATCGCCAACGTCCTCCTGGGGACCCAGATCCTCTGGGCGACGGGCGACTGGTCGGCAAAGTTCGCCGTCATCATCGCCGACACGTGGAAGACGGCGCCGTTCATCGGCCTGTTGACCCTCGCCGGCCTCCAGATCATTCCCGACGAGGTCTACGAGGCCGCCAAGCTGGACGGCACGACCGCGTGGAAGCGGTTCACGGCGATCACCCTGCCGCTGATCAAGCCCGCGCTCGTCGTCGCCATCCTCTTCCGTATGCTCGACGCCCTGCGGATGTTCGACCTGCCGTTCATCCTCATCGGGCCCCGCAAGTCCAGCGTCGAGACCCTGTCGATGCTCGTCCAGAACGAGGCGACCAACCTGCGCTACGGCATGGCCGCGGCCTACGCGGTCGTCCTCTTCATCTACGTGTTCCTCGTCGTGTGGGCGTTCGTCAAGATCGTCGGCGCCGACGTCATGGGCACCGGCAATTCGCGGGAAGGCCACCAGCACAAGACGAGGGCGTCGCTGTTCTTCAAGAGGCAGCCCAAGCCCGCGTTGACCCCCGAGCAGCAGTTCGTCGAGAACGAGGCGGTCGCAGCAGCGACAACCGATGTTGCCGACCTCGAGGAAGGAGCGCGCCATGAGTGAGCAGACCTCGATCAAGGCCTCGAAGAAAGAGCGTTTCGGCTCGTGGTGGTCGTACCTCGGCATCGCGATCATCGTCATCTACTGCCTGGCGCCGTTCTATTGGATGATCGTGTCGGCCCTGCGCCGCCCGAGCGAAGTGTTCGACACGTCGTTCTGGCCGCGCCACGTGACGTTCGAGAACTTCGCGTCGGTCTTCGATCCCACCCGCGGGTTCCTGCGGTCGCTGGGGAACTCGGTGATCGTCGCCGGCCTCACGACGATTCTCGCGTTGGCGATCGGTACGGTCACGGCGTACGCCCTCGCCAGACTCGAGTTCCGCGGCAAGAGCGTCCTCCTCGGCATCATCATGATGACATCGATGTTCCCGCTGGTCGCGATCCTCGTTCCGCTGCTCAAGCTGTTCACGGATTGGGGCTGGATCAACACCTATCAGGCAATGATCCTGCCGGACCTGTCGTTCGCGCTGCCGCTGGCCGTGTGGAACCTGACGACGTTCTTTAAGCAGATGCCGATCGAACTCGAGCAGGCCGCGATGGTCGACGGGTGCACGCCGTGGCAGGCGTTCCGCCGCATCATCCTGCCGATCGCGGCGCCCGGCATTTTCACGACGACGATCATCGTGTTTATCAACGCGTGGAACGAGTTCCTCATCGCCGTCACCATGGTCAACACCGAGACGATCCAGACCGCGCCGGTGGCGCTGTCGAAGTTCGCGGGCGCGTCGGAGTTTGAGACACCGTACGCCTCCCAGATGGCCGCGGGCGTCGTCGTAACGATCCCGCTGATCATCCTCGTGTTGTTCTTCCAGCGCAGGATTGTTGCCGGCCTCGCCGCCGGCGGCGTCAAGTCCTAGCGGATTCTCTGTTCGGTGGGGCGCGGCCAGCACGGTCGCGCCCCACTGTTCTGTCTGCTCTCTCGGCTCTGTCCATGAACGTGATCTTTTTTGGTCACGTTCACCGGTCTCAGTCTCTGGCAGGCTGGTTGTGAGCCGTGCAGGAAGGAGGCTGTTATGCCTGATTTCGTGATGGATCCGCGTGTGTTGACGCCTGATCAGATGCGTGAGCATGTGTTGGCCTACACCCAGACCCCGCACGGGTTGAAGAAGCGTTATCTCGCTCGTCATGGATTGACTCAGTACTGGATGCGTAAGTGGAGTCGAGCGATGAAGGCTGGCGACCTGGACGCGGCGATTTATCCACACGATACTGTTCGTGTGAGTAACCAAGAAGCCCGCGAGATGACGCGACTCCGCAAGGAAAATGCCCAGTTGAAACGATTGCTCCGGGAAGAGAAACAACGCCGCGTGGAAGAGGTCGACAAGCGAGATCAAACGATCGAGATCCTGGGAAAAGCTATTGGCGTCATGCAGAGTCATGGCGCAGAATCCCGCAGCGACATGTAGATAAGACCTCACCCGAGTATGCGACGTACCTGAAGATGTGTGCGCTAGAAGACGACATGATCCTCGCGTTGATGGCCTTGGGTTGGTCGCAACGCTTCGTGTTACGACTCATCCATTTGGCGAGGTCGTCGTATTACTACCGGCAGCATCCACGCCCGCCGAAACCGGACCCGATCCCGCATACGCAGCGGGCATATCCGAATCGGCTCGACGAGGCCGAAACCAACACGATCGTGGAAGCGTTGGAGACATCGAAGGTTTCCGTGGAGCAGACGTATCATCGTTTGTTCAACGCTGGGGTCTACACGGCGTCTTTGTCAACGTTTTACCGCTTGGCCAGGCGACACAAGCTGCGTCTGCCTGCCACCAGGGGGAGGCGTCTTGGCGGGGTCAAGACCACCCCGATCACTCCGAGAGCAACCGCGAAGAAGGTGGGAGACGTGTTGTGTTGGGACATCTCCTACCTGCCAGGCCTATACAAGCATCGCGGGTTCATGCTGTATACGGTTATTGATCTGTATTCGCGCTATATTTGCGCGTTCACGGTCCAGCCCCGGCAGGACCAGACGGTGGCAGTGGATCTGATGCGTGAGGCTATCGAGACAGTCCCAGGCCCAGTCGGGACAATCCATTGTGACAACGGTGCAGTGATGCGGTCGAACAAGATGGCCGAGTTCCTCCAGGACCAAGGTATCGCGCAGTCCTTTATCCGGCCGGGCGTGTCGAATGATAACGCGTTCATGGAGTCGTTTTACCGGACCTTGAAATACGGACCTAAATACCCTGGCAGTTTCGAAGACATCAATACGGCCTATGAATGGGTCGCTGAGTTCATCGAGGCCTATAACACCACGCATTGCCATGGCGGGTTGAATGGATACACGCCACAAGACGTGTTCCACGGGACCTGGCCACTAGCCTGGCGTAAACGCCAGGCCGCCCTCGATGCCGCCTACCAAGCCCACCCGGCCCGCTACAAACACCCACCCACCGCGACCAGACCACCAGCAACAGCCCGGATCAACCAGGCCACACCACACCCCCTAACCACCCTCACCACCCAATAACCAAACAACAATGGCTCACAGCCACTTGACACCCA
>URAS01000008.1 GCA_900545825.1 uncultured Actinomyces sp.
TCCGGCGGAATCACCGAATTATCGGCACGACCAACAATGACCCGCTTCAACGGATCAAAGTCATTCCACGAATTGACGATCTTCGTCATCACAGCTCCTTTGGTGTGTGTCTTCCTCTATCGTCGGTCCGCCGCCGTCTTTGGCAGGTGAAGTGGACCACATGACTATGGTGCTCCTCACCGCTGTGCATGCGCAAGGGTCCAAAGGTCCTAGATGTCGATAATCCCCGGAATGGCGGGCGGCGTGTGCTGTGCACCTGCACAGTTTTGCAAGCTTTCTGCATGTGGAGTCGGGTTGTGATGGCCGGTGAATGGGGCGCGGGGGCGGGGAATGGCGTGGCCGGTTCGGTGCGGCGCGGGCCGTGAGATGCCGCGGGGCGGCGCCGACCGAAGGGGAGTCGACGCGGGGTGCCGTTAAAGGGCGCGGGTCCAAGGAAAATGCCCGGCGGCGGCTTGGCCGTCACGCGCGGGCGGGGAGTGGTGCCCCCTGTCGGGCTTGAACCGACGACCCACGGATTATGAGTCCGCTGCTCTGACCGACTGAGCTAAGGGGGCTCAGTCACCGTAACCGATTGGGCCGGGCGTATGCCAGTTCCTGGGGTGTGCCCCACGTGCGCTGGCCGTAGGGTGGAGGCATGGTGTTGAAGAAATCTGGCGTGTCGCAAGCGGTGAGGGCCCACCTCGACCCGAAGGAGCGGCCGGTTCACACGGTGTCGACGGTCGACGGTGCGACGATCGCGGTGAGCCCCACGCACGTCACCGTCGTTCAGGGTGACGACGTCCAGCTGCGTGAGGCGTGGTGTGTCTTTAGCCAGATGGCGTGGGACGAGGGGGATGGCCTGCTGCGGTTCGTCTTCATTGATCCGGGCCTGGCGCCGATCACCTTCACCCTGGCGGATGCCCCGTCGCTCGACTTCCTCACCGCCGCCCGCGAGGGCGTCGACTCGGCCCACGTGTTCTCGGCGGGGACGAAGCTCGGCAACGGCACGGCGGTCAAGTCGTGGATCCTCCGCGACTCGCACGGCGAGCTGTTCAGCCTGACGACGGCCAGCGGCCCGATTGCCCCGGGCGACGTCGCCGAGGTCGATCGCCTCGAGCGGAAAACCCGCGAGGCTGCGGGCCTCGATCCGGCGTGAGTGCGGCGGCTGTGTAAGGCTCGTCACGAAGGGCGTCCTCGATTAGGTGCAGCGGGCAGAGCCTGCTATATTTTTGCAAGTCGCCTTCCCGCGTAGCTCAATGGCAGAGCATCCGACTGTTAATCGGAGGGTTGCTGGTTCGAGTCCAGCCGCGGGAGCCACGAATGACCCGAGAGCCTGGGCTCTCGGGTTTTTGTTTGCCCGCGGTCGCGGTGACGTTTCGCGGTATTTCGCCTGGCGCTGCGATAGCGTGACCTCGTCTGGCGCTGGCGCCAGGAAGGACCTGTCCGCTCGTCCCTGACGAGTCGACGCATCCACGAGAGGAAGAACAGTGGTGGCGACGCGGCCCGAGCGTCTCTATGACGCTTACGTTTTCGACATGGATGGAACGATCTTCCTCGGCGACACCGTCCTCCCGGGGGCGTCGCGGCTTATCGCCGCGTTACGTGAATGCGGGAAACCCGTGGTTTTTCTGTCGAACAATCCGACGAAAGATCCCCGGCTCTATCAGATCAAGCTCGAAGCCATGGGGATCCCGACGGTGCTCGATGAGATCAAGAACACGGTCGTGACGATGACGACGTGGCTTCTCACGCATCATCCACGCGCCGTCGTGTTTCCGATCGCCGAGGCGCCGCTGATTGACGCCCTCGCCGCGGCGGGAATCGCGATGAGCGACGATCCGGCGAAGATCGACATCGTCATCGCCTCGTACGACCGTGGCTTTGATTACCGCAAACTGCAGATCGCTTTCGACGCGATCTGGTTTTATCGGCGTGCTTTCCTCGTGGCCACGAATCCGGACCGCTACTGCCCGTATCCCGGGGGCAGGGGAGAGCCGGACTGTGCGGCGATCGTCGCTGCTATCGAGGCCTGCACGGGGACGACATGCCAGGCCAACGTCGGGAAGCCCAATCCCATCATGCTCGAGGCGGCGCTGGACGGGCTGGGTGTCGACCCGCGCCAGTGCATCATGGTTGGCGATCGGTTGATGACGGACATTCGGATGGCCGTCGACGCGGGCATGGATTCGGCAATGCCGCTCACCGGCGATTCGACGCGCGAGGACGCCCTCGCCCTTCCGGGACCCGAGCAGCCGACCTATATTCTCGACCGTGTCGATCACCTCATTCCCCAGCAGCTGTGGGACGCGTGGGGGTGGGCGGCGGACAACTAGTCGGCGCGGCCTGTTGCGCGCGAAGGAATCGGGCGTCGTACCCGAACCCGGCGACTGAGGCGCAAGCTGCGGGGCGTTACTTGCTGGGGGAGGGCGACGGGAGAACCGTCGCCTGGCCGGTCACGGTGAGTCCCGGCAGCGACGACTCGCTGCCCGAGCCGTGCATGAGCACCCAGAGGACACGCGTGGCGTCGATTGCCTGGGTGCGCAGCTCCTCGCGGTCGGTCGCGGCGACCACCCGATACTGCGCGGCGAGGGCGCGCGTGAGCGCCTCGTTGACGCGGGCCTGGGGATCCGAGAGGTCGAGCCGCCCATACGTGGCCCGGCGCGTGTCCGCGGCGCCCTTGTCGACAAGGTCCTGGACCTCGCTGGTCAGCACCTCGGTGATCGGCAGCATCTGCTGGCGATTCTTATAGGGCAGGCGCGACACCGCCTGCTCCAGCGAGTAGCGGGCATAGTCGAGCTCGTTGACGACCTCGCCCAGATCCTTCGTCTCGGTGGCGTCCGGCGTCTTCGGAGTCTGCGACGTCGGCTCGGCCGACTTCTTTTCGGCCGCGGTGAGCGCGCGGTACTTGTTCGTCTTCTCGTCGAGAATGAGGGGCGTCGACGCCTCGGTGGCCTCGGGACCCGGCGTGCCCACCCCGAGGGCGCCCGCCGCGTCGCTCAACTCCGTCGTCCGGGCCACCGCGGCCGCCATGAGCATCTGCGCGAGCTTCCGGTCGGGCACCGTCTGGGCGTCCAGTGTCGCCATCCGTGTACACGTCGCCAGCCGCACGAGGGCGCTCGCGGCGTCCTTGGGCGCGGCCGGGAACTCGGGCGCCTGGGGGATGTCGGCGCCCTGCGTCTGCTTCTTGTCGAACTGCCAGGGCTGCCCGAACGCCGTGAGCCGGGCTTGCTGGGCCTGGGCCTCCTTCGTGAGGGCGGCCTTGGCGTCGTCGCTGACCTGCCCGGGGTTGGCGAACACGCTCGACACCTGCTGGTCGCACGCCGCCGCACGATACCGGGCGACGTCGCTGGCCGAGAGGACGGCAAACGGCGACTCGTGCGAGTCGATGTGCAGTTGGCAACCGGCGAGCCCCAGCCCGGTGGCCGCGACAAGCCCTGCCGCGAGGACGCGAGCGCTCAAGGAAGTGTTCATCACCTAAATCTTGCCACGGGTAGCATGGACGTCATAGTCACCAGGAAGGACACAGCCGTGAGCACACCGGATACCGAGATCGCCGCCCACCTTGCCCCCGTCGTCGAGCAGACGGGCCTGTTCCTCGAGAGCGTCCGCACGATCAAGGCGGGCAAGCACTCGCGCCTCGAGGTCGTCGTCGATTTGCCCGACGGCCCCGGCGGCGTCACCGAGGAGCAGCTGACCGGCGCGACCCGCGCGGTCTCGGAGGCGGTCGACGACCTCGACCCGATTGCCGGCGCCTATTCGCTCGAGGTGACGACTCCGGGGATCGAGCGTCCGCTCGTCACTCCCCGGCATTTCCGACGCGCGGTCGGGCACCTGGCCCAGGTTGCCGTGGCGGGCGGGCCGACTTTTCAGGGTAGAATCGCAGAGGTTTCCGACACGGACGTGACTGTGGAAACAGAGGCGGGGCCCCAGGTCGTGCCGCTGGCCGACGTCACTGACGCGCACATGGTCATCGAGTGGTAGCCGCTTTACGCACGGAAAGGAGCACCTATGGAAATCGATATGTCTGCTTTGCGGATGGTCGAAGCCGAACGGGGAGTTTCGCTGGACACGTTGGTCGAGGCGATCGAGGATGCCCTGCTCAAGGCCTACCATAATGCTCCCGGTGCGATCGACGGTGCCCGCGTCGACATCGATCGACGCACTGGCAAGATCGCCGTCATGGCCCCCGAGGTCGACGAAAACGGCCAGGTCATCGGCGAATTCGACGACACCCCCAGCGGGTTCGGCCGCATCGCGACGACGACGGCGCGTTCGATCATCGTCCAGCGCCTGCGCGAAGCCGAGGATGCCCAGGTTTTGGGGTCGTTCCGCGACAAGCAGGGCCAGGTCGTCTCCGGTATCGTCCAGCAGGGCCGCGACCCCCGCGTGGTTGTCGTCGACGTCGGCGACTTCGAGGCGATCATCCCGGAGTCCGAGCAGGTCCCGGGCGAGAAGTTCCGTCACGGCGACTGGGTGCGCGCCTACGTCGTCAAGATCGCCCGCATGGATCGCGGTGTCCGCATCGAGCTGTCGCGTCGCCACCCCGAGTTGGTGCGCGGCCTGTTCGCCCGCGAGGTCCCGGAAATCGCCAAGGGCGACGTCCGCATCGAATCGATCGCCCGCGAGGCCGGCTACCGGACCAAGATTGCGGTCAGCTCGACCCGCGAGGGCATCAACGCCAAGGGCGCCTGCATCGGCCCGATGGGTCAGCGGGTCCGCGCGGTGATGAACGAACTGGGCGGCGAAAAGATCGATATCGTCGAATATTCCGACGATATGGCCACCTATGTGGCGAACGCCCTGTCCCCGGCGCGTGTGTCATCGGTCACCATGGAACCGGGCGAACACCCGGTCGCCAAGGCCGTCGTCCCGGACTTCCAGCTGTCCCTCGCCATCGGCAAAGAGGGCCAGAATGCGCGACTTGCCGCGCGTTTGACGGGTTGCAAGATCGATATCCGCTCCGACAAGATCGCCGGCGAGGTCGGCGAGTAGGGGCCAAAAGGCGGCCCCGGCCTGACGGATGTGGGGCGTCTATAAGGCGGAAGTGGGCGTGACGAACAGTAGAATAAAAAGGCAGTGCGCACCTGCGCACGCTCGACGCACCGGCGATGACGCTTCGGCCTTCCCGGTGCGTACGTGTGTGGGATGCAGAACCGTGGCCCCCAGCGCACAGTTGGTGAGGTTGCGGGTGTCGGCCTCCGGCCAGGTCGCCCTCGGCGATCAGGTGGGCAGCGGGCGGGGTGCGTGGATCCATCCGGATCCGGCGTGCGTCGCGCAGGCCCAGAAGCGGCGGGCATTCGCCCGAGCGTTTCGGGCCGAGGTCGACTGCGACACTGCGGGGCTCATCCGTGCGATGGGCCTGACCGATGAAGAGGGCACCCCGAAATCCCCGGGGAGCTGAGAGATGGAAAGCGGGTTGGAAGCTGATGGGCACCCGATGAGTACCCAGCGATGAGCTGCCAGATGGTGTAAAACTGCCTGCCCTGTTCAAGGGTGGGCTTGAACAGGAGAGTTGTGGCTAAACAGCGTGTGCACGAGCTCGCGAAGGAGCTCGGAACCACATCGAAGGAACTGCTCGCCGTCCTGCGGGATCAAGGCGAGTTCGTGAAGGCGGCGTCCTCGACGATCGAGCCGCCGGTTGCGCGCCGAATGCGCGAATACTTCGCGAAGAAGAACGATCAGGCGTCCTCCGAGGCGCCGAAGAAGCAGGCGAAGCCCAAGGCGGCGCCTGCGAAGGCGGCCGCGCCCCAGGCCGGCAAGGCCAAGCCGGCGCCCAAGGCCTCGAAGCCTCAGGCGTCCCAGGCCCCGGCGCCCGCGCCCAGCGCACCGGCGCCCAGTGCGCAGGAGACCGCTCAGCCGAAGCAGCCCCAGGCCACGGCGGCGCCCAAGCCGCAGGCCAAGCCGGCCCCGAGCGCCGCAGGCCCCAAGCCGGGTCCGAAGCCCGGCCCGCGCCAGGCGCGTCCGGGCAATAATCCGTTCGCGCCCAGCCAGGGCATGCCCCGTCCCGGTGGCACCGGCGGCCCCAAGCCGGGTCCGCGTGCCCCGCGTCCGGGCAATAATCCGTTCGCGCCCAGCCAGGGCATGCCCCGTCCCGGCGGGTCCGGCGGTCAGCGTGGCCAGCGTGGCGGTCGCCCCGGTGGGCAGGCCGGCGCCGGTCGTGGCCGTGGCGGCCAGGGTGGCGGCGGCCAGCAGGGTTCGGGTCGGCAGGGTGCACGTCGTCAGACGACGGCGACGCCCGCGATGATGCCCGCCCGCCAGTCGCTTGCGGCCCAAGGTGGCCGTTCCGGCGGCCCCGGCGGCCAGCAGCAGGATGCGCGTCCCGGCCGCTCCGGCGGCCCCGGTCGCGGGCGTCCGGGTGGCGGCGGCGCGCCGGCCGGTGGCGGCGGTGGCCGCGGCCGTGGCGGTCGCGGGACCACGCAGGGCGCGTTCGGCCGTGGTGGCCCGAACCGCGGCAAGAAGCGTAAGTCGAAGCGCGCAAAGCGTCGCGAGTTCGAGCAGTCGGCACCGACGATTGGCGGCGTCCGCGTCCCCCGCGGCGACGGCAACACCGAGCTGAGGCTGCGGTCGGGCTCGTCGCTCGCCGACATGGCGGACCGTCTGGACTGCAACCCCGCGGCCCTCATCACCGTCCTCATGCAGCTGGGCGAGATGGCGACCGCCAACCAGTCGTTGGACGAAGACACGCTGGCGACGGTCGGCGCCGAACTCGGCTACTCGGTGGTCATCGTGTCGCCTGAGGACGAGGACCGCGAGCTGCTCGAGTCGTTCGACATCGACCTCGAGGCCGAAGAGGTCGAGGACGAAGAGAACCTCCAGCCGCGCCCGCCGGTCGTCACCGTCATGGGTCACGTCGACCACGGTAAGACCAAGCTGCTCGACGCGATCCGTCACACCGACGTCGTCGAGTCCGAGCACGGCGGCATTACCCAGCACATCGGCGCCTACCAGGTGACCACTCACCTCGACGGCGTCGAGCGGCCGATCACCTTCATCGACACCCCCGGCCACGAGGCGTTCACCGCCATGCGTGCCCGCGGTGCCGAGGTCACGGACATCGCGATCCTCGTGGTCGCGGCCGATGACGGCGTCATGCCGCAGACGGTCGAGGCGATCAACCACGCCCAGGCGGCGAACGTGCCGATCGTCGTCGCCGTCAACAAGATCGATAAGCCCGAGGCCAACCCGGACAAGATCCGCGGCCAGCTGACGGAATACGGCCTCGTGGCCGAGGAATACGGCGGCGACGTCATGTTCGTCGACGTGTCGGCGAAGCAGCGCATGGGTATCTCCGAGCTGCTCGAGGCCGTCCTCCTCACGGCCGACGCCGCCCTCGAACTGACCGCCAACCCGGATGCGCCGGCCCGCGGTGTCGCCGTCGAAGCGAACCTCGACAAGGGCCGCGGCGCGGTCGCGTCGATGCTCGTCCAGCGCGGCACCCTGCACGTCGGCGACGCCATCGTCGTCGGCACGTCGCACGGGCGCGTCCGCGCGATGTTCGACGAATACGGCCGCGAGGTCAAGGCGGCGCTGCCGTCGCGTCCCGTCCAGGTGCTGGGCCTCACCCAGGTCCCGCGCGCCGGCGACAACTTCCTTGTCGCCCCGGACGACCGCACGGCCCGCCAGATCGCCGACAAGCGTGAGGCCGCCGAACGCGCCGCCCTCCTGGCGAAGCGCCGCAAGCGGATCAGCCTCGAGGACTTCGATCAGGCCCTCAAGGAAGGCAAGGTCGAGACCCTCAACCTCATCATCAAGGGCGACGTCTCCGGTTCGGTGGAAGCCCTGGAAGACTCGCTGCTCAAGATCGATGTCGGCGAGGAAGTCCAGCTGCGGATCATCCACCGCGGCGTCGGTGCAATCACGCAGAACGACGTCAACCTGGCGACCGTCGACAACGCGGTCATCATCGGGTTCAACGTGCGTCCGGCCCAGCGCGTCGCCGAAATGGCGGACCGCGAGGGCGTCGACATGCACTTCTACTCGGTGATCTACCAGGCGATCGACGACGTCGAGAACGCGATGAAGGGCATGCTCAAGCCGATCTACGAAGAGGTCAAGCTGGGCGAAGCCGAGATCCTCCAGGTGTTCCGTTCCTCGAAGTTCGGCAACATCGCGGGTTCGATCATCCGCTCCGGCACGATCCGCCGCGGCAC
The DNA here is from genome assembly GCA_900545825.1 of uncultured Actinomyces sp. Lineage (GTDB taxonomy): Bacteria > Actinomycetota > Actinomycetes > Actinomycetales > Actinomycetaceae > Nanchangia. Next base: position 8,130 of record URAS01000008.1, read on the forward strand.
CAAGGCGCGCCTCATCCGCGACGGCGTCGTCGTCCACGACAACCTCGAGATCGTGTCTCTGCGGCGCGAAAAGGACGACGTCACCGAGGTCCGCGAGGGCTACGAGTGCGGTATCAGCCTCGGCGAACGTGATATCGCCGTCGGCGACCGCATCGAGACCTGGGAGATGCGCGAAAAGCCGCGCGAGTAAAACCGCAAATCGGCGCCGCCTCCCGTCAAGGGGAGGCGGCGCCGCACATCTTTCGACAAAGGAGGACCTCATGGCTGACGAAGCACGCCAACGCAAGGTGGCCGACCGCATCCAGCAGACGGTGGCCCGCCTACTTGAACGCCGCATCAAGGACCCGCGGATCGGCTTCTGCACGATCACCGACGTCCGCGTCACCGGGGACCTGCAGCACGCGACGATTTTCTACACGGTCTACGGCACCGAGGGCGAACGCCGCCGCACCCATCAGGCGCTCAACTCGGCGAAGGGCCTCATCCGCTCCGAGGTCGGCAAGGCCCTGGGTATTCGGTTGACGCCCTCGATCGAATTTGTCCACGACGCCCTGCCCCAGCAGGCCGCGTCGTTCGAAGAGGCCCTGGCCAAGGCCCGCCAGCGCGACGCCGAGATGGCCGAGGCCGCGAAATCGGCGACCTATGCCGGCGAGGAGGACCCCTACAAGGCCCCGCGCGAGCAGGCGGACGACGAGGACGTGGACCTCGACGAGGACGATAGCTTTGACGACCTCGATGATCTGGACCAGACGGGCGAGGACTCCTAGTGGACGACGCGTTCCTCGCCCCCGATTACGCGCCCGAGGGCGCGCCAGCCGATCTGCCCGCACCCGCGCAGCCGTTTCCTGCTGACGGGTGCGGCGTCGTCATTGTCGACAAGCCGCTGGGGCTGACCTCGCAGCAGGTCGTCTCGCGGCTGAGGCGTCTTTTCGGGATCCGCAAGATCGGGCACACCGGCACCCTCGATCCGGCAGCCTCGGGCATGCTCATCTGCGCCCTGGGCCGAGCGACTCGGCTCATCCGGTACGTCCAGGCGGCCGATAAGACCTACCGGGCCCGCGTGCGCTTCGGCATCGAGACGTCCACCGAGGACGCCGAAGGCGAGGTCACGGCCACGCACGGCGCCCAGCTGGCCGATATCCATGCCGGCCTCGAGGACGCCTTCGAGCGGTGGCGCGGCCCCATTTGGCAGCGCCCGTCGTCGGTGTCGGCGATCAAGGTCGACGGGCAGCGCGCTTATGCGCGCGTGCGCGCCGGCGAGGACGTCGTCCTCCAGCATCGCCAGGTCATCATCTATGACCTCCACGCGGTCGGCGAGCCCGTCGCCAACCAAGCCGCAGGCGTCGACGTCGTCGACGTCGACATCGAGGTGACGTGCTCGTCGGGCACCTACATCCGCGCGCTTGCCCGCGACCTCGGCGAGACACTGGGCTGTGGCGCCCACCTCACCGCGCTGCGTCGCGTCGCCGTCGCCGAGGTGACCCTCGATCAGGCGTCCACGCTGGGCGACATCGCCCGCGACGTCGCCGCGCACGGGGCAGCCGATGCCCACTCGATCATCAATCCGGCCCCCCTGGTCGGGCTTTCGCAGCGTACGCTCGTCATCCCCGACTCGGCGATTGGCCCCCTGCTGCTGGGGCAGTCCGTCGAGGTCGACCCCCAGGCGATTGTCGCCGCGACCAGGCCGGGAAGCGGCGACGGCCTCGTCCAGCTGCTCGATGAGGACTCGCACATCGTCGCGTTGGCGGCGCTCGACTCCGCGGGCGGGCACACGTTGGCGCGTCCGCGCGTCGTCATTGGCAGCCGCGAGAGGAAGTGACCCCGATGAAGATCTGGCGCAGCATCGACGAGGTTCCGGCCGGCACACACTCGGTCGCGACGATCGGGATTTTCGACGGCGTCCACAAGGGCCATCGGTTCATCCTCACCCACGTCGTCGAACGGGCGCGTGAGCTGGGGGAGCAGGCGGTCGCCCTGACGTTCGACCCGCACCCGGCGACACTCCACACGCCCGAACGCGGCGTCCAGCTCATCATGCCGCTCGAGGATCGGCTCAACGCGCTGGCGGCCATGGGGATCGACGCGACCCTCGTCGAGCACTACACGTGGGACCTCGCGGCGATGTCGCCGGAGGACTTCGTCAAGCGTTATTTCGTCGACGCCCTCGGGGTGCGCCTCGTCGTCGTCGGCGCCGACGCGCGTTTTGGCAAGAACAACGCCGGCGACTGTCAGACCCTCACACGCCTGGGGAAACAGTACGGCTTCGACGTCGAGGTTATCGACGACATCAACGACCTCACCCAGAATCGGCGCTACTCGTCGACGTGGGTGCGCGCCCTCCTCGCCGAGGGCGACGTCGAGGGCGCCGCCGCGATCCTCGGCCACCCCTACCGGCTGCGCGGCCAGGTGGTCCGCGGCTTCCAGCGTGGCCGCCAGCTGGGCTATCCCACGGCGAACCTCGACGCCAGCCAGGTCGGCATGGTGCCGGCCGACGGCGTCTACGCCGGGTGGCTGCTTGCTCCCGTGCCGGGGACCAGCGCCGTCATGTCGCTACCGTCGGCCATCTCAGTGGGAACGAACCCCCAGTTCGACGGCATTTCGCGCACGGTCGAGGCCCACGTCCTGGGGCGCGCCGACCTCAATCTCTACGACCAGTCGATCGCCATCGACTTCGTCAAGCGGCTGCGGCCCATGCTCAAGATGAACAGCGTCGACGAGCTGCTGGCCCAAATGGACGACGACGTGCGCGCCAGCGCGGACGTCCTCGGCGTCGCCCCCTCGGGCCGCGTCCGCCCCCAGGACGTCACGGCCCACTAGCCGGCCACCGCATCTTCGTGCCGACGCTACTGCGCCCGCGCGTGGTCGGCGGCGCCGATCGAGGTGACATCGACACAATAGTGGGGCCGGACGTCTCTCCCGTCGTCCGGCCCCACTACGTGTCACGCTGCCCTAGGAAATGATCTTGCGATCGAACAGGTCGTTGGACAGCCCCAGCGCGTGGTGGATCACCTGCGACGGGTGAACCGCCTTAGCGCCCGAGCCCTTGCGGATGTGCCAGCGGCACGGCTCGGCCTCGCACACGGCGATTTCGGGGTTCTCTTCCTTGATGAAGTCGAACAGCGGCTTGCCCATGGCCTGCGCGACGTCGTACTTCTCTTTCTTCAACCCGTAGGTGCCAGCCATACCGCAGCAGGGACGGCCCGATTCCTTGACGGTGACGCCGGGGATCGCCTCCATGACGCGCACGGCGGGAGCACCCATGTACTGGCTCTTCACCTGGCAGGACTCGTGGTAGGGGAGGACCGTGTCGGGCATCGGCCGCAGCTCGTCCATCGGGAACTCGCCCTTATCCATGAGGTCGGCGATGAATTCCGTCCACTCGCGCATCCGCTTCGACACGTTGGCGAGGCGCTCGTCGTCGATCCCCATGATGTCCTTCGCCTCGTGCTTGAGCATGCCCGTGCACGACCCGGCGACGCCGACGATCGGGATTTCCTTGCCCTCGGGGCCGAGGTCGGCGCCCGCGGCAATGAGCTGATCGCACAGTTTGAGGGTCTGCTTCGCGGCCGAGTCGAACAGGCCGTTCGACTTTGCCGCCTGGCCACAGCACCCCTGCTTCGGCACGATCACCGTGTAGCCCAGGTGCTCGAGGACCTCGATCGCCTTCTTCGACGCGTCGACCTCGAAGTTCGAGCCGGCGCAGCCGTAGAAGAAGATCAGCGGGCCGCGGTTCGGCTTGGGCTGAACCTTCGAGGCGTCGCGCTTGCGCAGCCAACCGCGCAGCGACTGGGTGGGCGCATAAGGCATCGGCGCGTTGCGGTGGATGCCGACCGTCTTCTCGACGGCGACACGCAGCGGCTTGACCTTGAGGGCGGCGTTTGCGACCGGGGCGACCGGGTGCATGCAGGCGCCCATGAACGACGTGTTCGAGATCAGGCGGTCACGCAGCGGCATGTGGTCGGACTTGGCGATCGCGATCGCCTGGGTGTTGAGTTCGGCGATCTTCACGCCCTGCGGGCACACGAGCGTACACGTGCCACACATCGAGCACAGGTCGACGGCAATATCGACGCTGTCGCCGTTGCGGAAGCGCTCGGCCTGCGGGCCCACATACTTGGGGCCGGGGAACAGGGGAGTGGCCTCCATGACGGGGCACTGGGTCTCGCAGATCGTGCACTTGACGCAGCAGTCCAGCGTCGCGCGCGAGAGGACGTGCCCGGCAAAGTTCTTCGGTTGCGTGCTCATTTACTTCTCCTTCGCCTCGCTGGCCGCGGCGGCAGCCACCGTGGCCGAGCCGATCGCGATGCCCTCGCCGGATTTCTCGTCCCACCGGTTCGTGCCGGCCAGCATGTCGCCGACGACGTACAGGTTGGAGTAGCAGACCGCGCCGGAGCTGTCGACGGGCCGCATGGACGCGTCGGTGGCGCAGCCGACCTCGAACAGCGGCTGGGGCTTGCCCCAATAGTCGCCGTGCACCGGGGCGCCCTCGGGGAGGACGAGCGGGAGGCCGAACAGCGTTTCGCTGATCTTGCCGTACGAATCAAATTGGAGGGCGCCCGACGCGAAGCCGCCGCCCGCATAGATGACGCTGTCGCCCTTGTAGGTGACGTCGTGGCCGGCCGCGTGGACCGTGACGCCGGTGATGCGTCCGTCCTCGGCCGTGAAGCCGACGGCCTTCGCGCCCTGGATGATCGGGATGCGGCGGGAGCGGGCGATGCCGCGCAGCGCCTCGTTGAGACGCATGCCGGGAACCGACGGCGGCAGGCCGGTGATTTCGAAGACCTTGCGCTGCGTGAGCTCGCTGAGGCGGGCGTAGCCGTCGATGCGCTTGAGGCCGAGGAATGCCGGCAGGCCGAGCGGGCCAGCGCCCGGGGCCTTCGACAGCTCCCACGCCAGCTTTTCGAGGTTCGCATCGTGGTCGAACGCGCGGGCGTAGTTGACGGCCGACGTGTCCGATTCGCCCTTGCGGACCGGGAAGTCGACCCAGAACGGGTGGGCGGTGATCGTTCCGCCGTCCGGCGTCTGCTGACGCGACAGGTTGCCGGCGATCAGTTCGGGATAGAAGTCCTTGAACTGCTTAAATCCGACGATCGTCACGTCGACGTTGCCACTGAGGATTCCGGCCGCCATCGAGGGCGAGTACAGCGCGGTCGGGCGGATCGCGCCGACGACGGTGGGCAGCGAGACGTTCGTCGTCGGGTCGCCCGTGACGAGGTCGGGCACGAGCCCGGCCAGCCAGCGGACGCCGTCCTCGACCGACTTGACGCCGATCGTGTGGTACGGGTGCTTTGCGGGCACCTGGCCGGCCGCTTCGAGCGGGTTCGTCACCCGGTCGGGGTTGTACCCCAGGATGTCGATCGTGCCCTGGGACAGCTGGAGGCCGCCCAAGCCCATCGTGAGGATGGTCGGCTTGACGCCCGCCTCTTGCAGGCGCAGGGCCGCCGTCAGACCGGCAATGCCCGAGCCAATCACTACTGCCGTGCTCATTTGACCGTCTCCCTGCCTTCCATTGCGTCGGTGTCGCTGAGGTCCGGAATCGCCGGACCGGTGTCGCCCGGGTCGGGCAAGTGGTCGATGTCGAACAGGCCGTGGAAAATCCAGTTATCGAGGGCGGTCTGGTTGACCTGGTTCCCGAAGAGGATGGGCCACAGGCCGATCCAGCGGTTCTTGAGGAAGAGCCGCAGCAGGCGGGTCGCGTCCTTGGCGTCGAGTGCCTGGCACGACGTCGTCAGGCCGGCCGCGCGCATCGAGCAGAACCCGCCCTGGCACGGCCCCATGCCGATACGGAGCTGGCGGCGCAGGTCGTCGATCTGGAAGTCGCCCTTCTCGTCTTTCATGAGGTCGACGAACATCGACTTCGTCATGAGCTCGCACTCGCAGATGACCGGATCGTCGAGGCGGTCGTGTTCGCGCTCGCCCAAACGGTGCGTGATGAGGTAGTTCTTGCCGGACTTCGACCCGGGCACGGCCTCGTCCGCGGTGCGGCACGGGTGCGTGTTGCCGGTCTGGCGTTCCATCTCGTCGACGGCGTTCTTCGCCATGAGGCGGTAGGTCGTCAGCTTGCCGCCGGAGATCGTGATGAGGCCCTTGAGGCCGTCACGCTCGGCGTGGTCGAGGATCGACATGCCACGCGACATGTGGCGGGTGTCGCCGGCGGCGACGCGCTTGTCCTTGACCAGCGGGCGGGCGCCGGCCCACGCGTGGCAGGCGCGCTGGGTGCGGAAACCGGGGATCAGGGCCTCGCCGGAGTCGAGCATCTGCTGGACTTCCTTGAACGGGATTGCCAGCTTGTCGGCGTCGTCGCTCTTTTGGTCGGTCGTGCCGATGATCGAGACCGTGTGGACGGGAACCAAAATGTCGCCGTCGGCGGGGTAGATGCACCGGTTGATCACGTGGTTGACCAGGCGGTGGTTCATCGCGATCATGATGCCGCGCCCGGCGACGACCTCGACGTCGTGGCAGCCGGCCATCTCGGCGACGTGACCCGACCAGGGGCCCGCGGCGTTGAGGACGAACGACGTGTCGATACGCAGCTCTTCGCCGTCGTGGGTCTGGCAGATGACTGCCTTGACCTGCTCGTTTTCCGTCTCGATGCCGGTGACCGTCGTATAGGTGAGAATTTGAGCGCCGTATTCCTTCGCCGAGTTCGCGGCGCCCCACATCATCTGCCAGCCGTCGACCGTGCCGTCGTGGACGCGGAACGCGCGGGTAATGCCGGGATTGAGTCGCGGCTCCAATTCCAGCGCTTTGGCAATCGGGATCTCTTCGCACGGCACTTTCGCCTTAACGGCGCCGGCGGCGAACTTGTCGGTGAAATCCATCGGATCCCCGGGGGTAGCAACAAAAAGGCCCCCGGTTTCCTCTACTGCGTCGGCGTGAATCCGTGCGACAATGTCACGTTCCTCCGCGCATTCTGTGGCGGATCGCGGGTCGGACACGACGTAGCGTCCACCCGAGTGCAGCAGGCCGTGATAGCGGCCCGACGTACCCTGGCCAATGTCGGCCCGATCGACCATGATGACCGAATACCCGCGCATCGCTGCGTCGCGCGCACACCCCGTGCCGGTGGCGCCACCGCCAATGACAACGACGTCGGCTTCCATGCGTTTCATCGTCTCGTTGAACCTTTCCCAAAAAATGTTTGGCGCTTGCCCTTAAGTGCCAAACCGGAACACTTACTAGGCTAGGTCTGCTCTCGGACGAGGACGGTGAAAAAAGGCCTCAATGGGGCTATGTGCGGGGCTGTTCGACGGGCCCTGAAAAGTTGTTCAGGAAATAAGGGGAGGCTCACATAACAATTACTTAGGTAACACTAAATGGAGGGTGTCGGAGCGGTGTCGCGCGGGGGTGTGGCCGGTCGCCCTCCGGCGGCGGGTGGTGTCGTGGGGGAGGGGGGTGAGTGGGTAAACTCACTTTCCCGGCGCCCTCGCGCGAAAAGGGCGCCCCGTTTGAGGTGTTAGGCTGGGAGACGCCGTCAAAGCCGGCCACGGATGCGTCATGCCCAGGTGAACATGCCCTGGTGCTCCGTGCAACAACTGATGTGAAGAGGAGAAGCCTTTGTCGCTGCCCAAGGAAGTCAAGGACCAGATCATCGCCGAATACGCCACTCACCCTGGCGACACCGGCTCCCCTGAGGTCCAGATCGCTCTGCTCACCCGCCGGATTTCCGACCTGACGGAGCACTTCAAGACTCACCAGCACGACCACCACTCGCGTCGTGGCCTCATGCTTCTGGTTGGCCGTCGTCGCCGCCTGCTGAGCTACCTGCGCGAGGTCGACATCGAGCGTTACCGTTCGCTCATCCAGCGCCTGGGACTTCGCCGCTAATCGTGGCTGGCCCGGAACGACGTGTCGTCGCTCCGGGCCCCTTTTGCATCCAGGCTGCCCCCGTTTTTGCCGCCGGTCCTCGGTAGTGGCTTCCGGAGCACATATGTTCCGTGGGCCTCGATCGATGACCGTTGGCTGGGGCGAGAACAGATCACACTGAATAGACAGATAGGAGTCCACCCCACATGATGGATGATCCTCAGGTTGTCGCTGCCGAAGCCGTTATCGATAACGGCTCGTTTGGTACGCGCACCATCCGTTTCGAAACCGGCCTCGTCGCCCTCCAGGCTGCGGGTTCCGCGTTCGCTTACCTCGACGATCAGACGACCGTGTTGTCGGCGACGACCGTCGGGAAGCACCCCCGCGACCAGTTCGACTTTTTCCCGCTGACCGTCGACGTCGAAGAGCGTCAGTACGCGGCTGGCCGCATCCCCGGTAACTTCTTCCGCCGCGAAGGCCGCCCGACCACCGAGGCGATCCTCGCGTGCCGCCAGATCGACCGCCCGCTGCGCCCCGCGTTCGTCAAGGGTCTGCGCAACGAGGTCCAGGTCGTCGAGACCGTCATGACGGTCCACCCCGACGACGCTTACGACGTCCTCGCGATCAACGCCGCGTCGATGTCCACCCAGATTTCGGGTCTGCCGTTCTCGGGCCCGATCGGCGGCCTCCGCCTGGCCCTCATCGACGGTCAGTGGGTCGCGTTCCCGCGTTATTCCGAAATGGAGCGCGCGACGTTCCTTATGGTCGTGGCCGGCCGCATCGTCGGCGACGACGTCGCGATCATGATGGTCGAGGCCGGTGGCGGCGACAACGCGTGGGCCCTCATCGAGGCCGGCGCGCAGGCGCCGACGGAAGAGGTCGTCGCCGACGGCCTCGAGGCCGCGAAGCCCTTCATCCGCGAGCTGTGCCGCGCCCAGAGCGAGGTCGCGGCCAAGGCGGCGAAGGAAACCCGCGAGTTCCCGCTGTTCCTCGACTTCGAGGACCGCCACATGGACGCCGTCCGCGGCATCGTCGAGGACGACCTCAAGCAGGCCATCACGATCGCCGACAAGCTCGAGCGCCAGGATCGCGTCGACGAGATCAAGGACGCGATGCTCGAGAAGCTGCTGGAGGACGAGCAGTTCGCCGACGACGAGAAGGACCTCAAGGCCGCGTTCAAGGCGCTGGAGAAGGACTTCATCCGCACCCGCACGCTGGACGAGGAGGTGCGCGTCGACGGCCGCAAGCCGGCCGAGCTGCGTTCCCTCTACGCCAAGGCCCAGGTGCTGCCCCGCGTCCACGGCTCGGCGCTGTTCCGCCGCGGCGAAACCCAGGTCCTGGGCGTGACGACGCTCAACATGCTCCGCATGGAGCAGCAGCTGGACAACCTCTCGCCGATCCAGCACAAGCGCTACATGCACCACTACAACTTCCCGCCGTACTGCACGGGCGAGACCGGCCGCGTCGGCACCCCGAAGCGCCGCGAGATCGGCCACGGCGACCTCGCCGAGCGCGCCCTCGTCCCCGTCCTGCCGTCGCGTGAGGAGTTCCCCTACGCGATCCGCCAGGTGTCCGAGATCATGGGCTCGAACGGCTCGTCGTCGATGGGTTCGGTCTGCGCGTCGACCATTTCGCTGCTCCAGGCGGGCGTTCCGCTGAAGGCCCCGGTCGCGGGCATCGCGATGGGCCTCATGTCGCAGCAGATCGAGGACGGCAAGCGCAAGTACCTCACGCTCACCGACATCCTGGGCGTCGAGGACGGCTTCGGCGACATGGACTTCAAGGTCGCCGGCACCCGCGAGTTCATCACGGCGCTGCAGCTCGACACCAAGCTCGACGGCATCCCGTCGGCGGTCCTGCGCCACGCGCTGGGCCAGGCCCGCGAGGCTCGACTGACGATCCTTGACCTTATCGATGAGGCCATTCCGGCTCCGGACGAGATGAGCCCGTTCGCGCCGCGCATCATCACGGTGCAGGTCCCGGTCGACAAGATCGGCGAGGTCATCGGCCCCAAGGGCAAGATGATCAACCAGATCCAGGAAGACACGGGCGCCGATCTGACGATCGAGGACGACGGCACCGTCTACATCGCCGCCGCCGAGCAGACGGCCGCCGAGGCCGCCCGCGCCGCGGTCAACGCGATCGCCAACCCGCAGATGCCGGAGGTCGGCGAGCGCTTCGTCGGCACCGTCGTCAAGACCACGTCGTTTGGCGCGTTCGTTTCGCTGACGCCGGGCAAGGACGGCCTCCTCCACATCACCCAGATCCGCCGCCTCGTCGGGGGCAAGCGCGTCGAGGCCGTCGAGGACGTCCTCAACGTCGGCGATCAGGTGCAGGTCGAAATCGCCGAGATCGACCCGCGCGGCAAGCTCAGCCTCCACGCGGTCGTCGAAGGCGAAGAGGACGAGTCGGCCGAGGCCGACGAGCCCCGCGAGGACGAGGCCCCGCGTCGTGGCCGCGACCGTGGCGAGCGCGACCGTGACGGCGAGGGCCGTGGTGGCCAGCGCCGCAACCGGAACCGTCGCCGCCGCACCCGCAGCAAGGACGAGTCGGACGGCGGCAGCGACGAGTAGTCGCCGCTGACCGTGGTTGATCGGTGATCGGCCCCCGGGAGTGCTCCCCCGGGGGCCGATCCCTATCCGCATGACCAACAGGGAGGCCGCGCGGTCTCCCTCTCCCTCACGTATTGTCACGAAAGGTGGCCCCATGACGTCGGACCACGCGCGGAGGCTCGTGCGCCGTTGCCGCTGGTCCTCGACGTCGCGGACGACCTTTACGCCGAGGAGCTCACCCGCATCGACGAGGACGCCGGCTTCGCGTTCACGGCGGCGGTGACGTCGATCGGGGCGCTGCTCGGCACGCTGTATCGGCACGCGACCGGGTGGAGCCAGATGGCCGGCGCGGCCGGCGCGATGGCGGGGTCGTGGCTGGCCTTGGCGCTGGACACCCAGCACCATCCCGTCCCCGCAATCGCCCTCGCGTGCCTCCTCTATGGCGCGCTCGCCGTGTGGCTGGTCCGCGGCCGCGCCCTCCCGGAAATCGAGAAGGCGTTGTCGGCCGTGCCCGGCGAGGTAGCGGCAGAGCTGTGAACCGCCCCACCGCGGGGCTTTCTGCTGGGCGACGATTTCTCGACGCCGCGTAAGATACCCGTGTGAGTGACCTGCCAAAAAGACGAAATAAGCTGCCCGGTGCAGCCCGACGAGCCGTCGGAAAAGTTGTCCCCGTCTCTAAAGTTCGCCGCAGCGTCCACCAGCACAACGTGCTGTCGGACTCGGCCATGTCGAAGATCCTCGACCTCGAGCGGCTGCGCACCGAACACCACGACCACCTCAATCCCCACGGCGACGAGCACGAAGAGCTGCGTCGCGTCCGCGACCGGCTGGCCGCGCAGTCCCAGGTGACTATGCGTTTGGGCCACATGCTGCTCGAGTCGGGGGCGTCCTCGTACCGCGTCAAGGTGTCGATGGCCCGCCTGGCCTCGGCGATTGGCGTCGAGGCCCAGCACTCCCAGGTGACGTTCGGCGAGATCTCGTCGACCGTCTACGCCCACGGGACGTTCCGTACCGAGGTGTCGGAGCAGCGCGTCTTCGGCACCAACGCGGCCAAGCTCGATCGGCTGCGCCACTTTACCCAGCACCTCAAGCCGCACGTCACCGTCGAGGACGTCAACGAGATCCTCGATCGCATCCAGGCGTTCAAGCCCGAATACGGCACGGTCGCCAACATGCTGGCCTCCGGCGTCGCGTGTGCGTGCTTCTGTTTCCTCAACCGCGGCGGCCTCATCGAATGCCTGATCGCCGGAATTGCGGCGACGCTGGGCCAGGCGCTGCGCAAGCAGATGCTTATCCGCCACATGAACCACTTCGGCGTGTGGATGCTCTGCGGCCTCGTCGCCGCCACCGCCTACGTTGGCCTGGCCGACGCGTTTACGGCGATCCTCAACCACTCGTCGATCGACCAATCGGTTCTGCCCATCTGGTTCACCGGCGCCGCCAGGACCTACCACGCGGGCATTATCTCCGCCGTGCTGTTCCTCGTCCCCGGGTTCCCGCTGCTCACGGGCATGCTCGACCTCGTCCGCATGGACATTTCGGCGGGCATCTCGCGTCTCACCTACGTCCTCATGCTCGTCATCTCGGCCGGCGCCGCCGTGTGGCTGGTCTCGCTGACGTTCGACTGGGCCGTCGATCCGCCGAAGTCGGCTCCGCTCGCGGGCGCCGCCTTGTTCTTGGTCCGGATGCTCTGTTCGTTCATCGCGGCCTTCGGGTTCGCCATGCTCTTTAACGCCGAGAAGAAGCTGTGCTTCTGGGCCGCCCTCGTCTGCGCGATCCTCAACCCCTGCCGTTTCTGGGTGGTCGAACACGGGATGTTCTGGCAGTTTGCGGTCGGCGTCGAGGCGCTGCTCATCGGCCTGGCCGCCGACGGCATCTCGCGTGCATCCGGGTTCCGCTACTCGCGTGTGTCGCTGTCCGTGCCGGCCTCGGTCATCATGATCCCCGGCGTCCCGCTCTACGCCGCCCTCGCCCACATGAACGAGGGCGCCTACTCGCGGGCGTGGGACTCGATCATCGAAGTGCTTCTTGTCATATTGGCGATCGGCATCGGCTTGGCCATTGCCCGAATGATCACTGATCCTGGCTGGCGTGCCGAGATCGCCATGCGTCGCGCGGCGGCGCTGGAGGAGGCCGAAAACGAGCCCGGTTCGGTAGCGGACTTCGTTATGCGCTAAGCTACGAAGCCTGTCGCGGGCCGGTTGTCTGGAGGGGTGCCGGCCCGCGACTTTTCTTTTTTGCCTACTGTCCGATCCGTGGGCGGCAGTGGCGGAGGTCACGTTTTGCCCGTCGATCTGCCCGCATGACGCCGCCGCTTCCGTTCCGACGAGGCCTCCACCCCGCCGCTCGGGGATGGCGTGGTGCGGCGTGGCAGGCGGTGTTTTTCCCGTTTTTCCGACGATTTCGCCGATTCTAGGCCGCCTTGCGGGGCGCGTCGATGCGCGCGGGCCGGCCGCCTGTTGCTCGGTCGCGGCCCCCTCCGGCCCGATCATTCATCGAGTGTGAATAATTAACCAGAACGCGAGAGGTCCTGTTAGGCGGCCTGGCGACGGGGGTAGGGTGAAGCCCTGGCCAAGGAGCCGTGAGATCTGACCGAAAGGACGCGCGCCGTGGCGACGGAGACCATTGAACCGAATACAGATCTTCAGCGCTCGCTGAAGAGCCGCCACCTTCACATGATTGCCATCGGCGGCGCGATTGGGACGGGCCTGTTCGTGGCGTCCGGCGGGACGATCTCCCAGGCCGGCCCGGGCGGCGCCCTCATCGCGTATTCGCTCATCGGCGTCATGGTGTTCCTCCTCATGCAGTCGCTGGGCGAAATGGCGACCTACATGCCGGTCGCCGGGTCGTTCGAGGAATACGGCACGCGCTTCGTGTCGCCCTCGTTCGGGTTCGCCCTGGGGTGGAACTACTGGTTCAACTGGGCGATCACCGTCGCCGCCGAGCTGGCCGCCGCGGCGCTGGTCATGCGGTACTGGCTGCCGGACGTTCCCGGCTGGATCTGGTCGGCGATCTTCCTCGCCATCCTCTTCGGAATCAACGCGTTGAGCGCCGGCGCCTATGGCGAGGGCGAGTTCTGGTTCGCCTCGATCAAGGTCGTCACCGTCCTCGTCTTCCTCGTCGTCGGCGTCCTCATGATCTTCGGCATCCTCCGCTCGTCCGCCACCGTCATTAACTACGACCCGTTCCACCCGTTCGCCAACTGGACCCGCGGCGATGCGCCCATGGTCAACGGCATGTACGGGATGGTGTCGGTGTTCATGATCGCCGGGTTCTCGTTCCAGGGCACAGAGCTGGTCGGCGTCGCTGCCGGCGAAGCCCACGACCCCGAGACGTCGCTGCCCAAGGCGATCCGCTCGATCTTCTGGCGAATCCTTATTTTCTACATCGGCGCGATCGCCGTCATCGGCTTCCTTATTCCCTACACGACGCCGGAGCTCCTCAACCCCCACGAGGACGTGACGATTTCGCCGTTCACCCTTGTCTTCAAGAACGCCGGGATCCTCGCGGCCGCGTCGGTCATGAATGCCGTCATCTTGACGTCGGTGCTGTCGGCGGGCAACTCCGGCCTCTACGCGTCGACCCGCATGCTCTACGCGCTGGCGAAGTCCGGAAAAGCTCCCCGTATCTTCTCGCATACGACGAAGCGCGGCGTGCCCCTGGCCGCCCTCATCGTCACGACGCTGATCGGCGCCATGTGCTTCCTCTCGTCCCTCATCGGCGACGGCGCGGCCTACACGTGGCTGGTCAACGCGTCCGGCCTCGCCGGGTTTATTACGTGGATGGGCATCGCCTGGTCGCACTATCGGTTCCGCCGTGCCTACATGGCGCAGGGGCATAACCTTGACGAGCTGCCGTACCGCGCAAGTTTCTACCCGATGGGGCCCATCGTCGCCATGCTCATGTGTGCGGTCGTCATCGTTGGCCAGGCCCAGGGCTTCATCACCGGCGAGGACACGAACGCGACGGCGCTCATGTCGTCCTTCATTGGGTTGCCCCTGTTCCTCGCCATCTGGTTCGGTCACAAGGCCGTCACTCGCTCGCACATGGTCGCGCCCCTTGAGGCCGACCTCAGGCGCCACCACGAGATCCTCGCGGCCGAGGCCGCCGCGGTCTAACGCCAGCCGCAGCGCCGCTCGACCCCGCGCCCGGATGTGGGCGTGGGGGAGGGCGGCGTCACGTCTCGCCTCTCGCGATGGGCGATACCTGTTTTTCTTGGGTCAGGCTTGCTTGCTGAAGGCCAACAATAGGAAACATAAAGTTGCGTAAATTGCGGTGACCGCTGCCACAACGTCCCTGGTGTCTACGTTGTGAGACGTCACGGCGGGGTGACGGATAAAGGCCCGAAAGTGCGGAAAAGTATGCATGCGGGTGCACGTCCGTTCTGCTAGACGCTTGCGAATCCCTTACAGTGGCCCCAACCAAGTGAAATCCAATTGGGAGGGCATGACGCATGCTGCTCTATCTCCTCCGTCGCCTGGCGAACTACTTCGTGTTGCTCGTCATCGCGGTGTTCTTGGCGTACATCATCGCCTCGGTGGCTCTCAACCCACTAGCGGTTTTTGACTGGACGAACCCCCATCTCAACCGCGCCTCGGTCCTGCACACGCTGTCGACCTACAACATCAATCCCAACGACCCCGTGTTCGTGCGGTTCGGCCACTGGCTGCATGGCGTCGTCACGCAGTGGGATTGGGGTAAGTCGCCCAAGGGCGCCTCGGTGAATGCCGAAGTGTCGATTCGTATTTGGGTGTCGGTTCGCCTCATCACGATCGGTACCCTGCTGGGTATGGCCGGCGGTGTCGCCCTCGGCGCATGGAGCGCCGTGAAGAAGGGGACCGCGGTCGACAAGGTCATCTCGATCCTCGCCCTCATCTTCATCTCGACTCCGGTCATGGTTCTCGCCGTGTTCCTCCAGATCGGCGCGGTGAAGCTCAACGCGCTCTTCGGGACGAACGTCTTCGAGTTCATTGGCGAGACGGGCAACGTCGGGTCCTACCCGGGCGCCGCGATCGCCGACCGGCTCCAGCACCTGCTGCTGCCCACCCTGTCGCTGTCCCTCATGGGGATCGCCAGCTATTCGCGTTACCAGCGCAACCTCATGCTCGATACCCTGGGTGCCGACTATGTGAGGACGGCGCGCGCTAAGGGCTTGAGGAAGGGCCGGGCCGTGCGCCACCACGCACTACGGAACGCCCTCATCCCCATGGCCACGTACTTTGCGTTCGCCGTCTCGACTGTCGTCCTCGGCGCCGCCATCACCGAGCAGCTGTTCGGCTGGCACGGCATGGGTATTTACTCCGTCCAATCGATCATGCAGCAAGACATCAACGGTTCGGTCGCCGTCGTCGCCTTCTCGGGCGTCTGCGTCCTCTTCGGTGCGTTGCTGTCCGACATTCTTGTCGCCGCCGTCGACCCGCGCGTGCGCACGAGCTAGGAGGGAAAGGTCATGCCAGTTCACAGCACTCCCGCCGAAACGGCGATGCCGGACGACGCGCCCCTGGACAACATCACGTCCGACAAGGCACCCGAATCACTGACCCGCTCGCGTCTGGTCCTCCGCCGGACCTTCCGGCCGCTGGGCGCCAAGATCGGCGCCGTCGGCCTCGTCTGCATCGTCCTCTTCGCCATCTTTGGCCCCCTCATTTCGCCGTGGGGCTACACCGACGTCGACAACACTCAGTTCATGATGGGGCCGTCGGCGACCCACTGGTTGGGCACCACCCAGGGTGGCCGCGACATTTTTGCCATGGCCGTCGAGGGCCTGCGGAAGTCGTTGATCATCGGCTTCTCGGTGGCGATCCTCCAGACGTTCCTCGCCGCCGTGATCGGCGCGTCGGCCGCCTACTTCGGCGGCGCGGTCTCGAAGATCATCCTCTGGTGCATCGACCTCCTCCTCGTCATCCCGTCCTTCCTCATGATCGCGATCATCACCCAGAAGGCGGGCTCGGCGAAGGGCTCGGTCCCGTTGTTCATCATCCTGCTGGCCGCGTTCGGGTGGATGCTTTCGGCCCGTGTCGTGAGGGCGCTGACGTCCTCGGTGTCGTCGCTCGACTATGTTCACGCGGCCCGGTTCATGTCGGTGCCGTCGCGGGCGATCATCTTCCGCCACATCATCCCCAACATCTCGTCGTACCTCATCGTCGACTTCACCCTGGGGCTTGCGGCGGCCGTTTTGTCCGAGACGTCGCTGTCCTTCTTCGGTTTTGGCGTGCAGGCGCCGGCGACCTCGCTGGGCACGATGATTTCCGAGGGCTCCTGGACGGCGACGACGTTCCCGTGGGTGTTCTTGGCGCCGGCGCTCTTGCTGGTCCTCACCCTGCTGTTCGTTAACTTCCTGGGCGATGCCGTGCGTGACGCCCTCGATCCCTCGTCTAACGCTGGAGGCCAGGCATGAGCCGCGACAAGAAGAAGCCGGAACCGACGTTCGAGACGAACGAGATCCCTGAGCCGAAGCCCGGCGTGCCGGCGCTCGAGATCACCGACCTCAACGTCCGTTTCCCCTCCGAGGACGGCATCGTTCACGCGGTCCGTGGCGTGGGATTGTCGGTCCAGTCCGGCGAGGTCCTCGGGATCGTCGGCGAGTCCGGTTCCGGTAAGTCGGTGACGTCGATGTCGGTCATGGGCCTGCTTGACGAGTCGGCGAACATTACGGGATCGGTCAAGCTTCACGGCGTCGAGCTGTTGGGGCGGTCGGATGCGTGGATGTCGCAGATTCGCGGTAAGAAGCTGGCCATGGTCTTCCAGGACCCGTTGTCGTCGCTCAACCCCGTGTTCACGATCGGCGACCAGATCGCCGAGGCCCTGCAGATTCACGACCACAAGATCTCGGATAAGGACGCCCAGGCGCGCGCCCTCGAGCTGCTCAAGGCCGTGGGGATTCCCAACCCCGAGGTGCGGATCAAGAACTTCCCGCACGAGTTCTCGGGCGGTATGCGTCAGCGCGTGATGATCGCCATGGCGATCGCCAACAACCCCGACGTCATCATCGCCGACGAGCCGACGACCGCGTTGGACGTGACGATTCAGGCCCAGATCCTCGACCTGCTGCGGTACGCGCAGAAAGAGACGGGTGCCGCGGTCATCATCATCACCCACGACCTCGGCGTCGTGGCGGGCCTGGCCGACAAGGTCGCCGTCATGTATGCCGGGCGGATCGTCGAGTCCGGCACGGTCGAGGACATCTTCTACCGTTCCGCGATGCCTTACACGATCGGCCTGTTGGGGTCGTTGCCGCGCCCCGACGTCGACTCCCACGAACAGCTGGCGACCGTCGAGGGTAACCCGCCGTCGCTGCTCAACCTGCCGCCGGGGTGCCCGTTCGCGCCGCGATGCCCCATGGCGACCGTCGCCTGCAAGGCCGCGGAACCCACGCTTGAGCGTGTCGCGACCGGCGACACGATCGACGAGGGCGCGACGGCGAAGTTCGGGCCGGCGACACGCCGCGGACACCGGGCGGCCTGCGTCTTCGCGAAGGACATCCTCGCCGAGAATCGGTCGTATGCCGAGATCTACCCGATTCCCGAATCGGTTTCGCACCTGCGTCAGCGTGACACCGAGGCCGAACCGATCCTCTCGCTCCACGAGCTGACGAAGACCTACCCGCTGATGAAGGGCGCCGTCTTTAAGCGGCGGATCGGCACCGTGCACGCGGTCAACGAGATCGACCTCCAGATCCGTCCGGGCGAGACCCTCGGCCTGGTGGGCGAGTCCGGCTGCGGTAAGTCGACGACCCTCATGTCGATCCTCGAGCTCAAGGCCCCCGAGCATGGGCGCATCGTCATCTTCGGCCACGACACGGCGAAACTGTCGAAGAAGGATCGGAAAGAGATCCGCCGCGACCTCCAGGTGGTCTTCCAGGACCCGATGGCCGCGCTCGACCCGCGTATGCCGGTCTCCGACATCCTCATGGAGCCGCTGGTCTACAACGGGTTCTCGAAGAAGCAGGCGCAGGCGCGCGTCGGCGAGCTCATGGAGCTGGTCGGCCTCGAGCCGTCCCACGCCAACCGATACCCCCGACACTTCTCCGGCGGCCAGAAGCAGCGTATCGGCATCGCCCGCGCCCTCGCGCTGGAGCCGAAGCTGCTGGTCCTCGACGAGCCGGTGTCCGCCCTCGACGTCTCGATTCAGGCGGGCGTCCTCAACCTGCTGGAGCGCCTGCAGGTCGAGATGGGCCTGTCGTACCTGTTCGTCGCCCACGACCTGTCGGTGATCCGCCACATCGCGGACCGCGTGGCCGTCATGTACCTGGGACGCATCGTCGAGATCGGCGACGTCACCGAGGTCTACGACAACCCGCACCACCCGTACACGCAGGCCTTGCTGTCGGCGATTCCGATCCCGGACCCGGAGAAGGAGCGGTCGCGTCACCGTATCCTCCTCGAGGGCGACCTGCCCAGCCCGGCGCACCTGCCGACCGGCTGCCCGTTCCGCACGCGCTGCCCGCTGTTCAAGCAGCTGGGTGACGCCGAACGGAAACGGTGTCTGGATAGCGAGCCGCAACTGGCGGAACAGGGTGGCGATCACGCGACTGCCTGCCACTATGCAAGATCACGGCGCGTTTTCTAGGATCTCCCGATAGGATTTCGACTAGACGAACGAGACCCCCGGGGTGCTGGTTTCGTTTCGACCTCATGGCAGACTAAAGCGTCTGCCTAGGCGCCTCGACCCCTAGATAAAGGAGGACACCATGCGCATGCGCAAGATTGGTGCGGCGGTTGGTGCGTTGGCACTGACGGCGACCCTGGGCCTGACGGCCTGCTCGAGCTCGGACAACGGCTCGGGTTCGAACGACGGCGACGGCTCGGGCATCAAGACCGTCGACATCAACTCGCAGAGCCGTGACAAGCTCAAGCAGGGCGGTACGCTGCGTTTCGCGATCAGCCAGCTGCCGACCAACTGGAACATGCTGACGAACGACGGTAACGGCGTCGACAACCAGGACATCTTCAACTGGACGGGCGCGAACCTGTTCGACTCGGATGCCAAGGGCAAGCTGACCCCGAACAAGAACTACCTCGACAAGGTTGATGTCAAGGACGCCGAGGGGTCGACGCCCCAGCAGGTGACGTTCGAGATCAGCCCCAAGGCGAAGTGGAACAGCGGCCGCCAGATCGACGCCAGCGACTTCATCGCCATGTGGAAGGCGTGCAACGGCACGAACGCGGACTTCTCGGTGGCCTCCACCGACGGCTTCGACCAGATTGCCGACGTCAAGCAGGGCAAGTCGCCCCAGGAAGTCATCGTCACCTACAAGTCGTCGCAGCCCGACTGGCAGGCTCCGTGGTCGTCCATGTTCCCGCACGAGCTGACGGATACGCCTGAGGCCTTCAACAAGGCGCTCGAGGGCCAGCCGAACAACGACTACCTGGCCGGCCCGTTCATCTTCGCCGGCATCGACAAGTCGCAGCGCGTGGCCACGCTCAAGCCGAACCCGAAGTGGTGGGGCGACAAGCCGCTGCTTGACAAGGTGACGTTCCGCGAGCTCACCGACAACGCGTCCTCGCAGGCGTTCGCCAACAACGAGGTCGACGTTGCGACCTTCATTAACTCCGATGGCTACAACCAGGCCAAGAATCGTTCGGACGGCGAGGTCCGCGCCGCCGGTTCGCTGCAGTGGCGTCACGTGACGATCAACTCGCAGGCCCGCAACCTGGGTGACCAGAAGGTCCGCCAGGCCATCACCCGCGGCATCAACCGCGAGGCCATCGCCAAGTCCGACCTCGCCGGTCTGCCGATCGCGGCGCACCCGGAGCAGGTCATGCTGGGCAACCACTTCTTCATGACCGGCCAGGACGGCTACAAGGACAACAGCAAGGATCTGTCCTACGATCCCGAGGCCGCGGGCAAGCTGCTCGACGAGGCCGGCTGGAAGCTGCCGAAGGGCAAGACGGTCCGCGAGAAGGACGGCCAGCCGCTGACGATCGACTACGCCGTCATCAAGGACGTCCCGACGTCCGAGAACGAAGGCAAGCTCATCCAGTCCGACCTCAGCAAGATCGGTATCGACGTCAAGATGGTCACCAAGGCCACGGACGAGTTCCCGAAGTACCTGCTGGACGGCGAATTCGGCCTCACCACGTTCACGTGGCAGGGCACGGTCTTCCCGATGAACAACATCGGCCAGATCTACGGTTCGAACTCTGACCAGAACTACGCGCGCCTGAAGAACCCGGAGATCGACAAGCTCCGTGACCAGGCCGACACCGAGATGGATCACGCCAAGCGCGTCGACCTCGCCAACAAGATCGACAAGATGATCTGGGACGAGGGCCACACCATCCCGCTGTACCGCCGCATCGGCTACGTTGGTGTTCCCAAGAAGCTGGCGAACTACGGTTCGTTCGGCCTGCAGTCGATGGTGCCTGAGGACGTCGGCTACATGAAGTAACCGACCGCGCTTCAAGCGATCACGCGCCGGGGGCGGCTTCCCTTACGGGGAGGTCGCCCCCGGCGTTTGTGTATGTGAGAGTGCGGTAGATTGCTGGTCCGTGAACGTGATCAAAAAGAGCCACGTCCCTGTGTGTCAGGATGGGTGTGAGGGGGGCAGAGAGGAACCGTCATGCCTGGTTATGTCACTGATCCGCACGCGTTGAGTCCGCAGGAGAAGCGCGAGCACGTGTTGGCTTACACGCTGGCTCGGAAGGGAACGAAGGCACAGTATTTGCAAGAACATGGCCTCACGGTCCATTACGTGCGCAAGTGGAGTCGCCAGATGCTATCGGGCGATCTCGAGGCCGATTTGAGCCCGCGCTCTCATGAGCGGTTGAGTAAGGAACAGGCCGCTGATTACGCCCGGTTGGAGATCGACAACGCCGCGAAGGACCGACTGATTGAGGATCTTTTCGCTGAGCTTGATAAGCGGGATCGGACTATTGATGCCTTGGGAAAAGCTATCGAGGCAATGCAAGGGAGTGGCGTGGCCTCGCGAGAAAACAGCTAGCTCCCGACTCTGACGAGATGATCACCTACGAGACAAGTCTGGCAGCCGAGAACGATCTTGTAGAAGAACTGATCAGTTTTGGGTGGTCTCAAACCAGGGTGTTAAAGCTCTTGTCTTTGCCTGCCTCGTCGTGGCATTACCGGCACAAGCCTCGCCCGAAGGTTGAGGATCCGAAGCCGTATGAGAAACGGGTGTGGCCGAATCAGTTATCAGAGGAAGAAGTCACCCAGGTCAAGGAGTCGCTGGCGAGTTCAGGTGTGAGTATCCGCCAGACCTACTGGAGGGACGTGGATGCTGGCGCCGCGGTGGCGTCGTTGTCGACGTATTACCGTATCGCCCGCGCCATGGACCAGGACTTTCCCCGGACCCGCCCAGCCTCTACTGGCTCCGGGTCGCATAAGCGTCTCGACGCGCCCTTACTGCAAGCCGAGTATGCGGGTCAGGTGTTGTGTTGGGATATCTCGATGCTGCCGGGTCCCTACACAGGCCGTAACTTCTTGCTCTATACCGTGATCGACTTGTTCTCTCGGTTTATATGCGCGTTCACGGTACAACCGGTCGAGTCCGCAAAGATCGCTATCGGCTTGCTAGAAGAAGCGATCAAGGCATCACCCGGCAAGGTCGAGGTCGTCCATGCGGACAACGGTTCAGCGATGCGGTCGAAACAACTTGCCCGCATGCTCCATGCTCGCGGGATCAAACAATCGTTTATCCGCCCGAGCGTGTCGAACGACAATGCTTATATGGAGTCCTTTTTCCGGACCGTGAAGTACGGGCCGTCGTATCCGGGATGGTTTCATGACATCACCCATGCCTACGAATGGGTCGCGGAATTCATCGAGAACTACAACACTCGCCACTACCACACCGGGTTGAACGGATACACGCCCCAAGACATCTTCAACAACACCTGGCCCGCCACAGCGGCAAAACGCCAAGAAACCCTCGACAAACTCTATACGGCCCACCCCAACCGCTACCATCACCGACCCCAACCCGAGACCCCACCCGCCGTCACCACCATCAACATCACCGACCCCCACCCACCCACCCACCACACTCATCACCCACTAGAAAACCAAAACCCGACTCACCAGATCTTGACACCCAGCGCTAACCGCCGGCTACGCGCCGAAAAACGCACATTTGGGGCTCATGTTTTCGAGGGCGTCGGGCGGACGCTAGATCTTGCGCATGAGCATCCGGTGGACGTGGTGGTCGCCGCACTTGTGGATGATGAGGTTCGCCCGCGACCTGGTCGGTTCAATGTTGTCGACGAGGTTCGGCAGGTTGATCGATACCCAAATGTTCTCGGCGATGTCGCGTGCCACCGAATCGGAGATGTCGGCGTAGCGCTTGAAGTAGGAATCGGGCCGCAGGAACGCCGTGTGCTTGAGTTTCAAGAAACGGTCGACATACCAGCGTCGAATATCCTTTTCGTCGGCGTCCACGTAAATCGAGAAATCGAAGAAGTCTGACACGGCGAGGGCGGAGGGGTCGTCCTTCTTGGGCTTCGCCGGCTGGAGGACGTTGAGGCCCTCGACGATGACGATATCCGGGGAATGAACGACCTGAACGTCGCCGGTGATGTCGTAGGTCGTGTGCGAATAGATCGGGGCCGAAACCTCTTTGACGCCCGACTTGATCGCCGCCAAAAAGTTGATGAGCCCGCGCCGGTCATAGGACTCCGGGAAGCCCTTCCGGTGCGAAATGCCGCGCCTGGCCAGCTCGGCATTCGGATACAAAAAGCCGTCGGTCGTAATGAGCTCGACGCGTGGCGTCGACGGCCACCGCCGCAGCATCTCCTGAAGCAGACGCGAGGTCGTCGACTTGCCCACGGCCACCGACCCGGCAACGCCGATCACGAATGGCGTGAGGGCATGCGTGTCGGTATGCCCGAGGAACTGGCTGCGCGTCCGGGCCAATTCCTGGTTTTGCCGATAATGAACCTGCAACAGCGCGGCAAGCGGACGATAAATCTGGTCGGCCTCGAATGGGCCAATCGGGTCGCCGAGGGCGGCAAGCTTCGTCACGTCAGTCGGCGTCAGGGGATAGGGCGTCGACTGGGCAAGTGCTGACCATTCTTCACGGCTGTAGGTCTCGTAATACGACAGGGCGCTGGGGCTTGTCGGATGTGGCATCGGAAGTCCTTCCACCGAGGTCCCGCCAGTTTACACGGGCTGGTTCGCCGACCGACACTCGGTGATCTGATGTCTGGAAGGGACGCGGGCGTCATGCCACAATCGGCGACATGTGTGGAATCGCAGGATGTGTCGTCCCTCATCAGTCATCACAGCCACAGGAAGTCGTCCTCGAAGGGCTGTCGCGGCTCGAGTATCGCGGCTACGACTCGGCCGGCATCGGCGTCGTCGGTGACGGCCGACTGGAGGTGCGGAAGAAAGAAGGTAAGCTGGCGAATCTGCGCTCAAGCCTCGCCGAGCAGCCGCTGCCCCAGGCCGCCTGCGCGATCGGGCACACGCGGTGGGCGACGCACGGGTCGCCCTCGGACACGAACGCCCACCCGCACGTGAGCTTCGACGGGCACATCGCGATCGTCCACAACGGCATCATCGAAAACGCCGATCAGCTGCGCGTCCCCCTTTCCGCGCGCGGGGTCGAGTTTGCCTCGCAGACGGACTCCGAGGTCATCGCCCACGTGCTCGCGGCGCGCGTCGCCGACGCTGAGGACGCCCCCGCCACGGGTTCTGAGCTGCCGTTGCCTGAGGGTCTGAGCGACGAGGCGCGCCCCGCGGCCGCCCGCCTGGCCCGCGCCCTCGTCGACATCGTCCCCGAGCTCGAGGGAACCTTCACGATCCTCGCGATCGACGACCGCTGCCCGGGCCTCATCGCGGCGGCGCGGCGGTCCTCGCCCCTCATGCTCGGCCGCAGCAGCGAGGGGATGTTCCTGTCGTCCGACGCCCTCGCGTTCGCTGACCTCGCCGACGCGTGCCTTGAAATCGGGCAGGACGAGGTGGCGCTGGCGTCGGCAAACGACCTCGTCGTCATCGGCGCCGACGGTGTCCCCAGCGAGCCGACGCCGTTCGACTACTCGTTCGCCGTCACCGACGTGACGAAGGGCGACTGGCCGACGTTCATGGACAAGGAAATCCACGAGCAGCCCGCGGCCGTCGCGGAAACGCTGCGCGAGCGCACGGACGCGTCGGGTCAGCTGGTGCTCGACGAGCTGCGCATCCCCGTCCACGTCCTTCGCGGCGTCGACAAGATCATCGTCATCGCCTGCGGCACGTCGGCCTACGCCGGCCAGGTGGCCCGCTACGCGATCGAACACTGGTGCCGTATCCCCTGCGAGGTCGAGCTGGCCAGCGAGTTCCGGTATCGCGACCCCATCGTGTCGCAAAAGACCCTGGTCATCGCCATTTCGCAGTCGGGCGAGACGATGGATACGATCCAGGCGATCCGGCACGCGCGCGAGCAGGGCGCCAAGGTGCTCGCGATCGTCAACACGCCGGGCTCGACGATTGCGCGCGAGGCCGACGCCGTCCTCCTCACCCACGCCGGCCGGGAAATCGCGGTCGCGTCGACGAAGGCGTTCACCGCGCAGGTCGCCGCCTGCTACCTGCTGGGCCTCTATCTCGCGCAGGTGCGTGGCAACAAATACGGCGACGAAATCACCGACTACCTCGAGAAGCTCGGCGAGCTGCCGGCCAAAATGGAGAAGCTCCTCGGTCAGCTGGACCCGATCCGCGAGGTCGCCCACGACCTCGCCGACCAGGCCGCGTCGTTCATCTTCATCGGACGCCACGTCGGCTTCCCCGTCGCCCTCGAGGGCGCCCTCAAGCTCAAGGAAATCGCCTACGTCCATGCCGAGGGCTTCGCGGCCGGCGAGCTCAAGCACGGCCCGATCGCCCTGATCGAAGAGGGCGTCCCCGTCGTCATCATCGTCCCGACGCCGCGCCGTCCCGAGCTACACCGCAAGGTCCTCTCGACGATCCAGGAGGTCCGCGCCCGCGGCGCCCGCACGATCGTCATCGCGGAGGAGGGCGACTCGGCGGTCGACCAGTGGGCCGACACCGTCGTCCGCGTGCCGCCGGCGCCGACACTCTATCTGCCGTTGCTCACCGTCATCCCGCTGCAGGTCCTCGCGTGCCAGGTGGCGAAGGATTTGGGCCACGACGTCGACCAGCCGCGTAACTTGGCGAAGTCGGTCACCGTCGAATAGGCGGCGCCCCTAGACTAAAGAGCATGATCCGCGCATTCGCTACTGCCGATATCCGTGAGGCTGAATATGCCCTCGTCCAGAAGGCGCCGACCGACCAGCTGATGAAGAAAGCGGCTGGCGCGGTGGCCGAGACGTGTGCGCAGCTCGTCAGTGTCCGTCGCGGCGCTTCCGTCGCGGCGTCCCCGACCTCTCGGGGTGCGGCAACCGGCCGCGTCGTGGCCCTGGTCGGCGGCGGAGACAACGGCGGCGACGCCCTCTATGCGCTGGCGTTCCTCGCACGCGGGGGCACGCGGACGGATGCGGTCATCCTCTCGGAGCACCCGCACGAACGCGGCCTGCGGGCCGCCGAGGCGGCGGGTGTCACCATTCATCGGCCGGACCTGGCCGAGGCGCCCAGGCGCCTGGCGGTCTCGGTCGCGCGCGTCGTGTCGGGGTGCGACGTCGTCGTCGACGGCCTCGTGGGAACGGGGGCGAGCGGCGCCCTGCGGGAGCCGCTGTCGAGCGTCGTCGACGTCCTCGCCCAGGCCCTCCGCGACGCCGGGTCGCGGCTGGGGCGCGGGCACCGGTTGGGTGGCGACGAGCATCGTCATGCCGGGTCGACCGGCCAGCCGGCCAAGCGTCCCCACGTCGTCGCCGTCGACATCCCCTCGGGTCTGGGTGGCGAGGACGGCCAGGTCGCCGGGCCCCACCTGGTCGCCGACGTCACGGTGACCATGGGGGCCGTGAAACCGTCGGCCCTCCTCGCGCCCGCGTGCTACTCGGTCGGCCAGGTTCGCGTGTGCGACCTCGGGCTGCCGCTGCCGCCGTCGGTCGCCAAAGTGACGTCGCTCGAGGCCGGCGACGTCGGCTGCATCCTCGAGGCGCCCAATCAGCGCGACCACAAGTACACGCGCGGCGTCGTCGCCGTCCTCGCCGGGTCGCGGGAGTATCCGCTGACCGGCGTTATGTGCGTCGAGGCGGCGGCCCGCGCCGGCGCCGGCATGGTCCGCTACTTTGGCCCCGACGAGGCGGCGCTGGCCGTCCTCACCCGCATCCCCGAGGTCGTCACGGCGCGCGGCCGCTTCCAAAGCGCCCTCGTGGGCCCGGGCCTGGCCAGCCAGGACGAACAGCGCGTCGCCGAGGCCCGCGAGATCGTCCGCCAGGCGAAGGCCGCCCACCTGCCCGTCGTCATCGACGCGGGCGCGCTCGACGCGTGGAACCGCCTGCTGGCAACTGTCCCCGAGCAGCTGCCGGGGCCCCAGGCCGTCCTCACGCCCCACGCGGGCGAGGCCGCCCGCCTATTGTCGCGTCTGGGCGAGGGCCGCACGCGCGGGGGAGTCTCGCGCGCCGAAGTCGAGGAACGCCCCGCCTACTGGGCCGGCGTCCTCGCGAAGGAAACGGGCTGCGTCATCGTCTGCAAGGGCGCGGCCACGACGATTTGTGCGCCCAGCGGCGACCTCGTCGTCCAACGCCACGCGCCCGCGTGGACGGGCACTGCGGGGTCGGGTGACGTCCTGGCCGGGACGATCGCGTCCGTGCTCGCGGGTGGCCAGGCGCGCGCCGAGCAGGCGGGTCGCCAGTTGAGCCAGTCCGACCTCGTCCAGGCGGCCGCCGCCGGCGTGTGGCTGCACGGCCAGGCTGCCCGCATCGCCTGCGGCCTCGACCCCTACGCGCAGCCGATCGGCTACATCGCCGGGCACGAGATTCCCACGCCCGAACCGCCCGGCGCCGGAGCACCGATCGTCGCCACCGATATCGCCGAGGCTCTTCCACGAGCCGTTTCGCTGGCGCTCGCGGCCGGCCCGCTCCGCTACGCTGGATAGGTGACTATTTCCATGCCGGCCGCCTGGCCCACCCCGGGTCGCGACCTTGAACCCGACCGTGGCCGGTTCCCGGCGCGTCTCATTATTGATCCGTCTGCCATCACGGCGAACATCGAAGCGCTCGCCGCTCTCAGTGACGCGGTGCCGCTGGCGATCGTTAAGGCGAACGCCTACGGGCACGGCATCGACTTGGCGGCGCGTGCCGCCCTCGACGCGGGGTGCCGGTGGTTCGGCGTTGCCCAGGCCGAGGAGGCGTTGCGGCTGGCCGCCCTCCTGAAGCAGTGGGGCGAGGACGGCCATATCCTCACGTGGATCGTCCGGCCCGGCGAATGGGCGCCCTTGGTCGAGGCCGGCGTCGACATCACGGTGTCCGAGGTCGGCCAGGTCCTCGACGTCGCGGCCGCGGCGGCGGGGCTCGAGCGGACGGCCCGCATCCACCTGAAGATCGACACGGGGATGTCGCGCGGTGGCGCGTCGGCGGCGGACTTTTCGCGGCTGGTCGCCGCGGCCCGCCAGGCCCAAGATGTCGGACACTGCGAGGTCGTCGGCCTGTGGTCGCACCTCTCGCGCGCGGACGATCCCAGCGAGGGCGGCCTCGCCCAAACCCGTCTGGCCGAGCAGGAGTTTGTGGCCGCGCGCGACCAGATGGTCGCGGCGGGCCTGACGCCTAGGGTGTGTCACCTGGCGGCGACGGCGGGCGGCCTGTGGCACGAGTCGACGCGGTTCGACCTCGTGCGGTGGGGGATTTCGCAGTACGGCTACGCTCCGAACCCCGAGATGCCGCTGCCGGTTCGCCTGCGTCCGGCGATGCGCCTGGAGGCCCAGCTCACGCTGGTCAAGCGGGTCGCGGCCGGGCGGCCTGTGTCGTATGGCGGCACGGTGACGCTCGACGAGGACCGCTGGCTGGGCATCGTCCCGGTCGGCTACGCGAACGGCATTCCGCGGTTGGCGTCGAATCGCGCGTGGGTCGGCATTAACGGCCAGCGCTGCCGCCAACTCGGGCGGATTTGCATGGACCAGATGGTCGTCGACCTGGGGCCGGCGGACGCGGAGCCGGTGGGTCACGTCGGTGACCTCTGCGACGTCCTCGGAGGCAGCGGACCCGACGCCGACGAGTGGGCCGAATGGGCTCAGACGATTTCCTATGAGATTCTCACCGACATCGGGCTGGGCGTGCCCCGCAGGGTCGCCGCCCCAGGTATCGGCGACGTGGCGGAGTAATAAGGAGTAGGCGAATGACTGAGTTGACGATAGAGCTGTCGAGCGCGGACGAGACCCAGGCCCTGGGCGAGGCGATCGCCGAGCAGCTGGCCGCGGGCGACCTCGTGATGCTTAATGGGGAGCTGGGGGCCGGAAAGACCACGCTGACCCAGGGGATTGGCCGCGGCCTGGGGGTCGTCGGCACGGTGGCGTCGCCGACGTTTATCGTCGCCCGGGTCCACCCGGCGGGGGAGCGCGGCATTTCGCTGATCCACGCCGACGCCTACCGCATCACGTCGCTGGACGACCTCGAGACCCTCGACCTCGATACGGCGTTGACGGATTCCGTCGTCGTCGTCGAATGGGGCGAGGGCCTGGTCGAGGACCTGTCGGACAACCGGTTGGAGGTCCAGATCGAGCGGGCGGTCGGCGGCGACGCGACCGAGGACG
Source organism: uncultured Actinomyces sp. (assembly GCA_900545825.1). GTDB lineage: Bacteria > Actinomycetota > Actinomycetes > Actinomycetales > Actinomycetaceae > Nanchangia. The sequence goes on from URAS01000008.1 coordinate 37,062, forward strand.
TGGACGGCGCGGTCGACCTCACGGGACTGGATCAGGGCAGCCGCACCGTGACGCTGCGCGGGGTCGGCGACCACATGGAAGCCCTCGTCGCCCATCTGGCTCAGCGCTGGGGCAGCGAGCAGAAAGGCTAGGCTTGGTCCGTGCGATACCTGTGCATTGATACGTCCGCCGGCGCTTCGGTCGCCCTCGTCGACAGTGAATCCCCGACGCCGCTGGCTTGCGGCGCGATGGATAACCCGCGTGCGCACGCGGAAGAACTGACTCCGCTCGTCACCCGTGTTGTCGCCGATGCCGGCTTCGACACGCTGGCCGACGCGGGAATCGGCCGCGTGGCCGTCGGCACCGGGCCGGCCCCGTTCACGGGGCTGCGCGCCGGCCTCGTCACCGCCCGGACGATCGCGTGGGGCCTGGGCGTCGACGTCGTCGGCGTCCCTAGCATCGAGGCGTTGGCCCGCGCCGTCCTCGACCTCGTCGAGCCGGGCCGCCACGTCGTCATCCTCACGGATGCGCGCCGGAAAGAGGTGTACGCGGGCCGTTATCGGGCCGCCGGCGCCAGCGGCGTCGAGTGCCTGTGGGGCCCCGAGGTTGGCCGTGCCGCGGACCTTGCGCGCGGCTTCAACGTCGACGATCTCATCGCCGGGCCGGGCGCCCAGCTGTATGCCGAGAATTTCTCGTCGATCATGGCTCAGCCCGCCGCGGTGGACGCCGCGAACCTCGCGCGCATCGCCGAGGCCCGCCTGTCCCAGGGAGCGACGCCCAGCGACCTGGGTACCGAGCCGCTCTATCTGCGCCGCCCCGACGTGCACGTTCCCGGCAAACGATGACGATCGCCGAGGCCGTCCCGTCCGACGCGGCCGCCCTCGCCGCGTTTGACGCCCGAGTTTTTGGGCCGGAAGGGTGGGGCGAGCGCGCGTTTGCCGACGCGATCGCCTCCGACGCCGAGTCCGTGTGGATCCTCCGCGACGCGGCCGATCAGATCGTCGGCGTCGTCTGCTTGACGATCCTCGGCGACCAGGCCGACCTCGCCTCGCTGGCCGTGGCTCCCGACCATCGCCGCGCGGGGGTCGGCCGCCACCTCCTCGATCACGCGTTAGACGCGGCGCGGGCCGCCGGCGTCCGCGAAGTCTTCCTCGAGGTCCGCGCATCAAACGACGCCGCGCGCGCCCTCTACACCCAGCGCGGCTTCACCGTCATCGACGTGCGGCGCCGCTACTATCGGCTGCCCACCGAGGACGCCCTCGTCATGCGGGCACGCCTGACCCCGGCCGTCGGACCTGTCGGCGCCGAGGCTTGTGATCCACCCGGCCGGCCCTGATATTTTCATAAACACGACCTTGCGAATTGGGTGCCGCTTTTGGCGGGAACTCGCGCGAAAAGGCCCTCTTGCGGGGGCTAAAGTTCGCTGTGGTTAGCCTGCGAATAGTCAAGGAAATCCCCGTGATTGCGGGGGTCACCCTGCGGGGATGCCGGATTGGTTCGGCCATCTATACCTTTAGGCCCATACAGGGCGGGCCGACCTGGATACCCTGAACCCGTGGCCAAGAAAAATGATGCACCTACGAAGCGGCGCTCATGGAACACCCAGGTGTTCCTCAAGCAGCTTATGGCTGTTTCCGGCGCCTTCTTCGTCATGTTTGTCCTGATGCACTCTTACGGGAACCTCAAGATCCTGTCGGGAGCCGAGACGTACAACTCGTACGCTCACCACTTGCGCACGTTCCTCACGCCGATCCTCCCGTACGAGGGTCTGCTGTGGATCTTCCGCGTGGTCCTGCTGATCCTGATCCTCATCCACATGGGGTGCGCATTCCATCTCTGGAGCCGCGGCCGTCGCGCCCGCGGAGCCTCCTACGACAAGAAGAAGAATGTCGTCAACAACTATGCGGCCCGTACCATGATGTACGGCGGCATTTACCTGTTGATCTTCATCATCTTCCACATCCTCCACTTCACGACGAAGACCATCCAGATTGGTGACCACGCGAACTACAGCGCCGCCAAGCAGATGGTGGACGGCGAAGCCATCCCGGCGGCGCCGTGGAACATGATGGTGACGACGTTCAGCCCCGCCAACTGGTGGGCCCTCATCATCTACCTCGTCGCCGTCGGCTGCCTCGGCCTCCACGTCTCGCACGGTGTGTGGTCGGCGCTGCAGACCCTCGGCTGGTTGCGTGGGAACACCCGCCGCGTCATCGTCCCGATCTCGGGCATCATCGGCGCCCTCGTGTTCATCATGTTTGCGATCCCGCCGATCTACCTGATGGTGACCCAACCGGCACCGGTCGGAATCTAAAGGAAGAGGGGAGTAATCATCATGTCTGACACTCTGATTGACGGCCTGTACCGCGAAGGCGAAAAGATCGCGGATACCAAGGCGCCCCTCGACGTTCCTCTGGCGCAGTGCTGGAGCCAGCGCAAGTTCAACACGCCGCTGGTCAACCCGGCTAACCGCCGCCACATGAAGATCATCGTCGTCGGCACCGGCCTCGCCGGTGGTGCTGCCGCCGCCTCGCTGGGCGAGATGGGGTACCACGTCGACGCGTTCTTCTACCAGGATTCGGCGCGCCGCGCCCACTCGATCGCCGCCCAGGGCGGTATCAACGCGGCCAAGAACTACCGCAACGACAATGACTCGGTCTACCGCCTGTTCTACGACACGGTGAAGGGCGGCGACTACCGCGCCCGTGAGACCAACGTCTACCGTCTGGCCGAGGTCAGCGCGGCGATTATCGACCAGTGCGTCGCCCAGGGCGTCCCGTTCGCCCGCGAATACGGCGGCCTGCTCGACAACCGCTCGTTCGGTGGTGTCCAGGTGTCGCGTACGTTCTACGCTCGTGGCCAGACGGGGCAGCAGCTCCTCATCGGCGCCTACCAGGCGATGGAACGCCAGGTTCGCGCCGGCACGGTCCACGAGCACCCGCGCCACGAAATGGTCGAGCTCATCCTCCACGAGGGTCGTGCCCGCGGCATCGTCGCCCGTGACATGTCGACCGGCGAACTCGAGACGTACACGGCTAACTGCGTGGTCCTCGCGACCGGCGGTTACGGCAACGTCTTCTTCCTGTCGACCAACGCGATGGGTTGCAACGGCACCGCCGCGTGGCGTGCACACCGCAAGGGCGCCTACTTCGCCAACCCGTGCTACACGCAGATCCACCCGACCTGCATCCCGCAGCACGGCGACCAGCAGTCGAAGCTGACCCTGATGTCGGAGTCGCTGCGTAATGACGGTCGTATTTGGGTTCCGAAGAAGAAGGAAGACTGCAAGAAGGATCCTCGCGAGATTCCGGAAGAAGATCGCGACTACTACCTCGAGCGGATCTACCCGTCGTTCGGTAACCTCGTCCCGCGTGACATCGCGTCGCGTCAGGCGAAGAATATGTGCGACGAGGGTCGTGGCGTCGGCCCGGAGATCGACGGTGTCGCCCGTGGCGTCTACCTCGACTTCTCCGATGCGATCAACCGTATGGGCCGCGACGCGGTCTCGGCCAAGTACGGCAACCTGTTCGACATGTACCAGCGCATTACGGACGACAACCCGTACGAGGTCCCGATGCGTATCTACCCGGCCGTCCACTACACGATGGGTGGCGTCTGGGTCGACTACGACCTCGAGACGACGATCCCCGGCCTCTACATGGCTGGCGAGTGCAACTTCTCGGACCACGGCGCCAACCGCCTGGGTGCGTCCGCCCTCATGCAGGGCCTGTCGGACGGCTACTGGGTCATCCCGAACACCGTCAACGCCTACCTGGCGAAGACGCTGGCCTGGAAGGACCTCGAGCCCACCGATCCCGACGTTGTCGCGGCGAAGGAAGAGGCACAGGCCCGTATCGACAAGCTCATGTCGATCGACGGCACGCGCTCGGTCGACTCCTTCCACAAGGAGCTCGGCAAGATCATGTGGGAGTACTGCGGTATGTCCCGTAACGCCGAGGGCCTGAAGAAGGCGATCGGCATGATCCGCGAGCTGCGTGCCGAGTTCTGGACGAACGTCCGGATCCCCGGCAAGGCCAAGGGCGAGATGAACCAGTCGCTCGAGAAGGCCGGCCGCGTCGCCGACTTCCTCGAACTGGGCGAGCTCATGTGCATCGATGCGTATCACCGCAACGAGTCGTGTGGCGGTCACTTCCGCGAGGAGTACCAGACCGAAGAGGGCGAAGCCCTGCGTGACGACCAGAACTACTGCTACGTCGCGGCCTGGGAGTGGACTGGCGAAGGCCAGCCGCCGATCCTCCACAAGGAAGATCTCATCTACAACAACATCGAACTGAAACAGCGGAGCTACAAGTGAACATCACACTCAGGATTTGGCGGCAATCGTCCCCGGATGCCGAGGGCGCCATTCACGAATACGAAGTCCGCGGTGTCAGTGAGGCCTCTTCGTTCTTGGAGATGCTCGACATCCTCAACGAGGAGCTGTTCGCCCGCGGCGAGGAGCCGGTGGCGTTCGACTCCGACTGCCGTGAGGGCATCTGCGGTATGTGTGGCCTCGTCATCAACGGCGTGCCGCACGGCAACGACTACCACGACAACGGGACGACATGCCAGCTGCACATGCGGCACTTCAAGGACGGCGACACGATCACCATCGAGCCGTGGCGTTCGACCGCGTTCCCGGTGATCAAGGACCTCGTTGTCAACCGTGCGGCCCTCGACCGCATCATCCAGGCGGGCGGCTACATCTCGGTGAACACCGGTGGTGCGCCGGACGCCCACTCGGTCCCGGTCCCGAAGGACAACGCGGACAAGGCGTTCGAGGCTGCGGCCTGCATCGGCTGCGGCGCGTGCGTCGCCGCGTGCCCGAACGGTTCGGCCATGCTGTTCACGTCGGCGAAGGTCACTCACCTTGGCCTGCTCCCGCAGGGCAAGCCCGAGAACTTGAAGCGCGTGACGGACATGATGAACCAGATGGATGCCGAGGGCTTCGGCGGCTGCACGAACTACGGTGAGTGCTCGGCCGTGTGCCCGAAGGACATTCCGCTGGACGTCATCTCGACGCTCAACCGCCAGCTCGGCAAGGCGTTCTTCAAGGGCGTGTAAGCGCCCCTCGTGGCCACCAGCGGCGGCACTCCCTCGTCTCAGAGGGGTGCCGCCGCTGTTTGCCTATAGACCTCAGTGAGGATGACAGGGTAATGCGGCGCCGACGGTGCACCGTTGGGTCGGGCCTGGGCCGTGGTTTTGCCCGCATTCTGGGTGTGCGGCTGGTCGGCGTTTCCATGCACAGCGCCACTCGCTCGAATCGCACAGGACGGCGCTGCCGGGATCGGCTTCTTTTCGCCTGGGCAACGCCGGTAAAAGTGAGCCGGCGACGTGGAAGTCAAGCGGCTCAGTCGCGTTTTCGTCGGTGGCATGTGCATGCTGCCGGCGATCGTCGTTAACGCCATGGCGTTCCCCTGGGCATTCCTGACGTTCGCCTTCTTCGCGGTGACGGGCAGGCTGCTGCCGCTCATCATCTTCCACTTCCTCCACGACTACATGATCAGCCTGGAGATTGGCCCGCGGTGGGACACATGGATGCACCACGTCGAACCGGCATTAACGGTCGTCGGGTGGCTGCTGATCGTGTGGTGGCTGTGTGGATGGCGGCGCTTCACCTACTGGCAACGGGCCGCCGGCCTGGGCCTACAGCCGCTCGAGGAGGTAGTCGAGGCACGCCGTGAGGGCGCGGAGGTCCTCGGGGGCGATCGTCGGGAAGCAGCCGACCCGGATCTGGTTGGCGCCGACGCCCCGGTAGGGGCCGACGTCGAGAATCCCGTTGTCGCGCAACGCGGCGATGAGCGCGGGTGCACTGACTGACTCGTCGAACTCGATGGTGGCGACGACCGGGGACCGCAGCGCCTCGTCCTCGACGAAGGGGTGCGCCAGCGGGTGCTGCTCGGCCCACGTGTAGAGGATCTGCGACGACTCGCGGCAACGGTCGGCGACCTGGGGCATGCCGCCCAGCTCGGCGAACCAGTCGAGTTGGCTGCCCAGCAGCTCGAGCGTGGCGATCGCCGGGGTGTTGAGCGTCTGATTCTTGCGAGAATTCGCGATCGCCTGGGCGAGGTCGAGGATGCCCGGAACCCACCGGTCGCCGCTGCGGCTCAAGCGCTCGGCCCGCTCAATCGCGGAGGGCGAGAGGATAGCGAACCACAGGCCGCCGTCGGCCGCAAACGCCTTCTGTGGCGAGAAGTAATAGGCATCCGTCTGGGCGAGGTCGACCGGGACGGCCCCCGCGATCGACGTGGCGTCGACGAGCATGAGGGCGTCCTCGGCGCCGGCAACGCGCGTGACGGGCGCGGTGACGCCGGTCGACGTCTCGTTGTGAGCCCAGCAATAGGCGTCTGCGCCCTCGGTTGCCGTCAGGGGAGTGAAGCTGCCAAGCGGCGCCTCGACGCGCCGGGGTTGGTCCAGGTGCGGGGCCTTCTCCATTTCCTTGGCGCATTTGCCGCTGAACGAGCCATAGACGGCACACGCGGCCTGGTGTTCGACCAGGCACGCCGCGGCGATCGCCCAGAACGCCGTGGCGCCCCCGTTGCCGAGGACGACCTCCCAGCCGTCGGGCACGCCCAAATGGTCGGAAAGCGAGGCCCGAATATGCCCGACAAGGTCCTTGACGGGGGCTTGACGATGTGATGTCCCGAGAAGTGAGCTGGACCCCAATTTCGCGACGCTCTGCTTACGTATAGCGGACGGGCCGCAACCAAAATGCCGCTGGTTGGGCAGGAGGGAGGAGGGGACAGAAATCGTTGCAGTCATAGCGAAAAACCTACCCCCGATAGGGGCCGCGGTGCACCGAATATCCACGTCTCAGACATCTAGATGAGTCCGGTAATACTGTAGGTAGGGATTACTACTCACAGCCTCTCTTGAGCACAGAATGGATAAGCACGTGGGTGACCTTATTGACACAACCGAGATGTATCTCAAGACCGTCCTTGAGATGGAGGAAGATGGCGTGACGCCGCTGCGCGCGCGCATCGTCGAGCGGCTTGGCCATTCCGGTCCCACGGTCTCGCAGACGGTGGCCCGGATGGAGCGCGACGGTCTGGTTCACGTGGGCCGCGACCGCCGGATCGAGCTGTCCGAGGCGGGGCGTGACCGCGCGGTCAACGTGTTGCGTAAGCATCGTTTGGCCGAGCGGCTGCTGCTCGACACCGTTGGCCTCGAATGGCCCCTGGTCCACGACGAGGCCTGCCGCTGGGAGCATGTCATGTCCGACGCTGTCGAGCAGCGCCTCACCGAGATCCTGACGGACACCGACCGGGACCCGTACGGCAACCCCATCCCTGGCGGTTCGGCGCAGGTCGATCCCACGGAGATGTCGATGGCTGAGGCCTGCGACCTCCACGGCACGATCGAGGCGGCGACGATTACCCGGATCGGCGAGCCGGTCCAGGCCGAGGTTGAGCTGTTGCGCGAGATCGAGCGGCTGGGATTCGTTCACGGCGCCCAGGTTCGCCTGGTGCCCGAACACGAGGACGTCGTCGTCGAAGGCAAGGCCGGCAAGCTGACACTTCGCGGCGCCCTGGCCCTCCATTACTTCGTGTCGGTCGACGCCTGATCAGACGTCTGCCCTGGTGACGCCCGCCTACCTCGGCGGGCGTCATTTGTTATCAAAACGTGATGTGGCGTATCCCTCACCGAATCGCTGTGATCAAAGTGTGACATTCCGTGATCGGTCTGTTACGGTAGACGACGAAAGAGGTTCCCGAGTGGTCGGGATCCCAGTGAATACTGAGCCTTCGCCGATCAGGAGATTTAGACAAGTGGCTAATAACTCCGCTGCCCGCCACCGCGCGGCCTGCCGTCCCACGACACCGCTCACCACTGTTGCTGCTACCGTGACCTCCCCGGAGGTTCGCCGTAAGGCCGCGGTGCTCGCTTCTTCCGGTCTCGCCATCGGCGTGATCGCTGCTCAGGGCGTCGGCGACCCGGCGTTCGCCGATTCTGCTCACTCGTCCGCTCGCACGGACGTCAAGGCGCACGCCACGGTCAACCAGGCCGTCAAGGCGACCTCGGGTCAGTTCCAGCTGACGCAGGCGCCGATGAAGATCGTCGCCAAGCCGAAGGTCGAGGTCCAGACGGCCACGTACAACGAGTACACGACCAACGAGGACACCTCGGATTACTCGGTCGCGACGGATATGGCTTCCGTTCCCGCCGCTAAAGGCTCGATCGCCGCTATCGCCCAGCAGTACCTGGGCGTTCCTTATGTTTGGGGTGGCTCGACCCCCGCGGGCTTCGACTGCTCGGGCTTCGTCAAGTACGTTTACGCCCAGGCCGGCATCCAGGTCAACGGTCGTACCGACCGCTCGATCATGGCCGGTGGCACGAAGATTCCGCTGTCGCAGGCTCAGCCGGGCGACATTCTGTGGCACGCCGGCCACGTCGCCATCTACCTTGGCAACGGCCAGTACATCCACGCTCCCAAGCCGGGCGATCACGTGAAGATCGCTCCGATGGCGTGGGGTGGCTTCACGACGGCGGTGCGTTACTAAGTCTCAATCAGGACTTTTATACGCGGGGCGACCGGGAAACCGGTCGCCCCGAGTTTTTTCGAATCGTGTCCTAGGCCACAATTGTCGTCCTCGTGCACTAAGCTGAGAAGGTGTCCCGGGCCAGCCGGGAGTGTGACGATGACAAGGGGGTAACCACTGTGACAAGACGCGATGTTGTCGTTGTCGGTGTTGATGGGTCTCGGGAGTCGCTCGAGGCCGCCGAATGGGCAGCGGCACGTGCCGCTGCTAGTGGCTGGGAGCTCAACATCGTCTGTGCGTATGCGCTGCCGTCGTACACGGCGGCGTCAATGGATTCGGGCTTCGCGGTCGTCGATGACGATGCGATCGAGGCCAGTGCCCAGGCTGTCGTGCGCGAGGCCGCGGATTCGGTGAAAGAGTACGACGTCAAAGTCGTTACGCTGGCCCAGCAGGGCGATCCGACGGGAACGTTGGTTGATCTGTCGAAGACCGCGCAGATCGTGGTCGTTGGCACGCGGGGTGGCGGCGGATTCGCGGACCGCCTGCTGGGGGCGACGTCGGCGGCGCTGCCGGCGTACGCACACTGCCCCGTCGTCGTCGTCCCCCGCCACAAGGAGGGCGCGAATTTCGTCCCGGTCGAGCGCATCGTCGCCGGCGTCGACGGGTCCAGCCAGGCGTCGTTGGCGCTCGAGGCTGCCGTCGGCGAGGCATCGGCGTGGAAGGCCAGGCTGACGGCGGTTGAGGCCGTTCCCATGGCGTCCTCGGCGGGGGCGCTGGCGTGGCTGCCGCCGGCGATCGATCGTTCGGAAATCCTCCGTGACGTGCGCCAACAGTTGAAGGCGCTGTGTGACCGCACGACCGAGGGCACGGACGTCGACGTCCGCTCGCACGCCCTTGACGGCAATGCGGCCATGCTGCTCGCCGAATTCTCGACGGCGGTCGACCTCGTGGTTGTGGGGTCGCGCGGCCGCGGCGGCGTGAGGGGCCTGCTCATGGGCTCGACGTCGCAGTCGGTCCTCGCCCACTCGATGTGCCCGGTCATGGTGGTGCCGTCGCATCACGGCAAGTCCGAGGAGGACGAGGAGCAGTCCCACGTCAAGTGGAAGCGGCAGTAGGCCGGCTATCGACGCGACATCAGCACACGCCCGCGAGACGGTTGAATCCTCTCGCGGGCGTGGTGTATCTCCGGGCCGCGAGCCGGCGGGGAAGTAAGGGTCCGCTAGTGTGATGCTGGTCACCCTATTCTTTGCTTAGCGATGTGACATGGTGCACGTTTACCCAGGGTGACAGGACCGGCTTTCACCTATGTGACAAAGCGGCTGAAAGAGACTTTTGGCCCGAGATTCCGCCATTTATTTCTTCTACCGTTACTGTCAACCATCCAGCGACTATCGGGAGTAGACATGGCGACCACAACCCCTCCGGCCGAACCCATCAGTGAGGTCGATGAGCTCATCGCGAACGCCCGGAACGCGCTTTGGCAGTTTCGTGCGCTTGACCAGAAAAGCGTCGACCGCGTGGTCGAGGCGGCCGCGAAGGCGGCTCGCGACGCCCACGCCGCCCTCGCCCACGCCGTGGTGAAAGAGACGCAGCGCGGCAACTTCGAAGACAAGACCGTGAAGAACATCTTCGCGGCCGAACAGATCAGCGCGTACATGCGCGACCTCAAGACCGTCGGAATCATCTCGCAGAACCAGTTCACGGGAATCACCGAGATCGCCGAGCCGGTGGGCATCGTCACGGCGCTGACGCCGGTGACGAACCCGACGTCGACGACGATCTTCAAGGCCCTTATGTGCTTGAAGACTCGCAACCCCGTGATCTTCGCCTTCCACCCGTCGGCGCAGCAGTGCTGCGTGATGGCGGCCAAGATCGTCCAGGAGGCGGCCGTCGCCGCGGGCGCCCCCGAAGGGTGTATCCAGTGGATCACGAAGCCGGCGATGCAGACGACGAGCGAGCTGATGAACCACCCCGACACGGCGGTCATCCTCGCCACCGGCGGCAACGCTATGGTGCGGGCGGCCTACTCGTGTGGGAAGCCGGCGCTGGGCGTGGGCGCGGGCAACGTGCCCGCCTACATCCACCGGTCGGCCGACGTTGCGCGCGCCGTCTACGACGTCACGGCGTCGAAGTCGTTCGACAACGGCATGATCTGTGCGTCCGAACAGGCGGTGATCCTCGACGAGGAAATCCGCGAGCAGGCACTGACGACCTTCAAGCAGCTGGGCTGCTACGTCGTCAACGAGGAGGAGAAGGCGAAGCTCGAGAAGCTGCTGTTCGGGGCGACGGCGGGCACCGAGGAATGCGCGACGGCGAAGCTCAACGCCAAGGTCGTTGGCCAGGACGCCTACACGATCGCTCACGACGCGGGCTTCAAGGTGCCGCGCCACACCCAGGCGCTGCTGGCCGAGGTTAGCGAGGTCAGCTACCGCGAGCCGCTGACCCGCGAGAAGCTCAGCCCGGTCCTCGCCGTCCTCACGGCGCACTCGACCGACGAGGGCATCCACCTGGCCGAACAGATGGTCGAGCAGGACGGCCTCGGGCACACCGGCGCCATCCACGCGCACGACCGCGACGTCATCGAAGAGTTCGGTTCGCGCGTCCAGGCCGTCCGTATCGTTGCGAACGCCCCGTCGTCGCAGGGCGCGATCGGCGGCATCTTCAATGCCTTCGTTCCTTCGCTGACGTTGGGCTGCGGCAGCTACGGGCACAACTCGGTGTCGAACAACATCAGCGCCGTCAACCTCATCAACATCAAGCGCATTGGCCGGAGGAATACCGTGATCGCTCCCTTCCAAGTCCCACCGCAGATTTTCCAGGGGGTCGGGACGATCCGCGAGCTTGCGATGATCACCAAGCTCGAGCGCGTGACGATCCTCAGCGACAAGTCGGACCTCCACTCGGGCGCCCTCGCCACGGTTCTCCAGCTGTTGTACTCGCGGCATAACCAGGTGTCGGTGCAGGTCATCGACGACATTCCGAGGACGCTGACCGCGGACTTCCTGCGGGAAAAGGCCACCGAGGTGTCGGGCTTCGCGCCGGACACGGTGCTGACGTTCGGGTCGACCGCGACCGTCAACGCCGGGAAGATCATCCGGCTTTCGCTGGCCCATCCCGAGCTCGATCTCGATCACGTCTGCTCGGGCACGGCGACGCTGCCCGAGCGGGTGACGAGCCCCAGGCTCGTGTGCGTGCCGACGACGTCCGGCGGCCAGGCGGCCCTGTCGTCCTCAGCGTCGCTTCCCGACCCGAAGTCGGGGCTGGAGCTGCTCATCGAATCGCCGTCGTTCCTCGCCGACATGGTGATCATGGATCCCGACTTCGCCACGTGGGACGCGAAGGTCCTGGCCGCCCGCGGTTTCGAGACGATTTCGCAGGCCACCGAGACGTTCCTGTCGATCAATGCGACCGACTTCACCGACGCGTTGGCGCTGCGCGGCCTCGAGCTCAGCTATTCCTCGCTGCCGGTTGCCGTCAAGGGGTTCGGCAGCAGCGCCCAGGCCGAGGCGGCGCGCGAACGCGTCATCTCGGCGGGCACGCTGATCTCGACGGCCGTCGGCAACGCGAGCCTGGGGTTGGCGGACTCGTTGGCCCAGGCGTTCTCGCAGTTCTCTGGCGCGCCGCGTCAGGACCTGCTGCCGGCGATCCTGCCGAACGTTGTCCGGTTCAACGGCTCGCTGCCGACGAAGCTCGTCACGTGGCCGAACTACGAGACGTTCACCGTGCCCGACCGCTGCGTCGAGATTTGCCGCCACCTGGGGATCACCGTGGGCAAGGCCGGTGCGGTCGAGGCCTACGCCGTGGCGTTGGAGGACCTGCGCGACCAGATTGGCGCCGTGCCTCTGCTGCGCAACCAGGGCCTCGCCGAGTCGACGTTCGACCACCGGATCGGCGACATTGTCGAGCGGGCGTTCGACTACCAGTCGCACTCGGGTAACCCGCAGACCGCCAGGCTTGAGGACATCCACGACCTCCTCATTGCCTGCTTCAGGGGCCAAAAGTATCAGCGCTAGACGGCGCTAAACGGCACGAGCGCCCGTGTGGGGCCGCGGCAGGCGGCCCTGCGCGGGCGCCGTCCTATGGGGCGTAAAACCGATCTCCTCGGTGACGACCGGGGTGTCGTCGCCCAGGTGGCCCCGGCCCCAGAACTGCTCGTGGGCGCGGCGCCACTGGGCGGCGTCGGCGAAGCCCTCGCCCTCGCGGCGGGCAAAGTCGTCGTCGACCTCGCCCAGGGGGACGACGCGGCAGCGCAGCGTCTCGACGAGGCCGAGGAGGGCGCCGCGCGAATCCGTGAGATACGCCAGCGCGCCGTCGGCGGGCGGGGCCTCGCCCGCGGCCTCGTAGTCGGCGAGTAGCGACGACGTCGCCTGCTTCCTCCCGTCCGCGACGAGGGCGGCCAGCCGGTCGTGCATCGCCGGTGTGTCGCCGAAGACCGCCTGATCGAGGTCGTCGAGGTCCCACGCCGGCGCCGATCCCTCGCCGGCGCGGGCCGCCCGGTCGCGGTCGGCCAGGCCTGGCAGGATGCAGTGCTCGAGCAGAGGAGCGAGGTCGCCCGGGAGGGAGCCGGCGGGGTCGAGCCAGCGGGCATCGGCGATCTCGTTCATCACTTCGGGGACGTCCTCGAGGGGCTGGCGGGCGCAAAACACCGTCGACCGGACGGAGTGCCCGGCCTCGTTCGCGGCGCTTTCGCGCCACCGCCCCAGCAGGGTGAGGTCGTCCCACCCCAGGGCGATCCCCGTCTCCTCGTGCGCCTCGCGGATCGCGGTGGCGCGCGGCGTCTCGTCGCCCTCGGGCTTGCCGCCGACCATCATGAAGCGGCCAGTGCCGCGCTTGCGGACGGTGAGGATGCGGCCGGCCCGGTCCGAGAAGACGACGGCCGAGACGGTGATGAGCGAGTTCGTCATGCCCCCACCCTAACGAGGACGTGCCCGCCCCGCCCGGCTCAGGCGGAGAACAGCTCGGTGGCGCGGATCCGGGCGAACGCCTGGCGAATCGGGTCCTCGCCGATCGTCACGGCCAGCCGGATGAAGCCCTTGCCCGACGCGCCGAACGCCGTCCCGGGGATGACGGCGACGTGGGCGTGCTCGAACAGATAGTCGGCGACCTCGGTGGACGTCATCCCCGTGGCGCGGACGTCGACCCACAGGTAGATCGACCCCGAGGGCGGCGGCGTGCTCATCTTCGGCGTGCGCGCGACCTCCTCGGCGGCGACGTGGAGCCGGTGATAGAACATGTCGCGAATCGGCGGGCACACCTCGTCGTGCAGCTTGAGGGCCGCCAGTGCGCCGCGCTGGGACGGCGTGGGCGCCGAGAACACGACGTTCTCGTTGATGTCGCGGGCGGCCCGGATGAGCGGCTCGGGCGCCAACAGGTAGCCGATGCGGAAGCCGGCCATGCAGTAGTTCTTCGAGAACGAGTGGAGGATGACCGTGCGTTCCTTCATGCCCGGCAGGGTAGCGATCGAGCGGAAGGGCCTGGCGTAGTCATAGATCGTGTAGATGTCGTCGGCGAACACGAGGAGGTCGTGGACGCTGGCCACGTCGGCGGCCATGCGGAGCGTCTCGTCGTCCCACACGGCGCCCGTCGGGTTCGTCGGCGAGTTGACGATGATCCCGCGCGTGCGTGGCGTGATGCGGGCCTCGACGTCCTCGCGGCGGGGGAGGAACCCGTGCTCCGGCGTCGTCGGGACGAAGACGGGGACCGCGCCGGTCATGGCGATTTGCTCGGGGTAGGGCGTGAAGTAGGGCTCGATGACGAGGACCTCGTCGCCCGGGTTGAGGACGGCCTGCATGATGAGCCACATCCCGTGGTTCGCCGACGTCGTCACCATGCACTCGTCGATCGAGTAATTGAGGCCGTACGTGCGGTGGGTGTAGCGGCAGATTTCTTCGCGGACTTCCGGCTCGCCCAGGGTCTCGGTGTAGTGGGTCTTGCCGGCTTTCATGTCGGCGTAGACGGCGTCGATGATCCGCGGATCGGTGGTGAGGTCGGGGTCGCCCAGGGTGAAGTTAATCATGTCGGTGATGGCGAGGGCGGCGTCGCCCGCCGTCGACATGAGGTTCTCTTCGCGTTGGCGCACGTGGTCGGCGAGAAAACGTTCCGCTGTGGTCACAGGCTTCCTCCTCGGTGTCGTCGGTGGCGGCCAGGGACGCGCCTGGCCGCCCTCTGCGTGAATGCTAACGGGCCGAGCCGGTTTCGGCCCGCTGAGCTGCGGTGGCTGCGGCTTCGGCCGCCCGTTCGGCCGGCGACAGGTTCGGGGTGATGCGCTGGCGGTCGAACACGGTGACGAGAGTGTACGAGACGATCGACAGGGCCATCCCCACCATGATCGGCCAGTTGCCGCCGATCGCGAAGTTCGGCTGCCCCGTGACCTCGCCGTACGTCATCGTCCCGGCGACGCCGAGGAACGACACGGCCAGCGAGACGAGGCCGGCGCGCGGCGACACCTTTTTGAGGATGAACCCGGCGATGACGGGGACGAACACGCAGCCCGACAGGAAACCGTAGGCCAGGTCGAGGGCCTTGAACAGGTCGGAAATGACGACGGCCAGGCCCATCATGATGAGTCCGAGGACGAACGCGATCCCGCGGTTGATCCACACGTCGTGCTTCGTCGTCACCCGGGCGTTGCCGTCGGCGTCCTCGATGTCGGTGACGACCCCGCGGAACAGGCGCAGGTAGATGTCGTTGTAGACGACCGTCGAGCAGGCGAGGATCGTGCCGGACGCTACCGACATGGCGGCGGCGATCGCGGCGGCCAGGAGGACGCCGGCGACGCCGACGGGCAGGAAGGTGGCGACGCCGGTGGAGAAGGCCTCGGACGGGTCCTTGAGATCGGGGACGACGATGGCCGTCGCCATGCCCAAGAGGACACCGCCGATGGCATAGATGATCGCGTAGACGCCGGCCGACAGGGTGCCGGCGCGGGCGATCTTGTCGTTCTTCGCCGTGAACACGCGCTGCCAAATGTCCTGGCCGATGACGAGGCCGGGCACATAGAGGAGGATCCAGTAGAGGGTGCCCTGGAAGCCCAGCGAGCCGAGGTTGAGGTGCGAGGGCGGGACCTTATCGAAGAACCCGGAGACGCCGCCGATCTTGGGGTTGGTGAAGACGAAGATGGGGACGAGGATGATGATGCCCAGCGTCTTGACGATGAACTGCAAGAGGTCGGTCATCGTCACGGACCACATCCCACCGATGAACGTGTAGAAGACGACGACACCGCCGCCGACGAGCATACAGACCGTCGACGACCAGCCGACGATGCCCTCGAGGATCGCGCCGATCGACACGATTTGGACGACGGTCAGCGAGACCGTGTAGATGATCGTGAGGACGGCCGAGAGGATGCGGGCGGTTTGACCGTAGTTGCGTTCGATGACCTCGGCCATCGAGAGGGCGCGCAGGCGCGACAGCTTCGACGAGACGAGCATCCCGAGGACGATGAGGCCCATGCCGAGCGACCCGCCGACCCACACGCCGGCCGCGCCGACCTGGTAGCCGCGTTGCGCGCCGCCGACGGTGACGGCGCCGCCGACCGCGAGGGCAGCCATGCAGGCGAAGAACATGGGGAAGTGCAGCCGGCGCCCGGCGACCAGGTAGTCGTCGCGGGTCTGGGCGAAATGCAGCGAGGCGACGCCGATGCCGATGAGGACGACGAAATAGAGGGCGATGACGGCAAAGTCGATGGGTGAGAGGTGAAGCTCCATGCGGATAGCCCCTTGAGCGCAGCCGGGCAGATGATGGGCCCAGCCTACTGTCCGGCCGGTCGCTGGTGACGGACGTGCCGCACTTTGGTCGCCGGGAGAACGAACAAAAGTGCAGGCTGCGGGGGCGATCGGGTATGATGGGCCTAAAGTCCTGAAATTCATCGTCAAGTGCCCCAATAGTGACGGGGATCGCGATAGATTAAGGATGAAGCTGCACCAACAGAAAGGAAGTCAGCGTGGACCTCTACGAGTACCAGGCGCGTGACCTATTCGCGAAGCATGGTGTGCCCGTCATCCATGGCCAGGTGGCCACGACCCCCGAGGAGGCCCAGGCGGCGGCCGACAGCTTGGGCGGTAACCTTTGGGTGGTGAAAGCCCAGGTCAAGACGGGTGGGCGCGGCAAGGCTGGCGGCGTCAAACTGGCGAAGAGCCGGGACGAGGTGCGCGAGGTCGCGCAGGCGATCCTCGGCATGGACATCAAGGGGCACGAGGTGCGCCGGGTGCTTGTCGTGCCCGCGGCTGACATCGCCCACGAATACTACTTCTCGATCCTCCTCGACCGGTCGAACCGGCGCCAGCTGGCAATGTGCTCGCACGAGGGCGGCATGGAGATCGAACAGCTGGCGAAGGAACGCCCGGACGCCCTCGTCCGTCAGCCCCTGGGGCCCGAGGGCATCACCGCGGACGTCGCGGCCGGCATCCTCCGCGACGCGTCGTTCAGCGACGATGAGATCGAGGCGCTGACCCCCGTCCTCCAGTCGCTGTGGGACACCTACGTGGGCGAGGACGCCCAGCTGGTCGAGGTGAACCCGCTGGTCATGCAAGAAAACGGCCAGCCGACCGCCCTCGACGGCAAGGTGACGCTGGACGACAATGCGCGCTTCCGTCACCCGGAGCACGAGGACCTCGTCGACCGTCAAACCGAGGACCCGCTCGAGGCCAAGGCCAAGCAACGCGGCCTCAACTACGTCCACCTCGACGGCCAGGTGGGCATCATCGGTAACGGCGCGGGCCTCGTCATGTCGACGCTCGACGTCGTCGCCTACGCGGGCGAGGAGCTGGGCGTCAAGCCGGCGAACTTCCTCGACATCGGTGGCGGCGCGTCGGCTCAGGTCATGGCCGACGGCCTTGACATCATCCTCTCCGATCCCCAGGTGCGCTCGGTCTTCGTCAATGTTTTTGGCGGGATCACGGCGTGCGACCAGGTCGCCGAGGGCATCATCCAGGCGCTCGACACGCTGGGCGACAAGGCGACGAAGCCCCTGGTTGTCAGGCTGGACGGCAACGCCGTCGAAGAGGGGCAGCGGATCCTTGCCGAGGCCGACAACCCCTTGATCACGATTGTCGACACGATGGACGGCGGAGCGGCCCAGGCCGCGAAGCTGGCGGCGGACAAGTAAAGGAGCCTTTTGACATGTCGGTTTTTCTTGACTCCAACTCCCGAATCGTCGTCCAGGGCATGACGGGCTCCGAAGGCCAAAAGCACACCCGGCTCATGCTGAGCTCGGGCGCCAAGGTCGTCGGCGGCACCAACCCGCGCAAGGCCGGGCAAACCGTCAGCTTCGACATCACCCCGATGGGGCCGGGCGCCGGCGACGTCACGCCGGGAACGGTTGAGGTCCCCGTGTTCGGCACCGTCAAAGAGGCGATGGACCAGGCCGGTGCGAACGTCTCGGTGGTCTTCGTGCCGCCGCGTTTCGCCAAGGCCGCGGTGCTCGAGGCGATCGAGGCCGAGATCCCCCTGTGTGTCGTCATCACCGAGGGGATCCCCGTCCAGGACGCGACTGAGTTCGTCCAGGCGTCACTGGGCTCCAAGACCCGGATCATCGGCCCCAACTGCCCGGGCATCATCTCGCCCGGCCAGTCGAACGCCGGCATCACCCCGGCGACCATCACCGGGCCCGGGTGCCTGGGCCTGGTGTCCAAGTCGGGCACGCTGACCTACCAGCTGATGTACGAGCTGCGCGACCTGGGGTTCACGACGGCGATGGGTATCGGCGGCGACCCGGTGGTCGGGACCACGCACATCGACGCGCTCGCGGCATTCGAGGCCGACCCCGACACCAAGCTCATCGTCATGATCGGCGAGATCGGCGGCGACGCCGAGGAGCGCGCGGCGGCCTACATTGCCGACCATGTGACGAAGCCGGTTGTCGCCTACGTTGCGGGTTTCACCGCGCCCCCGGGCAAGACGATGGGCCATGCCGGCGCCATCGTGTCGGGCTCGTCAGGCACGGCGCAGGCGAAGAAAGAGGCCCTCGAGGCCGTCGGCGTCAGGGTGGGCAAGACTCCGTCGCAGACGGCCGAGCTGGCGCGCGAGCTGCTGGCCAAGGCGTAGAACCGACGCCGGATGGGCGAAAGGGCGGGGCCCGCACCTTCTTTTGAGGTGCGGGCCCCGCCGTCTGCGTTGTGGCCTACCGCGCTAGTCGGCGTCCTCACTCGGGCCGGTGCCGGCATCGTCCTCGGTATCAACCGCCGGGAGGGCGGCCGTCGGCATGACCTGCGTTGGTGGCATGACCTCAGTCGTCGGCATGAGGGCGGTCGGCGCCGGGTCGGGCTCGGGCGTCACGGGCAGCTGCTCGGTGGCGGGAGCCGGCTTGGCGGCCGGTTTCGCGGGGTAGGGGAGTATCTCGGTCTCCGCGGCCCCGCTCGGCTCGGGCGCGGTGGGCTCAGCCGCGGTGGGCAGGGCGTCGTCCTCGCTCGGCTCGGGCGCGGTCTCGGCGGCCTCCTGCTCCACCGGCAGTTCCTGCGGCTCCACTTGCTGCTCCACCGGCGGCTCGATCGCGGGGCTTTCCGTCGGCGTTTTCTCCACCGGCGGGGAGAAGAACGTCCTCCAGGGATCAGCTTCCTCCACCGGGGTGGCGGGAGGTGTGGCGGGGGCCGGGGCGCCCTCGCGATTGCCCTCGCCCTCGTCTTGGTCGTCGCTCTTGACGAGGAGGCGTTTCGGCACCAGCCCCATGATGATAAGGCCGATGGCGACGATCAGCAGGGGGATGATGGCGAGTGCAATCAACGGCAGACGCAGACCCAGTGCCGTGAGGATTCCCCAGACGCTCAGCCCGGTGACGAGCAGGCAGTAGGCGACCCATCCGGGCTTGACCCGTCGGGGAGGCTTGCTATGTGTCGAAGGAGGTTGGAGCATCGTCACTTGGTGTCACCTCCCTGGCCGGTGTAACCGGGGCATTCTTCCAATGCGGTTGGATCCTCCTCGTCATCTTTCACGTAGAAGGGGTTCTTCCGGGCGGGGCCGGTCGTCGGTGTACCCGGGGTGGCGGGGGCCGTCGTCGGAGCAATCGACGGGCACCCGCTGAACTGCCACGCCGGGCCCCACGATGTCGTCCCGGGCATCGGCGGCTCCTCGTAGTTGAGGCCGTAATCCTTGGTCCAGTAGTCCTGGAAGACGTAGGGGCGGCCGTCTTTGCTCTGGGACATCGTCCCGGACCATTGGGGCGAAAGCTCGCGGATATCGATGGCCCCGACCCCGACCCGGACGTTGACCTCGATGGGCTTGCCGGGGGCTTTCGGCGAGAAGCGATACGTGCCCGTCGACGCGGGCTCGGACGGGTGGAACAGCGGCGACGAGTTGAAGGACTCGATGTGAGGGGTGACCGGGCGGTTCTTGGCGTCGTTGCCCGACTCGACGTAGGTGGCGAGGCCGCCAAGAATCGCCTTGGTGATGATCGGCGTCTGGTCGGACCGCGACTCGGTGGCCGTTCCGGTGACGGAAAGGGGGTCGAGGTGGACGACCTGGATCTGACCCGTGTTGATCGTCGCCTTGATGGTCACCGGCGTGCCGCGGGGCACGAAGACGCGGGCGACGCCCGCCAGGGTCGAGATGCTGTAGGACGTCTTGGCCGCGGGATCAACCGTCACGCCGACGTAGCCGACGGTCTTGTTGTGGGCCTCACCGGCTTCGTGGGTCACCTGGGCGGCGGTCACCGGGGCGGCAGAAGCCGTCTGGCTCCACGCCTCGGGCGAGGGCAGCAGCGAGGTCGCGGCGATTCCCGGCATGACGAGGAAGATAACGACGAGGGGGGCCAGGCCGGTCATCCATCCGCCGTTGCGACCGGCCAGGTGTGACATGAGGGCGCCGACGCCGAGGATCGCGCCGAGGCCGCCCGCCGTGCGAGCGGGCGCGGGGCCAAGCGGCTCGCCGAGCTCGAGGAAGCGCCGCCCGAAACCCTCGACGTCACCCAGCGCCGCTCGGTCGAATTGGCCGTCATCTGCGTGCTCGCCGCGATTTTCGTCGGGTGCATCCCCTGGTCGGCGCCAGCGATCCGCTGGGCGTCCTCCAGGCGAAACGGGCGGCGTGGCAGGTCCCGTGGGAGGCCTGCGTGCCCCTGGTCGTCGCGGCCGCGGGACTCTCACTCGTCTGGTCGGTCGGGACCAGCGGCAAGCCGCTGACGGCCCTCCGCAACCAGGTGCGGATCATCGCCGGCCTCGTCGTCGCGAACGTCGGCGGCATCCTCGCCGCGGCGATCATCACGAAGACGAGCGTCCGCGTCGCCATGTACGGGCTGTCCGGGGTGTTCGTCATCGTCGTGCCGATTTGCGTGGTCGCCGCGTGGCCCCTGGCCCAGGGAATCATGGCGCGGATGGAGGAGAACCAGCGGGCCGTCGCCGACGAGGGCGCCCGGGCGGAAGTGGCCGCCCACCTGCACGATTCCGTCCTCCAGATCCTCGCCCTCATCCGGGCACGCGCCGACTCGCCCAACGAGGTTCGCGCCCTCGCGCGCGCCCAGGAACGCGAGCTGCGCACCTGGCTGTACGAGTCGAAGGGCGAGCCGCAGACGTCACTCGCCACCCTCGTCAAGGACGCGGTCGCCGAGGTCGAGGACCGCCTCCACGTTCCCATCGACGTCGTCACCGTCGGCGACGCGACGCCCGGCCCCTACACGGCGCCGCTGGCCGACATCGTCCGCGAGGCCACCTCGAACGCCGTGCGGCACGGCAAACCGCCGGTGTCGGTGTATGTCGAGGTGGGGCCCGATACCATTGAGGCGCACGTCCTCGACCGCGGGGACGGCTTCGACGTCGAGCTGATCGACGCCCACACTTCGGGGTGCGCGACTCGATCATCGCGCGGACCGACCGCCTGGGTGGGACCGCCACGATTACGTCGGGCCCGGGCCGTTGTGATGTCGAGATCTCGCTGCCGCGTGAGAAGGAAGGCGCCCGATGACCACGCACCCGATCGACCCCGCGCAAGTCTCGCGGCCGCTGCGGATCCTCATCGTCGACGACCACCCGCTCGTGCGCGCCGGGGTTCGTGCCGAATTAGCCGAGCACGCCCCGGGCATCGAGGTCGTCGGCGAGGCCGCCACCGTCGACCAGGCGATCGCCGAGGCGACGCGCCTGGTCCCCGACGTCGTCCTCCTCGACGTCCACCTGCCGGGCGGGCGCGGCGGCGGGGGAGCCGAGGTCGCCCGCGCGATCGCCGGGATCCCCGGCCTGCGGATCCTCGCCCTGTCGGTGTCCGACGCCGCCGAGGACGTCGTCTCGGTCATCCGCGCCGGCGCTCGCGTCTACGTGACGAAGTCGATCACCCACCGACGACCTGGCCGACGCGATCGCCCGGGTCGCCGCCGGCGACGCCGCATTTTCGCCACGCCTAGCCGGTTTCGTTCTTGACGCATTCGGGACGGCCGAGGTCGCCGGGTCGGACGACGAACTCGACCTGTTGAGCGAACGCGAGCTCGAGGTCATGAGGCTGATCGCGCGCGGCTACACCTACAAAGACGTGGCGAAAGAGCTGTTCATCTCGGTGAAAACCGTCGAGTCGCACGTGTCGAAGGTGCTCCACAAGCTTCAGCTGTCGAACCGCCACGAGCTCACGCGGTGGGCGTCGCAGCGCCGCCTGGTCTGAAGACACACCCGGCGGCCTGCCGCGCCTGCGCCCCGCGTAGGCGATGATGGAGACGATGCCAACCACGTCTCAAGATCCCCGCCGCGAAGTCGTCGTGCGCATGCCCGCCGGCTGGAGCCGCGCGCTCGTCACCGGGTGCGTCGGCGCCCTCGTCCCGTGGCTGATCCTCCTCGTTCTCGGGGGGATCACCGCGCACACCCAGTCCGGGAATCCTTGGCTGGTCGAGGCCTCGCTGGCCGACGAGGTCGCCGCGATCAGCCGCGTGTGGGCCGGCGGCTACTGCGTCCCCCTGGCCGTCGTCTCCGGCGCCAAGACCGTGACGATTACGCTGGTGCCGTGGGGTCTGACCCTCGCCTATTGGTGGGTGTATTCCCGGATCATCGGGCGGCGTTGCCGCGGCTGGGCGTTGTGGTTCGCCGTGCCGACCTACGTCCTCACCGCCCTCGCGATCGGGGCGGCCTTCCCCGGGATCGCCGTCGGGCGTCTGACGCTCGTCAGTTTCATCGTCGGGATCGCCGGGGTGCTCTCGGCGCTGGCTCGCCGCCATTCTCAGGATCGCCGACCTCGCGACGGCAAGGCGAACAAGCTCAAGGTCTTCGGGGTGACGTCGGCCCGCGAGGCCGACCGGGCGTCGCTGGCGATCGGAATCGACGCCGGCGAGGCGCGGATCGGCCTGGGAGCGCGGACGCTCACCGTCCCCGGCTGGGTGGGGATGGGCCTGACGATCGCCCGCCGGATCCTCGTCGGCCTCGCCCTCATGGGGATCGCGTTGACCGCCGTGTCGCTCCTCGTGTCGATCGATCGCGTCGAGGGCGTCCGCGAGCTGCTGCCCCTCGACGGCTGGGGCACGCTCATGCTATGGCTTGGCCAGCTGGCCTACCTGCCCACCCTCGCGGCCTGGTCTTTCGCGTGGGTGCTGGGTCCGGGCTACACGCTGGGCACCGGCACGCACTTCTCGGCGTTCGAGGCGACCTCGGGCCCGATCCCCGCGATTCCCGTCCTGGCGGGCGCCCCCCAGGTGACCGTCGGCTGGTGGGCGATCGGCGCGACGGTCGTCGTCGCGGTGATCGTCGGGCTGGGCATCGGGACGGTGTATGCGCGCGACAAGGTCTCGACCCACTGCCTCCAGATGCTCGTCGCGCACGTTGTCGCCGCCCTCGGGGTCGCCATCGTGTTCCGTCTGGCGTCCGGCGGGCTGGGCGTCGACCGGCTGGCCCACCTCGGTGTCGACTGGCTGCCGTGTGCGGGCGCCGCGGGCGCGTGCTGCTTCCTGCCGGCGCTCATCGTGTCGATCCTCGTCCACCCCGGCGTGCGCGCGGGGATTGCCGGCGGCTTCCGCGGCCTCGCCCAGCGACCGGCTCAGGCAAAGGCCCAGGCCGCGGCCGACTCGGCCCAGGGTGTCGACGCATCCGACACGCAGGGGCAGCCCGACCCGAAGAAACCCGACAAGCCCGCCCGGGCGGCTTCGCAGAAACAGTCGTCCCAGCCGGCGGAGGCGCCCTCGGACACTGCGCCGACGGAGGCGCTGACGACCTCGCCGCGCTCGGCACGTGTCGCGCGGATCGCGCGGGTCTATGGCCGCGACGGCGCCAGGGTCCACCCGAAGCCGCAGGCCGGTCATCCGCAGCGCAACGCCGACTCCACCGAGACGACGCCGATCTCGTCACTGCCTGAGGACGAGGATCACGCCGGCACGCACTCGTGATTTCGTGCCCCGCCGCGTAGAGTGGGGACTACGTAACTGGCGTTGAAGGTGGGGCACCACCGGGGAGCGAAGCAAGCCAACGAACCGCGCGCCTGGGTTCGGGTCGATCGACGCCCCAGGAGGCTCCTATGCCCACCAAGACGATCCCTAGCTCCGGCGAGGCCCGCGTTCCCGTGGCCCGCGCCCTCGTGTCCGTCTACGACAAGACGGGTCTGGAAGATTTCGCCCGCGCCCTCGCCGACGCGGGAGTCGAAATCGTGTCCACCGGCTCGACCGCCAAGACGATCGCCGCCGCCGGCGTCGCCGTCACCGAGGTCGCCCAGGTCACCCAGTTCCCCGAATGCCTCGAGGGCCGTGTCAAGACGCTCCACCCGCGCATCCACGCCGGGATCCTGGCGGATCGCCGCAAGGCCGACCACTGCGCCCAGCTCGACGAGCTGTCGGTCGCCCCGTTCGACCTCGTCGTCTGCAACCTCTACCCCTTCGCCGACACCGTCGCGTCGGGCGCCGACTTCGACGCCTGTGTCGAGCAGATCGACATCGGCGGGCCGTCGATGGTGCGCGCCGCCGCGAAGAACCACCCGTCGGTCGCCATCATCGTGTCGCCCGATCGCTACGACGAGGCGATCGCCGCGGTCAAGGAGGGCGGCTTCACGCTGGCCCAGCGTCGCCAGCTGGCGGCCGACGCGTTCGCCCACACGGCCGCCTACGACGCCCAGATTTCCCAGTGGTTCGCTGCCCAGCTGGGCGAAGAGACGCCCGCCGGCGCCGGCCAGGCCCTGCGGTACGGCGAGAACCCCCACCAGGCGGCCCAGCTGGTCGCCGATGGGTCGGGTCAGGGCATCGCGAACGCCAAGCAGTTGCACGGCAAGGCGATGAGCTACAACAACTACACGGACGCCGACGCGGCGCTGCGGGCCGCCTACGACCACGCCCAGCCGTGCGTCGCCGTCATCAAGCACGCGAACCCCTGCGGGATCGCGATCGCCGACGACGTCGCCGCCGCGCACCGGGCCGCGCACGCCTGCGACCCCGTCTCGGCTTACGGCGGCGTCATCGCCTGCAACCGCCCCGTGTCGGTCGAGATGGCCAAGCAGATCCGCCCAATCTTCACCGAGGTCGTCATCGCCCCCGGCTACGAGGAGGGCGCCCTCGAGGAGCTCGAGCACAAGAAGAACCTCCGCGTCCTCCAGGTGACCCCGCCGGATCGCGGCGCCAAGGAACGCAAGCAGATTTCGGGCGGCTACCTCGAGCAGGACCGCGACGACGTCGACCAGCCCGGCGACTCCGTCGACGGATGGACCCTGGCGGCCGGCCAGCCGGCCGATGCGGAGACGCTGGCCGACCTCGAGTTCGCGTGGAGGACGGTCCGCGCGGTGCGGTCGAACGCCGTCCTCCTGGCGAAGGGCCTGGCGACCGTCGGCGTCGGCATGGGCCAGGTCAACCGGGTTGACTCGGCGAAGCTCGCCGTCGAGCGGGCGAACACGCTGGGTGCGCGGTCGACCGGCGACGCGGCCAAGGACAAGGTCGACGCCGCGGTCGGCGGGGCCAACGCGGCCGACGTCGTCGCCGAGAAGCCGGAAGAGCGCGCGCGGGGTTCCGTCGCCGCGTCCGACGCGTTTTTCCCGTTCGCCGACGGCCTCCAGGTGTTGATCGACGCCGGCGTCAAGGCTGTCGTCCAGCCGGGCGGGTCGATCCGCGACAACGAGGTCATCGAGGCCGCGAACGCCGCCGGTATCACGATGTACTTCACCGGCGTGCGGCACTTCTGCCACTAGCGCGTGAGTAACAGCGGCCCCGCGGGTACAGGCTCGCGGGGCCGCTGTTGTCGTCGCTATAGGATAGGGCCGTGGAAGACAACCGAGAGAACCAGCCGGGCCGGGTGGAGTCGGCAGCGAAAAAGCTGCAACGTACCCTCGGGATCGTTGCGTTCCTCGGCATCATGGCGGTGACCATCGTTTTGGCCCTGCTCGACCACCCGGTGTTTGCCGCGCGGGTGTTCGCCCTGCTCCTGGGGTGCGTCGGCGTCGTGCGTGCGGTGTACCGCAACCAGCCGGTATGGTTCGGGGCAAGGTCGTGGTGGTTCGACTCGACCGTCCTCGTCGCCATGGCGGCGGCGATCGCCTACCTGTCGTTCTACGGCGGCCGCGTCATGCCTTCGCTGACCTAGCCCGCCGCGGCCTAACTTACAGCCTGGTGACGACCTCGTCGAGGGGCCGACGTGTCTTGTCGCGGTGGCCTTCGCGCGACGTGTAGCCCAACTCGAGGGCGCAGACCAGGTGGAATTCGTCGCGATCGAGGACGCCGGAGCGCACCAGCACGTCCTCGACGGCCGACACCGTGAGGCCCTCGACGGCCGTCGAGTCGACCCCCAGCATCGCCGACGAAATGAGCATCGACCCGAGGGCGATGTAGACCTGCCGATCAACCCAACCGTTGACGGCGTCGTCGCTGGTCAGCCCCAGGTCGGCGCGGAGGAAGTGCTCGAGCGTGTCGTAGCGGGCGTCGAGCTTTTCCGGGTCACGCTCCTGGACGTCGACGTGGATGTGGGCGACGTAGTCCGAGCGGGTCGTGAACGCCTGGCCGTCGCGCCCCAGGAGGAGGACAAGGTGCGACGGGGATGCGTGGTAGCCCCAGCAGTGGGCGACGACCGCGTCGAACAGCGGCGTGTCGCGCCGCAGGACGAGGAAGTGCCACGGCTCCATCCCCATCGACGAGGCTGATAGGTGCGCCGACTCAAGGATGGCATCCAGATCCTCTTTGCTGACGTCGCGGGAGGCGTCGTAGTCCTTGGCCGTGTAGCGGTTCTGCCAGATCGCCCTGACCTGTTCAGGGGTCGCCGTGCGCGTGAGTGGAGCAATCATGGAGTCGTCCTTCCAGTCGGGTGGGGCCGAAGGCCCTAGGGAATGTCGATGTCAGCCAGCGCGGCGTCCAGCTCGGCGAGGGCGGCGGCGGGCGAACAGTCGGCGGGCATCCGCCAGTCGCCGCGGGGGCTCAGGGCGCCGGCCGGCGACACCTTGGGGCCGTTGGGGACGCACGTCCGCTTGAACTGGGAGGCATAGAACCGCTTGATGAACACGCGCAGCCACTTGGCGATGTCGGCCATCTGATAGGCGTGGCGCTCCTCGATGCCGTCGGGCCACTCGCCGGCGTCGGCGTCCTTCCACGTCGCCCACGCCAGGAAGCAGATGTCAGAGGGCCGGTAGCCGCGCAGCAGGTAGTAGAGGAAGAAGTCGTGGAGCTCGTAGGGGCCGATCGTGTCCTCGGTCGACTGCAGCGCCTTGCCGTCGGACGGGATGAGTTCCGGCGAGATCTCCTGGTTGAGAATGTCGGTGAGCACCGCGGACGCCTCCGGCCCGAACTCCCCGCGCGCCGCCACCCACCGGATGAGGTGCTGGATGAGGGTCTTGGGCACGCCACAGTTGATCGCGTAGTGCGACATGTGGTCGCCGACGCCGTACGTGCACCAGCCGAGCGCCAGCTCGGACAGGTCACCGGTACCGAGGACGATGCCGCCCCGATGGTTGGCGATGCGGAACAGGTAGTCGGTGCGCAGCCCGGCCTGGACGTTCTCGAACGTCACGTCGTAGACGGCCTGGCCCTCGGAGTAGGGGTGGTCGAGGTCGTCGAGCATCTGCCGGGCTGCCGGGGTGATGTCGATTTCCTTGCAGGGGATCCCCAGGGCCTCGCACAGCCGGTAGGCGTTCGACTTCGTCCCCGCGGACGTGGCAAAGCCCGGGAGCGTGTAGGCGAGGATGTCGCTGCGGTCGCGCCCCAATAGGTCCATCGCGCGGGCCGCCACAATCAACGCGTGGGTGGAGTCGAGGCCGCCCGAGACGCCGATGACGACCTTGGGGTCGCCGATCGCGTGGAGCCGCTGGACGAGGGCGGACACCTGGATCGAATAGGCCTCGTAGCAGTCATCCTCCAGTCGTTCCGTGTCGTTGGGAACGAACGGGAACCGCCTGACGCGCGGGTTGGCGATCTGGCCGGCGGGAATCGTCGGGGCCGGCACGGCCTCGGGCAGCGGGTCAAGGCGCACCGCGGCGCCCTCGGAAACGAACGACTGGGTGATCTGGCGTGCCCAGCGGATCGACTCGAGGTCGATGTCGGCGATTGCGTGGGAGCCCGCGAGGTCAAAGCGGCGGCCCTCGGTGAGGAGGTCGCCCTGCTGGTAGATCATCGTCTGGCCGTCCCAGGCCAGGTCGGAGGACGATTCCCCGACGCCGGCCGCGGCGTAGACGTAGGCGCAGTGGTAGCGGGCCGAGGCCGAGCGGGCGACCATGTGGCGGTCGCGGGCGCGGCCGATCGTCGCCGGCGACGACGAGAGGTTGACGATGATCTGGGCGCCCTCGGCCGCCGAGCGGCGGCCGGTGTCGTCGCTGGCCCAGGCGTCCTCGCAGATCTCGGTCGCAATGACGAGCCCCGGGAGGCCGGGGATTGTGAACGGCGAGCACGAGAACGTCACCCACTCGTCGTTGAGGATCACGGTGCGGTAGGTGTCGGGGGTGCCGGCGGTGAAGAAGCGGGGCTCGTAGAACTCGCGGTAGCCGGGCAGCGCGCACTTCGGCCGCGCGTGGATGACGTGGCCGGCGCCGATAGTGACGGCGCAGTTGTAGAGCTTGTCGTCGACGAGCAGCGGCGCCCCGACGATGACCGTGATCCCCGCGTCGGCGGTCTCGGAGGCGATGAGGGCGATCGCCTCGCTCGTCTGATCGAGGATGTGACGCTGGGTAAAGAGTTCCTCGAGCGTGTATCCCGTGAGGCACAGCTCGGGGAAGCAGGCGAGGGCGACGCCCTCGCTGGCCAGCTGGCCGGCCCGGTCGATGATGGCGTGGGCGTTCTCGAGGGGCTGGGCCAGCTTGATGGGGATGCTGCACGCGGCCACTCGCACGAAACCGTGTGCCGACGCTGAAGTGAAATCCATGGGGTTTATTGTGTCACAGGGCCAAACGGGCGACCGGCTAGTTCCACTCGGTGCCGACGCCGACCCGCTCGGCGGCGTCGACGATGCGGGCGGCGGCCCACAGGTCCTGGGCGCCGACTCCCACGGTCTCGTAGACGAGGACGTCGTCGTCCGACTGCCGCCCGGGCAGCGCGCCGGAGATAACGTCGCCGATCGCCCCGCGGATCTTGTCGCGCGTGATCGTCCCGTCGTCCAGGGGCTTGATGAGGTCGCCCGACTCCGCCAGGCAGGCGTCAACATCGTCGCAGAAGATCGCCGCGGCGGCGGCCATGATGTCCGGCCCGCACTCCTCCATGTGCGGCTGGTAGGAGCCGACGCACGAGACGGTCGCGCCGGGCGCCAGGTGGGCCGCGCCGAGCACGGGATCGGTCGACGACGTGACGAGCGTGATGATGTCCGCACCCTCGGCGCCTGCCTCGGCGTCCTCGGTCGCCACGAGCACCCCGTCGAAGCCCGAATCGGCGAACGCCCGGTGCTCGCGGAGCCGGGTGAGAAACGCGTCGGCCTCGCCGGGGATCGGGTTGGCGACGCGCAGCTCGGCCAGCGTGGGGACGGCCGCGATCATCGCGAGCGCCTGGGTGAGGGCCTGGCTGCCCGTGCCGACCAGCAGGCCGACCTCGCTGCTGGAGCGCGCCAGGTGCCGGAAGGCGACGCCGGAGGACGCGCCCGTGCGGATCCGCGTCACCGTGTCGCCGTCTAAGAGGGCGCGCGTTTGCCCCGTTTCCCCGTCGACGAGGAGGACGGAGGCCGGCGCCGTCGGCAGGCCCCGCTCGGCGTTGCCGGGGACGATCGCGATCGTTTTGACGGCGAGGGCGTCGACCTCTGACGCGTACGCCGGCATGATGAGGAACGCTCGCTCGTCGTCGGGCGTGATCCGCGTGCGCAGGGGAGTGTCGGTGGCGCCGTGTGCGACGGCGACGAATGCGTCGGCGACGTCATCGAGCGCCTGATCCATCGAATAGACGTCCCAGATGTCCTCGTGGTTGAGCAGTCGCATGAGTCTCTCCTCCCCGCCATCTGTGGCGTCGGTTACAGTCGTCGTCTTCTCCAGCTTAGGCGGCTGCGTTGACGCAGGCCAGGACAGGGACGCCTGACGCGGGGCACGGCCGCCGCTCCGGCACGGAACGGTTGACTTCAAGCGCGCGTGAAGTCGTAGCGTCGATCGCAGCCGGATGATGCCGGAATCGATCGACGACAAGGAGCCACCGATGGCGACGCACAAGAAGGTAACGGCCGGACGCGACCAGCTGGGGGACTTTGCCCCGACGTTCGCCGCCCTCAACGACGACGTTCTGTTTGGGCAGGTGTGGGCGCGCGAGGACGCTCTCTCGCCGCGCGACCGCTCGCTCGTCACCGTCACCTGCCTCATGGCGCAGGGCCTCACCGGTCCTGCCCTCGAACACCACCTGGCGACAGCCAAGGCGAACGGCATCACGGCCGACGAGATCGCCGAAATCATCACCCACGCGGCCTTCTATGCAGGCTGGCCGAAGGCGTGGGCGACGTTCCCCCTGGCCAAGAAGGTGTGGGCCGACTCGGCCGAGTAACGACCGCACGGATACGGCAAGGCCCGCCCGGTACAAAACGGGCGGGCCTTGACGTGTAGGCGCGACTTAGACGAGGGTCATCGCCTGGCGGGCGATCGCCTCTTCCTCGTTCGTCGGGACGACCATGATCCGCACGGTCGACTCGGGCGTCGAAATCGTCCGCGGTTCGCCGGAGCGGACCTTGTTCGCCTCCTCGTCGATCACGACCCCCATGTAGGCCAGGCGCTCACACAGGGCCTGCCGGGTGAGGTAGTCGTTTTCGCCGACGCCCGCGGTGAACGTGATGACGTCGAGTCCGCCCATCACCGCGGTGTAGGCGCCGACGTACTTGAGCAGCCGGTGGATGTAGATGTCGAAGGCCTCGATGGCGTTGGTGTCGCCGGCGTCCATGCGCTCGTGGACCTTGCGCATGTCGTTGTCGCCGGTCAGACCCTTGAGACCCGACTCCTTGTTGAACAGCGTGTCCAGCTCGTCCGCCGTCATGTTGGCCTGACGCATGAGGTGGAACACCGCGGCCGGGTCGATGTCGCCCGTGCGCCCGCCCATGACCAGGCCCTCCAGCGGGGTGAGGCCCATCGACGTCTCGACCGCCTGGCCGTTGACGACCGCCGAGGCCGACGCGCCGTTGCCCAGGTGGAGGACGATCTGCTTGAGGTCGTCGCGGCCCAGCAAGCGCGACACCTCGCCCGACACGAACTGGTGCGACGTGCCGTGCGCGCCGTAGCGGCGGATCTCGTACTTGTCGGCGACCTCACGCTTGAGGGCGTAACGGGCGGCCTCTTCGGGCAGGCCCTGGAAGAACGCCGTGTCGAAGACGGCGACGTGCGGCAGGTCGGGAAAGATCTTGCGGGCCGCGTCGATGCCCTTGAGGTGGGCCGGGTTGTGGAGGGGCCCCAGCGGGCACAGCTGGACGATCCGGTCGTAGACCTCGTCGTTAATGAGGGCCGGACCCGAGAAGTACTTGCCGCCCTGAACGATCCGGTGGCCGACGGCGACGATGTTCGACTCGAGCAGCTTGGGGCCGACCTCGTCGAAGAAGTGTTCCATGATCGCCATGCCGCGCGTGTGGTCGGCGATGACCTCGTCCAGCTCGGCCGACACGTCGCCGTACGTGTGCTTGGCGTGGCCGTGGGGCTCGCCGATCGCTTCGATCAGGCCCTTGGCGATGCAGGCGCCCGACTCGGGCTCGACCAGCTGGTACTTGATCGAGGACGAACCGGAGTTGACGACGAGAACGGTAGAAGTAGCCATAACGATTCCTCTCTTATGCTGCGCGGAATTAGCCCTGGGCCTGAACGGCAGTAATGATAACGGTGTTGACGATGTCGTCGACGAGGGCGCCGCGCGACAGGTCGTTGACCGGCTTCTTCAGCCCCTGAAGGATCGGGCCGACCGCAAGGGCGCCCGCCATCCGCTGGGCCGCCTTGTACGTGCAGTTGCCGACGTCGAGGTGGTTGAAGATGAAGACCGTCGCCTCGCCGGCAACCTTCGAGCCCGGCGCCTTCTTGGCGGCCACGGCTCGGTCGACGGCGGCGTCGAACTGCAGGGGACCGTCGATCGCGACGTCCGGGTTGGCTTCGCGGGCGATCGCCGTCGCCTGCTCGACCTTCTCGACGCTCGGGCCGGAACCCGAACCCAGCGTCGAATACGAAATGAGGGCGACCTTCGGGTCGATCCCGAAAGCCTTCGCCGTGCGCGCCGACGACGCGGCGATGTCGGCCAGCTGCTCGGCGTTCGGGTCGATCGTCACCGCACAGTCGGCGAACAGGTAGGCCCGGTCGGCGAACAGCATGAGGAAGGCGCCGGACACGGTGGACGTGCCGGGCGCCGTCTTGATGATCTGGAGGGCCGGGCGGATCGTCTCGGCCGTCGTGTGGATCGCGCCGGAGACCATGCCGTCGGCCTCGCCGAGCTGGACCATCATCGTCGCGAAGTAGCTGATGTCCTCGAGCTGGGTGAGGGCCTTCTCGTACGTCATGCCCTTCTTTTCGCGGATAACCGCCAGCTCCTTGGCGTAGCGCTCGCGGCGCTCGGGATCGGCCGGGTCGACGACCTCGATGCCCGCAAGGTCGAGGCCCGCGGCCTGGGCGTCGGCGGCCACCTTGTCGGGGTTGCCGAGGAGGATGAGGTTGACGGCGTCGAGGTCGCGCAGCTTGGCGGCCGCGGCGAGGATCCGCTCGTCCTCGGACTCCGGGAGGACGATTGTCTTCTTGTCCGAGCAGGCGCGGGTGACGAGCATCTGCTGGTAAGCGACGGGCGATACGGGCGCCTGGAGGTCGCTCTCGAGCAGCTGGCTGAGGTCGCCGGCGAGGGCGTGGACGTCGGCGGCGCGGTCGGCCGGGATCGCCGCCATGGGGACGGCCGGCGCCTCGGGCAGCTCGGTGGCGTCGATCGCGAGGATGCCGAGCAGCGGCAGGTGGACGGTCGCGAAACGCCGGGAAATAACGGTGGCGGCCTCGGTGAGCTGCTTCTTCGTCAGGTTGGAGGCGTCGAGGACGCCGAGGGCGAGGGCACGCATGTGGGGCCCGGCGAGGGTGTGGAAGCGGACGGGGTCGGAGCCGTACGGCAGCTGAGGAAGGGTCGCGTCGATGACGACGTCGCCATCACCCACGGTCTTGGCGGCCTCGACCTGGCTGGCCTCCGGCTGGGCGAGCCACGGCTCGGCCGAGTCGAACAGGCGGACGACGCGGCATCCGCCCATCGCCTCGCTGGCTGCCTGAGCAATCGACGTGCCGGGAGTGCCCTGCTGCAGCGGACACACATACAGACGAGAGATCATGACGAGATTCATCCCCTTTGAGTCGCGTGATGCCGCCTCGGCATCAACAGATCCGGTGTTCTCATGGTAGGTCATACCAAAGTCCCGCCGAAGTGCGCCGGCCGCATCGGCGGCGTGCCGCTTGTCTCATTTGCTTCTCCTGGGCCGATCTCGCGTGGTTTGAGGCGTCCTCTGGCCGCCGCCGCGTCCGCTAGGATGGGGCCGTGAGCCAGCAGACATCCCTTCCTCGCCCGGTCCTCGTCGTCGACATGGGGGCGCAGTATGCGCAGCTCATTGCCCGGCGCGTGCGCGAGGCGAAGATTTATTCCGAGATCGTCCCCCACACCATGCCGGCCGAGCAGATGCTGGCGAAAGACCCGGTGGCGATCATCATTTCGGGCGGCCCGTCGTCCGTCTACGCCGAGGGCGCACCCAGCCTTGATCCCGCCGTTTTTTCGGCCGGGGTTCCCATCCTGGGGATCTGCTACGGCTTCCAGCTGATGGCGCAGAGCCTCGGCGGCACCGTCGGCCGTACGGGCGAGCGCGAATACGGCCACACGCCGACTGTAATCGGCGCCAAATCCGTCCTGTTGGAGGGCATTCCGCGCGAGCTGTCGGTGTGGATGTCCCACGGCGACGCCGTCTCGGGCGCACCGGCCGGCTTTAACGTCTGCGCCTCGACCCCGCAGACCCCGATCGCCGCGTTCGAGGACACGCAGCGGCGCCTGTTCGGTATCCAGTGGCACCCGGAGGTCCGCCACAGCGAATACGGCCAGAAAGTCCTCGAGAACTTCCTCTACCGCGGCGCCGGCCTCGAGGCCGACTGGACGCCCGGCTCGATCATCGACGCCCAGGTCACGTCGATCCGCGAACGCGTCGGCGACGCCCGCGTCATCTGCGCGCTGTCTGGCGGCGTCGACTCGTCAGTGGCCGCCGCCCTCGTCCACAAGGCCGTGGGAGACCAGCTGACCTGCTTCTTCGTCGACCACGGCCTCCTGCGCGAGGGCGAACGTGAACAGGTCGAAGAGGACTACGCGAAGTCGATGGGCATCAAGGTCGTCACCATCGACGAGTCCGACCGGTTCCTCGACGCGCTCGCGGGCGAGGCCGACCCGGAAAAGAAACGCAAGATCATCGGCCGCGAGTTCATCCGTTCGTTCGAGGCCGCCCAGCGCCAGCTGATGGCCGAGGCGGGCCAGGCGGGTGAGGAGATCAAGTTCCTCGTCCAGGGCACCCTGTACCCCGACGTCGTCGAGTCCGGCGGCGGCGAGGGCGCGGCGAACATCAAGAGCCACCACAACGTCGGCGGCCTGCCCGACGACATGACGTTCGAGCTCATCGAGCCGCTGCGCGAGCTATTTAAGGACGAGGTGCGCCAGGTCGGTCTTGAGCTGGGCATTTCCGAGCAGCTCATTTGGCGCCAGCCGTTTCCCGGCCCCGGCCTGGGGGTCCGCGTGATCGGCGCGGTTGACCGCGAGAACCTGCGGGTCCTCCGCGCCGCCGACAAGATTGTCCGCGACGAGCTGACGGCCGCCGGGCTCGACCGCGAGATCTGGCAGTGCCCGGTCGTGTTGCTGACCGGCGTGAGGTCGGTCGGCGTCCAGGGCGACGGCCGCACCTACGGCCACCCGATTGTCCTGCGGCCGGTGGCCAGCGAGGACGCGATGACGGCCGACTGGTTCCGCCTGCCCTATGACCTCCTGGCAAAGATTTCGAACCGGATCACCAACGAGGTCCCGGAGGTCAACCGGGTGGTCCTCGACTGCACGTCGAAGCCGCCGGGGACCATCGAGTGGGAGTGAGCGCCCCGGCGCTCACCCCGTGACCGTGATCCTTTCGGACAGTTTGATCACGCTCACGGCCCCAAACTGGTGAACGTGACCTTTTGAGGTCACGTTCACTATCCGGGCACGCTTTTCGACGACGAGGGCGCCGACGCAAGCAGACGAAAGCCGGCTGGTGGAGCGAACCACCAGCCGGCTTTGTTGTGCGCGTCGCGGGCTTGAGCGTCGCCCTTGTTCGGCGACACCCAAGCCTGCGGATCGTCAGCGGCTAATCAACTCCTCAAGCTCGTCTTGCGTCATGACGGGCGCGATCTGGAGGGCCTTGTAGACCGGCATCGACTTGAGGAACACCGAGAGCATGTCGTCCTCGCCGCCTTCCAGTGGGAACTTCGCGCGCTCCGCGGCGGCGCGGAAGACCTTCGAGAATTCCTCGTCGTACTCCAGCCACTCGTCGACGGTCGACGAGCGGGTGAGGACCGGAATGACCTTCGGCGCCTCGACGTCGACCTCGGCGCGCAGCGGCAGGTCACGGCTGGAGGCGCCGACCTCGACGACGACGCGGCCCGGCTCGACCACCCAGTCGTGCCGGGTGACGTCCCAGTACGAGAGGTCGCGGCGCGAGGCCGTCAAGGTTACGGTCGCCGTCTCGCCCGGCTCAATCGTCACGCGGTCGAACGCGGCCAGCTGGCGGACGCACCGGTCGACCTTCGACTCGGGCATCCCGACGTAAAGCTGCGGCACGGCGACGCCCGAGCGCTTGCCCGTGTTCGTCACCTCGAAGGTGACGGTGACGACGTCGTCGAACTGGCCGGTCTCGGCGGTAATCGGCGTCGCGGACACCCGCAGGTTGTCCCAGGCGAACGACGTGTACGAGAGGCCGTGGCCGAACGGGTAGGCGACCTCGACGTCCATCGCGTCGAACGCACGGTAGCCGATGTAGCGGCCCTCGCCGTAGCGTACGCGCGACAGCTCGCCGGGGAAGTTGAGCTGCGCGGGGACGTCGGCGAGGCGCATGGGGATCGACTCGGCCAGACGGCCGGACGGCTCGACCGCGCCCGTGAGGACGTCGACGACGCCCGACCCGGACGCTTGGCCACCCAGCCACGCCTCGACGATTGCCGTCGCGTCGTCCCGCCAGGGCGACACCGACACGGACGACCCGTTCGACAGGACGACGACCGTCTGCGTCGCCACCTCGGCGACGGCGTGGAGGAGGTCGACCTGCTGGGCGGGAATGTCCATGTGTTCGCGGTCGTAGCCTTCGGACTCGTCGATCGGCGGCAGCCCGAGGAACAGCACCGCGCATTTGCCGCGCGCCGCGTCCTGGGCCTCGGAAACCAACGCCGGGTCGGCTTCGTCGGACAGCGTGTAGCCGGGCGCGAAGGCGGCTGCGGGGTAGACCTCACGCAGCGCGTCGAGGGCGGTGTCGACCTGGGTGGGGTTGACCTTCGACGAGCCTGCGCCCTGGTAGCGTGGCGTGCGCGCGAACTCGCCGATGACGACGATCTCGGTATCGGGGGCCAGCGGTAGGGCGTCGTCCTCGTTCTTCAACAGGACGGCGGCCTCGGCTGCCGCCTTGCGCGCCAACGCGTGGTGGGTGGCCTTGTCGTAGCTGCCCGGGTCGGCCATCGCTTCACGGGCGCGGGCGAGCAGCAGGAGGACGCGCTCGGCCGTGCGATCGAGGATCGCCTCGTCGAGGGCGCCGGAGCGGACGGCCTCGACGATTTGGGCGTCCTGCCGCGGCGCGGGGCCGGGCATCTGGAGGTCGAGGCCGGCGGCCAGACCCTTAACGCGGTCGACGACGGCACCCCAGTCGGACACGACGAGGCCGTCGTAGCCCCACTCGTCGCGCAGCACCTCGGTGAGGAGCCAGTGGTTTTGGCTCGAGAACTCGCCGTTAATCGAGTTGTACGAGCACATGATCGTCCACGGGTTCGCCAGGCGCACGACCCGCTCGAAGGCGGGCAGGTAGATCTCGCGCAGCGTCCGTTCGTCGATGTCGGCGTCGACCCGCAGGCGGTCTGTCTCCTGGTTGTTCGCCGCGAAGTGCTTAAGTGACGTGCCGACGCCCTCGCCTTGGATGCCCTCGATGAGGCGCGCGGCCAGTTCGCCGGCGAGGACGGGGTCCTCCGAGAAGTACTCGAAGTTGCGTCCGCACAGCGGCGAGCGCTTCATGTTGATCCCGGGGCCCAGGAGGACGGCGACCGACTCGGCGCGGGTTTCTTTCCCGAGGGCGCGCCCGACCTCGACGAGAAGGTCACGATCCCACGTCGACGCCAGCCCGGCGGCCGTGGGGAAACACGTGGCGGGTACCGAATCGTAGAGCGAATCGACGGCGTCGCTGTTCTGCTTGCGCAGGCCGTGGGGGCCGTCGGTAACCATGTAGCCGTCGACGCCCAGGCGCTCGACGCTTTCAATGTGCCAATTGTCGTGGCCGGAACACAGTGACGCCTTTTCTTCCAGCGTCATCTGCGCAACTAAGCTGTTGATCTCGTCATATGAAACAGACATAGAATCTCCTTAAAAACGTGGCGTCGCTATTTGACGGACTTGATGAACATGGTGGCGACCGCGCCGATGATGCCGACGACCGCGGCCGACACGAGCAGCGGGGTGAAGTTCGTGCCGCCGCCCAGCGTCGCGAGCAGCCAGCCGCCGAGCGCCGGCGCGAGCGACTGCGGCAGCGCGTTCGCCATGTTCATGACGCCCAGGTCCTTGCCGTTGTTGACGCGGTCGGGGAGGACGTCGAAGATCAGCGCGAGGTCGACGGCGATGTAGGAGCCGTAGGCCAGGCCCATGATCGCCTCGCACATGTAGAAGAAGCCGATCGAATTCGCGTGAAGCAGCAGGTAGGTGCCCAGCGAGAAGATGACGATCGAGAAGGCGACGAGGACCTTGCGTCGGCCGGTCGCGTCCGACAGCCATCCGGCGGCCAGGCCGGCGACCATCGAGACGATCGTGTAGATCGTCACGCCGGTGGCGACGGCCGCGGTGGCCTTGTGCTCGGCCAGGCCCAGGTGGTGGGTCATGTACTGCAGGCGGAACGTGATGAACAGGTAGGACGACAGGATGATCATGAACCGGCCGATCCACGCCAACGCGAAGTCGGGGTAGCGGACCGGGTTCGTCCAGAACGCGCCGAAGAATTCCTTCCAGTTAAACGGCGTCGCATTTTCCTTGAGGACCGGCTCCGGAAGGGTGAGGGCGTACAGGGTCATGCAGACGAACCCGACGAGGGCGGGGACGAGGAACAACAGGAGCATCGAGTAGTCGAACCACGAGCCCATCCACGTCGCCATCATGATGCCGACGTTTTGGGCGATGCCGATGAGGCCCGAGGTCTTGCCGTATTGCTTCTCGGCCAGCTGGTCGGACAGTGACGCGGTGAACGCCGCGAAGCCCAGGTTGGCGCACGACTGCGCGAGGAACCAGCCGATCGCGAGAATGACCGTCGAGTGTCCGGCCGCGACGATGAGGAGCGACAGGAGCAGGCCCGCGCTACCGATGATGATCCACGGGCGACGACGGCCCCAGATCAGCGTCGTGCGGTCGGACAGGCGTCCGCCGAGGACGTTGAATACGACGGCGGCGAGGGCGCCCCACGGCAGGATCGTGCCCATCATCTTCGCCTGGGCGATGGGGTCCGACGTGAGCGTGTTGACCTTGAGCTGCATCGACACCATGACGGGCGCCAACAGGGCCGTGAAAAGGCCAAACTGGGCGAGGAACGCGAAGGCGACGAACCAGATGGGGCGCTGTTTCGTCGGCTGGACGCCCAGGGTGGGGATCGGCAGCTGCGGGCCGATAATGTTCGGGCTGCCGTGTTCCGCGGCAATGGGCGCCGGTTTTCCCTCCGGCACTGAGGGGGTGTCGCCGGTGGGGGTAGGCGGCACGGGGTCGGGTGATTGAGACATTGCGACTCCTTCGGCGCATTGTTTTCGTCACGAAAAGCGTGCTGACGTGAGGCAGAATAACCGTATTGGGAACACATTGTATGATTGTTGCCACAATTGCCGTGCAGGGGTGGGGCTTGCCGCCGAACCTCCTCGCTCAAACAGGTCTTCACGAGGTGTTTTGTCGTGAACGTGTCGATTCCCTATTCTCGCCCGGATCGCGTTGTTGCCATATCTGCGCCCTTCGAGTGGCATGCCACCCGCCGGTTTTTCGCGGTCGGCCTGGTGGGCGCGTCGCTCGGCTTGGTTGCCGACATGCTGTTGGGGTGGGGCGTCGACGACGAGTCGCTGACCGGCCTCGAACGGATGCTGTCGTCCGCCCTCGCGATGTCCGACGCCCGGGTTTTCTGGTCCTCGTTCCTCGGTTTCGTCGGCATCCCCCTTGAGGGCATCGCCCTGTTCGGCATCTATCGACTGCTTGTGCCGAGGGCGCCCCGCCACGCGCGGGTCTTTCGGGCTGGGGTCTTCGGGTACCTCATCTTCGCCGCGTGTGGTTTCCACGTCATGTATCTCGCGTGGGTCTACTACTGCCGCCAGATGGCGAAGTACACGCCGGGCAACGCGTTGTCCCATTCGCTGCGTTTTGCCGAGTATTTCCTCGCGCCGGGGATCATCGCCACCGTTGTCGCCCTGCTTGTCCTGTGTGCCGCGCAGATTTCGGCGTTCGCGCGCGGACTCACGCCGTATCCGCGCTGGTGCTGGGTGTTTTGCCTGCCGGTGGGGATGACCGCCGCGCTCGCGCTCGTACTGCTGGGGAACCACGCCCTCGTCAACGCGCTGGTCGCGGCGTGGATCAGCATCGGCGCCCTGTGGATGTTCGGGGGACTCCTCGCGATGAGCTTCCGGCGGCGATGAACGCGATCCTTCTGGACAGAATCATCACGTTCGTGGGAGAAAACCGGTGAACGTGACCTTTTCAGGTCACGTTCATTTTTTGGGGCGGGCGTTGGTGGCGCAGCCCGGGCCAGGAGGGCGTTGTGCTGCCATTGGGAGGTGCTCGGTTGGCGGTTCTTCTTGTTGCAAAAGTAGGCTGATGGCCTACAATTGGAACATGGAGAAGCGGGATTGGGTGGCGGTGCTCGCTGAGCTGGCTGAATCGGAGAGGGTGCTGACAACGGCGCAGGCGGCCAGGCTTGGGGTGCCCCGCGACGCCCTCCATGACGCGTACGAATCGGGGCGTCTCGAGCGTGTCGCTCACGGAGCGTATCGCCTCGTCGGGTCGGGGACCAGTGAGGTCGACGAGCTCCTTGCCCTGTGGAAGCTCACGGCGCCGGCGAAGTTCACCCACGAGAGGATTCCGGAGTGGGATGGCGTCTGTGTTGGAGGGACGTCCGCGGCATATCTCGACGGGATGGGGGACTTTTATCTCTCGCCGTATCGCATGTTCTCGCGTAGGCGCATCAACTCGCGGAGGCCGGGCGTGCGTTTTGGGGTGCGCCGGATTGACCGGGATGACGTGTCGTTTGATCGGGGGTTCCCGGTGACGAGGCCCGAGCGGACGATCGTCGACCTCGTCCTTGATCGCGAGGATCCGTCGCTGGTTGCCGGTGCGCTGAAGGACGCCGCACATGCGAGTGCTGGTGTGAACTGTTCGCGGCTTCGCGACCTATTGTGTAGCGAAGTTGGGGAGCGGAAGGGTGCCGACCTTTGTGACACTCTCCAAGCAGAAGCCGGCCTCGATGACGGGAGTTGCCAGTGACCTATAAGACCCCACGGGCCCTCGAAATGGCCGTGAAACAGGCCGCAAAAGAATCGTCGCAAGATACAGGCCGGGCGATTGCAGGATTCTGGCATCACCGATTGCTCTGCCGGGTGTTTGCCGACGGGAATCGCTCTTTCGTCCTCAAAGGCGGTCATGCCATGCTGGCGCGCACCGTGGATGCCCGCGCAACTCGGGACATTGATCTACTCTCCACCACATCGTCGCTTGATCGTGCGCTTGAGGATTTGAAAAGGCTCGCGCTCCGCGACCTTGACGATTTTGTCACCTTCGAATTCATCGACGCCCGGCCCATCAAGACGGCAGATGAGTACCGCAGTGGCCTCACCGTTCGGTTCGCCTGTCTGCTCGGCGCGAGGAAGGTTCACGATGTCTCGATTGACCTCGTCGTCGACGAAGTCACACTGGAGGATGTCGATGTCGTGACACCCCTCGACCGGCTAGACATTCGAGGGGTCGATACGTGTGACTACTGTGTGTATCCGATTGACGCTGTGCTTGCAGACAAACTCTGTGGAATTATCGAGCCCCACGCTGGAAGGCCATCCTCGAGGGTGAAAGATCTCGTGGACGTGCTTGTCGTTATTTCATCCATGGGCGTCGACGGTGATCGATTGGCTAGTCGAATCGATACGGAGCTGTCTGTGCGGAAACTCGTGCGACCGCAGGAGTTCCATCTCCCCGCGCATTGGAACCAGCAATACTCAGTCACATATGCGGTGATGAGTAAGCGGGCGCATCTTCCGGATGCGGCAGCACATCTCAATGACGCCCAGGAATTGGCGCAGAAACTGTTTAATCCGGCTCTTGACGCAACGTCGCGAGGAAAAGAATGGAACTGGCAAGCGAGAGCGTGGGAACCGAAAGAACCAGCCTGAGTATGGGCCTCGGACTGTCGTCCGCCCTGTTCGACATCGAAGACCCCACGGGGCGGCGATGAACGTGATCCTTCTGGAGAGAATCATCACGTTCGTGGGCGAAAACCGGTGAACGTGACTTTTTAAGGTCGCGTTCATTATTCGGGCGGGCGCTGGTGGCGCAGCCCGGGCCGGGAGGGCGCCCTCCGGGTAGCCTGGCATTAATGGGGCGCTGGGCACGAGGCGCCGAGGACACGGACGACGAAAACGCCGGTCGCGAAAGCGTCAATGGCAGGGGAGACGGTGGTCGTGGGGGACGAAACACGGTCGATCGAGAACAACGAGATGCACGGAATGCGCCCGATCGAGAACATCGAGGTGCGCGGCGCGCGCGTCCACAACCTCCGCGGCGTCGACGTCGACATCCCCCTGAACTCCCTCGTCGCGATCGCCGGCGTGTCGGGCTCCGGCAAGACGTCGCTCGCCATGGGCGTCCTCTACGCCGAGGGGTCGAGGCGCTACCTCGAGGCCCTGTCCACCTATACGCGCCGCCGGATCGGCCAGGCGACGCGCGCCGACGTCGAGGCCGTCCGCCACGTGCCGGCCGCGATCGCCCTGCGGCAGCGCCCCGGCGTCCCCGACATCCGCTCGACGTTCGGCACGTCGACCGAGATGCTCAACATCGTCCGGCTGATCTTCTCGCGCCTGGGCTCCCACGTCTGCCCGAACGGTCACCGCGTCGGAGAGACCCTCGCCGTCGCCGCCGAGGAGCCGCTGACCTGCCCGACCTGCCACGCGACATTCTCCGCGCCCGGCGCCGAAGCGCTGGCCTTCAACTCCGCGGGAGCCTGCCCCCGGTGCAACGGCGTCGGGACGATCCGGGTCGTCGACGACTCGACGCTCATCCGCGACGAGAACCTCTCGATCGCCGAGGGCACGGTCCTGCCGTGGCAAAGCTTCGGCTTCAACGTCCAGCCCCAAATCGCTGCGGAGTTCGGCGTCCGCATCGATGTCCCCTGGCGCGACCTTGCCGACTGGGAGAAACAGATCGTCCTCGACGGGCCGGAAGAAAAGAAACACATCACCGTGACGTCGAAAAAGGGCGTCCACGAACTCGACTTCACCTTCCGCAACGCCCGCCTCACCGTTACCGAGGAGCTCAAACGCGCCACCGACGACAAGCGGCTGGCGCGCGTCGCCAAGTTCCTCGTCGAACAGACCTGCCCCGACTGCGGCGGGACACGCCTGTCGGCCGCGGCCTCGGCCCCGACGGTCGCGGGCCTCACCCTGCCGCAAGTCTCGGCGATGACGCTCGCCGACCTCACCGCATGGGCCCGCACGCTGCCTGGCGCGATGCCCGCCCCGATGCGCGAGATGGCCGACTCCCTCATCGCGACGCTCGAACAGATGGCCAGGCGCCTGCTCGACCTCGGCCTCGGCTACCTCTCGCTCGACCGCGCCAGCGCGACGCTGTCGACGGGTGAGCGGCAGCGCGCCCAGCTGGCGAGGGCGATCCGCAACGACACGACCGGGGTCCTCTACGTCCTCGACGAGCCCTCGATCGGCCTCCACCCCGCCAACGTCACCGGCCTCCACGGCGTCTTCGCCGACCTCCTCGCCAACGGCAATTCGGTGATCGTCGTCGACCACGACCCCCTCGTCCTCCGCGCGGCGGACCACCTTATCGAGATCGGGCCCGGCGCCGGGGCCGCAGGCGGCCGCATCGTCGCCTCCGGAACCCTCGACGAGGTCGAACGGGACGCGCACTCGCGCATCGGCCCCTACCTTTCGGGCGCGGCCCGCGTCGTCGTGCCGGGTGCGGTCGGCCCCGCCGAGGTCTTCGATGAGGGCGACATCCGCGTCCACTCGCTGCCCATCCGCACGGTCCACGAGCTGGA
Organism: uncultured Actinomyces sp.; assembly: GCA_900545825.1. GTDB lineage: Bacteria > Actinomycetota > Actinomycetes > Actinomycetales > Actinomycetaceae > Nanchangia. The sequence continues at coordinate 80,287 of URAS01000008.1, forward strand.
CTTCCGCCTGCCGCGCGCCCGCCTCAGCGTCGTCACCGGCGTCTCCGGGTCGGGCAAGAGCACGCTCGTCCTCGACACCGTGGTGCCCGCGCTGCAGGCTCCCTCGCGCGAAGCGTGGCCCGCACACGTCAGCGCCGTCGACGCAGGCGACATCGACCGGATCAGCGTCGTCGACGCGACGCCGATCGGCATCAACCAGCGCTCGACCGTCGCCACCTACTGCGGCGTCCTCGACGAGCTGCGCAAAGCCTACGGGAGCCTGCCCGAGGCGCGGCGGGCTGGCCTTTCGGCGGCCGACTTCTCGTACAACACGGGGTCGCTGCGGTGCCCGCGCTGCCAGGGGACCGGCGAAATTAGCCTCGACCTGCAATTCCTGCCCGACGTCGACATTCCTTGCCCCGACTGCGACGGCCGTCGCTATGCGCCCGACGCCGACCTCTACCGCCGCCCGCTTCCGGCCGGCGCCCCCGACGTCGCGGCGGCTAAAGACGGCGCCCTCTCGCTGACGCAGCTACTGGCGATGACGGTGACCGAGGCCCTGGACTACCTCACCGACCTGCCCCGGGCCCACGCCCGGCTGTCCGCCCTGAACGACGTCGGCCTGGGATACGTCACGCTGACCGAGGCGACGCCCTCGCTGTCCGGCGGCGAAGCCCAGCGGCTCAAACTCGCCAAGGAACTCGGCAAATCGCACGCGACGTCGCTGTTCGTCTTCGACGAGCCGACCGTGGGCCTGCACCCCGACGACGTCGCCCAGTTGGTCGGCGTCCTCCGCCAGCTCGTCGACGCCGGCGCGACCGTCCTCGTCATCGAGCACGACCTCGACCTCATCGCCAACGCCGACTACGTCATCGACATGGGCCCGGGAGGCGGCGCCGAGGGCGGACACATCGTCGCCACGGGCACGCCGGCGCAGGTCGCGGCCGACCCCGGAAGCGTCACCGGGCGCTACCTCAAGGCCCACCTCGACGCCGCCGCGCACGCCCGCTAGAGGCGCCCCGGCAACCCGGCCGGATCACGCGTGGTTGTCCGCCATGACGCCGACGAGGGCGTGCGGGACGTACAGCTCCTCCAGGTAGGCGGCGTCGGCGTCCGACAGCTCGAGGTCGCACGCGGCGACCGCGGTATCGACGTGGCTGAGCGTCGTCGCCCCGACGACCGGCGCCGTCGCGGTGCGCAGCAGCCACGCGAGGGCGACCTCGCTCATCGACACGCCCAGCCGGTCGGCGACCTCGACGACCCGCTCGATAATCCGGGCGTCCGCCTCGGCGGTCTGGTCGTACTTGTGGTGGGCGTAGGCGTCCTCGCGCAGCCGCTTCGACGTCTCGCCCGGCCGCTTCGCCAGCCGCCCGCTGGCGAGGGCCGAATACGGGGTGAGGGCGATCCCGTCGGCGCGGCACAGCGGCACCATCTCGCGCTCGTCCTCGCGGGCCAGCAGGTTGTAGTGCCCCTGGAACGACACGAACTGGGCCCACCCGTGTTCCGCCGCGATGTCGTTGGCCCGGGCCAGCTGCCAGGCGAAACAGTTCGACATGCCGATCGCGCGCGCCTTGCCGGAGCGCACGCAGCGGTCGAACCCCTCGAGCAGCTCCTCGATGGGGGTCCGGTAGTCCCACATGTGGCAGATAAAGAGGTCGACGAAGTCGACGCCCAGCCGCGCCAGCGACGCGTCAAGCGACGCCTCGACGTGGGCGGCTCCATCGACGCCGCGGGCGATCTCGTCGTCCGTGCGCGGCGGCACCTTGGTCGCGAGGACGTAGCCGTCGCGACAAGCGATCTCGCGCAGGGCCGCGCCGAGGTAGCGCTCCGACGACCCCGCCTGATAGACGGGCGCGGTGTCGAAGAACGTGATGCCCTGCTCGAGGGCATGGGCGACGATGGCCCGCGTGGCCTGCTGATCGACCGTCCACGAATGCTGCCCGGTCGCCGGGTCTCCGAATCCCATGGCGCCCAGGCAGATCCGCGACACCGTGATCCCGCTGGTCCCCAACGTCGTGTATTTCATCGCCTCATCCCTCCCGTGGTTGGCCATCCTCAGCCTACGGGTTCATGCGCGCTTGAGGGCAAGGGTCGAGACGCAGGTTCGCCGCCCTCCGCGCACCCCGGCAAGGCCCGAGCGCGACCCGCCCTCACACCCGCCCTCGCGCCGGGTCCGACACGCCCGACGAGAGGAAAGTTGCACGGATGTAGTTTTCGGCGCAACGGCGCGCAAAACTCCCGAATCGCCCACAAGATGTAGTTGATTCCGCCGCGGCAAACCACTATATGTAGTGCCTGGCGACGCTCGGCGCCCACAGCCTGTCCGTGGGTGTCTGGCCTGCGACAACACGCCAGCGGCGTCCATCCTCATGCGGAAAAGAGATCCTTGATGACGACGACCAGTCCGGTTCTGCCCAGTGCTCTTAACGAGAGCGCCTTGCTCGACTATCCCGTATCCGAGGAAACGTGTTCCCCCTCGCTGTTCTCGACGGTCAACCTGCCCCGGCGGGAATGCTGGGTCATCAAGCGTGACGGCTCGAAGGTCGCCTTCGACAAGCAGAAGATCGTCCAGGCGATCGAGAACGCCATGCACTGCCCGACCGGCCTGTACGAGCCGGATCAGGCCCAGCAGATCGCCGACGAGATCGAGGAGTTCGCCGGGTTCATCACCGAGCCGATGACGATCTACGGCATCGAGGAGCAGGTCTATTACAAGCTCGTCAAGTACGGCAACCCGGCGACCGCCAGGGCCTACGAGGCCTACCGGTCGATCCAGGAATACAAGCGCCACCTCAACACGATCGACACCGATATCGAGGGCATCCTGTCCTTCTCCAACATCGGCGTCATGGACGAGAACTCGAACAAGGACGCCCGCGTCGTCGCCACCCAGCGCGACCTCATCGCCGGCGAAGTGTCGAAGGACCTCGCGCGCCGCCGCCTCATCCCCACCGACATCGTCCTCGCGCACGATTCGGGGGCGATCCACTTTCACGACATGGACTACATCGTTCAGCCGATGTTCAACTGCTGCCTCATCAACTTGGCCGACATGCTGGAAAACGGCACGTGCATCAACGGCAAGCGCATCGATACGCCGCGGAGCTTCCAGGTCGCGTGCACGGTGACGACCCAGATCATCGCGCAGGTCGCGTCGGGCCAGTACGGCGGCCAGTCGATCAACGGGATCGACCGGATCCTCGCCCCCTACGTGCGCAAGTCGTTCGACAAGTATCTTGCCGGCGTCGTCGAGGAACAGCGCGAGGTCTACGGCATCGACCCCGACATGGACAAGGCCCGCGAGATCGCGTGGAAACGCACCCGCAAAGAGGTCAAGGACGGCATCCAGACCATCCAGTACCAGATCAACACGCTGATGACGACCAACGGCCAGGCCCCGTTCGTCACGCTGTTCATGCATTTCATGCCGGACGACGAGTACGCGCGCGAGGCCGCCCTCATCCAGGAGGAGATCCTCGCCCAGCGCCTCGAGGGCATCAAGAACGAGGCCGACGTCTACGTCACGCCGGCGTTCCCCAAGCTCATCTACGTCCTCGACGAGCACAACGTCCACCCGGACTCGGAGTACTACTACCTGACGCAGCTGGCCGCGAAGTGCACGGCCAAGCGGATGTATCCCGACTACATTTCGGCGAAGAAGATGCGCGCGCTCTACGAGGGCAACGTGTTCGCGCCGATGGGGTGCCGCTCGTTCCTCTCGCCGTGGAAAAACGCCGAGGGCGACTACGTGTTCGACGGCCGCTTCAACATGGGTGTCGTGTCGCTCAACCTCCCGCAGATCGGGATCCTCTCCCAAGGGAACGAGGCGAAGTTCTTCGAGATCCTCGAAAAGCGCCTCGACCTCGTCAAACGCGCTCTCCTGCTGCGCTACGACCTGTTGAAGAACGTCACCTCTGACGTGTCGCCGATCCACTGGCAGTACGGCGCGATCGCTAGGCTTAAGCCGGGGGAGCGGATCTACCCGCTGCTGCAGGATGGCTACGCGACGATCTCGATGGGCTACATCGGCCTGTACGAGGCGACGAAGCTGGTCCGCGGGGTGTCCCACACGGACCCGGCGGGCACCGACTTCGCCCTCGCCGTCATGGATCGCCTGCGCAGCGCGGTCGACGAATGGAAGGCCGAGACCGGGCTGGGGTTCGCCCTCTACGGTACGCCCGCGGAGTCGCTGACCAACCGCTTCGCCTCGATCGACCGCAAGCGTTTCGGCGACATTAAGGACATCACCGACAAGGGGTACTACACGAACTCGTACCACGTCGACGTGCGCGAACACATCACCGTATTCGACAAGTTCGACTTCGAGGCGCAGTTCCAAAACCGCTCGACCGGCGGGATGATCTCGTACGCCGAGATCCCCAACATGATCAACAACCCCGAGGCCGTCGAGACGCTGGTCCGCTACATTTACGACCACATCACGTACGCCGAGTTCAACACGAAGAGCGACTACTGCCACGAGTGCGGCTTCGACGGCGAGATCAGGGTCAACGCCGATAACGAGTGGGAATGCCCGCAGTGCCACAACACGGATCGGCGCCGGCTCACCGTCATCCGCCGCACATGCGGCTACCTGGGCGAGAACTTCTGGAACGAGGGGCGCACGAAGGAAATTGCCGCGCGCGTCACCCATATTTAGGGGCCGCGTGATGAGTGCGGTGGCGGCGTCTTCGCGGCTTCGCAACTATGCGCAGATTAGGCCCTTCGATATTGCCAACGGCGAGGGCATCCGCGTGTCGATCTTTGTCACGGGATGCACGCACGCGTGCCCGGGGTGCTTCAACGAGCTGTACCAGGACTTCCACTACGGGACCGCGTGGGACGACTCGGTGACCGCGCAGGTCATCGAGTACCTCGACAACCCCGTCGTCACGGGCCTCACGCTGCTGGGCGGTGAGCCGTTGCAGAACCTGTGGCTCACCGACGTCGTCCGCGAGATCAAGCGACACACGGACAAGACGATCTGGGTGTATTCGGGCTACACGTGGGAGCAGATCCTCGCCCACCGCGGGCGGCGCGAGCTCGTCGCGGAATGCGACGTCCTCGTCGATGGGCTCTACGTCGAAGCGCTGCGCGACCTCACCCTGAAGTTCCGCGGCTCGTCGAACCAGCGGCTCATCGACGTTTCGCGCTCGCTCGGTAGCGGTGAGGTCGTCCTCTACGAGCCCCGCTGACCCCGACTGGCCAAAGCGCGCCCGTGCGGGCACCCTTGAGATATGAGTAAGTCGCGAAAGCGTCGCGGGTGGCCGCTGCTGCCGGACCCGCTGCCGACCCCGATCATCGACGACCACACCCACCTGCCGGTGTGGGACGACGAGATCCCCGAGGCCGAGGGAGTCCGCCTCGACATCGACGAGCAGCTGCGTCGCGCTCACGCCGTCGGCGTCGCCGGCGTTATCACGTGCGGGTGCGAGCTGCCCGCGCTCGCGCCCACGGTCGCGCTGACCAAGCGCGAGAACGTGTGGGCCGCGCTGGCGATCCACCCTAACGAGGCCGCCCTCCACTGTGGCGTCCGCGAGGTCGCGCCCGACGGCCTGGACCCGAACCCCCACGACTACCACGAGACGAGCCTCGACGACGCCCTCGCCGAGGTCGCCCGCCTGGCCACCGCCCACGACACGGTCGTCGCGATCGGCGAGACGGGGCTCGACTACTTCCGCACGGGCCCCGCGGGAATCGAGGCGCAAAAGCGCTCGTTCGCCGCCCACATTTCGCTGGCGAAGGAGCTGGGCCTGCCCCTGCAGATCCACGACCGCGACGCCCACGCCGACACGATCGCCGTCCTCGAGGCCGAGGGCGCCCCGGAGCGGACGGTCTTTCACTGCTTCTCCGGCGACGCCGAGATGGCGCGGGTCCTCGCCGATCACGGGTGGTATGCGTCCTTCGCCGGGCCGGTGTCGTTTAACGCCAATGAGTTCCTCCGCGAGGCCGCCCGGGTCATGCCGGCCGACCACATCATGGTCGAGACCGACGCGCCCTACCTCACGCCGCATCCGTTTAGGGGCCAGCCCAACGCCTCGTATATGACCCCGCTGACCCTGCGGGCCTTGGCCGACGCGCGCGACGAATCGGTCGAGGCGCTGGCGCGGCGGACATACCAGACAACGTGCGAGGTGTACGGCCTTTCGCCGGTCAAGTCGGCGACGTGATCAATCTCAAAAAGATCGCAGATTGGTAACGGATCGGTTACGGTGGCAATCGGAGAGCTGAGGAACTTCCTCGGCAGGAAGGATCGCCACCGCATGGGTATCGAGTTTTCGCACGTGTCGCTCGGACGGGTCGGCGTCGTGAGCGCGGCGGCCACCGCCCTCGTCTTTGCGACGGCCAGCGCCGGGGTCGCCCACGCCTATAAAGACGTCACGGTCTCGGTCGACGGGGCGACCCGCCACGTGCGGACCTTCGAGTCGACGCCCGCGGCGGTCCTCGACGCGGCCGGCGTGCGCGTGGGGCAGCATGATGCGGTCCACTCGACGTCGGGGAACCGCGTCGCCGACGGGGCAACGGTCACGGTGACCAGCGCCGAACGCGTCATCCTTCCCACCAGCTCGGGTATCGCCCAACGCTGGGTGGCCACGGCGTCGACGCTGGCGGCCGCCCGTTCGCTCGGGGCAACGAAGACCCTACCGCTCAGCCACTTCTCGCACCTCACCTCCCAGCAGCTCGGGCGCTCCGGCGCCCTCACGCTGGTCCATGACGGCGCCAGCCAGTCGGTTGCCGTCAAGGCCGGGCAGTCGCCCGCTCAGATCCTCGCCGCGAACGGCGTCGACCTGGGGAACCTCGACCGGCTCAGCCTCGACGTGTCCGGCGACCAGCCGGCCCTCGTCGTCAAGCGGGTCAGCCGCGACGTCTCGTCCAGCGACCAGGTGACGAAAGCCGAGACGAAAGAGGTCGACGACGACCAGCTGGACAAGGGCCAGCGGTCGGTCGTGACGAAGGGCGTCGACGGCGTCGCGCGCGTCGTCTCGTTCACTGAGAAGATCGACGGGCAGGTAGAGTTCGCCAAGGCCTCCGCGCCGGTCCAGATCACGAAGATGGTTCCCGAGGTTGTCCACATCGGCACCAAGGCCACGAGTGACGACGATGCCTCGTCGTCGGCCGCGCCCGCGAGCGGCGCGGATCAGGGGTCGGCGCCGGCCGGCGTGTGGGCCGCCCTCGCCCAGTGCGAGTCGGGCGGGAACCCCGCGTCGGTGTCGTCGAACGGCCTGTACCACGGCCTTTATCAGTTCACCGTGTCGACCTGGCGGGCCGTCGGTGGCTCGGGTCTGCCGTCCCAGGCGTCTGCTGCCGAGCAGACGAAGCGCGCCCAGATCCTCCAATCCCGGTCGGGGTGGGGGCAGTGGCCGGCGTGTGCTCGGTCTCTTGGCCTTTATTAAATCGTGTTCATCCGCTAACGTAGGGGGTGTATAGCCCTCCGGGAGGAAGCAGTCAAGCGTATGGAGCACGTGTCGCGTAAGCGTCGTTTCCCGATGACCGTTGTTAGTGCCGTTGCCGGCATCGGTGTTGTCGTCGCCGGCGCTGGCGGTGTCGCTGCTTTCGCCTCCCCCTCCCACACGGTGACGTTGAACGTCGACGGCGCCAGCCGCGTTGTCACCGTCCACGCCGAGACCGTGGGCGACGCCCTCGCTGACGCGGGGATTCACGCCGGGTCGGATGACCAACTGGTTCCCGCCCGCACCAGCCAGATTGGCGCCCACACGACCATTACGCTGGTCCACGCCCAGCCGGCCTGGGTGATGCCCAGCGGCCAGGGGACGGCCAAGCCGATGTCGGTGCCGGGAACCAGCCTCGACGAGCAGCTGCTCAACGTCCGCCAGGACATTCCTCAGGCCGCGCTGTCGGTGTCGCGAACCCCGAAGTCGGCCACCACGCTGCCGCTGGTCAGCGACACGCAGACCGTGACCGTTCACGTCGACGGCGAGGCCCACCAGATCACGGCGGGCGCCGGAGCGACCTGCCAGGCGGTGCTCGAGAAGGCGGGCCTGGCCGCAGGGCCGCTCGATCAGGTCAGCGTCTCGCTGGACGGGCAGGGCAACCCGTCGGTCACCGTCAACCGGATTTCGCGTCAGGGCGTCTCGGAGGAAACCGAGATCCCGTTCGAGACCGAGGAAAAGCAGGACGACACCCTGTTCGAGGGCCAGCGGATCGTCGACACCGAGGGCGTCACCGGCCTCAAGCGCACGACGTACGCGGTCGAGAGCGACAACGGCCAGGAGTCGCGGCGCACGGTCGTCAAGGAAGAGATTGTCCGCCAGCCGGTCAAGGCCATCGTGAGGGTAGGCACGAAGCCGCTGCCCACGAGCGAGGCTGTCAGCGAGCCGGTCGTCGGCCATGCCGCCGTTCCCGCGGGCGACGCCCAGCAGATGGCGCTGGCGATCCTGCCGGAGTTCGGCTTCTCGGCCGACCAGTTCAGCTGCCTCCAGACCCTGTGGACCCGCGAGTCGGGCTGGTCGTCCACCGCGACGAACCCCTCGTCGGGCGCCTATGGCATCCCCCAGGCGTTGCCGGGCTCGAAGATGGCCTCGGTGGGCGCCGACTGGCGCACCAACCCGGCCACCCAGATCCGGTGGGGCCTCGGCTACATCAAGGGCCGTTACGGCACGCCGTGCCAGGCGCTATCCAGCTGGAACGCCAAGGGTTGGTACTAGGCCGCCTCCGCGCCCTAGACTCTGTCGGTGATGGTTGACCCACAGGATACGTATGCGCTTCTCGGTGCCGCCGACGTGCGCGAGCTCGCTTCGGCACTAGGCATCCGCCCGACGAAACAGCTGGGACAGAACTTTGTTCACGACGCCGGGACGGTCCGGCGGATCGTGGCGGCCGCCGGGCTTGAGCCCGGCACCCACGTCGTCGAGGTCGGCCCCGGTTTGGGGTCGCTGACGCTCGCCCTCCTCGAGGCGGGGATGCGGGTGAGCGCGGTCGAGCTCGACCGGACGCTCGCCGCGGCGCTCGAGGCGACGGTGCGGGCCCGCGCGCCCCAGGCGGCCTCCCGGCTGCGCGTCGTCCACGCCGACGCCCTGTCGATTGCTGGCGCCGACGATATTGACCGGCTGACCGGGTGCATCTGGGACGCGCCGGGCGCCCTCGTGTCGAACCTGCCGTACAACGTGTCGGTGCCCGTGTTGCTGACGATGATCGAGGCGATTCCCCAGATCAGGCGGGCCCTCGTCATGGTGCAGCGCGAGGTCGCCGAGCGGCTGACGGCCGAGCCGGGATCGCGCACGTACGGGGCGCCCTCGGCGAAGCTGCGGTGGTTCGGCACCGTCGAACTGGCGGGCCTCATCGGGCGCAAAGTGTTCTGGCCCGAACCCCACGTCGACTCCGCGCTCGTCCGGTTCACGCGCGACGAGCGTTTCGACCCCGCGCTGCGTGCCGACACGTTCACCCTCATCGACCACGCGTTCGCCCAGCGACGCAAGACGCTGCGCAAGGCTCTCGGCGGGCTGCTGGGCGGGGGCGAGGGCGCCGAGCGGGCGCTCAAGGCCGCCAGCATCGACCCGAGCGCGCGCGGCGAGACGTTGGCGATCGACGACTTCGTCGCGCTGGCCGAGCAGGCCCGCCCGGGACGTTCCGCGACGGCGACGGCGCCGGGCAAGGTCAACCTCCTGCTCGAGGCCGCCCGCCCCGACGAACGGGGCTACCACCCGCTGCGCACGGTCTTTTTCGGCCTCGACCTCTTCGAGCGCGTGACGGTGACGCCCCGGTTGGGCGACGTGATCACCGTCACCACCCGCATGGTCGACGTCGACGGTACGGCCCTGCCCACCGATCCCGGGGTCGAGGCCCTCGATCCGGCCGACCACCTGGCGGTCCGCGCCATCCGTGCGCTCGAGCAGGCCGCGGGGCGGCGGCTGGGGTGCGCGATCGATGTCGTCAAGCAGGTTCCCGTCGCCGGCGGGATGGCCGGGGGATCGGCCGACGCCGCCGCGGCGCTGCGGGCCGGCAGGCGGGCGTTCGCCCTCGATATCGACGACGAAGCCCTCGCCGAGATCGCGCGGGGCCTGGGCGCCGACGTGCCGTTCGGGCTGGTCGGGGGCGCGGCCCTGGGCGTCGGCTACGGCGACCACGTGACGGCGATTCCGGGCGCCGCGCCGCGGTGGTTCGCCCTCGCCCTCAACGAGCGGGGGATCGCGACGCCGCAGCTCTTCGCCCACTTCGACGCGTGCGAGATGGGCCGCGACCGGCTGGAATCCGACCTTCCGGACAAGTGGCAGGCGGCGCTTGCGGACAGCGAGCCGGACGCCCTCGCCGCCCTCATGGAGAACGATCTGCAGGCCGCGGCGCTCGATGCGCGCCCCGACCTGGCCGACGTCATCGCGGCCGCCGACGCCGCGGGCGCCCTCGCCACCCTCGTGTCGGGCTCCGGCCCGACGATCGCTGCCCTGGCACGCGACGCCGCCCACGCCGAGCAGGTCGCCCAGGCGATGGCGGCGGCTCCCGGCGTGAGCCGCACCCTCGTCGTCGCCGGACCGGCCAGCGCCTGGGAGGACCGGTAGCCGTGGCGTTCCTTGTCGGACTGAAAGACGCCGGCGTGCGCGGCGGCGTGCGCCATATCCTCGGCGACGTCACTCTGTCGCTCGACGACGGCGACCGCATCGGCATCGTCGGGCCGAATGGCGCCGGCAAGTCGACGCTCCTCCACATGCTCGCGGGCACGCGCGCCCTCGACGAGGGCCAGCGCACGGTGACCGGCGGCGTGCGGATCCAGATGCTCTCGCAGGCCGATCATTTCGCGCCCGGCACGACGATCCGCCAGGCGGTCCACGGGCAGGCCGCCGAGCACGAGTGGGCGTCGAACCCGGCGATCCGCGACATCCACGCGGGCCTGCTGGCCGACGCCGATCTCGACGCCGACGTCTCGCTGCTCTCGGGCGGCCAGCGCCGCCGCGTTGCCTTGGCCCGCTGCCTCACTCAGCCATCCGAAATCCTCCTCCTGGACGAGCCGACGAACCACCTCGACGTCGAGGGCGTCGACTGGCTGGCCCATCACCTCCTCGCCTACGGCCGCACCGGCCAGGGCGCTCTGGCGGTCGTCACCCACGACCGATGGTTCCTCGACGCCGTGTGCACGCGCATGTGGGAGGTCGTCCCCGCGATCGACCCGGGCGACGAACGCGCCCAGATCGCCGGGCGCGTCGAAGAATACGACGGCTCGTACGCCGCCTACATTTTGGCCCGGGCCGAGAGGGCCCGCCAGGCCGAGGTCGCCGCCCGCAAACGCGAGAACCTCCTGCGCAAAGAACTGGCGTGGCTGCGCCGCGGCGCTCCCGCGCGCACGTCGAAGCCGCGTTTCCGTATCGACGCCGCCGAGGCCCTCATCGCCGACGTGCCGCCGCCGCGCGACACCGTCGAGCTGGCGAAGATGGCGACGGCCAGGCTGGGCAAGCGGGTCGTCGACCTCGAGGACGTGTCGCTGACCTTCACCGACGCCGAGACCGGCCAAGCCAAGCCGATCCTCGTCGGCCAGACGTGGCGGCTCGCGCCGGGGGAGCGCGTGGGGATCGTCGGCGTCAACGGCGCCGGCAAGACGACGCTGCTGCGCCTCATCGACGGCACCCTGCGGCCCGACTCTGGGCGCATCGAGCGTGGCAAGACAGTCGAGATCGCCCAGCTGTCGCAGACGACGCACGAGCTCGACGCCCTCGCCGACATCCGCGTCAACGAGGCCGTCGCCCAAGTCAAGCAGTCGATGATCGTCGGCGGCAAAGAGATCAGCGCGTCCCAGCTGGTCGAACGCCTGGGCTTCACCCGCGAGCGCGCGTGGACCCGCGTGGGCGATATTTCGGGCGGCGAGCGGCGCCGGCTCCAGCTCATGCGGCTGCTGATGAGCGAGCCGAACGTCCTCCTGCTGGACGAGCCGACGAACGACCTCGACACCGACACGTTGGCGGCGTTCGAGGACATCCTCGACACGTTCCCGGGCACGCTGGTCGTCGTCTCGCACGACCGGTATTTCCTTCAGCGCGTCACCGATCACCAGGTGGCGTTGCTGGGCGACGGGACGATCCGGGATCTGCCGGGCGGGGTCGAACAGTACCTCGAGATGCGCGCCGCCCTCGCCCAGACGGGCGCCGAGCCGGCACGCGCGACGCAGACGCCGCCGCGGAGCGGGATGAGTGGGGCCGAACGCCACGCCCTCCGCAAGGAGCTGGCGGCGGCCGAACGCAAGATGGCGAAGCTCGAGGGGCAGATCGCCGAGGTCGACGCGGAGTTGGCGAGCATCGCGGCCGGGGGAGACCTCGAGCGGATGACCGCCCTCGACGCCCAATCCCGCCAGCTGCGCGCCGAGCACGCCGAGGTCGAGGAACGCTGGCTCGAGCTGGCGGAGACCCTGGAGGACGCCTAGAACCGGATCGCGTCGATCGGCTTGATCCGCACGGCGATCGTCGCCGGGATGATGCCGCACAGGGCGCCCACGCCCGCGGCGATCGCCAGGCCGATGAGGGCGGCCGACATGGGATAGGGGATCGACGACAGGTCGGTGATGTGGAACATGTCGTACGGCGCAAACCGCACGGTGATGATCGACGCGACGATACCGAGCGCGCCCGCCACGGTGGTGGCGACGACCGATTCGAGGAAGACGGCGAAAAACACGCGTCTGGCGGACGCCCCCATCGAGCGGCGAATGCCGATCTCGCGGACGCGCTGCCTGATCGTCACGATCGACACGGTGAGCAGGCCGAGGGCGCCGATCAAGATGACGATCGCGCCGATCCCGCCGATCACCGCCTGGATCATCCCCAGGCTATGGTCGCGCGAGGCCTCCTTCTCTTCCTCATACGTCGTCGAGACGGAGTAGCCCTTGCCCATCTGGCCCTGGAGGGCGGCGAGGATCGCCTTGGAGGCGTCTTTCCCCTGTTCCGTCGGGGCGTTGACGGCAAAAACCTGGTTGGCCTGGGCCTCGCCAAGCTTGTCCGGGGTCAGGGTCGCCTCGAGGGTGTCGAATGCGGCGTAGATCTCGAGCTGGTCTTCGGCCTGGGTGTCGGCGGACTCGACGACCCCGACGATCGTGTAGCGGACGTGCGGGTTCGCGCGCGTCGCGAACTGCGGATGCTCGGTGAGGTCGGGGTTGCCCAACAGCTTCCACAGATCCTTGTTGACGAGCACCGGATTTTGCTGCAGCTGGCCGTCGTTCTCGGTGAGGGCGCGCCCGCGAAGCAGCGTCATCTGGTAGATGTCCATGTAGCCGGGGTCGATCCCCGTGATGGTCGTCGCCGGCAGTTGGTTGCACGGGTCAGAGGAGTCCCAGTTATCGTCGTCGCCGCTGTCCGAGCAGTCGGGCAGGGCAGGCGAGACCGGCTGGACGTCGGTCCACATCTGGCGCGTCCACAAGGTCGCGTGCATCTGTTTGGCGACCCGGGCGGACGCGGAGCCGAAGGGGTCGATCGGGCGGCCGTCGGCGTCGTACGTGGCGGCCGTGCTCTGCGACATCGGGTCCCCGGCCCCATAGGGATCCGACGGATCGGAGTCGTTCGAGCTCGTCTGCGTGGCGTTGAACTGCAGGGTGCCGGGGATCCCGGACCACGCGACGTTGGTTAGCTCGAACGCGCGGACCATCATCGTCCCGGCCGCCATGACGGATCCCATGGCCCACACGGCCGCGGCGACGCCGACGAGTGAGAGGATGACCCGGGCGCGGTTGACGCGGATCTCCTCCCACGCCTCGATGAAGGCGCCGGGAATCTGCTGGACAAGCGTTCCGATCCGGCTCATCCGATCACCTCGCTGAGGTCGTGGGTGGGTCGGGCCCGGCCGTCGCTCATCTCGAGGATCCGGTCGGCCCTGGCCGCCACCGTCGGGTCGTGGGTGATGACGATGAGGGCGGCGTTCGTCTCGGCCGCGATCTCTTCGAGCAGGTCGATGACGGTCGCGCCCGTCGTCCGGTCCAGCGCGCCCGTCGGCTCGTCGGCGAGGATCACCCGGGGCTTACGGACGAGGGCGCGGGCGATCGCCACCCGCTGCTGCTCGCCGCCCGACAGCTGATTGGGCATAGCGTCGCCGCGGTCTCCCAGTCCCACGCGTTCGAGCATGGCGAGGGCGCGGTCACGCCGCTTGATCAGGTCTTTCGGCGAGGGTGAATAGAGCATGGGTACCGAGACGTTGGCGACGGCGTCGCGGCCGGAAAACAGGTTGAACTGCTGGAAGATAAACCCGAATGTGGATCCGCGCAGTCGGGCGCGGTCGCCCTCGCTGAGGCTCGCGACGTCGGTACCCTCGAACACGTACTGGCCCGAGTCGGGCAGGTCGAGCATGCCGATGATGTTGAGGAGCGTCGACTTGCCGGTGCCCGATTGTCCGACGATCGATACGTGTTCGCCGGCCTCGACGCTCATGGTGACGCCCTTGAGGATCGGCAGCGGCTCGCCGTTTTGCAGGGTGACGGTGCGCGTCACATCGGTGAGGTCAAGCACGCCGCTAGCCTTCCCCGTTTTGCGACTTCGACTCTTTCGTCGATCCGGGCGCGTACTGGAGGATCTCCTGGCCCTCGTCGAGGCCGCCGGTGATCTGGACGTTCTCGCCGTCGGACGCGCCCAGCTGCACCGACACGGCCTTTGGCTTTTCGCCCTCCTTCGGCGGCAGCCAGACGCGGCCGGTCTTGTAGCGGCCCTCGATCGAGCTGGCCGGGACGATGAGGACGTTCTTTGCGTTGGCGCCGGCGATCTTCAGTTTGCCCGTGACCCCGTCAAAGACCTGGTGGTCGGAGGGAATCGTGCACTGCAGTTCGGGCGACGCCGACTGGTTGCCGCTGCCGCCGTCGCCGCCGTCGCTCTTGCCGTTGCCCGAGTCGCCTCCGGGGGTCGACGCGGCCGCCCCGGTGACGGTACGGAGGTTCGTGCAGGGGAACGGCGCGGGGCCGTTAGTGATCGCCAGCTCGCCCTCCTTGGGCAGCGATTGGAGGCTGTAGAGCTGGTCGGGCGTCACCGACACCTGGGCGTGGAACGTCGCCGGCTGAACCGTGCCGATGACGTCGCCGATCGCCACATCCTGCCCCTTGAGGACGTCGATCGACACCGTACCCGCGCTCTGGGCGCGCACGATCGTGTAGGTAACCGCCGGCGGAACGTCCTCTTCCTTCGGCTCCTCGATGTGCTTGACCTGGATGAGGGGCACCCCCGGGTTAACGCTGGTCGAGGAGTTGACGTACACCTTCGTCACCTCGCCCGCCGCGGTGGACTTGACGGACACCGACGCGTCGCGCACGACCGTCGCCTTGAGCGAGAGCGAGTTGTCGATGTCCCCGCGCTCGACCGTCACCGTCGGCTGGGTGAAGTCGCCCGTGCCCTGAGGAAGGTCGTCTGCGGGCTGGGCCGGGAAGAATGCAAACTTGATGAGCGCCACCGCCACGGCGATACCGATGATGATTTTAAGTATCTGAAAGACAAGGGTGCGCTTGGGGTGTGCGTCCATGGTTGAGCCTCACTGTCGATATGCAAACGATGGGGCGCTTTCAATGTATCACCGGTGAGGGGCGCCTTAGAATGTGTCGGCGCTGCGGATTCGTCAGGAATCGAGGGGGATAAGAACCGCCCGCAGCAGGGCCGCCAGCTGGGTGGCCTCGGCGTCGCTCAGCGGGGTTAACAGCTCGCGTTCGACCTCGATGAGCTGGGTGAGGGCGCGGTCGACCTGGGTCTTGCCGTCGCTCGTCAACGACACCTCGACCCCGCGCCGATCGGTCGGCGAGGGTGAGCGGGTGACCAGGCCCTTGTCTTCGAGGCGGTCGATGCGGTTGGTCATCGTGCCGGACGAGACGAGCAGCTCGGCCATGAGCTGCCCCGGCGTCGCCGAATAGGGCTCGCCGCCGCGCCTCAGCGACGAGAGGACGTCGAACTCCCATGGCTCGAGGTTGTGGGTGAGGAAGGCCTGCCGGCGCTTGAGGTCGAACTGGCGGGCCAGCCGGCTCACGCGGGAGAAGACTTCCATGGGGGATGTGTCGACCTCGGGAAGGACCGTGCCCCAGGCGCGGGTGATGTGGTCGACTTCGTCGGCGGGTCGGATCGCAGTATTTGTCACGGCACCAAGATACTTGATGTCGACCAATTGGGGCAGAGGTTCTACTTGCCTTTCCTCTTCTTGTCGGCCTTCTTGTCCGCCGGCACGGTGATGAGCTCCGGCGAGTGTGACAAATGCCTCAGCCCCAGCCAGGCGAGATTCGCTAGATGTGCGGCGACCTCGTATTTGTCGGGCTTGCGGACGTCGAGCCACCACTGGCTGACCTGCGCGGTCATGCCGACGAGCATCTGGGCGTACATGGGTGCCCACGACGGGTCGTATCCCATGTCCTTGAACTGGGCGGCGACGATCGCCTGGACCTTGATGGCGACGTCGCCGATGACCGACGAATAGGTGCCCGACGTCTGCGTGGGCGGGGCGTCGCGGGTGAGGACGCGGAACCCGTCGGCATTTGTCTCGATGAAGCTCAGGTAGGCCAGCGCCGCCAGCTCGACCATCTGGCGCGGCGACGTGCTCTGTTGGAGGGCGGTGGCGATCGCGCCGACCAACGCGCGGATTTCGCGGTCGAGGATCACCGCATAGATCGCCTCTTTCGAGCCGAAGTGCTCGTAGACGACAGGTTTCGACACGGACGCGGCCTTGGCGATCTCCTCCATCGAGGTCGCCTCAAACCCGTTGGTTGCAAAGAGGTGCTCGGCCGTTTGGATGAGTTGCTCGCGCCGCTGGACGCCCGTCATTCGTGCCCGTTTGCTCACCGGTTTCCTCCCTCGACGTTTCGCCACATCCACTCTAGCGTGTGGGTCTGGTCACCCCACGCGTGATTTCGTCGGCGAAGATTGGCCAGCGGAAGATCCGGTGTGAGAAACTGGCGGCGGTCCGCCCTGGTGTAACGGCAGCACACAGGCTTTTGGTGCCTTGAGGTCCGGGTTCGAATCCTGGGGGCGGAGCATCTCTCGGGCAGTGAGCACGTGCCCGGCCGCAGCGTGCTCGAATCGGCTAAGCGGCCAGTTATGAGGAGCGCTACGTATGACCGGCATTCACACTTCCGGTATCCACACCTCCGGCGAAAAACACCTGATGATCGTTCCCGGTCGGGCCTACCCGGAATTGGCCGAGAACATCGCGAAGGAACTGGGTACGCAAGTGCTGCCCACCACCGCCTACGACTTCGCCAACGGCGAGATCTATGTGCGTTTCGGAGAGTCGGTGCGCGGCACCGACTGTTTTGTTATCCAGTCCCACACCCAGCCGCTCAACAAGTGGGTGATGGAGCAGCTCATCATGGTCGACGCCCTCAAGCGGGCCTCGGCCAAGCGGATCACCGTGGTGGCGCCGTCGTTCCCCTACGCGCGTCAGGATAAGAAGCACCAGGGCCGCGAGCCCATCTCGGCGCGCCTCATGTTCGACCTGTTTAAGCAGGCGGGCGCCGACCGCATCATGACGGTCGATCTCCACGCCGCCCAGTCGCAGGGCTTCTTTGACGGCCCGGTCGACCACCTCCTCGCGATGCCCGTGCTCCTCGAGCACGTCCGCACCCTCATCGACGACCGTCCGGTCGCCGTGGTGTCGCCCGACGCCGGCCGCATCCGTGTGGCAGAAAAGTGGGCGCACAAGCTCGGCTCGACCGGCCTCGCGTTCGTCCACAAGACCCGCGACACGACCCGCCCGAACGTGGCGGTCGCCAACCGGGTGATCGGCGACGTCCGCGGCAAGGTCTGCGTCCTCGTCGACGACATGATCGACACGGGCGGCACGATCGCCGAGGCCGTCAAGGTCCTCCTCGCCGAGGGTGCCCTCGAGGTCATCGTCGCCGCGACGCACGGCCTGCTGTCCGACCCCGCGGTCGAGCGGCTCTCGACGTGCGGCGCGTCGCACGTCATCCTCACCGACACCCTGCCGATCCCCGAAGAGAAGCAGTTCGAGCAGCTGACGGTCCTCTCGATCGCCCCGCTGTTGGCTAAGGCCATCCGCGCGGTCTTCGACGACGGCTCGGTCGCCGCGCTCTTCGCCTGATCCGCACCGATCGGTAACGTGACCTACGCCGCGAAAGTGGCGTCAAGGGTTCACGTTTCGTTACGCTAGCCCCTGTGCCTCGGCGAGGGAGGGTCCTGCCCTCCGTGATCGACGCGGCCGTGGTGATCCCACGTCCTTCCGGGGCTTCGATAGCTAGACAACACCAGAAGGAGGCCACCATGGCTGCTGTTGAGCTCAAGGCTCAGTTGCGTGAAGAGACCGGCAAGGGCGCCGCCCGCCGGGCCCGTCGTGAGGGCAAGCTGCCCGCCGTCATTTACTCGCACGACACCGAGACCCGTTCGCTGTACCTGCCGGCGCACGAGACGTTCCTCATCGTCAAGGACAATGCCAACGCGCTCGTCAGCCTCGACATCGAGGGCGACAAGCACCTGGCGCTCGTCAAGGCCGTCCAGCGTCACCCGGTGAAGCGTGACATCCTCCACGTCGACCTCCTCGCCGTCTCGCGGACGGAAAAGGTGGACGTCGAGGTTGCCCTCGAGGTCGTCGGCGCGTCGGCCCCCGGCACCATCCACGCCCAAGAAATGTTCGAGCTGGCCGTGTCCTGCCCGGCCGTCGAGATTCCCGAGCAGATCGACGTGTCGGTCGAGGGCCTGGAAGATGGCACCGTCGTCCGCGTGGGCGACCTCAAGCTCCCCGAGGACGTGACGACCGACGTCGATCCCGAAGAGGCCGTCGTCTCGATCCTCGTGCCTGAGGAAGAGCCCGAGGCTCCGGCCGAGGGCGAGGCCGCGGCCGAGCAGTCGGCCGAAGCTGCCGAGTAACAGGCAGCGCCAATCGTTTTCTACGCGTAGGGCGGGCACTTTTCGCCCGCCCTACGCGCTTTTTTTGGGAGGAGGCCCCGTGGCCGAGAACACGTGGCTCGTCGTCGGGCTGGGTAACCCGGGCGAGAAATATGCCCACACGCGGCACAATGTCGGGCACGAGACGATCGACGTCCTCACCCAGCGGATGGGGGCCACGCTTAAGCGGCACCGGACGCAGGCGTTCGTCGCCGAGGGCCGCCTGGGGATCGGGCCGGGCGGGGCTCCGGGCCCGCGCGTCGTCGTCGCGACCTTGGCCTGCTACATGAACACGTCGGGCGGGCCTGTGTCGGGCCTCGTCAAGTATTTCCACATTGATCCGACGACGAACCTGCTGGTCATCCACGACGACATGGACATCGAGGCCCACGACCTCCGCCTCAAGCGTGGCGGCGGCGAGGGCGGGCATAACGGCCTCAAGTCGATCTCGACGTCGCTGGGAACGCGTGACTATGCGCGCCTGCGGGTCGGGATCGGGCGTCCGCCGGGCCGGATGGATCCCGCCGACTATGTCCTCGCGCCCTGGCCGCGGCGCGAACGCGACGACTGGGCGGTGACGTTCGAGCGGGCGGCCGACGCGGTCGAGGACATCGTCACCACGGATTTCCTCTCTGCCCAGCAGCGCCTTCACACCCGCTAGCCATCGCCAGATGGCCCTGGCCCTTATTGATCCCTAGACTGGCCGGGTGAGCCTCAACGGATTACTTCCCCTTCTTCAGGTCGACCAGATCACCCAGCTCATAGGGGATCCGGCGGCCGACGAACGGTCGCTGCTTGTGAGCCAGGGTGCGCGCGGCGCCATCGCGTCACTCGTCGCCGATGCCCGGCAGCCGGGGGAGGGGCCGCTCGTCGTCCTCACGGCGTCGGGTCGGCGCGCCGAGCAACTCAAGGCGGCGATCGGGGCCTTCGGCCGCCAGGCGACGATTTTTCCCGCGTGGGAGACGCTGCCGCACGAGCAGCTCTCGCCGCGCGCCGACACGATGGCCCAGCGCATCGCCGCGCTGCGTCGCCTCGTCCACCCCGAGGACGGCCACCCGCAGGCCGGCCCTATCGACATCCTTATCGCGCCGGTGCGCGCGTTCATCCAGCCGGTCGTCGCCGACCTCCCGGAGATCGCGCCGGTCACGGCAAAGGTGGGCGACGTCGTCAGCCCGGAGACGATCGTCTCACGCCTCGTCGACATCGGGTACGAGCGCACGGACATGGTCGACCGGCGCGGCCAAGTCGCGTCCCGCGGCGGCATCGTCGACGTGTTTTCCCCGCTCGACGACCATCCGATTCGTATCGAGTTCTTCGGCGACGACGTCGACGAGGTCCGCTTCTTCACCGTCTCGGACCAGCGGACGTTCGCCGACGCCCAGGCGGGGCTGTGGGCGCCGCCGGCGCGCGAACTGCTACTGACGTCGGCCGTCCGCGAGCGCGCGAGAGAGCTGGAAACCACGCTGCCCGGCGCCGCCGGGATGCTCGAACTCATCGCCCAGGGGGTGCCGTGCGAGGGCATGGAGTCCCTCCTGCCGGCGCTCGCGCCAACCCTGAGGCCCCTGTGGGAGTTCCTGCCCGCCCACGCGACGTTCCTCCTCGACGACCCGGAGCGCCTCGACGCCCGCGCCCACGACCTCGTCCACACGACCAGCGAATTCGCCCAGGCCGCGTGGCACGCCGCGGCGGCGGGCGGCAAGGTCCCGCTGTCGATTCCCACCGAGCCCTACCTCGAGTGGTCGGGCGCCCACGACGCCGTCCTCGCGGCCGGCCACCGCTGGTGGTCGTTGACGTCGCTGCCCATGCCGCCCGAGGAGGGGCGCCCCGCCCAGGTTGACTGTGGCTGCCAGGACTCGCCGTCGTGGCGCGGCCAGATTTCGCAGGCCGTCACCCAGCTGCGCGAGTTCCTTGCCGGCGGCTGGCAGGTCGTCCTCGTCACCGCGGGCCCCGGCTCGGCGACGCACCTGGCCGCCAACCTGGCGAACGAGGACATCGCGACACGCGTCGTCGCCGCGATTGACCAGCCGCTCACCGATCATTTCCCCGGGATCACCGTGGTCACAGCGCCCCTCGAGGCCGGCTTCAAGGTCGAGCGGACGCACCTGCTCGTCATTTCCGAGCGCGACCTCACGGGCCGCGCGGCCAACCAGGCGCGCGAGGGCCGCACGCTGCCGGCCAGGCGCCGCGGCAAGATCGTCGACCCGCTCTCGCTCAAGACCGGCGACTATATCGTCCACGAGAAGCACGGGATCGGCCGCTTTATCGAGATGACGACCCGCTCGCTGGGCGGTGTGACCCGCGAATACCTGGTCGTCGAGTACGCGCCGGCCAAGCGCGGCCGCCCCGCCGATCGGCTGTTCGTTCCCACGGACTCCCTCGACCTCGTCACCCGCTACACGGGCTCCGACGAGCCGGCCCTGTCGCGGATGGGCGGGTCCGACTGGGAGCGGACGAAGTCGAAGGTCCGCAAGGCCACCCGCGAGGTCGCCGCCGAGCTCATTAGGCTCTACGCCGCCCGCCAGGCGACGAAGGGGCACGCGTTCGGGCCGGACACGCCGTGGCAGGCCGAGCTCGAGGGCGCCTTCGCCTACGTCGAGACGCCCGACCAGCTGGTGACGATCGACGAGGTCAAGGCCGACATGGAAAAGCCGATCCCCATGGACCGGCTGCTGTGCGGCGACGTCGGCTACGGCAAGACCGAGGTCGCCGTCCGTGCGGCCTTCAAGGCGTTCCAGGACGGCAAACAGGTCGCCGTCCTCGTCCCGACGACCCTGCTGGTCCAGCAGCACTACGAGACGTTCACCGAGCGCTACGCGGGATTCCCCGTCGAGGTCGCCACCCTCTCGCGCTTCTCGAGCCCCGCCGAGGCCGAACGGGTCAAAGCCGGGATCGCCGACGGTTCGATCGACGTCGTCATCGGCACCCACGCCCTCGTCACGGGGGCCGTGTCGTTCAAGGACCTTGGCCTTGTCATCATCGACGAGGAGCAGCGGTTCGGCGTCGAACACAAGGAGGCCCTCAAGGCGCTGCGCACCGACGTCGACGTCCTCTCGATGTCGGCCACCCCGATCCCGCGCACCCTCGAGATGGCGGTGACGGGGATCCGCGAAATGTCGACGCTCCTCACCCCGCCCGAGGAACGCCACCCGATCCTCACCTATGTCGGCGCCTACTCGACGCACCAGGTCAAGGCGGCGATCCGCCGCGAGCTTCTGCGCGATGGCCAGGTCTTCTTCGTTCACAACCGCGTGGCCAGCATCGACGCCGTCGCCGCCCAGATCCGCAACCTCGTCCCCGAGGCCCGCGTCGGCGTCGCCCACGGCAAAATGAGCGAAGCCCAGCTCGAGGCCGTCATGGTCGACTTTTGGAACCGCGACTTCGACGTCCTCGTGTGCACGACGATCGTCGAAACTGGCCTCGACATCGCCAACGCCAACACCCTCATCGTCGACCAAGCGGAGAAGATGGGGCTCTCCCAGCTCCACCAGCTGCGCGGGCGCGTGGGCCGCGGCCGCGAGCGCGCCTACGCCTACTTCTTCTACGACCCCGAGAAGACGCTGACGTCGACCGCGCACGAGCGGCTGTCGACGATCGCGACGAACACCGATCTCGGCGCGGGCACGGCCGTCGCCCAGAAGGACCTCGAGATTCGTGGCGCCGGCAACCTCCTGGGGGACCAGCAGTCGGGCCATATCGCGGGCGTCGGCTTCGACCTCTACGTCCGCATGGTCGCCGAGGCCGTGACGAACTTCCGCTCCGGCGGCGAGGAAGACTCGCCGGAGATGCGGATCGAGCTGCCGATCGAGGCCCACATCCCGCCTGAATACATCCCGTCGGAGCGCCTGCGCCTCGAGATCTACCAGAAGATCTCGGCGGCACGCACCGACACCGACCTCGCCGACATCCGCGACGAACTGACGGACCGGTACGGCCCGATCCCCGTCCCCGTCTCCCGGCTCTTCACGATCGCGACCATTCGCCAGGCCGCGCGGGCTGCCGGGATTTTCGAGATTGTCTCGCAGGGTAAATACATCCGTTTTGCCCCCGTCGACCTCGCCGACTCCCAACGGCTGCGGCTGCTGCGCCTCCACCCCGGCACGATCATCAAGCCGGCGCTGCGCGAGGCCCGGATTCCGGCGCCTACCACCCGCTCGTTGGGCGGCACCCGCCTCGTCGACGACGAACTGGCTGAGTGGGTCCTCGACCTCATCGCGAACATCCTCACGCCTTTTGGCGTGCCGCGATCTGACGCGGCGAAAGCAAACCGCTAGCATAAGGAAAGAAAAAGTCGGCATTCGGAAGGATGGCTCAACGATGGAGTGGCGAAAGATCGGGGTCACGGCGGCGACCGTGGCGCTCGCGGCGACGATGCTTGGCGGCTGCTCGGCTCCTGGCTCGTCCAAGACGGCGGTGTCGTTTGCGGGCAAGTCCTACACGCAGGGCCAGGTCGAAGAGGCGACGAACCAGCTCAACGACCTCATTCCGGCGCAGACGCTCCAGCAGGTCGTGGGTGCCCCGAAGCTCACGCGGATGACGACGATGTCGCTGCTGCTGTACACGCCGGCGCTCGAGAAGGCGGCCGACAAGGACGATCTCGACGCCCTCAACAAGACGACGGACAAGCAGGTCGACGCCCTCGTTGACGCGTCGACGAAGTCCATTAAGCCGACCGCCACGACGCGCGAGGCGCTGCGGAACCTCCTCCTCGTCTCGTCGGGCTCGCACGCGGGCCTCACCCAGGCGTTCCAGCAGGAGGTCGCCAAGAATCCTCCCCAGGTGAACGAGCGCTACGGCAAGATCGACTGGGCCGCCGGCGGCGCGGTGTCGCCGAACGTTCCGTCGTCGGTTCACTTCAACCAGCAGGCCACGCACTAGACCTTCACGCGTGTGCACAGGCGGGCGGATTTTCCGCCCGCCTTTGGTCTTTTTCACGGCGGCGGCGGGACTATAGTCGGCCTGACTCGCCCTGGGGGTTTCGCCGAGGGGAGAAGCAGCACGAGGGGACCCCTGTCAAAGCTGCGCAACTGGCACTCCTCGTATTAGCGTTAGTAGTGACGTCACTACGACCAACCGCGTAAGGAGATTGACGTGGCAGCTATTGTTTTTGTTGACGCTCGTGAGATTCTTGACTCGCGTGGCAACCCGACCGTCGAGGTCGACGTTCAGCTCGAGACGGGCGAACTGGCGACCGCTTCGGTTCCGTCGGGCGCTTCGACCGGCGCGTTCGAGGCCGTTGAGCGCCGCGATGGCGACAAGAAGCGTTACCTCGGCAAGGGCGTTCTCGACGCGGTCGACGCCGTGAAGAACGACATCGCCCCCGAGCTGCTCGGCCTCGACCCTGCCGACCAGCGCACGATCGACGCCATCATGCTTGACCTCGATGGCACCGACAACAAGGGCAAGCTGGGCGCCAACGCCATCCTCGGTGTGTCGCTGGCCGTCGCCAAGGCCGCCGCCATGGACGCGGGCCTGCCGCTGTACAAGTACCTGGGCGGCCCGAACGCCCACGTCCTGCCCGTTCCGATGATGAACATCCTCAACGGTGGCTCGCACGCCGACACCAACGTGGACATTCAGGAGTTCATGATCGCCCCGATCGGCGCCGAGAGCTTCCGCGAGGCGCTGCGCATGGGCGCCGAGGTCTACCACTCGCTCAAGTCGGTCATCAAGGACCGCGGCCTGTCGACGGGCCTGGGCGACGAGGGCGGCTTCGCGCCGTCGCTCGACTCGAACGCCGAGGCGCTCGACCTCATCATCGAGGCCATCGAGAAGGCCGGCTACAAGCCGGGCGAGGACGTCGCGCTGGCGATGGATGTCGCTTCGTCGGAGTTCTACCAGGAAGACGGCACCTACCTGTTCGAGGGCGAGGCCCGCGACGGCGCCTGGATGGCCCACTACTACGAGCAGCTGCTCGAGAAGTACCCGATCGTCTCGATCGAGGACCCGCTGAACGAAGAGGCCTGGGAAGACTGGGCGCACCTGACCGCCACCGTCGGCGACAAGGTTCAGCTGGTCGGCGACGACCTGTTCGTCACCAACCCGGCTCGCCTCCACCGCGGCATCGAGGAGAAGGTCGCGAACGCCCTCCTCGTCAAGGTCAACCAGATCGGCTCGCTCACCGAGACGCTTGACGCGATCGAGGAAGCGCACCGTGCGTGCTACCACACGATGACCTCGCACCGTTCGGGCGAGACCGAGGACACGACGATCGCCGACCTGGCGGTCGCCACGAACTCGGGCCAGATCAAGACGGGTGCTCCGGCCCGTTCGGAGCGCGTTGCCAAGTACAACCGCCTGCTCCGTATCGAGGAGGAGCTGGGCGACGCCGCGGTCTACGCCGGCAAATCGGCGTTCCCGCGTTTCGCCAAGTAGCGCGAACGACTCAGCAATAAGGGCGGGGCTCCAGACGGGGCCCCGCCCTTTTTCTGCCCCGCCCCGGCACGCCGAGTAGCGTCTGCGGGGTGAAGACGGCACGATAGGACCATGGCCCGTAACCCACACCAGCGTCCCGGCTCGGCGTTTGACCGTACGCCGCGGACGTCGCAGCGGTCGACGCCCTCGAGCGGGCGCACGCACGGATGGTTGGGACGCAGCGTGACTCTCGGGCGCCCGTCGGGCTCCACGGTGACGGTGTCGATGGTGACGCTGCTGCTGGCCGTCCTCCTCATCGTCGTGGTCCTGGGGAAGCCCCTGTTTGATCTGGCGAACTCGGTCCACGACAACCGGCAGGCGACAGCCCAGCTCGCGGCGGCGCGTGACGAGCGCGCCGACCTCAATGATCAGCTGGCCCGATGGTCTGATCCGGCCTACATTTCGGCGCAGGCACGCGACCGCCTGGGCTACGTCAAGCCGGGCGAGACCCGCTACGAGGTCGTTGACCCGCCGGCGAAATATCGCAAAGGCCAGGCGGACTCGGCAGAAAAGTCGGATCGCCCGTGGTTCCTCGCGATCGTCGACTCGGCGGTGGCGGCCGACAAGTCGGCTAAGGATGACGCGTCGGTGACGGCGTCGCGTCGCGGCCAGCCCGCCGAGGGCGCCACCCCGGTCCCTACGACAAAGGACACGAAACAGTGACCGTTCCGCTGCACCTCACCCCGATGACGCCCACCGACGAGATGCAGGTGACCCAGCAGCTTGGTCGGGTTCCCCGCGGTGTCGTCGGTATCGCCGCGCGTACCCCGGATGGCGTCCCCGAGGTCGTGGCGACGGCTCCCCGGGTCGATCATGGCGAGCCGTTTCCCACGACGTTTTACCTCACCCACCCCGTGTTGACCAGGCTCGTGTCGCGGATCGAAGCGGCCGGC
This sequence comes from uncultured Actinomyces sp., assembly GCA_900545825.1. Taxonomy (GTDB): domain Bacteria; phylum Actinomycetota; class Actinomycetes; order Actinomycetales; family Actinomycetaceae; genus Nanchangia. The sequence continues at coordinate 106,355 of URAS01000008.1, forward strand.
GAGATGGCCGCCTACCAGGAACGCCTGGCGGATCCCCAGGTGAAAGCCGCCTACGAGCAGGCCCACCGCACCTACATCGCCCAGCGTGACGTCATCGGTCAGATGGCCGGAGTAGGGGCGACACCCGAGATCTCAGGTGTGTCCGCCGGCGGCATGCCGAACCGCGTCAAATGCCTCCATGCCCTCGTTGGCCACGCGCTCGCGTCGGGCCCCGGAGTCAACCCGATCGGCGACGCCGTCCTGCGGCGACTCTGGGCCGAGGACACGTGGAAGCAACCGGGGTGGGAATGCATCAGCGACGACAAGGAGATCACCCAGTGACGACAGTAGCGGCCATCGATTGCGGGACGAACTCGGCCAGGCTTCTCATCGCGCCGGTCGAGGGAAACCGTCTGGGGGCGCCGATCGCCCGTGAAATGACGATTACGCGCCTGGGCCAGGGCGTCGACAAGACGGGGCAGCTCCATCCGGACGCCCTCGAGCGGACGCGGGTGGCCATGCGCGGATACGCCGACCAGATCAGTGACGCCGGCGTCGACGCCGTGCGCGTCGTCGCCACGTCGGCATCCCGCGACGCATCGAACGCCCAGGACTTCGTCGACCTCGTCACCGACATTATCGGTGTCGCGCCGGAGGTCGTCAGCGGCGAGGAGGAGGCGACGCTGTCGTTCCAGGGTGCCCTGGCGGGGCTGGGCGACGACGTCGACAAGCCCGTCCTCCTCGTCGACATCGGCGGCGGCTCGACCGAGTTCGTGCGGGGCACGGACGACGTCGCGGCGGCCTATTCGACGAACATGGGCTCGGTGCGGGTTTTCGAGCGGTTTTTCGCCGACGTGCCCAGCGAGGACGGGTCGATGGATCCGAGGACGCCGGCTCTGGCCCGCGCGATCCGCGACGCCGTCGCCTTCATCGACTCCCAGATCGATCTCGCGGACTCCCACGTCGAGTTCTCGGCCGCGCGCACGCTGGTCGGCGTCGCCGGCACGGTGACGACGGTGACGGCGCACGCCCTCGGGCTCGACGCCTACGACCCGGACGCGATCGACGGGGCCAACCTCCCGGTGACGACGATCTACCGCTCGTGCAATTGGATGCAGATGGCGACGGTGGCCGAACGCCGCGCCCTCGGGTTCATGCCGGCCGGGCGTGCCGACGTTATCGGTGCCGGCGCCCTCGTGTGGCAGCGGATCATCGAGCGGATGGGGCAGGCCCAGCTGGAACGCTCACGGAACCTCGATCGGATCCTCACCGTCGAGCACGACATCTTGGACGGCATCGCCCTCTCGCTCATCGACCGCTAGGAATCCGTCAGACAGACGAACCGGCCCCGAGGAATCATCCCTCGGGGCCGGTTCGTCGGGAGTAGCGGCTAGCTGTCGCTGCGGGCCGCGTCGTGTTCGGCGGCAATCCGCTTGACGCGCATCCGCAGGAAGATCGCGCCGAGGATCGTCGAGATGAACGTGCCGAGGACGACACCCAGCGACCCGGCCTCGGTCAGCAGCTCGTCGCCGGTGAAGGCCAGGTGCGACAGCAACAGGGCGACGGTGAAGCCGATACCGGCGACGACCGAGATCGGCATGATGTCGCGCAGGTTGACGCCCTTGCCAAGGTTGAGTGGCGTGAGGGCGTACATGAATGACACCGACCCGAAGATCCCGATGAACTTGCCGAGCGGCAGCGCGAAGGCGACGGCCAGGGTAACCGGCTGGGTGAGCATCGCGCCGGCCCCACCGGGGGCGTCGACGATGTTGACGCCCGCGGCGAAGAACGCGAAGATCGGCACGGCCAGGCCGGCCGAGAACGGGTTGATGCTTTCGGCCAGGTGTTCGGTCATCGTTTCGCGGTCGTTGCCGATGACCTTCGCGGGCACGACCATGCCGAGGAGGACGCCGGCGATCGTCGCGTGGATGCCGGAGCGATGCATGAAGTACCAACAGAGGATGCCGAGCGGCAGGAGGACCCACCACTTGGTGATTCCACGGCGGACGACCAGCGAGAACACGACGGCGATGGCCACAGCGATCGCCAGGTTGAGGAGCAGCGTTGTCAGCGTGCCGTTGGAGTAGAAGCAGGCGATGATGATAATCCCGCCGAGGTCGTCGGCGACGGCCAGGGTGAGGAGGAACGTTCGGGCCGCCAGCGGCATGCCGCGGCCAAAGATCTGCAAGATCGCGACGGCGAACGCGATGTCCGTCGCCGTGGGGATGGCCCATCCGTGCCACGCGCCGTCGCCGGTTATTGCCGTGACGATGCAGTAGACGACCGCGGGCCCGGCCATGCCGAACGCCGCGGCGATGATGGGCACGGCCGCCGTCTTGGGGTCGTGAAGCGAGCCGTTGACGAATTCTTCCTTCAGCTCGAGGCCAACCGCAAAGAAGAAGATGACGAGGATGCCGTCTTGGGCCCAGTGCTGCACCGACATGTGGAGGCCCAGCGCGGCGGGGCCGATCTCGGCGTGGGCGAGGGCGAAGTAGGCGTCGCGGATCGGCGAGTTCGCCACGATGAGGGCGATGATCGCCAGGGCGACAAGGATGAGGCCGGCGATAATATCGTTCGCCAGCGCGCCCTTGATCTTCGCCCACGTCCCCTGGCCCTCGTAGTCCATGGGGGAGTCGGAGTAGGGGAACGCAATATCTTCGTAGGCGTCCTCGTACGGGGCCTGGAGGTCGCCCGAGGGCGCCTTGCCACGCGCGTACGCCTCGCCGTAGCGTTCCTTAAACGCCGCTTCCCGCTGGGCAAGTTTGGGGTCGAGCTCGGCCCGGTGCTTGTCCGCGTGCTCGCTCGTGCGCTCGGGTTCTGGCTCGCGAGATGGGGTTGTCGACTCGTTCATACCCGCAGTCTAGCGGCCTAAGGGAAAGCGGGCCCGATCTAGTTTGCGAAGCGGGACTGGGGTGCGCGATAGTGGGAGGGCGCCCCCATAGCCCAATTGGCAGAGGCAACCGACTTAAAATCGGTCAAGTGTCGGTTCGAGCCCGACTGGGGGCACTCAGGTGATTATCAGACGCTTTCGTTACACTTTTGTCGTCAGGTTCGTGACCAGTCGAGTGAAAGGCCACGTATGTCTAATCCGGTGATGAACGACATCGATAAGGAAGTCCGCAAGACGCCTGCGGGTTATCCCACCATGCCGGGGTATCGCCCCGCGGGGCAGGGGACCGCTCCCATGCCGACCTACCCGCCCGTCAATCAGGAACAGTATCCGGGAACGTACGACGTTAGCCAGTTCGAGCAGGCCTACGCCGGCCCGTCGGCCGAGGCTGTCGACCGGGGACAGGTGACCTTCGATGACATCATCGTCCGCACGGGCATGATGTTCGGCGTCCTCCTCGTCGCCGCGGTCGCGGGGTGGGTGGCCACCGCCGCCAACCAGGGCTTGGGCGTCACGCTCATGGGTGTCGGCATGATCGTCGGCCTCATCCTCGTCATCGTCAACAGCGTGAAGAAGGAGCCGTCGCCTCCCCTCATGATGGCCTACGCGGCGGCCGAGGGCCTCGTGTTGGGTGCCCTGTCGGCGTTCCTCGAGGCCGTCTATCCGGGGATCGTCGTCCAGGCCGTCCTCGCGACGTTCGTCGTCTTCGCTGTCACGCTCGTGCTCTACCGCATGAAGGTCTTGCGCTCGTCGCCCAAGATGCAGCGGGTCCTGATGCTCGGCCTCATCAGCTTGCTCGTCTACTACGGCATCAGCATGCTGCTGCAGGCGGCCCACGTCATCTCGTCGCCGCTGGGCACCGTCACCGTGTTCGGGATTCCGCTGGGGATCCTCGTCGGCCTCATCGCGGTCGTCCTCGCCGTCATGTCCCTCGTGTCGGACTTCGACGTCGCCGAACGCTGCGTGGCCGCGGGCATGCCGCGCTCGATCGCGTGGTCGTGTGCCTTTGGCCTCATTGTCACTCTCGTCTGGCTCTACACCGAGATTCTGCGGATCCTCCAGTACCTGAGGATCTTCTCGAATTAGTTCGGGGCAAGACGCAACGGGCGGGCCTGCGGTTTAATAGAGCCGCAGGCCCGCCCGTCTCACAGAAAAGGGATCCTTATGAGTGTCATCGTGCGCAAGCCGAGTCTGACCGACGCGGCTGGGGCCGGCATGGCGCACGCACTGATCGAGCGGCAGCAGTTTGCCGGACGCGTCCCCGACGACTACTGGGCGACGCACACCGAAGAAACGGCGATGCAGTACTGGCACGACATCTTCGGCACCCGCGTTCAGGGGCGTCGCATCGCCCTGGGGGTCACCCAGCGTCGGGTCGTCGCCATGTGTGGGATCCACGACTCCGGCTCGACGGACCGCTCCGGCGCCCTGCCGGCGCGTAGCCGCGAGATCTTCTACTTCGCGGCGCTTAGCGAATACGCCGACCCGGACGTCCTCCAGCGGATGTTCGACTTCGTCTTGCCGACGATCGCGCCGTGCCAGTGCTGGGTGTGGCGGGAAGACCAGGTCATGCGGCGTTTCCTCCGCATGAATGGCTTCACGCTCGACGGCCTGACGACGGTCGACCCGGCCTCGGGCCTCGAATACTCGCGTCTGGTCCGCTAGGGCGGCCGGTCAGCGCCTGGCGGGCGGCATCGGGCAGGAAACCCCCGTGCCACCCAGCCCGCAGTACCCGTCGGGGTTCTTTGCCAAGTACTGCTGGTGGTAATCCTCGGCCAGCCAGAACATCCGGGTGGGATCCACCGGGGCGACCTCGGTGGTGACGGGGCCGAAGCCCTGTGCAGCCAGCGCCTCGCCGTAGGCGTCGCGAATGGCGCAGGCGACCTCTAAGTCCTTCGTGCTCGACGGGAAAATCACCGAGCGGTACTGCTCGCCGACGTCGTTGCCCTGGCGCATGCCCTGCGTCGGGTCGTGGTTGTCGAAGAACGCCCGCAGGATGTCGGCCAGACCGGTCTGTGCGGGGTCGAAAACGACCCGCACGGTTTCGGCGTGCCCGGTGCGGCCGCCGCATACCTCGCGGTAGCTGGGGTATTCGGCGTCGCCGCCCTCGTACCCGACGGCGGTTGTCCAGATTCCGGGCAGCGACCACATGAGACGTTCGGCACCCCAGAAACACCCCATGGCGAGGTCGATAACCCGCATCGAATCGGGGACGGGCTCCGTGATCGAGTGTGGCAGGACAACGTGCGGGCCCACGAGCCCGTAATCCGTCTGGGGCATGATTTCTCCTTCGTTAGTTCCTCTAGAGTGCCACGAAACGTGGGTGGTGGCCCAGGGGGAGCGGGGGAGCCCACTAAGCTGGAAGGCAAGACTAAGAGAGGAGAAGACGCTAATGCCCAGTGCACCGCGTGTTCGCCGCGGCATGAAACAGTTCGTCGATCGGATTGTTTCGGAACGCCACCAGGCCAAAGACGTCGAGGCCGCCGACGCTCTCATCGAGAACGAGCCCGCAGACCACGGCGCGGCCAAAGACTCGGTCCCCTGGACCCTGCAGGTCGCCGCAGCGTGGGCCTGGCGGCTCCTGCTGCTCGGAGCCGCGTTGGCCAGCGTGTGCTACATCATCTATCGGATCCAAATCGTTATCATCCCGGCGCTTATCGCCATTCTTCTTACCGTCATGCTTGAGCCGCTCATGCGGGTGTTCGTCAAGTACTGCCGGTTCCCCAAGTCGCTGGCCGCCGCGGTGTCGCTGATCCTCGGCATGGTCGTCGTCTTCGGCTTGTCCGGGATCGCGTCCAGCCAGATCATCAATAACATCCCCGAACTGTTGCAGTCGGCGAGGGGCGGTATCGATCAGGGCGTCAAGTGGATCATCAACGAGAGCCCCGTCAAGCTCGAGTCCAGCGCGGTCCAGCAGGCGTGGAACGAAACGCAAAGCCAGCTGACCTCGTGGTTCGAGGACAACTCGTCGCGTGTCGCCTCGGGTGCCGTTGGCGTCGTCTCGTCGGCGACGACGATCCTCACGTCCACGCTGGTGTGCCTGTTCTGCAGCTTCTTCTTCCTCAAGGACGGCCGCAAGATGTGGCAGTGGGGACTTCGGCTACTGCCGGCCGAGGCCAGGTCGCCGCTCAACGAGGCCGCGATCCGCGGCTGGGTGACGCTGGGGTCGTACGTGCGTACCCAGATGCTTGTCGCCGCGATCGATGCGGTCGGCATCGGAATTGGCGCGTTCTTCCTTAAGGTGCCGATGGCGTTGCCGATCGCCGTCCTCGTCTTCTTCGCGTCGTTCGTTCCGATCGTCGGTGCCGTGACGACGGGGACAATCGCGGTCGCCATCGCCATGGTCACGCAGGGGCCGGGCACGGCGATTGCCATGCTCCTCGTCATCTTGGCGGTCCAGCAGCTCGAGTCGAACGTCCTCCAGCCGTTCCTCATGTCGTCGGCCGTGAGCCTTCACCCCGTCGCCGTCTTGCTGGTCGTCTCGGCGGGCGGCTACATCGCGGGCATCGTTGGCGCCGTGTTCGCCGTCCCGCTCGTCGCGTTTTGCAACACGACGATCCTCTACCTCAAGGGCTACGACCAGTTCCTCCGGCTCCAATACGACGTCGACCGTCCGGGTGGTCCTCCGGGCTCGCTGGCGAAAGAGATGGTCGAGGCGTCGCGTCCCAGCAACGAGAACATCGCCTCGGCCCTCAAGGCCCGCGAGGTGGCCCGCGCCAACGGGACGATCGCCGACGCCGAGGACGCCAAGGTCCAGGCCGGCAAGACCCAGAAGGAAGTCCAAGACACCCTCGCCGAGTTGAACGAGGACGTCAGCACGCACCGCATCCCGTCGGTTGCTAGGCCGCTGCCGGATCAGGAGGAGGCGGCCCGCGAGGGCGCCAAACTTGCCGAGGATCCCCCGACCAGCGTCGAGGACCTCGAAGACGAGGAGGACGGCGACGACACATAGCGTCGGTCCCACCGCCTAAACGAAGGGCCCCGCCTCAGTGGCGGGGCCCTTCGTCTGTGAGAAATCGGCTAGCCCTGGTAGGGCTTGGCGTCGGTGATGGTCACCGTGATCTGCTTGCCGTTCGGCGCCTCGTAGGCGACCTCGTCGCCCACCTTGTGGTTGAGGATCGCCTTGCCCAGCGGGGCGTCGGGCGAGAAGACCTCGATGTCGAGGCCGACGCCGGCCTCGCGCGTCCCCATGAGGAACGTCTTTTCGCGGCCCGCGACCACAGCGGTGACGACCATGCCGGGCTCGACGATGCCGTTGTCCTTCGGCGTCTCGCCGACCTGGGCGTTCTCGAGCAGGCCCTCAAGCTGCTGGATGCGGGTCTCGTTCCAGGACTGCTGTTCGCGCGCGGCGTGGTAGCCACCGTTTTCCTTGAGGTCGCCCTCCTGGCGGGCCTCATCGATGCGTTTGGCGATGGCGGGGCGCTCGACTTCGACGAGGTTCTTCAGCTCGGCCTGCAAACGGTCGTAGGCCTCTTGCGTGAGCCATGTCGTTTCAGCCATATGGCCTCCTTTGGTTAACGAAAAGGGCACCGCGGGGTGTCCCCGCGGTGCCGGACGTCGCCACTATAGCAGCGCGATAGGGGCTCGTGCCCGTTTTAGTGGTGGCCGAGAACAGCGAAATACGCGGCGATCGCGCAGCACACCCAGCCGGCGACGGTCCCCAGGTGGAAGATCTCGTGGAAGCCAAAGACTTTCGGCCACGGGTCGGGCTTCTTGAAGCCATAGACGATGGCACCCAGGGTGTAGCAGAGGCCCCCGGCGATGAGCAGCCACATGACGACCCACCCGGCGTTGGCGACAAACTGGGGCATGTAGAAGACGGCCATCCACCCCAAGACGATGTAGATCGGCACATAGAGCCAGCGGGGCGCATTCGGCCAGCCAATCGACAGGATAATCCCCAGGGCGGCGCCCACCCAGATGACGGTGAGAAGGACGCGGGCCGAGTGTGGATCGAGGATCCCGATCGATATGGGCGTGTAGGTGCCGGCGATCAGCAAAAAGATGTTCGAGTGATCGCACCGACGCAAGATGCCGTGGATCGTCTCGTTCCACGGCAGTCGGTGGTAGAGCGCCGAGATCCCGAAGAGCAACAGCGAGCAGGCGAGGAAGATCGCGGACGCCCACCGCGTCGATGTGTCCGGGGCCAAACACGTGAGGACGATTGACGCGGCGAGCGCCAGCGGTGTCGCGCCCAGGTGGATCCAGCCGCGCAACAGCGGCTTGGGGACGCTGGGGCGCTGAAAGAGCCTGTGTCGGCTGGTCGGTTGTGAGGTGGCTGATTCCATCATCTGACCCTTCCGTCATTTCCTTACGGTCGCGTAGGTTACGGTATCGTAGGGTAGCGGAGGCGTCAACCGATAGCGAGTTGCCAGCGGCGTGTCAGGGTATTTTCATGGTCGACCTTGTAGCCTGAGGGGTATCGGGCGGAATGGCCGCCCATGTCCCAAGGAGTTTCGGTGCCCGCTTCATCGCCGACCGTCTTGTATCAGGTATACGAGCATCGCCTGGTGCGTGAACTCGATCCTGCACGCCTGCCGCGGCACATCGGCGTCATCCTCGACGGGAATCGGCGGTGGGCCAAGTCGGTGGGTGCTGTGCCCGCCCAGGGACACAAGCGTGGCGCCGACAAGGTCAGCGAGTTCCTCACGTGGGCGGACGAGGTCGGTACTCAGGTCGTCACGCTGTGGATGCTCTCGACCGACAACCTCAAGCGCGAGGCGGCCGAGCTCGACGCCCTCATGGAGATCATCTGCCAGGCCGTCGACACACTGGCGGAATCCGGTCGTTGGCACCTGCGGATCGTCGGCGATCGTTCGCTGCTGCCCGACTGGGTACGCGATCGCCTAGGAGCCGCCGAGGCACGAACCGAGTCGATTGACGGCATGGACGTCAACGTGGCCGTCGGCTACGGCGGGCGCGAAGAGATCGCCGACGCCGTCCGCGACCTGCTGCGTGAGCGTGCCGCACAGGGCCACACCCTCGAAGAGGTCGCCAACACCCTGTCGGTCGCCGACATTACGGCGCACCTGTATACGGCGGGGCAACCAGACCCCGACCTCGTCATTCGTACGTCGGGCGAGCAGCGCCTGTCGGGCTTCCTCCTGTGGCAGTCGGCGCACTCCGAATACTATTTCTGCGAGGCCTACTGGCCCGATTTCCGGCGCGTCGACTTCCTGCGGGCGTTGCGTGACTACTCTCAGCGCGAGCGTCGCATGGGCAAGTAACGCCTAGGCGTCGTCCCCATCCCGGGCGACGGCCTGGTCGATGCGGTGCTGGGCAGAATCGAGGATCTGCTGGCAGCGATTCGCCAGCTCCTCGCCGCGCTCCCACATCTCCATGGCGGCCTCAAGCGGGGCCTGTCCGCCCTCGAGGCTCTGGACGGTCTTGACCAGCTCGGCGCGGGCCTCTTCGTATGACAGCTCCTCGACGGGCCGGACGGTGGGGTTGTCAGCCATGATGGATCCTTCCTAGTGGGTGTCCTCGCCCGCCGCCGGACGCGGCTGGGTGCCGACCATGTGGGCGACGCCCGAGCCATCGGCAAACAACAGCTCGATGAGGTCGCCTTTTTTCACGTCGTGGACAGAACGAATAACGGTTTTGCCAGGCGTCCGCGCGATCGTGTAGCCACGCTCGAGGACCGACTGGGGCGAGAGCGCACGTAGGCTGGCCCGCGTCCCCTCCAAACGGCTGCGTTCCAGGCTGACCCGCGACGTCATCGACGCCTCCAGCCGGGCCCTGGCCGCGGCCAAGCCGTCGCGGTGCGGCGTCAACAGCGACGCTGGCGACGTCATGACGGGACGCGCCCGCATGTCCGAAAGCCCCTGGCGCTCGCGGTCGAGCCTGCCGGTGACGAGGGCGCGCAGCTTCGTGCGGGCGTCGTTGAGGTGGGCCTGCTCGTCCGCCAGGTCCGGGATGACGGCGCGGGCCGCGGCGGTTGGCGTCGACGCCCGGTAGTCCGCGACGAAGTCGAGCAGGGGAGTGTCGGTCTCGTGCCCGATCGCCGAGACGACGGGCGTCGAGCAGGCGGCGACCGCCCGGATCATCTGTTCGTCGGAGAAAGGCAGGAGGTCCTCGACGGAGCCTCCGCCGCGCGCGATGATGATGACGTCGACCTCGGGGATCGCGTCTAGTTCGGCGAGGGCGGCGCACACCTGGCCGACGCATTGTGGCCCCTGCACGGCGACCTCGCGGATCTCGAAGCGGATCGCGGGCCACCGGGCGGCACCGTTGACCTCGACGTCGTGGCGGGCCTTCGCGTTGCGGCCACAGATGAGGCCGACGGTGCGCGGCATGAAAGGAAGCGGACGCTTGTGGGAGGCGTCAAAGACGCCCTCGGCCTGCAGTTTCCGCCGCAGCTCCTCGATGCGTTGAAGGAGCGACCCGATGCCCTCGATGTGGATCTCCTTGGCGAACAGCGCCAGGGACCCGTTGCCGGGATAAAAGTCGGGTTTGCACCACACGGTGACGCTGGCGCCCTCGTCGAAGGCGTCACCCAGCGGGGCAATAACCGAGCCGAAGCACTTGACCGTCATCGAGACGTCGCTGTCGTGGTCGCGCAGGACGAAGAACGCCATCTTGGTCCCGGGGCGGCGGCGATACTCGACAACCTGCCCGGTCACCCACAGCGCGGACATCCGGTCGACGTAGGCCTTGATCTTGTGCGAGAGCAACGCCAAGGGCCACGGATTGTCCCTGGTGGTCAACGCCGCGGTCGGTGCTAGGGGCTGGGAAGTCACGTTCAGCATTCTATCGGGAACGCCCATCACAATCTGGTGTCGATAAGCGTCGCATCTCGCGTTGGCGGGACAAATCCGCCATGATGAGAAAAGCTACGACGTGACCGGGTCAGGAATAGAGGGCAGATGGGACAGGAAATCGCTGGCGAGAAGACGATTCTCCTCGCCGCGCCGCGCGGCTACTGTGCGGGCGTCGACCGCGCTGTCGACGCGGTAGAGAAGGCATTGGATCTCTATGGCGCCCCGGTCTATGTGCGAAAAGAGATCGTCCACAACAAGTTTGTTGTCGAATCCCTCTCTCAGAAGGGTGCGATCTTCGTCTCAGAGACCGACGAGGTCCCCGAGGGTGCCCGGGTTGTCTTCTCGGCGCACGGCGTCTCTCCGGCCGTCCACGAGGCAGCGAAGGAACGCCACCTGTTGACCATCGACGCCACCTGCCCGCTGGTCACCAAGGTTCACCGCGAGGCGCTTCGCTTCGCCCGTTCGGACTACGACATCATCCTCGTCGGCCACCAGGGCCACGAAGAGGTCGAGGGCACCCAGGGCGAGGCGCCCCGCAACATTCAGGTCGTCGGCTCGCCCGAGGAGGTCGACTCGGTGGTCGTCCGCGACCCGGAGAAGGTCGTGTGGATCTCGCAGACGACGCTCAGTGTCGACGAGACCCGCGAGACGGTTCAGCGGCTGCGCGAGCGGTTCCCCCACCTCGTCGACCCGCCGTCGGACGACATCTGTTTTGCCACCCAGAACCGCCAGGGTGCGGTGAAAGAAATCGGGTCGCGCTGCGACGTCATGGTGGTCGTCGGGTCGGCCAACTCGTCAAATTCGGTTCGGCTCAAGGAGGTCGCCCTCGAGGCTGGGGCCCGTGCGGCCTACCGCATCGACAAGGCCGCCGAGCTCGACCCCGCATGGTTCGACGGCGTGACGACGGTGGGGCTGACGTCGGGGGCGTCGGTTCCCGAAATCCTTGTGCGCGACGTTATCGATCAGCTGGCGCAGTGGGGTTTCGCCCAGGTGGAAGAGGTCCGGACAGCCCAGGAGTCGGTGACCTTCTCGCTGCCCAAGAACCTGCGCTCGGACCTCATGAAATCGGGACATATCGAGCGCCGGTCTCATCGGCGTGAGAACGGGCCGGAGCACACCTGCTAGCCATGAGTCTCACCAGTTTTGCCGTTGTTGCCGCCTCTTGGGTGCTGTCTATTGCCCTCTTTGTCACCACCGTTGCCCTCCTGGGCGCCCGTATTCGTGGCGGGGGGATTCTCCGTTTTTTTGGCATCCTCCTCACGTGTGTCAGCCTCATCCTGTCCATCGCCCTCACGGTTAACCGCCCGATGGGCTACGTCCAGACGGTGAGCGACGCCGTCGATATCCTCAAGGATCCGCCCAAGTCTGACCTCAAAGCCTCTGAGGTCGGGGCGCCTCCGAAGCCCACGACCCCGACCGAGATGGGGCCGACGACGCCGCTGCCGGCCATGTTGGCCGGGGTCAAGCCGTCCAGCCCCGAGTATGCGCGCTGGACTGCCCAGTGGACTCCGGACTCCGACGGGTCGAAGGTGACGAAGTGGACGGGGCCGACGTCCCTTGTGACGGCGAAGATCCGCATATGGACGCCTCGGGGCTATTCGCCGACCGATAAGAAGACGTACAACGTCATCGAGTTCCTTCACGGCTATCCAGGGTCTCCCGACGGGGTCATGGGGGCGCTTAATGCTGCCACCGAATTCCAACGATTGATCGACGAGGGCGTCATCCCTCCGACGATTTTCGTCATTCCCGAGGCAAACGTCGATCCGGGGCCGCCCTCGTGCGCCGATGTCCCGGGCAAAGCCCAGATCCAAAAATGGCTGTCTTTCGATATCCCCAAGATGCTGCGCACCCAGTTCCCCAACGTGGGATCTCAGCGTTCGCAATGGTTTATCACGGGGATTTCGTCTGGCGCGTATTGCGCGGGACGCTCCTACTTTGTCCACCCCGAGGTCTGGGGGATGGCCGGCGTCCTCTCGGGCTACGACTATCCCGAGCTGGGGCCACTCGGTCAGGGCACGCGCGAGCTCGCCGAGGCCAACACGCTGTCGAAGATGGCGGCACAGCCTCGACACTATCCCGCGTGGATCTACGTTTCTGGCGCCGTGCCCGACCCCGACTCGATCGTCGTCGGGCAGAACCTCGTCGCCGCCGCTAGCCACAAGGGTGACCGTGTGTACGCTCATCTCTTGGCCACGGGGGGACACAACTGGTCCCAGTGGAAGGCCGAGATGCCGGTCATGCTCAAATGGTGGTCCGAGCAGCTGAAGGATCCGGCCATCACCAAGGCCCCGGCCGTCAACAACCAGATGGAGAAACAGACGGTCAAGGCTAAGGTCAAGAAGACGGTCGAACCCAAGGTGCTGTCGCTTATGGGGTGGGGGACGATCGGGGTGTCCGGATTCTTGACGTTCCTCGCGTTCCTCATGTGCATGGTGTTGGGGCCGATGATGGGCCACGACTTCTCGACGGCCAGACACCGACATGCGCACGAGCGCAAGCCGGGCGCGGGCTCGATCATTACCCGCGCGGGGATGCTATTCCTGACGGTCGTCCTCGCCATTACCACGGTTCTCCTTGTCATTAACCGGCTGGGCACGTTCTACACGTCGCTCGACGAGGTGCTGAAGGTCATCGGTACCGCACTGGGCTAGGATGGCCCCGTGGCACTGACTATTGGTATTGCGGGACTGCCCAACGTTGGCAAGTCGACGCTCTTTAATGCACTGACTCGCGCGACCGTGCTGGCGGCGAACTATCCGTTTGCGACGATCGAGCCGAATATCGGGATCGTCAACCTTCCCGACCCCAGGCTCGGGGTGTTGGCGCAGATGTTTAACTCGGCCAAGGTCGTTCCGGCGACCGTGAGCTTCGTCGATATTGCCGGCATCGTCCGCGGCGCGTCCGAGGGCGAGGGCCTGGGCAACCAGTTCCTCGCGAACATTCGTGAGGCCGACGCGATCTGCCAGGTCACCCGCGTCTTCGCCGATCCCGATGTCGTCCACGTCGACGGCAAGATCGATCCGGCGGCCGATATCGAGACCATCTCGACCGAGCTTGTGCTGGCGGACTTGCAGACGATGGAAAAGACGGTTCCCCGGCTCGAGAAAGAGCTGCGTGGCCGCAAGATCGAGCCGGAGGTCCTCGAGCAGGCCAAGGCGTGCGTGAAATACCTTGAGGACGGCCGCGTCATTTCGTCGGTCACCGACCTCGATCCCGAGATCGTCCGCCAGTTCCAGCTGCTGACGTCCAAACCGTTTATCTACGTGTTCAACATGGACGCCGACGGCATGGAGGACGCCGCCCTCCAGGATCAGCTGCGCCAGCTGGTCGCCCCGGCCGAGGCCGTGTTCCTCGACGCGGGATTTGAAGCCGAGCTCGTCGAGCTCGAGGCCGACGAGGCGAAAGAGATGCTCGCCGAGGCCGGCCAGGACGAGTCGGGTCTCGACAAGCTGGCCCGGGTCGGTTTCGACACCCTGGGGTTGCAGACCTTCCTCACGGCGGGCGAGAAGGAAACGCGCGCGTGGACGATCCACAAGGGGTGGACGGCCCCGCAGGCGGCCGGCGTCATCCACACCGACTTCGAGCGTGGCTTCATCAAGGCCGACGTCGTCTCCTACGACGACCTCGTCGAGCTTGGGTCGCTCCATGCGGCCCGCGAACACGGCAAGGTCCGCCAGGAGGGCAAAGATTACGTCATGCGTGACGGCGACGTCGTCGAGTTCAAGTTCAACGTCTAGCCTTCTCGCTCACCGACCGGGTGGGATGCCCCTCCGGTCGGTGGCCCCAGCGCCGGCAGCGTAGGGCGGCTTGCGGCACACGTCAGAGAGGACGGGGTGGCCACCATGGTCCAGTATTTTCGGGCAGGGTCGGTGTTTACCGGCGTGTCTGAGGACGATCGTGCCGAGGCGTTCGCCGTCGAGGACGGCCGATTCGTCTGGGTCGGACGGGCCGACCAGCTGCCCGCCGACGCCCGGGTCACTGACCTTGGCGACCTCGTCATTCCCGGTCTGCTCGACGTCCACACGCACGCCGGCTACGTCGCCCGTCTCATCGACTCGGTGGCTTGCCTGCCGCCCGTCGTCACCGACATCGACTCCCTCGTCGCCGCCCTACGCGGCCATAACAACGCCGGCAAGTCCGGATGGATCGAGGGGTGGGGATACGATGAGTCGCTCCTCGCCGAGGGGCGCACCCCGACCAGGCACGACCTCGACCGGGTATCGACTACGCAGCCCGTCTACGTCCAACGGTCGGATTGCCACTCGGGCATCTGCAATTCGGTCGCGCTCGCCCTCGCCGGGATCACACGCGACACTCCCGATCCCGACGATGGGTTCTTCGGCCGCGACGCCGACGGCGAGCCCAACGGCGTCCTCGTCGAGCACGACGCCAACCAGCGCGTCTACGCCCTCATGGTCGGCGACGGCGGGTTTGACGCCGATCTGCGCCACCTCGTCGCGTCGAACGACCACTTCCTTCAGCGGGGCCTCGTCGGCATTACCGACATGATGGGCAAGCCGACAGGATACGACCTCCGCGAGCTGTTCGATCGGGCCGCGGCCCAAGGATTCACCCCACGCGTGCGCTACTACCTGGGGCTCGACTACCTCGACGCCCAGGGATGCGACCGGCTCGAGGCCGACCCGCCCACCCGTCGAGTCGGGCTGGGTGGCATTAAGCTGTTCGGCGACGGGTCGATGTCGAACAAGACGGCGTGGATGCGCGACCCCTACCGGGGCGGTGGAGTGGGGATGCAGATGCTCACCGACGCCGACTGCCTCCGCGCGCTGGAGCTCGCCCGCTCCGGCGGCGTCCAGATCGCCGTCCACGCCATGGGGGACGCAGCGATCAACCAGATCATCGACGTCTTCGGCGACTGCGAACCCTGGCTCACCTCGTGGGGAATCCCCAGCGTGCGCATCGAGCACGCCACCCTGCTCGATCAAGCGACGCTTGAGAGGCTGCGCGACGCCCGGATGGACTTCGGCATCGTTAGTAACCTCAACTTCCTGTTCGCCGAGGTCGGCTCGTACCGGCGGAACCTCACCGACGACCAGTTCTCGCGGTGCTACCCGCTGGGCGATTTGTGCCGGATGATGCCCGCCGTGGCGTTGGCCTCCGACTGCCCAGCGACGACGTGGGCGGATCCGGACGACCCCTTCTACCAGATGGGTGCGGCATGTACACGTCGGGCATGGGACGGCTCCGATATTGGTCGCGACCAGGCCATTTCTCCCGCCCAGGCGCTCATGCTTTTCACCGGGAGAGCGCGTCGCCTCGTCGCCATGCCCGACCTGGGGAGGATCGTCCCCGGCGCCGAAGCCTCGTTCGTCGTGCCCGATCGCGACTTCCTTTCGGGCCCGATCGAGGACGTCGCCCACGCCCGCGTCCATCAGACGTGGGTGCGGGGCCAGCTCGCGTGGTCGTCCTCGATCTCGCGCGAGGCGGGCGTCACCTCGCTAGCCTGGAGGCATGAGCGGCACGCACTATGACTACGTCATTGTCGGCGGCGGCATGGCGGCTTCGGCCGTCGTCGACGGGATCCGCGCCGTCGACCGGACGGGCACGATCGGAATCCTCTCGCGAGAAGACTATGAGCCCTATTCCCGGCCCGGACTGTCGAAGGCCCTGTGGCGCAAACCCGACATGACGATCGCCGACCTCTTCATGAGCGGGCCCGCCGTCGAGGGCGTGACCTTTGTTTCGGGCGCCAACGTCGTCCGGCTCGATCGCGACGCCAAGGTTGTCACCTGCGCCGATGGGCGCCAGTTCGGCTACACCAAGCTCGTCCTCGCGATGTCTGGCGAGGCGACAACCGGCGGGATCGACGCAGGGGAGCGGATCCGCCATTATCGCGACCTCGACGACTACCAGGCCATCCGTGCGATCGCCGAAGACGGCGGGCACGTCGTCGTCGCCGGCGACGGTTTCATCGGTATCGAAATGGCGGCGGTGCTCGCCGACAGCCCGGCCAGGGTGACCTGGGTGTTCGAGCACGAGCTTCCCGGCTCGACGCGCTTCCCGAAAGAAATCGCCGCCCATCTGTCCCGGGAATTCCGCTCGCGCGGCGTCACCTTCGTCCATCCGGCGCGAATCGCCTCGGCGTACGAAGACGACAAGACGGTGACCGTGACGCTCGAGGACGGCCGCCAGATCACGGCGGACGCCCTCGTCACCGGCCTGGGGCTGGCTCTCCCCCTCGACTGGGTTGCCGAAGCCGGCATTACCGTTGACGACGGCGTACGGGTCGACGAGCACTGGCGCACGAACGACCCCGATATCTACGCCGCGGGCGACATCGCCAACGTGCCGTGCCCCATCGTCGGCCACCGCCGGATCGAGCACAAGGACGCCGCCTTGACGGGAGGCGAGGCCGCCGGACGAAACGTCGCCGGCCAGCCGACGACCGACGAGCACATTCCCTTCTTCTATTCCTTCATTTTCGACGACGCCTACGAGGCGCTGGGGATCACCGACGCCGAGGGGCCGCACATCGTCGACTGGATCGAGCCCGGGCATTCCGCCGTTGTCTACTACCAAGACGCTGAGGGCCTCCTCGAGGGCGTCCTCTTGTGGAACCTTCCGGCGAATGACGATTGGGACCCGAAGCAGGCGGCCGAGGCCCTCCTCAAGGTGCGCGAGCCCTACGCCGAAGACCAGTTAAGGGGAGCGATCCACCGACCCTGGTAGGCGGCTCTGCCCGGTGCACGATGACGGCCGAATCCAGAGAGCGAAGACGACGCGCTACCGGTGCCCAGCCTACCCGCAGGCTGTGACCTGGGTGACAGGCGCGCCGTGGTTGGCGCGAAAAATGCGCCGGCCAACAGACGGCGCGTCGCCATTATCGCAGGTCGGAGCCCGTTTTGGGCGACTGTGATGCGGCTCACACCGAATTGGTTTGACGTGGGGGGTGGGGGTGGGTAGTGTTTTCTTTCGTTGCGCCGGGGTTGGCCGATCGGGACTGTGGTTCTGGTTGGTTGGTTTTGG
>URAS01000009.1 GCA_900545825.1 uncultured Actinomyces sp.
CAGGCCACACCACACCCCCTAACCACCCTCACCACCCAATAACCAAACAACAATGGCTCACAGCCACTTGACACCCATCGCAACGTGACCTTTCTGGACAGAACGATCACGTTCACGGCGAGAGGGCGCCGCGCCCCACGCGAAACCGGCGGGGCCCCGAAGGACCCCGCCGGCCTGAGTGATGCGAACTCGGAACTACTTGGCGTTCGTGTCGTCGCCCGGGACCGAGTTGAAGATGCTCTTGATGTAGTCGATGACCTTCTTGACCAGATCAATGATCTTGCTGAAATCCATGCTTTTCCTCCTGTCGGTCGGCCTGTGGGCCGTGTCGTTTTTCCTGGCAAGCCGGGGTCTGGAAGGGACCGTGACCTCGGCTACAGCACCTACGCTAACGAGCCAGTTGTCAAAGGTAAACAGTTCCTCAAGGCCCTTTCATATGGGACGCGTCTCAGCGTTCCGGTAACTGGATACCAGGTCGGAGGCCATTTCGGACGCATCCGCCCGCCCTCGGTCAACGTGATCAAAAAGAGCCACGTTCACCGGTTTAGGCCCATGAACGTGATGGTTCTGTCCAGAAGGATCACGTTCACGGGGCGGCGGGCCTAGCCCTTGACGGCGCCCTCTTCGACGCCGCGGAAGAAGAACCGCTGCATCGTCGAGAAAATGATGATGATCGGGATCAGCGCGATGATCGTCCCGGCCGCGACGACCCGCGGATTCTGGCCGAAATTCGACTGCAAGTACTGCATGCCGACGGTCAGCGTGTACTTGTCGGGATCGGACAGGACGACCAACGGCCACAGGAAGTCGTCCCACGCGCCGATGAAGCTGAAGAGGGCGACGACACTCACCATGCCGCGGACGTTCGGCCACACGACGTAGCGGATCCGTTGCCACGTCGTCGCGCCGTCGATGATCGCGGCGTCGAGGATTTCCTTGGGGATCGACCGACACGACACGGCCATCAAGAGGACGTTCATCGCGCCGATCGCGCCGGGCAGCCACACGCCGATCAGCGTGTTGTCGACGCCCAGCGCCTTGATCGTCATGTACTGGCTGGTCAGCGTCACTTCGCCGGGCAGCAGCAGGGTCGACAGGAAGATCCCGATGACGACCTTCTTGAACCGAAAGTCCATGCAGGCGATCGCGTAGCCCGCCAGCGTACAGAACACGGCGTTCGTGATGACCGTGGCGATGGCGACCTCGAGGGAGTGGAGGCCGTAATTCCAGATCGGGACGGTGCGGGCGACCTCGGCGAAGTTCGCCATCGTCGGCGCGTCCGGGATGATGCGCGGCGGGAACTGGTAGATGTCCTCGGTCGCGCCCTTGAACGCCGTCGAAAGCTGCCAGATGAACGGCCCCACGGCGAGGATGAAGATGACGACGAGGAGGACGTACTTGGCGATGAAGCCCGCGGGCGTCACGTGCTCGTAGGGCGCCGACCCGCGCTCGTACCACTTTTCTTTGGCGACCGCCTGGTGGCTCATGACGCACCTCCCACACTTGCGGCGCTGGCGGGCGCGACGACCGCCGCCTCCTGCGCGCCCGCTTCCGCGAGCGCCGCCTTCTTTGCGGCCTTGCGCTCGCGCCGTTTCTCAGTGCGCTCCTGGCCGCCGTAGTTCATGTAGGCGACGAGCAGCAGCGGGCCCACCGTGAGGACGAAGAGGGCGACCGACAGCGCCGACGCGTACCCGAGGTTGCCGTTGAGGCCCGACCCCGTGCGCTGGATGAGCATGACGATCGACTGCGCGCGCCCTCCGGGGCCGCCGGTGCCGCCGGAGAGGACGTACAGCTCGGAGAACACGCGGATCGCCGACACACAGATGAGGGCGGAGACGAGGATCATCGCCCCGCGCACCTGCGGGATGATGACCGACACGAACCGCCGCCACCAGCCGGCGCCGTCGAGGGTGGCGGCCTCGGCGATGTCGCGCCCCATGTTCGCGAGCGCCGCGAGGTAGACGACCATGTAGTAGCCCAGGCCCTTCCACACCGTCAGCAGGATCGCGCAGAAAATGAGCTTCCACTGGTCGACGAGGAAGTTAATCGGCCGGTCGGTCCACCCCAACATCTGCAGCGACTCGTTGATAATGCCGCGCGAATTAAACAGCCACGACCAGATAATTCCCACGACGACGACAGACGCGACGACGGGGAAATAGTAGGCCGTGCGGAAAAAGCCGATGCCCGGAATGTTTTTGTGGACGAGCAGCGCGAGCAGCAGCGGGAGGATCGCCAGCAGCGGCACGCAGACGACGACGTAGACCGCGCTGACGAGGATTGTCGACGCAAATTGCGGGTCGTGAAACATCTTCACGTAATTCTCGAATGCGACGAATTGGTACGACCTCAACGGTCGCGCATTCGTGAACGACAAGACGATGGTGTTAATGAATGGCCACAGGGCAAACACCAACACCCACAGCACGGCCGGCCCTACTAATAGATAGGGTGTAAACCATTTATGTGGTCTCACGACCCGCACCTCCTTTGCGTCAGCGACACCGATTTAGGAGTCGATGTCCTTCATCATGTCGTTGCACTTCTTTTGTGCGTCCTCGAGGGCGGCCTTCGGGTCCTTCTTGCCCTGCATCGCGAGCGCCATTTCCTGCTGGACCGCGGTCTTCATGTCGTTCGACATCTCGAGCGGGTAGAGCAGCTTCGCGCGCTGGATCGTCTTGGCCGACGCCTTGACGGCCTCCTTCATCAGCGGCGTGTCGTCACTCGCGATGAAGTCCTCGGGGTTCTTGTTGCCGGCCTTGGTGCCGGGCAGGAAGCCCTTGGCCTCCTTGACGAAGTTCACCTGGTTCTCGTTATTCGTCACAAACTGGGCAAACGCGAGGGCGGCCGCGGCGTGCTTCGAGTTCGCGGACACGGCGATGCCCTGGGCCAGCAGCTGCGGGGTCTCCCACGGCTCGGTGACCGACACCTTGTCCAGCAGCGTCGGCGCGTCGGTCTTCAGCGACGCGGCGAACGACGGGGTCGACTGGATGTTCGCCAGCGTGCCCTTGTAGAACGCCTCGTTTGCCGGCTGGCCGTTGTCGACCGAGCTCAGCAGTTCGGCCGGCATAGCGCCCTTCTGGTAGAGGTCGGCCCATTCCTTGAGCAGCTTCTCGGAATCGGCGTTTGCGAAGGTGAACTGGCGTTTCTGCTCGTCGAAGATCTTGATGCCGCGCGACGCGAAGAACCCGACGTTCGGCACGGTGTTGAGGAGGGCGACGTTCTTGTCGGCCGCCTGCGCCGCCTGCTTGAGGTACTCGTCGTCGTTCGTCGGCGGCTTGTTCGGGTCGAGGCCGGCCTTCGTCAGGGCGTCCTTGTTCCAGTAGTTCGTCACGACACCCAGGTACCACGGGTACGCGTACGTGCCGTCGAGCCCGTGGTACTGGTACGCCTTGAGGCCGCCGTCGACGTAGCTGTCGAGGGCCTTGTCGTCGGCCTTCTTGAGGTCCAGCAGCTTGTTGGCGTGCGCCAGCGTGAGGGCGTACTCCGGCGGGACGTTGACGACGTCGGGCAGTTCGCCCGCATTCGCCTGCTGCAGCAGCTTGTCGGCGTAGCCGTCACCCGGCTGGTCCATCCACTTGACCGTGACCTTGGGGTTCTGCTTTTCGAAATCCTTGATGAGGTTCTCGAAATACGGCGTGAAGCGGTCGTTCTTCAGCGACCACGTCTGGAAGGTGATCTGACCCTCCACCTTGCCGTCCTTGACGGTCGCCGGGTCGACGCCGGCGTCCTTGTCGGAGCCGCCCGCGCATCCGGCGAGGAACGCGACGCTCAGCGTCGCCACCGAACACAGCGCCGCAGCTTTGCGAACCACACTGTTCATCTCATCGTGTCCTTTCTTGGTTGTCACGAAACACAGGGGAAATCATGGCGGCGGCCTCGTCGGTCAAGGCCGCCAGGGGACGATGCCGGCCGACCGGCCACAGCACCGCCCCGTAGGTATAGAGGGGTTCCCGCACGAGGGCGACGACCTCGTCGCCGGCCAGCGCGTCCGGGTGGTCGCACCAGATCGAGAAGCAGGCCCCGGCGGGATCGAGCCTGGTCGCGCCCACTTTGTCGGGGAACGCAGCGGGGTCGAAGCGCTGCCAGACGCTCTGTGCGGTCGGCAGGCGGTTGTCGGGATCGTTCTTGAGGACGAAGTACAGGGCCTCGCCGTCCCAGTTGACCAGGCGATACCCGGCGGCGGCCAGGTCGGCGGGCGGGGCCATGTGCGCGCCCCAGCGGGTCCAGTAGTGGACGGTGGCGCGCCGGTCGAGGTCGACGACGCGGCGGCCGCGGATCCCGTCATTGTAGACGCCGGCGGCGATCCCGCGGGCGGCCAGCCGGTCGATCGTGTCGTTGAGGAACGCGATCCACACGTCGTTTTCGCCGGCTTCGGCCCCGAAACGCCGCTTGGCCTCGGCTTCCAGCACGGGGACGCCCTCGCCGAAGTCGAGGAATTCGTCGCCGCCGATCGTCACCTCGTCGGCGTCGAAGATGTCGATGACCTCGTCCAGCAGGTCCCACACGAGGGCTGTGGCGCGCGGGTTGAGGATGTCGAGGGCGCCGGGGTACGTCCGCGAGCCGTCGGCCAGCGCGGCCCACGGGTTCGCCTCGAGGACGCCGCCCAGGTGGCCGGGCATGTCGAAGCCGGGGACGATCCGAATCCCCAGGTCGGCAGCGGTTTCGCGCAGGCGGCGGACGTCGGCGATCGTCAGGTGGTCGGGCGCGACGACCTCCGGGTGGCGGCGCGACTCCAGGCGGTAACCCAGAGTTTCCGAGATGTGGAGGTTGAGGACGTTCAGCCGGGCCCACGCCATCATCCGCAGCAGGTCCTCCAGCTGGTCGGGCGTGAAGTACTTGCGGCCGGCGTCGACGTGGAGGGCGCGGTGGCCAAGCGGCGGCGTGTGGCGGCCGACGGTGACCGGCAGGTTCGCGTGCAGCTCGGCGGCGACCTGCGCACACCCGGCCGCGACGCCGGCGGGCGTGTCGGCGCGGACCGCGAGCGCGAACCCGCCGACCTCGGCGCTGCCGGGCGTGGTGGGGTCGGCGGGGTCGCGTTCGACGACATATCCCCTGGTGACGGCTGGGTCGGGGACGATTCGGACGCCGAGGGCGCGGGCGGCGTCGAGGGGCGAGACGATGGACGTGCTCATGCGCGGTCCTCCTGGACGGAAAGGGTCAGCGGCGCGCCGTCGGCGATCGCCTGCGCCCACCGGGCAAACAGGGCACCATCTGCGCGGACGGCCTCGCGGGCGCCCTCGGCGTCGGGGGCGGGGATAGTCAGCGGCTCGCGGCCGGCGGCCGGGAGGGCGCGGGCGCCGGCGCGCATGTCGGCGGCCCACTGGGCGAGGGCGCGGCCGGTCGGCTTGACGCGGCCGGCGGAGTCGATGAGGCCGAGGTCGTATTCGACGGCCGGGAAATCCGCCAGCTCGCGGGAAACGTCGTGCGAGCACCACCACGTGACGGCCTCAAGTTCGGGCACACTCGCCGCGTGGTCGAGGGTGGCGAGGAGGAAGTCGGGGGCCGCGTCGGGGCTTAAGTAGTTGAGCGGCGCGCCGACCTCCTGCAGCCACAGCGGGCGCGGCGTGCCGAGCGCGGCAGCCCACGCGCGGACGAGTTCCAGCAGGTAGCGGGCGAACAGCGGCAGCCGCGGGTGGTCGGCGCCGAGCGCCGGGCCCAGGCGGCCGAAGATCCACGAGTGGACGGTGATGACGTCGCCGCGGGTCAGGCCGACCCGGGGCGTGAACGGATGCGTGGGGTCGAAGAGGAGGTCGTCGTCATAGCTCAGCGTGTGCGTTCCCGCAGGCCACGCGGCCTTTGCCTCGCCCAGGAGGGCGTCGACCCACGCCGCGGCGCCGGCCTCGTCGAGGGCGGCGGGGTGCGGGTGGCGCTCGGCGGCGAACTGGATGAATTCGTTGCCCAGGCTGAGGCCGTCGACGCCCTCGATTCCGCGCAATTCCCCAGCCAGGGTGCGGATCAAGTCGCGCTGCGCCGCGACGACCTCGGGATCGGTGAAGACGTTGCGCGCGTGCCACGACAAGACCCACGACGGCAGGAAGTCGAAGCTCGACAGGTGCCCCTGGAGGACGTCGACGCTGACGCGTAGGCCCTGGTCGCGCGCAGTTTCAACGACCGTGAGGACGTCGCGCACCGCGTCCGGCGACACGAGGGCGCGGTTGGGCTGCAGCAGCGCCCACAGCGGGAAGATCCGCACGTGGTCGAGGCCCAGGTCGGCGATCTGCGCGAGGTCGTCGCGCACCGCCTGCGGGTCCAGGTGGCCCCACTGGTAAAACCACTGCGACCTGGGCACATAGTTGACGCCGACGCGCATTACGGCCTCACCCGCAACGTGACGATCTGGAAGGGATGGACCTCGCAGGTGACGTCAGCGCCGTCGACCTCCAGGGTCGGCAGCTCGGCGGGCGCGTCGGTGCCTTCGAGGAGGTCGCACGCGGTGACCTCGCGCGGCGCCGAGCCCAGGCGGACGTGGGCGCGCCGGCGGGTCCCGTCGGGTTCGTAGCCGCGGATGATGACGTCGCCACTGCGATCCTCCGCGAGCTTGACGGCCTCGATCACCAGGCCCGAAACCTCCGCGACCAGCGGGGTCACGGGATCGCCACCCGCCGCGTCGCCCTCCGCAGGAGCGCCGGCGCTCATGCGGCGCACGGGCAGGTCGAGGCGGTAGGCCGCCTGCCGGGTGGCCTCGAGGTCGGCGCCGGGCACCACCGAGAAGCGGCGGACGTGGACGCCCTCGTCGGTGTGGGGGTCGGGGTAGACGGGCGCGCGCAGCAGCGACGCCGAGATCACGGCAAACGTGCCGCCACCTGGGCGTTCGGCGCGCTCGTGCGACCAGCCGTAGGTGCCGGAGTTCGCGATGCCGACGCCCCAGCCGGGCTCGCCGACGTGAACCCAGCGGTGCGAGCACACCTCAAACTTGTTGGACTCCCACGTCGTGTTGTCGTGGATCGGGCGTGTGTGGTGGCCCATCTGGGTCTCGTAGGTCGCGTGGTCGGTGTGCACGTCGATCGGCAGGCGACACTTGAGGAGCTTTTCCTTTTCGTGCCAGTCGACGTCGACGCGCACGTCCAGCCCCGTCCCGCCGGGCGCCAACGTGTAGTCGATTGTGGCCCGCGAGCGCGAGAACTCCCAGGTCACGCGCACTCCGTCGCTGAGGGCGTCGACCGCGGTCGCGGCCAGAGGGCGGCCGGTGGCGAGGTGGAATTCGTCGACGTCCCAGGCGTCCCACATGTTGGGGAAGTCCTGGTAGATCCACAGTTCGCCCAGCCTCCCGCCGGGCGCGACCGCGTTGCGGCCGTCGGGGCCGACCAGCCGCGTCACCGCACCGGACGCGTCGATCTGCACGCTGACCAGGCCGTTCGTCAGGGTGAACGCGTCGCCCTCGCGGGTCAGTGTCACGGCGTCGCCCTCGCGGGTGGCCTGCCCGGCGCCCAGCGCGGGGACGCCGTCGACCTCATACGGCCCGGCGTTGAAGTCGAGGGCGCACCCGGCCCGGTCGGCGAGCGCCTGGCAGGCGTCGGCGGTGATCCGGCGCGCCTCGGCGATGACGTTGGCGTGCATCGCCTCGACGTCGCGGTAGACCCACGCGATCGACGTTCCCGGCAGGATGTCGTGGAATTGGGCCAGCAGCGTGTCGCGCCACAGGGCCTCGAAGCGGTCGTACGGGTACTCGACCAGGCCGGCGGTCGCGGCGGTCGCGGCCCACAGTTCGGCCTCGCGGAGGGCGGCCTCGGCCTCGCGGTTGCCCAGTTTCGTGCGGGCCTGCGTGGTGGACGTGCCGCGGTGCAGTTCGAGGTAGAGCTCGCCGACCCACACCGGCGGCTCGGGGTAATCGGCCTTGGCCTGGGCAAAGAAGTGGTCGGGCGTGTCGTGTTCCAGCCGCGGGGCGCCCTCGAGGTCGGCCAGGCGGCTGGCGCGTTCGAGCATGTCGCGCGTCGGCCCGCCGCCGCCGTCACCGTAGCCGTAGGGCAGCAGCGAGACGCTGGCGCGGCCCTTGTCCTTGAAGTTCGTCGCCGCGTGATTGACCTGGTGGGGCGTGATTTCGGCGCCGTACGTGTCGACCGGCGGGAAGTGCGTGAAGATCCGCGTCCCGTCGATGCCCTCCCACCGCAGCGTGTGGTGGGGGAACACGTCGGTCTGGTTCCAGCTGATCTTTTGCGTGAGGAACCATTCGGCGCCGCCCAGCGTCCCGATCTGCGGCAGCGCCGGCGAGTAGCCGAACGAGTCGGGCAGCCAGATGCCGCGGCAGCGCGTGCCGAGGGCGCGCTCGAAGTAGCGCTGGCCGTAGAGCAGCTGGCGGCACAGGGACTCGCCGCCGGGCAGCTGGGCGTCGGGCTCGACCCACATGCCGCCGACCGGCACGATCCGGCCCTTCTTCACCCATTCCTGGAGGCGCGCGAAGACGTCCGGGGCGTCCTCTTCCAGCCAGGCGACGTGCTGCGCGGCCGGCAGGGCGAACACCATGTCAGCGCCGTCGTCCAGCAGGCGGAGGACGTTGGCGATCGTCCGCGTCACCTTGCGGCGGGTCTCGCGCAGCGGCCACAGCCACGCCGAGTCGATGTGCGCATGGCCGACGGCGGTCAGGCGGTGGGCGCCGGGGAGGGCGGGCCGCGACAGCGCAGGCGCCAAACGCTCCCTGACCTGCGGAGCCGATCCGACGACGTCGTCGAGGTCGAGGGCGTCGAGGGCGTCGTTGACGGCCAGCGTCAGGCGCAGGCGTTCCTGCGAGCCCTCGGGCATCGTCAAGGCCAACTCGGAGAGGATTTCGACGTCGAATCCCAGCGCGCGGACGTCCTCGTTGACGCTGATCAGCTGGGCTTTCGCCAGGCGATAGATGGGGTCGGTGCAGGCGGTGACCTTGTCGCCGTCGGGCGTCACCTGGAACGGCGGGACGCCCAGGAGCAGCGGGTTCGCGGCGGCCTCGACGTAGACGGTGAAGGTGCCGGTCGCGTCGTCGGGCACGCCGACCCACTGGTTGCGTGGGTTAATCGCCTTGATGACGCGGCCGTCGGGCGTGTAGACCAGGCCCTCGCTTTGGAAGCCCGGCGAGTGGTCCTCCCAGCCCAGGTCGATGAGGAGTTCGAGGGGACGCGGCGCGTCCGCGGGGATGTCGCAGCTCATGCGGAACCACGTGGTTCCCCAGGTGGGGCCCCATTCCCCGCCGATCGGGAAGGGGCGATAGCCGGCCTCGCGGGCGCGGGCGAACGGCACCGGCTCGCCCTGGCCGGGCACGCCCTCGGGGTCGGTGACGTCCCACGCGGCGACGGTGAGGTCGGCGACGACCTCGTGGTCGTGTGGGCGGATGCGTTCGACCAGCGTGCGGCGGGCGCGCGCTTCGAGCAGGTGGTGGGTGTCGTGCATGTGGATTCCCCTTGGGTTTCGCCATCGAACGTTTCGGTGATCCAGCCCCATACTAAACCGGATTAGTTTGCTGTCAAGAGCCGGCGGACAAATGGCAAGATCCAGCGGACAGGCTGCCGACATTGGGGCATACTGGCCGGGTGAAACGTCTGACAATCCGCGACATCGCCGAGGCCGCCGGAGTCTCTCCCGGCGCCGTCAGCTTCGCCCTCAACGGCAAGCCCGGCGTTTCCGACGCCACCCGCGAGCGCATCCTCGCCACCGCCACCCAGCTGGGCTGGACACCCAGTTCTGCGGCCCGCGCCCTGTCGGTGTCGCGCACGGGAAATATCGGCTTCGTCATTTCGCGGCCCACCCGGACGATCAGCTCCGAGGGCTTTTATTTCGGATTTAGCTGCGGTGTCGCCGAGGAATTATCGAAGCATCAACTGTCGCTTATTTGGCGGATGACGTCGGAGGCCGAGCAGGAAACTCAGATTTATCGCGAGTGGGCGCAAGGGCGGCATGTCGACGCCGTCATTTTGTTGGACCTCGTCGCCGACGATCCACGGCCGCCCCTGCTGGACGAGCTCCACCTGCCCGCCGTGTCGGTGGGCACGGATCCGCAGGTGGGCTCGGCGTTGACGATCGACGACGCTGCGGCCATGCGGCGCATCGTCACCCACCTGGCCGACGCCGGATTCACCCACCCCGCTTACGTGTCGGGCATCGAAGGCTTCGACCACACGACCATTCGTCAGGCCGCATTCCTGCGCGCGTGCGACGACTTGGGGCTGCGGTGCGCGGGTTCGTATTTGTCCGATTACACCGAGGACGCCGGCGCCGAAATTACGCGGATTATCATGGAGAATACGCCCGACGTCGACGCCATTATCTACGACAGCGAAATGCTGACGATCGGCGGCGTCGCCTATTTGCGGGCCCAGGGGATTTCGACGCCCCAGCAGATCGGGTTTTTCTCGTGGGAGGACTCGCCGCTGTGCCGCATCGTCTCGCCCTCAGTCTCGGCGCTGTCGCGTAACCCGGAGGACCTGGGCCGTGCGACCGCCGCCGTCCTCGTCGAGATGCTGAACAGCGAGGGCGACGCGCCCGGCAGCACGGGTACCCCGCGGATCGTCCGCACGTACCGGACACCCGAGGTCATCGCCCGCGACACCACGCGCCCACGCCGCTAGTCGCCCTCCCCGATGAACGTGATCTTTTTTGGTCACGTTCACGGATTTACGCGCGTTAACGGGATCAAATCGGACAGAAACATCACGTTCACGACGGGAGGGCGCCGCGCCCCACGCCGCCCTCGCACCGCACTCACGGCGGGCGCCCCCGACCCCTGACATTTGTCATAGCGAGAACCGATCGTGCGCCCTATGAGGCGGCCTCGCGGCGGTGGTGGCATGGAACCATGAACGCGAAGACTGAACATCAGCGCACCGACACGCAACCTGCCCTCGTGGCCGCGCACGCCAGCCACCTGACCAAGTCGTTCGGCGACGTCAAGGCCGTTATCGACGTGTCGTTCGAGATCGCGCCGGGCGAGATCGTCGCCCTGCTCGGCCCGAATGGCGCCGGCAAGACGACGGTCATCGACATGCTGCTGGGGCTGCAGCGGCCCGACTCGGGCACGTCCGACTTGTGGGGCATGAGCGCGCACGAGGCCCTGCAGCGCTGCCTGGTTTCCGCGGTGCAGCAGACGGGCGCCCTCGACGGCGAGCTGCGGGTGAAACAGCTGTTGTCCCTGGTCGCGGCCACGATGCCGGCGCCGCGCGACCTCGACGACGTCATGGCGGCCACGGGGATCACCGGGATCGCGAGTCGGCGGGTCTCGAAGTGTTCCGGCGGCGAGGCGCAGCGGATCCGCCTGGCGGTGGCGCTGCTGGGCGACCCGCTGTTCCTGTTCCTCGACGAGCCGACCGTCGGCATGGACGTCGCCGCCCGCGCCGCCCTCGCCCTGCCCGGCGCGCACAACTTGGCCCTGACCCATTCGACGATCGAGGACACCTATCTGGCCCTCACGTCCGAGAAGGAGGACAACCGATGAGCACCCTCAACACCACGCCCGCCGCCAGCGCGGCCGAGATCGCCGCCCGTGCGATCGCCCAGCGTCCGCGCGCCACGTGGCGCTACGGCTTCCCGCCGGTGGCCGCGCGCATGGTGGCGCGACGCCTGACGAATGTCTGGACGGTGCTGTTTACCTTTGGCATTCCCGCCCTCATGTACCTGATGTTTGGGACGAACAAGGACTACTCCAACCTGCCGGTCGGCCACGGCAACGTGTCGGCGGTCATCATGGTGTCGCTGGCCCAGTTCGGCGCGATCGTCATGGCCGCCCAGTTGACGACCTCGATCACGATGGATTTCATCAAAGGCTGGACCCGGACGATGGCGCTGACCCCGCTGGGGGGTGAGGGCGTATGTCGCCGCGAAGCTGGCGCTCGCCCTCGTCATGTCGGCCCTGGTCATCGCCGTTATCTACCTGCTGGGGTGGAGTCTGGAGGCGCGGATGGACGGGACTGCGTGGGCCCTCACCTACGTCATCGCCGTCGTCAGCGTGGTGATTCCCAGCCTGTTGGGGCTGGTGGTGGGGATGCTCGTCGGCTCGGAGGACGCCTACGGCCTGGTCGGCGGCGGAATGTCGCTGCTGGGCTTCCTGTCGGGCATGTTTATTCCACTGGACCAGCTGGGCAAGGTGTTCCAGACGATCGCGAAGTTCACGCCGCTGTGGGGCATTAACGTCGCCGCGACCGGCCCGCTGGACGGGTGGAAGCAGTGGTCGTGGGAGCCGGCGGTCAACATCGCCGTCTGGACGATCGCGCTGGTCGCCCTGTGTATTCTGGCGGCGGGTCGGATCACCAGGAGGTAGGCGATGGGTTCCGTTTGGGCGACGATCGTGCACACGCTCACCCACAAGGGCCATCGCCGCGAGTCGCTGGCGTACGCGGCGCCGTACACGCTGTTTCTGCTGATCCCCGTCGTCAGCTCGTGGCGGCACGAGGGCGTCGGATATGCGGCCGCCCTCACCGTGTGGACGGTGTGTTTTGTGGCCTGCTACCTGGGCATTTGGCTGGTTAACGACCCGGCGCCGCGCACGGACGAGATGTCGCGGACGCTTAAGTGGTCGCTGGGGGTGCTGGCGGCGATCGCCCTCGTCGCCGTCTGCGCATTTGCGCCGGGTGGGGCGTTTTTCGTCGTCTACGTGTTTGCGCCGGTGGCGCTGCTGTGCCCTAGGAACCGCGCGATTCAGCTGGGCGGGCTGCTGCTGCTTGCCTGCATCCCGCTGGCTGTTGTGTGTTTGGTCTATGCCGACAGGGCGACAACGGTCACGTTCGTCCTCAACGTCCTCCTCATGGTTCTCGTCATGGCGCTGATACGCCGCGGGATCGAGCGCGACATTGACCGGCGCCTGCGGGTGCTGCGCGACGCCCACGAGGCCACCCTGGCCGAGCGCGAACGGATGGCCAGCGACCTTCACGACGTCCTCGGGCAGACGCTGACGGCGATCGCGACGATGTCGCAGCTCGAGGCGCGGTTGATCGACCTCGGGCGGACCGAGGAGGCCCGCCAGCAGGCGACGACGATCGCCGGCCTCGCGTCCGAGGCGCTGGCGCAGATGCGCGGGGTCGTCGCGTCGCGGCAGATCCTGTCGATCGGCGAGGAGCTGACCGGAGCCGAACTGCTGCTGGGGTCGACGGGGATCGCCGTCGGCATCGAGGGTGCCGACCAGCGGTATTCCCCGGAGGTCGCCGACCTCGTCGCCCACGTCATCCGCGAAGGCGCCGCCAACGTCGTCCACCATTCCCGTGCCCGCACCTGCACGATCGCGCTGACCGCCGACGGCGTGACGATGACGAACGACGGGGTCGGCGGGGCGGAGGATTCGCGGGATGCCGCGGGCGCTAGCGGCATGGTAGCGGGCTCGCGGGGCGGCGCGGGTGCTAGCGGCGCGGGTGCTAGCGACGCGGCTCAAGAACACGGCGGGAACGGGCTGGCAGGGCTGCGTGCGCGGGCTGAGGGGCTCGGCGAGGTGACCGCCGCGCGCGCCGACCACACGTGGACGCTGCGGCTTAAGCTGGTGCCGACTGCTCTGCCGGCGAACGCGTGAAAGGGGCCGCGATGATCCGAGTCGCCGTCGTCGACGACCAGGCGCTCGTCCGCGGAGCGCTGGCTGCGCTGCTCGCCCTCGAGGACGACATCGAGGTCGTCGGCACCGCCGCGACCGGCGCCGAGGCGGTTGCCCTCGCACGTGAAGACGGGGCGATCGACGTCGTCCTCATGGACGTCGAGATGCCCGACATGGACGGCCTCGAAGCATGCGCGCAGATCCGCGCGGCGTGTCCGGCGACGCGCGTCCTCATTGTCACGACGTTTGGGCGGGTCGGGTATGTCAGGCGGGCTTTTGCGGCCGGGGCCAGCGGTTTTACCGTCAAAGACTCGCCGCCCGACCAGCTGGCCCGCGACGTCCGCACCGTCGCCGGCGGGGGCCGCGTCGTCGACCCCCAGCTGGCGACGGATTCGCTGGCCGTCGGCATCAACCCGTTGACGCCGCGCGAGCGTGACGTCCTCATCGCCTGCGAGGACGGCGGGACGATCGACGACATCGCCAGGGCGCTCCACGTGTCGCCCGGGACCGTGCGCAACCACGTGTCGGCTGCCATCGGCAAGACCCAGGCACGCACGCGCGTCGACGCCGCCCGCATCGCCCGAGAAAACGGCTGGCTGTAGGGCGCGACGGGGTCTGACCGATCAATAAACGGCTGCTCCGTCCTTGCGGGTGCGAGGACGATCGGTTGCCCCTGGTTCCTTCACGGGTGACCCATTAGGGCTTAGTTGTCGTAGTGGGTGGGGGCTTCTGTCAGACTGAGCAGGTAGGCCAGGGCTGCGGGATGGGAGTCGTAGAAACCGGCGTGGTCCATGTAGATCTCACCGCTTAAGTTCATCCGCCAGGCCTGTGCATTAGCCCCCCAGTTAGGATCGGTAGGCTCGGTCCGGTCCAGGGTGAAACGTCGATGCTGAAGCTCCTCGAGCAGACGCAGATAGACAAGCGCATAGTCGAAACGGTTGGAATCAATATTGAGATTCCCACTCGGCGAATACACCTTCAACCCGAGCATACGAGTCTTCACCCGCGTCACCTCGTCGAAACGCGCCTCCCGATAGAAGACACGCCCAAACCTCGTCCACACCCGCCCCGGGTCAACTCCAAAACGACGCCACCACGCCTGAGTCAAGAAAAGGAGTCCAAACAAGAAAGTAAATAGAAATAGATAAGCCGAACGCGGAATTCCGAACCACACCACCTCCCCTCCACTATCTCCCGCATACTCTTTCATAAAATACATCGGCAACATCATCAGGGATACAATAGCAATAGGCACTCCAGCAATGAACATGATTGTCGCTTGAGTAAAGATGCGCGGTTCTCCGGGGTTGACGCTCATTTTTCGGAGCGCGCGCTGCATGCCGGGGCTGGCTGCGGTGAGCGAGCCGGCAAGGAAACCTGCAGAGATGAACTACTCCCACTCTCCCTTAATCGCCGTAGCGGCTAACGTCAACCCATTGCGGTACCGCACAACCAGTCATGGCACACGCTCTCAAGCCTTGACTACCGTGTAACCCTGGCCAGACTCACCCAACGCGTTAAGCATCGCCGTGGCTTGGGGTGAGTTGTCGAAATACTTGCGGTGACGCCCATACACCTGGGCGGTGAGCATCCGCCGCCATATAGCAGCACGCTCCTCCCACCGCGGATCACTCGGCGCAATCCCATCGATCGATACACGGCGGTGGTGCAGCAGCTCGAGCATCCGCAAATAGACAACACCCGTGTTGAACCGGTCAAAGTGGACATCCATGTGATCCGCCTCGGTGCTCAGTCGCCAACACCCGACCCCCAGGTCCATCCGCGCCACCTGGTCAAAACGAACGTCATGGATACGCCAGGGCCCATACGCGACCCACACATCATCCCGGTCCGCACCCTTGCGACACAAAAAACCAGACACAAAACAACCGAACACGAAAACACCGACCACCCAGAAGAGAACCTTGATTTCCGGATGACCCTGAATCCAATAATAATCTAGGTCCATATACTCCAATGGCAAAACTAGGCCCAATAAGATCCCCGTCGGAATCAACCATTTAGCGGTACGGTAATGCACCCGCCTCATCGGGTTCTTCAGAGATTTGCCAAGCCAGTTTTTCCCCACCGAGTCAGGGATCATCAATGGGTCACTAATAAGCGCACCTGCGCCGCCGCTCGTCGCGGCTGCTCTCGTATACGAGACTGCTTCCATAGTCTCCAAGTCCTTTTCTAGTCACAAACCGAGCGGGCTTAGTTGTCGTAGTGGGTGGGGGTTTCCCTCAGGCTGCGCAGGTAGGCGAGAGCTTTCGGGTGAGAGTCATAGAACCGGACATGATCCATGTAGATCTCACCGCTTAAGTTCGTCCGCCAGGCCTGAGCCTGAGCTTCCCAGTTAGGGTCCGTAGGTTCGGTGCGGTCCAGGGTGAAGCGTCGATGCTGGAGCTCCTCCAACAGACGCAGATAAACAAGCGCATAGTCGAAGCGATTGGAATCAATATTGAGATTCCCACTCGGCGAGTACACCTTCAACCCAAGCGTCCGCCTCCGTACCCGAGTCACCTCGCTAAACTTGGCCTCTCGATAATAGACCGGCCCGTATCGACTCCACACCCGCCCCGGGTCAACCCCAAACCGACGCCACCACGCCTGACTCAAGAAAAAAAGCCCATCACAAACACCACGAGGTCCATCCAACCCATGAAAGGAATCCCAAGCGCTGCACCATCCGCGTAATCTTCCGGAGTAAAAAATGCAGGAAATAAGGCAAGACCGATAATCGTAATTGGCACACCAAAAAGCAGCATAATTGTTGCTTGAGTGAAGATACGCGGTTCTGCGGGGTTGACGCTCATTTTGCGGAGCGCGCGCTGCATGCCGGGGCTGGCTGCGGCGATCCCGCCGGTAGGGTAGGCGTTAGACATTAGTTTTATTCAACCTTTCATTTCTATTTTGAGAAGAAGACTTCGTGACCGGCGCTAATGAAGGGATGGGAATAGGTCTGCACGCTTTCGACTCCGGGAGCTTGTGGCTGCTGAGTGTTTACGCGGTATCCGATATCGACCCCACTACTCGCCGCCGTCGCAACACAGTTAGTGGTGCCGGACACCGTATAATGCCAGACTTTCTTCCCGAGTGTCGGATTAAGAGCCAATTCTGCTCTATGGGAAGCGGTTCCGAGATGAACCGCGCCGCCTAACATGTCGCCAACCATCCCGGAACCGTTCGTCACTACGAAGCCTTCAAGACTGGGGCCCGAACGGTGTTGGTAGGAGTCCACGAGGTAATGCGAGTTCCGGTCCACGATGCCGCTAGCCAGATCGCCGCCATACTTCGCACGGTTAAGCGTCGTCAGCACCTCTTGGCTGCGGCTCTCGGCGAATTTAGTAGTCAGACTGTCGGTCCCATTGACCAGGCTCCAGGTACTTTGTGACTCTTTCGTCGCGGCCTGGATAGCAGCGTCTTTCATGAGAGGATCAGCGGCAGCAGAACGCAATAAACCATTCGCCGCTAGGCTACCAGCCCCGAAGCTAACACCGCCGATAGCGCCACCAATGGCGGCTTGTTTCAGGACTTCCATGGTGTCGACGTGGCCGGTTTTTTGTTTCTGTTCCCAGATGCTGGTGCCGGCTCCTGAGAAAGCGCCGGCGATAATACCGGCACCGATAATCCCGCCAGCACCCGTCAACATCAACCCGGCCCCGACGCCAATCATCGCACCGGCAACAATGTAAGCCCTGTGATCCCATATCCAACTTCCGACACGGTGAAAGATGTTTTTGTAGGCGTGGTTGTTGTATGCGGCTAGTTGTTTGTCGGTGAGGGGTGTGAGGCCGAGGGGGTCGATGAGGTTGAGGGGGTTGTTGCCGACATACGTGTAGGGGCTACTCGCCCAGGCGACGCCTGCGGGTGCGGGGATGGGGTCTGGGGTGAGGAAGCTCGTCCCGGTGGCATCGAGGATGCGCGCTCCCATCCACGTGTGGTTGAGGAGTTGAACCTCGCCGGTGTCGGTGAGACCAACCAGATCCTCAAGCCCCTCAAGGCCGTCGAGTCCCAGGTTCGCCAGCGGCTGGCGCCCCACCTGGTAGGGATCGAGCAGGTCACACGCCTCGAGTCGGTTCCTGTCTCGGTCAGACCTGGGCAGGGTGTGGTTGCCAATCCCAACGAGCGTGGGAACCAGACTGGCGGCGTCCCAATGCAGGGGAGCCGTGTTGATGTGGTCGAGTTGGCCAAGGACATCAACATGGGTATCCAGGCGGGTTTCCTCGCCTTGCGGATTGGTCATGGTGATAGTGGTGAGGGCGCCGCGCCTATCCCATGTGTAACTGGTTGTTTCGCCTCGTGAATCGACGGTCTGAACACGTCGGCCGGCCTGGTCGTAGTGGTAGTCACACGAGGAGGTCTCAGCCACACCACCACGAGTCCTCGTTGTGTCGATGCGGGTGAGTGCCCCGTCAACACTGTAGGAGTATTCCTCCTTAAGGGCGTCTCCGTTTGTTTCGATCGTGGTTGAGGTGGTGAGGCGGCCGGCCTGGTCGAAGCCCCACGTGTGGCTAGCCCCACTGGTCGAAGAGGCTTTGACCAGTTGGTTTGCTTGGTTATAGGTGTAGTCGACACGCTCAGCCGGTGTCGTGATCGCACAGACCCTACCCCACACATCCCGCTCAATACGCCGTGACGCATCCGGGCCTGCCTCGCCCAACCCTCCGGCTGTGGCGTGGGGGAGTTCCAGGGTGACTCCGTTGAAGGTGATGGTGGCGTGGGTGCGGATCCCGTCACGGTCCCACCCCCAGGCGTATTCACTCTCAACTACCTCGCCGTTGACGCGTTGGTAACGGGAGAGGTTACCGAGCCGGTTATAAGCCAGCACGTGGGTGAGGTCGCCACCGGGCATGGTGTGGTCTTGCACCCTTATGACCCGCCCGGTCGTGGCGGTATCGTCAACGGTGATCTGGCTGATGGTTTCGCCGTTACAGGCAACAGATTCAAGGATGCCGGTCTTGGTGTAGCGATACGACCACGTCGTCGAAGGGCTCGTGGTTGTCGTGACTCGTCCGGCCGCATCATATGACACGGTCGTGACTCGCCCGGCTGGGTCTGTACGCGATTCGAGGCGCCCGGCCTTGTCGTAGGTGTAACGCGTGATGCCGCCGGCAGGATCGACCTGTTCACTCACACGCCCGTCCGCGTCATAGACATACCGGGTGATACCGCCCAGGCCGTTGGTGACTTTCACTAACTGGCCGGCCTCGTCGTATGTAAACCGGCGGATCCCAGACACGAGGTCGCGGGAATACACGACCCGACCGGTGTGGTCGTAGGCGTATTCGAAGCGGCCTTGCCCGGCCACGTAGCCTTTCACTACACGCCCGGCCTGGTCATACGTGTACGACGCCACCTTTCCAACAGGAGTCGTAAGCGCAACCACGCGGGAGTCCGCGTCATACGTGACACGCGTCGTCGTCCCGTCGGGGTCGATGATCGTGTCCACACGCCCGGCCGCGTCGTAGGTGTAGGCCCATTCGCGTCCCTCAGGCGTGACATACCCGGTCACGCGGCCAGCCTCGTCACGGCGGATCTTTGTCAACCCGCCGTCAGCATCGAGGGACTCGACGAGGCGCCCAGCCGCGTCATACGTGACAATCTCGCGCCCGCCTGCCGCGTCAACCTGCTCGATGAGGCGACCATAGGCGTCCCAACCCAAACCGGCGAGCACACGCCCGCCACCGTCACGGAGGGTAGAACCCCCAACCACACCACCGGACCCCGGAGTAGAGAAAGGTGACGTGGTGGGTGTTGGTGTCATCGTTTGGCTTACACCCGCCGGGTCGCTGACTCGTTTCAGGAGGCCGTCGGGGGTGTAGTCATACCGCCACGTGCCACCTGCCGGATCAGTGAAGCCACGCAGGCGTGATAGGGCGTCATGGGTGAAACCGAAGCCCACACCACCAGGCGTCCTCACCCTGGCCAGGTTGCCGAGGTCGTCGTGCTCGCCGGTTGTGACCCGCCTCAACGGGTCGGTCACACTGGCCTGGTCGCCATGCGTGTCATAGCTATAACACCACTGTGCGCCGGACGGGTTGGTGGACACCATCAGCCTGCCGGCGGCGTCATAGTCGTATGTCCATGTTGCACCCATCGGGTCTTGCCTGCTTGTTAGGCGGCCGGCCTCGTCATGGGTAAACCGGGTTGTGGAACCTGTCGGGGTGGTTAGCGAGGCGACGTGTCCGAGGTCGTCATAGCCTATCTGGGTGGTTTCACCCGCCCCGTTCGTCACCGCCGACAGGTTCCCGGCCTCGTCGTAGTCAAAACTGACGGCAACACCGGCAGGATCCGTGATCCTGTGGGCTAATCCGTTGTCCCAGTCGATGTGGGTGATCCCACCGAGGGGGTCAATAATCCGAGACGGGTCACGATCCGTATCGTTGGCGTAACCACACGACCAGGCTGCGCCTTCGGGCCCGATAAAACTGATAAGCCGGTCGTGGTCGTCCCACTCGTACCTCACGACGCCACCATCGGGGGTGTGTTCGCTTTCGACCAGGCCACGATCCGTGTAGGAATACCGCGTGACTTTTCCCTCGCGGGAACGAGCCTGGACAAGGTTACCGTCGGGGTCATACGTCATGGACTGGCGATACCCCTCAGAATCAATGATCCCGACCGTGCGGCCCCGCGAGTCCGCGATCCACGTGTTCGCCCGCTGCCCGTCCGGGTCACTGACACACGTGACCCCACCGGGCAGATACGCATACACGCTCTCACGCCCATGCCGCGAGATCTGCCTGATCACGCGGCCATGCACGTCATACGTGTTAACACACTCGCTGACCCCGTCAAGCCCCACCACCCGGGCGATCAGGGAGGCCTCGTCCCATTCATAGCGGCGGGCCGCCCCACCAGTCCGAACCGAGACGAGACGCTGATACGCCTCGTCATAGACATACTCGAGGCGACACCCGCCAGCCTGGGCGCTGACGATCCGCCCATGCGAATACTCAAAAGTAAGGCTACGGCCACGCTCACCAACCAGCCCGGCCGCCTCGCCCGCCTCGCCACGAACCACCGCGATAGCCTCGCCGGGGCCACCACACGCCCCCAACCAGGCCCCCGTCTGCGTGAAAAACCAAGCCCCACCCCGGTTATCACTGATCCGCCACAAGCGCCCGGAGGGTTGCGTGGTGTCACGGATAAACCCCGGCAATGCTTCGGGGCTACACAGGCTGATCCACCAGTTATCACCCACCGCACGCACCGACCCGTCGGTGGTGGCGGGGTGGGGGAAAGTGACGTGGCGGCCGTCCTCACGCACCCACGTCAAGGTTTCAGCCTTGTCTGCGAGGTATTGGTCGCACACGCTGGCCCATCCCCACCCAAACACCCCAACCGGTTCAGCGTTTTTATCCCGCGGGCCTGGGCCACACACACCACCGAGTTATACGTCCGCTCTAACGCGAGGCCACCCGTTGCCCCTCCCCAGGAGAGGTCGCATTCGGGTTCGATAAAGTTTCCCGTCACCGTGTTGACCGGGTCATCAGCAAACCCCGTGGTCGGGTGGACCCCGACCAGGCGGACATCCCCGATCTGGATCGGGCGGCGATACAAACCCACACCCGCCGCCTCCACAGCCAGCATCAACGCGGAATCCGCCAGCGACTTCACGACCCCGCCAGACCCGGCACGATCAAACGCGTCAGCGATCGCGTCCATCCACCGCGCCTCGTCCCTCCCGTGTTCACCAAACACCAAAAACGCCTGAAGGAACCCCTCAAAACCCGCCAACACGCCACCAGGATGATCACGCCACTTCCAGTTCTTCTCGAATGCCTGGTGGGCCAACCGTACCGTGTCGACATCCTTGCCGACATCCCCGCTATTGACACGACACGTTCTAGCGAACTGGTGGAGAGCCCCAGGCGAGGCCGACGACGTCGCACACGGATACCGTGTCGCCCCCACCCGCGGGGTCTCCCTCGAACTTGGGTTTTTCACTCGGGTACTCACCTGGGGCACCGGGTCAGGATGCATCACCCACTCAGGAATCCTGGGCTCTTCATGAGTCAGGCGGAACCAGAAATCCCCAAAACCTTCCGCCGCATCCGCCTCACGCTGCCACTTCTTGTGTTTCTCGACGAACTTGTTTGCAGCATCGATACGTTTCTGCTCAGCCTGTGCGGCACGGGCAAGATTCTCCAGACCCCGCTGAAGGCTCTCTGCCGCCTCCTTCAGGTGGTCCGCGTCCCCTCGCGCAACACCACAGTTACGAGTGAACACGTCAGCGAAAAACCCACGAAAATCACGCGTCGCCGCCCCCTCAGCCGCAAACCGGCGCCGCTTCACCGTATCAATCGTGTCACCAAGAACCTTCACAGCGTCCTTCAGCGCGTTAAGGGTACGCTCCTGGTCAGTCCCCCACACCGTTTTACCAATCGCTTGCGGCACCCTCACGCCCAACCAGCCACCCTTCCTACGAGCCCCACCACAAGAACCCTCAAGAGGCCTACCTACTGGCCACCACCCGCAGTAAAGATGTTCGTCGAGATCTGCTGCAACTGGCCACGCAACTGCTCCAACTCCGCCTTCGCCCGCTCCAACGCCTGCCGCGTCTCAGGCCACGTCTGCGACCGAAAACGATCAGCCAACGGCCCATCCCACACATTCGGATCCGACAAAACACGCCCCTGATTATCCAACTGAGAAATCTGATCCGTCAGACCCCCATTAATAATCCCCTGCATCTGACCAATCGCAGCCTTCGCCTCTTCAGTCGACAACACACGAGACATCCCAAAACCTCCAAGAAAACTGGATCCACGGCCGCACCTGGGGCGTTCTGTCTCCAGGCGGCGCTCGAGCAGCACTGATCGCCACCACGGACGCGACCCCAGCTCGTGGCCGGGGTCCAACCGCATCATGCTAGCCTGACTAATCGTCCCAGAACGAGCAGACATAAGGACCACGTGTGCGATACCGATTCGGACATCATGGACGAGCGAAGATCCTCGTAGGTGCGGCGGCCAGTTTGGTCCTAGTTTCCGCCACATTAGGGGCAGCCATTTCACACGCTGACAGCTTCGGCGGCGAAGCCCTCAGCATCTCAGTTTCCCCTGACGGGTCACTCACCAAGGTCGAGTCGAAGTCCGGATCGTCCTACGAACCGGCCAAAGTTGGCCGACACCTGCCGGTGAGACTTGTGACCACGTACATATGTTCAAATAAGGCTTCAAGTGACGCAGATAACATCCGAGGTAAAACAGGACTGCTACAAATCGACCTCCAGGTGACGAACACGACGGGTCGGATGGAGCGCATTAGCGCCGATGTCAACGGCCGGTCGACCACTCGCGATACGGTGATTTCGCAACCCTATGCGATCGCTGCAACTGCGCGGCTTAGTGGCATCGATCCGTCTGACATCGTCACCGCAAAGCCCGACGGCACGGGCGCGAACGGCCGCGTGACCAACGGCGTCGTGGGAACCGACAAAGAGGGCGTGACGACCGTCCAGTGGGCTGGGTTGACTGGGGTTAACGGAGCCGGGTCTGTTGCCCACTTTTCCCTGGTCGTCAACGCCCACAAATCCTTCACGCCACCCACTATTGAGGTCGCCGCACAGCCGGGCTTCGACATTGGCTCCGACCCGGCGACACAAAAGCGACGCTCTGACTTGGTGGCGTCGACAATTAAGACTCTTGCCGACGCTAACAAGGTGATTGGCCAGTCGGGCTTAGCCCTGGCAAAAGCCCGGCAAACCCTCGACGAGGCCGGCGGCCACGTCGGCCGCAAGACCCTCGCCGACCTCCAGGAGTCCAACGGACAGATCACGGCCTCCGCGAACCAGGTGGCACAGGCGACCGAGAGTCTCGACTCGCGGGCGACCAGCATGTTTAACCAGACTGGCGATCACGTTGCCGAAGAGGTCGCCACCACCACCGAATCGATCAAGAGGCTGCTCGGCAACCCCGACGCGGCTACTCCTTCGGTGTCGATCGACACGACAACCTGTGACCTCTCGACGACGGATCAGCCCGGCGGTAAACCCGGGCAGTCTGACCGCACAGTTCTCGGTCTGATTAACGGGCTTTCGTCGCGACTAGAGGCGCTGTCGAAAACTACTGGGAACTGCCAGCAAAAGATCCTCTCCGATTCCGATCGGTCCCTAGGCCCGGAAGGGCCCTCCGCGGCCGCATGTCAAGGGAATTCTTCCAGCCTCACATGCGTGGCGATGAAGAATCACGATCAAATGGCCAATACCCTGCGCGACGCGTCGTCGCGCGGCGAAACCCTCATCGACAAGTTGAGGATTGCCCGCCGCACTCGCACCTTGGAGTCAGTCCGCGAATTGGGCAAGGCCATCGAGAAGATCGATAGTGCGACGAGTCAGCTCGATTCAACCAATAGCAACCGTCAACTTAGCCGCTCAATCGGGGCGGTTGAACGCCAGCTTGACGACGTCTCGTCGAAGGTTGACAAGGTTTCCGACGCCCTCAAACAGATCCATGACACCAGCGCGGATGCCAGTGCCGCCGTGCAAACGGAATCTCAGCGACTCAATGAGGCGAC
Organism: uncultured Actinomyces sp.; assembly: GCA_900545825.1. Classification (GTDB taxonomy): domain Bacteria; phylum Actinomycetota; class Actinomycetes; order Actinomycetales; family Actinomycetaceae; genus Nanchangia. Next base: position 24,002 of record URAS01000009.1, read on the forward strand.
AATGATCGTCTGCCTCGAATCCGGCATGACTATTCCTCGTGGCGCCGAGGCCGCAAAGCAGCCAACGATCAGCCGGGATACGGCTAAGCAGATTCTCAGCAAGCTCTCCGCTCACGCCTGCCCCGCCCACGAGGGCGACGCAATGCCGCCTGCCACCGCCGGCGGAAAGAACTCTGTCGAAGGCCAAAGCGCCGCGGTTAACGAGAAGATTCAACTCATCACTGCGGCGACCGATTCCAAGAATTCGTCGTCGCCAGTTCAGACCTCACTGGCTGATTTGCGCTCGAGTATTGCGCGCTCGCAGACCGCTCTCGGACAGCTGAAGCAGGCGAACCGATCCGACTATGAGGCGATGGACGCGCAGATTCAGACCCTCAGTGACGACGTCGATTACGCAAAACGCAAGTACGTTCGCGTCCTCGTGTCGACCGGCCTGCTCACCAACGACCTCGGGCGTTTCGACGACGAGATCAGCGACTTCGTCAATTCCCTCCAGGCCCAGCCGGGGAAGGTGAATGACGAGGGGACGAAGCGGATCCTCAAGAGCGCCGAACGGCTGCGGTCAACCATCAGCACGTCGACCGGCGAGGTCTTCGACGGCTTTGCGGCGCAGACCCACAGCCAGGCCGAGCAGCTGCGAGCTCAAGGCAGCCAGACCGTCCGCGAGAGCAACGAGCGGATGGACGCCCAGAGCCGCGCGCTGAGAACCGGGCTGAAGACCGAGATGCGCAAGAACTCCGGGGAAGTTCACGACGCGGCCACGAAGGCCGTCCACGATTCCGAGGCGGTCTCTGCGCTCCTCGTCAACGACATCAACCGGGTGATGGCCGACATCGGCTCCCCGAACACCGCAGGAAGTGGCCTGTTGGGCGCCATGGCGTCCTCCGACGCCCAGCTGGGTATCGCCCAGGCCCACATCGGCGCGTCGGGCACCCAGGTGTCCCTGGCCACGTCGACCCAGTTGGGTGAACAGTCGGCCTCGATGCTCGACGCCGCGGCGGTGCGGGCGAGCATCGCCAGGCTCGAGAACGCAACCGACCAGGATAACGACGACGCCGACACCGCCGGGTGGTATTCCTTCCACATCGATTCGGCGAAGGAGAAGTAAACCGTGACACCGAGCGAACCCGAGCACACCGCAAGGCACGCCAAGAAGCCCGATCGCAAGGCCACGAAGCGGAAACTGTGGCTCTCGCTGGGTGCGGGACTCCTCACCCTGGGTCTCGTGGGCGGCGCCACGTGGGGTGTCCACTACGCGAAGGCCGACGCGTCCCCGGAATACCCGGCGAGCACCGTCGAGCTCACGGTCAAGGACACTCCCGCGACGATGACCGTCGGCGTCGTCGTCTCGTACACGGAGGACCCGACGCAGGGCCGCGGCTGGGATCTCAATGCCGAGGGCGCGACCGTCGCCAACTGGCGGCTGACCCAGGGCGGCAGTCACGTCCGCGTCGTCACGGTCTCTGACCAGGGCAGCGACGAGGGCGCCCGGGAAGCGATTTCCAGCCTGGCCAAGAGCCACGTGGCCGGCGTTATTGCCGCCACCAGTGGGACGCACACCGCGGCCCTCGCGGATGCCGCCCACGCCGCTGGCCTCCCGATCGTGTTTCCCTATGCGCAGGCGCCGACCTCCCCGAAATCGGGCACCTGGTATGGCCAGCCCAGCGAGTACCAGTGGTTCCACTCCCTGTCCGGCCAGATGACCAAGCGCGGATGCCACACGGTGGTGTCGCTGGGTCGGCACCACCACGTTGCGGCCCTGACGACGAAATCGATGGACCTGGCGCAGGGCACGCCCGCCGATGCGGCTGTTAAGGCCGCGACGAAATCCGTTTCCGGGGCGTGCCTGCTCATCGACAGCAACGCGGATGACATGGGCGCCCTGGTGGCACAGATCCGATTGGCGGGAATCGACATTCCGATTTTTGTGGGCCCGGAAGCGGCGCAGTCTCGGTTTGTTAACGCCCTCGAGGCGAAACACGTCACTCCGACGGCGATTTACAGCCTGGGATTCGCGTCGCCCGCGGTCGAGGCCGCGGAAACCAGCAATTCCAGCGGCCAGGCGGCCGCATTCATGGCAGCCGTTTCGACGATGACGACAGACGCAAATGTCCCCTCGTTGCAAGAAGGCACGAACTTCGCCCAGAGGGCGTCGGGGGTCGACGCACCCGCCAACGACGCGTTCCTCGGAATCGTCCACGCCGCGGCGAAAGAGCACTCCGACGATCCGCACGATATCGCCGACGCCCTCAAAGGCGTGTCGGTGGATGCGGCGGATGGGGCGCTCGCCGGCGGGGGCGCCGATTTCGCCACGACGCAGTACCTGACCCCACGCGCGGTTGAAACGGTCGACCTCGACGGTCACATCACCTGGGCGTCGGCGCCCATCAAGTAAGGAGCAGCAAGGTAGGCAGCATGCGGATAGTGATTTCTCCCGATGGCAACGAACGAGTTTTCGCTATCACCAACCTGTCGCCAACAACGACGCTCGCGCAAATCCTCGATATGGCCAACGCCGATCGTCGAGACTGGGGTGAACGGTGTTGGGTCGACGGCGTCGCCTACCCGGCGGATACCGAATGTGGCGATATTCCGCTGGTTGAGGGCGCCGTTATATCGAACAGCGCCCCGCCGCGTCGCGTGGGATGGACCGTTGCGATTGCTGCGGGAAACCACAGCGGCACGTGTTTCCCTCTGGACGAGACACGGCCGTGTCGCGTGGGGCGCAGCCCGGATGCGGATATCACGATCGATTCGCCGTCGGTGTCGTGGTCGCATTGCGTCCTCGTCATCCGCGATCACCACGTGTGGGTGACCGACGACCACTCGTCGAACGGGACGTTTGTCGACGGCGTGCGGCTTGATCCCGACGGCGGCGGGCGTGAAGTCCACGCGGACACGGTGATCGGCGTGGGCGGCGCCTGCCTGATGGTGAGCAACCGCGCCGCCGAGGACGCCGCGCCCCCACACGGATACCCGGGCGCCACGCACACCCTGGCGTTCAACCGGCCGCCGCGCCCGGCCCTGCCGCACCATCCGCGCGCGCTGACCGTGCCCGTCAAGCACGAGACCGCGAAGCCGACCAAGTTTTCGTGGATCAGCGTCCTCGTTCCGCTGCTTATGGCCGTCGCCATGGTGGCGATGATGCATTCGATTCGATTCGGAATGATCGCCCTCCTCTCTCCCGTGATGGCCGTCGGGTCGTGGTGGGAGCAAAAGCACCGCTCGGCCTCCAGCACCGTCGAGGCCGAGGAGGACTACGTCGCGGCACTGCAGAAATTCCGCACCGATATCGGCGAGGCCGCCACGATCGAGCGGCGACGCGTCAGCAAAGAGACGCCGTTCCCCCACCTGTCCCGCGAGGTTGCCACGACGGGCGCGGCGTCGTTGTGGCAGGTCAGGCCCTCGCACGTCGACTATTGGCGCGCCCACGCCGGCATTGCCGATGTGCCTTTCGCCGTGCCTGTGGAACAGCGCAGTCAGCGCTGTGACGAGCGTGCCCAACGCGTGATTGACGACGCGGTCATTCCTGCCTGCCCGGTCACGGTGAATTTCGTCGACGGCGCGGTGGGCATTTGGGGTAATCGCGCGGAATCGTTGGCATTGGCTCGCTCGCTGGTCACGCAGGTTGCCACGCGAATTGGGCCCGCGGATTTGCGCATCGGCATTTTCGCCGACAAAGCCCAGTGGGAACAATGGCGGTGGCTGGCGTGGCTGCCGCACACCCAGGTGGGCAGCTCGAATCCGCACGATCGCTGGCTGGGCACCGACGAGCAAACCACGAGGTCGCTGCTGCGGCAGCTGCATGAGCACCGCGGCTCGATGGCGACGCCGTCGTTCTTGGCGATTATCGACAGCCCCGCCCTCCTTGCGGGACGCGATAATACGCTGCGCGAGATTCTCGAATGGAGAGAGGAACCCGCGAAAGCCGGGCACGATCGGCCGATTAGCGCGATCATCCTGGCCGAGCACCCCGACCAGCTGCCCGCCGCGTGTCACACCGTCATTCACGCGAAGTACGACGCCGCCCTCGACGTGACTATTCCGTCGGCGCACGTCACCATTCCGGACGCCATTGGCTGTCTGGTTGACGAGCCGACGGCAACCGACTGGAGTCGGCGGCTCGCCCGCTTCGACGATCCCGAGACCCGCGAAAGCTCGGCGATGCTGCCCTCGCTGGTTCATCTTTTCGACCTGCTCGGCGTGGACCGCCACGTCGACGCCGCCGACATCGCCGCGCTGTGGCGCGAGGGCGACGATTACCGCACGCCGCTCGGCGTGTCGTACGACGGGACGTACTGGTTCGACCTCGTCCACGACGGCCCGCACGGCCTCGTCGGTGGCACCACCGGCTCGGGCAAGAGTGAGCTGCTGCGGTCGCTGATCGCCGGGTTGGCCGCGCGGGTCGACGCCCAGCATCTGACGTTCGTCCTCGTCGATTTCAAGGGCGGCGCGGCTTTCGCCAGGCTCAACGAGCTGCCGCACACGATCGGCACGCTGTCTAACCTCGAGGCATCGCTCGCCTATCGCGCGCTGCGGGCGTTGGAGGCAGAAATGCTGTACCGCCAGCAGAAATTCGCCGAGGCCGGCGAGAACGTCGACAGCATCGACGCCTATATGGCGACGAATCCAAAGACTCCGATGCCGCGCCTGCTCGTCGTTGTCGACGAGTTCGCCCAGCTGGCCAAGGAGTACCCGGACGTCTTGTCCTCGCTCGTGTCGATCGGCGCGGTCGGGCGTACGCTGGGCGTCCACATGATCCTCGCGACGCAGCGGCCCGAGGGCGCCCTCAACGACGACATCCTCGCCAACACGAACATGCGCACCGCCCTTCGGGTGCAAAACGCCGAGAGCTCGTCGGCCATCATCTCCGTTCCCGACGCCGCCAGCATTGGGCGTAATCAGCGGGGCCGCGCCTATATCCGTTTGGGCGAGGGGGACATCACGCCCATTCAGACGGCCCTGGTCACCGGCGTGTCCGACGCGGCCGACACGACCAGCGTGTATGCCGACGAGGTCGTCCTCGGGACCCCGCCGCCCGACCACATGGCCGCCGTCGCGACGGACGCCGAGGCCGACATGGATCTGCTCATCGAGGCGATCAGCCGCGCCCACGAGGACGCCGGCTACGCCCAACCGCGACCGGTGTGGCCGACTCCGCTGGGGGCGTCGGTGCGGCTGCTGCTGTCGGACCAGGCAGAGGCCGATTCGACCGAGCGGGCCGTCACCGCCTGCGCCGGGGAGACGATCGTAACCGCCTTGGCCGACGACCCCGGTCATCAGCGGCAATACGCGACCGGGTGGGCGCCTGATCAGGGGAATCTCCTGCTTGTCGGCGTTCCGGGCTCCGGGACGACGACCGCCCTGACGTCGTTGGCCCTGTCGCTTGCCGCGACGCGCGACCCCGCGACGACGGATTTCCTTTTCCTCGACATGGGGACGCACGGCCTGGAACCGCTGACGGCTTTGCCGCACTGCCGCGGATATGCCGGCTCGGGTACCGCCAACGAAGAAATTCAGCGGCGGCTGTTGCGCTATCTCGCCGAGGAACTCGATCGGCGGACGGCGACGCCCGGGGCGTATCCCGATCTCTATGTGTTTGTCGATGGTTTGGCGACTCTTCGCGACCAATATGACGACGCGGACGGCCTCGACTTACTCGAGCTTTTTTATGGCGTGTGGGGCACCGGCTCCGCCGTCGGCATCCACCTGGTCGCGACGACCTCGCGGCCCAAGGCCATTCCCACCGCGATCAGCGAAGTCACCGTCCAAAAGTGGCTATTCCGCCTGGCCGAGGATTATGACTACAGCATGTTCGGGGTGTCTCGAGACAATCTTCCTCAGGCGGTTCCGGGGCGATATGTTGACGTCCTTTCGGGGCATCATGCCCACGTTGCAACGCCCGACGATTTCAACGAGGCCATCCGGGAAATCGCGGACACGGGGCCGCGCATTTCTCGGCCCCCGCTCATCGCCACGCTGCCGGCGATTGTCGATGTCCGCGAGTTGGACCACGGGGCCGTGATCGGCCCGGAGAAGTGGACGATTCCCGTCGGCCTCAGCGAGGCCACGCTCGGCCAGGTCGACCTCGAGCTGTGGCCCGGCGAGCACCTGCTGGTTGCGGGGCCGGCGCGGTCCGGCAAGTCCACGCTCGTCAGCGCGATCGCGACCGAGCTGCGCAACGCCGCCCGTCAGCAGGGCGAGGCACTCGATGTTTACGTGATGGCGCCTCCGCGGTCGCCGCTTGGCCACCAGGGTCTGGGCACGACGATCACTCCCAGCAAGGCCACGCACCTGCTGGTCCCGGCCCAGATCACGGATGTGCCCACGCTCCTGGTCATTGACGACGCCGGCCAGATTGGCGAAGCGGATCAGGGCCTCAGGGAGCTCATTGAGGCCAATAACGCCAACGTTCACATCATCGTCGCCGGACGAAACGACGATTTCCGTGGCCGCTACGGCGATTGGACAACGCTGGTGCGGAGGTCGGGTGCAGGCGTTCTCTTGCAACCGAACGTTGACTATGACGGCGATCTGCTCGGAATCAGGCTGGATCGGCGTCCGCCGGTCACGATGACCGTTGGCCGCGGCTACGCCTGCTCGAACCGAACCGCGGAACTTATCCAGTCGATCTCGATGACGGAAGCGTACGATGACTAATCCTCAAGGAACGGAATTCGGGTCCGACTACATCGTCTTTGACCGGATCGGCAGTGGAGCATCAGGCATCGTTTATCGGGCGACCCAGAAGAGCACCGGTGTACCCGTCGCCGTCAAGTTTCTCCGCGACGAATACGGTGAGGACCCCGAGATTATTCAGCGGTTCGTCACCGAACGATCCAGCCTCATCGGCCTTGCCGATCCGCACATCATTGAGACCCGCGACTTGGTGCTCGATGCCGGGCGAATGGGCATCGTCATGGAATATGCCGCGGGCCCCACGCTCCGGCAGGTCATTCACACCGAGGGCACCCTGCGGCCTGCCGACGCCCTCGTTATTGCGCACGAGATTCTCGGTGCGCTTTCCGCCGCACACCGCCACGGCGTTGTGCACCGCGATATCAAGCCCGACAACATCATCCTTAGGACACCCGAGTCCGCCACCGATCCCGGCGTGAAAGTCGCCGACTTCGGCATTGCCAAGATTCTCGGAAATCGTTCCCGCACGACCCACATGGTCGGCACCCCCGAATACATGGCGCCCGAGCTTATCCAGTCGGCCAGCGCCGAACCCGGCGTCGACGTCTACGCGCTGGGCATTTGTCTGTATGAAATGCTGGCCGGGCGCACGCCCTTCGCCCACGAGGACGCCAATCCGTTCTCGATCGCGCACCATCACGTCTCGAGCGTCGTGCCGCCCATCGACGGCCTCGACGCCGGGCTCGCCGCGGTGCTTGCGACGTTGCTTGAAAAGGATCCCGCTCGCCGGCCGTCGGCGGACAAGGCGATCGGCCTGGTCGACGCGGCGGCGCCGACCGTGGCGGACGCGCCCGCGCTTCCGCGAGTCACCCAGACGCCCTCGTTTCACCAGGCCACCGTGCTGCGGGCACCCCGCCAAGCCGAGGAAGCGCCGGCGGTTGCCCCGGCGCCCGAGAGTCCAGCGGCCGTGGCGGCCTGCGCCGAACAGCTCCCGACGTTGCCCGCGCCGAGCACGGCGACCGTCTTGAAGCCGCAGGCACGCTCGCGCATCGCCGTCGAGGCCGGTGCGGAGACTCCAGCGAAGCCGCGTCCGCGGCTGGTCGACCTCGCATCTCGGGTTCGCGATTTCGTCACGGCGAGCCGCCCCCGCGTTGTCGCGTGTCTCGTCTGCGTCGCCCTTGCCTGCTGCGGCCTCGGCGGGTGGGGGTGGCACAGTGCCCGCGCCCATCGGGGTATCGCCAGCACGTCCGTGACGATCGAAGACGAAACGCTGCCGTCCGGCCTCGTTATTTCTCGCCGGCTTTCATGGGATCGGGATGCCCAGACGCTGACCTATCGCCTCACCTACAAGACAACGAAAGCGACAATATCCGGGCAGATATTTGAGGCTATTCCGTCGCCAACTGGAGGGTGTGCATCCGTGCGTTGGAAGGGCGCCCCGGCGAAAAAGCACTCGCCGGCACTGACCTCTATCAAGGCACGTTGCGGATGGTCGATCCAGCTGCCGCCCATCACGAGGTCGTCACCCGTCACCGCACGGGCGACGATCACGACGGCGGGATGGGTCCCATCTGCGCGAACGGACCTCTCGGCGTGGCTCCACAAGCAGCATCTCAGCACCCTGCACGACCTCGACGACACGCACACGACGTCGACCGCCTATCCGCTTCAGCGCCTGCGCGGAATGACGTTATCGATGCCTGGTTCTATCGATCAGGGCGCGTTAATTCCCGTGTCGATCATTGGAAAGTGGCCATCCGGAGACAACACGTTGACGCCCGTTTACACGAGTCCGGCGACAGGACCGGCGACCTCCATTCTTTCCGACATTACCGGCGGACACCTCAACCAGTTCCGCTTTGACGATCGCTGCTCGGGCGCCGTCGCGGTGACGCCCGACGGCCACGACCTTTCCGCCCTCCACCCCGCCACCTGCAGCGTCGGTGCCGTCATCGGCAACTACGACGTCAAGCAGGTCCCGCTGACGATCGTGGGATTGGGCTCCTGATCGTGGGTCACGGCAGCACGGCGCACGCTTGATAGGGTTTGCTGGCTCTTCACAGATTGTGGTGTAGTTGGTGTCTGAAGCCTCCGGTTTCGAGGAGGGCGCAGGCGATGTAGTGGGTGAGGTTGCGGAAGCCGAGGGCGGAGCCGCGCAGGCGTTCGAGGCGGCCGTTGATGGCTTCGGTGTGTCCGTTCGAGGTTCCCGGATGCGTGAAGAACGCGAGGATATCGTCTTTGTGTCGGTTCAGGGTCCGCCCCAGCCTACCGAGTTCTTTCAAGTCCTTCGGCACTCCCTTCGCGATGGTCCCTATCAGCTGGTTCATCGCGAAACCAGCGAAGCCGTGGTGTTCTTCGCGGCAGATCGCAACGATGTTCTGGTAGACATTCCAGGTCACCTCGACCGGGGCATGAGCCGCGGTAGCAAACAAGGCCTCGAGACGTTCATGCCCGGCCGGGGTAAGGAACTCCCAGCTCGTCAACAGGGGTTTACGGGACCCATACAGTGGGTCACCAGCCCGTCCGCGCCGGCTAAAGATCTCTTGCTGGGTGCGTTGACGCGTCTTATCCACAGCATCGGCGGCAAGCTTGACAACATGGAAGGGATCCATCACCGCCACAGCGTCAGGCAACTGCTCGGCGGTACGGGAGAGTTTCGCACGCTCTGCTACGGCGCGGGTAATGTCGTATCGCCACAGGTTTCCGCGGCCACGACAGGCATAGCGGCGTAGCTTCACCACCAGGGTCGTGGGGCGGTGTCCAAAGGGGACATGCGCGCTTTCTGCGGATCATCGTGCCGCGCGAGAAGCCCCGGGCCCCCACGAGGAACACCAGGGAGTCGTTGTGGCTGGTCGGGCCTGAATCCAGGCGTGATCAGTCTCGAGGTGTTGGCCGGTCGCGACGAGGCCGAGCTCGTCAAGACGGGTGAACCTAGTCAGGTCCGAGGTCAAGAAGGTAGCCTGGTCCACATCGAGGTCCTTTTTTGGTGGTTATTTAACAGACACCATTAAGGACCTCGACCTCTACCCCCAACACGTCACGCCCCCCGACACGGCCATCCACCCCCTGAAATACGAAGAGCCTCTTTACGGCTTCCTTCCCCGCCATAAATGGCGAATACCCCTTCTTTTCACTTCATACAAATAAAACTGAATAAAACCTTCCGAATGGAGCTCCACCTCAACCCTCCCAGTGCCATCGAACTGCGCAATTGAAACTAATCCTTTACCGGAAACCGTTAGTATACCATCACGCGAAGTAGCTTCAACCGGCAGGTCTATTTCGATTCGAAAGCCCTCACCTCGAACAATACACACTTCACCCTTACACAACACCTCTCTCGCCTGGTAAGTATTATCGTAGGGCCGCCCTACCCAGCCATCCTTAAGTAAGACCCCAAAAGGACCGCGCGTTAGAAGTTCTCTCATTTCATCAAAGGTAAGAGACGTATCACTCAACTCGAGCCCAATCTGTTAGCCGGGCTGGAAAGTATAGCTGATTTCCACCTCCGGAAAGACTGCCGATTCTATATCCTCCCGAACGGGTTAGGACATCCTGTTCACCCACGGCCCCCTCGTAGTAAACTTTGAACCTCGGCACAGTCGAGGATGACACATGTTGCACTGTATTTCCCCAGCTCGGAATCAGGGCGCTGTCAAGTTGCGCCTGCAGCGGCCCAGAAGGTTCGATGCGACTCGCATACCCCCTGCTTCCTTGGCAAGACCACCCCAGGCTCTATATACCGCGAACGACTTTATACATACCTTTTTGTCATAGCTTGCCGACCTGAAAGTCGCGGAGATGTCAGCCGGGAGAGCGCCTTCCCTCATTGGCCCAAAACGACCTAGCGAAATCGAGTCTGGAGCAAGGTCATAAATTCTATGCGCCCCTGCGCCAAGACTAGCTGACGCGGCGCCGAAGGCGGTTCCGAATGTCGTCTCGCTTCCTACTTGAGTGGCATAACTTGTAAGAGTGTGTGGGCCTGGCCGCCTCGCCCAGCGATAGTTTCCCATAACAAAGCCCTCAGCTGCCCCAGTTTTCGCTCCTGCCAGCGCCACTGCTTTAACGCCGACAGCGGAGCCAGCACCAAAGCCAGCAGCAGGCCCTAACGCACCAGATAGAGCAACCTCACCATAGTCAATCTTCCCAGAAACGAGCTTCTGCAGCGACATATCTGTTCCAGCACCAATAAGCATGAGGCCCACAGGTCCACCGACACCCGTAGCCGTTAAAACACCACCAGCAACCGCTAACGCGACACCAGTAACGAACTCCCATGAAGCCATCCGAGACAGCGCGCCTTGCGTGTGGACAGTTTTCGCGTAGGCGGCGAGTTGGGCATCGGTGACGGGTTTATAGCCGGTCGGGTCAGATAGGGCGAGCGGGTTGTTGCCCACCAGGTTGTAGGGATTGGTCTCCCATAGCGCGCCAGGCGCAGGGTCTGCTAGGGGGTCGGGAGTCAGGAAAGCATGGGTGGCAGGATCATAAAAACGGGCGCCAGACCAGTGATGGCCGTTAATGCTTAGTCCAGAACCTGGGGTGAGGGTGGCGCCAACGGGCAGCTGACTCGCAGCACCCACTACCGGATCAACGGTTGTAGCAACTCCCGACTCAAGCCCAGACAAGCCACCCGGGCTGACCGGGTCGGTGGGGGTTAAGGGGCGCCAGCCCAGGTCGCCCGCAGTGTCTGCGGCACCAAGATAGTCCCCACCAGGCAGCCCAAGAAGACTTGCACCATTAATGCCGGTCAAGGCCGGGATAGGGCTAGCGTAGTCCCAGTCCAAGACCGTGTCATAGTTGATAGTGGCGAGCAGACCGAGACCATCGACATGAGTATGGACACTGGTTGTCACACCGTTTCTGGTTGTGGTGGTATCGGTGAGCCACCCACGCGCATCCCAATCGTAAGAAACCCTGGTTCCGCTGCCAGATACCGACCCCTGGCGGCGCCCCGACCGGGTATAGAAATACTTAACCCTCTCCACGCCCGCGCCCGTAATCGTCGTAGTTTGGGTGAGTTGAGAAGCCTCGTCATAAACATAATAAACCGTGTAGGTACCGGTCTTCCCGTCGTGAGCGTGAGTGTCACGGGTTTCTCGGGTGAGGTGACCGGCCTGGTCATAGCCCCAAGTATGAGTCAATCCGGATTTAGTTCGCAAGTGGGTGAGTTGGCCTGCCTGGTCATAGGTGTAAGTGATGGCGTCGTCGTCAGTTTTTATGGTGGCGACGCGTCCCCACGTATCACGCTCCACCAAGGTCACGGCCTCAACCGCACCGGGTGCCCTCACGTAGCGGTGAGAAATGATAAACCCGTCACGATATGCCCACTGATGACGCACACCGTCATGGCTACTACCTGTTAGCCTGCCAGCTTTGTCATAGGTGAACTCAACGTGCCCTAAAATCGGGTGGTTGATTTCTACGACCTGCCCGGCCTGGTTGTACCTGTAGCCGGTGGTTTGCCCGTTAGCAGTGGTGTAGCTAGTGCGGTGACCATCCCGGCCATAAGAATATCGACTAATACGGGTACGTTTAGCCAGGTTCTTGCGGTTGGGATTGTCTAGGGTTTTGGCCACTAGCCGACCCGCCCAGTCATAGGTCAGCGTATGCGTGAGAGGCTTCACGTCTGCTGGATCGGTGTGGTCGATCAGACGGACCATCCGGCCAACCAGCTCACGCTCAGTACGGGTTAACAGTCGCCCGTCGGCATAGGTCGCACACCTGGCCCCGTTCTTATCGTATTCAAACGACAAGGTGATGCCATCAGGGTCGGTCTGAGTGAGCTGACGCCCGGCCGCATCATAGGTCGCGGTCGTGGTGCGCCCCAGCGGATCCGTAACAGAGGTGACCTTATCCAATTCATTATAAGTGCGCCTGGTGGTATTCCCCAGCGGATCCGTGACAGAAACAACCCGGCCGCGCTCATCATAACCATACCGGGTAACCCCGCCCACACCGTTAGTGACCTGAACTAACTGACCCGCCAGATCGTATTTAAACCTGCGAGTTCCACTCGCGAGATCACGCGAGTACGACAGCCTGCCACACGTGTCATAGGTACGCTCAATACTACCTACTCCAGGAACAAATGCCTTACTCAAACGCCCCGCAAGGTCGTAGCAATACGTAGCTTTCTCTCCGACGGGATTGATCCAGGCGATCACACGTGAGTCCGCGTCATAAGAAAAGGCTGTCACCCCACCGTCAGGGCCAGTGATGGTCTCAACCCTGCCACATGCGTCGTAAGAATACGTAGTCCGACGCCCTTCGGGCGTGGTGAGTGCAACCACCCTGCCCGATAGGTCACGGTCCAGCTTGGTTAACCCACCATCGGCATCCAGTAACTCTGTGGGGCGCCCGCACGCATCATAGACAACAGTCTCGCTATCACCGGCGACGTCTGTGGCTTTCACCGGCCTACCATACGGGTCACACTCGACCACGCCATCAAGGGATCCGTCCCCATTCATTACCGCGACACTGCCTTGACTAGCCCTACCGGTGGTTTGGTGTTTCACCCCGACAGAATCAATCGTCGCAACCAGTTCACCAGTGGCCGAGTAGGCGTATTCCCACCTGCCACCACCCGGATCGACCACCCGGGACAAACGGGAAAGCCCATCGTAGTTAAAGAACCACCTCGCTCCATCAGGCAAACGCAGGATGTTGACGTTTCCTAGGTCGTCAAACCCGCGCTCCACCACACGACCGAGCGGATCAATCGTCCTCACTACTTGCCCGTGGGGGCCATACTCCATCGCCGTGACCCCGCCATCGGGAGCGGTAATACTGGTGACCCTCCCAGCTGCATCATGGCTGTATGCATATGTCGCACCATCAGGATCCCTGCGGCTAACCAAGCACCCTGCGACGTCATAAGCAAAGCGCGTGACCTGCCCCATGGGCGTGATGGCTTGAACCACCCGCCCAGCCCGATCACGTACCAGGCGGGCCGTATCACCATTCGCATTAGTGCATGAAACTAGATCCCCAAACCCGTCATAGCCAAACCGGACTTGGACGCCTTCAGGGTCGGTAACAGCCTCTAGCAAGCCACGATCAGACCAGCACAGGCGGGTCACACCCCCGGCAGGGTCAACAATCACACTGGGATCACGATCACTCTTACCCGCATACTGATACGACACCGTTGACCCACCACCCGTCACCACACGAACCAGGCGGTCCCACTCATCCCACTCGTAACAGACAGCGGCTTTCGACGGTAACACAGTGCGGGTTACGCGCCCACGCTGATCATAAAAATGGACCGTGATTTCCCCCGCCCGATCCCGACATGACACCAGGTTTCCATGCTGGTCATACGCCAGAGACTGACGCCGCCCATTTGAGTCAATCACCCCGACCGTGCGGCCGTGTGAATCAGTTATCCACGTGTTCGACCGCTCGCCACTGACGTCACTAACCCCGGTCACACCACCCGGTAAATAAACAAACCTCGTCGTCCGCCCTAGCGCAGACTCCTGCGAAACCACACGGCCATGGACATCGTAGGTGTTGACACACTCCACCACTCCCGCACCAGAAACCACCCGAGAAATCAATCCCTGATCGTTATACGCGTACCTACGCGATCCCCCACCGACACTGCGGGCGCAGATTAAACGGTGCTGGTCGTCATAGCCGTACTCGACACCCTGCCCGTCGCTACACCGCGCCGCCACGACCCGGCCTCCAGCGTATTCAACATCAATCCGCCGACCACGTGAATGTGCCAAACCCACCACCCGGCCCGCGCCATCATGTTCGGCTACCACCGCGTCCGTGGGTCTGCCACCAGCCCCCAGCCAGCTACCAGCCAGATCGAATACCCACTGTCTACCTTGGTTATCACACACCACCCACACGCCACCAGCCAGTGCCAACAATCCAGACAAAGGAGTCTCAGCCAACTCGTGTTTACCAAGCCACCAGTTCCCTCCTCAGGCCCGCCAAGCACCACACACACCTCCTCCACCCTGGAAATCAGCAGGATCAGTATCACCACTATCACCAGCAAGGAAAACAATATGACGACCATCGCCACGCACCCAAGTGACTTCCCCATCTCCCACAATCAAATGCTGGTCAAGAATCGAGGCCCACCCGATTCCAAACACACCAACTCTAGGGGCATGCTCACCGCCCTGGAGTTGATTGAGGGCGCTCGCCGAGTGATACAGACGTGTCAACGCGAGCGAGCCTGCAGCCCCTCTACAAGCAATATCTGCCTCAGGCTCCACGAAACTACCCGTTGCCGTATTAACTGGGTCTTCAACATACCCAGTCTTAGGATCTATCCCTGACAAACTGGGTGCGGAGATATCAAGATCATCGCGAGACTGTCTGATGCGGCTTTGTTGCAGCGCCTCAGCCAACACGTAATCTGACAACACCGGAACCCGGCCGGATCCGCCTGCACGACGAAACGCCATAGCAATACTATCCAGCCAGTCAATATCATTGCGATTTAGATCCCACCAACGCCGCACCAAGCCGACCAGATCGCCAACCTTCAGCCTGCCATATCGACACCTTTCCTGAAACTCTGAAACCGCGCCACCCAAAACCAGCAAACGGGTGATTCCATCTTGGGCTCGCGATAACGCCCCGGCTGCCCGGTCAAGATTCTCCGGCACCGCACTAGACACCCCGCCGCCGCCACCAACCAGTGCGGGCCCTTGCTGGCACCGCGCCCCGATACTCACCGACGGGAGCGAACGCGAGGGTAACACATCCGGACTAAAAGGGGGAGGGGCCTCCTGACCAAGAATCGCGTCCAGCCCTTTTTCCCACCAGTCATCATGCCGAGCGAGATACTCGCGCACCTGCCTCCGCCGTTGGTTCTCCTTGCGAGCCTCACTACTCAAAAACTCAACACACTCAGCAGCGCCCCTCAACGCCTCGCCCAAGTCACCCGCATCCGCCTGGCAAACCAGCATGTTCCGATCAAAAACCCTGGCATAAAAACCCCGAAATTCCCTACCGCCGATCTCGCGGGCTATACTTGCCGCCCGACCGTATGCATCAACTTCCCTCGCCGCATCACGGAAGACAGACGTCAAATGGCTAGCAACCCCGAAATCAAAAACAACGTCATGCCCATAATCACCAAAATCAGCCACAACCCAACTCCTCACACACCCTGCAGGCCAAGCAACACACGGCCACGACGCAAGACGCCAGCGAACCTACCACCACGAACCGCTGAACCCCACGACAAAGCACCACGCGACCACGCCACGCCACACACCCTCACGGACGACCTCACGCCACAGCACCCAACGAAACACACCGAGCAAGCGCCTGAGCGGGATCACATTCGCCCACGTGCCGCGCGACCGTCAGTGAGGCCGCAAGACCTTGACGGCGCGAGTTGACGACAGTCGGCGAGCCAGCGGGTACGCCGACTGCGAACGCCCCGTCGGTGAACGTGATCTTTTTTTGGTCACGTTCACGGGTTTCGAGCCTTGAACGTGATCAAAGTGGACGAACAGATCACGGTCACGGGAATTAGGTCAGGCTCATCAGTCTAGATAACTTAGCCATATCGGCGGATAATTGGCCTATGACCCGGGTAAAGAAATTTATTCGCCGCTACCCAGAGTTGGCGTTAACGCTCATTGTCGGGATCGTCTCGATTATACTTGCGGCCTGCCATTTTACCTATCTCCAGTGGTTCGTTTCAGGCTTCGCTATCCTTATTGCGGCTCGCCTTTTCTGGGACATGATCCGCGACATTCTTGCCGGGTCCTGGGGAATCGACTTGCTGGCAATCACGGCGATCATTTCGACCGTGGCCGTCGGTGAATACTGGGCCGCCCTCGTCGTTTGTCTCATGCTGTCCGGCGGCGAATCGCTGGAGGAATATGCGGCCTCACGTGCGCGTTCGCAGCTGACGGGCCTGCTCGAGGGCGCCCCCACCCACGCCCTCCGCGTCACCGACGCCGGCCCGGTCGAGGTCGCCATCGACGACGTGAAAGTCGGCGACCGGCTGCTCGTGCGCCCCGGCCAAACGGTGCCGGTCGACGGCACGCTGCTGTCCGACCACGCCACCACCGAAGAATCCTCCCTGACCGGCGAGCCACTGCCCGTCGAACACGCGAAGGGCGACCTCATCCCGTCCGGCGGCGTCAACGGCGCCGACGCGATCGAAATCGAGGCCCGCGCGGTGGCCGCCGACTCGCAGTACCAGCAGATCATCGCGTTGGTGAAACAGGCGCAGGACTCACAGGCGCCGGTCGTCCGCATGGCCGACCGCGTCGCGATCCCCTTTACCTTGCTGTCGTTCGCGATTGCCGGGATCGCGTGGTGGGCATCCGGCGACCCCGTTCGACTGGCGGAAGTGCTGGTCGTCGCCACTCCGTGCCCGCTGTTGCTCGCCGCGCCGGTCGCGTTCTTGGCCGGCGTCAACCGCGCGGCGAAAGAGGGCATTATCGTCAAGGACTCCGGCGCCCTCGAGCGGCTGGCGAAGGCCCGTACAGTCGCCATGGACAAGACGGGCACGCTCACCTTCGGGCACCCGCGGATGGTCGACGTCGTCACCGACGGCACGCATGACGCCGACCGGCTGCTGGCGGCCGCCGCAAGTGTCGAGGCACAGTCGTCGCACGCCCTCGCCGCCGCCGTCGTCGAGGCCGCCCACGACCGCAACCTCCCGACCGGCCAGGTCGCCGATATGACCGAGGTCACGGGCAAGGGCGCGCGCGGCACCGTCGACGGGCACGTCATCACCGTGGGGTCGGGGTCGTGGATCGGGGCCCCGGACTCCGCGCCCCAGATTCACGCCGGCCAGATCCTCATTCACGTCGGCGTCGACGGCGAGTGGGCGGGCGCGTTCGTCATGGAGGACGAAATCCGCCCCGACGCGGCCGACACCGTGCGGGCGATGCAGACCATGGGGGTCGCCGACGTCATGATGATCACCGGCGACGGGCAGGAAACGGCGCGCGAGGTCGCCCGCACGGTCGGGATCGAGGACGTCCGTTTCTCGCTGCTTCCCGCCGAAAAAGTCCAGGCCATCACCCACGCCACCCGCCCGGTCGTCGCGATCGGCGACGGCGTCAACGACGCGCCCGTGTTGGCCACCGCCGACGTCGGGATCGCCATGGGCGCGCGCGGGTCGTCGGCGGCGTCGGAGTCCGCGGACGTCGTCGTCATGCTCGACGACATCCACCTGGCGGCCCGCGCGATCGCCATCGGCAAGCGAACGACCCACGTCGCCATGCAGTCGATCGGCATCGGTGTCGCCCTGTCGATCGTCCTCATGCTGATCGGCACGACCGGCATCATGCCGGCGATCGTGGGCGCGATCGCCCAGGAGGTCGTCGACCTGTCGTGCATTATCTGGGCGTTGTTGGCGGCGCGGCCGGCGCGCCGCGAGGTGATGTTCGACGCTTCGGCGCGGTCGCGTTGATTGTGGTTGTGGGGCCGCGTTTTGCCGTTGTGGCGTTGATCGGGCTGTGGGTCGTGGCGGGGTGGCGTTTGGGTTGAGGCCTGGGTGGTCGTGTGGTGTTTTGGGGTTTTGACAGTCGGGTTGGGTGTGGGGGTACTGTTCTGTTTTGATCGGGCCCGCCGTCTGGCGGGTCTTTGCCGTTCGTCCCAAGGATCATATGTACATCGCTGGCGATTATGAGAATCCGGTGAGGTTTAACCTGAGGGCAGCCAAGCATTTTCAAGCTGTTCTTAAGGATGCTAGCGCAGCGATTGACCAGTTTGATAATATTCGAGCACAAGCGCAGGCCCTCGCAGTACAGGGGTTTCAGGGCTTTTTTGCGCAGGTCTTCACCGACAACATGCGGGTCTGCTCGATCGACGCGAGGGCTTTTGTTGAGGCTTTAGATAAGACTCGGCAGATGGCGTCTTACCTTCAAGAGCAAGCAGAGATCGAGAATGCTCGGCGTCAAGCGATCCGGGAGTATGTGGCAGACCATGAGGGCTTCTTCAACGAAGTGCGCGACTGGTTGTGTGGCGAGGATGCCCCGCCCGTGTTGAGGCAGCACCATGCCCCGGCCCCGCAACGGCTTGGCGACGTGGCGTGTGGTCACCGTATGCAAGACACACACGCGCGTGGGGATTGTCGCGGGGTTTCCGGGGCGGTACCAGAGCGTCTTGACCAGGCAGCAACCATGCTCGCTGGTGCTGGTGTCTATAAGGGGAAAATCGCGGCACTTGGTGCGGCGTATGAGGATTTCTCCAGTCAGTGTTGTTATGGCAGGCTGGATGTGGGGAACCTGTTTAGCCAGCTTAACAAGTGGCGGGACTACAACAATAATGACGTGGAATGGCTGCGGAGTGTCGCGGGTGCTTTTCGTGCCGCAGGTGGTAGTGGGAGCTTGTCCAGGCTGGCGAATTCGGCGTTGGAAGAGGTGTTGTCGCGACGCGGGGTGAGCCTGTATCGGCAAGATTTGACGGTTGATTCACCTTGTCTGGCCGGTATTGATGCAAGGAGTGGGTTTATCGAGGACCCGGTGAACACGGCAACCGGTAATTTTATTGAACCCGAAGTCGACTTGTCATTTACCGGGCCCTCCGCGGCACTAGCATTAACCCGCCTATACAACTCGACCCTCGCAGCCACACACGCCACCGGCACGCAGCCGGGGAACGTGGGGGTGTTTGGTGTGGGCTGGTCGAGTATCCTCGACCAGCGCCTGATTATCGAGGAGGACTGTTTGAGGTGGGTCCGTGAGGACGGGCGCGCCATCGACTTTCCCGTCTCCCCCACCGCGGCAAGCCTAGATGGTGCGCCCGTGCGGGCGACAGGCTACGCGTTGTGGGCCAGGGCATGTCCCACTGACCAGGTCAGAGACCTGGTCACCACCAACGATGGGTCTTCGGGTTGGGTGTGGCTGGTCGAGGACAACACGGGTGACCGGTGGGTCTTCTCAACCAAAGGCGTACGGCTGGCCGCGTCCTCAGACTGCACGAGGGTGCGGGTGCACCGCGACAGCGACGACGCTGTTACCCGGTTGTCAACGAACTGGGGCCGTGAGATCTCCTTCGACTACGTCGACGGCCTCGTGGCTGTCGCAGCCACGGATGACGGCCGCCGTGTCGAGTATGTTTACAACGATGACGCCCGCCTGGTTAAGGCCCGCACTGCTACAGGCACCAGGCGGTATGAGTGGGACAAGCTGGGCCTCATTACCAGTGTCACCGGCACTAGTGGGGTTGTCGAGTGTGTTAACACCTATGACGAGAAGGGCCGGGTGGTTTCCCAGAAGTCTCCGCACGGGCGCCTTACCCGGTTCACGTATCTACCGGGCGCCATCACGGTAGCTAGCGACGAGGACGCGACACGCTCGAACACGTGGGTCTCGGATGCTTCAGGCCACACGATCGCGATCATTGATAGTGACGACCACCGCCAATCGATGGGGTATGACGCACAGGGAAACCTCCGCAGTATCCGCTACCGCGACGGCTCACACAGTGTGTTCTCGTATGATTCCCGCTCCCACCCGACCTCGATCACCCTACCCACGGGCGGGCGGCTGACGTGTGAGTGGGACGAGTATGACCGTATCAGCCACGTCACTACTGCTGAGGGTGCGACCTGCTCGTATGTCTACCCCGACGAGGTGTCACGTAACCCGTCGTGTCTGGTTGGCCCAAACGGTGGCGTCACGCGTTTCACGTGGGTGGGCGGCCTCCTCACCAAGGTCACGGATCCTGCAGGGATACGGGTCGAATACGGCTACAACGACCACGGCGAACTCGTCAGCGCCCGCAACGCCACCGGTGTTGTGACACGTTTCGATCGTGACGCGGCCGGGCGTATCATCCAGGTGACCACCCCGATGGGACACACCCACTCGTTCACCTATAACGAGGCTGGTTGCCTGGCCTCCCACACCGACCCCGAGGGCGCAACCTGGCGCCTCGAGTACGACTCCACCCATCGGCTAGTCGCCGCCACGGATCCGGCAGGCGCCCTCACGCGGGTCGGCTATGACGCGGCCGGCGGGATCGCGTCAATCACCGATCCCCTTCACCGTGTGCTGGGGCAGTGTTGTGACGACCTCGGATACCCCGAGTCTCTGCGCCTGCCCGACGGAGCACAATGGTCGTTTGTTTATGACGCGTTAGGGCGGCTGCGCCAAACCACTGACCCAGCAGGCGGGACTTGGCGGCGCCGGTACTCAGCAAACGGTGACTTGTCGGTCCTCATTGACCCTACCGGGGTGAGTCGTCATTTCATCTCGAAACCCGACCAGGCCACCACGTTTAGTGGATCCGGGACACGTGAGAGCATCATCGACTATGACGCGTATGCGCGCCCCGTGAAAATCACCGATGCTGCCGGGGGCACCCGGATCATCACGTATGACACATGCGGACTGCCCATAGAGCTTGTTGATGGCGAGGGCGGCCTGACCCGGATAGAACGCGACCTCGCAGGCCGCGTCATCGCCATAATCTCCCCTGCCGGGTTACGCACCACGTATGGCTACGACGAGGCCGGTCACCTGGCAGCTATCACGAGCCCGGATGGCGGCCGCACAAGGTTTAGTTATGACGCGGACTCGCGCCTGATCTCACGCACAGATGCTAGCGGGGACGAGGCGACGTATCGCTATGACCGGTGCGGGCGACTGACCCGTGCCTGTATTCCCGGGCTAGGCAGGCTGGAGCGGGCCTACGACGCGTGTGGGAGGCTGACCTATAGCCGCGACCTCGTCACCGGGATCCGGCATTTCACCTACGACCGGGCCGGGCAACTGGTCAAAACCACGAATGGGCTGGGTGGGGTCACACGCTACGCCTACGACCTACGCGGCAGGGTCGTGCGGGTGATCGACCCAGCCGGCGGGGTCACGACGAGGACGTATGACGACCTCGACAACATCACCTCGGTAACCGACCCCCTGGGGCGGGTCTCGACCGCAACCTACGACGCGGCCGGCCGTCAGGTTAGCCAGACCGGGCCTGACGGGGTAACAATCTCGTTTACCTACACCAAAGATGGTCGCCTCCACGCAACCCACGCCAACGGGCGGGTCTTGTCGAGGATCGAACGTGACCTGGTGAACCGGACACTCACCATCATCGACCACACCAACCCCCACCAGCCCCAACCCGTCACTCATACCCTCGCGTTTGACTCGTTGGGACGCCTCGTGGCCCAGTCACGCGACACGGTGTCGGGGTCTGGGGAGAGCGTGTGCGTGTCGAGTCGGTGGGGCTACAACCTGGACGGGGCACGGACCTCGTACACGACCCGCAACGGCGACACCACCACTTACCGCTACGACGATCATGGGCATTTAGCCTCGATTTCCCACCCGATCGTGGGAGACGCCTCGTTCACCTATGACCCGGCGGGGCGGGTCACGAGTGTCACCACCCGTGAGGGCACACGCCGGTGGGAATACACCAACGGATTCGTCTCCACCTATACCGGCCCAGACGGGGAACGTAGCCTGATCGGTCATGACGAGTGGGGAAACGTCACCACCATTCATAACGGAGAGGATTCGTACCAGTATCGTTACAACGATTCCGGGTCACTAACTAGGTCTTGCACCAGCCGCGGGCGCTGTGTCGCGTGGGAGTATGACACGCTCGGCAGGCTAATACGCGAAACAACCTCGCTGAGAGGCGAGGTGAGTGGTGACCGTGTGTTTACCTACAACCGAGCCAGTGAAATCACCCGAATCACTCAACACTCTGCCGGTGAAACAGGTGAGACCGTGTTTGCTTACGACGAGGCTGGGCGACGCACCTCTTCCGTGGAGACGTCTGGACGCAGATGCGAGTACACGTGGGATACACGCGGGTGCCTGTCGGGTTTGACGGTTGCCGAGGACGCCGACTCTAGCCTGCGCGTGTTGTCGACGCATGTTGACGCCCTCGGCTATGTCGACCATATCGACGACATCGACCTCGAGTGGGACTACGCCAGCATACTGCCCACCCTGTCGGGCATTGCGGGGCATCCGCTCGTGGCTCTGCCGGGTGGTGTCGTCCTCGGCGCGCCTGGAAGCTCGACATCGACACCCTGGCGGGGCGCGGGGATCCTCCGCGACCTCGACAACCCCTATGCCCCGCAGGCGTCTATCGGGATGCCTGCCGAATGGGGGCTACCCGCCGGGGTTGGCATCACGCCGAATGGTGGTCTCGAGGTTGCCGGACTTTCCTGGCTCGGAACCCGCCTCTACGACCCAGCCACGGCGGGATTCCTCTCCCCGGACCCCCTGTCGGCACCCGTCGGAAGTGTGTGGGAGAACAATCCCTACAACTATGCCGCGAATAACCCGCTCAGCCTGTCCGACCCGGCCGGTCTCCACCCCGTGACCGACGACTACCTCCGCCACTACGGGAGCACTCTCGAACACCGTTCCATCTGGCAGCGCGCGAAAGACAACCTCTGGAACACAAACACCCTCATCAGCGTCGGCCTGATCGCTGCTGGGGCATTCATGATCCTCACTGGCATCGGCGCGCCTGCAGGGGCTCCCATCATCGCTGCCGGAGTCCAAGGCCTCGTCTCCCAACTCGACACCGGCCACGTCGACTGGCTCGGAATCGGGGTAACCACCGCCATCGGACTCGCCGCCGGACCCGTCCTCGGGTTCGCTGGAGAGAGCATCATGAAGGTCCCCATTGCGGAGAGAATCGTTACCGGCGCAAGCAAAAAGATGCTGACCCTGGCACCTAAATCCCTTCTCAAGGCTCCAACGTTATTTAGCAGAGCGACCAATGTTTTACCGAAGCCCGTAAAGGTTGTTGCTACTCCCTTCTATCACTATATTGATTCCACGGTTACGGATGCTGGTAGCGCTGCCGTGGATGAGACGTTGAAGAAGCTGACCGGACGTGACGAAGGCACGTCGTATGGCCAAGCGATCGGTGATGCGATCTGGAGTCCCGAGGCGGTTGCCGGGAGACTCTCTGGCATGGAGGCAGAACACCTCCCTCATGGGCACTTGACGGCGCAGCAAGCAGCCCTGATGACCCGTGATTTTTCAGTCACGCAGTATCACGCGGCCCGAGATTTCACTCACACGCAGTATCATGCCGCGCAAGAGAAGTGGAATTCTGAGCCTGTACTTAATTTCAGACACGAGGTACGTGACACCGCAAGCACCTTATATGAAGACAACAAGCAATACTGCGAAAGCGTAGGGATACTCCCGCCCGGCCACCACTAAACCACCGCCGGCACACGCTACGAATATTAACGGAGGAAACAATGGACGCTATCGAAGAAGTCGACTCCACCGCCCCCACGCCCGCACCCCACTGCGGGTTGATCGTGGCATGCATCGAGTGGATCCTACACGAGGTCACGGCGCTCAATTCGTATTGCTTAAATCCGCCATATAGTGGCATTTTGGGAGCCATTATGCGGTTTGCCGGCGTCAACTTTGGCCTAGATGTCCCTTATATCGACGAACACCTCACATCTGCCTGCAGAGCGGCACGCCGTGGAAGTCTCTCCGATGCCATCTCACTTCTTCAACAAACAAAAGAAGCTATTCCGGACAGTATTTCACCGCGGGACTCCAAGTTTCCCGAGTATCTTGACGATCTCGCCACTACCCTTTCCCACTCCACCGAAGAGCAGAAAGAAGAGCTACGGCATCTCTGGTACGAGATGATCCACGCCTGGCGCACCAAAGGGGATATAGGCACACACCTCATAGTCGACGTTAACCGTTGGGGACTCATCGAATGGGCCGCAACCCTCTTCCTCACCTACATCGGGCTCATCCTACCCATCACACACCTTAACGGTGACTGGAAGGCGCTCCCTGTCACTTACTTTCTCGTCGGCATTCCCGCTGTCACTTTCACGCTTACACGAGTACACCTTCACCCTGTGCCACTATTTGGCGGCTACGGCCTGACCGCTATTATACTCCTCATCTCGATAATGTCTTTTCGAGACACATTTCATCTGACCCGATATCTAGACCTCACCGCCCTCGGTGTCGTGCTTATCGGCTGGTTCATTGCCGCACAGATACGATATAAATGGATAAATCGACATATCAACGCTTTCGGCCCCTTCGCTTGCCTCTGGGTCCGGCATGAAGACGGTCTCTACGATTTTGTCATGCAGAAGCAGGAAGGAGCTGTCGCCTGGCACTACAGAACACGCCACCCATTTACTGTGCTAGCGTATCTCTTTGACAGTCACCTCGGAATCAGTATCGTGAGCCGATTCCGCCTCTACGATTCGGACGAGATCCACGGCAAATGGAGGCCTTGCTATCCCGCCCTGGTGTCTGCTCGCATGGAAGGGATCCGTCGCCGCAACCCCGTCGACTGGGAGGAGGCGAAGAAGTACACGCCCGGACTCACCGAAGAGCTGGCCGATGAGTTCTTCGCAAACCCGCCCTCTCCCATCGCACCCGACCTCAGCCAGGACCACGTCGCCCCAGTGTTCCTCAACCTGAGGGACAAGCCCGACCTCCTCACCGACAAGAGCTTGACGCCGTCGCAGGGTGGCCGTCCCCTCTCAAGGGACGCTAGCGCCGCGACGTCCTCGGGGGCCACTGATTTGGGCGCCGGAACAGGTCCACAGACCTCGTGATTTCCCAGCTAAACCGGATTATCATCGGCGGTGTCGACACAAAGGAGAGTCATGCCTACTGCACAGTGGCGTCACGACCAGCGTGACGCGCTCATGTCGTTTGCTACCAACGCCGTCATGCCCGCGGGCTTCGGATACCTCGACGCCGAGGGCCACCACCAGCCCAACCACGGTATCGAACTGTGGATCAACGGTCGGTTCACCCACGTGTTCGCCTGCGAGGTCGCCCGCGGAAACGCCCAGGCCAGGCCGTATTTGGACCTCGGGATGAAGGCGCTGACGACCTCGCTGCGCGACCCCGTCTACGACGGCTGGTTCGCGTCGGTGAAGACCGGTACCGACCCCGCCGACCTCGACGCCGAGGGCCACGCCGCCCCGTTCACCGAGGCCGACACGATCAAGCAGTCATACTCGCACGCGTTCGTCATTCTGGCGGCCGCGTCAGCTCTGCAGGTCGGACACCCGGCCGCACAGCCACTGTTGGACGACGCGCTGGCGCTGTTCGAGCGCTACTGGTGGGAGCCGCAGTACGGCCGCGTGTGCGAGTCGTACCCGCGCGACTGGTCAACCTCGGAGGCCTACCGCGGAATCAACGCGAACATGCACACGACGGAATGCCTGCTGGCCTGCTACGACGCGACGGGCGAGCGGAAATACCTCGAACGCGCGCTGGGGATCCTGCGGTTCACGATGAGCGGGGCCGCGGAGAACAACTACCGCATCCGCGAGCACTACACGGCCGATTGGCAGTTCGACAACGACTACAACCGCGACCGGCCGGCCGACCCGTTCCGGCCGTGGGGTGCGACGGTCGGCCACGGGTTCGAGTGGGCACGCCTCGCCCTCCAGGCCGGGATCGTCGCCCACCGCGCGGGCGTCATCGACCTCGAGGACGAGAAAGACCTGCTGGTCATGACGCCTTTGCGCCTGATCGCGCAGGCCGAGGCCGACGGGTGGCACGCCGACGGCGCCGACGGGTTCGTCTACACGACTGACTTCGAGGGCCAGCCGATCACCCACGAACGCATGCACTGGGTCGTCTGCGAGGCCGTCAACGCCGCACACGTCGCCCGCCTGGCCCTTGCGGAACTGGCCGACGCCGGCATGACGTTCCCCGAGGGCGTCCCGGACGCGCCGCTCGCCCTCGAGGGCAAGGAAGAGGCCTGGTGGCAGTACGCCCAGCGGTACCTCATCGCGGCGCCCGGCCGCTGGCTGGAGGAGCTGGATCGCGAGAATCACCTGTCCGAGCGCACGTGGACGGGGATGCCGGAGATCTACCACGCCTACCAGTCGCTGGTCCTGCCCGACGGCGACTACGCGGTCGGTTTCGCGAAGGCCGCGAAAGCGCAGGCGTAAAGCACGGGTTTTTCGCATACCGGTGAACGTGATTCTTTTTGGTCACGTTCACCGGTTTAGGCCCGTGAGCGTGATCAAAGCGGACGAAAGGATCACGTTGACGGGGGTGAGGACGCGAAGACGGGCGCGAGGGCGGCCTGCTCGGATACGAGAGCTGGCTAACATTCGTCGATTTCATGCTGCCGGTTGACGGCGGGTTGTGTCATACTCGGAGGTACGGCGCATCCCGCGCCGGTGTCAAGGCAGACACGCACCATCGTTGCTGCACGGACACTCCACTCGGATCGTCGGGCACGTACCTGCCCGTGGAGGAGAAAAATACATATGGCAACCGTAAAGTTTGACAACGTCAGTCGCATTTACCCCGGCGCTACGGAGCCCGCAGTGAAGAGCCTGAACCTCGAAGTTCAGGACGGCGAATTCCTTGTTCTCGTCGGCCCTTCCGGCTGTGGTAAGACCACGTCGCTGCGTATGCTCGCCGGCCTCGAGGACGTCAACGAAGGCCACATTTACATCGGCGATAAGGACGTGACGAACGTTCAGCCGAAGGACCGCGATATCGCGATGGTCTTCCAGAACTACGCGCTTTACCCGCACATGACGGTGCGCGACAACATGGGCTTCGCCCTCAAGATTGCCAAGCTGCCCAAGGACGAAATCAACGCCCGCGTCGAGAAGGCCGCGAAGACCCTGGGCCTCACCCAGTACCTCGACCGCAAGCCGAAGGCCCTGTCTGGTGGTCAGCGTCAGCGTGTCGCCATGGGCCGCGCGATCGTCCGTCAGCCGCAGGTGTTCCTCATGGACGAGCCGCTGTCGAACCTCGACGCCAAGCTCCGTGTCCAGACGCGTACCCAGATCGCTTCGCTGCAGCACGAACTGGGCGTCACCACCCTGTACGTCACGCACGACCAGACCGAGGCCATGACGATGGGTGACCGCATCGCGGTCATCAAGGACGGCATCCTCCAGCAGGTCGGCACGCCCCGTGACCTCTACGATCACCCGGCCAACGCGTTCGTCGCGGGCTTCATCGGGTCGCCCTCGATGAACCTCGGCCGCTTCCACGTCGAGGACGACCACGCTGTCCTCGGCGAGGCGCGGATCCCGCTGTCGAAGGCCACGCTCGACGCGCTGACGCCGGCCGACAACGGCGAGATCATCATCGGCTTCCGCCCCGAGGGCCTCGAGATCGCCGACGACCCGTCGGGCGCCACGATCCCCGTGACGATCGACCTCGTCGAAGAACTCGGCTCGGACGCTTACGTCTACGGCCACCTGGCCTCCGGCGAGCAGCTGACGATCAGCGACGACTCCGACGACAACTCCGACAAGTTCGGCCAGATTGTCGTCCGCGTTCCTCCGCACACGGCTCCGCCGGCCGGCAACGTCATCCACCTGCGGATCGAGGACGGCCAGCAGCACAACTTCTCGGCTGCCACGACCCAGCGTCTGCCCGAGTAGTTCGCTGTTTCAGCGTCTGCTGCGCTTCTCGGCCAGTAGTGCGCTGGTGTGACTAAGCATCGTGCCCCCGCCTGGTTTTCCGGGCGGGGGCACTGCTGTGTCCAGCCGGCCGGCGGGGCTGGCTGGGCCCGCTGGCGGGCTGCGCCCTCCCCCGGGCTCTTCCCGCGCTCTGCCCCGATGAACGTGACCTCTTTTGATCACGTTCACTCCCGGGTGCGCCTGTCCCGAGGACATCCGGGGTTGCTTGTCAGCACAGATGCCCCGTTGCGCTAGACTTCGTACCACCATGACCGGTTCCGCTGCCCGCTTCGGCGGGAGTCCAGGGCCGGTCTTCGTCTATAGGCCAGCGGAAGCGCGCCCGCGGCCTATCTCCAGCACTCCAGGCGCATGAGATCGGTGCCCTCCAGTGGTACGAGCCCATCATCGAGGGTGCGTAGCCTTTCGTAGAGTTCGCGCATCTGAGCTCTGTCGGCGATATGGCCCAGTCCAGCGGCTCTCCGCAGAACGGTCGGCGTCGATAGTAGCGCAATGCCGCCGATACCTGGGGTTCCTCGCATCTTGAGCCGCCTGATCCGGTTGATCTCTAAAACGGCGAACTCCCGTCCGGCGCCGTCGTCAATGAGCACCGTCACCTCGTGGCCGGCCTCTGCAGCGACAACGGCGTGGGCAATCACCATGAGCTCACCGAGGTCCTTGCCGGTCAGGCGGCGCTCCTCCATCGGTATTCCGGCGATTCGGCTAACCACGGCATTGAGGTCGTCAGTCGGCGCGTCCGACAGGACGGCGAGAAGGTGCTCCGGGAGCTTCTTGAGCACTCCCTCCGCCGCTTCAAAACGGCTATCGATACGGGATTTGCGAACGATTTCGTCGCGCACCGTTTCGGGAATCGATAGCGCGCCGACTGTTCGAATAAGCAGCCTCTCCTGGTGAATAGAGAAAAAATTAAGGCCGGGGCCCGCATCCATGATGATCTGCTGGGCCACTATTCTCCGCTTTCATCAAGTGCGCTGAGGTCAACATCGACTGGCGACAGATCTTCCACTTCGAACGCTGCCGGATCAGTAATCCGCCGGACAATATGAGCCGCGTCGAGCTCCGCTTTTACCGCCTCGACCGGCTTGCCTTTCAGTGTTGCCAGTGTTTGGAGGCTGACGACGCCCTCGACATATCCGGTCGTAGCTCGGGCAAGCAACCGTTGCGGCGCGCGCGGCTGCCGAGATTCGGCCGCAAGCGCCTCGTAGCGATCGCGCCAGCCATACCGCGTGGCGAGAGCCGGCGTACTCAGTTTCCGCCACTGCGCATATCGCGCCTCGTCAATGTAGCCGGCATCGCGCATGACGATAGCCGCGATACCCGGCGAGACCAGATAGTGCTGGACGACGGCGGACAAGGCGCCCTCGTCGACGTCATTGTTTCGCCCGAGCAGCATCTTCACGCCCTCGACCGGCGCGAGCACGTGCCGCGCAAATGCGTCGGCCCTGATCTCGGCCGCATCACGCTGTGTGAACGATTCTGTTTTATCGCGGAAAATAACGTGCGCCAGCTCGTGCGCAAGTGTCGAGCGTTGCCGCATCGGATGGGGCATCGTCGCGACGCCGATATAGGTCACATTCCGCTCCGGGTCCCGAGCAATAAGTCCGTGCTCATCCTCCGGAGCATCAATAATCGCCACATCGCATCCGCATCCTTGCTGGATAACTGACACGAGATCCGAAATCGGCTGCACGCCCAGATTTTGTTCCTCGCGGAATTGTCTGGCCGCCTCGCGCGCCCGCTGCTCATTACCGTTTGCCATCTCGACGACCGCCATTTCCGCTAAATCGCGTAATCGTCGAGGTAGGCGTCGAGCTCGATGAAATGGATGAGGCGCTGCCGCATCTTGTCCATCGACGCGCCGTCGACTCCGCGCGCCGCGCACTCGACACGATCCGCACGCGATTTGCCCGTGAGCTGCGCGACCGTGCACCCCGTGGCATCGGCAATCAGCACCAGCTCCGGCAGTTTCGGGGCGCGACGACCCGCGAGGGTGCGCGACAGCGTCGACTGTGAAATCCCGGTCTTTTCCGCCAAGTCACGCTGTGAAATCCCGGCCGCAGCACACGCGCTCTGAATGGCCGCTACGACGTCACTCATCACGCCCTCCGCCCCTAGTGAATCAGATTGTGTCATCTGATTCAGAGTCTAGGGCGCAGGCATGGCGCCCGCAAGATGGCCGGGCCACACGGCGCCCAACCTCGCCACCCGCACCCCCGCGGCGACGACACTCTGCCGTTGTTCAGCTTCACCGCACGTGATTACCATGAAGCTTGTACCTGCTCACAAGGCATAAGGGGACCTCACATGCGCGGCCACAAGCTTGTCATCATCGGGCTGGGACACGTCGGCGATGCCGTCTTGTCGAACGCCATGACCATCGGACTTTTCAGCGAAATCGCGCTGATCGACGCGAATCAGCGGCTCGCCGAGGGCGAGGCCCTCGACCAGCATCAGGCGACCGCGCTGCCGGGGGTCGACAACATCCGCGTCTACGCGGCCGACTACTCGGCGTGCGAGGGCGCCGACATCATCGTCTACACCGCGGGGCCGTCGATTTCCGCCGACCAGGCCGGGGTCAGCGCCCGTAACCTCCTGGCGACAAAGAACGCCGCGATTATTCGCGAGGTCATGCCGAAGATCGCCTCTCGCACCCGCGACGCCATCCTCCTCATCGTGTCGAACCCCGTTGACCTGCTGGTTCACATCGCGGCGACCGAGTTCGACTACCCCGTCAACAAGGTGATCGGCACCGGGCTACTGCTCGACTCCGCGAGGCTGTGCCGCCTGGTTGCCGACATGGTCGACGTCGACCCGGACTACGTGCGCGCCGCGATGATCGGCGAGCACGGCGCCACCGGATTCCCCCACATGAGCGGCATTTCCGTTGCCGGCGTGCCGTACGCAAAGTTCCCGGAGACGTTCGGCGTCGACATCATGCCGCGCGAGGAACTCATGGAGCGGACCAACATGGCGGGGATGGACGTCCTCGCCGCGAAAGGCTGGACGTCGGCCGGCGTCGCCGCGAGCGCGATCACCCTGGCGCGCACGGTGCTGCTCGATTCGCGGATCGTCGTGCCGGTGTCGTCCCTGCTCACGGGCCAGTACGGCCACGACGGCGACGTCGCCCTGTCGACGCCGTGCGTCATCGGGTCGGACGGGATCCGCCGCCGCATCGAGGTGCCCCTCGACGAATGGGAGCAGGCCCGATTCGACGACTCCGTCGCCGCGTTGAAACAGCTGATCGAGACGGTCGCGCGGTAGGCCTGCCCGCCCCGGTGAACGTGATCAAAAAAGATCACGTTCACCGGGGAGGGCGCGGCTTGCCGCTACTTGCGGCCGAGGTTGCACTCAGCCAGGTACTCGCGCGTCGCGATCGCGTTGGGCAGCGGGAACGCCGGGTCGACCGGGTAGAGGTCCTGCTCGATGACGACGTACAGCTCCTTATCCAGCCCGGCGAGGGCGTCGACCAGGGCTTTCATCTCGGGCTTGCCCTTCGGCGGGGTGACGGAGACGCCGTGGGCGACGGCCTCACCGAACGGCCACCCGTTCTTGCGGGCCTCGGCGAGGACGTCGGTGTCCATCGCCTTGATGTGGACGTAGCCGACGCGGTCCGGGTAGTCGCGGATCAGCGCCAGCGGGTCCTCGCCGCCGTAGACGACGTGGCCTGTGTCGAGGCAGAAGCTCACCCACTCGGGATCGGTGTCGGCCATCATCCGGTCGATGTCCTCGCGCGTCTCGATGTGCGTGTCGCCGTGCGAGTGCAGCTGCAGCGTGATCCCGTAGTCCTCCTTCAGCAGGCGCCCCATGTGGTTGAGGCCGTCCATGTAGGTGTGCCACGTCGCGTCGTCGAGCTTGCGGTCGTCAGTGTCCTCCCACGTCTTGTAGTCGATGTACGAGGGCGGCAGGAACACCAGGTGCTTCGCCCCCAAAGGCGCGACGACCTCGGCATTCGCACGCAGGCCGGCCTCGGTCAGCTTCCACGCTTCCTTGTGGTGGAGGACGCCGGCCTCGGTGCAGGCGATAACCTTGAGGCCGCGCGACTCGGTGGCCTCGCGCAGCGCGTACGTCTGGTTCGGGAAATACGACTCGGCGCCGCGCTCCCACGTGTACGAGAACGGCCCGGTCTCGAGGTATTCGAAGCCGGCCTCGGCCATCTGGTCGAGCGTCGTCATCGGGTCGATCTGCTTCTCGTCGTCGGGGAACCACACGCCCCACGAGTCGGGCGCGATGCCCAGCGTCAGCTTCGAGTATTCGGGCTTGGGCGAAACGGCCTTGGATTCGGTGCTCATTGGTTTTACCTTTCTCGGTGATGAATCTGATGTGTTAAACGAGCGAGCGCCCGTCGGAACCGGATTCCAGTTCGGTCTCCAGTTGCTCGAGGGACTTGTTGCGGGTTTCGGGCAGGAATCGGTATTCGAACAGCAGCGCAAAGACGTTGATGATCGCGAAGAGGAAGAACGTCTTGCCGCCGATTGCCGACAGCAGCTGGGGGAAGGCGAAGGTGACGAGCATGTTGGAAATCCACTGGCAGAACACGGCGACACCCATGGCGAAACCGCGGACACGCAGCGGGAAAAGCTCCGACATCGTCAGCCAGAACACCACCGAACAGCAGGTCTGCATAAACGCGAGGAAGACGAGCATAAAGACGAGGATGAGGTACGACCTCAACGACGATTCCGGCATGAGGAACAGCAGACCCAGCACGACCTGGGAACAGACGATCCCCACCATGCCGATCATCAGCATGACGCGACGGCGCGCCTTACGCAGGAGGTTGAGGCCCGCCCACACGGCCAGCACCGACACGACGCCGTTCGCGATCGACGCGGTGATCGACGCCTGCGTGCCCATGCCCGTCGAGATGAGGACGGTCGGCGCGAAGTACATGACCGCGTTGACGCCGGTCAGCTGAATGACGACGCCGAAACCGATGCCGATCAGGGTGATTCGGCGGATCCACGGGATCTTCAGGGCCTGCATGGCCTCGCGGCCGCTGAAGGTCGACTCGGCGACGATCGTCGAAATCTCGGAAATCTCGTCCTCGGGCGACTGCGTGCGGATCGACCAGAGGACCTTGCGGGCCTCGTCGATCTTGCCGTGGGCGATGAGCCAGCGCGGCGACTCGGGGATGATGAACGTGCCAATCCACAGGATGATCGCGGGGATCGCGGCCAGGCCGAGCATCCACCGCCACGCGTGCATGGGATTGCCCCACTGCGCGAGCGCCGCGTTCGAAATGTAGGCGACCAGCTGGCCGGTGACGATCATCAGCTCGTTCGCCGAGACCAGTGAGCCGCGGATCTGCTTCGGCGCGATTTCGCTCAAGTACATCGGCACCGTCGCCGACGCACCGCCGACGCCGAAGCCCAAAACCACGCGGAACAGCACCATGATGCCCAGGCTGGGGGCCAGCGAGCAGCCGATGGCGCCGAAGAAAAAGAGGAACGCCAGCCCCATCACCGTGTAGCGGCGGCCATACCGGTCGGAGAGGCGGCCCGCGCCGACCGCGCCGAAAGCCGCGCCGGCCAGCAGCGATGCGGTGACGGCACCCTCGGTCGCGGGGGTGAGGTCGAGGCCGCCCTTGTCGAACGGCAGAGTCATGAACGGCAAAGCGCCGGAAATAATGCCCGTGTCGTAGCCGAACGCGAACGCGCCAAAGGTCGCGATGAGGGCGACGCGGCGCAGGCGACGTTGCGCGCGCTTCGGCTCGGGATGAGGTTCTGTTTGAGGTCCTTCACTAGGCAGCGAGGTGTGCGTCATCGGTCATCTCCTTCGATGCTGTTGACCGTCGCGATTATCACGTGCTATGGTCGCTACAAGTCGAACGTACCCGCACCAATAAGCACCTGTCAAGAGTTGCAGACGTTCGATCGCCGGTCAGGCCCGGCATCTTCAAAGAGGAGGAAAAATGACCACAACACTACGGATTGCTCTCGTCGGGGCCGGCTACGCCGGACGCTCCCACGCTTTCGGCTATCGCAACGCGTCGATGGCCGAGGACCTGAAGGATGTGCACGTCATCCTCGATACGATCGTCGACACCAACGAGGCACTGGCCAAGGACGTCGCCGGTTTCTACGGCTTCGAGAACGTCTCGACCGACCTCGACGCCGTCCTCGCGCGCGACGACATCGACGCCGTCTCGCTGGCGCTGCCCAACCGCCTCTATAAGCACGTGCTACCCAAGGTCGCGGCCGCCGGCAAAAACATCTTCTGCGAGAAGCCGCTGGGCCTCGACGCCGACGAGGCCATCGCCCTCGCCAAGGCCGCCGAAGACGCCGGCGTCATCAACGAGGTCGGCTTCTCGTTCCGCCGCATCCCGGCCCTCGCCAAGCTCCACGACCTCGTCCAGGCCGGGGCGTTCGGCCAGATCCGCCAGTTCAACGCCTTCTACTATGCCGACTACGCGGCCGACCCGCGGCAGCCGCTGACCTGGCGTTACATCATGAAGGACTCGGGCGGCGGCGCGATCGCCGACATCGGCGCGCACGCCCTCGACACCGTCCGCTACGTCGTCGGCGACATCGAGGAGGTCGTCTCGGCCGCCCTCACGACGTCGATTAGCACGCGTCCGCTGCCCGCCGGCGGCATCGGCCACTCGCAGAAGGCGTCCGAGACCGAGTCGGGCCCGGTCGACAACGACGACAACGCCGTGGTTACCCTGCGGGCGAAGTCGGGCGCGATCGGCACCGTCCAGCTGTCGCGTATCGCCACCGGAAAGCCGAACGACCTGGGCATCGAGATCTACGGCGAGAAGGGCTGGGCCCGCTTCTCGTCGGCCGCGATGGACGAGCTGCAGGTCTACGAAGCCGGCGTCTCCGAGGCCGGCATGGACGGCGCGCGCACCGTCATCGCCGGCCCCGCGTTCCCGTACTTCGGCGACACGGCGGCCATGCCGGGCCGCGGCGTTGGCACGGGTTACGGCGAGGCGTTCATCGCCGAGATCCAGGAATTCGTCCGCGCCCTCGCCTACGGCACGCCTGTCACCACGCCGTTCAGCGAGGCCATCCCGACGATGAAGGTCATCCAGGCGGCGCAGGCCTCCGCCCGCAAGGGGGCGCCCGTTCCCGTCGAGTAACCACACCGCCGCGAGGTCGCCCTTCCGCACCTGCGACCTCGGGGAAACGTAGGCAGGCACCCTTGTGTGTTCCGGTGTCTACCTGCTCCTCGCACCGCCGGGGCCACCGTCGAGGCCCCGGCGGTGCCTTATTAGCGCGTGCCATATGATAAGGGCGTGAGTCCCCAGCGTCGAACCCGTTACGTCACCCAGGCCGACATTGCCGCCGAGGCCGGAGTGTCCCGTCCCCTCGTCTCGCTCGTCCTGCGCGGCGCCCCGAACGTCAGCGACGAGAAGCGCGAACGCGTCCTCGCCGCCGCCCGGCGCCTGGGCTACATCGAGTCGCGCCTCGCCACCGACCTCGCCGGCAACCGATCGAACCTGCTCATCGGCTATTTGCCCCAGTCGTTCGGAAATCGCGTGTTCCTCGACGTCTACGAGGGCATCGCGTCCGTCCTCCAGCCCGCCGGACACCACGTCCTCGTCATGGAGGGCAGCGTCGACCCCGAACAGGAGGACCGCAACCTGCGTGAACTCGTGTCGTTTCGGCCCGACGCCGTCATCCTTGCCGGCTATTCGGGGCCGACCGACACGCTGCGGGCCGCGTCGACGACGATCCCGTTCGTCTCGGTCACCCGCGAGATGAAGGAGCGCAACGTCATTTCCGTCCTCGGCGATGACGCCGCCGGCACGCGCGCCGCCGTCGAGCACCTCATCGCCGCAGGTCACATCCACATTACGCACCTCGAGCTGCCCGACGCCATGCCGTACGAAACCCGCGCGCGCACCTACGCCGAGACCATGCGCGCCGCCGGCCTCACCCCGCACATCGTCCCCACCGACATCACGACCGAGGGCGGCTACCGCGCGACCTGCGGCCTGCTGGACGACGGGTACCGCCCGTCCGCGCTGTTCTGCGGCTCCGACGCGCTGGCGCTGGGCGCGTGGGACGCCCTCACGGAGCGGCACCTGGCGATCCCCGACGACATCGCGCTGGTCGGCTACGACAACACCGACATCGTGCGGCGCCTCGACATCACGTCGGTCGACCAGCACACGCACACCCAGGGGAAAATCGCCGCCGAGGCCGTCCTCGCGGCCTGCACCGGCGACACCCCGCCGCCGGAAGTCCAGCTGGTCCAGCCCAACCTCATCGAGCGGGCGTCCTCCACGTCGGTCCACCACCACGTCTGAGGGCGGCTGCGGGAGGGCGCCCTCGGCTGCCCGCCCCTGCCCCGCCCCGGTGAACGTGATCAAAAAAGGTCACGTTCACGGGGGAGACGCAGCAAACACGCCGGTGCCCCGGAGCCTCTCAGCCCCGGAGCACCGGCGTCTGTTGCGTCCTAAGAGCGCTAGTTATCGAGGTTCTTCTCGATCATCGCCGCAACCTTCTCGACGGCCTCGGCGTTGTCGGAACGGACAACCACGCGGTCGCCGTGCTTGGCACCCAGCGTCATGATGAGGAGGGCCGACGCGGCGTCAACGCCCTCGTCTTCGTCATCCTCGTCGCCTTCCATGAACAGGAGGATGTCGTCGTCGAACTCGTCTGCGGCCTCGGCAACCAGGGTGGCAGGGCGGGCGTGCAGCCCAACCGAGGACCCAACAACAACGGTCTTTTCAGCCATTTTTACTCCTCTAGCGTGGGGGCGATGCCATCTGCGGCACCGTTCTTTCCTTGTCCATTGTGCGCAATTTGCGCACGCCTGTCATCGGATTGCGGTGAAAGCCGCTACGCGGTGACCGGCGCCACGTTTTTGGCGGCCTGCTTGCGGAAGTGAATCCCCTTCGCCATCGTGACGGCCGCGGCGGCGACCAAGGTGCCGGCGATCACCGAAATGAGGAAACCCCACCACGGCGTGATCGCGAAGATGACGAAGATACCGCCGTGCGGCGCGCGCAGCTGAACGTTGAACGCCATCGACAGGGCGCCGGTCACCGCGCCACCGAGCATCATCGACGGGATGACGCGCAACGGGTCAGCCGCGGCGAACGGGATGGCGCCCTCGGAAATGAAGGACGCGCCCAGCAGCCACGCGGTCTTGCCGTTTTCGCGTTCGGCCTTCGTGTAGTACTTCTTGCGGACCGTCGTCGACAGCGCCATCGCCAGCGGCGGCACCATGCCGGACGCCATGACCGCCGCCATGATGAGGAACGGGCCGGCGTTCGACGCGGACCCCTCGGCGAGGCCGGCCGTCGCGAACAGGTAGGCCGCCTTGTTGACAGGGCCGCCCAGGTCAAAGCACATCATGAGGCCGAGGACGATACCGAGGATGATCGCCGAACCGCCAGTCATGCCGGACAGGCCGTGCTCCATCGCCTTCATCAGCGCCGCCAACGGGCGCCCAAGGAACAGGATCATCAACCCGCCGGTAATGAACGTGTCAACCAACGGAATGATGACGACCGGCATGAGGCCCGCCAGCCACCGGGGCGGCCGGAACGACGACAACCAGAGGGCGATGAGGCCCGCGACCAGGCCGGTGACCAGGCCGCCGATGAAGCCGGCGCCCGTGATCACCGAGATCGCGCCGCCGATGAAGCCCGGCGCCAGGCCGGGGCGCCCGCCCAACGCGAACGCGATGTAGCCCGACAGCGCGGCGACAAGGAAGCCCATGCCCGCCGAGCCGAGCGTCGCCAACAGCGCGCCCAGGTAAAGGGAGAATCCGGTGTGCGACATAACCGCACCCGAATCGAGCTTCACCTCGCCCGGCAGGTTCCACAGCGAATAGTTGAGGACGATGTCCTGCGCCTTAAACGCGACGTCGTAGCCGCCGACGAGGAACGCGAGGGCGATCAACAGACCGCCGGCCGCGACGAACGGAATCATGTAGGACACGCCGGTCATCAGGGCCTGCTGGATGCGTTTCGCCCACGACACCTGCTCCTCGGCGCCCTCGGAGGACGACGCGGCGGCAGCGCCAACACGCGTGGCGTTCGGGTTCTTCGCGGCGGCGACCGCCCGCTCGATGAGGCCGGGCGCATCGTCGACGGCCTTCTTCACGCCGACGTCGACGACCGGCAGACCGGCGAAGCGGCCCTTGTCGCGAACCTCGACGTCATGGGCGAAAATCACCGCGTCGGCGGCCTTGATGACCTCCGGCGCGAGGAAGTCGATGCCGCCCGAGCCCTGCGGCTCGACCGCGATCTCGACGCCCGCGTCGGCGCCCGCGTTCTCGAGGTTCTCGGCCGCCATGTACGTGTGGGCGATGCCCGTCGGGCACGACGTCACCGCGACCAGGCGCAACGGGCGCTCAGAGGACGCCGGGGAGGCGTCGGTCGCGGGCTTGTCGGTTGCGGCGGCTGCGGCGGGGGCTGCGGCGGTTCCGGCCGCGGCGGCCTCGGCCGCGGGGGCGGCGCCCTCGGCGGGCTTGTCGGCGGCCGGCTTCGGCTTCTTCTTCTTTTCCAGCTGCGCGGTGATGAGGTCGACGACCTCCTGCGCGCTGCCGGCCTCGCGCAGCGACTGGACGAATGCGGGCCTGGCCAGGCCGCGCGCCAGGCGCTGGAGGAGCTTCAAGTGCATGTCGCCGGCGCCGTCGGGGGCCGCGATCATGAAGACGAGGTCGGCCGGGCCGTCCTTCGCGCCCCAGTCGATCGGTTCCGGCAGGCGCGCGAAACCCAGCGCCGCCGTCGTCACCGCGCCCGAACGCGCGTGCGGGATCGCGAAACCACCGGGAAACCCGGTGACGCCCTGCGACTCGCGTTCCATGAGGCTGTCAATGAGGCCGGGCGCCTCGGCGCGGCCCGTCGCTGCAACAATGCCGGCCAACGACCGGATGACCTCGTCTTTCGTCGCGCCCAGCGGCGCGTCGAGCGACACGAGGTCAGGGGTAATCAGAGGTACCTCGTTCATGATGTCCTTTCAGGCGGTGAGGTCAGTGAGGTGGGATTCGTCGGGGCGGATGTCCTCGCGCCGAGGGCGACCCGTCCCGGGCTGCGCGGCGGCCGCCGACCCGAAGGCGCAGGCGTCGCGCAGCGAATCGGCCAGCGACTTGTCAGCCAGCCGGGCGAGGACGAACCCCGTGAGGGCGGCGTCACCGGCGCCCACGGTCGAGCGAACCTCGACGTCGGGGGATGTGGCGTACCAGGCCTCGTCCTTCGTCACGACCATGGCACCCGCGCCGCCCAGCGTCGCGAGCACCGTGGGGATTCCGCGCGCGACCAGCGAGCGGGCGGCCTCGACGACGGGGGCGAGGTTGCCGGCGTCGGCCTCGGCCTCGAGCTTTGCGGGGTCCGCGCCGACCATCTGGGCCAGCTCGGTCGCGTTGGGTTTGACCAGGTCGGGGGCGCTTTCCGGCAGCGCGGCGGCGAGGGCGCGCAGCGGCGCGTCCGACGTGTCGACGGCCAGGAGGACGTCGGGCGCCACCTCGCGCACGCGGCGGACGGCCTCGACGTAGAAGTCGTCCTCGACGCCAGCCGGCAGCGACCCCGCGAGGATCACGGCGCGCGCCCGGGTGGCGGCCTGCGTCAGCGTCTGGACGAGGGCGTCGACCTGGGCTGCCCGCAATGCGGGACCGGCCTCGTTAATTTTTGTGGTTTCACCTGCGGAATCGACGACGGCGATGTTCGTCCGTACGTTCGCGTCGATCGTCACCGGCATAAGGGGAACGTCGGCGAGGTCGGCCAGCGGATCGTCCTCCCCCAGCGGGAGGACGGCCGCGACCCGCGCGCCCATCGCCGCGGCGACGCCGGCAACGTTGAGACCTTTCCCGCCAGGCTCGCGCAATTCTCGGGTAATCCGATGGACTCCGCCGGGGCTCAGCGGCGCGTCAATTGACACCGTCCGATCGATCGACGGATTCGCCGTCAACGTGAGGATGTCAAGGTCGGGTGGAGTTGTCATGATGCTCCTTTGCTCAATCCACCATGCTAAAACCAACAATAGTCACATTGAACAACACAAAGCAAGAGTGCTACGCTCGCCACATAGACACACATCACCGCTGATGCTTATTACACTTGTCTATACCAGTTCTGTCTCGCTGTGGAGGTCACCATGTCCACCCCATCAACACCAAGCGAAACCTACGGGACTCCCGTCGTTCCGGGCATCGCCTACGGGCCGGCAGCATGGGTGCGTCGGCCGGAAACGCCGCCCGCCACCGCCCCCGCGATCGACGAAGACGCGCGCGACGCCGAGTTCAAGCGTTTCCAGGCGGCGGCCGGCGTCGTCTCGCGGCGCCTCGCCGAGCGCGCGAAGAACACGATCGGCAACGCCTCGGACGTCCTCCAGATGACCGCCCAAATGGCGCTCGACAAGGGCTGGCAGCGCGCCGTGCGCAAGGAGATCCGCAAGCAGGGCACGCCCGCGGTCCAGGCCGCGATGGTGGCGACCGACCAGTTCGTCGAAATGTTTAAGCAGGCCGGCGGCCTCATGGCCGAGCGCGTCACCGACATCTGCGACGTCCGCGACCGCGTGATCGCCGAACTCGAGGGCAAGCCGGAGCCGGGCATCCCCGACCTCGCCGAGCCGTCGGTCCTGCTGGCCGACGACCTCGCCCCCGCCGACACCGCGGGCCTCGACCCGCACCAAATCCTCGGCATCGCCACGGTGCTGGGCGGGCCGACCTCGCACACGTCGATCATCGCCCGCCAGCTGGGGATTCCCTGCATCGTCGCCGCGCGCGACCTCGAGATCATCCCGGCCGGCACCCCGATCCAGCTGGATGGCCGGTCCGGCCGCATCGCCCTCAACCCCGATCCGGAGGCGGCGAAAGCCGAGGTCGCGGCCGATCGTCAGCAGCGCGAACTCGCGCGGGCGTGGCGCGGGCCCGGCCGCACGAAGGACGGCGTCCCCGTCCAGCTGCTCGCCAACATCCAGGATGGCGACGGCGCCAAGCGGGCCGCCACCTCGCAGGCCGAGGGCGTCGGCCTGTTCCGCACCGAACTGTGCTTCCTCGGCGCCACCGCGGAACCCAGCGTCGACGCGCAGGCCGACATTTATCGGCCGGTGTTCGAGGCGTTCCCCGACTCGAAGGTCGTCGTCCGCACCCTCGACGCGGGCTCCGACAAGCCCGTCGCCTGGGCAAGCGTCCCCGACGAAGAGAACCCGGCGTTGGGCGTGCGCGGGCTGCGCACGTCGGGCATCGACCCCAACCAGCTGCCGCACCAGCTCGACGCGATCGCCCAGGCCGCCCAGGGCCGCGCTGGCGCCACGTGGGTGATGGCCCCGATGGTGTCGACGATCGCCGAGGCCCGCTGGTTCACCGACATGGTCCGCGAGCGCGGCCTCACGGCCGGCATTATGGTCGAGGTTCCCGCGGTCGCCGTCATGGCCGAGCAGTTCCTCAAGGTCGTCGACTTCGTGTCGATCGGCACGAACGACCTCACCCAGTACACGATGGCGGCGGACCGGATGAATCCGAACCTCGCGACCTACACGGATCCGTGGCAGCCGGGCGTCCTCACGCTGATCGCCCGCACGGCTCGGTTCGGCAAGAAGCTCGACAAGCCTGTCGGCGTGTGCGGCGAGGCCGCGGCTGACCCGCTGTTGGCGTGCGTTTTGCACGGCATGGGGATCACGTCGCTGTCGATGGCCGCGTCGGCGATCGGCGCGGTGGGCGCGCAGCTGTCGCAGGTGACCGACGAACAGTGCCGTCGGGCGGCCGAGGCCGTCCTCGACGCGGGGTCTGCCGACGACGCGAGGGCGGCTGCCCGCCAGGTTCTGGGCGCGTAGCGGCGGTCGCTCCAAACGAAAACCGGTGAACGTGATCTTTTTTGGTCACGTTCACCGGTTTTTCCGCATCAACGTGATGGTTCTGGACAGAAGGATCACGTTCACGGGCGGGGGCGACGGTCGGGGCCGCCACCGTTCATGATGTCGAGGATCGCGGCGACGGCAACGTGTCCCTCTTTCGTGGGGAATGTCGGCCAGTCGTGGATGCAGCCGCGGCCGATGTGGGCGCGCACGGGCGCGACGTCGCCCCAGCGTTCGACGATGTACTCGACGCCCAGCCGCATGACCTCCAGTTCCCCGGCGAACATGTCGATCGGCGGGCAGCCGTCGTAGTCGCCGAGGGCGGGGCTCACCCGCGGGTCGTCAACGGGCAGGTCGGCGGCGATTTTGCGGCCGATCACCGGGGTCGACGCGAGGGCGATGACGGGGTCGATTTTCTCGAGGGCGAGGGCGCGCGCGTCGGGCTTACTCGCCAGGTCGGTCGACGGCGAAATGAGGATGTACCGGCCCGGCTGGCGTGCACCGTCATGCCGTAGCATCTGGTACAGCGAGAGGCCGGCGTGCCCACCCGCGGAGTCACCCATGACGATGACGTCCTCCGGCGAAATCCCGTCGGCCAGACATTCGCGCCACGCCCGCATGATGCCGTCGCGGTATCCGCGCCCGTCGGCCTTCGGCAGCAGCGGATAGCGCGGCACCCGCACGGTCACGCCGGCGCCGCGGCAAATGATCGCGACGAACAGGACCTGCAGGGTCGAGAACTTAAACATCCACGTGCCACCGTGGAAAAACAGGACCGTCCGGCGATCCGTGGCGCCGCCGCGGGGCGTGAACTCCCAGTACGGCACGTTTGCCTCGGGGTGATCCGTCACCCGGCAACCGATCGGGTACGGCCACCACGGCAGCCGCGCCCTCCCGAAGTGCTTGCGGGTCACCGCCCAGTCCCAAAACGACTCGTCGGCAATCCCCAGCTGGGTCTTGTAGGCACGCTTCGCCGCATAGGCGTTGATCAGGCGTTGTGAAAGCGAGGTCATTGCCTCAGCCTATGCCTTGGACGCGCCCGCCTCATCCGCTGGCGAGAGTTATTCCTCGTCGGGGTCGGGATGCTGGGAGCCGCGCGGCCAATGCGGATGGTAGCCGGTGTGTGGCCAGTGGGGGCGCCAGGCGCCCTCGCGCCACCGGGTCTGCATCCGCTGGCCCCACGACGTGCGCCCGTCGTTCGCATGGAGGGCGCGATGCTGCTGGTCGTACAGCATTTGGACGAGGTCGCGGGTGCGGAGGACGCCGACGACGTGCCGCTCGTCGTCGATGACGGGGATGACGCGCAGCGGCGACTGCTCCATCACCTCGAGGTAACGCGACGGCATCGCGCTCGGCCGCACGTAGTCGCGGACGAGCTCGAGGTCGCGGACCTTCAGCTCGTCGGAGTCCTCGGCCGCCGACGCGCGCATGAGCTGCAGGCGGGTGACGGACCCGAGGAAACGCCCCTTGTGAACAACGGGCAGCGAGACGTCGGCGATCGAGTCGAACGAGGTGACGGCCTCCTCGATCGACGCCGTGTCCTCGATGAGGCCGGACGGGGCGTGCATGAGGGTCTCGGCCGGGCGGCGGCCCATCACCGTCTTCTCGACCGGGTCGTTCAGCATGTCGCCGCGGCGCTCCAGCTTTTCCGTGTAAATCGTCGTCGATGTCAGGTACTGCGACATCCCCGTGGCGAGGGCGACCGCCAGCAGCATGGGGAGGATCAGGGAATACTGGCCGGTCATCTCGACGATGATGAGGGCGGCCGTCAGCGGCGCCCTCGCGGCGGCGGCGAACGCCGCGCCCATCCCGATGACGCCGTAGACCGCCGCCGAGGACGCCGAGAACGGCTGGACGGCCAGGCCCACCGCCATGCCCGCCGACGCGCCGATCGCCAGCGACGGCGCGAACACGCCGCCCGAGCCGCCGATCGCGATCGTGTACGACGTGTAGAGCGCGCGGCACAGGCACAGCAGACACAGCATGCCGATCCCGTATTTGCCGGTCAACATGTCGAGCTGCACCGACGCGCCCGCGCCGTACATCGTGGGGAACACCCAAAGGGCGAGGCCCAGGAAGATCGAGCCGATGGCCGGCCGCGCCCATTCGGGCCAGTGGTAAAAGCGGTCGACCAAGTCTTCGATGAGGTAAAGGAACTTCGAGAACAGAAGGCCCGCCAGCCCGGCGACGAGGGCGACGACGACCACCCACACGAGGTCGTGCGGGGCCGCCATCCGCAAGTTATTCGGCAGGTCGACGTTCGGGCGATCGCCCAGGAGGACGTGCGAGACCACCGACGCGGCGACCGCCGAGAACATGACGTAGGCGAAGGTCGTCGCGGACAGCCCGCCGAGGATGACCTCCATCGCGAAACACGCGCCGGCCAGCGGGGCATTGAACGTCGCCGCGATGCCGGCCGCGGAACCGCACGCCGCGAACAGGATGACGCGACGCCGCGGCAGGTTGAGCAGACCGGAAATCCACGAGCCCAAAGACGCCCCCACCTGGACAATCGGCCCTTC
This sequence comes from uncultured Actinomyces sp., assembly GCA_900545825.1. Lineage (GTDB taxonomy): Bacteria > Actinomycetota > Actinomycetes > Actinomycetales > Actinomycetaceae > Nanchangia. The sequence continues at coordinate 68,314 of URAS01000009.1, forward strand.
GCGGCCCACCGAGCCGCCGCCGCCAAGCGTCAGCGCCGACGCGACGATCTTCACCGCGGCGACCCGGCCAGGGATCTTGCCGCCGTTGCGGACGACGGCCAGCATGACCTCGGGGACGCCGTGGCCGCGAGCGCTGGGCGCGAATTTCTGCACCAGCGGCCCATAGATGAGGGCGGAAATGACGGGGACAAAAATAATCAGCCAGCTGGGCCACCCGAGGACGCCGTGGGGCTCGCCAGCGTGCGGCGGATAGTCGGTGTAGCCCGTCATCAGCCACGTCCAGCCCTCGATGCAGTAGTGGAACAGCACCGACGCGCAGCCCACGGCGGCGCCGATCAGCAGCGCCAGCAGCGCGAGGATCGCGTGGTTTCGCGCGACGAGGTGACGCACGGAAGACGACAAACGGGGAAGGGCACTCATGCCACTAGATTAATCACGACCCAAGACGGCCGATTCCGCGTGCACCCACTGTCGGGACGCGATAAACGCAAGAATTAGCTGGACAGCCGCGGTTCCGATGTAGGCACTGTAGTGCGCAGTGATCGGCAACACGACGACCACGACACTGATGATGGCCACGAGGGCGGCCCACACCGCCGTCATGTAGGCCCGGCGGGCCCGCGCCGGCACGTCGGGGTTGCGGCGCGCCTTCGACGCCCCGATGAGCACGATGATTGCGCTGATGAGGGACCAGCTGAGGAACATCATCGCGAACACCCGCGAATAGTGGAACACCAGCGCATACACGCCCGCGATCACCGCGCACGCCCCGAACACGCCGACTCCCCAGTTGCCCAGGCGCGCGGCAACGTGCGATTTTGCGTAGTGGTGGTACGACATGGCTGCCTTCCTCGCTGTCTGCTCGCCTCCAGCGTACCCGGTGCGGCGCCTGAGTTGGCAGTGCCATTCTTCCCCCACAGTGAACGTGATCCTTCTGTCCACTTCGGTCACGTTCATACGCCAAAACCGGTGAACGTGACCTTTTTGATCACGTTCACCGGTTGGGGCTTGGGGGTCAGGTGCGCCGGGTGCGCCGGGTGCGCGTCGCGCCTACTTCCACGGCGGGTTTTCGGGCAGCAGCGCCTCGAACTCGGCGAGGACGCGCGCCTCGTACTCCCCCGCGTAGGTGCCGTCGAGGAACCGCGGCAGCGCCTCGGTGCGGAAACGCTCCCACGAGGCGGCCTCGCCGCCCGGGTTGATCGGATAGTAGAGGACGCCCTCGGCGCGCGCGGAATCGCGGTCGCCCGGCGCGTCGCCGATCAGCATGATGTGGTCGTCCGGGTACTTGCCCTTGGCGGCGAACTCGACGTGCTGGGCCTTCGACCCCATCTCTTGACCGGCGATGACCTGCATGTATTTCGCGAGGTCGTGCTCGGCCCACTCGCGTTTGAGGGCGGGCAGCGGCGTCGCCGACACGGTCATGCAGTCGACCTTGCCCTGCATCGCCTCGAACGCCTCGCGGACCCCGGGGATTGGGGCGCAGCCGTGGACCATCCACGCGATGAGCTCGTTGACGCCGTCGCCCCAGCGGATGCACTGGTCGATCTCGGCGGACGGGTTCTCCTTCGCGAACGCGGCGATTCCGTCGTCCGACCTGGGGTAATCCGACGCAAGGAACTGCTTGAGCGCGGTACCCTCGGGGATCGTCACGCCGCGCGCGAGGACCTCGGGGCGTTCGCGCAGCAGGTCGAACAGCCGCGACAGGGCGACCCAGCGGTTTTGGCCGCGCGTTGTCGAGTAGAGGTTGACGAACAGGGCGGTCTCGCGGACGAGGTGCGAGGCGGCCTGCAGGTCGAAATACTTGATATATGCCGGCGTGAAGCACTCCTCGTGCTTGATCGTCATGGCGTCCATCGCGCACCCGTCAGAGTCGATGCCGACGAAGAAATCGCAGGTGGGCTGGAAATCGATGAGGACCTGGGCGGCCTCGGGAACCTGGTGTGCCACGGGGGCCTCCTAAATGTAGGTGTCTTCTTTGCCGCAGAACGCGTCGGTCGGCGCGGTGCCGGTGAACGCGTCGGCGCCGGCCTCGAGCTTGTCGACCAGCACCTCCAGCGTCGTCGGGCGGTCGTCGTACGTGTTGATGTAGGTCTTGACCTGCGGGACGTCGACGAGGTCGTACGGGCTGGCTGTCGACACGTAGATCGTCGGGATTTCGTGGACGTACCACGGGATGTCGACGGTGCCCTTCGTCGCCGGCCACATCACCCGCTCGGTCGGCTGCATCATGCCCTCGATCTTCGCGATCAGCAGGACAAGGTCGTACTTGTCGGTGAGGGCGGCGATCGGCGCCTTCGACGCGTAGACGTTCATCACGGCTTTGGCCTGCTCGTCGGGGTCCATCTTCGTCAGCTTCTCGAACAGCGACTCGTGGACAGTGACCTCGTAACCGCGTTTCGTCAGCTCGTCGGCGACCTGCTGGGCCGGGTGTTTGAGGGCTCCGCCGCCGCCGAACGCCCTCGAGATCGGGTTAGGCGCGCCAGAGACGGGGACGACGAGGACGCGCTGGAACCGCTTCGGGCTGAGCGGGAGGACGCCCTCCTTGTTCTTCACCAGCGTCATCGACGCTTCGGTGACGTCGCGTTCGAGGGCGGTGTTATCGGGCATGCCGATTTGGGCCATGGCCTGGTCTTTTGGCGGCAGAATCTGGTCGCGCGGCGTGTTGTGGAGGCCCAGGCGCGCCTTGAGGCCGAGGATGCGCTGGAGGGCCTCGGTCAAGCGTTCATCGGTGATGACGCCGTCCTCGTAGCCCTGCTTCATCCAGGCGAAGTCCTCGTCCGGGTCGTTGAAGAACAGGAAGAGGTCGCAGCCGGCGGCGATCGCGGTGGGCAGCAGGTCGCGGCGGGCCATCGCGCCCGTCATGCCGACCATGTGCGACGCGTCGGTGACGATGAGGCCGTTGAAGCCCAGCTTGCCGCGCAGCAGGTCGGTGAGGATTTCCTTGCACAGCGTCGCCGGCAGGAGGTCGTCGCGGGTCGCGTCCGGGTTGAAGTGGCGCTGGTAGGCCGGGAGCATGATGTGGCCGGCCATGATCGAGGGCAGGCCTTCGTCGATGAGGGTGCCGTAAACCTTGCCGAACGTCGCGTCCCAGTCTTCACAGCTCAGCGAGTTGACCGACGCCGACAGGTGCTGGTCGCGTTCGTCGATGCCGTCGCCCGGGAAATGCTTGGCCGCGGGGAGGATCCCCGATTCCATAATGCCCTTCATGTAAGCGCGGGCGAGTTTGACGACAAGGTCGGGGTCAGCCGCGAACGAGCGGTTAGAAATAATGGGGTTACGCCAATTCCGCATAACGTCGACGATCGGGGCGAACGACCAATTGCAGCCGATTGCGGCGGCCTCGACGCCCGAAACGCGGCCCATTTCGTAGGCCCATTTTTCGTCGGCGGTCGCGCCGATTTTCACTTCGTATCCGACGTAGGTGCCGTCCGTGCAGGCGCCGTTGCCGCCGGCCTCGGTGTTTGCCGCGATGAGCAGGGGAATCTTGGAGTACGTCTGGAGGATGCGGTTCTGCTCCCACACCTCGTCGGCCTTGCCCGGGTTATAGCGCACCGCGCCAATGTGGTAGCGGTCGAGGATATCGCGCAAGTATTCCTCGTCGCGCGACGCCCCCATATTGACGAACAGCTGGCCGATTTTCTCGTCCAACGTCATATTCGCGATCGTCTCGTTGACCCAGGCGATGGCCTCGTCATCCAAGTTGAACGGTTTCTGTGTCAAATCCACCATGGCGTCTCCTCGTCGCTGCGTCGTCGCCGCTCCGTCGCGGCACCCTTCTAGCGTGACAAAAAACGCCGCCGATGCGGCCAGTTGCCGTTAATTGTCGAGGGCGGGGGTGGGGTCGGGTGGGTTGCATGGGGTGGGGTGGCGTGGGTTGGGGGCGGCGCCCTCACTCACACCCCCGAATGAGCCATTTTTCATTGCAATTAGGCCACTTACACCGCCAAAGATGTCACATTTCGTCCTCATGATGGCGAGGGCAGTGCGGTGATCCTCGGTTATCCACAGGGCGGGCGAGGACGGCCAGTGGGGTGCAGTTTTTCGCTAGGGTTCCAGATAAGCCCGCTTCGGCGGGCGTCCCCGTCTTGATATTCCCCATCTGGAGGCAACGATGTCCCCCGCTCACGCCCCCGCCCGCGCGGCGGCCGCCTTCGTCGGCCTGGCGCTCCTGTGCTCTGGGCTCTCCGCGTGCTCACACGATGCGTCCGCTGATGCGAAGAAGTCCGCGACACCCTCGGCGACCGAAACGACGATTGCCCCGCCCGAGGGCGACATATGGCCCTACCCGACACCAACCCTGCCGCCGGAAGCCTCACGCGACGACTCGGCAGGAGCATGCGCGGTGGCGGCGTATTACCTCGAATCCGTCCCCTACGACGCTGCTCACCTACGAACCGACGCTGCCGATCGATACGCAGACCCTCGCTGCGAACGGTGTAAGGCGCTGCAACACGACGTTCGTGAGTTCCGCAGGCGCGACGGCTGGATGCGAAACCAGCACATGATCGACTTGCAGCTATTGAGCGCCGATCCACTCGCAACTCCCGTCGGCTGGAGGTGCAATTTCCACGGCATTCAAGATGAGGGTTCCGGATGGAAGCGCGGCGACAAGGCTGTTGAAAAAGTAGGCCGGACCGAAAGTGATATTACCGCGTACGTGGTGCCCGACAACGGCTCGTGGAAGATTCTGGAGATCGGCGACCCTGAAGATGTTGAGAACCACTGATTCTGCCTGGTCGCACCTCCTTTGCACGTTGACCGTGGCCGCCCTACTTGTCGGAACCTATCCACCAACCGCTCGTGCCGACGACGTCACTGGCTCTGGAAGCGGCGACACTGCGACCATTAGCACCGCGAAACACGACAGTAGGAGCGGGAAAGCTCAAAGCTCCAAGCACAAGGGAACTATCACGGTCGTCAACGTTCATCCGCCGCGCCCCTATGTTCAGCCACAGGTATTTTCGTCTCGGTTTAATAGTTTCTATGTCGATTACTTCGGCGACCTCGCGCCGACGCCACAGAATTTCCGGTGGCTGTTGAACTGGAAGCCTGCCGCCGCGAAGCCCGGGAAGAAGCCGGCGGCACCCGCGCCGGTGGTGTCGGTGCCGACGGTGAGCGAGGTCGTGCGCACGTATTTCGCATCAACCACAATCCCCGGGGCCGGCCTCCATATTCAGCCGCCCAAGGGGATCATGTACTGCGATAAGCCGGTGATCGCGTACACGACGAACCACAGCTACCAAACGGCGCTCAACGTCGGCGGGTTGGATATTCCCGTGCGTGCAGACGCGCGCGAGTACACGTACACGTGGGGTGACGGGCAGACGTTGACGACGACTCGTCCCGGCAGGCCGTACCCGGCGTTCGACGTGACCCACACGTATTCGTGTCCGGCCTCGCAGGATGCACCGGGGTGGCGGGTGGATATTGCGTTGACGACGTCGTGGAAGGCCATCTTCATGGACCCCACCACCGGCGTGTGGGAGGACATCCCGGAGATGCTCACGACGACGGAAACCCACCCGCAACGCGAGCTCGGGAAACTCCACACGTACTTGATCGACCCCGACCACCAGCCGAAATAACCGACCGGATCCGACACGTAAGAACATCCTCGTTCGCGGCCAGGGGCATGTGTTACAGTGAAGCATCAACCGCTCCTGCCGTTGACCGCACCGCCTGATCATGGTGCGGCCGAGGACAGGAGCTTTTTCTATCCAAGGAAGATTCGTGACAGACACAGCGAGACCCACCGCGGCAGACAACCAGCGCAAGAAGCTCGCCCGAGTGAGCAGGGACCGGGCGGTGTTAGTAAGGCGTGAACGCGTTACCGCCATCTTTGTTGACGGCGGGTTCTACCGTCGCCGTGCCGCTCGCCTGTTCGGTCACAAGACACCCGCCCAAAGGGCTGACGAGCTGCTTGAATACTGTCGGCGACACATCCGCCAAGCACACGGCTCGCTCTATCGCATCTTCTATTACGATTGCCCACCGTCAGATAAGGTCATTTATCATCCCTTGACCCAACGAGACGTCAACTTAGCGAAGACCGACAACTACGCGTGGATGAACGAGTTTCACAAGGAACTCTTGCGCCGCCGCAAAGTCGCGCTGCGGCGCGGCGAGAATCTGCAGACCCAAAATGGCTACCAGCTCAAGCCCCGCACCCTCAAAAAGCTGCTGCGTGGCGATATTGAGCTCGATGCGCTGACTGAGGACGATTTCTTCCTCAATATCACCCAAAAAGGCGTCGATATGCGACTGGGCCTGGATGTTGCCCTCCTATCCCAAAATCATTATGTCGATCAAATCATCATGATTGCCGGCGATAGCGACTTCGTTCCCGCCGCGAAGCACGCTCGCCGTGCGGGCGTCGATTTCATTCTCGACCCGATGTGGGCTCACATCGCGGACTCTTTGCATGAACATGTTGACGGCGTTTTCCAGTGCGTAAACAAGATGCCCGACAATGAACGGGACCCACTACACATCGGCAACATGACGAAGAACGCAGACTCGACCCAAGAGGCCACAGTCAGCGACAGTTACGACATTTAGGCCGGCCGCAAACGTGAGGGCGCCGGGCGCCCTCACGCTCACCCCCCGAATGAGCCATTTTTCATTGCAATTGGGCCACTTACACCGCCAAAGATGTCACATTTCGTCCTCGTGATGGCGAGGGCGGCGCGGGCCGGGCAGGTGCCCGCCTACCCCGCCGCATGCACCCGCCAGCTCGGGCCGCGCGCAATTGATGGCAACTGGTTGCATCGACCCCGGCAAACGCCGACCATGGACGTGTTCGACCGCAGGCCAGACAACGTATCGATTGACGGAACCCAAGGAGCTTGACGATGAGCTTTGCAAAACCCGAACCTAACAGCGCGGACATCGGCGTCACCGGAATGGGGGTCATGGGCTCGAACCTGGCCCGCAACTTCGCCCGCCACGGTCACCGCGTCGCGATCCACAACCGCACGGTGGCGAAGACCGAGGCCGTCATCGAGAAGCACGGCGACGAGGCCGACTTCATCCCCTGCGAGGACCTCGACGACTTCATTCTCGCGCTGACCCCGCCGCGCTGCGCCGTCATCATGGTCAAGGCCGGCAAGGCGACCGACGCCGTCATCGACCAGCTGGCCGAGCGCATGGAGCCGGGCGACATCATCATCGACTGCGGCAACTCGCTGTTCTCCGACACCCGCCGCCGCGAGGCCGCGCTCCGCGAAAAGGGCCTGCACTTCGTCGGTTGCGGCGTCTCCGGCGGCGAAGAGGGCGCCCTGTGGGGCCCCGCGATCATGCCGGGTGGCTCCCCTGAGTCGTACAAGCGCCTCGGCCCCATGCTCGAATCGATTTCCGCACACGTTAACGACGAGCCCTGCTGCACCCACGTTGGCCCCGACGGCGCCGGCCACTTCGTCAAAATGGTTCACAATGGAATCGAATATGCCGACATGCAGGTGATCGGCGAAGCGTACGATTTGCTGCGCCGCGCCCTCGGACTGACTCCAGCCGAAATCGCCGACATTTTCGCGGAATGGAACTCGGGCGACCTCGATTCCTACTTGATGGAAATCACCGTCGAAGTCCTGCGTCAGACCGACAAGGAATCCGGCACCCCGCTGGTCGACCTCATCGTCGACGCCGCCGGCCAAAAGGGCACGGGCGCCTGGACCACGCAAACCGCCCTCGACCTGGGCGTCCCCGTCACCGGCATCGGCGAAGCCACGTTCGCGCGCGGCCTGTCGTCCTCGCCGATCCAGCGCACCGCCGCGCAGGGGTTCGCCGCCGAGGCCGACGAATGGAACGTCACCGACCGCGACGCCTTTATCGAGGACGTCCGCCAGGCCCTCTACGCGTCAAAGATTGTCGCCTACTCGCAAGGCTTCAACGAAATCCAGGCCGCCGCGAAGGAATACGACTGGGATATTAACCTCGGCGACATGGCACGTATTTGGCGCGGCGGTTGCATCATTCGTGCGGTGTTCCTCGGCCAAATCACCAAGGCGTTCGAAAAGAACCCCGACCTGCCGCTGCTCATCGGCGACGACTACTTCTACGCCAAGATCGTCGAGGCCCTGCCGCACTGGCGCCGCCTCGTGTCCGAGGCCGCCCTCCACGGCGCGCCCGTCCCCGTGTTCAGCTCGTCGCTGTCGTACTACGACGGCCTGCGCGCCAAGCGGCTGCCGGCGTCGCTGATCCAGGGGCAGCGCGACTTCTTCGGCGCCCACACCTACCAGCGCATCGACAAGCCCGGCACGTTCCACACCCTGTGGGCCGAAGAGGGCCGCGCCGAAGTGGAGGCGTAACCGATGAAGCTGCGCGACAACGCCAAGTGGGACCTCGTCGTCCCGACGTCGATGGGCGTCAGGCTGGTCCCCGACAACCGCCAGAGCGTCCACGTCAGCGACCACTTCACGCTGCAAGCGACCTCCGCCGAGTCGAACGTCGCCTCAATCCCCTCCTACCTGGGCAAAAACGTCAAGGTCCTGACGAAGTTCGTCGCCGGCTCGCCGATCTCGCAGTTCATCGCCGCGAACCTGCGCGCCCGCGGCATCGACTACGAGGGCGCCTGGGTCGAGCAGGGCGGCGCGTGGGGGTACCGTCACCAGTTCAACATCGCCGACTCCGGCTTCGGCGGCCGCGGCCCGCGCGTGTGGAACGACCGCGCCGGCGAGGTCGGCCTGACGATGGAAGCATCCGAGTTCGACCTCGACCGCCTGTTCACCACCGACGGCGTGAAGATCCTCCACCTGTCCGGCCTCATCGCCGCGCTCAGCCCGCAAACGTCGCACCTGTGCGTCGAGCTGGCCCACGCCGCGAAGGCCGCCGGCACGGTCGTGTCGTTCGACCTCAACTACCGCGCGTCGTTCTGGAAGGGCCGCGAGGACGAATTGTCCGCCGCGTTCGCCGACATCGCGTCGCTGTGCGACATCCTCTACGGCAACGAAGAGGACTTCCAGCTGTGCCTCGGCATCGAAGGGCCGAAGGCCGGCGGCGACGACCTCGAAGCGAAGATCGACGCGTTTGGCCAGATGATCGACCGGATCCACCAGGCCTACCCCGACGCCCACTACATCGGCACGTCGCTGCGCGAGGTCGTCTCGGCCAACCACCACAAGTGGGGCATGATCCTGTGGAACGACGGCGACCTGCACGTCGCGCCGCTGCGTGACATCGACGTCCTCGACCGCATCGGCGGCGGCGACGGCTCGGTCGGTGGCGTCCTCTACGGCATCCTGTCCGGCTGGGACGCGAAAAAGTGCATGCAGTTCGGCTGGGCCACCGGCGCCCTCGCGGCGACGTCGGCCACTGACTACGCCGCACCCGCCGACGAAGAGCAGGTCTGGAGCGTCTGGGAGGGCAACGCCCGCGTCAAGCGCTAAACGCTCACCGCATCCCCGAAACGCTCACCTGGTTTGTCGAAATCCGGCCCTGAGGGCCGAGAAATGACAATCTGGGTGAGCGTTTCGCAATTCTGGCGAGCGCGTCGCAGTCTCGAGGGCGCCGGTCGGGAGGGAGGGCGCCGGGCGGGTCGCGAGGGCGGTCGGCCGTCCCCACGCCAACGCCCGCAAACAACTCCAAACAACTAAAAACAACTAGTTTTCGGCGGTATCTCGCCACTATCGAGCGTCCAGACGGGTTCTTAAGACAACTAGTTGTTGCAGAGTTGTTGCAAACAACCCTGCAACAACCTAGCCTGAACGTATGGCCGAGACGACATCGCTGCCCGACGCGGTCTGGAGTGCGCTGAGGGAGATCGCATCGGGGAACACGCGCGCATCGGACTGCGAATCCGAGCGCCTGGACTTCAAAGAGGATCCCGCCGTCCATCCTCGAGACAAGAATCCTGACACCCATTTGATCGACACCCTCCGCGACGAGTGTGTCTGTTTGGCGAACGGTCCCGCCGCCGAAAGTCACATCATCCTCGGTGTCAACGACAGGACGACGGGGCCCGAGGCGTTCACTGGCACCCAACGGGACCCCCGATGGATTCAACAGAAGATATTCACCGGCACCGTTCCGCCGATGCATACGGAAGTCACGGCTTTCCCGTTCGGGTCCGCCCGACTAATCGCCATCACCATCCCGCGCGCCCTCTGCGTCTACACCCGCACCCGTGGACAAGCGACCTATCGGGTAGGAGCGACCTGCCAGCCCCTGGACGCCGCGACAAGGCGTCGGCTCGAGCACGAGCGCGCCAATCCCGATTTCACCGCCCAGACTACTGACCTCACGGTTGACGATCTCGACCCCGCTGCCCTGCAAAGCGTCCGCCAGAAGGCCACGCGTCGGCGGCTCATGTCTGGCGACGACCGTCCGGTACCTACGCCGACGCTGCTCATGCTCGAGGAGCTGGGGGTCGCGCGCCGCGAAAACGACGTCGTCCGACTCACGGAGGCCGCCCGCATCCTCTTTGTTCCGCCGACAGCGCCAAATGCTTCGGTTCGCTATCTGTGGCGGCCATTTCCGGGTGCGGAACCGCAAGTTGAGCACATTTCAGAACCGCTGGCCCTCGCCATCGACACTGCGCGCCATCTCATTTCACGGAACTCATCCTCCGAGATCGCTCGGACCAGTTTTTCCGATGGCACAGAACTTCCCGTCCCGGCTTTTCCTCACACGGTGGTAGATGAAGCGCTGTCGAATGCTTTTGCCCATCGCGATTATAACTACGTCAGCCCCATCACGATTGAGCACTCGCCGCGGGTCCTGAGCATCACCTCTCCGGGCGGTCTTCCCGCCGGTGTCGAGGTCAACCGGGTTCTCACCACGCATTCCATACCCCGAAACCCGACGCTCATGGGCGCCCTCCGGCGCATGGGACTGGTCGAAGAAACCTCACGGGGATTTGATCGTATGTGGCTCGGTATGCTGAGTACTGGGCGTGACGCACCCGAGATTGACGCATCATCCGAACATGTGACGATCCGAATCGCGGCGGGAAACCCGGATATTTCCTTCATTCGCGGCCTTCACCAATTGGCTGACACCCACCAGTCCGAGGAAGTCTACAATTACCAGACGCTTATCCTTCTCTGGCACCTCTATCAGCACCGCTCGATGACGGAATCAGCGGTTCGGACGCAGACTCAAACCAGCGAGCTTCAGGCCCGCGAACTGCTGGACTGGCTGACCAGCGACGTGCGCCTGCTGAGTCTCAACACGGCGACCAGGAGGTGGATCTTGGCACCTGATGCCGCGAGGGCGCTATCACTTCCACCGACAGCTTCCGCGGCCGTCAACCCGGCGAATTGGATCGCCGAACACTTCGACGACGGGGAACAGCTCTCGGCTCGCCAGATTGCGGAAGCGTTGCAGCTCGATCGGGAGGTTATTACCGGGATCTTGCGCGATATGCGCAATGCCGGCAAGGCCCGGATTGTTCCCGACGGCCCCCAACGCGGCCCCGGTGCGCTGTGGGAAAAGGTGCCCACTTCGCTGTAACGTCACACGAAGGAACTCTGGACGGCTCCGCCCGTCCGCGCTTATATCGATATTGTCCCGTTCGAGGGCCACCAGCTCGTCACCGCCGAGGTCCCCGGTCTGCACCCTCACGATAAACCGTGCTATGTCGTCGCCCGCGGACGCTACAACGGCTCTTTCATTCGTACTAACGACGGCGATCACCGGTTATCCGGATACGAAATCGATCGCATCATCGAGCAACAACGCCAGCCCCGGTGGGACTGCGAACCCGTCGCCGAGGCCACTCTGGACGACCTCGATCCGCGCCTCCTCGAGGCCGTTATCTCGCGCGAACGGCAGCTGCACCGCCGTTCCGCTACAGCGACCGACGCTCAGATCCGCCAGCGCCTGCGAATTACCACGACAGTCGACGAAACCGAGCACCCGACGCTCGCCGGACTGCTGGCGCTCGGCGACTATCCGCAGCAATTCTTCCCTCAGCTCATGGTCAGCTATGCCGTCTATCCGGGCACGTCAAAAGGCTCGCTGGCTGACGGTCCCCGCCTTCTCAATAGCGGGCGTCTGGTCGGACCTATTCCTGATATCGTCAACGACACTGTCGACACTGTGAGCCGCAACTCCCGCACTGGTGGCGTCATCGAAGGCGCATTTCGAAAAGATCTTCCCGACTATTCACCCGGCGCGATCCGCGAAGCGATCACCAACGCTCTGATGCACCGCGATTATTCCGATCTGGCACGGGGGACACAGGTACAACTGAATATCTTCGTTGACCACTTAGAGATCCAGAACCCTGGGGGTCTCTATGGCACTGTCACGCTGAACGATCTCGACAAAGACGGCGTTTCTCGTTCGCGCAATCAAACGCTGGCGGTCCTCCTCGAGCTCACCCCGTCGAGCAGCGGCGGATATGTCGCCGAAAATCGGGGCTCCGGCTTCCATGAAATGCTCACTCAGCAGGAACGCGCCCTACTCCCGCCTCCGATTCCTCAAGACCGGCTGACCTCGTTTTCACTTCGTTTCGATCGCCGCCGCATGACCGAGGCCGAGGGCGCCGCCGTTTCTGGCACCTCGAGCTCCGATCGCATCGTGGCCTACCTGTCGGAACATGCTCTGGCCAGCAGCAAGGAGCTCGCGGCCGCAGCCGGCATCGGCATTGGCGGCACCCGCAAGATCCTTGCCGGCCTCATCGACGAGGGCCTGATTGAGCGCACCGAACCGGCCCGTAGCCCCAAGCAGAAATATCGACTCACCCCGCGAACGTGATCCTTCTGTCCACTTTGGTCACGTTCATGCGGAAAAACCGGTGAACGTGCCCAAAAAAGATCACGTTCACCGGTTTCGCGCGCCGCGCACCGGCGCCCTCGTTTACACGTAGGCCATAATCGCGAGAACGGCCGCGAGGACGACGAAGTAGCCCAGCAGGATCGGCCAGACGAACTTCATGAATTTGCCGTAGCTGACCCCCGCCAGCACGAGGCCGCCCGCGACGATCGCGTTCGTCGGCGACCACAGGTTCATCCAGCCCGCACCCGACTGGTACGCCGTGACGGCGACCGCCGGGCCGAGGTGCGACAGGACGGCCAGCTGCCCAAAGATCGGCATCGACAGCGCGGCCAGGCCGGACGTCGACGGGACGAGGAAGCACAGCGGGATAAACGCGATGAACATGAGGACGACCAGCAGGCCGACCGGCAGGCCGGACAGCGCGTGCTCGAGGAAATTGAGGATCGTGTCGGTGATCCCGCCGTTGTGCATGACGACGGTAACGGCGCGCGCCAGCGCGATGACCAGCACCGGGTAAATGTAGTCGGCCGCGCCGGCCACCATCGTGTCGGCGATCTGCTTCTCGTTCATCCCCGCGATCACGCCGGCGACGACGCCGAGGACGAGGAACATGCACGACACCTCGGAGAAGCCCCAGTCCAGCTGCCACCAGTACGAGTCGGCGTCCGGGCCGTTAAACAGCTGCGCCCACGGCAGGAAGCTGAACACCATGAACAGGAACGCGGCGATAAACAGGCCCATGATCGCCTTGCGGCGGCCGGTGAATTCCGGCGGGAGGCTGCCGGCGAGGTCGCCCTCGGACTCATATCCGGGCGCCGCGTCGCCCGGCGTCAGCGAGACGGCGGGGTCGTGGCGGACCTTCTCGGCGTAGCGGACGACCCACCAGCACCCGCCGGCGGTCAGCAGCAGCCACAGCAGCAGGCGCACGCCCATGCCCTCGGTCAGCGACACGTTGGCGATCTGCGAGGCAATACCCGTCGCGAACGGGTTGACGGTCGACCCGATGTTGCCGGTCATCGACCCGATGATCAGCGTCATCGCCGCCGTCATCCGGTCGTACCCCAGCGACAGCATGAGGGGAATCATCAGGCCGTACAGGCCCAGCGTCTCTTCGCCGAAACCCTCGATCGACCCGAGGATCGAGCACAGCACCATGATGACGACAATGAGCCACTTGCCGCGGCCGGCGAACCGCTTCGCGGCGGCACCGATCGACGCCTCCATGGCGCCCGACTTCGTGCACACCGTGAGGAACATGCCGATAACGAGGACGAAGAACCCCACGGAAATCGCGCCATACAGCGACCCTTCGGCACCGGTCGTAATCGGGTCGTGGCCTGCGGGTTTAATGCCGAACATGCCGGCCGCAGGCGACATGAACAGGTCGTACAGCCGCGAACCGAACGACTGGTGAAGGTCGACGTGGTGGTACGTTCCGGCAATCGCGTTGCCGTTGTCGTCTTGCTTGTAGAAGCCAGATGGAATGATGAAGGTGAGCACCCACATCACGAGCAAAATAATGGTGAGAACCGTAAAGGCCGTGGGGAAACGGTCGGCCTTCTTGGTGACGGCGTCGCCACTCTGCGGCGCCTCATGGGAAGTGTCGGTGCTTTGTGAGCTCACGGCTGCCTCTCCAATTTCCAGTTGATAATCCGAGCGCACGGTGGTGCGCAAGATTATCGTACGCCCTGGTGAGGGCGACCTTCCCCACGGGCAGCCGGGCCACCCGGCGCCCTCGCGGCGCCCTCGGTGCTGTTTTCGCGGCGGGGATGAACGTGATCAAAAAAGGTCACGTTCACCGGTTCGACCCCATGAACGTGACCTTTCTGTCCGCTTTGATCACGTTCACGGGGGAAGGGGGCGAGAAAAAGCCGGGCCGGCAGGGTCTCCCCCACCGGCCCGGCCGAACGCGCTCTCTCTCGGCTACGCGTTCTTTTCGACGAGGTCGTCGGTGCCCTCGCCGTGGCGCGACTTCAGGGTCTCGTAGTTCGCCGCGACGCGCTTCTTGCTCAGCGGGTAGATGAACCACATGATGAGGCCCGCCACCAGGTACAGGATGCCCGGCACGAGGAGGAACAGCATGTAGATGCCGTTGATCGTCGAGGCCGTCTGCTCGCCGCCGGCCTTAGCGATCTCGGCGGAGTAGCCGACGCCGGCCAACGCGAGGCCGACCAGCCAGCCGGCCAGCGCCTGGCCGAGCTTGCGGGCCCACGAGTAGATGGCGTACACGACGCCGTCGTCACGCTCGCCCGTAATGACTTCCTGGTAATCGAGGACGTCGGTAATCATGGCCCACACGATCGTGTTGTAGAACCCGACGCCGATCGAAATGAAGAAGTAGAGAACGATAAAGACGATCGCGTTGTGAATGTGGAGGAAGTACGTGACAATCGACAGAATCGCCGAGAACATGAGGAACGTGACGAGCAGTTCCTTCTTGCCGTACCTCATCGACAGCGCGGTCGCGACCGTGGCGATAAGGAACACCGGGAGGACGGCGACGACCTGGGCGACCGACATCATCGGGAGGTTCTTGAAGTAGTCCTTCCAGATGTAGGTCGTCGTGCCGCCGACGATCTGGGAGCCGATGAGGAAGCAGATCGCCGCGCCGACGAGGCTGAGGAGCGGGCGGTTGCGGACAACCGTGCCGAGCATGACGCCGAAGGACGCCTTCTGGGGCTCGCCCTCTTCTTCGATGACGGCGCTCAGGCGCTCCTGGACGTTGGCGTAGCAGAGGAGGTAGCAGCACACGCCGCAGATGGCGCAGACGATCGCGGCGGTCGCCATACGGCTGGGCACGAGGTGGTTGCCACCAGCGGAAACGAACGGGGGCAGCGCGGCCGAAATGATGAGGTTCGCCAGCTGCGCGCCGACCGAACGGAAGACGGACAGCGAGGTGCGGTGCTCGGGCTTATCGGAAACGACGGCCGCCATCGAGCCGTAGGGAATGTTGATCGACGTGTAGAACACCGAGCCCCACACAATGTAGGTCACGCACATGTAGATCATGCGGACCGTGTACGACGCGTCGACGACGAACGGCATGTACATGAGCAGGCTGGCGAGCGAGACCGGGATACACATCCGCAGAATCCACGGGCGGAAACGGCCCTTCTTCGTCGGCTTGAGCATGTCGATCAGGCGACCCATGCCGACGTCCGTGAACGCGTCGAGCAGTCGCGCGCACAGGAATAGGGTGCCGACGTGAGCGGGGCTGATGCCCATGACGTCCGTATAGAACGTCATAAAGAACATCATCTGCAAAATGAACGAGAAATCGTTGCCGAAATCTCCGAACATATACCCGATCTTGTCGCGGATACCGAATGGACGAATTGTCTCATCGGTGACGGGCGCGGTGTTGTCGTCAGTCATGGCGGGTCCTTCCGGAAAGCTACGTTGCCGTTCCATTTCGAGGGCGAGGCGGGCGTTGCCTGCGTTGCCTCTAATCTCACATGACGGCGACCGTCAGGCCGCAAGTTGCCGTGGATTGCCACGGCAACTGCCAGATAGGCCCGCAGATCCGCTGATTCTCGCGATCACCGACGGCTCGTTGTGCCCGAGGCCGTCCTCGGCTTCCGCCTCGCAACATCGCGGATGCTTTGCGCGCCGCACGCCGTGGCAACAAAGCACGCGACACCGGGCACGAGCCGCGTCAACCTGCCCAATTCTTCTCTCATCTCATGGCAACCGGCGAGGGCAACAAGTGGCAAGTGACCGCCTTCACGGAGTAGTCCTGGTCAAATAAGAACAACGCACCGCTTACACCTGCCAGCGCAAAGGAGCCGACATGCTTTCTGTCCGACCTTCGGTGTCACGCACGGTCCACACCCTCGACGGCATCTGGGACTTCCGGGTCGATAGCGACGGGGCGGGGATGACCGACCGCTGGTTCGCCGGCCCGCTGGCCGACGCGCGCCCCATGCCGGTGCCGGCGTCATACAACGAAATCACCACCGACCTCGATATTTACAACCACGTCGGGCTGGCCTGGTACCAGCGCGACGTCCTCGCGCCTGCGATCGGCGCCGACGAGCGGCTGATCCTGCGGTTCGGCTCGGTCACTCACCAGGGCCGCGTGTGGGTCGGCGACACCGAAGTCGCCTACCACGAGGGCGGATACCTGCCGTTCGAGGCCGACATCACCGACCTCGTCACGCCCGGCGAAACGTTCCGCGTCACCGTCGCCGTCGACAACGAGCTGCGCTGGGACACGATCCCGCCGGGGTACACGGAAACCGACGCGGCGGGCGTCAAGCACCGCAATTACTTCTTCGACTTCTTCTCGTACGCCGGCATCCACCGCAGCGTCGTCCTCTACACACGCCCGACCCACGCGGTCACCGACGTCACCGTGACGACCGCCCTCGACGGCACCGTGACCTGGGACGTCGTCGCCGAGGGCGCCGAGGACGTCTCGGTCCGAATCCTCGATGAGGCCGGCGCCGAGGTCGCCAGCGGCAGCGGCGCGACGGGCAGCGCCAGCATCCCGAACCCCACCCTGTGGAAGCCGGGCGCCGGCTACCTCTACACCCTGGAAATCCACGCGGACCAGGACGTTTACCCCCAGCCGTTCGGCGTGCGCACGGTCGAGGCAAAGGACTCCCAGCTGCTCATCAACGGCGAACCCTTCTACTTCCGCGGCTACGGCCGCCACGAAGACAACATCGTCCGCGGCAAGGGCCACGACACCGTCCTCATGGTTCACGACTTCGAGGTCATGCGCTGGCAGGGCGCGAATTCGTTCCGCACGTCGCACTACCCGTACGCCGAGGAGGTCCTCGACTACGCCGACCGGATGGGCTTCGTCGTCATCGACGAGACGGCCGCGGTCGGCCTCAACCTCAGCATGTGGCCCGGCGAGCTGGGTGACGTGCCTGGTCGGAAGACGTTCTCGGAGACGACGATTAACGAGGCGACTCAGGCCACGCACGCCGCGCACATCCGCGAGCTCATCGCCCGCGACAAGAACCACCCATGCGTCGCCATCTGGTCGATCGCCAACGAACCCGAGTCCGAAACCGACGCGTCGCGCGCCTACTTCGCCCCGTTGGCGCAGGTCGCGCGCGAGACCGACCCGACCAGGCCCGTCGGCTACGTCAACGTCGCCATGGCCACGCCGGACATCGAAAAGTGCGTCGACCTGTTCGACGTCGTCATGCTCAACCGCTACAACGGCTGGTACGTCCAGACCGGCAACCTCGCACTGGCGGAACAGGAACTGCGCAAGGAGATCGAGGGCTGGATCGCCCTCGCGCCCGGAAAGCCCATCATTTTCACCGAATACGGCCCCGACACGATGATCGGGCTGCGCGATTTCCAGCGCCGCCCGTGGTCCGAGGAATACCAGGAGGACATGCTCGGCATGTTCCACCGCGTCTTCGATTCCTACCCCGAGGTCGTCGGCGAGCAGATGTGGAACTTCGCCGATTTCCGCACGATCCCGGGGATTCTGCGGGTCGGCGGCAACCGCAAGGGCATGTTTACGCGCGACCGGTTGCCGAAATCGGCGGCCTACGTCGTCCGCGAGCGCTGGCTGGCCATGCGCGACCGGCTGGGTTTTTAGACGGGAAAGTGGGGATGATGACTTCTTCGGTTTCGGTGCCGGTGCCGAGGGCGGAAGGCTCGGCCGCGCCGGCAGCGCCTGATGCGCCGGCTGCGGCGGCTGCATCGGCGCAGGTGGCGGTGCCCGCGGCGGACATTTATGCGCCGCTGCCGGGCGACCTCGACCGGTTG
Organism: uncultured Actinomyces sp.; assembly: GCA_900545825.1. Classification (GTDB taxonomy): domain Bacteria; phylum Actinomycetota; class Actinomycetes; order Actinomycetales; family Actinomycetaceae; genus Nanchangia. Next base: position 86,767 of record URAS01000009.1, read on the forward strand.
GCGCTAGGCGTCGGCCGGATCGTCCGCGAGGGTGCGGGCGAGGGCGCCGTGGGCGTCGCCTATTCGGGTGGCGTCGACTCGGCGGTCCTCGCGGCGCTGGTGGCGCGCGAGTTGGGGCGGGCGGGCTGCGTCCTCCTCATGGGGGTGTCGCCGTCGCTGGCCCGGCGCGAGCGCCGCGCGGCGCGCGCTCAGGCGGACGCGTTGGGACTGCGGCTCATCGAGGTGACCACCCGCGAGGTCGAGGATCCGCGCTACGCCGCAAACCCGGTCGATCGGTGCTATTTCTGCAAGTCCGAGCTGTTTTCGCGATTCGACGCCGAGGTCGTCGCGCGCGAGGGCATCACGGTGCTCGCGTACGGCGAGAACGCCGACGATTCGCGCAGGCCGGATCGGCCGGGCGGTCAGGCGGCCCGCGAGCGCGGCGTCCTCTATCCTCTCTCGGCCGCCGGCGCGACGAAGGGGCAGGTCAGGGCTATCGCCGCGGCGTTCGGCCTGGCGTCGGCGACGAAGCCGGCCGCACCGTGCCTGGCGTCGCGGATCCCCCACGGCGAATCGGTGACGCCGGAAAAGCTCGACCAGATCGACCGGGCCGAGGACGTCGTCCTCGCCGCGGGGTTCAGCGACTGCCGGGTCCGCCACCACGGGACGCTCGCGCGGATCGAGGTGCCGACGGACGAGGTCGGCCGGTTCGCCGACGACGACCTCCGCCGCCGCGTGTTGACCGGCGTCCGCGACTGCGGGTTTGCCCACGTCACAGTCGATTTGGCCGGCCTCGTGTCGGGCATGTTTACCCTGTCCCTGCTGCCGACCCGAACAGGAACCCAAACGGCACCCCGAACGGAGGGCGGCCATGAGTGACATCGCCCAGCTGGACGTCGACCGCGGCCGCCGCCGCGGCTACCCCGAGGCCGTCTACTGCGGCGGCAAAACACCGGAACAGTGCGGAAAAATCGCCGCCGAGTGGGCTGGGATGGATGGCGAAAAAGTCGGCCCCGTCCTCTTTACGAAGGCCGACCGGCCGCGCGCCGAGGCCGTCCTCGCCGCGCTGCCCGACGCCGCGTACTTCGCCGACGCGGGGCTGCTCGCGTGGCCGCCGGAGCCGCCGGCCCCGACCGGCGGAAGGGTCCTCGTCGCCTGCGCGGGCACGTCCGACCTGCCGATCGCCCGCGAGGCGGCGATCACCGCGCGCTACCTGGGCCGAGAAGTCCGCGAACTCGTCGACGTCGGCGTCGCCGGGATCCACCGGATCCTCGCGCGCACCGACGACCTCGCCGCGGCCGACGCCATCGTCGTCGCCGCCGGCATGGACGGCGCGCTGCCGTCGGTCGTCGCCGGCCTGACCGGCACCCCGGTGATTGCCGTGCCCACGTCCGTCGGCTACGGCGCCGCGTTCGGCGGCCTCGCGCCCCTGCTGTCCATGCTCAACGCCTGCGCCCCCGGCGTGGCCTGCGTCAACATCGACAACGGCTACGGCGCGGGCCACCTGGCCGCCCAAATTGCCGCCCCACCCCGCCGAGAGGAGACGCGATGACCGACGATATCGACCTGCCCGAACCGCTGGCGGGAACGCCCGCCGACTCCGGGAAGCGGGTGACGATTTACGACGTCGCCAAGGTCGCCGGCGTCGCCCCCTCGACCGTGTCGCGCGCCTATTCGCGCCCCGGCCGCGTCAACGCCGAAACCGGCCAGCGGATCCGCGAGATCGCCCTCAAGCTGGGGTATCACGCCCGTCCGGTCGCCCGCGTCGACGCCGGAGAGGCGACGAAGCTGCTGGCGTTCGTCGTCGCCGACGTGTCGAATCCCGTGTATTCGCAGATCATGCAGGGTTTCCAGATCGAGGCGACGACGGCCGGCTACACCGTCATGCTCCTCGATTCCCACGAGGACGACCTCGTCGAACGTCGCTCGATCGAGTCGGTCATCGACCTGGTCGACGGCATCGTCCTCACGTCGTCGCGGATGTCCGATTCGGCGATCAACCAGATCGCGAAGGTCCGCCCGGTCGTCGCGATTAACCGCGTCGTCCGCACGGTCCCGTCGATTATTCCCGACTCGACGCAGGGGATGGACGACGTCCTCAGCCTGCTTCACGAGGCCGGCCACGAGCACGTCACCTACCTCGCCGGCCCGCAGGCGTCGTGGGCCGATGGGATGCGGTGGCGGGGCCTGGTCGAGGCCGCCGGCAAGCTTTCGTTGAAGAAACTCCGCCGGATCGGGCCGAATCCCCCGTCCCCCGAGGGCGGTGCCGCCGCCTTCGCCAGCTGGCGTGAGCACCCGAGCAGCGCGGTCGTCGCCTACAACGACCTCCTGGCGATCGGGTTCACCCGCGCCGCCCAGGCATCCGGGCTGGTCGTGCCCGACGACGTGTCGGTTATTGGCGTCGACAACTCGCTGGTCACCCAAATCGTCACGCCGCGGCTCACGTCGCTGGCTGCATCGACGCAGCTCATGGGCATGCGCGCCGCGCAGGTCCTCATCCGGCAGCTGCAGCATCGTTCGGAACGGCACGCGCACACGCTCGTCGTCCCGATGACGCTCCACGAGCGCGAATCCGTCACCACCTCTCCCACTTCCCTGAAAGGTCGCTAACCCATGCCCACCCCTGCACCCCTCACCCTCCATCCCGATCGGCTGCTTCCGGCCGAGCCGGCGGTGCCGGCGATCGCGAAGGAGCTCTACGCCGACGTCGAGCATCTGCCGATCATCTCGCCCCACGGGCACGTTCCCGTCGAGTGGCTGGCCGACGACCAGCCGTTCGACAACCCGACGACGCTGCTGCTCACGCCCGACCACTACACGAACCGGATGCTCCACGGTGCCGGCGGGGTCGACCTCGCCGAACTCGGCGTCCCGGTCGGTTCGCCGATCAGCGAGGACGCCGCCCGCAACGCGTTTAGGCTGCTGTGCGCGAACTGGAAGTACCTGCGCGGTACGCCCGTGCGCACGTGGTTCGACGCCGAATTCCACGACGTTTTTGGGGTGCGGGTGCGGCCCGATGTCGGCACGGCCGACCAGATTTACGACCAGATCGCTGACTGCCTGACCAAGCCCGAGTTCCGGCCGCGCGCCCTCTACCACCGCTTCGGCATCGAGGCGATGGCGACGACCGACGACCCGTGCGACGACCTCGCCGGGCATGCCCGCCTGGCCGCGGATCCCGAGTGGGACGGTCGCGTCATGCCGACGTTTAGGCCCGACGCCTACCTCGAGCCCGCCCGGCCCGGCTGGGTCGACCTCACCCGGAAGCTCGGCGAGGTCGCCGGCGTCGACGTCGGCACCTACGCCGGCCACGTCGAAGCCATGCGGGTGCGTCGCCGCTACTTCATCGACCACGGCGCCGTGTCGTCGGACCACTCGCACGCCGACGCCCGCTGCGAACGCCTGAGCGACGCCGAGGCCGAACGCCTGTACGCCGACGCCCTCGCCGGGCAGATCACGGCCGCCGACGGCGACCGGCTGCGCCGCCACATGGTCAACGACCAGGCGCGCCTGGCGGTCGAGGACGGCCTCGTCATGACCATGCACCCGGCGGTCGCCCGCAACCACGATTCCGCGGCGTTTACGCGTTTCGGCGCCGACGTCGGCGGGGACGTGCCCGTCGCCGTCGAGTTCACGAACGCGCTGCGGCCGATCCTCGACGCCTACGGCAACGCGGACGGCTTCCACCTCGTCATTTTCACGATGGACGAGACCGTCTACTCCCGCGAACTCGCGCCGCTCGCCGGCTACTATCGCGGCCTCTACGTCGGTGCGCCGTGGTGGTTCATCGACGAAACCGACGCCATCATGCGGTATCGGCGCGCCGTCACCGGGTATGCGGGCTTCTACAAGACCTCGGGTTTCATCGACGACACCCGCGCGTTCTGTTCGATTCCCGCCCGCCACGACGTATCGCGCCGCGTGGACTGTGGGTTCCTAGCCGGCCTCGTCGCCGAGCACCGCCTGGACCTCGACGAAGCCCACGACGTCGCCCGCACCCTCGTCACCGACCAACCCCGAAAGGTGTTCAAGCTATGACTACTCCCCAGCTCACCCGCGCCCTCAAGGACCTGCCGACGCCGCCGGCGCGCATCGTCCACCTGGGCATCGGTAACTTCACGCGCGCCCACCAGGCCTGGTACACGGCGCACGCGGCCGACGCCGACCAGTGGGGGATCGCCGCGTTCACCGGCCGTTCCGCCCGGATGGCGAACACGCTGATGCCGCAGGACGGCCTCTACACGCTCATCACCAAGGGCCCCGAGGGCGACACCTACGAGGTCGTCAGTTCGCTCGCCGCGGTGCACCCGGCCGCCGACCTCGACGCGCTGCTCGGGTATTTTGCGTCCGGCGACCTGGCCGTCGTCACGTCGACGGTCACCGAGGCCGGGTATTACCGCGCCGACGACGGCTCTTTGGACGTCAAGGATCCGCACGTTTCCGCCGATATTCAGGCGCTGCGTGAGGTCGTCGAATCCGGCAAGGTTTCCCGCTCTCGCTTGGCCGCCCTCGAGCTGGCGACCGCCCCGGCGCGGATTGTCGCGGGCTTCCTCGTGCGGCGTGCCGCCGACGCGGGGCCGCTGACGATCCTGCCGTGCGACAACATTCCGTCGAACGGGCAGGCGTTTGCGCGGGTCGTCACCGATGCGGCGCGTGCCGTCGACCCGACGCTGCTGGACTGGATCGAGCAGACGGTGGCGTGGGCGACCTGCATGGTTGACCGGATCACGCCGGCGACGACTGACGACGACCGCGCGGCCGTCGAGCGCGAATGCGGCTACGTCGACGCCGCGCCCGTGCCCACCGAGCCGTTCACGGAATGGGTGATCAGCGGCGATTTCCCGGCGGGGCGGCCCGACTGGGAGTCCGCCGGCGCCCAGGTCGTCGAGGACGTCGAACCGTACGAGCAGCGGAAACTGTGGATGCTCAACGGGTCGCACTCGCTGATGGCGTATGCCGGGCCGATCCTCGGGGTCGACACGGTGTACGACGGGATCCGCAACCCGACGATTCGGCAGTGGGTCGACGAGTATTGGCGAGAGGCCGGCGAGGGCCTGAGCGTCGAGTGGGAGGACTACGCCGCCGCCCTCGTCGCCCGCTACGAGAACCCGAATATTCGGCACCTGCTGGCGCAGATCGCACACGACGGGTCGCAGAAGATCCCCGTGCGGATCGTGCCGACGCTGGTCGCACAGCGTGAGGCCGGCAAGGAGGGGCGTGGCGCCGCGCGTGCCGTCGCCGCGTGGCTGCTGCACCTGCGCGGCGAGGGCTGCGAGGTCTGCGACGCCACCCTCGACCGGGTAGCGGACCAGGTCAAGGGCGATTTGCGGGATGCCGCCGCGGCGGTTGTCGCCTACGCCGCCCCGAGCCTGGCCGAGGACGACGCCCTCGTCGACCTCGTCGTCTCCTGCGCCGAGGAGATCCTCGCGGCGAAGTAAGCCGCCCGGGAGCGCCAGGTAAAACGTGGCGGGCCGGCGGGTAAAACGCGGGGGCGCCAGGTAAAACGTGGCGGGCCGGGATGCCCGAGCCCGGCCCGCCCACCCCCTGCCTCGTGCGCCCCGCCCCCGTGAACGTGACCTTTTTTGATCACGTTCATCCCGAGGGCGAGGCCGGCCGTCGAGCGGTTCCGAGCACAGCCAGATCACGCTAGACTGGAGACGCAACTTTTCTGCATCTTCTGCAACGGAACTGGTCACCATGCTTCGAGATTTCTCCGTCGCCAATTTCAAATCGTTCTATACCAGCGACGACATTCGCAGCGCCGACCCGATGTTTACGACGGTCGCGACGCGCGAGCAGCTCGCCGGGGACACTCTCGCGCGCGTCAAGCGTCGCCGGATCGTGCCCGCCTCCGCCCTCTATGGCGCGAACGCGTCGGGCAAATCGACGTTTGTCGAAGCTCTCGCAACCCTGCGTACCGTCGTCCTGTCCACGCGCGAAAGCGCCGAGGGATTCCCGATCACGCCGCACCTCGCACTGGGCGCCGACCAGCCGACGTCGTTTTCCGTGACGTGCGTCGTCGCCGACCCCGCAGGCCCCGGTGACCTCACGTTCACCTACGAGCTCGTGCTCACGCCGACCCGTGTCGTCGAGGAGACCCTGTGGCGGGAGCGCTCTGCTGACGACGCCACCGTCTTCGATCGTCGTCAGGAGGGCGACCAGGCGCGCTGCGAGTTTTGGGGCCCGCTGGATGACGACCCCGTGACCCATTCGGTCGCCACCAGCCTGGGGCCTAACGAGCTGCTCCTCACCCGGCTGGCGACCCGGCCCGTCCGCGGCGATAACGACCCGCTGGCGCCCGTCCGCGCGGTACTCGCCTGGTTCGAGCGGCTCACCATCATCATGCCGGCGTCGCGGTACCTGTTCCTCCCCTACCGGTTCGACCTCGACAAGGAGTTCGGCAAGGCCCTGTGTGACCACATTGCCACGGCGGACACGGGAATTGCTGACATTAAGCTGGTCGAGCATTCTGGAAGAATTCCCGACGAGGTCGACAAAGAGATTCGCCGCGCAGGCGTCAAGGCGATCATTACGGACACTGAGACTGGCGACCTCATCGCCGCCTATTACGAGGACGGCCATCGTGTCGTGCAGGCCCTGAAAACCGTCCATCGGGCCGATAACGGAAAGGAGTACCTGCTGCCGCTTAGCGCAGAGTCCGACGGCACCGTGCGGCTTTTTGACCTGCTGCCCGCGTTTATCGATTCTTCCTACGACGACACGCCCCGCGTCTTTGTCATCGACGAGCTCGACCGCTCGCTGCATGCCAATCTCACCGTGTCGCTGATCGAGGTGTTTCTGCGGCGTACCGGTCCCGACTCGCGCCACCAGCTGATCTTCACCACCCACGAGCTCGAGATCATGCGGAAGACACTCCTTCGCCGAGACGAAATCTGGCTCGTTGACAAGGCCGACGGCAGCACCAGCACGCTCGCGCGCCTCAGCGATTTCGATACCACGAGAATCCGCAAGAACGCCGATCTCGTTCGCGCCTATTCGTCCGGTCGCCTCGGAGCAATCCCAAGGTCGGCATAGCTAGGGGAAAGAAACAGAGGACCCGCAGCCAACGCTATCGCCGCAAGTCACCGCATTCACGACTACAGAAGACGGTCGTTTGCTTCTCCGTCGAAGGCCAGACTGAGCGCAGCTATCTTGCCGCGCTCAACCACCAGCGGTACAGCGAGACTATCCATTTCATTTACCTTAAGAGTAAGGGAACAAGTATCACCAACTGCATTAAGGAGGCACGCTGGGCCAAACGTGGACAGGCAGACATTGAGTACGACACGATGTGGATCATTTGCGACGTCGACAACAATGAGCGCCATCACCACACCGACGATGTGCGCAAATGGCTTGCTGAAGCTACCACGCGACACCGCGTTGCGGTGTCACATCCATGCATCGAGGCGTGGTTTATTTATCATTTCACCCCCAAACGCGCGCCAGTTACAGCTTCCGAAGCCGAAAAGATGCTCGACAGCCTGTGGCCCGGTCAGTATAAGGAGGGGGAGGTCCCGTCGGACCTCATCGAGCTGACGGACACCGCGATGGACAGCGCCTCTCGCTACCGTGCTCGCCTCGGCGCTGTGTTTGAGTGGCCACAAGACGGTGAAACCATGCTGCCCGACCTCATCGAGTACCTCGACGGCATCAACCGCCGAAGCGGGACATGATCGTTGGGAACGGTCAGATGGCTTGCCGCATACGGGGCAGTAGCGCCCGTCCCAGCGGCCGTTTCCCCGCTAACGTCGCGCAGAAGCCGCTCCCCGTCGCAATAACAGGAGGCGCAATCATGGATGAGTACCTATTCACGGTGAAGATTCGCTGCGGCCGCACCTGGGTGCCGCAGCATTCTAGAAACGGGCAGCCACCCATCGTCGCCATCTTCGATCGAGAGCAAGGTGCCGAAACGACACTTTGGACACGCAGACCATGGGGCGACACCTCTGCCCCCTATTGGCTCTATGACGTCAAATGGGCTCTGAGAGAGGCGAAGGGTTGGCTCCGCGGCGAAGAATCAAAACCCACGCTTGTCACAGCTGAGGCTATCAAAGAATACCTCGGCCACCCGGAGGACGCTGCGGTATTTAGAGCGCGACTGATATCCGATACAGTCGAGTGTAAAAAGTATGTCTCTTGGCTCGAATCACTAACACCCTATGAACGCAAGATGGAGCAGCGAATTATCGCCAGGAGCGGAACGCCAACATCAGGCTCACCCGCTATTATAATGGATTACGGCCAACAGGAGTTAACCTGCGGAATCTGTAAGACGTCATTTGCCATAAAGGATGCGCCACTATCTCTGGCCCTCGATAAGCTGGAGGGCAACGCACGCCAAGGGAATCCGGCCGTGAAGGCCACGACGACGAACACGGTTGACATCGTTAAGCTCGCGATTCGATGCGGCATTACGCTCGGAATGCCTCCCGCTGACACTGTATCCCTTCAAAGCTGATCGGGTAAGTCTCCCAACACGCACCACAATAGTGCGCCTAACCGAATCAGCAGCTACGGCCCGCTGAGTGAGTCCCTTTGGCGCGAACAAGCTTGCCGTTTCTGTTATAGTTGACGGTGCCCTTGGATTTGATTGCCTGGGGATCCGTCGCAGGCTACGTCCCCTCCGCACATTGCCTGCACATTATTGAGCGTGCACGGCTTGTGGTCATTGCCCATAGTTCCTTCGACTAGGGCGGTGGCCGTAGGTGTATCATTTTCTACTTCCCCCCTGGTCTTAAGCAGGGGAGAGAATCCACAGTGGAAGCTATCACGCTCGCCTATTTCAACCGCCGCGACGCCGCACGTCCCGCCTGTCCCGGTATGCGCGCATTCAACGAACCTTTCGAGATCGCCGCGATGTCAGCTCCGAGTCTCAACCCGTCACCCCATAGCGGACGGAGTCCTGTCGACAAGGGCCTCCGCACCCCCGGGGAACTGACACATCCGGCACGGTTGGCGCCGGTACGGGTGTCGCCGCAGGAACTGATGGATATTCAGTTGCGGGCCCTGGCGGATCAGTCGGAAGCGTGGGTGCGTAACTGGTGGCTACTCAACCGCGACAGCTACGACACGGTTGACGCTGCAGCTGACGCTGTCACGGCTATGTTGCAGGGGCAGATCGAGTATGGGTTCGCCCGCAAATCCGAGAACGCCGCCATCAACTATGTGGTGACACATCGGGCCGGTAGCGAGTTCGCGGCGGTGACGCCGGTCGAGTTGGGTGAGGAAACGAACGCGCGCGGGTGGCGGACGAAACGAGCCTATGTGCGTCGTAACCTCAACAAGGCCGCCACCGTTGAGGACGAGGTCAAGTTCCTGCAACGCTACCTTTCCCACACGGTGATGGACCGTGCCCGGCGCACGGTCATCAAGAATGCGGCCCAGATTGGTGCACGCTATGCGCGCGTCCCTGAACCGGGTGCGTGTTTCTTTTGCCTGATGTTGGCGTCACGCGGGCCGGTCTACCGGTCGGATCAGACGGCCATATTGGGTCATGATGGGCGCCGGTATCATCCGCATTGCCGCTGCAGCGTGGGTGAGGTCTTGCCCGGCCAGGTCCTGCCGCGTAGCGTCCAGGAGTTGGTCGAGTTCCGTAAGACCCATGACTCATGGTCAGCTGAGGTATGGCGTGACCTGGTCGAGTCCGGGCGCCTGACAGAGGAGACCGGCATCGAGTCAGTCACCCGCCGTGACTACCTGCGTCGGATGGCCAAGGCGCGGGAACGCGATAGCAAGCCGTGGCGTTGAACAAGAAGAACCTCGCAGCTGTCGTCAAGGATGTGAAGTCGGGGAAGTTCACGCGCAAGCAGTGGGGCCAGATCGCGGCCTGGGTCGGTGACGGAGGCGACGGGATCTATCGGATCTGGGACATGCTGGATGGTGAGGGTTTCACGCCGCGTGACTGGTACAACGTCATCCGGCATGATCCCTTCCGTGAAGATCGCCTTGGCCTGAACGTGGTCGGGGATGACTTCGAACGCGTGGTGTGGGAAATCCCGCCACACGATGTGCCGCCTGAGTTGACGTGGGAGAACGTCCGCATGATGGTGGATGGCAACAAGGCCCGCACAAAGGGTGGGCATTTGGGTGCCAACCCGAATCGGGGTAAGAGCTACGTCGATAGCCCACCGTGGATGCCCGACGACTATCTCTACGCCATGCAGCTCTCGCTCGATAACCCGCAGTGGGGTGCGTTCATACGTACACCAACGTACACGCGGACACTGCTGCGCGAAGTTCACGGTACCCTATTCCTGACGCAGTACTACAACGGCGCCGCAGGAGCACGGTTCATCCACACGTACCCCATCGCTGGTGCTAACGCCGTGTTCCCTCCCACCAAGGTACTCAACGGGACTATCATGTCTATTCTGGCCAACCCGCAAGCGCTATAATTGTGGCATGACCAGCCCCGACCGTGTACGCGCAGCGCGCGAAATCGTAGATAGTTGGGGTGGCCCATGCACTGAAGTCATTCGCTACCTATGGCCAGTAATGAGTGACCGCGACCGTGTCGCTATCGGTTGGATGGACAACTCGCTCGATGCATTCACCGAGGCGATGCAATTTGCAGGCGCGGCAAAGGTCGCTGTGCCTGGTGGCGTGTTGCAGGCAGCTATCGCTGAAGTGAACGAATCGGAGGACAAGGACATCATCGCCATTTCGGATGACGTGATGGCGCTGTACCGCAAGGCTATGGCTGACGCCTAGCCTGCTGCCGCCAACTTTCTCTTGACCGTCTGCCCCGTATGGGGTGGGCGGTTTTGTTTACCCGAAAGCCCGCCCCGGCATGGGGCTTGAGACAAGGAGGGCCGTAATGGCTGACCAAACCGAACCCGAAACCACCCCCGACGAGGAGGCGCCGCGTGAGACGCCGACGCCGAAGGATGTTGCCGACCACGCCGACAAGGCCAGCGACGAGGGTGAGAAGCATGACGTGGAGTATTGGAAACGGATGTCACGCCGTAACGAAGACCGGATGAAAGCGAATGCTGAGAAGGCACGCGCGTTCGACGACCTCAAGGCGGAGCATGACGCCCAAACCAGCAAACTCGCCGACCTCGAGTCGAGCGCTGGTGAGGCCACCACGCGTGCCGTACGTGCCGAAATGGCGTTGAAGTACGGGCTGGGATACGACGACCTCGACCTGCTTGGTGACGGTGACGCCGACCAGATCGAAGCACGCGCGACACGGAAGATTAAACGCTCACCATAATCGCGAAACGCTCACCTAGTTTGTCAAAATCCGGCCCTCAGAGGCGGAAATTGACGAATTAGGTGAGCGTTTCGGAAAGCGGGTGAGCGTTTCGCGGCGCCGGCCGCTTCGAAACGCGATTCGGAATGCGCTTTGGCGCCTCGCAGTCGCGTTCCCGAAAAGCTAAATCAAGCCCGCGTACTCAAAGGCCTTTTCGAGGCCGTCCTCGTTGATCGGGGCCGTCACCCAGTCGGCGACGGCCTTGACCTGCGGCGTCCCGTTGCCCATGGCGATGCCGACGCCAGCGACCTCAAGCATCTCCCTGTCGTTCGCGGAATCACCGACGGCGACGGTGTCGGCCATCGGGACCCCCAGGTGGTCGGCGACGACCCGCATGCCTTCGCCCTTGTTGACGCCGAGGGCGGTGATCTCGCCGGTAAACCCGCGGTCGGTCGACACCGAACCGGCGACGACGGTAAAACGGCCGGCACAATGCTCCTCGATATCGGAGAACCCCAGCGGCCCGTTATAGGGAATACCGAAGGTGCACTTTGACGACCGCGCAGGCGTATCCACGTGGATGAACTGGTCGACATAGTCGAGATAAGTCGACCACACGCCGCCCCCGCCACCCAACATGGCGTCCAAACTATCCTTGTAATAAGGCGGCACAAAGAGGCCATCAACGCCCTGCCATACAAACGCCGCATGCGCCTGCGTCAACAGCTGCGAAACGTCGACGATATCCTGCCCGACAATCGGCAAATCGACGAGGACATCCTCACCGACGCGCACATACGCGCCATTCGCGCTGACGATCCCCGTGCACCCCAAATCCCACAGTTCGGGGTAGATCTCCGGCATCGACCGTCCGGTCGACAGCACGAGGACGTGCCCGTTATCGACCGCGGCGCGGCAGGCGCGCTTCGTCGACGCGCTAGCGTGCTGCGTGTGGTCAATGAGCGTACCGTCCACATCCAGAAAAACGACGCGTGTCATAACTCAATGATGACACGGACCATCCGTATTCCCCCACCGAGAACACCACCGGGGCAACCGACGCAACCGAATCACGGGCGCCTCCGGCGGGTATAATGAAGACCTTTGTCGAGCCCTGTGGCGGGGTTCTTCGATGAATGATGAGAAACCGGGCGCGTCACGTTTACGTGGCGCGCCCGGATCTTTCTCCCATCCTGCCCGCACCCACCCCCGCGCCACCCCCGCAGCCACCCCCGATTCGACGCGTCCCGCGCCGCGCGGTGATACGTTGCACCTGAAGCACCCCTGGAAGAGGCCCGTCATGTCGATCGACTCCATCCCTACCGAAGCCCGCGCCCTCGCGCCCGAACTCATCGCCCTGCGCCACAAGCTGCACGGCATCCCCGAGGTCGCCCTCGACCTCCCCGAAACCGGCCGGGCGATCCGCGCGGAAATCGACCGGCTGGGCCTGGAAGTCCACTCCGCCGAGCACGTCACCGGGTTCATGGCGGTCCTGCGCGGCGGCAAAGCACCCCGCGACCTGGCCAAACGCCCGATCGTCCTCCTGCGCGCCGACATGGACGCCCTGCCGGTCACCGAGGACACCGACCTCGACTGGAAGTCGACAAACGGCGCGATGCACGCGTGCGGCCACGACGTCCACATGTCGGGCCTGGTCGGCGCCATGCGGATCCTCGCGGCGCGCGCCGACGAACTGGCCGGCGACGTCGTCTTCATGTTCCAGCCCGGCGAAGAGGGCCGCGACGGCGCCCAACACATGATCAACGAGGGCCTGCTCGAGGCCGCCGGCCGCCTGCCCGACCACGCCTACGGCCTCCACGTGTGGGCCGGCCGCTACCCCACCGGGTTCATCGGGACGCGCCCCGGCGCGATGATGGCGTCCGACGACGTCATCCGGATCACCGTGCGTGGCCGCGGCGGCCACGGCTCCGCCCCGCACGAAACCTGCGACCCGATCCCGATCGCCGCCGAGATCATCACGCAGGTGCAGGTCATGGTGGCCCGCGAGTTCTCGATCTTCGACCCTGTCGTCGCGACCTGCGGTTACGTCCACGCCGGCAGCGCGCCGAACGTTATCCCCGGCACCGCGGAACTCGGCTACACGCTCCGTGCGTTCGCGCCGGCCACCAGTGGCCGCCTTGCGCGCCGCCTCATCGAGCTCGCCGAACGCATCGCCGCCGCCCACGGCGCCACCGCCGACTGCGACTACACGCCGCTCTACCCCGTGACGATGAACCGCGAGGACGAATACACGTTCGCCGCCGGCGTGGTCGACGAGGTCCTGCCCGGCCGCTGGGTGCTGCAATCAGAGCCGATGGCCGCCGCCGAGGACTTCGCGAAAGTCCTCGAACGCATCCCCGGCTGCTTCATCGGTGTGTCGGCCGTGCCCGCGGGGAAAGATGCGTCCGAGCAGGCGTTTAACCACTCGGCGCAGGCAGTCTTCAGCGACGAGGTCGTCCCCGACTGCGCGACGATCCTCGCCTCGCTCGCCTACGCGCGCCTCACGCGGTAGCGTCTGCGCACCCGGTGACGCCCTCGCGACGCCCGACACCCCCGCCTACCGCGAGCGTGATCTGCCACACACTGCCATAATTGACCCATGGGTTATTTCGCCGCATTAGGGCTGTCGTCGGCAGCCGGACTTAACGCGTACATCCCGCTGCTCGTGCTGGCAGTCATGGCGCAGTTCACCAGCACAGTCACGCTGCCACCGGGTTGGGAGTGGATGTCGTCGGGCTGGATGATCGTTATCGTCGCGGTCCTCCTCGTCGCCGAGCTGGTCCTCGACCACTACCCCGTCCTCGACACGTTCAACGACGTCGTCAACAGCATCATCCGGCCGGTCGCGGGCGGCCTGTTGTTCGCGGCCGCGGTGGGCACGAGGACGTCGGCGTTCGACCCGCCCAGCCACCCGAATGCCGGCTGGTTTATCCTCGGCGCGGTCATCGCCCTCGGATTCCACCTGCTGAAGATGTTCACCCGCCCGATCGCCAACATCACGACGTTTGGCCTGGCCACGGGCACAATCTCGAACATCCAAAACGTCATCTGCCTGATCGGCAGTTTCGTCGCCCTCTACGTGCCGGTGCTCGTCATCATCGTCATCATCGTCATGGTGTGCTTCGACCTGTGGCTGCGCCGCCAGCGCAAGAAGCGCAAGAAGACCGAACCGCCCGCGCCCTCCAACGGCGACGTCATCGACGTGTAACCTGCCCGCAGACGACGGAGGCCGCCGAGCATCAACTCGGCGGCCTCCCTCTGTATCTGTGGCGGTTACTCGGCCTTCTTCTCCGTCACCTCGGCGGCGTGCAGCTTCGACGCGGCCGCCATGTAGCCCGCGGCGCCCACCGCGACGATGATCGCGAGGATCCACAGGATCGTCGAGGACGACCGGGCGGCCTCGGTGTGCGAGAGGCTGGCCCACGCGAACGCCATCGGCTTGAGGTCGATGAGTTTCGCCGTGTAGGCAATGCCCACGGGCACGGCGACGTTAATCGTCAGGTTGTAGAACCCGATCGCGATACCCGTCTTTTCGGCGGGAATATCGCGGATCGCCGTGGCCAGCAGCGGCGCATAAATGAGGGCGAACGAGCTGGGGAAGAAGATCGCCGACACGATCATCGCGCCCCGGCCCAGCTGCATAAACACGGCGGCGATGACCAGCGCGACGATAATCCCCATGAGGCCGACGAAAATCGTCAGCCGCGACGACAAGTGCCGCCCCACCCAGCCGGACGAGCACCCGACGATAATCGCGCAGACATAGCCGGGGATGAGCAGCAGCGACGCCTTGTCGATCGTCAGATGGTAGACGTTCGCGGCGATGTACGGCTCGAGGATGACGTAACCCAGCTGGACCGAATAGATGACGAACACGAGGGCGATAATCACCGAGAAGCGCTTGTTCTTAAAGAACTCCGGCCGCACGAGGGCGCCCTCGTGAGCGCGAATGTGCCAGATAAACGCGACGATTCCCGCGACGACGACGATCATGTAGGCCCAGTTAAACGCCTGGAGGAACAGCAGGATCCCCGTCACCGTGACGGCGATAATGAACAGGCCCAGCGCATCGAAGTGCGAGGTCGTCGCCTCGGCGACCGGCACGCGGCGTTTCACGATGGGGATCGACAGCAGCATGATGACGGGGATGATGAACATCGCCGTCCACGACACGTACGTCGCGATAAAGCCCGACGCCACGGCGCCAAACAGCGTCGACGCCTGGAACGCCGCGGTCGAGAATCCCAGATAGGTCTTTTGCTGTTTCGCGGGAATATATTTCGTCACGTAAATGACGTACAGCGTCTCGCCGGCCGCCAGACCCGTCGTCTGGACCAGGCGGGCGACGACGACCATGACGAACGAGCCGTGGAACAGGAAACCGAGGACGCCGCCGATCGCGATCAGCGTGACGCACGCGTACAGCAGCTTCCGCATCGACACCGAGTCGGCCAGCGCGGCGTACACCACCGCGCCGATCCCGATGACGAGGCCAGCCAGCGTGGCCTGCAGCGACGCCTGCGCCGCCGTCAGGTGGAGGTCGTCCTGGATCGCCTTGGTCATGAACTTAAAGCCGTTGTCGATGATCAGGCTAAAGAAGAAAATGCCGAGGATAATCGGCACCGCTTTACGGGGATCCAGCCCCCGCGATGCGGGTTCGGTGGGGGATGACGTGCTCATGTGTTACTGCTCCTTGCCAGCCAGGGAGAGCGCGAGTTCCATCATCACCGTAAACGCGCTCTCGCGTTCCGCCGACGACGTCTGCGCGCCCGTCACGATATTGTCGCTCACCGTAAAAATACCCAACGCGTCGACGCCCGCGGCAGCCGCCACGGAATACAGCCCCGCCGACTCCATCTCGACGGCGAGGACGCCCATCTTGGCCCAGCGTTCGGTGGCCGTGGCATCGGCGTTGTAGAAGACGTCGGACGACAAAATGTTGCCGACGTGGAGGTCGATGCCGCGCTGGGTGGCCTCGCGGTCAACCTCCTTGAGGAGGCGCCACGACCCCGTGGGGGCGAACGTGCCCGGGAGGTTGTACTGCTCGATAAACCGCGAGTCAGTGGACGCCGACTGCGCGACGACGATGTCGTAAATATCGAGGTCGGGCTGCATTCCGCCGCACGAGCCAACGCGGATCAGCTGCTTGGCACCGAACACGTGGATGAGCTCCCACGAATACAACGAGATCGAGGGGATTCCCATCCCCGACCCCATGACCGAGACCTGCTGGCCGCAGTACGTGCCGGTGAACCCCAGCATGTTGCGGACCGCGTTAAACTGAACGACCTCGTCAAGATAGGTTTCGGCGATGAATTTCGCGCGCAGCGGGTCGCCCGGCAACAACACGGTCGGCGCGATCGGCGCGGTGGGGTGAATGTGCGGAGTGTGCGGCATATCCGGCATCGGATCTCCTTCGATAGAGGACACCATAAGTAGAGAATTCCCTAAACCCGCACTGATGTCAACGGCCGGGCGCACATCTGTCACGTGACGGCGCCGGAGGCTGGCACCGGCGCGGGGCAGCCTCCACGATTTCGGCCCAGTTGGCCGGTATAGTGGAGGGCACGACATCGAGGAGGACACGATGGACAGGCGCGACGAGCAGGCTTTGACCGCGGTCAAACTGTATTTTCAACAGGGGCTCAGCCAGGCCGAGGTCGCCCAGGAGCTCGGCGTCTCCCGGCCCACGGCCAGCAAACTCATCAACCACGGAAAACAGCGCGGCTTCGTCACCGTGGAAATCCACGACCCGCGCGAGGAACGCTCCGAATTGGCCGACGGCATCAAAAACCGCTACCACCTCGACGACGTCCGCATCGCCCACGCGCCCCGCAACGCGCGCGCCGACATCCTCCACGAGGTCGGTCGCACCGGCGCCGGCCTACTTTCCGAGCTAGTGCGGGACGGCATGTCGATCGGGATCTCGTGGGGCGACACGATGTACGCCCTCGCCCGGCAGCTGGAAGAGGTGCCCGTCCGCGACGTCCAGATCGTCCAGCTCAAGGGCGGCCACTCGCACTCGGCGCGCTCCACACACGACCTCGAGACGATGCGCCTGTTCGCGGCCGCTTTCCACGCCTCCACCCTGCCGCTGCCGCTGCCGATCATCTTCGACAACGTCCAGACCAAACAGGTCGTCGAGACCGACCGGCATATCGCTGCCGTCCTCGAGGCCGGACGCAACGCCGACATCGCCGTGTTCACGGTCGGCGACGCGTCGCGCGAATCGCTGCCGCTCAACCTCGGCTACCTGACCGAGGAAGAGATGGACAAGCTGTCGCACACCGCGGTCGGCGACGTGTGCTCGCGCTTCTTCACGGCCGACGGCCAGGTCGCCGTCCCCGAAATCGACGCGCGCACCGTCGGCATCACGATCGACGACCTCAAGCACTGCGACACGCGGCTGCTGGTTGCCGGCGGCGCCAGCAAGGTCGACGCCCTGAGCGTCGCCCTGGACATGGGCATCGCCACCCACCTGGTCATCGACCGCGAAATCGCCCTCCACCTGCAGCGCGCCTAACATCGCGGGCGGCGCGGGCCATGCGCGCCCGCGCGCTGCGCAGGCCTACTGCGCGAATCCCGTCGCCTGCGCGACGTCCCTGGCCAGGGCGTCCAGGCGCGCGTCGAGGACCGGCCACGTCGCGCGCGCCCATGCCTGGTCGGCGTCCTCCGGCGCGGCCTCGTGTGCCTCCAAATAGCATTTGAGCTTGGGTTCCGTCCCCGAGGGCCGGACGACGACCCGCGAGTCGCCCTGCGTCATCAGCAACATCCCGTCGGTCGGAGGCAGCCCCTCGTAACCGGTCGACAGGTCGACGACCTGCGTCACGGGCTGGCCGCCCAGGTGCGAGGGCGCGTGCTCGCGCAGCCTGGCCATGCCGCCCGCGATCAGCGACTGGTCGCTGACTCGGAACACCAGCGGGCGCGTGCGGAACGCGCCGACGCGGCACGCCACGTCGTCGAGGGCGTCGAGCAGCGTGCGCCCCTGCGCCTTGAGCCCGGCCGCGACCGACGCGACGAGCACCGCCGTGGCGATCCCGTCCTTGTCGGCCACCGCCTGCGGATCCGGGCAGTACCCGATCGCCTCTTCGAAGCCAAACAGCACGTCAGGCACGCGCGCGATCCACTTAAACCCCGTGAGCGTCGACGCGTAGTCCATCCCCCAGCTGCGAGCGACTGCGGCCAGGCCGCGCGTCGACACGATCGACGTCGCGAGCACGCCATGCCGTCCCTCCTCGCTGGCGCGCCGCGCTCGGTAATCGCCGAGGATCAGGCCCAGCTCGTCGCCGCTCAACTGCCGCCAGCCGTCGCCCTCTGGGGCACAGACGGCGCAGCGGTCGGCGTCGGGATCCAACGCGACGATGATGTCGGCATCGATGCTGGTCGCATGGGCTTTCGCGAGGTCGAGGGCGCCGGCCTCTTCCGGGTTCGGGAACGAGACCGTGGGGAACGTCGGGTCCGGCTTCGCCTGCTGGGGCACCACCGAGACGGCCTCGAATCCCGCAGCCCGCAGCGTAGTGACCGCCAGCTCGGCGCCGACGCCGTGCATCGGCGTGAGGGCGATCCGCACGTCGCCGGGTTCGGCCAGCGCGGCCGCGCGCGCCACGTACTTCTCGCGCGTGTCAACCGGCTGGATGCGCTCGAAGTCGCGCGGGACGAGGGCGGCCGGGCCGACCTCGCTGATCGCCTGGGAAATCTCGGAGTCGGCCGGCGGGATGATCTGGACGCCCGCGCCACCCTCGGCGGCCACGCGCCCGCCCGTGTAGACTTTGTAGCCGTTGTCGCCGCCGGGGTTGTGCGACGCCGTCACCATGATCCCCGCGTCGGCGTCCAGCGCCTTGACGCTAAACGACGTGAGCGGCGTCGGCTGACACGGCGGCAGCGTGAGGGCGATACCGCCCGCGCCCGAGACGACCTCGGCGGCCGCCTCGGCGAACGCCCGCGACCCGTAGCGTGCGTCGCAGCCGATGACGACCCGTGGCTGCTCGATCTGCGCGTTGAGCCACGCCATGAGGCCCGCGGTCGCGCGGATGACGACGGCGACGTTCATTCGGGACTCGCCCGCGCCGATTGGGCCGCGCAGGCCGGCCGTGCCGAACGCCAGCGGGCCGGTGAACCGGGCCGCCAGGTCCGCCGCCGCCCGCGAGCCGGGACCTCCCCGCCGCGCCGCGTCGATGAACATGCCCATGTGGGCGCGCGTGTCCGGATCCGGATCCGCAGCCATCCAGCGTTCCGCGCGGTCGAGGAGATCTGCTAGGTTCACCGGTTTAATCCTCCAGTTCAGACAGGATTTGCTCGGACGCCGACAGGCCCAGCCGCGATGCCCCGGCCTCGACCATGGCGAGCGCGTCCGCGGCCGTACGAATACCGCCCGACGCCTTGACGCCCAGCCGGTCGCCGACGGTTTGCCGCATGAGGGCGACCGCGTGCGTCGACGCGCCGCCGGCCGGGTGGAAGCCCGTCGACGTCTTAACAAAGTCGGCGCCCGCCGCCTCGGAGGCCCGGCACGCGGCAACGATTTCGTCGTCCGTCAGCGCCGCCGACTCGATAATGACCTTGAGGACGACACCCGGCGCGGCCTGGCGGACAGCGGCGATGTCGGCCTGGACGTCCTCGAAACGTCCCTCTTTCACCAGCCCGAGGTTGATGACCATGTCGATCTCGTCCACGCCGGAGTCCGCGAGATAGCGCGCCTCGGCGGCCTTCGCCACGGTCGGGTGGGCGCCCGAGGGGAACCCGCACACCACGGCCAGATGCAGCCCGTCGGGCACCTCGAGCGGCACCTGCGAGGGCGACACGCACACCGAGTAGGCGCCCAGCCGCTGCGCGGTCTGGACGGTTGCGGCGACGTCCTCGTGCGTCGCTTCGGGCTTGAGGAGCGTGTGGTCAATCATGCCGGCCAACTCGCTGCGCTTCATCGTGTCACCTTTCTGGTTTGGGGGAGGTGGACGACCCTAGCTTACCAGGTCGGGCACATTTGACAATGCTCTATTTGGCAGTTGTTCGGTTTCAGCAGCCGTCGTGCTCGAGCATCTCGTGGTCACGGTGGGTCGCTGAGTCGATCTGGATCGTCGAATGCCTGATCGACACGGGGAAATGTGTCGCCACGCAGTCTTGAATCTGGTGGAGGATCTCGATCGTGTGCCCGTCCTTGAAGCACTCGTCGGTCACGGTGACGTGCGCCGTCAGGGCGATGACGCCGGTCGCGATCGTCGTCACGTGGAGGTCGTGGACGTCGATGACGTGGGGAACCTCCATCATGTGCCGCCGAATCTCGGCGACGTCGACACCCTCGGGGACGTTGACCATGAGGATCGACACGGACTTCCGCAGCAGCTTCCACGCGCGCGGCGCCATGAGGGCGACGATGATGAGCGACGCGACGGGGTCCCAATAAATCCATCCCGTCAGCCACGTGAGCAGCGCAGCAATAACGACGGCGACGGATCCAATGGCGTCGTTGGCGACCTCGAGAAATGCCGCGCGGGTATTGAGATTATCGCCGCGCCCGCTGTACATGACGAGAATAGAAACGCTATTTCCGACCAGGCCGATAAGACCGAAAATAATCATCATCTGGCCGTGGACGGGGTGCGGATAGAGGACCGACTCGACGGCTTTGACGCACACGACCAGGCAGATGATGAGCAGCATGCCCGACTGCATCGAGGCGGCCAGCACCTCGGCGCGCGCCATCCCCCATGTCCGCCGGTCGGTCCGGGGTCGCATCATCATATGCGACGCGACCACGGCAAATACCAGGCCGAGGACGTCGACGAACATGTGTCCGGCGTCGGCCAGCAGCGCGAGGGAATGCGACAGCCACGCGCCGACGACCTCGGACAGAAGGATGATGACCGTCATCGCGAGGGCGATCGTCAGCCGTTTCCGCGACGCCGCAGCGGCGGCGTGAGAATGATCGTGGGAATGGCCGTGGACGTGGTCGTGAGAATGACTCTGCGAACGATTCATCGAATGGCCGCCAGACTTTCCCGTGCGATCGGCCTCGCTAATTTGTCGCCAGCCATCACTACCTCCGATTTACCGCGATACAGGTAAGCCTAATCAGAGGGTTTCGGATCGTCAAAGTCCCGCCCGGGCACAATGACGACCCGCGCCGCCGGCGTGCGACGGATGGAGAAATCCGGTAGGTCCTACCGGATTTCTCCAGCACCACCTACCGGATTTCTCCATCCGCGGCAGCGATTGGCCTGGTCAGACCAGCTTGGCGCCCGCGACGAGGGTTTCGAGCTTGGCCCACGCGATGTCGCGGTGGATGCGCCCGCCCAGCCCGCAGTCGGTCGACGCGATGACGCGATCCTTGCCGACGATGTCGGTGAAGTGAC
The DNA here is from genome assembly GCA_900545825.1 of uncultured Actinomyces sp. Classification (GTDB taxonomy): domain Bacteria; phylum Actinomycetota; class Actinomycetes; order Actinomycetales; family Actinomycetaceae; genus Nanchangia. Next base: position 108,289 of record URAS01000009.1, read on the forward strand.
GGATGCGCTGGGCGACCAGCTCGGGGTGCTCGACGACGTTCGTCGAGTGCGACACCATGCCGGGGATGAGGACGAGGTCGTCGGGGATGTCGATGTCGCGCCACACGGTCCATTCATGTTCGTGGCGGGCGTTGGCGGCCTCGAACGTGATCGCGCCGGCATGGACCTGGAGGACCTTGTCGACGATGTTCTTCAGGGGGATGTCGGTCGTGTGCGGGCCGTGCCACGAGCCCCAGCACACGTGGAATCGCACCTGCTCGCGCGGGATTCCCTCGAGGGCGTGGTTGAGGGCGTCGATGCGGATCTGGATGAAGTCGCGGTAGTCCTCGACGGTCGGTTCGGGCTGGATCTGGTCCCACGCCTCGGCGATCGACGGGTCGTCGATCTGGACGGTGAGGCCGGCGTCGGTGATCGCCTTGTACTCTTCCTTCAGCGCGTCGGCGCACGCCCAGACGACCTCTTCGTCGGTCGCGTAGTAGTCGTTGGCGATGCGCGCGCACGACCCCGGGCTCAGCGCGGCGAGGAACCCGTCCGAGGCCGGCTTGCCCGCGCGCTCGAGGCCGTGGAGCAGCAGCCGGATGTCGGTGGCGACGGCGTCCTGCCCGATGTAGGTGAGTGGCGCGACGATCTTGGGGTTCTTCACGTGGGCGCGGTTGGCGAGAATCCCCGAGGTCGGGTCGGTGTAGGCGTCGCTAAAACGCGACCAGTCGCGGCGGTGCGTGAACGACGTCAGGCGGATTTTGCCCGGTTCGGAGCGAATATCGCTGGTGTCTTCCCAGCGGTCCTCGTCGGTCAGCTCCAGCCCACCCAGGCGCGAGAACGAGTAGTTCCACCACGCGCCATAGTCGACCTTGCCGGACGTGATGTGCCCATATTCGCCCTCGTTGACGATGTCGAGGCCGATCGCGGCCTGTTTAGCGACGACCTCGTCGGCGGCCTCGGCGAGGACGGCGGCGAAGTCCTCGTCCGAGATCGTGCCCGCGTGGCGCTTCTCGTTGGCTTCCAGCAGCTGCGGCGTGCGCGGCAGCGAGCCGACGTGGGTGGTGCGTACTCGTGACATGGCTGTCCAATCTGGCGGAATCCCGCCGATATCGGCCCGCGAGGGCCGGGTGAAACCGGTCAAAGGCGGCCGCCAAGGCCCCGCGCCTGCGACCTCGCTGACGCCGGCCTCGTGCCGCCTCTCCCCTCAAGTATTCACGCCCACGCACCTTTTCGCGCGGCGTTGTCCGCATGGCAACGCGCGCAATCGTCCCAACAAGCACACGCAAACGCGCGCCCCGGGCGCCCCCTCTCGGCCACTATCAGCCGATCGTGGGCACGCGGGACGCGCGCTCAAGAATCGTTGGCCGGGACTAGCCCCAGCCTGGCGTCACCTTACGAGGCAACGACGCCGACGATCGCGGCGTTGAGCATGTTGACGCAGAAACCGCCGAACAGGGCCATGGGCGCGAGCTTGGCGACCTCGGCGCGACGCTCGGGAACCAGGGCCGAGTAGGTGCCGATCTGGATGGCGATCGACCCGAAGTTCGCGAAGCCGGCCAGCGCGAACGTCGACAGCAGCAGCGACTTCGACGAGATCTTGTGGGCCTCGATGGCGTCGTGGAGGGCGGTGTAGCCGACGAACTCGTTGAGGACGGTCTTCTGGCCGATGAAGTTCGCGACCATCGGCGCCTCGTGCCACGGCACGCCGATCAGCCAGGCGAACGGCGAGAGGATGAGGCCGAAGAAGCCCTCGAGCGACCAGTTGGCCTGCCCGAACCAGCCGCCGATGCAGCCGATGATGCCATCGCACATGTGGATCAGCGCGATGAACGCGATAAGCATGCAGGCGACGGCGATCGCGATCCGGCCGCCGGCCATCGCGCCGCGTGAGAGGGCGTCGATGAAGTTGTGCGACTCCTCGTCGCGGACGTTACGGACGTTGCCGTCGAGGTCGGACTCCTCGGTGTCCGGGAACAGGACCTTCGCGACGATGATCGAGCCCGGCGCGTTCATCAGCGATGCCGCCAGCAGGGCCGGCAGCGGCGCGCCCAGCAGCGAGTAGCCGATCAGCGTCGACCCCGCGACCGACGCGAACCCGCCACACATGCACGTGTAAAGCTGGGCTTTCGTCAGTTTCGACAGGTACGGCTTGATGAGCAGGGGCGCCTCGGACTGGCCGAGGAAGATCACAGTCGCCGACCACACGGCCTCGATCTTCGACACGCCCAGCAGTTTGCCCAGGACAAAACCCACGCCGTCGACGACGTACTGGATGATCCGCAGGTAATAGAGCGCCTGAATGAGCATCCCCAGGAAAATAATCACCGGGAGAACGTTGAGGGCGAAAACAAAGCCCTTCGAATCGGCCGGCATGAGCGAGCCGAACACGAATGCCGTGCCCTCGTTTGTGTAATCGGTGAGCTTCTGGACGCCGCCGGCGATCGCCTTGAGGACGGTGACACCCGGCCCCCACTTCATGACGAGGAGGGCGAAAATAACCTGCAGCGCGAGGCCGACACCGAGCGTCCGCCATTTAATGTTCTTGCGGGACCTGGATAAAGCGATCAGCACGCCAATAATGACGATGATGCCGAGGACACCTTGAAAGCGTTCCATACGACACTCCTTCTACTGGTGGTCGAGAGCCTCGGGGCCGAAGCTCATGGGGAGAATCTTCTCGAAGGGGTAGGAGCGGGGGTGGCCCGCCTCACTGACAATAATGCGTGAACACCCAAACTCGTTAAGCACCTGTCGGCACGCGCCGCACGGGAAGCACGGCTCGGCCTTCAACCCAACGATCGCCACCGCCTCGATTCGCGGCCGGTCCCACGGGTTGTCCGGGTCGACCTCGGCCATGTCGCGGGTGACGACGGCCCTGGTCACCGCGGTCCGTTCGGCGCAGAGCGTCGATCCGAACGCCGCGTTTTCCACGTTGCAGCCGGTGACGACGCGGCCGTCCTCAAGCAGCAGCGCCGCGCCGACCGGGAACCCCGAATAGGGGATGTAGGCGTGTGTCGCCGCCTCGGCCGCGAGCGCGACGAGTTCCGCGTCGGTGGGGGTGATCGTCATCGTCACACCGGTCCTTTCGCGTTGGGGAACATCTGCTACGTCGCAGATGAACAGATGGTGTGGTGGTGACTATACGGGGCAAAATCGCCGCCTGGCAAGCATCGCTTTCACATCCGCGCCGCAGCCTGCGAACATTCGTGCCCTCGGCCATTGACATATGAGCCTACGCTTCATAGGCTCGGATCGCACCACATTTCGCCGTTGCAATGAGGAGACTTCCATGGCCGAGCCCTTTGATGTCGTCGACGTCATCCGCACCAAACGCGACCGGGGCGTCCTGTCCGACGCGCAGATCGACTGGGTCATCGACGCCTATACGCGCGGCGTCGTCGCCGACGAACAGATGTCGGCGCTGGCCATGGCCATTTTCCTCAACGGGATGACCCGCGACGAGGTCGTTCGGTGGACACTAGCGATGACGAACTCCGGCGAACGCCTAACCTTCCCCGGGCTCACGCGTCCCACGACCGACAAGCACTCGACCGGCGGGGTCGGCGACAAGACGACGCTGCCGCTCACGCCCCTGGTCGCGACGTTCGGCGCGGCCGTCCCCCAGCTGTCGGGCCGCGGCCTCGGGCACACCGGCGGCACACTCGACAAGCTCGAGGCGATCCCCGGCTGGCAGGCGTCGATCCCCGCCGAACGGTTCCAGCAGATCATTTCCGAGGTCGGCTGCATCGTCTGCGCGCCCGGCGCCGACCTCGCGCCGGCCGACAAGAAGCTGTACGCGCTGCGCGACATCACGGCGACCGTCGACTGCATCCCGCTCATCGCGTCGTCGATCATGTCGAAGAAGATCGCCGAGGGCACGTCCGCCCTCGTCCTCGACGTCAAGGTCGGGTCCGGCGCGTTCATGAAGGACATCGACTCGGCGCGCGAGCTCGCGCAAACCATGGTCGACCTGGGCAACGACGCCGGGGTGGCCACGCGGGCCGTCCTCACCGACATGTCGCGGCCGCTGGGGCGAGGCATCGGCAACGCCCTCGAGGTCAAAGAGGCCCTGCAGATCCTGTCCGGCGAGGGGCCGGCCGACCTCGTCGAGCTCGTGTGCACGCTGGCTGAGGACATGCTGGACCTCGCGCGAATCGAGGGCGCCGACGTCCGGGCGGCGCTGGGCGACGGGCGCGCGATGGAGACGTGGCGGCGGATGATCGCCGCGCAGGGTGGCGACCCCGACGCGCCGTTGCCCCAGGCCACGCACACTTACGAGGTCGTCGCGCCGCGCGACGGCGTCCTCGTCCGCACCGATGCCCTGCCGTTTGGCGTCGCGTCGTGGCGGCTGGGCGCCGGGCGCACGCGCAAGGAGGATCCCGTCCAGGCCGGCGCCGGCATCTGGATGGACACCGTCGTCGGCGAGCCCGTCAGCGCTGGTCAGACTCTCTTTACGCTGCACACGGACACGCCGGAGCGCTTCGATCGCGCCCTCGAGGCGCTGGACGGCGCGTGGGAAATCGCCGACGCCCTCGCCCCCGAGGACACCCGAGAGTCGCTGATCCTCGGCCGCGTCACCGCGTAGCCCGCGTGAACGTGACCTTTCTGTCCGATTCGGTCACGTTCATGCAGCCCAACCGGTGAACGTGACCTTTTTGATCACGTTC
>URAS01000010.1 GCA_900545825.1 uncultured Actinomyces sp.
CTGGGTCCGGCCATCCTTGTGTGGGGCTCGCTGATGGCGGCGACGCCGACATTCCACCCGTTCCGCTACTTCGAGTTTTCCGTGGGATTGTGTGCCTTCGCCGCGGCAATTCTGATGGCGACGCCGTCAGTGGCGGCGATTCGTGCGCAGGCGAGCGCGGAGAGCACGCAGACGATCGGCTCGTCGGTCGAGGGCGCGGACGAGGTTGAGTGATTCGTCAATGCGGGTGAGAGGTTCCTCGACGCGGGTGACCGAGTCTTCCATTCGAGTGAAGGAATCGTTCGCCTGCTCGAAGGCTTGGTTGAGCTGATCGACACGGTTTTCCAACGCGTCGAGCCGGGATGCCAGGCCCTCGCTGCGGCGGCGTTCCTCGCCGAAGCGGGCCCCGAGGTACACGAGTAGCCCGAGATTGTTGGCGTCGGGAGTATTGACCCAGGTGCGGAGGTTCTCGTCGCGCACGTACTGGTCGTAGTGGGCATGCGAAGCCGACATCGCCAGGGTGGAGTTGCCCTCGTCGCCGTCGGCCGCGGGACGCTGGTGCCAGTGAGCCAAAGGCGAGGGCGTGTCGATCCACCCGAGCGGCCCGGCGAGGCTGAGGCGCAGGTGAAGCTCCCAGTCTTCGACGACCGGCAGGTTCGGGTTGAATCCGCCGACGGCCTCCAGTGAGGCGCGTCGATAGAGCCCCGAAATCGGGACGGCCTGGTTTTCCTCCGCCAAGCGCGACAGCGAAATCTGGGTGATCTCCGGCCACACCCTCTGACGGGAGTCCTCGACGATCCGATCGCCCTCCACGTGCTCATAAACAATGTCGGTGGGGACGAACGCGGCCTGGGCGTCCTCGTGGGAGTCAAGATAGGCCATGGTCGTCGCCAGGAAACCGGGGTCCCACGTGTCGTCGTCATCATGGACCGCGATATAAGGGGAATCGGTGGCGTGGATCCCGTCGATGAGGGCCTGTGCCCGCCCGTGCGAGTCGGCGTGATCGCAGATCGTCACGCGTTCAGGCGGCAGCGGTGATTCGGCGACGACGTGGGCGGTTCGATTGGCATCGCCGCCGTCGTTGATGACGTAGACGTGGTAGTCGTTCGTCGTCTGGGCGGCGATAGAGCGGAGCGCCCTTCGCAAGAACACGGGCCGGTTCTTCGTCCGGCAAATGACCGCTGTCGGTTCAGGCATGGGACTCCTTGATCGCTATCGCTGAATGAGACGATGATAAAGGTCGCGGGCGATGTAGGTCACAGGATTCGCCTGCTGTTGTTGGGCGGCGCCCCACCGCGACCGGAAGAAACGCGTGCCGCGCTGCGCCTGATACTTCACCGTCGAAAGGGCCGAGCCGCCGCCGGCCCCGCCGGAACGCTTCGACATCGACGCGATGAACAGCAGCGCGCCAACGCCGTGGGCCTGGGCGTATTCGCGCAGGTACTCGTCGCGGACCTTGAGGTCGAAGTAGGCGTGGTCGTTGGCCCCGGCGAACACCGAGTTCCCCATGACGCCCCTCTGGGCGCGCCGCTGGTGCCAGAAGGCGAGCGGGTGGCCGTCGATGTAGGCGACGTCGTGGGCGACGGCCAGGCGCAGGTGGAACTCCCAGTCGCCGACGACGGGCAGGTCGTCGCGGAAGCCGCCGAGCTCGGAGATGACCGCGGCACGGTACAGGCAGCCGATCGGCACGGCAATGTTCTGGCTCATCAGCTCGGTCAGCGAGAACTGGTGGATCTCGGGCCACGCGGGTTCGCGGCCCAGCTCGACCACCCGGTTGCCCTCGATCCGCTCGAGGACGATCTCGGTGCGCACGGCGACGCCGGCGTATTCCGGGTGCTCCTCGAGGAGGCCGACCGTCCGTTCGAGGAACGACGGCGCCCACGTGTCATCGTCGTCGTGGACGCAAATGTAGGCGCCGCGGGCTTCGCTGATCGCCTGGTTCGAGGCGTGCTCCATGCCCTGCGACTGCGCGTTGTGGATGACGCGGGCACGGCCCTTCAGCGCTGAGGCATAACGCTCGAGGAGGGCGTCGACGGGTTTGGGGGCCCCACCGTCGTTCACAATGATGAGCTCCCAGCTGGGGAAGCTCTGCGAGGCGACATCCATGATCGCGCGCTTGAGGAGAATTTCGCGATCCTTCGTCCGCATGACAACGGAAACCTGAGGCTCAGACACGTCTTGTCCTTTCGTGCGACTACTTCGGCTGCCAGCTTAGCCGACGCCCCGCAGGTCAGGCGAGGGGCCGAAGGCGGCGGGGTGTGGGACAATGCGTAACCGAGACGACGGAGAGGACGGACGTGGAACCAATTACGGGCACCATCCAGCACTATGCGTGGGGGTCAACGGACGTCCTCGCCGACTTCATGGGGCGCGAGCCCACGGCGAGCGCATGGGCCGAGGTCTGGTTCGGGTCGCACCCCCTGGGGCCCACGCTGTTTCCTGACGGGTCGACGGTAGCGACGCGGATCGCCGCCGACCCCCAGGCGATGCTCGGCGACGCCGTGGTCGCCCAGTTTGGGTCGCGCTTGCCCTACCTCCTGAAATTCATCGCCCCCGCGCAGCCCCTGTCGCTGCAGGTCCACCCGTCAAAGCAGCAGGCCGCCGCCGGGTGGGCCAGCGAGGAGGCCGCCGGCATCCCCCTGTCGTCGCCGGCCAGGAATTACCGCGACGCCAACCATAAACCCGAGCTCATCTACGCCCTCACCGGGTTGGAGGCCCTAGCCGGGTTCCGGGCGCCACGGCGGGCCGCCGAAATCGTCGACGGCCTGGCGTCGCCGCTCGCACGCCAGGTGTCCGACATCATGAGGGCGAACTCCGGCGACGCCGGCCTCGAGGCCGCGACGCGTTTCCTCCTCGAACCCGAGACCCGGCCCACGCCCGAGGCCGTCGCGGCGACCGTCGCCGCGTGCGAGGAGCGGCTGGCGTCAGGGACGTCGCCGAGCGTGCGCGCCGACCGCGTCGCCGTCGACCTCCAGGCGGCCTACCCCGGTGATCCGGCCGTCGTCCTCGCCCTGCTGCTTAACCCCGTGAGTCTGCGCCCCGGCGAAGTCCTCTTTACCCCGGCCGGTTCGCTGCACTGCTATCTTCTGGGGTTGGGCGTCGAACTCATGGCCGATTCCGACAACGTCCTCCGCGCCGGCCTGACGAGCAAACACGTCGACGTCGCCGAGGCCCTGAAAAACACGGTGTTCCACGGCGCGCCGCCCGTGCGCATCGCCGCCGAAAGCCTGACCCCGGCCACCGAGGTCTTCTATGCGCCGGTCGCCGACTTTGAGCTGTCGGTCACCCGCGTCGCGTTCGGGACGGCCCTCGAGCTGCCGGGCTCGGGGCCGCGGATTATCGCCTGCATCGAAGGTGGGATTGAGGCCCGCTCGACCGCGGGCGCCGTCCGGCTGCGCCGCGGCGAGGCGGCGTTTATCACCGCCGCCGAACGCGACGTCGTGCTCGCCGGCGAAGGCCGCCTGGTCCAAGCGAGCGTCCCGTAAACCGTGCGGGGAAGGAACGCGCGGCCGACGGGGGACTAGTGCGCGAGCGTCGCGCGTTCCTGCTCGAGCAGGCGCGGGCTCGGCGGGGCCTGCGTGAGGACGGCGTCGCCGTCGGCCAGCCAAATCCCCAGGCAGCGGGCCAAATCCCGCCGGGGGTCGCCGGCCTGCCACGCGACACGGGTGCCGGGGGTGACGCCCTCGGCGGGCGTGAGCAGCTCGGTGACGCTGGCGTCCCACCCGACGATCGGGCGGTCGGTGGCCGCCAGCTCCCACGGGGTCTCGACGAGGGCGTCGGGCTGGCTCATGACGGCCTGCGCGGCGTCCTCGGTGCCGGCGGGAACCGTACCCGGCCACGCAAGCGCCAGCGACGGCAGCGGCTGGGCGAGGACGTCGAGGACGCCGGCCTCCGTCGCCTCGGCCAGGTCCTCTTCTGTGGTCGCGACGGCGACGTCCGCGCCGGCAAAATCCGCACTCCGGCCCAGGTCCAACGTGCAGCCGGCCTGCAGAACCCCGAGGCCCCACATGAGGGCGCGCCAGTGGGAATCCAGACGCACGGCGACGAGTGCGCCGGCCTCGACCCCGAGGTCGGCCAGCAGCAACCCACTGATTTTGCTGGCCCACCGACCAATCGTCGGGCCCGCCAGTTCGATGCGGTCCTCGTCACTGTAGAACGTCAAACGGGGCGCGGCGGTCGCCGTCACTTGGGTGACGAGGTCGGCGAAAGTCACGGTCGAACCTCCTTGCGTCGAAGAATGGTCTGAGGATGCCTTATCACGTTCCGCTTGACTTGATAGGATGACACGCGTGTAATTCAAACACACGCCGTGAATGCTGATCGAGGGGAACGACTGTGTGGAACATCTATGGTGAAGGCCCGCTGGACCTGGCCTCCCTTGACCACACCCTCCCCGAAGCTGGCGACGGCCTGTTGGCGTGGCAGGAGCACGCGCTGTGCGCCCAGACTGACCCCGAGGCGTTTTTCCCTGAAAAGGGCGGGTCGACGCGCGAAGCCAAGCAGGTCTGCGAGATGTGCGGCGTCAAAGACCAGTGCCTGGAGTATGCGCTCGAAAACGACGAGCGCTTCGGCATCTGGGGTGGCCTTTCGGAGCGTGAACGCAGGCGATTGAAGAAGCAGGCGGGCTGAGCCTGGTGGGGGAACGGCCCGCGGCGGTGACCACCTGCGCGTTTATCGTCACCAGGGGGAGCACGCCATTCCTTCCGCACGCCGTGGCGTCACTGCGCGCCCAGACGTTGCGGCCGCATCGCGCCGCCATCGTCGACGTGTCGGCCCCCGATTCTCCCGAGCACTTAACCCCCGAGGTCATCGCGCGGATGACCGACGGGGTGTACCTCATCGAGGCCGCCCAGCCGACGTTGGGTGCCGCCGTCACCGCGGCGGTCAAGGCGTTGGGTCCCGACGACGACTACCTGTGGATCCTTCACGACGACTGCGCGCCCGCCCCCGACTGCCTGGAGCATCTCACCGAGGTCATGGGCAGCGACGAACAGATCGCTATCACCGGCCCCAAGCAGTGCCGGTGGGACGACGACTCGCACCTCCTCGAGGTCGGCATCCATGCGACCGCGCACGGGCGTCGGCTCGAGGTGTGCGACCCCGGCGAGGTCGACCAGGGCCAGCACGACCGCACGGGCGACGTCCTCGCCGTCGGGTCCGCCGGTATGCTCGTCGACCGGCGCGTGTGGAAGGCCCTCGGCGGATTCGACCGCAACCTCGGACCGTTCTATGACGGCTGGGAATTCGGCCGCCGCGCCCGGCTGGCTGGCTACCGCGTCGTCGTCGCCACCGACGCCCGGGTGCGCCACGCCCGCGCCAGTTTCGAGGGCGCCCGGGTTGCCCGGCGGTCCCCGGACCCGGCGGACGTCAGCCCGGCCCGCCTCATCCACCTGGCGCGTGCGTCCGCGGCGCCGCCCGAGCCGATCGAATACACCGACGACGAGCCCCACGATCACGTCGACATGCGGCGCCCGGCCATTTGGATTCGCTCCGGAGACCCGACGCTGAGCGTCCTCGCCAAGGGCGATCGCGGCCGCTCGCTGGCCCAGCGCCGCTGGAGCGAGCTGTATGCGTGGGCGCTGTCGGTGCGCGCCCCCTGGCTGCCCTTCGTCCTTCTCACGATGATCGTCGCGGGGCTGGGGCGGGCGATTGGGCGCCTGCTCACCAAGCAGCCGGCGGCAGCGCTCGCCGAATTCTGCGCCCCGTGGCGGATTGTTGGCCGCCTCGACCACCTCATGTCGTCGAGGCGGCAGGTGGCGCGGCAGGCCCAGCGTCCCCGCTCGGTGCTGAAACCCTTCCAAGCCAGCCTCGTCGACGTGTGGGAAGACCAACGGATCGCCCGGAGAATCCGCTCTGACGCCCTCGCGCCCGCGCCGCTCGAGCCGATCGCCCAGGCGAACCAGCGGCTCTACCGGCGGCGCGCGCTGTGGACGTTCGTCGCGCTGATCGCCGCGGTCACCGCGGTGACGGTGTGGGCGTTTTCCGCGCGCTGGGCGGGCTTTATGGGCGGCGAATTCGCCCCCCTGCCGCTGCGCGGCGGCGACCTCTGGGACATGGCGTGGTCGGCGTGGGTGAACGGCGGCGACGGCAGCCCCGGCCCGGCCCGGCCGCTGCTCGTCCTTCTCGCGCTCGGCTACGCACCGTTTGCACTGGTCGGCGTCACCCCGACGGCCTGGTTCGAGGTCGCCTTCCTCCTGACGCCGATCGTCAGCTTCGCCACCGCGTGGATCGGTTGCGGCGCGCTGGCGCGGTCCCTGCCGATGCGCGCGTTCGTCGCGACCGCATGGGCACTGTGGCCGACCCTGTGGATCGGCCTGTGGGCCGGCGACGTCGGCACGGTCGCCGCGCACGTTGGCCTGCCGTTACTCGTCTGGGGCGTTCGTGCGATGAGCGGTCTCGCCGTCCCCGAGATCTACCTGGGCGCCGACGGTGACGTGCAGGTTCCCCGGACGCGCGCCGCGACCTGCGGGGCGGGCGTGGCCGCCCTCGTGCTGCCGTGGATGAGCGCGACGCACCTGGTCGTCGGCACCCTGTTCGCGGTCGTCATGGTCGGCCTGGGCGTGGCGCGGGCGATTGTCGCGAGGACGCCGCGGTACGCGCTGCGCGCCGGCGCCGCGGTGATCCCCTCGATCTTCCTCATGCTGCCGTCGATCGTCGCCGCCACGCACGGCGCGGGCCTGCGGACGTTCGCGTGGGCGTCGCCCACCGGGCAGCGGGTTTTCGACGGGCCCGACCGGCTGTCGCTGGCGCTCGGCTCGCCGATCAATATCGCCGTGATCAGCGACGTTATCGGCACCCACGGGACGTGGTGGCTGATCGCCGTGGCGTGCCTGCCGGCGGTGACGGCCGTCGGCGGCGCCCTCGCGCTCGCGCGGCCCTCGCGGGTCCTCGCGACCCGGGCGGCGTGGCTGGGCGTTGTCATCGTGTGGCTCGTCCTGCTGACGGCGCCGCACCAGGCCGCGCCCGGCCCCATGCTGTCGCTCGGCGGCTGGTGCCTGCTTGCGGCGGCCGCCGGGTGGGCGGGCCTCACATGGGACCGTTCACACGTATGGACGGTCGCGCCCGCCGCCCTCGTCGGCGCGGCCCTCGTCGCCAGCGCCGTCGCTTTGCCCGGCCTGGCCACGAAGAACTTGGGCGCGGAATTCCCCGAGGCCAGCGTCCGCCACACGCGCGTCCCACCCGCCGCCGAGCTGCGGCAACGCGCCACCGCGAAGTCGCGCCTGCTGGTCGTCCACGCCACCGACGACGGGATCGCCGTCGACATCTGGCGGGGGATGGGGCGCTCGCTCACCGACGTGTCCGACGCGCAGGCTGCGCCCGGCGAGGCCGCCAGCCAAGACCTCGCCAATGCCCTCGCCCGGGGCACGCGCGCCGGCTCGACCTCGATCGCCCAAACCCTCGCTAACCACGCGATCGACGAGGTCGTCCTGCGCTCGCAGGGCCCGGCCGACGACGACTTGGCGATGGCGCTCGACGCCGCGTCCGGACTGACCCGCGTGTCGCATCAGGGCTCCGAGATCGCGTGGCGCGTTGACCGCGAGGTGCTCACGCCTGGGCAGCAGCCGCGGCGGGCGTGGATTGCCGACTCGCGCGGCGCGACCCCGCTGGATTCCGGGGCGTCGCGAATTTCGACCACGCTGGCGGCGTCGTCGAGCGAACGCGAGATCACGCTGGCCGAGCGCGCCGCGCGCGGCTGGCACGCGTCGCTGGACGGCGAGAGCCTGGCGGCGACGACAACGTCCGGCTGGGCCCAGGGCTTCACCGTGCCGGCGGGCTTGTCCGGGCACCTCTCGATCAGCTACGGGCCGGCGTGGTGGCCGTGGTGGCGGGCGATGACGCTCGTCAGTTTCGTTCTCGCCGCGATCGCGGCGTTCCCGACCAGGCGACGGAGGGTCCTGTAGATGCGCTGGGTCAAAGGAATCGCCGGCGTCATCACCGCGGTGGGGGTCATCCTCGTCCTCGCCCTCCTCGCGGTCATCCCCACGCCGCAATTTGAGGCCGCTAGCCCGCGTCACCTCGTCGGCCACGCGGCCGCGACGACGCAGGGCGCCGCCTGCCCGTCCCTCGACGGGGCCGACGGGACAACCCTGGCCCTCGCGAGGGCGGTCGGCAAGACCGCGCCCGCCGGTCGCCTCGCGGGCGCCGGCGTCTCGCAACTGCGGCCGGTCGCCCCCGGCCTTGCCCAGGCCAGCCAGGACGACGCGTCCGGCGCGATCATCACGGCCGAGCCGGCAGACGGCGCCGCGTCGCAGCCGTTCGGCGTCGTCGCTGCCCACGGGTCCAGCGAGCGCTTCGGCCTGGCGGCGGCGCTGTGCCGCGGCCCGCGCACGCTCACGTGGTTTGTTGGCGGTGACGCGTCCGAGGGGCGCACCGTCGTCGTCACGCTCGTCAACCCGTCGTCCGCCCCGGTGACCGTCACCATCGACGTGTGGTCGGCGACCGGCGAGGCCGACTGGGCCCAGGTGTCCGTCGTCGTCAAGCCGGGATCGTCCCAGCAGGTCCCGCTGTCGGAGCGCATCGTCGGCCAGACGCGCCTCGCCTGGCGGGTCAGCGCGACCGGCGCGGGCATCGTCGCGTTCGCCCAAACGTACGGGACCGACGGGCTGAGCCCGACTGGGTGGGAGGCGATCCCCGCGGCGCCCTCGCCGGCGGCCACGCTCATCATTCCGCTGGCCACCGCCAACGTCGCCGACGGCAAGGTCCGCCTGGTCAACCCGTCGTCGACGCGGGCGACCTATTCGATCGAGGTCGTCTCGCGCTCCGGCTCGCAGGCCCTGCCCGGCGCCACCCACGCCGTCCTCGCGCCCGGGGCGGTCTCCGACATTTCGCTGGCGGGCGTCTCCGACGGGGTGCGGGCCGTGCGGGTCCACGCGTCGCACGCCCTCGTCGGCGCCGCGTTGATTCCGGGCGCCGAGACGTCGGTCGATTCGGGTAACGCCGACCTGGGTGCCCAGCTGGGCGTCGACACGTCGGTCAAGGGCCGCGACGTTGCATGGTCGGCGGCGGTCGCGCCGACGACGGCCGGCACGCTGATCGTCCCCGCCGACACGGAAGGCCAGGTCATCGGCTATGCGGCCCAGACCACCCGGATCCGTCTGGTGGGAACCGACGGCGCCGCGCACACCATCGACATCGCCGCGCACTCGACCGGCGAGCTGGGCCTGTCGCCCGGCGTCTACACCCTGTCGTCGCCGAAACCCGTGTCCGTGGGCGTCGCGCTTGCGCGCGAGGCCGGCGTCGCCTGGCTGCCCGTCGTCGCCGCGCAGGACGATGCGGCTGCCTCGCGCGTCCTCCTGTGGCCCTAGCCGCCTACAGGCCCAGCTCCCACTGCCGCGGAATGAGGGCGTCCGGCGGGACGGCCAGCGCGTTCGCGACGTTTTCGACGATCACCCAGCGCAGCGTGTCGCGCAGCTCGTCGCGCGTGCGGCAGCGCCCCTGGATCGGCAGGCGATAGAGGACGATTCGGGTCTTCAAATGGTGGGCGCGCTCGGCCGGGAAACAGCGGCCGAACACGACGGCGTGGTCCTCCCAGGGCGCAGGATCCGAGGGCGGGACATCCTCGACCGCGAATTCGATGTCGTTGACCGCCTCCCACTCGACCGCGATGTCCGAGACGGCGGCGATGGCCAGCTCGTCGAACTGTTCCGAGCGCGTGCGGAAACCCGGCAGGCCCGGCGGGACGAGGACGCCACGCATGCCGCGGCCGTGACGGTCCGGGCGATAGTGGTGGGTGCGGTGGTAGGTCACGGCGTTTACCCTACCGCGAGACGGTGGCGCGCTCAGGCCGCAGCGGCCTAATCTGGGGTCATGAGTGTCATGCGTTCCTGCTCCCGGACGGGCTGTTACGCCCCAGCCGTGTCGACGCTCACCTACGTCTACGCCGACGCGACGGCGGTCATCGGGCCGCTGGCCCAGCAGGCCTCGCCCCACGCCTATGACCTGTGTGCCCGACACACCCAGTCGTTCACCGCGCCGCGGGGATGGCAGGTTGTGCGGCTGCAGATGAATTTTGAGGCGCCGGAGCCGTCGTCGGACGACCTCGACGCGCTGGCCCAGGCGATCCGCCAGGCCTCGCGGCATCCGCGCCAACCCGAGCGGCAGCCCAGCAGGCGCGAGTCCCCCGAAGCGCCGGAGAAGCCCAGCGCTGGACCCTCGCTGCACATTGTGCGTGGCGACACCGAATTGCCTGACGGAACGTGAGAGACTAACGACCATGACGCGCATTCTTGTTGTTGACGACGACCGGCCATTGGCCGAGATGATCGGCATCGTCCTCGAGTCCGAGGGGTACGAGCCGTTTTACTGCTACGACGGTGCCCAGGCGTTGGCGACATTCCGCAGCGTCAGCCCCGACCTGGTCCTCCTCGACCTCATGTTGCCGGGCGTCGGGGGCATCGAGATCTGCCAGATGATCCGGGCCGAGTCCGACGTCCCCATCGTCATGCTGACGGCCAAGTCCGACACGGCCGACGTCGTCGCGGGTCTCGAGGCCGGCGCGGACGACTACATCCCCAAGCCGTTTAAGCCCAAGGAACTGATCGCCCGTATCCGCGTGCGGTTGCGTGGGCGCGAGGGAGTTGACGACGAGATCGTCCTCGGGCCGCTGACGATCGACCTCAAAGGCCACGAGGTGCGCCGCGACGGCGAACTCATCCGGCTGACACCGCTGGAGTTCGACCTCCTCGTCACCCTCGCGTCGGATCCGCACAAGGCGTTCGCCCGCGACGAGCTGCTGGAGAAGATCTGGGGCTACCGGCACGGCTCGGACGCCCGCCTGGTCAACGTCCACGTCCAGCGGCTGCGCGCCAAGATCGAGGTCGACCCCGAGCACCCGCAGATCGTCAAGACGGTCCGCGGCGTCGGCTATCGGGCCAGCGCGCCTGACCAGTGAGTGTGTCCCAGCGCGCCGCAACGCTGCGCCGGCGCGTGAGAGCTTTCGGGCCGTTCCGCATCGTCCGGCAGTCGCTGCCGGTTCGGATCACCGCGCTCATGCTCGTTATCGTCACGGCGGTGATGACGATCCTGTCGATTTTCGTCGCCACCCACGTGCGCGACGGCGTGTTCGACGAGCGGCTTAAGCAGATCCTCACCGACTCGTCCCAGCGCATCGAGACCGTCCAGTCGGCGTTCGACCGCTCGTCGCTCGAGTCGGTCGACCAGGTCCAGGACCTCGCCTACCAGATCATGCTCGAGCAGCGCGACGCCTCCGCGGGCGCCGGCGGCATCGGCGTGTTCCTCCTGCGCGACACCGACTCGACGTCGCCGAACGTCATCAACGCCGTGGTCGACGAGGACCTCACCCCCGTCATCACGAAAGAGATGCGCGAAAAAGTCGAGTCGCATCCGGGCGAATACTGGCAGTCGGTGACGATCCCCACGTCGTCGGGGCGGATGCCGGGCATCGTCGTCGGCTCGACGATTCAGCTGCCGTTCGTCGGGTCCTACGACATGTTCATCGTCTATTCGCTGGCCACCGAGCAGCGGTCGATCACGATGATCAACCAGGTCCTCGTCGTCGGCACCATCGGGATGCTCGTCATCGTCGGCGTCCTCATGCTCATCATGTCGTATCGCGCACTGCTGCCCGTCAGACGAGCGGCGCGGGCGGCGACGAAGGTGGCCGGCGGCAACCTCAACGTCCGATTGGAAGTCGAGGGCGAGGACGAACTCGCCATGCTGGCGACGGCATTCAACGAGATGACGTCCTATCTGCAACGCCAGATCACCGACTACCGGCAGCTTGCCACGCTGCAGCAGCGTTTCGTGTCCGACGTGTCGCACGAGCTGCGCACACCCCTGGCGTCGATCCAGATCGGCGCCGACTTTTTGACGGCCAACCTCGACGAGCTGCCGCCGAACCTGCGCCGCCCGGCCGCCCTCATGGGCGAACAGGTCGAACGCTTCTCGGAGATGCTCGCCGACCTGCTGGAAATCTCGCGCGTCGACGCCCGCACGGCCCGCATCGAGCACGAGCGCACCGACCTCGTCGTCCTCGTCAACCAGGTGGTCGGCATGTATGCCCAGATCGCCGAGCGCGCCGGCGTCGAGGTCCGCGTCATCGCGCCGGAGGGCGGTGTCGAGGCCGACGTCGACCGGGTCCGCATCGAACGCGTCATCCGCAACCTGCTGCTCAACGCCATCGAATTCGCCGAGTCCAAGCCCGTCGAGATCACCGTCGCCCAGACGCCAACAGCTGCCGCCGTCAAGGTCCGCGACTTCGGCGTCGGCATGACCGACGAGGTCGCCTCGCACGTGTTCGACCGCTTCTACCGCGCCGACCCCTCGCGCAAACGGACGACCGGCGGCACCGGCCTGGGGCTTGCGATCTCCGCCGAGGACGCCCACCTCCACGGCGGCATCCTCACCGTGCTGTCGTGCCCGGGTGTCGGATCGAGCTTCGTCATGCTTGTCCCGCGCTTCCGCGATCGCGACATCGACGAGGTCCCCGCCGCCGTCTACGACCAGGACATCCTCGCCGCACGCATCCTCTGGGCCAAGACCCACCCCGGCGACGTCGACACCACCATCGGCATGGTCAGCGACTCGCAGGACCTCGGCGTCCTCGAGGAGGAGATGACGGTCGACATCGACGACATCGACGACCGGGACGACCTGACGATCGCCGACCTCGCCGACCTTGACGAGGACGACGACGCTTCCGAGCTTTTCGAGGCGGCATACAGCGACGCCGAGCCACTCGGCGACGACGAGGACGCCGCCGCGACCGGCGACCCCACGATCGACCTGCCCGTCCCCGGCGCCCCGACCCCCGCCACGAAGCGGCACCGCGAAGCCCCAGACGAGGAGGACCACCGATGAGGACGAAACGCCTGATTCTCGCCGTAGTCCTCGCGCTCGCGGTGACGCTCGCCGGTTGCGTCTCGCTGCCCAGCTCGGGGCCCGTCACGTCGGCCGAACCCGAACTGGGCGCCCGCCAGCCCCTCGCCCAGCACGCGGCGGGGCCGCGGCGCGGCACGAGCCCCCGCCAGCTCATCGAGGACTTCCAGCGCGCCTGCGCGGCCGGCTCCTACGACGGGTTCGCCGTCGCGCGACAGTATTTGACGAAGGCGACGGCGAAACGGTGGAACCCCCAGCAGTCGGTCATCGTCGTCGACTCCGACCCGGGTGACGGCCTCAAGGTCGAAATGACCGGGTCGACGCCGATCGTCACGACCTCGCATCTGCTGGTCGTCCTCGCCGTCGACGAGCTGGGCCGGTCGGCCTCCTCCGCTGCCATCGACACCTGGGAATACAGTCTGACCCGCGAAAACGGTCAGTGGCGGATCCAGACGCTCCCCGACGGCATCGTCCTTACGAAATCCGCGTTCTCGAACGCCTACGCGCGCCGCGACGTCTACTTCTATTCGGCCGACTGGCAGATACCCGTCGCCGACCCGCGGTGGATCGCCCGCAAGGACCTCGTCCACGGCCTCGTCCAGGCGCTCTACGCCGGCCCGTCGGCCGCGGTCGCCAACTCGGTGCGGTCGGCGTTGCCTACGACGGTGGCCGACGCGGCGCCCGTCGTCGACGTCGCCGGGCAGCTAGCGTCGGTCACGGTGCCCCAGCAGGTTGCGGCCCTCGGCTCGACGCAGCGGACCCGGGCGCTGTGGCAGTTCCAGTTGACCCTCGCGGGCGTGCGGGGGATTGCCCACGTCGAACTCCGGTCGGGCCGTCAGATTGTCAGCACCGACAAGCTGCCTGACCCGCCGAACTACGACCTCGACTACCTCGTCGGCGTGGCACAAGACGAGGTCGTCAAGATCACCGACTCCCGGGTCCAGACGTTCATCGGGGCCGACCAGCTCGCGGGAGTGAAGCCGCGCTGGCCCGCCACCGGGCCGCTGTCGGGCAGCCCCGCCGTCCTCCTCAACTCCACCCAGACGGCGCTGTTCCTCGAAAGCGGCGACCAACAACGCCGCCTCCTCCAGTCGACGGGACTCACCCGGCCATGCCTCGACATCGACGGATTCGTGTGGCTGTCGACCGGGCCCGACGGGCTCGTCATCGTCAACCTGTCGGGCGGGCGCGTCACCCTCACGCCGCCGTGGGACCGCAACGCGAACGTGTCGCGCGTCGTCGTCAACCCCGACGGGTCCCGGCTGGCGACCGTTCGGCACATCGGCAACCGTGACGTCGTCGAGGTCTTCACCATCGAGCGCGAGGGCGCCGTCCCCACCGCGCTGACGTCCGGCACAGTCGTCGCCCAGCCGCTGACGACTGTCAACGACATCTCGTGGATGGACCAGACGACGCTCGCCGTGCTGGGGAAGGCCCAGCAGTCCCAGGTTCTCGTCCACCCCGTCAACGGGCTCGACGAAATCTACGAGGCGCCCAGCCAGTCGGCCACGCTCGTCACCGGCGGGTCGACGGCGAAGCTCCAGGTGCTGACGACCGACAGGCAGCGGCAAGAGCGCGTCGGTCGGCAGTGGCGGCCCGTCGATTCCGGCGTCGCCGACGTCAATTTCGCCGGGTAGAGCAGGTTTTCCCTGCGAGGCGTGGGGCGCGCGGGGCATCCTGTGTCCCCAGGGGACGTTTTGGTCCGGTTGTCCCCGAACGCGCCGGGTCGGCCTGCGCCCGGGATCGCTGGCCCTGCCAAGCTGGGGAGCATGCGAGGAGAATCCCTGATGGCGGTGATCAGCGACGTCACCCATCCGCGCACGTGCGCGGGGTGCGGGCGGGAGGACACGCTGTGGTGCCCCGACTGTGCCGCCCTGTTCGCGGTCCCACCCACGCCGCGGTGTCCACCCGAGCTCGTCGCGGCCGCCGGCTGTGACCTCCTGAGCTTCCAGGTCTATGCCGGGTGCGCCCGCCAATTCGTCCTCGCGGCGAAGCACGACCGGCGCCGCGATGTCCAGCCCGTCCTCACCCAGTGCGGCGTCATCGCCGGGCGGGCGCTCGCGGAGCGCGGCTACCGGCCCCGGTGGGTTGTCCCGGCGCCCTCGTCGCTGAAGCGGCGGTGGCGGCGGCACCTCGTCGCCCACCTCATCGCCGACGGCGTGGCGAAAGGGCTAGCCGAGTCGGGGGTCCGCCCGATCGCCTGCGTCGACGCGCTGCGTCTCGCATGGAACGCGCGTACTCAGGCGGGACGGTCCGGCGCCCAGCGTGCCGCGGCGCGGTCCGGCGCGATGCGCGCCCTCGTCGATCTGCCCGGCGAGGTCGTCCTCGTTGACGACGTGGTGACAACGGGCGCGACGGTGGCCGAAGCGGTCCGGGTCCTCCGCGAGGGCGGGTCGAACGTGCAGGTCGCGCTGAGTTTGACGGTGGCCGAGCGTCCCGGTTCTCACGATATTGCCGGGCGAAATCCAGTGTATCCTCGGTCACACGCGGCTAAAATAAAAGCTACTGCACTTCCCATAAGTGCCCATGAGAAAAGGAGGCGATAGCTCAATCCACGGGTCGGCTACTGAGGCCGACCCCAAGCTCGGGGGCAACCCCCTTATCTATGCCCGGAGGAAACAATGGACATCATCGTTAAAGGCCGCAACGCCGAGATCCACCCGAATTTCCGCGACTACGTGGAAGAGAAGCTCGCGAAGATCGAGCACTTCTATCCCAGGGCTCAGCGCGTCGAAGTCGAAATCACCCACGAACCGAACATGCACCAGGCCGACGTCTCCGAACGCGTCGAGATCACGGTCATCGGCAAGGGACCCATCATTCGTGCCGAGGCGGCGTCGTCCGACCGCTACGCCTCCGTCGACATCGCCGCAGGTAAACTCTACGAACGCGTGCGTCGCGCCCGTGACCGTGCGAAGGAACATCGCCGCCGCAACGATCGTTCGCTGCATGAGGCGTCGGACATCGACATCGAGAAGCTCGACCTGGCGGACGCGCGTCCGGCGGCGATCAGCGAGGACAATCAGGGATTCGATCCGGATACGCCGCGCGATCGCGAGCTGGGTGTCGCCGACGAGGTCCAGTTGGGCGACTCTCCCGTCCTTGTTCGCCAGAAGCTGCATGAAGCGAAGGCGATGACGGTCAGCGAGGCCCTCTACCAGATGGAGCTGGTGGGGCACCCGTTCTTCCTGTTCATCGACTCTGAAACGAAGCAGCCCTGCGCGGTTTACCACCGTCGCGGATGGACGTACGGCGTGATCCGCCTGGATACGACGACGAACATCTAGACCCTGAGGGGCAGCCGGCGGCCACGACGATGTGGCCGCCGGCTTTCGTACGCGGCCCGGGCTGCACACGAGCGTGAGGTCTGCTTTAGGATGGGGGAGAACCAGACGATTAACCGGGAGTAGACGTGGCGGTTTTTGACAAGATTCTCCGGATTGGCGAGGGGCGCACCCTCCGGCAGTTCCAGGCTCTGGCCAACCAGGTCATCGCATTGGACGAAGAATTCGGGGAAAAGAGCGACGACGAGCTCAAGGGGATGACCGACGAGCTGAGGGAAGCCCTGGAGGCGGGTGCGTCGTTGGATGACGTCCTCGTTCCCGCGTTTGCCACGGTCCGCGAGGCCGCATGGCGCGTCCTCGGGCAAAAGCCCTATCCCGTCCAGGTGGTCGGCGGGATCGCCCTGCATCGCGGCAACATCGCCGAAATGAAGACCGGTGAAGGCAAGACCCTGGTGGCGACCATGCCGTCGTACCTCAACGCGTTGACCGGCAAGGGCGTCCACGTCGTTACCGTCAACGACTACCTCGCGTCCTACCAGAGCGAGCTGATGGGCCGTGTTTACCGCTTCCTCGGAATGACCGTCGGCTGCATCGTCAACGGCCAGGACCCGGCGACCCGCCGCAAGCAGTACGAGGCCGACATCACGTACGGCACGAACAACGAGTTCGGCTTCGACTACCTGCGCGACAACATGGTCCAGCGTGTCGAAGACCTGGTCCAGCGGCCCCACCACTACGCGATCGTCGACGAGGTCGACTCGATCCTTATTGACGAGGCGAGGACGCCGCTCATCATTTCGGGCCCCGCGATGGGCGAGGCCGACGCGGCCTACGACAAATTCGCCGCCCTTGTCGCCGTCATGGAACGCGACGTCGACTACGAGGTCGACGAGAAGAAGCGGACGGTCGGAATCCTCGAGCCCGGTATCGAGAAGGTCGAGGACTACTTCAACCTCGACAACCTTTACCGCACCGAAAACACGCCGCGCATCGGTTTTCTCAACAACGCGTTGAAGGCGAAAGAGCTGTTCAAGCTCGACCGCGACTACATCGTGCGGAACCAGGAAATCATCATCGTCGACGAGCACACGGGCCGCACGATGGAGGGCCGACGCTACTCCGAGGGCCTGCACCAGGCGATCGAGGCGAAAGAGCACGTGCCGGTCAAGGCCGAAAACCAGACGCTGGCTACCATCACGCTGCAGAACTACTTCCGCCACTACGAGAAGCTCGCCGGCATGACCGGTACGGCCGAGACCGAGGCGGCCGAATTCATGTCGACGTTCAAGCTGGGCGTCATCCCGATCCCGACGAACCGTCCGATGGCGCGGATCGACCAGACCGACCTCGTCTACCCGACGCGCGAGGGCAAGCTCAAGGCCATCGTCGAGGACATCGAGGAGCGCCACGAAAAGGGCCAGCCCGTCCTCGTCGGTACCACCGACGTGGCGAAGTCCGAGGAGCTGTCGCAGATGCTCCTCAAGCGCCACATTCCCCACAACGTCCTCAACGCGAAGCAGCACGCCCGCGAAGCCGAGGTCGTCTTCCAGGCCGGCCGCAAGGGGCAGGTGACGATCGCGACGAACATGGCCGGTCGTGGTACCGACATCATGCTGGGTGGCAACCCGGAGCACATTGCGGAAACCGAGCTGCGCACCCGCAAGAAGGACCCGATTAACCCCGAGGACAACCCGGAGCAGTGGCGCGAGGAGTACCCGAAGGCGCTGGAGGCCGCAAAGGCCCAGGTGGCCGAGGAACACGACGAGGTGACGAAGCTCGGCGGCCTCTACGTGTTGGGCACCGAACGTCACGATTCACGGCGTATCGACAACCAGCTGCGCGGCCGTTCTGGACGTCAGGGCGACCCGGGCGAGTCGCGGTTCTACCTGTCGATGGAGGATCCGCTGATGATGCGTTTCGCGTCGGGTATCGCCCAGCGCGTCATGCAGTCGGGTGCCTACCCGCCGGACATGCCGTTGGAAAACAAGATGGTGGCCAAGTCGATCCGCTCGGCCCAGCAGCAGGTTGAGGCCCTGCACTTCGAGACCCGTAAGAACGTCCTCAAGTACGACGACGTCATGACCGATCAGCGCAACCTGGTCTATGCCCAGCGCCGCAGCGTGCTGGAGAAGGACATCGACCTCGACACGCTGGTGCCGTCCTACTTGGAGTCGACGATCCACGAGATCGTCGGCGCCGACTGCCAGGGCAACCCGGAGGACTGGAACCTCGAGTCGCTGTGGGCGACGCTGCGCGGCATCTACCCGATCACGGCCGACCGCCAGCAGCTGATCGACTCGGTCGGCGGCGTGACGGGCCTGACCCTCGACGACGTCGAGACGATGCTGCAGGACGACATCAACCAGGCGTACGACCGCATGGTCGACCAGATGAACGCGAACCCGCTGGCCGAGGCCCAATTGGGTGACGAGCCGGTGGCCGAGATGGAGCGCCGCGTCCTGCTGGCGACGGTCGACCGCCTGTGGCAGGAGCACCTCTACGAGATGGACTACCTGCGCGAGGGCATCGGCCTGCGCGCGATGGGCCAGCGAGACCCGCTGGTCGAGTACTCGTCCGAGGGCGCCCACATGTTCCAGGGCATGATGGGCCGCGTCCGCGAAGAGACGGTCGGCGGCATCTTTAACGTGGCCAACCAGTTTGCCCAGGCGCGCCGCCTCGAGCAGGAGGCCGAGGAGCAGGCCATTGCCCAATCCCAGAAGACACAGGCTGACGCGGCCGCCGAGGCGCAGGACCGCGCGGTGGCCGAGGCCCTGGCGCACGCGCCCTCGGTGATGGGCGACACCGGTCGGGCGTCGCGCTCCCGCGTCCTCGGGCGTTCGGGCGCCGGCGGCACCGGCGCGAACGGCGGGCTCAACCGTGAGCAGCGCCGTGCGAAGAAGTCGAAGAAGCGCAAGAAGCGCTAGACGCGCTCTGCTGCGTGTGTGCCGCGCCCGGCGTCCTCGTGACGAAGGGCGCGGCCCTTTTTTGTGCCGAGGAGGCGTCGCATCCTCAGCCGACCTCGAGTGCGGTGATCTTCCACCGCGACGCATACGATTCCGCGCGAAACGCGACGGCCCTGGAGCGGTTGCCCGTGTCGACGATGCCGATGCATTCGAAGCTCACGTGGTCGGCGGTGACCCGGCCTGTCTGAATGCGGACGCTGCGGGTGCGCAGGCGCGGCGCGGGTGGCCGGCGGGTGGCCGTCAGCTCGGTGCGTTTGCGCATCGCCACCATAATGTCGGTGGCCAGCCAGCGACCCAGCTGCTCGCACGGGCGGTATCCCTCGAGGACCTCGATGATGACCCGCACCATCGTGTGCGCCCACGGGTGCGGCTGGGGCAGCGGCGTGGCGAGCGGATGGATCCGCCACCCCGTGCGTGTTAGCTGGTCTTCGGCCTTGCGACCCAGCGGGTCGACCGGGCACAGTCGCAGCGGCATGGGGCGCAGGGGCGCCGTCGTGGGGCGACAGGTTGGCGGCGCACCCGCGGGAGCCGTGCCCGGCAGTGCAGGCACATGGCCGAAGCCGGGGATCGGGCGGCAGCGCGGGCGAGTGGACTGCAGGGGGAGGCGAGCGGGACGCGGCTGGTCGGCAAGCGCAGTAGCGGGCATCGGGGGAATCCTTCCTTTACAGGCGCGGCAGCGTCAGTTCGGCGCCGGGATGGATAAGAGAGGGATTGGAGATGGTGGCGTGATTGGCGTCGAAGATCGCCCTCCACGCGTGGTCGATTTGGGCCGGGGTGGCGTCGTCGGGCAAAGCTGCCTGGGCGATCGACCACAGGGACTCGCCGGGCACGACGACGTGGGTGGCCGGTGTGGGCGCGCCCGCCGAGCCGGCGGAGGTGTTCTGGGCGGGCGCCTGTTCCGCGGCGGGGCGCTGGGCTGACGGCGTCGTCGTCTGCCGGCTGGCGTGGGCGGCCGTGCGTGAGGGTGCGGGTGACGCCGCGCGCGGCCTGGAGGTGGCGCCCCATCCGAGGTCGGAGCCCTCGATTGCGCCGGAGCTGGGTTGTGCCCGGGACGGCGACGGCGTGGCGCCAGCGTGCGTCGGCGCCGCGGTGGATTCGTTGTCGGGAGCAGGCTGGACGGGTGACGGGCTGGTCGGCGTCGTGGCGTCGGTGGTGCTCGCCGACGCGGTGGGGCGAGGCGAGGTCGAGGGGTGCGTGGTTGGCGACGGGGTTGGCTGCGTGGTGCGGGCCGAGGTCGACT
The DNA here is from genome assembly GCA_900545825.1 of uncultured Actinomyces sp. Classification (GTDB taxonomy): domain Bacteria; phylum Actinomycetota; class Actinomycetes; order Actinomycetales; family Actinomycetaceae; genus Nanchangia. The sequence goes on from URAS01000010.1 coordinate 20,304, forward strand.
TCTTGTGTGTCGACGCCGACTTGTGGTGCCCGGGCTTCCCGTGTGTCGCCGTGTGGTGCGTGGACTTCCCGGGCTTCGCGGCATGGTGCGGGGACTTTGCGTGCGCGGTCGCGCCGGCGTTGGATGTGGCCGTCGCCGAGGGCGCGCCCGCCTGTGCGTGGGGATCCGAGGGCGCCTGGTCCCTGGCGGGCTGCTGGGGTGTGGCGTGGGCGCCCCACCCGAGGTCGCTGGCCGGCGTCGCTCTCTCCGGCGCCGACGTCGCTGCGGGTGTGGTCGGCGCCGGCGACCAGGCAAGATCGGAGGGCGCGGTGGCCGCGGGTGCCGGCGGGGGCTCGGTGGCTGCCATCGCGGCCGGTGCGGCGGCGACGACCGGCAACAGGGCTAGCGCCGTCGTCCCCATGATCGCGCGGATGACAGCCGGTGCGCCCCAGCGCAGCGACCGCTGGAGGAGCGGCGCGGGCGTGCGGCCGGAACGGATCCGGGCGACGCTGGCCCGCGCCGCGACGGCCGTCGCGATCACCCACACGGCGAGGACGGCGCCGACGAGCGCGCACCCGCTGGCCACGATGTCGCTGATCCGCTGCTCGGGAACGGCCAGCGGATCGAGGGCGACGTGGGGACCGACCAGGTACCCGAGGGCGGCGACGGCGACGACGGGGCCGAGGACCCACGTCGCGCCCTCGATGAAGCGGGACTGGGCGTCGCGTGAGCGTTCATGTCTGTCCATCGTTAACACCCCTTGATCGTCAGCAATGATGATTAATAATGATTGATGATGATTGATTATGATCTCAGCACATGGTTCTTCCGCTGTCAATGGTGTTGGTGATTGTTAGGATGGCCGCATGCGATGGGCGGTACTGTTTCACGACCTCGAATCCCAGATGGAGGCCCAGGTGGCCGAGGAGCAGCGGTGGGCTGCCCTCGACATCGCTGAGGCCGAAATGGCGGCGGTGACGCTGGAGGATCGGCTGCGTGGCGCCCTCGGCGGCCAGGTTACGCTGCACACGCTGGCGTCGGCCGTCATCAGCGGGGTGTTAGAGCAGGTGGGCGCGGGTTTTGTGGTCGTCGAGGCGGCGCATGCGCAGTGGGTCGTTCCCACGGCGCGGCTGGCCGGCGTGCGGATGGACTCCCGGGCGCGCGAGGGCTCGGGCGTCTTGGCCCGGCTGGGTGTGGGGCACGCGTTGCGCGAGATCGCGCGAGACGGCCAGCCCGTGCGGGTCGCGGTGGTGGGTTCCGACGTCAGCGTCGGGCACCTGGTGCGCGTAGGGAAGGATCACGTCGACCTGGCGGCGCCGGGCGGCGTGTGGACGATTCCGTGGGGTGCGATCGACTATGTTGCAACCACGTGACGTCGGCGGCTACCGAGCGGCGTGATGCCTTGTGGCCTGCTGTTCTGCCGTGGCCGCGGCATAGCGGGACTGGATGTATTCCTCGAGTTTGCTGACCTCGATCCGCCACTCTTTGCGGCCGCCCACCTGGATCGCCGGCAGCTCACCCGACGTGATCATCGAGCGGACGCCCTGCGGCGAGATGTTGAGGATCTCGGCGACGTCGGCGATCTTCAGAAAGCGTTGTTCCATGCCTCTAGTATCGCACAGATAGTCAATCGTCATGTTTCAATGCTGCTGATGGGGATAACCCCCCAAAATCCCGTTGATGGGCGCGGGAGCTCCTTCTTGGGTGTCCGGTGGCGCTAGAGTGGCGACGTATACCCCGTCCCCCTGGGAGAAAGCATGTCCCTCACTCGATCCCGCAGCTTCTACGACCCCCGTTTTATTGGGGGAGTGTTCCTCATCGTGTTGTCCGTCATCGCCGTCGTCGTCGTCCTCCGCCACGCCCATGCAGGCCAGGCGATGTACGCCGCCCGCTCCGACCTCGCCGCCGGCGACGTCGTCCACGCCAGCGACTTCACCGTCGTATCGGCGCGCCTCGACGACTCCGGGGCCTACGTGGCCTCGGGGCACCTGCCGAAGGAGGCTGTTCTCAGCCGCTCGGTCGCCAAGGGTGAGCTGCTGCCGAAACGCTCCGTCGGCGAGGGCGCCGACCTCAATCCGCTGGTCATCACACTCGCCCAGCCCATCCCGTCGTCGGTCACGCGCGGCGACACGGTGACCCTGTGGGCCGCGCCCGGCCGCGAAGGCCAGGCCACGGGCGACGAGAAGCCCAACCAACTGACCCACGGCGCCGTTTACGTCGGCCAGGCCGGCTCAAAGAATGTCACGACGTCGGGCACGGTCATCGAGGTGAGAATCCCGGGCGAGGACATCGACAACGTCTTGTCCGCGGCGGGTCGCCAGGTCCCGATCCTCGCGGTCGCGGGAGCCCGGTGATGGCCCAGCGAGCGGACGTCCTCCTGGTCCTCGAGGGCGACCTCGAGGTTGCTGTCGTCACCACCCTGCTCGGCGCAGGAATCGCCGACGTGCGCCGTCGCTGTGCCGATGCCGCCGAGGCGATGGGTGTGGCCAGCGCGGGAATTGGCGATCTGGCGGTGGTTGACGCCGCCCTTGTCGGGCCCGCCGCGCGCGACGACATCCGCCAGGCGGGCCTCGACGTCATCGTCGTCGCGGCTCCTGGCGAGGATCCCGGGCAGCCCGGGCACGTGGCCCGTGACGCCGACGCGATCGCCACGGCGGTCGTCGCGCAGCAGACGGGCCGGACGATGCCGGTGGAGGCCCCGGTTCCTGCGGCGTCCGGCGACGCGAAGGACCAGGTGACGGCGCGATCGGGCGAGCCATCCGAGGCAACGATGCCGCCCGAGCCGCCGGACCCGCAGGGGGATGCGCCGGGCGTGCCGACGAGTCCGTTGGAAATCGGCGGGTTGAGCGGCGCCGAATTGGCGGCGTTCCTGCCGCCCGACCCGTTCCTCGAGGGGGACGCGAAAGACAGTGGGACCCAGTTAGACCAGCCGGAATCTGGCGCCGACCAGGCCGGGGATCCCGGCCTCGCGGCGGTACCCGAGCCGCGCCCCGCCGAGGGAGCCGCGCCCGCCGCGTCGGCGGCCCCCGGGCGTAAGCGCTACCCCTCACGTGCGGAAATGCGCCGCAGACGCGCCGAGCAGGCGGCTTCCGCTGGTACCGACGGGCCGCCCCACCCGGCCGAGGCCGCGCCGGCTGTGGCTGCGCAGCTGACGCCCGCCTCTGCCGATCCGGCCATCGACCGTCCGGCCGAGCCTTCCGCGTCCTCGGGCCTGTCCCTTCCTCCGCATAACCCCGCGGCTGCGGCGGCCGCCCCGGAGCCGATCCCGACCCCCGCGCCCGCCGGTACCCAGGACCCGCAGGTGCCAGACCCCGGCCGCGCGCACCTGGCCGTGACGATCGCGGGGCCGGCGGGCGCGCCGGGACGCTCGACGATCTGCCTGGCCCTGGCCCGCGAGGCCGCCGGGCGCGGCCTGCGCGTCCTCGCGATTGACGCCGACACGGTGGCGCCCTCGCTCGTCTACCTGCTGGGCCTGCCCGACGAGGCGTCCGGCGTGGCCGCGGCCACCGTCCAGGCGCGCCACGGCTCGCTTGACGCCATCGCGTTGGGCGACCTTGTCCTGCCGACGCCGTGGGGCTTCGACGTGCTCACGGGGATCAGCGACGCATCGCGCTGGCGCGAAGTGCCTGGCAGCGGCCTTGAGGGCGTGATTGCCGTCGCGCGTGAGGCCTACGACCTCGTCCTCATCGACACGGCGGGCCCGGTCGAGGGCGACAATCCCCAGGCCGCGTACTTTGGGCCGGGGCGCGACGATGCGCGGGGTGCCGCGATCGACGCCGCCGATCGGGTTGTCGTCGTCGGTGCGGGCGACCCGCTGGGGATGCGTCGCGTCGTCACCTACATGCGCAGCCTGGGCGGCGACGACCCGCTGGTGGTCATCACCCGGGTCGACAGCGTGAGCGGGGGAGTGGGCGCGGAACGGGGCGTCCGCCACCTCATGTCGCGCTACGCGACGGTTGCCGACTGCGTCCTCGTGCGCCGCGCCGCCGACGCCGCGGCTGCCGCGGTCCTCGCCGGGCGGCCCCTGGCCGATCGTGACGTGGGCGGCGACATCGCCTCGCTCGCCGACCGGCTGTTGGGGCCCGCTGCTTCGGTGACCCCTCGGGTGGGGCTATGGCAGCGGCTGCGCGGGCGCTAGGCTGGAACCATGCGCGTCTATCTGCCCCTCAGCCCCGCTGACATTCGCTCCGATACGTTCTTCCCCGACGTCGCCTGGGCCGTCACCGACTCGCTGGAAGCCAGCGTCGGCAACGAGCACTGGGGGACCGAGGACTACGAGGCCGCCGCGATGGACTCCGCCGCGCGGTCGTGCATCGGCCTGTACCCCGACATGTCGCCGACCTGCCGGATCGTCGTGGCCGCCGACGTCGACGATGTCAAACCCGCGGGCACCGCACCTGGCCAGGTGGCGCTGGAGGGACCCGTCGGTCTCGACGACGTCTGCTCGATCCACATCGACGAGGAAGAGACCTGGCCCCTGGTGGCGCAGGCGCTCGCCGACGAGGACGACGAGGACGAGCTGGGCCAGGCCGCCCTCCTGTGGTACGACGTCACCGAGCTGGCGATGGTCCGCGAGATCCTGGAAGACGCCGAGTAAACCCGGCGCCACCAGGCCTCACGGTCGGTGACGAGTCACACCCGCACCGACAGCGTCGAGCGTTGGGTGCCGGGGATCCGCCGCACCTCGATGCGGTCGTTGATGTGCTGGCTGACCGCGTCGATGTGGCTGATGATCCCCACGCTGCGTTCGTCGCCACTGGAGCGGCGCAGCTGGGCCAGCACGCGTTCCAGCGTCTCGGAGTCCAACGTCCCGAAGCCCTCGTCGATGAACATCGTGCCGATTTCGACGCCGCCGGCCTCGGCCGTAACGATTTCGGTGAGGGCGAGGGCCAACGCCAGGGAGCAATAGAAGGTTTCGCCGCCCGAGAGAGTGGCGTTGGGGCGCACCTGGTCGCCGTCCTCCTGGTGGTCGATGACGTCGATGGCCAGGGTCTGCGTGGCCTTTTTTGCCTGGTCAAGGGGGCGTTGGACCAGCTCGTAGCGGCCCGATGTGATGTCCGACAGCATGGGGTTGGCGACGGCGAGGACGTCGTCCAGGCGTGACAGCAGCACCCAGGTGGCCAGCGGGGTGTGGTGGAGGTTCCCGGATCCGCCGCTTGCCAGCTCGTCCATACGGGTGAGCGCTTCGGTGTCGGCGATCGCGGCGGCCCGCCGGCGGATTGCCTGGCGCAGCTCGGCCACGGACTCCGCCGCGGTCTCTTTCTGGCTCTTCTTTTCGGCCGCCGCGTCGCGCAGAGTCTGTGCCGTGAGGTCGAGACGTTTCCGCGTGGCCGTCCATGCGTCTTTGAGCGGGAGGACCCGGCCCCAGGCCGCGCGGACCGCGGGGTCGCGCAGCCCGTCTGCGCAGGCCGCGCGCTGGTCGTCGAAGTCCCGGATCTGCCGCTGATGGTCGCGCACCTGGTCGGGAGTGAGGGAGGCGGCTTCTGCCGCGGCCCGGTCGGTGAACGGCGACGACTCGACCATCCGCTGGGCCTCGGCGGAGTCTCGCGTGGCCTCCTGGGCCGCACGCTGCGCGGCCTGCAGCAGGTCGGCGACGCGTCGCGCCTGCTCGGCGAGGGTGCCGCAGGCCAGCGACTGCGCGGCGAGGTCGCCGGTGAATGCCGCGTTGCGGGCGGCGAGGTCGTCTTTCTGCTTCGTCAGCTCGACGATTCGCGCCTGCAGCGCCGAATACTGCTGGGCCAGCTGGGACTGCTGCTCGGCGAAGGCCTTCTCGGCTTCGTGGGCCTGCTCGAGCTGAGTCGTGGCCGCGTGCTCGTCCGACGCCTGGACCTCGAGTTCGGTGTCGCGGGCAAGCAACTGCTCGTGCATCGCGCGGATCTCGGCCGGGCCGTGCCCCTCCAATCGGCCGGTGTCGGCCTCGAGGGTGGCGCCCGCCTGCACGTGGGCGTTCTGTGCGGCCTCGAACGCTGCCTGCGCCTTCTCGACCGCCGCCATTGCCGCCTGGACCTCGGCAAACGTCGCGCCCCCGGCGGCCGGCTGGGCCGGCTGCGGATGCTCGATCGACCCGCACACCGGACATGCCTGCCCCTGCTCCAGCTCGCCTGCCAGGTCGGCGGACGCCTGGGCCCGCCACCGCCCGTGGACCTCGTCGTACTCCTGCAGCCGCGCGTCGGCGACGCGTCGCGTGCGGCCGACCTCGGCAGCCGCGGCCTGGAGTGCGTCCTTGTCGCGCTCCCACGCCGCGGCCGCGTCGAGCAGCCGATGGGATGCCGCGATCTGCTGAGCCAGCTCGGCGCGGTCGGCCTGGGCCTTGCGCGCCTGGTCGGCGCGCGCGGTGAGCATGGCAATCTTGGCGGGCAGCCGCGCCGCGCCCTTGCGGGCCTGCTCGATCTGCTGAGCTACCTGCTCGGTCTGTGCCGTGACCTGGGCTAACGTCGCCAGCGCCTGGCGTTCTTGTGCCTGTCGTTCGGCGGCCTCGACGAGGGTCTGTTTGCGGGTCAGTGCGGCGTCGGCCAGGAGGCCGTAGCCCGGGGTGGCGTCGGAGGCGAGGGCCTGGGCGACCTCGGCCTCCAACCCTGCGGGGTCGAGGGTGGCCAGCCCGTCGCGCGCCCGCGTGGCGTCGCGGTGGGCCTGGTCGGCCGCCTGGCGGGACCGGTCGGCGGCGGCCCACGCCTGGGCGAGCGGCTGGGCCTGTTGCGACCGCGTGAGGGCATCGCGCAACGCGTCGATCCGGCCGGCCTGCTGCGCCAGCTGGGCCTGCCGGTTGCGCAGTTCGATACCTCGCCGCTGGAGGTCGGCCAAGCGCGTGACCTGCGCTAACGTGGCCGCGGCCTCGCGGCTGGACGCCTGAGCCGCCTGTGAACGCTCGGCGAGGACCGCGTGCTCGGCGGCCAGCCGGTCGACGAACGGATCGAGGGCGTCAGGCAGATCGGCGACGTCGCCGCCCTCGGCGGCCTCGGAGAGGATAGCCGAGGCGCCCGCGATCCCGAACGTTTCGCACTGATGGGCAATGTGTTCGGCCTGGGCGCGCACGCTCTCGGTCAGCGCTTTGCGTTGCCCGTTGGCGTCCTTTGCCCGCTCATGGAGATTCAGTTGGGCGCGGGCGAAGATCTCGGTTCCGAAGACCCGCTGGAGCAGCAGCGCGCGATCGGCCGACTTGTCGTGGAGGAACTGGGCAAACGCCCCCTGCGGCAGGATGACGGTCTGGCGGAACTGGTCGCTGCTCAGCGGGAGAATGCGGCCCAGCTCGATGCCGACCTCGCGTTCTTTCGTCGCCAGAGGCTCGCCGGAGCGATCGTCGGGTGCGGACAAGCGCCACAGGGAGGCCTGGGATTTCTGCTCGGTCACGCCCTGTCCGCGTTGCTTGGGGCGCAGGTAGCGGGGCGAGCGGCGGACCTTGTAGACGCCGTGGGCCGTGGAGAAGATGACCTCGACGAAGGTGGCCGTTGTGGGCGGCGCGTATTGGGAACGCAACCGCCCCTCGTCGGCCTCGAGTCCCGCGACTTTCCCGTAGAGGCCATAGAAGATGGCGTCGAGAATCATCGACTTGCCCGACCCCGTGGGCCCCTCGATGAGGAACAGCCCGCCCGTTCCTAACGCGTCAATGTCGACGGTGTGGTGGCCGGGGAACGGCCCGAAGGCCTGGAAGGACACGGAATGGATGCGCATGATTTACTTGCCTACCTCTTCGAAAACGGACTGCCACACGGCCTTTTCGGCATCGGTGAGGGGCCGGTTGCCGACGGTCGCCGCGAATTCCCACGCCTGCTCGACCGGCGTGGCCGACTCTGTGGGGCTGACGCTTGGCCGCCACACCGACACCGGGTTGGCGGGTCGGTGATGGATGACGAGGGCATAGGGGAGGACGCGCCGGACCCGAGCAATGAGCTGGTCGGGACGGTGGTCGTCCGTGATCGAGACTTCGCACCACGCGTCGCTGGCCTGGGAAAACTGCCCGGCCTCGATCTGGTCGAGCGTCGCGCTGATTCGTTCGAGTCGCCGCCACGCCGGCACGGGGATGAGCCGGATCCCGAGGTCGGGCGCGGCCGTGTCGAGGAGCACCATCGACTTGGCGTCGTTCGCCTCCGAGAACGAGAACGCCACCGGCGAGCCGGAATACCGAACGATCGCGTCGGCGTCGGCGATCGCCTGGGGACGGTGAAGATGCCCCGCGGCCACGTAGTCGACGAGGCCCGCACCGCCTCCGTCGAGCGTAGTGAGGGTGCTCGCCGCGGCGTTGTCGACGCCGCCGACCTCGATCGGGCGTTCCGAATCGCTGGCCTCGCCGCCCGTGAGGAACGCGTGCGCCATGATGATGACCCGCGCCCCGTCGGGCACCGGATGGTCGGCCAGGTGGCGGCGGATGCGCCGGGCGGCCGCCGCGACGACGGCCTGGTGTGAGCGGGCCAGCTGGTGCGTCGCGTCCGCGCCCTGTGCGATGTCGCCGGCTTCGTCGACGAGGACCGTCCGGGTCATGTCGGGGTCCAGATAGGGCAGCGGATAGACGCGGGCAACCGCGCGTCCCTCCTCGATAAGGTCGATCGGCCGGTCGGCGTCCGTGGGCTGGGACCGGATGATCAACCGGTCGTTGAGGAACGGATCAGTAAGCCCCAGCCGGTCGCCCGAGTCGTGGTTGCCCGGCGTGACGATGACTCGGGCGTGACCCGCCAGCCGTGTGAGGGCGTCCCGCGCCAGCCGCAGCGACGTGACTGACGGGACCGCTCGGTCGAACAGGTCGCCGCTGATGAGCACCGCACCGACGCCCTCGGCGACGACGGTGTCGACGAGGAGGTCGAGGAACTGCCGGTGGGCATCTTCCAGGCTGGCGCCGTGCAGGGTGCGGCCCAGGTGCCAGTCGGACGTGTGGAGAATCTTCATGTCTGCCACCCTAGAATGCACCACTGTCACTTTGTGCCGCGGCGTGCCCAGTAGGCTGTCGTAGCATGGGGATGACGACCAAGGAGGACGCATGGCCTTTCCCGCTTTCCCGACGCCGATCGGGGGACATTCTCCCGCGATCATCGCCACATACTCGCCCGCGACCTGCGACGATGCTGCGATGACGGACCAGGAAGGGTGGCTCGATCCGGCGGTTGACGTCCTCCAGTGGAGCGTTGACGCCCTGCCGTCGGACGCGCCGGTGTCGCAGATCGGCGACATGGCCTCGCGTGTGAAGGCGCTTGCGGGCTCGCGTCCCGTCATCCTCCAGGCCGCGATGACGGATGCCGAGGGGACGATCGTCGTCAAGCCGGCGCGCTACTTCGACCTGTGCGATCGGCTGCTGCGTCAGCGTTTCGCAGCCGTCGACATCGCCCCAGAGCATCGGTTGCACGCCGAGCTGGCGGACCTCGCGCACCGGTGGGGCACCCGCGTCGTGCGGACGATGGCCCTCGCCGATATCCAGGGAGAGGACACCTCTGCCGCGGCCCTCACCCAGTTGCTGAGCGAGGCGGGGGTCGACGTCCTCCGCGTTACTGCCAGCGCCGAGACTGGCGAGGACGCCCGGCAGGTCGCCCAGTTCGTGACCGATTACACGTCGACGAAGCAGGCGTTACCGCTCGTCGTCACCGTTCGTGGCGACCTGGGTCTCGTCGTCGCGGCACAGGCGATCACGGCCGGCGTGGCCGGTGTCGACCTGGGGCCGACCCCGATCGTGGAGGATGAGGCGGGCACGGTCACCGACGCTTCGGCGCTGGCCCACCTGTGGCGCAACGTGCGCGAAAAGGGCCTACGACCTGCGGAAGGGTAAGAAAAAGCGGACGGGCCTGCCGGTCCGTCCGCTCGCTCAACTGTGTTAGCAGTTGGGACGCTTGCCGTGGTTGGCAGCGCCGGTGCGGCGCGTCTTGCGCTTGCGGCCACGCTTGCTCATCGTCGACCTCACTCCCTAGTCGCTGGTCATATTCCTCGTCGATACTACACAACTTGGGGCCCGGGCTCACCCAGGTGGCCTACCCGACTCCCAGGCCGCTAGCTCGTCCATTCGATCCGTGTCACGCTGAGGCGGCGACGCACCTGGACGGCGAGGGTGTCCGGGGCCTCGCAGGCGCACGCGCGCGCCACCTCGACGCGCAGGTGTTCCTCGCTGGCCACCTGCTGGCGGCAGCTGGGGCATTCCGCGAGGTGGGCGCGCAGGTCGGCCAGGTGGCCGGACGTGACCAGGTGAGCCTGCTGCGGCGCGAGGGCGTCAGCCGGGGCGTCGCAGGAGCCGCCTCGGGCGTCGACCCACGCGTAGACGTCCTCGGGGGTGAGGGCGCACCCGCAGGCGGCCCTCCCCGGAGCGCCAGACGTGGGGGAGGGATCGTTGGCGTGGCAGCGGCACTGGGACACGGTTTTGCCGCACCCACACGGGCACATCGGTTCATTTGTGCTGGTCATTGTTGGTTACCCCGATCCCCATCTCGGCTGCGTAGTCCGCCAGTTGGCGGCGCAGCGCCTTGCGTCCGCGATACAGCCGGGACATGACGGTGCCCACCGGCGTATCCATGATCTGTGCGATCTCCTTGTAGCTGAAGCCTTCGACGTCGGCCAGGTAGACGACCATCCGGAAGTCCTCGTCGAGGCTGTCGAACGCCCGCTGGATTGTCGCGTTCGGCAAGCGGTCGAGGGCCTCGGCCTCGGCCGACGGCAGTCCCTTCGCGCTGTGCGAGGCCGCCCTGGCCTCTTCCCATTCCTCCGCGCCCGCCGAATACGCCTCTTGAGGGCGCCGCTGCTGGCGCCGGTACTGGGTGATGAACGTGTTTTGGAGGATCCGATACAGCCACGCTTTGAGGTTGGTGCCGGGCTCGAACTGGTCGAACCGCTGGTAGGCCTTGGCGAACGTGTCCTGGACCAGGTCTTCGGCGTCGGAGGGGTTGCGGGTCATCCGCAACGCGGCTCCGTACAGCTGGTCGAGGTAGGGCAGGGCGTCGGCCTCGAAACGGGCGTGTCGCGCCTCGTCGGATTCCGGTGGCGCTACGGGTGTGGGTGTGGACACCTTTCCCAACCTAGCGGCGTGAGAGCGCCGGGGCGCGGTAAGCGTGGAGGTGGTCACGACAGGGCTAACGCGCTTGCGGCTGGGCGTATTCCCCGACGCCCCCGTCAAGTTGTAGCGAAGTGCCGTTTCGTGCGTCACAATAGGGGCTATGGCCATTTTGCGCACCGCTTCACGACTTCTTCTTGCCGGTATCTTTGCCAACGACGGGTTGGACGCTGCGCTCAATCCCGACGACTATCTCTACGAGTTCCAGACCGCCCAGCAGACGTGGGAGCGGTGGGGGATTCCGCCGCTGCCGCCGGCGGACCAGCGGGTGTGGGTGCGTGGCGCCGGGATCGCGACGACGATCCTTGCCAGTGGCCTCGCTTTCGGCAAGATGCCACGGACGTCCGCCCTCGGGCTTGCGGCGGTGTCGGTCCCGGTCGCGCTCGTGCGGTATCCGCCGAGAGAGCCCCATACGGGTAAGCCGCTGGGGCGTCGCGCCCTCATCACGGCGTGGCTGGTGATCCACGCGTTCGCGGGCGAATCGCGGCCGCGCTTGCCGCTGAAGGGTTTGTCGCTGGGGGAGGGTCAGGATGACTGACCAGACCTGGGCGGCCCCGGTCGCCGCGGGGCCCCTTGACGCCGTCGTGTCGATTCCGGGCTCCAAATCCGAGACGTCGCGCGCCCTCGCCCTCGCGTTGCTGGCCGACGCGCCGACGGTCATCCGGGGCGCGCTTAACAGCCGCGACAGCCAGCTGATGGTCGATGCGTTGCGCCAGTTTGGTGCCCAGGTTTCGTGGGAGGGCGACACGTGTACGGTCACGCCGCCCGCCCAGTTGATCGCCCCCACCGACACGGTCCAGTGCGGCCTGGCCGGCACGGTCATGCGGTTCATGGCGCCCGTCGCCACGCTGGTTTCGGGCGACGTCCGTTTCGACGGCGACCCCGCCGCCCGCAAGCGCCCGATGGCGGGCCTCCTCGATGCCTTGAGCTCGCTCGGCGCACAGATCACCTACGAGGGGCAGGCGGGTTTCCTTCCGTTCGTCGTCCACGGCCAGGGCGGCCTCGAGGGCGGCCGCGTCGAGATCGACTCGTCGGAGTCCTCGCAATTTCTTTCGGCCCTCATTCTCGTCGCGCCGCGGTGCGAGCGGGGCCTCGAGATCCACTCGGTCGGCTCCCTCCCGTCGATTCCCCACGTGAGAATGACGTGGGACGCCGTCCAGTCGCGCGGCGTCGCCTGCCGCGTCGCCGAGATGACGGTGATGAAGGGCGCCGAGGAACCGTGCGCGTGGGTCATCGAGCCGGGACCGATCACGGGCGAAACGGTCACCATCGACCCGGACCTGACGAACGCCGGCCCGTTCCTTGCGGCCCCGCTGCTGGCCGGCGGCCAGGTGCGGATGACGAACTGGCCCAGCCACACCAGCCAGCCGGGCGATCACTGGCGCGGCCTCCTCACGGCCATGGGTGGCCGCGTGAACTGCGACGACGAGGGCGGCATCATCTCCCAGTACATGGGCCCGATCTCGCCGGTGTCCCTCCACATGTATGCGCTCGGCGAGCTCGTCCCCACGGTCGCGGCGCTCGCGGCGTTCGCCGTGTCGCCGTCGACGCTCAGCGGCATCGCCCACCTGCGCGGCCACGAGACCGACCGCCTGGCCGCACTCGAGGACTCGCTCACCCGGATCGGCGTGGGCGCGAAGGTCACGCGGGGCGCGCTGACGGTGTCTCCGGCGCCCGCGCATGGCGCCCAGCTTGACAGCTTCGGCGACCACCGCATGGCGATGTTTGGTGCGATCGTCGGGCTGGTGACGCCCGGCGTCACCGTCGTCGGGATGGATGCGGTCGACAAGACGTTCCCCACGTTCCCGACGCTGTGGGAACAGATGGTGGCCACGGGGAACTCCCGGCTGTGAACCGGCGCGACATCGGCACTGACGACCCCAGGGTCCGCGTGAGGCGCGGCCACAAGGGCAAGAAGTCCAGGCCTCGATCAAAGGATCGCGTCGACTATTCGGCGACGCCGATCGGCATGGTGACGGCGATCGACCGCGGTCGCTACACCGTGCGCCTGGACGACACGACGGTGAGGGCGGTCAAGGCCCGCGAGCTGGGTCGCCACGGCGTCCTCGTGGGGGATCGTGTCCACGTGGTCGGCGACCTCAGCGGGCGCCCGGACACACTGGCGCGCCTCGTCGCCGTCACCGAGCGCACGAGCGTCCTCACGCGCTCGGCCGAGGACACGCCGTCGGGCCGCGAAAAGCCGATGGTGGCGAACGTCGACATCCTCGTCATCGTCACGGCGTGCGCCGACCCGCCGCCGCGGCCCCGCATGGTCGACCGCTGCCTGGTCGCCGCCTACGCCGGCGGGATCACGCCGATACTCGTGGCGACGAAAGCCGACCTCGTCTCGGCCGACCCGCTGCTCGGCCAATTCGCCGGCCTCGACCTACCGGCCTACGTCACGGCGTGGGACGGCGAATCGTGGAGTGGCCTCGACCCGCTGGCCGATGCCCTTGTCGGCCACACGAGCGTCCTCGTCGGGCATTCGGGGGTCGGCAAGTCCACCCTGATGAACGCCCTCATTCCCACGGCCGACCGGCGCACCGGCGACGTCAACCAGGTGACCGGGCGCGGCCGCCACACGTCGACCGACGCCAGGGCCCTCGAGATCCCCGGCGGCGGATGGCTCATCGACACGCCGGGCATCCGCTCGTTCGGGCTGGCCCACGTCTCGGCCGACAGCCTGCTCGCCGCATTTTCCGACCTTGCCGAGGCCGCCGAGCAGTGCCCCAGACGCTGCACCCACCTCGAGGACGCCCCCGACTGTCACCTGCCCGAGTGGGCCGGCAGCGACCCCCTGCGTCGGGCCCGCCTCGACTCGTTCCGCCGACTCCTCGTCGTCAAGACCCTCGCGCCCCAGCCGTGGGAGACCGCCCGCTAGTTTCGGTGTCGAGACGGCACAAACGGCGCTAGGGTAAAGCCAAGACACATAGGAAAGCGTGGTGAAAACGATGACGTCGCCCAGCGACACGACTCGCTCGGACTCCCAGGGACCCTGGGCCGCTGATCTTGCCCTTGCCCTCCGTCTGGCCGACATTGCCGACGCCGTCACCTATCCGCGCTATGGCGCCCTCGACCTCCGTGTCGAGTCGAAGGCCGACATGACGCCGGTGACCGACGCCGACCGGGCCAGCGAGGACGCGATCCGCCACGAGCTTGCCGCCGTGCGTCCCGACGACGCGATCGTCGGGGAGGAACGCGGCGGGGTCATCGACGCCGACCGGGCCTGGATCATCGACCCGATTGACGGGACGAAGAACTTCGTTCGTGGCGTCCCCGTGTGGGCCACCCTCATCGCGCTGGTGGTCGACGGCCACGTCGTCGTCGGCTGTGTCAGCGCCCCCGCGCTCGCCAGGCGCTGGTGGGCCAGCGCGGGCGCGGGCGCATACACGTCCTTCAATGGCCACCACCCCACGCCGATCCACGTGTCCCAGGTCGACAAGATCTCCGACGCCTCGGTGTCGTATTCGTCCCTGTCGGGCTGGCACGACCGCGACCTCCTCGACCCCATGGTGCGCATGACGCTCGACGCGTGGCGCTCGCGGGCGTTCGGGGATTTCTGGTCGTACATGCTGTTGGCCGAGGGCAGCGTCGACATCACGTGCGAGCCCGAGCTGGCACTGCACGACATGGCCGCCCTCGTCCCGATCGTCGAAGAGGCCGGCGGGAGGTTCACCTCGCTGGACGGGCGGGAGGGCCCGTGGGGCGGCAACGCCCTGGCGACGAACGGCCTGTTACATGCCCAGGCGCTGACCTACGTCGGCACCCCGGCGAATCGTTCCGATCCCCGGCTGTAGTCGCGGGGCTGGTGGTGCACTAGGCCAGTTGGTCCTCGGTGGGGCTGGCGTCCTCGCCCAGCAGCCATTGCACCCAGCCGCGGTGGAGGACTAGCCACGCCAACAGGCCATATCCGGCCTGCCCCGGCATCCCGTTGTTCGCGGCGAGGTCGTTGAGCCACTGGTCGTGCGAGCGCAGCGGCGTGAACGCGTCGACGTAGGGGATCTTGCGGCGGGCACACACTTCGCTGGCCGCGCGCGAGAGGTTGGCGACCTGCGACTCGTCGGCGCCGGGCAGCGGCGGCGGCCCGATGACGAAGCAGCCCATCTGGTACCCGATCGCCTGGTCGAGGACGTTGGCGATCGCCAAGCGCGTCCTCGCCGTCGACATGCCGCGCACGCGGGCGTCACCCGTGCCCACGCCGATGACCAGGCGGTTGTCGACGCGACGCCCGAGGCGCGGGACGACCTCGGTCGAGAACCGCTGGGCCAGGCCCTGCGTCGTCTCGCCGGGGACCGCCAGGGGCAGCACGTGCTGGTCAGCGGCGAACGGGGTACGGTTCATCACGCGTCCGACCCATCCGAGTCGGCGCGGATCTCCGGTGCCGGCCACCAGTTCGTCGCCGCACACGATGATGCGCTGCTCGCTCACGCTGTCCCCTTTGTCGCTGGTGATTCTAGGCAAAGGCCTCCTCGATCAAGGTGGCGTTCTGCCGCTTATGTAGTTGCATATTACCCGCCGCGGGCGATGCTGCCGCGGGACGCGAAACGACATGGAGCGGTTGGTTGGCCGTGAACTCCCTCGGCATATAGATAGTGAGGAACGGCGCGGCGCCCTGGTTGGCCGGCTCGTCCTGGACCCAGCGCAGCTCGGTGTCCCCGTAGCGCTCGAGCGTGGAGCGCAGCTGGTCGACGGGCAGCGGGTAGTACTGTTCGAGCCGCACGATAGCGACCGAGTTGTCGCCGATCTTGTCGCGGTGCTTGAGCAGGTCGTAGTAGACACGTCCCGACGTGAGGAGGACGCGACGGACACGCTGCGGGTCGACGGCCTCGTTGACCTCGTCGATGACGGGCTGGAACCGGCCAGACGTGAACTCCTCGACGTCGGACGTGGCCGCGGATAGGCGCAGCAGCTGCTTCGGCGTGAAAACGATCAGGGGCTTCCGTGGCCGCTCGTACGCCTGCTGACGCAGCAGGTGGAAGTGGTTCGCCGGCGTCGACGGCTGGCAGATCCGCATGTTGTCCTCGGCCGCTAGCGTGAGGTAACGCTCGATGCGGGCGGACGAGTGGTCGGGACCCTGGCCCTCGTAGCCGTGGGGCAGCAGCATGACGAGGCTGGAGCGCTGTCCCCACTTCTGCTCGGCCGACGAGACGTACTCGTCGATGACCGCCTGGGCCGTGTTGGCGAAGTCGCCGAACTGGCCCTCCCAGGCGACCAGGCAGTCGGGCGACTCGACCGAATAGCCGTATTCGAAGCCCAGCGCCGCGTATTCGGACAGCGGCGAGTCGAAAATCCGCAGGTTGGCCTGGTCTTCCGTGAGGAAGTTCAGCGGCGTCCATTCGCGTCCGCTCGTCGCGTCGTGGAACACGGCGTGACGCTGGACGAACGTGCCGCGGCGCGAGTCCTGGCCGCCGAGGCGGACGCCGGTGCCCTCCATGAGCAACGACCCCAGGGCCAGCAGCTCGCCCATGCCCCAGTCGATCTTGCCCTGCCGGGTCATCCTTCGGCGGTTTTCGACGAGCTTGAGCATCTTCTTGTGCGGGGTGAAGCCCTCGGGGATGGCCTCGTGGGCGTCGCCGATGCGTTCGATGACTTCGCGGCCAACCGCGGAGGTCCAGCCGATCATCATGCCCTCGCCGTCTTGCTGCGAGGACGGCTTGACCCACCGGGTCGATGTCCCCAGGCCGGTGCCGTTCTCGGCGTGCTCGGGCGACCAGCCCTCTTCGCGGGTCGCCTTGAAGATTTGGTCGAGCTCGTCGTGGTACTCGTTGAGCAGCTCTTCGGCCTGCTCGGCCGTCATGTCGCCACGACCGACGAGGTCGCGCACGTAGTATTCGCGCGGCGTCGGCAGCTTGTCGATGAGCGAGTACATGACCGGCTGGGTCATCGACGGGTCGTCGCCTTCGTTGTGGCCGCGGCGGCGGTAGCACACGAGGTCGATGATGACGTCCTTGTGGAACTGCTGACGGTAGGTGAAGGCCAGCTCGGCGGCGCGGCAGCAGGCCTCGGGGTCGTTGCCGTTGACGTGGAAGATCGGAACCTGCAGGCCCTTGGCGAGGTCGGTGCAGTAGCGGGTCGAGCGGCCCGACGTCGGGCCGGTGGTGAAGCCGATCTGGTTGTTGACGATGACGTGGACCGTGCCGCCGGTGCGGTAGCCGCGCAGCTGCGACATGTTGAGCGTCTCGTAGACGACCCCCTGGCCGACGAACGCCGCGTCGCCGTGGATGAGGATCGGGATAATCCCGTTTTCGCCGTCGGGCATCCGGTCCTGTTTGGCGCGGGTGAGGCCCTCGAGGACGCCGTCGACCGTCTCGAGGTGCGAGGGGTTAGCGGCCAGGGTGACCTTGAGGCCCGAGCCCTCGTCCGGGCTGAATACGCCCTCGGTGCCCAGGTGGTATTTGACGTCGCCCGAGCCCTGCTGGGCGCGCGGATCCATGTTGCCCTCGAACTCCGAGAAGATCTGGGCGTACGTCTTGCCGGCGATGTTGGCGAGGACGTTGAGGCGGCCGCGGTGGGCCATGCCGATTGTCACCTCGATGCACGAATCCTTGAGCGCGCAACGCAGCACGGTGTCGAGCAGGGGGATGAGAGACTCGCCGCCCTCGAGGGAGAAACGCTTCTGGCCAACGTACTTGGTTTGGAGGAACGTCTCGAAGGCCTCGGCGCGGTTGAGGGTCGAGAGGATCTGTTTGCGCTCGTCGAGGCTGATCGTCCGCTGGGTCTTCTCGATCTGTTCCTGCATCCAGCGGCGCTGCACCGGGTCCTGGATGTGCATGTATTCGATGCCGGTCGTCCGGTTGTAGGTGGTGCGCAGCCGGTCGAGGAGCTCGCGCAGCGTCATCGAATGGCGCCCGCCGAAGCCGCCGGTGGGGAACACACGGTCGAGGTCCCACACGCTGAGCCCGTACGACCCGAGCGTCAAATCGGGGTGGCGGCGGACGCGGTATTCCAGCGGGTCGGTGTTGGCGGCCAAGTGGCCGCGGGAACGGAACGCGTGGATGAGTTCGGCGATGCGGGCCGGCTTACCCTTTTCCAGCTCGGGGTCGTAGGTGACGTCACGCGTCCACTCGTACGGCTCGAACGGGACGTGAAGGGTGGAGAACACGCGCTTGTAGAAGCCGTCGCGGCCCGTCAGCTTCTGCTCGATGATGCTGAGGAACTCGCCCGACGCCGCACCCTGGATGACCCGGTGGTCGTAGGTGTTCGTGATCGTCATGACCGGGCCGATGCCGCTGCGGGCCAGCTCGGTGGGGGAGGCGCCCGCCCAGGCGGCCGGCACCGAGGTCGTGCCGACGCCCATGATGAGGCCTTGGCCGACCATGAGGCGCGGCACCGAATGCTTCGTCCCGATCATGCCGGGGTTGGTCAGCGTGACCGAGCCGCCCTGGAAGTCTTCGGGCCCCAGCTTGCCCGTGCGGGCCTTGCGGACCAGCTCCTCATACGCGTCGAGGAAGCCCCTAAACGTCAAGAGGTCGGCGTCGTGGATGACGGGGACCATGAGCTGGCGCTGCCCGTCTTTGCGGGGGACGTCGATCGCCAGACCCAGCCCGACATGGGCAAAGTCGCGCAGCGCGGGCTTGCCGTCGACCTCTTCGTAGCGGACGTTGACGCTGGGCATCTCGACCAGCGCCTCGACCATGGCGTAGGCGATGAGGTGGGTGAACGACACCTTGCCGCCCGAGGTCGCCCGCAGGTGCGAGTTGATGAGGGCGCGGTTTTCGATCATGAGCTTGGCGGGGATTTCGCGCGCCGACGTGGCCGTGGGGATGGCGAGCGACGCCTCCATGTTCTTGGCGACCGCCCGCGACGCGCCCTTGAGGCGGATGACGTGGTCTTCCTCTTCCGTGCTGCCCGGAGTCGGGCCGGCCACCAGTTCGGCGGCGGCGTAGGGCGAGGTCGGTTCGGCAGCCGCGGCCTTGGGGGCCGGCGGGAGGTCGGAGCGGGTGACGTCGGTGGCTGACGCGTCACTCCTGGGCTGAGGTGCCTGCCCCGGGTCGGGCTGCGACTTGGGTTGCGCATTCATTTGGGCCAGTGCCTTCTCGCGCGCCGCGAGCGCCTGGAAGTACCGTTGCCAGTCGGCCGGTACCGACATGGGGTCGGCGGTGTATCGGCGGCGTAGGTCCGCGATGACGTCGTCGTTGACGCCGACGGAACCGGACTGGGCGTTGCTCATGACATCCTCCACATCTCTGGGTCACCCTCGACCTCTAGCCTAGGACTTTTTTCCTATCTTCACCTACGTCTCGCCGAAAAACAGCGGGTGAATGTGCGGAAAGCTCTCACCAAAACGATACGTCAGCGTGCCGCGGGTCGAGTGGAGATCGGTCCACCCCGTCATTCCTGTCCGGCGTGCCGGGGGAGGGGACCGTATGATGGGGGCACTATGGACATTTCCGACAGTCTCGGGCCCCGCATCGGGGGTTCTTGTCATCTGGCCGGGGCGGGTGGGCGTGCTTAACCTGCTGGGACAAATACTTGTGGGCGTCGTCCTCACCGTGGGGACGGGCCTGTTCGTCGCCGCGGAGTTTTCGCTGGTGGCCACCGATCCTATGAAGGTCGAGCGGCGTGCGGTGGAGGGCGACCGGCGTGCGGCGAAGGTCGCCGGGGCTCTCGATCACCTGTCGACGCAGCTGTCGGGAGCCCAGGTGGGGATCACGCTGACGACGATCCTTCTGGGCTACACGACCCAGGTGGCGTTGACGAACGCGCTGACCGGCGTGTTCGCCGGGTGGGGCCTGGCCGAGGCCGCCGCGGCGACGGTGGCGGTGATCGTCGCCCTCATCCTCGTCAACGCCTATTCGATGGTGTTTGGCGAACTCGTGCCGAAGAACCTGGCCCTGTCGGATCCGTTGCGGGTTGCCGGCGTCGTCGTGCCCGCCCATCAGGCGTTCACCTGGCTGTTTAAGCCCCTGGTGACCTGCCTTAACGCGACGGCGAACTGGATCGTCAAGCGGCTGGGGGTCGAGCCGGTCGAGCAGCTGTCCTCGGCGCGCTCGGCGTCGGAGCTGGCGGCGATCGTCCGGCACTCGGCCGAGGAGGGGATGCTCGAGGAAACGACGGCCACTCTCTTCATCCGGTCGGTCGCGTTTTCCGAGCTGACGGCTGTCGACGTCATGCAGCCGCGCGTCAACATGGTCGCCCTGTCCGACGACGCGACGGCGGCCGACGTCATCGAGCTGGCGATGGCGACGGGGCACTCGCGCTTCCCCGTCTATGGCGAGGACCCAGACGACATCGTCGGCCTCGTCCACCTGCGCCGCGCCGTCGCCGTGCCGTTCGAGAAGCGCGCCGACGTCCCCGTCGTCTCGTCTTCACTACTCGCGCCCGCGCCGCGGGTCCCCGAGACGCTGGAACTCGCGCCCCTGCTCGTGGGCCTGCGCGACGAGGGCTTGCAGATGGCGCTGGTCGTCGATGAATACGGCGGCACGTCGGGCGTCGTCACCCTCGAGGACGTCGTCGAAGAGATCGTCGGCGAGGTCGGCGACGAGCACGACCCGCGCCGCAAGGGCGTTCGCCTCATGGACGAGGGCGGCTGGGACGTCGCCGGGACGCTGCGTCCGGACGAGGTGACGCGCCTGACCGGCGTCACCCTGCCTGATGACGGGCCGTACGAGACGGTCGCCGGGCTGCTGCTGACCGAGCTGGGCCGCCTGCCCGAGGTCGGCGATTCTGCCGAGATCGCCGGTTGCCGCCTCAGCGTGCGCCGCATGGAGGGGCGCCGGATCGCCGCGGTCGGCATCACCGTGCCTGAGACCCCGCCCGAGACGGATGGGGACAACGGTAAGCCGACGTCGGACCGGGGGCGCCTGCGGGGTCGTCGGCGCGAGGCGGACGAGGAAGGGATGCGCGATGAGTAACGGAGTCGCCCTCATCATCGCCGTCGTCCTCCTCGCGGTTAACGCGTTCTTCGTCGCCGGCGAGTTCTGCGTGACCTCGTCGCGCAAGGCCCAGATCGACCCCCTCGTCGAGCAAGGCCGCCGCGGCGCCGAGGCCGCCCAGTGGGCCCTCGAACACGTCTCGCTCATGCTCGCCGTCACCCAGCTGGGCATCACGCTGGCATCAACCGGGCTGGGCGCGGTCGCCGAGCCCGCGCTCGCCAGCATCCTCAAAGCGCCGCTTGACGCCGTCGGGGCGCCCGAGGGCGTCGCCCACCCGATCGCCTTCCTCCTCGCCCTCGTCATCGTCGTCTTCTGCCACATCCTCTTTGGCGAGATGGTGCCGAAAAACCTCACGGTGTCGATGCCCGTGCCGGTCGTCCTCACCCTCGCGCCGATCCTCGTGCGGATCGCCCGCTCGGTCCGGCTCATCGTCAACGGTCTCAACGATTTCGCGAACTGGTGCGTCCGGCTCACGGGCCGCACCCCGCAAGACGAAGTGGCGGCGACCTTCACCGTCGACGAGGTTCAGGCGATCGTCGAGCGGTCGGCCGAGGCCGGCGCCCTCGACGACGATTTGGGACTTTTGTCCGGGTCGTTGGAGTTTTCGGAAGAGAATGTGGCGGACGCCATGGTCGCCCTCGACCAGCTGGTCTGCCTGCCGACCACCTGCACCCCCGCCGACGTCGAGCAGGCGGTCGCAAAGACCGGATTCTCGCGGTTTCTTGTCGTCGACGACCAAGGCGAGCTGGTCGGTTACCTCCACCTCAAGGACGTCCTCTACGCCTCGGCGAAGGGCGAACGCGACCAGCCGATCCCCGCGTGGCGCATCCGCTCGCTGCCCGTGACCCGCCCCGATCAGGAGGTCGAGGAGGCGCTCGCGGTTATGCAGAAATCCTGCGTCCACCTGGCCAAAGTGGTCGACGGCGGCCGTGTCGTCGGGGTCATTTTCCTCGAGGACATCCTCGAGGAGCTGGTGGGCGAAGTCCGCGACGCCATGCCCCGAACGTGATGTTCGTCAAGTCGTGTCCATATCGTTACGGGTTTGTTATCTTGGGTGATGGCGACAGCGCCATTCCTTCGTAAGTTCTGATGAGGCGGTTTCATGGTTGACGAGACTGAACGTCCTGGTAAGCGGGCTTGGCGCGAGGAGGATCGCACCGGCAAGCGCCCGACCCGGATGGTCTCGAAGCTCTCCCTGCTCGGTGTTCTTGGTGTCGCGACGGTGGCCCTGCCGCTGTCCGGCTTCGTCGCCCCGGGCACCGCAACCAACGTTCCCTCGCGCGCGATCGTCGTCGCGACGCAGGCCTCGTGGGTCGACATGTCCCAGGCGTCCTCCGACACCGAGGGTGACCCGCTGAAGGCCGAACCCGCCGCCGTGACGAAGGCCAAGCTCCAAGAGGCGATCGGCCAGTGCGCGGTCGCTGACCAGGCGGGTGCCTCGGGCGAACGCCAGGCCGCCGCGGCCGACACATCCACCATCGTTTACTTCCCGCTGGCGCGCGGCACGTTCACCGTGTCCTCGCCGTTCGGCTACCGCCTCCACCCGATCTTCCACGTCATGCGCCTGCACGCCGGCGCCGACTTCTCGGCCCCGACGGGGACCGAGGTTCACGCCGCGGCCGCGGGCGTCGTTGACTTCGTCGGCCGCGAGGGCGGCGGCGGCAACATCGTCCGCATCAAGCACGAGATGAACGGCGAGTCGTTCTACACCGTGTACATGCACCTCGTTGACGGCGGCACCGTCGTCACCCAGGGCCAGCAGGTCAAGGCCGGCGAGGTCATCTCGCACGTTGGCTCGACCGGCAACTCCACGGGCTCGCACCTCCACTTCGAGGTTCGCCCGACGCTCGACACCCCGATCGACCCGGTGCCGTGGCTCAAGGAACACCACTCGGTGTACGTCGGGGAGGGCTGCTAGTGGCCCACCGCGTCACCCCGTACGCGCATCGCGGGGATCACGCAGGGGTCATCGAGAACTCGGACCGCGCGGTCCAGCGCGCCGCAAGCCGGCGCGGATTCTGGCTCGAGACCGACGTGCGCGCCAGCGCCGACGGCCAGGTCGTCCTCGCCCATGACGCCAGCCTTAAGCGTTCGTGGGGCGTCGACTGGATCGTGGGCGAGACCCGCTGGTCCCAGCTGGCTAGCCTCGAGGGGCCCGCGGGCGAGCACCTGACGACGCTGCCGGAGGTCCTCGAGGCCTACCCGACGCTCCACATCAACATCGATCCCAAGGACGATGCGGTCGTCCAGCCCCTCCTGCGGGTGCTCCGCGACGCCGACGCCCTCGACCGCGTCCTCGTCACGTCGTTTTCTGCCAATCGGATCGAGTGGATCCGTGCGCACGCCCCCGAGATCGCGACCGGCGCCTCGCCCGTCGAGGTCGCCGCCCTCGTCGTTGCCAGCGCGACGACGCTGCCGCCGGGGCTGTGGGCGCGTCGGTTCGACGCCGTCCAGGTTCCCCCCGCCGCCGGCCCGATCAAGATCGTCACCCCGCGTTTCGTCGCGACCTGTCACCGACTGGGCGTGCCCGTCCACGTGTGGACGGTCAACGACCGCGCCGTCATGGAGCGGATGGTCGCCTGCGGCGTCGACGGGATCATGAGCGACGATTTGCCGATTTTCGCCAACTTGCACATGTGAGCTATTTCGCGCGCTTGCTCGATGCCTTAGGCTAGAGGCGTGAGGATTTTTATTGCGTCGGATCACGCCGGGTTTGAACTGAAATCGCAGATCATTGAGCATCTGCGGGCCAACGGCCACGAAGTTGAAGACATCGGCCCCGCGCAATACGACCCCAACGACGACTACCCCGGCCCCTGCATCGCGTGCGGCCAGGCCGTCGTCCAGAATCCGGGGTCGCTGGGTGTCGTCATCGGCGGCTCTGGCAACGGCGAACAGATCGCCGCAAACCTCGTCGACGGCGTGCGGTGTGCGCTCGCGTGGAACCTCGTGACCGCCCGCCTGGCGCGCCAACACAACAATGCGAACGTCGTGTCGGTGGGCGCCAGGATGCACCCGGCAGATCAGGCCATCGAGATCGTCGACGCGTTCATCGCCGAGCCCTTCTCGAACGAGGAACGCCACATCCGACGAATCAACGAAATGGCCGACTATGAAAAGCGTCGTTGCGAGGGCTGACGCAGCCCGAGTTTAGGTTCTCGTCCACTCGGTGCTACGCTTGTCTCGGTTCGCCCCGGTAGCTCAGTGGATAGAGCGTTTGCCTCCGGAGCAAAAGGCCGCAGGTTCGAATCCTGTCCGGGGCACCCAAGGAAGTCTCTCGCCTACGTCGTAGGCGAGAGATTTTTGTCGTCTCCAGCTAGTTATCACCACACGTGGGAGGTGTCGTCGTGCGTTCTTATCTCGAGTTATTGCGTCTGCCCGGTGCGTGGCAGTTTTCGTTGGCGGGCTTTATTGCCCGCTATCCCATGGCCATGATGGCGATGTCTACCGCCCTCGTGATCCCCGTTTTCTACCACAACTACACGTTGGCGGGGCAGCTCGCGGCGATCAACATCACCTCATTCGCGATCTGTGCGCCGGTCCTGTCCAAGCTTGTCGATAGGTACGGCCAATTCCGGGTCCTGTCCAAGACGATCGCGATCTTTGGGATCTCGGTCTTCCTTCTCGCCGGCCTCATTTGGGCTCACATGCCCGGCTGGGTGCTGGCCCTGGCGATCATTCCCGTCGGCGGGTTTTCCGGCGCGATCGGGGCGATGGTGCGGTCGCGGTGGGCGCTTAAGGTGACGAGGCCCGGCCAGCTGACCCAGGCGTTCGCGCTTGAGGCCGCCCTCGACGAGGTCGCCTTCGCGACCGGCCCGATGTTCGCGACCGTCCTCGTCACGGCGGTCCACCCGTTGGCGGGCCTCATTGCCTGCGGTGTCATCCAGGTGTGCGGGGGATACGCGTTTATCGCCCAGCGCTCCAGTGAGCCGAAGCCGCAGCGCGAAGTGACGGATATCCCGCCGGCGGCGAAATCGTCGGTGCTGCGGTCGAAGGCCATCATTGTCCTCGGCGTGACGTACGCGGGGGCGGGGGCGATCTTTGGCGCCCTCGACTTGGCGGCGGTCGCGTTCGCGACCGAGCACGGGGCCCGCGGTATGGCTGGGGTCATGCTGGGGATCTGCTCGATCGGGTCGCTGCTTGGCGCCCTCTTCTACGGCGCCAGGCAGTGGCCGCTGTCCCAGGGCAAGCTGTTCATCATCGGCATCGTCGTCCTTGCGGTCGGCAACATCGTCGTCCTGCTGGCGCAGTCGATGGTGTCTTTGTCGATCATCCTGTTCTTCATGGGGATCTCGATCGCCCCGACGATGACGAACGTCAACGCGATGGTCCAGCGGATCGTCCACCCGTCGCGTCTCACCGAGGGGCTGACGTGGTTGTCGACCTTCATGAACATCGGGGTCGGCATCGGGGCGGCGGTCGGCGGCCGGATGATCGACGTGTCGGGGTCGCGCGGTGGCCTCATGGTGATGGCGGCCTCGGCGGTCATTATGCTGGCGATCGCCATCGGGTGTGCGCCGATTCTGCGGAAATCCCTTCACCGGGCTGACCGGCGCCGCCAAATTGCCCTCGACCTGCAGGCCGAGGCGCAGCGGCGGGCGGGGCATGAGCAGGCTGCCTAACCCAGCCCGATCCAGTGGGCGGGCGCGGCAGCGGCGGTGGCGGCGATCGTCATCGCGCTGCTGCGCCTGGCCCCCCGGGGTCGCCGAGAACGTCGGTGTCCTCGAGGCTGTTGGCGCCATCATCGTCATCGGGGCCATGGCTGGGGCGCTGGCGTATTTTCTTTCACAGTCCGACTGAGCGGATGAAGTAGAGTGCGGCACGGCCGCCCAGGTATTCTGCAATCATGACACCTGATGAACTTGCCACACTGATTCGTTCCTCCCTCGTCGAGCTCGTCTCGTCGGGCGAGGTCGCGCTGGATGAAGCCGCTATCCCCGCTACGGTCAAGGTCGAGCGTCCCCGTTCGCGCGAACACGGCGACTGGGCGACCAATATCGCCCTCCAGCTTGGCAAGCGCGCCGGTATGGCGCCGCGCGACCTCGCCGCCCTCCTGGCGGACAAGGTGAGGGCCGCGTCGGGTGTCGAAAAGGTCGAGATCGCGGGCCCCGGCTTCCTCAACATCACGCTGTCGGCGGCCAGTGCCGGCGAGCTGGCGCGGACGATCCTCGAGGCCGGCCACAACTACGGTCGCGGCACGGCGCTCGACGGGATCGGCGTCAACCTCGAGTTCGTGTCGGCCAACCCCACGGGCCCGATCCACATCGGCGGCGCGCGGTGGGCAGCCGTCGGCGACGCCCTCGCCCGCGTCATGGAGGCCGAGGGCGCGAACGTCACGCGCGAGTACTACTTCAACGATCACGGCCGCCAGATCGACCGGTTCGCGGAGTCGCTGCTGGCCGCCGCGCGCGGCCAGGAGGCCCCGGAGGACGGCTACGGCGGCGCCTACATTCACGAGATCGCCGACCAGGTGCGCGCCGACCAGCAGGCTGCGGGTCACCCCGACCCCGTCACCCTGCCGGACGCCGAGGCCCAGGAGGTCTTCCGCGCCGAGGGTGTCGAGCTGATGTTCGCCCAGATCAAGCAGCGTCTTGTCGAGTTCGGCGTGAACTTCGACGTGTTTTTCCATGAGGATTCGCTCCACCAGTCCGGGGCCGTCGATCGGTCGATTCAAAAGCTGCGTGACGCCGGTGCGGTTTACGACAAGGACGGCGCCGTGTGGCTGCGCACGTCCGCGTTCAGCGACGACAAGGACCGCGTCCTCATCAAGTCCGACGGCGACGCCGCGTACTTTGCGGCCGACACCGCGTACTACCTCGACAAGCGCGACCGTGGCGCCGACTGCTGCATCTACCTGTTCGGTGCCGACCACCATGGCTACATCGGCCGGATGATGTCGATGTGCGAGGCCTATGGCGACAAGCCGGGCTACAACATGCAGATCATCATCGGCCAGATGGTTAACCTGCTCAAGGACGGCCAGCCGGTGCGCATGTCGAAGCGTGCGGGCAACGTCGTCACGCTCGACGACCTCGTCGAGGCGGTCGGTGTCGACGCGGCACGTTACGCGTTGACGCGTTCGTCGATGGATACGCAGCTCGATATCGACCTCGACGTGTTGGCGTCGCATTCGAACGACAACCCCGTCTACTACGTCCAGTACGCGCACGCGCGCACGTGCAACGTCG
Source organism: uncultured Actinomyces sp. (assembly GCA_900545825.1). GTDB lineage: Bacteria > Actinomycetota > Actinomycetes > Actinomycetales > Actinomycetaceae > Nanchangia. The sequence goes on from URAS01000010.1 coordinate 47,363, forward strand.
CGAAGAACGCGGCCGAGCACGGCGTGAGCCGCGACGCGGGCTTCGACCCGGCCGCCCTCGACCAGCCGGCCGACTCTGATCTGCTGGGCGTGCTGGCGAACTACCCGGCCCAGGTCGCCCAGGCGGCCGAGCTACGCGAGCCGCACCGTATCGCCCACTACCTCGAGGAGCTGGCCGCGGCTTACCACGCGTGGTACGCCAAGACCCGCGTCAGCCCCCGTGCTGACGAGCAGGTCAACGCCGGTCACGTCGCCCGCCTGTGGCTGAACGACGCCGTCCGCCAGGTGTTGGCGAATGGCCTTGACCTGCTGGGCGTTTCAGCCCCCGAACAGATGTGAGGTGCCCATGAGCCACGCCTCGTCGACCCCCGACGTTTCGCTCGACCCCCAGCTGCGCTGCCCGGAGCCCGATGAGCGTCCGGACCTGTGGCCGTGGGGTACCCACCGTAACGCCGACGGCGTCCTCGTCGTCGGTGGGGTACCGCTGACCCAGCTGGCCGAGCGTACGCCCACCTATGTGTGGGACACCCAGGATTTCCTCGGGCGCGCCCAGGTGTGGAAGTCGGCGATGGACGAGGCCTTCTGGTCCGGCTACGGCATGGCCGGCGCCCAGGTTCACTACGCCGCCAAGGCGTTCATGTCGGCGCGTGCCGTCCGGCTGGCCACCCAGGCTGGCCTCGGCATCGACACGGCGTCGCTCGGCGAATTGGAGACGGCGCTGGCTGCCGGTGCCGATCCGGCGCTGGTGGGCCTGCACGGCAACAACAAGTCGGACGCCGAGCTCGATCGCGCGATTGAGGCCGGCATCGGGCGGATCATCGTCGACTCTCTCGCCGAGGTCACGCGTCTGGGCGAGCGGGCCCGCCTGGCTGGCGCCACGAGTGTCCCCGTCATGGTGCGGGTGACCAGCGGTGTCCACGCGGGCGGCCACGAGTTCATCGCGACCGCGCACGAGGACCAGAAATTCGGCCTGTCGCTGTCCGGCGCGGCGCAAGAGGCGGCCCGGGCGATCGTCGCCGACAGCGCGCTGCAGCTGATCGGGCTCCATTCGCACATCGGGTCGCAGATCTTCTCGATCGACGGCTTCGCCGAGGCGGCCTCGCGGCTGACCGGCCTCATCGCCGAGCTTTCGGCCGAGGGCATCGAGGTCGGCGAGCTCGATCTCGGCGGCGGCTACGGCATCTCGTACACGGGCGCCGACCCGGTTCCGCCCCGGCCGAAAGAGATCGCCGACGCGCTGGCGGGTGCTGTCAAGGCGGCGTGCGAGGCGGCGGGCATCGCGGTTCCGCACGTGTCGATCGAGCCGGGGCGCTCGATCGCGGGCCCCAGCCAGGTCATGCTCTACACGATCGGGACGATTAAGGATCAGCCGGTGGGCGAGGGGATCGCCCGCACGTACGTGTCCGTCAACGGCGGCATGAGCGATAACATCCGGCCGGCGCTGTACGGCGCGAACTACACGGCGACGCTGGCCAACCGCGTGAGCGACGCGGCGCCTAGGCGCTGCCGCGTCGTCGGCAAGCACTGCGAATCGGGCGACATCGTCATCCACGACGTCCTCCTGCCCGGCGATATCCAGGCCGGCGACCTGCTGGCTGTGCCCGCCGTGGGGGCGTACGGGCATGCGATGGCGTCGAACTACAACATGCTGGCCCGCCCCGGCGTCGTCGCCGTCGAGGATGGCGAGGTCGACCAGGTCATCGCCCCGGAGACGGTCGCCGACCTCCTCCGCCGCGACTGCGACCTCGACTAGTAGGCGCCCAATCCCTGAAACGCTCACCCAGTCTCGAAACGCTCACCTCAACTGTCAGAACTACCGATTATCGGGCAGCAATGACAATTGAGGTGAGCGTTTCGCCGATCCGGTGAGCGTTTCGCGGGTGGTACCCTGCAGTATACGTTGGCGTTTGGCCATTGTCGTCCTCGTCGCAGGCATGGCGTGCCTGACGGGGTGAGCCGACAATCCGTCAGCGAGCACGGAGTCGGAACCCGCTTCGTCTTCCTTGGCGAGTCCGACAATCACGACGCCCAGCACTGACGCTGAGCAGCTTGCCGTTGAGATCCACAAGAACCCCCGAAAGGGCGGGATCGAGGAGTACTTTGCGAACTCAGCCGGTTTGCAGCTCAGGAACGTCGACGGCACGTGGTCGTCCTTTGTCGCGCTCGAGCGGGAGATCCCGGTCAACTGGTCTCAAACGGGCAGGCTGACGATTAACTCCGTATGTAATGACGCGTCGGGGACGTTCGCGCTCTATCGCGCCGGGAAGAACATCGCCGAGGGTCCCTGCGGCCCGGGGCAGCTCAACACCTTCCAGTTCCCGAAGGACAGTTCGGGGAAGGCGGAAGTTCTGTCGTTCACCATCACCCACGCCACCCGAGCCGAGGTCGCGGCCTTCGCCGAACCGGCCGCCCCGTGAGGTTGCGCGTGCTGCGCTGCATGTCGAAGTGCACCGCTTTGCGTTCCGTGTTCGCACGGGCGACGACAGGCTGATCGTCCTACCGGTATATCTGCGGGGGATACGGGGTGCGGGCCTCGACGGGAGGGGGAGGGGCGGGCGGGACGGCCTGATAGGTGCAGGTTCAGGCGGTCGTTGGAAGAAAACGTTCGGTTGCGAGAGTGCACTTGCGAGGTTGGCGAGCGACTCATCCGCCAAGAGGGCGGGGTTCTTTGCCATCCTCAGGAGGAGTGACTGCATCACCTCGGGCGGGATCTGTTGGACGGCTGCCGCGACGTCGTCATAGCCGCCGGCGCCGACGATCCGTGCAGAGCTCACCATGTGGAGCTGCTCATCGCTAAAGGCTCGGGCCGCCGAGCTGGCAATGAGGCGCGCCATCGCTTCCTCGCGAGACATGGCCGGCCGTTCATCGGGTTCGATAGCGGTCTTTTCGGCGTCAGGCGCCGCATTCGTCTCGACGCTGGCCGGTTCGATGGTGGGCTGATCATGTTGACTGCCCTGGTGAATCCACGGGACCCGCTTCTGCACCTTTGCAGAACCCGATTCGTGCCACCATCTCTTGACATATGGCGCGGCCTTGACGCCAGCGATCCCAAGTGCTGCGCCGAAGGCTATCCCAATGAGCGCTACCAGGGCGTCGCTCCCGTCGTCTTCGCGGCGGGACTCAGACGTGACGAAGGTATTGCTGTACGACTCGTCGTCCTCTTCAGTGAGAGGCTCGTCCTCGGGAATAAAACGGGCATGGCCTTTGAGCTTCCCGTCCTCGTCATAGAGATTCTGGTGATAGGAGCCATCGCTTCGGTGCCCGGGTGTGCCGACGGAGTCATCCCACTCAAAGCGGCCGTACTGTCTGCCCACGGTGAAATCCTATGTGGATGGCCACTTTCCGGTGGTGGGAAGAGTGTGCGATTTCTGTGCGGGGGCGGCAATCTTCGGGACGCGTGGACAACCGGATGTCGATTCAACCTGTCGGGATTTCCGACAACTTGGCCCCGAGGCCCAACGCTTCGCTTCTGGGGACTCTGGTCACGTTGTCCGTATGGCAGCGGCGTCCTCGCCACGAGGGCGTCTTCGGTAGGCTTAAGGGCACCGAAACAACCTTTTACCGATAGGCGAGGAGCCCATGAGCCAGTCCACTGTCACGATCGCGGTCCTGGGATGCGGAACCGTCGGCAGCCAGGTCGTTCGCCTGCTGGGCGAACGCGGCGACGACTACGCGGCCCGTTGCGGCGCCGAACTCAACGTCATCGGCATCGCCGTGCGCGACGTCGAGGCGCCCCGGCCCGACTTCATCGACCGGCAACTGTTGACCACGGATGCCGAGGCGCTGATCGACCGCGCCGACATCGTCATCGAACTCATCGGCGGCATCGAGCCGGCGCGCACATACGTCCTGCGCGCGCTGAACCGCGGCTGCTCGGTCGTCACCGGCAACAAGGCGCTGCTCGCCACCCACGGTCCCGAACTCTTCGACGCGGCACGCGAGGCCGATGCGGACTTCTACTTCGAGGCCGCCGTCGCCGGCGCCGTCCCCGTCGTCTACGGCCTGCGCGAATCCCTCGCGGGCGACCGCGTCGAGGACGTCCTCGGCATCGTCAACGGGACGACGAACTACATCCTCGACCAGATGACCACCCAGGGCTGGACCTACGACCAGGCATTGGCGAAGGCCCAGGAGCTCGGCTACGCCGAGGCCGACCCGACCGCCGACGTCGACGGGCTGGACGCGGCCGCGAAATGCGCGATCCTCGCGTCCCTGGCCTTCCACACGCGCGTCGGCATCGACGACGTGTCGGTCACCGGCATCCGCTCCATCACGCCGGAGGACATCCGGGCCGCGGGCGCCGCGAACTCCCAGATCAAGCTGCTGGCCCACGCCCACCGCGTCCAGCGCGCAGACGGCGAGGCCGTGTCCGTGCGTGTCGCCCCGACGCTCGTCGCCAACGACAACCCGCTGGCCAGCGTCTCCGGCGCGTTTAACGCCGTCGTTATCGACTCCGAAGCCGCAGGTCGGCTGATGTTTTACGGGCAGGGTGCCGGCGGTGTCCAGACCGCCTCGGCCGTGCTTTCGGACGTCGTCGCCGCGGCCACCCACGTCGCCCACGGCGGCTCGGCGCCGCACGAGTCGACGTACGAGTCCCTGCCGATCCTGCCGGCCAGCGAGACGACCTCGGAGTTCCACATCCGCCTGGCCGTCGCCGACCGCACCGGCGTCCTCGCCGAGGTCGCGGGCATCTTCGCCGAGCACGGCATCTCGATCGCCGCGGTCAGCCAAACCTACGAGGCAGACGCCAGCCTGCCGACTTTGACCATCACCACCCACGCCACCAGCCGGTCGTCGATCGACACCGCGCTGGCTGATCTGCACAACACGTCCAGCGTCGACCGCGTCATCGCGGTCATGAACAAGGAGGCCTAAGCCATGGCACACCAGTGGAGGGGACTGCTCGCCGAATACGCCGAGCGACTGCCGCTTTCCGACGACGACACGGTGATTACGCTGGGCGAGGGCGGTACGCCGCTCGTCAAGTCGGATCAGCTGAGTGACGAGGTCGGCTCCGAGGTCTACATCAAGGTCGAGGGCATGAACCCGACCGGTTCGTTCAAGGACCGCGGCATGACGATGGCGATGACGAAGGTCGCGTCGTCGAACATGAAGATGGTCGCGTGTGCGTCGACGGGGAACACGTCGGCGTCGGCGGCCGCCTATGCCACCCGTGCGGGCCTGGACTGCGCGGTCGTCCTCCCCGCCGGCAAGATCGCGGCCGGCAAGCTGGCCCAGGCGATCGTCCACGGCGCTAAGCTCATCGCCGTCGACGGTAACTTCGACGACTGCCTGCGCATCGTCCGCGAGCTCACCGAAACTTACCCGGTCGCCCTCGTTAACTCGATCAACCCCTACCGCCTCCAGGGTCAAAAGACCGCGGCATTCGAGGTCGTCGACGCCCTCGGCGATGCCCCGGACATCCACGTCCTCCCCGTCGGCAACGCCGGCAACATCTCGGCGTACTGGATGGGGTACTGCGAATACACCGGCCACACGACCGAGGCGTCGATCGACGATACGGCGACGAAGCTCAAGCCCGTCGCGACCCGCACCCCGCACATGTGGGGCGTCCAGGCCGCCGGCGCCGCCCCGTTCGTCAAGGGCGAGCCCGTCGAAAACCCCGAGACGATCGCCACGGCGATCCGCATCGGCAACCCCGCGTCGTGGGACTATGCGGTCGCCGCCCGTGACGACTCGAACGGCCTCATCACGTGCGTCACCGACGCCCAGATCCTCGACGCCCAGGCCCTGCTGGCCGCCCAGACCGGCGTGTTCTGCGAGCCGGCCTCGGCCGCCTCGGTTGCGGGCCTGCGGATGCTCGCCGAAGCCGGCAAGGTTCCTGCCGGGGCGACGATCGTCTGCACGGTCACCGGCAACGGCCTCAAGGACACGGCGACCGCCCTCGGCGACCGCACGGTCGATCCCGAGGTCATTGCCCCCACCCTCGAGGCCGCCGTCGCGGCGTTGGGACTGTAGATCTCATGCAACTCGCTCACCGCGCCGCCCGCGTCAAAGTGCCCGCCACCTCGGCGAACCTGGGGCCTGGCTACGACTCGATGGGTCTCGCCCTCGCCGTCTACGACGAGGTGAGCGTCACCGCCATCGACGGCCCCACGACGGTGTCCGTCGAGGGTGCCGGCGCCGGCCAGGTGCCGACCGACGACTCGCACCTGGTCGTCCAGGCGCTGCGCCTGGGCCTCGACGCAGCCGGCTGCCCGCTGAAGGGCGTCGACATGCACTGCCATAACCGGATCCCCCACTCGCGGGGGATGGGGTCGTCGGCGTCGGCGATCGTCGCTGGCCTCGCGCTGGCGCAGGCGCTGGCGGGGCCGGAGCAGCTGAGCGACGCCGACATCCTCACGTTGGGCACGCGCATGGAGGGGCACCCGGACAACGTCGCGCCCGCCGTCTACGGCGGCATCACCGTCGCGTGGTCCGAGGACGGCGAGGCCCGCTGTCTCAGGCTGGATCCGCCCGCCGACCTCGTCCTCACGGTGTTTGTTCCGTCGGTGCGTCTCGGTACCGCCCAGGCGCGCGCCCTGTTGCCCGAGAAGGTTCCCCACGCCGACGCGGCGTTCAACGCGTCGCGCGCGGCCCTGCTCGCGGCGTCGCTGGCGACGGGCCGCGGCGACCTGTTTGCCGCCACCGAAGACCGTCTCCACCAGGCCTATCGCGCCCCCGCGATGACGGGGTCGTACCAGCTCGTGCAGGCGCTGCGTCAGCGCAAAGTCCCCGCGGTGATCTCTGGGGCTGGGCCGACCGTCCTCGCATTCGGCGAGGTCGACGACGCCGGTCGCCAGATCGGGGCGCAGGCTGGCTTCGAGGTCATGGTTCTGCCGTGCCCAGAACGGGGCGTTGAGGCCGAAATCGCCGAGTGAGTGGGGAAGTTCACGCGAGTTCAGTGGTCTTGAACCCGGCAGGTTGGTACGCTTAACGCAGACGACGGGTTGTTTTGCAAGACCTGGCGCACACCGATGAGTGTTTCCCCTGTCTCTTGGCGATGCTTCCCCTGTCTTCTTATGCCCGGGTTTTCCGGGAATCTTTGTTCACGCGCGATTTTGCGCTGCGAAAGTACGTGAAGGAACACTTCGTGACATCTCACAATCCATCTGAGCTTGCGTCCATGCGGGTCGGCGAATTGAAGTCGCTGGCTGCGTCCTTGGGGATTAAGGGCGCGTCGCGCATGCGAAAGGGCGAGCTGACCGAGGCGATCGCCGCGTCATCGCAGGGTGCGCCTCAGACCAAGCCGGCCAAGCAGGCCGATCAGGCGCCCGAGCAGGCGCCCCGCAAGCCGCGGCGTGCCGCTTCGCGCCCCGCGCAGGCTCCCAGCGAGGACGCGGCGAAGCGTCCGGACGACCAAGCGGACAGCCACCAGCCGGCGCTCGACATCAAGGCCGCCCTCGCCGCCGACAACGTCCAGGGGGTCGAGAAGGAACCGCACCAGGCTGTGACGCTCGAGGACATCGAGCTGCCCGACGGTGAGGATCGCCCGAACCGCCGCGAGCGTAAGCGTTCTGGCCGTGACGATCAGAATTCCCGTCGCGGACGCCGGGGTCGCCGGGGTCGTGACCGCGGGGACCGTCAGGATCGTTCCGATCAGCGTGATAACGGCGATCGTGGCGACCGCGAGCAGGGCCGCGAGCGCGCCGATCAGCGCGACGACGAGATGCTCGTGCCGATCGGTGGTGTCCTCGATATCGAGTCGAACCACGCGTTTGTCCGCACGTCCGGGTTCCACCCGGGACCGAACGACGTCTATGTCACGCTGGGGCAGGTGCGTCGGTGGGGGATGCGTCCGGGTGACGCGGTCGTCGGCTATGTGCGTCCGCAGACCGAGCAGCAGGCGAATCGTCGCCAGAAGTACAACGCCCTCGTCAAGGTCGAGTCGATTTCGGGCCTGACGGTCGACGAGGCGCGTGAGCGTCCGCAGTTTAAGGACCTGGTCCCGCTGTACCCGAACGAGCAGCTGCGTCTCGAGACGGGCCCGAAGCCGCTGGCGCCGCGCGTCATTGACATGCTGGCGCCGATCGGTAAGGGCCAGCGTGGCCTTATCGTGTCGCCGCCGAAGGCCGGCAAGACGATCATTCTCCAGCAGATCGCCCGGGCGATTCACCAGAACAACCCGGAGTGCAAGATCCTCGTCGTCCTCGTGGACGAGCGTCCGGAAGAGGTCACGGACATGATCCGTACTGTCGACGGCGACATCATCGCGTCGACGTTTGACCGGCCGGCGTCGGATCACACGCGTGTTGCTGAGCTGGCGATCGAGCGGGCGAAGCGCCTGGTCGAGCTGGGCCACGACGTCGTCGTGCTGCTCGATTCGATCACGCGTCTGGGTCGCGCCTACAACCTGGCGGCGCCCGCCTCGGGCCGTATCCTCTCGGGTGGTGTCGACGCGTCGGCGCTGTACCCGCCGAAGCGGTTCTTCGGTGCGGCGCGCAACGTCGAGAACGGCGGCTCGCTGACGATCCTCGCGACCGCGCTGGTCGAGACGGGGTCGAAGATGGACGAGGTCATCTTCGAGGAGTTCAAGGGCACCGGCAACATGGAGCTGCGCCTGTCGCGCCAGCTGGCCGACAAGCGGATCTTCCCGGCGGTCGACATGGATGCGTCGTCGACACGTCGCGAAGAACTGCTCATGACCAAGGAAGAGCTGGCGATCGTGTGGAAGCTGCGGCGCATGCTCGCGGCCCTCGAAACTCAGCAGGCCGCAGAGTTCGTCATCAGCAAGCTCAAGGACACCCAGTCGAACGCCGAGTTCCTCATGATGCTGTCCAAGATGGGCACGATGCGCGACTAGTCGGTTTTTCTCGCACCTGACAAAGCGGCGGGGCACTCACCTGGTGGTGGGTGCCCCGCCGCTGCATGGGCTACCGGGAAAACGGCTGAGAACTGGGTGTTTCGGCTCCTCTTAGCGCATCGGGGTGATGTCGTCGGCCTCGAGGCGGCGGGCGCAGGCGTCGGGCTCGGACGGGATCGATTCGGCGGCCTCCTGCGCCTCGCAGCGCTGGGTGTAGATGTCGATCTCGTGGGCGAGGGCGTCCTCGTCCCAGCCGAGCAGGGGCGCCATGATCGCCGCGACGGCGTCGGCGGCGCCGAGGCCGCGGTCGGTGAATTCGTAGTTCGCGCGCGTCCGGTTCATCATGACGTCCTCGAGGTGGAGGGCGCCCTCGTGGGTGACGGCGAACGCGATTTCGGCGCCGATGTAGGGCTCGAGGCCGGGGATCGGCTGGGCCAGCTGGGGGTCGTCGGCGATGAGGTCGGCCAGCGCCTCGACGTGGGTGCCGTAGCGGTGAAGCAGCCGGTCGACCTGCTCGGCATCGACCTGGAGCTTCTTCGACAGGTAGGGGACCCGGTTTTTCAACGCGTGGAATCCCTCGGCGCCCGCCAGCGGCGTGACATCGGTGACGCACGGGTGGCGCTCGGCGTCGCCGCGACCCAACGCGAAGTCAACGGCGTCGGCTGCCATCACGCGGTAGGTCGTCAGTTTGCCGCCGGCGATCGTGCTCATGCCCGGCGCGATCTCGGCGACCGTGTGTTCGCGCGACACTTTGGTCGACTGGGCGGACGAGCCGTCCTTCGCGACCGGCTTGAGGAGAGGCCGCAGGCCCGCGTAGACACCAATGATGTCCGACCTCGTCAGACGGTTCGCGAGGACGGCGTTCGCGTGGTCGAGGATGTAGTCGATGTCGGCGGCGTCGGCGACGGGGTGGCGCAGGTCTTCGGTGTATTCGGTGTCGGTCGTGCCGATCACCCAGTAGCGCTCCCACGGAATGATGAACAGCACCGACTTCTCGGTGCGGAGGAACAGGCCTGTCGTCCCGTCGATCCGGTCCTTCGGGACGACGATGTGGATACCCTTCGAGGCGAGGACCTTGAGGCCGCCCTCGACGCCGACGAGGTTTTGGACCTTCTCGGTCCACACGCCGGCCGCCGCGATGACGTGGCGGGCATAAATGTCGTGGATCTCGCCGGTCTCGAGGTCCTCGACGCGGGCGCCGATGACGCGTTCACCGTCCTTCAAGATCTCGGTGGCCTGCGCGCGCGACGCCGCCATGCCGCCGGCGGCGACGGCCGAGCGGACGAGCGTGACGACGAGGCGGGCGTCGTCGACGCGGGCATCATAGAAGCGGATTGCCCCGATGACCTGGTCGGCCTTGATGTCGGGGAAGACCTCGAGGGTCTTGCGCTTTGACAGGTGCTTCTGGATCGGCACCGAGCCGCGGTGAGCGAACTGGGCCATCGCGTCGTACATGCCGACGCCGATCGCCGAATACGACCGCTCGATCACCGGGGTCTTTAACGGCCACAAGAACGGCTGGGCCGACACGAGGTGGGGTGCCGTCGTCTCGAGCAAGAGGCCGCGTTCGCGCAAGGCCTCGGCAACGAGGACGAAGTCCAGCTGGTAGAGGTAGCGCAGGCCACCGTGGACCAGCTTCGACGAGCGCGAGGACGTGCCCGACGCCCAGTCTTGGGCCTCGATGATGCCGGTGGACAGGCCGCGCGAGGCCGCGTCGAAGGCGATGCCGGCGCCGGTGACGCCGCCGCCGATGACGAGGATGTCGAGCGGCGATTCGGCCATGGCGGCCAGGTCGCGGGTTCGCTGCTCGGCGTTGAGTGCGGGATAAGTCATGAGTCAGTACCTCCTGTGGAACTGACCCCATCGTGCCGCGGCGCCATAAAAATATCTATGTGTTGGTTATGTTTTCAGAGGTAAGGCGAACCAATGCACATATGAACGACCCTAAGTTTCCGAAACCGCCTTGTCGTCCTCGAGGAGCGCCTGGGCCGTCGCCTTGTCGGTGACCAGCGTGTTGATGTAGCGCCCGGCGATCGCGGCGCGCAGGGCGGCGACCTTCTTCTCGCCCCAGGCCACCCCGATGACGCACGGCAGGTCCCGCAGGCGGGCCGGGTCGAGGGCGATCATCCGGTCGCACAGCGACGTGTGGATGTGGTTGCCCTGGGCGTCGAAGTGGTGGCCGCAGATGTGGCCGACGGCGCCCTTCGCGCGGATCGCCTTGGCCATCTCGTCGTCGATGTAGGGCTGGAGGATCGGCCCGCCGACCCCGGAATCGTCGACGGCGCCGACGCCGACGAGGGCGATGTCGGCGCGCGCGGCCAGCTGGAGGGCGGCGGCAACCTGCGGTTCATGGCGCATGGCGCGGGCCAGCGACGCCGACTCGAGCATGAGGGGGACCGGCATGTTCGCGTAGTCGGCGCCCACCCGGTCGGCCAGCATGCGGCACACGCGCGGCGAGTCCTCGACGACGAGGCCGTTGCCGACGGAGCCGATCATCTGGGCGATGCACGAGCCGGCCCAGTGGCGCGGCTCCATGCATTTGACCGCGGCTGCGATCGAGCGTCCGTTCGACAGGGCGATGATCGTCCCCGGCCGGCCGAGGGAGGCGAGGAGGTCGGCGGCCTCGCCCCCGATGACGGTCGCGGGGTCGTCGCTGGGCTCGACCTCGCTGACGCGCGCGTGGAGCAGGCCGAAACGGTTGACGAGCTGGTCTTCCAAGTCGATGAGCCGCTGGAGGGGGTGCGAGATTGTGATCGTCACGATCCCGCGTTCGCGCGCCTCGGTGAGCAGGCGCGAAATCGTCGGGCGCGAATACCCGACCTCGCGGGCAATCGCTGCCTGGTTGAGACCGTCCTCGTAATAGAGCTGGGACACGCGCAGTAGGAGGTGAACGTGAGCGCGGTCCGGGTGGTGACCCTGCATGGCTCCCCCTTTGGAGTGAACGTCTGTGCGTCAGACTATCACGAGTGCTGGACTCTTGTTAAGGGCAAAACGCGCTGAAGTGCGCTACTGCTGCGATTCTGCGATCTGGGGATGAACAGATGTGCATGACACGGAGCTTGCGTAGGTGTACAACTAGGAATGTCCAATCGGGCAGGGAGCCCGATTCTTTCAAGGAGGAATGGCTGATATGGGCAAGGTTCGCACGATCAACGGTGACATCGACGCTTCGGAACTGGGTGTCGTCAACGCACACGATCACCTCATCCGCACGGGTGCGGGCGAGGTCTACATCGACTCCGACCACCTGCTCGCCGACGTCGACAAGGCCGTCGAAGAGGCGACCTATTTCGCCGAGGCGTCGCTCAACTGGTCCGACAAGGGCGGCACGGTCGTCGACATGTGCCCCGCCAACTCCGGCCGCGACATGGACAAGCTCCGCGAGGTCGTCTCGCGCGTCCCCAACCTCAAGGTCATCGCGACGACCGGCTTCCACCGCGAGAAGGTCTACCTCGAAACCCGCAGCCACTGGGTCTCGCGCTACACGGTTGACCAGATCACCGACCTGTTGATCGCCGACATCGAAGAGGGCATCGACCGCCACGACTACTCGGGCCCGATCGTCGAGCGCACCGACGCCAAGGCCGGCTGCATCAAAGTCGCCACCTCGTACGGCATGATCACCGACTTCGAGCGCAAGTGCATGGAAGCCTGCGCGAACGCCTCGATCGAGACGGGCGCCCCGATCAACACCCACACGACGTTCGGCACCTGCGGCCTCGCCCAAGCCGAGACCCTCATCAGCTTCGGCGTCCCGGCCGACCAGATCGCCATCGGCCACATCCAGCGCAACGCCGACGTGTGGTACCTCAAGCAGATCCTCGAGACCGGCGCCTACCTCGAGATCGACGGGACGAACCGCATCAAGTACCAGCCCGACTCGAACCGCATCATGGAGCTGCGCGAGCTCGGCGAAATGGGCTACGGCAAGCGGATTCTGCTGGGCACCGACTCGGGCAAGTCGTCCTACCAGAAGGCCTATGGTGCGACGACCGGCGTCGACTACAACCCGCGCGTCGACGGCCCGCGTATGCTCGACGAGGGCTTCGACCGCTCCTACGTCGAGGACCTGCTCATCAACAACGCCGCCACCTTCTTCCAGCTGCGGAAGGAGAAGTAAGCGATGCGTCCCAGGCTGCAAGTCGCCCTCGACACGCTGGACATGCCGGGCACGCTCGGCCCGCTGGCGCGCTGCGTCGACGACATCGACGTCATTGAGTGCGGCACGGTGCTGCTGCTGGCCGAGGGCCTGCGCGCCGTCCGCGAAATTCGGGCGCTGTACCCGGACAAGACGATCCTCGCCGACGTCCGCATCGCCGAGGCCGGCGCTAAGCTGTCGCGCCTGTGCTTCGAGGCCGGCGCCGACTGGGTCAGCGTCGTCGCGGGTGCGTCGATGACGACGGTCGAGCAGGTCGTCAAGGTCGCCGACGAGTTCGGCGGCGAAGTCCAGATCGAACTGGGCGAGACCTACGACGCCGAGCAGGCGCGCCAGTGGAAGAAGCTGGGCGCCAAGCACGTCATCGTCCACCGCTCGCGTGACGCCGAGGCCGCGGGCACGCTCGCCTGGCATCCCGAGGACGTCGCGCGGGTCCACGAACTCGCCGACATGGGCTTCACGGTCACCGTCACCGGCGGAATCAAGCCGAACGAGCTGAGCACCTTCGCCGGCGCCCCCGTCGGGGTCGTCATTGCCGGTCGCGCGATTGTCGCGGCCGACGACCCGAAGGCCGCCGCCCGCGAGCTCCAGGCCGCGATCAGCGAGGTGTGGGGTGACTAAGCAGGCCCAGAACCCGGCGGGTGTCATCTCGCTGGGGATCTACGAGAAGGCCCTGCGGTGGAACGGCGACTGGCGAAGCTTCTTCGACCAGGCAAAAGAAGCTGGGTTTGACTTCGTCGACATCTCGGTCGACGAGACGCCCGAGCGGGCGGCGCGGCTCGACTGGAGTGTCGAGGAATGCCGCGCCGTCCGCCAGGCGGCCCAGGAGGCGGGCGTCCTCATCGGCGGGATCTGCCTGTCGCTTCACCGCAAGGTGATGCCGGGATCTGCCGATCCGGCGATCCGTGCCCAGGCCGCCGAGGTCTACCGCAAGGGCATCGACCTCGCCGCGAACCTCGGCGTCAGCGTCGTCCAGGTGGCGGGCTACTACGCCTACTACGAGGACGATGACCCTCTCGCTCGCGACCGCTACATTGCCGTGTTGCGTGACGCCCTCCCGTACGCCGCGATGCGGGGCGTCATCTTGGGGATCGAGAACGTTGACGGACACGACATCGCCTCGATTCCCGACGCGATGGCGATCCTTGACGAATGCCCGAGCGCCTGGCTGCAGGTCTACCCGGACGTCGGCAACATCGCCGAGCACGGCGGCGACGCGACTGCCGAGCTGGCCGCGGGCGAGAACCACATGGTGGCCATCCATGTCAAGGACGTGCTGCCGGGGCAGCCGCGGAGGATCCCGCTGGGCGAGGGGTGCGCCGACTTTGCCGGCGCGTTCGCCGAGCTTGCCCGCCAACGTTGGAGCGGGCGCATGATGATTGAAATGTGGAACGACGAGGCGCCAGAATCGGCCCAGATTTGCGCCGCAGCGCGCCGCACGGTTGAGACGTGGCTTGGCAACGCCGGCTTCGCCGTTACCGGGTCCAAGGAAGGAACCAGGTAAATGCTCGAACAAATGAAGGAAGAGGTCTGCGAAGGCAACCTCGCTCTTGCGCGTCACCACCTCGTGGCGTGGACCGGCGGCAACCTGTCGGCCATTGACCGCGAGAAAGGTGTCATCGTCATCAAGCCGTCGGGAATGCTCTACGACGATATGAAGCCTGCCGACATGGTCGTCGTCGACCTCGACGGCAAGGTCGTCGAGGGTGACCACGGGCCCAGCTCGGACACCCTGTCGCACCTGCAGATTTACAAGGGTCGCGAGGACGTCGGCTCCGTTATTCACACCCACTCGACGTTTGCGACGGCGTTTGCCGCACTGGGCCGCGAAATCCCGTGCTGCCTGACGGCCGTGGCCGACGAGTTCGGGGGCCCGGTTCCGTGTGGCGGCTACGCCCGCATCGGCACCGACGAGATCGGCAAGGAACTGCTCGCCAACATCGGGCACTCCCCGGCGATCCTTATGCGCCAGCACGGCGTGTTCACGATCGGCCCGACGATCACCAAGGCCCTCCAGGCCGCCGTCATGGTCGAGGACATCGCGAAGACCGTGGCGATCGCGTCGCTCATGGGGCAGGTCGAGGAGCTGCCGCAAGACGAAATCGCCAGCAACTATGACAGGTATTCGAACCGTTACGGAACCATGCACGCATCGCAGGGGGTGCAGCAATGACAACTTTTGATTTGACGACGATTGGCGAGGGCCAGATCCGTTTGACGTCGCATCGTGGCGACCGTTTGGGGAACGCCCGTGAACTGCGGATGTCGGCGGCTTGCTCCGAGGCGAATGTCTCGGGACTGCTTGCCCAGCTGGGTCGCCAGTGCTCGTGGGCCACGATTCTGGCCCGCGGGCCGCTGGCCAAGCGCATCCTCTCGGAATACCGCTCGGCGGGTGTCGACCTGTCGAACGTTGTCCGTGTCGACGAGGGCCGGGTTGCCCTCTACTTCATGGAGCCGGGCGAATACCCGATGCCCGCGCGTGTCACCTACGACCGCGAGCACACGCCGTTCCGCGAGATGAGGATCGACCAGTTCAACTGGGAGTCGATGCTCGACACCAAGCTCGTCTTCGTTACGGGCATCACGGCGGCGCTCACCGAGAACACCGCCAAGGTCCTCACCTACTTCGTCGACCAGGCCGCCGAGCGCGGCATCAAGGTCATCCTCGACGTTAACTACCGCTCGATGCTGTGGGGCCCCGAGGACGCCCACCGCGTCCTCGACCCGATCGCGCGCAAGGCCTCCGTCGTCTTCTCGTCGCGCAAGGACACGGGCATCGTGTGGGGGATCGAGGGCAAGGGCGCCGAGGTCTCGCGCAAGCTGCGCGAGGAACTGGGCGTCGACTATGTTGTCTCGACCGATCAGATCGCGGGCGTCTACATGTCCGGGTTCGACACGGGCGAGCGTGAATTCCCCGTTCAGCAGGTCCCGGTCGTCGACCGTCCGGGTGCCGGTGACTCCTTCGTCGGAGGCACCATCCACGGTTATCTGCAGGGCGACATTGCCGCCGGCGTCCTCTACGGGCAGCGCACGAGCGCGTACGCGTTGACGCACCACGGCGACCTTACCTATTTCTCTCCGCAGGAACTCGATATCCCTGTCACTACCGACATCGTGCGCTGACGCACGCCATGTCCCCATCCACTCATCGTTGAGTGAGGAGTTTTTCTTATGAGTGATCAACCCACACGGCTGACCGCGATGCAACAAATCGACTCGAGGCAACACCTGACGGGTCACCAGAAATCGGTCATTTGGCTGGCTGTTTTGGGTAACGTGTCGGAGTTCTTTGACATGTTCCTTATCGGCTTCGCGGTCTCGCTGCTCACCAAGCCGTGGCACCTGACGGGCTTCGAAACCGGCACGATCCTGGCCTGCTCGGGCCTGGGCACCGTCATTGGCGCGATTTTGTGGGGCCGCATGGCCGACAAGTATGGCCGCAAGCACGCGTTCACCTGGTGCATTCTGCTGTTCGTCGTCTTCACAGGCGTGTCCGTGTTTACCCCGAACCGCGCCTGGGCGCTGCTGGCGATCCTTCGTATTCTCGTGGGCGCCGGCGTCGGCGGCCTCAACATCACGTCGATTCCCTACGTCCAGGAATTCGTTCCGGCCTCGAAGCGTGGCTTCCTCTCCGGCCTCGCCTCGGTGTTCATCCCCGCCGGCCTGTTCCTTGGCGCGATGGCGCAGCGCTTCCTCGGCGACATCATCGGCTGGCGCGGCCTCATCGCCCTGGGCGTCATCCCCGTCCTCCTGCTCTTCTGGCTGCGCGCCGTCCCCGAGTCGCCGCGCTACCTCCAGGCGCAGGGCCGCACGAAGGAAGCCCGCGAGGCCCTGGCCTGGGCCCTCGAAATCCCCGAGTCCGAGCTGGGCGAACTGCCCCCGCTGCCCGAGGACACGAAGCCGCAGGCCTACTCGGTGATCTTCAAGAAGTACCCGAAGGCGCTCGCGGTCGTCACGCTCGGCTCGTTCAGCTTCATCCTTGGCTCGTTCACCGTCCAGTCGTGGGGCCAGACGCTGCTGAAGGATGCCTACGGCTTCGACGCCGCGTTCGTCGGCACCCTGTTCATGCTGGTCTCGCTCGGCGACCTTCTGGGCCGCCTGGGCTCGGCGTGGGTCGCCGACCGCATCGGCCGCCGCTTCACCATGCTGATCTTCGGTATCCTCGGCGGCATCGGCGCGCTCATCGCGGCGTTTGCCACGTCGGGTGATTCGGGCTGGATGTTCTTCATCGGCATCCTCATCGTCATGACGTTCGGTGACGGCGCCTTCGGTATCCTCAACGCCTTCGGCGCCGAGCAGTTCCCGAACGAGGCCCGCTCCTCCGGCCTCGGCCTGGGCTACGGCATCGGCGCGACCGCGAAGATCATCGGCCCCGCCATCATGGGCGCGATGATCGGCGGCGGCTACGTCGCCCAGAACGTCTCGCTCGAGGCCGTCCGCCCCGCGTTCTTGCTGTTCGCGATCCTCCTGTTCATCGGTGGCATCATCTACATGTTCGCCACCGAGACGCGCGGTCGCTCGCTTGACGAAATCTAACCCCTCCGGGTGACGCGCACGCGCCGCAGGCGACTTCCGGTCGCCTGCGGCGTTCGCGTCTTAGCGCCGTGGGCGCCCTCCCAGCGAAACGCTCACCTAAAGTGTTATTGCTGTCCGATAATCGGCAATTCTGACATTTTGGGTGAGCGTTTCGGCTAGGTGGTGAGCGTTTCGGGGCCTAGACGATGGCCGACGTCATCTCGTGGACCTGCCACGACACCGCGGCGGGGCCTTCCTCGGAGCGCAGCGCTAGGCGTTGCTGCCCGGCGGCCGGGAACGCGAAGGACGACACCGTGGCCTCCCCGTCGCCCGCGAACACCTCGATCGACCCGCGATCGACGAGGACCCGCAGCCGGAGGACGTCGCCCTCCGGGCACGGGGCGCTGCGGTAGCCTCGGCGTCCGGCGCCGACGTCGCCGCGGTCGATGAAGACGCGGTCGGCCTGGGCGTCCCAACCGACGCGGGTGCAGTGCCCGTCCGCGGTGAGGCCGACCAACAGGCTGACGCGGGTTGCGGACGTGCGGGTCCGGTCGATGTCGAGGGTGATGTCGGCGGGGCCGGCGTCCTCCCACAGCGTCAGTGTCCCGTCCTCGGGGACGACCTGGTCGTCTTCGGTCACCATCGCGCCGTGGAGCGAGTCGGCCTCGGCGACCGGCAGGGCGACCACGCGGTCGTCGACGACGTGGAGCTCGCGGGGCACGATCAGCTGACCGTTCCACCCGTCGGCCTCGGTGACGCTGGGACGGTCGAACGCGCCCATCCACGCCCATTGGACCCGCCGGCCCTCGTACTCAAACGACTGGGGCGCGTAGAAGTTGTGTCCCCAATCGAGCGGCCGGTACTCGGTGGCGGGGACGAATTCCTCGCCCGGCTGCCATGAGCCCACGACGTAACCCGAGTTGTGGCTATTGCGGTTCGCGTAGCCATCCGGGCGCAGACCCATGGGGGAGTAGGCGAGGACCCAGCGGCCGTCCAGCGGGAAAAAGTCGGGGCACTCGAGCATGAACACGTCGGGGTTCGGATCCTCGAACAGGACGCCCTCGGAGGTCCAATGACGCAGGTCGTCGGAGCGGTACAGGTGGACCTGGCCGCGGCCCGACTGCGCCGCGACGCCGATGACGAGGTACCACGTGTCGCCGACGCGGAACACCTTGGGGTCGCGCGAATGGTCGACGTCGCCGGGGCGGGGGATGACCTCGCCCACCTTGTCGAAGTGGAAACCGTCGGTCGAGGTCGCTAGGCACTGGACCTGACGCAGCCCCGACTGCTCGTCGTGCCCGTTGACGAAGACATTGCCCGTGTAGAGGACCGTCATGACGCCCTCGTCGTCGATCACCGCCGAGCCCGAGAAGACGCCGTCGCGGTCGGCCTCGAGACTGGGCGCCAGCGCGATCGGCGCGTGGGTGAAGTGGACGAGGTCCCTCGTCGTCACGTGGCCCCAATGCATCGGGCCCCACTGGGCGGCCGCCGGATTGTGCTGGTAGAAGACGTGGGTGACGCCGTTCATCGTCACGACGCCGTTCGGGTCGTTGATCCACCCGGCCGGCGCGGCGATGTGGAAGGTCGGGTACCATCGGTCACGGCGCGTGCGCGCGAGGGCGGTGCGGGCGGCGTGGGCGGATTCCAGAGCGTGAGCAAGTGACTGGGTCATGTCAATCATCCTTAGTTCGTCTCGGCCTCGGCGAGACGGCGTTCTTTGTCGGTATAGAAGGGGTCGCCATTGACCTCGTCTTGGTCGCCTTTCGGCGTGAAGGCGCCGTAGATGGCGAAGACCAAGACGGTAGCGGAGATGACGAGGAATGTCGGCTGGTAGCCGATGCGGTCGCGCAACAGGCCCAGCGGGTGCGAGAGGACGACGTTGCCAATCTGCGACGACACCTGGAAGGCGACGAGGTAGATCGTCGCTGACAGGCGGGTGTCGAAGTGGAGGGTGAAGTAGCGGAACGCCGGCAGCGAGCACAGCGGCACCTCGATGGCGTGGAGCATCTTGACGCACGAGACGACGATCGGATCCGAGAACACCGCGCAGCCGAGGATCCGCAGACACATGACGCCGAAGCCCATGAGGAGGGCCCGCTTGACGCCGACCTTGCGCATGATGATGGGGACAACGCCATCATGACGGACTCGGCGAACACCTGGATCGAGTTGAGGACGCCGTACACACGCTCGCCCTGGGTCGGATCCTTGAACAGGTGGGTGTAGAAGTCGGGGAACATCTGCTGGTCGAACACCGTGTAGAACGTCCACGTGCCAAACACCAAGACGATGAACACCCAGATCATCGGCAGCGTGAACAGGTGAGCCATTTCCTTGAAGCTCGGCGTCGTCGGCTCCTCGGGGACCTCGGCCTCGGCGGTGCCGAGCGACTGGGCGAGGGCGTCCGACGCCTGCGGGAGCGTGCGGGTCTTCCACAGGGTGATGACGAGGAGGTTCGCCAGCGCAAAGACCGACCCCATCCAGAAGTTGATCGCCGGGTTAATCGTGAAGAGGAACCCCGCGACGAGGGCGACCATGGCGTAACCGAACGACCCCCAGGCGCGCGCCTGCCCGTATTCGTATCCACCGCGGCGGCTGTAGCGCTCGGCGACGGCCTCGAACAGGCCGCAGCCCGAGATGAAGCCGGCCGACAGCACGATCGCGCCGACGATCGCGCCGAGGAAGAAGTGGGTCTCGAGGAGGGGCCGGTAGACCCACATGACGAACGGGCCGACGAAACACCCGACCGCCGCGCAGAACGTGACGAGGTGCCGCTTGATGCCCAGGCGGTCCTGGATCGTCCCGTAGAACAGCATGATGACGAGGGTGGCCGCGGAGTTGATCGAATAGATCGTCCCGACCTCGCCGCCGCTGAGCCCCAGGCCCGTGCGGTCGTTCGTCAGCCAAATCTGGAAGAACGACCACCAGATTCCCCACGAGGCGAAGAACAGTAACAAGCTGACCGAGTTTTGCAGATAGGACGGGTTGGTCCAGAGGTGGCGGGCCTTCACCATGCGGCGCTCCTTCACGTGCTCAAACCGATCATCGACGACCGGTTGCTAATACGTCTTAGCACTTCGAACAGTAGCGCTCATCTCCCCTGGCCACAAGGGGGTAAAACGTTTAGGCAATGCGCGCGGCCGAATGTCGGCTAGGCTGGAGGGGAAGAATCCACCGGCGAAGGGCCGACATGACACACCGCGTAAGCATCACCGAAGTGGCGCGTGAACTGGGATTATCGGTGACGACCGTGTCGCTGGTCCTCAACCACAAGCCCGGCACACGGATCGCCCCCGCCACCGCCCAACGTGTGATCGAGACCGCACGGAAAATGGGCTACACGCCCAACCCCACGGCGCGCACGCTGCGCACCGGAAAGTCGATGACGTTCGGCCTTCTCTCGGACCAGGTGACCGTCACCCGCTACGCCTCGCCCATCATCAGCGGCGCCATCGATGCCGGCCATGACCTCGGGTACATGATCCTCATCGCCGAGGCCGCCAACGAACCCGGCGACCTGGGCGCCGCGGCCGACCTCCTCGTCCAGCGTGGGGTCGACGGCCTGGTTGTCGCCCTCATGGCGGCCCGCCACATCGACCTGCCGCCGCTGCCCGACGGCCTGCCCGTCGCCATCGTCAACGGCGTCACCGACGACCCCGCCGTCGCCAGCGTCCTCCCCGACGAGGACGCCGGCGGTCACCTCGCAGCCAGTGTCCTCCTCGAGGCCGGGCACCGCGACATCGCCCTCATCGGCCGCTCGCCCCGGCAAAACGACCCGACGTTCTCCGTCACCGTCTCGACCCGCTTCGCCGGGATCGACCGGGCGCTCGCGGAGGCCGGCGTCACGCCGACGGGGGAGTACGCCGAGTGGCAGTGGGAGCCCGACGCGGGCTATCACGCGGCCGAAAGTCTGCTGGCCGATCCCGAGAGGCGCCCCACCGCCCTCATTGTCGGAAACGACCGTCTGGCGTTGGGCGTGTACACGTGGGCGCAAAGCCACGGCGTCGCCATCGGCCGTGACCTGTCGATTGTCTCGTTCGACGACGAGCCGCTCGCGGGATACCTGCGGCCCGGCCTGACGACGGTGAAGATTCCCTACGCCCGGATGGGGGCGTGCGGCGTCAACGCGCTCATCGATCAGTCGGCGCAGGGCGGGTGCCAGCTGGTGCCCATGCCGCTGATCACCCGGGAATCGGTGGGGACACCCAGGCGATAGGTTCACCGTGGTGGCCAGGTGGTGAACGGAGATGAGGCGACAGTGTTTCGCCCGCTAGACTGGCCGAATACCGACTGACCTTGTGTCCGAAGGAGGACTACCCGTGACGACCACGTCTCGTCCCACCGACCCGTTGGGCTACGCCATCGATTCGACGGTACCGACTCACTGGTACAACCTGGCCGCGGACCTGCCGGAGCCGGTGGCGCCGCATCTCAATCCCGCCACCCGCGAGCCGCTGCAGCCCGCCGACCTCGAGCCGCTGTTCCCGCCTCAGCTCATCGAGCAGGAGTTCAGCACCGAGCGATGGATCGAGATCCCCGAAGCCGTTCGCGAGGTCTACTCGACGTGGCGTCCTTCCCCGCTGTTCCGCGCCCGCCGCCTCGAGCGTCGTTTGGGCACGTCGGCGCGCATTTACTACAAGTACGAGGGCGTCTCGCCGGCCGGGTCGCACAAGCCGAATTCGGCGGTCGCCCAGGCCTACTTCAACGCGATCTCGGGCACCCGCAAGCTGACGACCGAGACCGGCGCCGGCCAGTGGGGCGCTTCGCTGTCGATGGCCTGCGCGATGTACGGGCTGACCTGCGAGGTCTTCCAGGTCCGCACGTCCTACGACACCAAGCCGTACCGTCACATGCAGATGGAGGCCTACGGCGCCACCTGCCACGCGTCGCCCTCGACGCTGACCGAGGCGGGACGCAAGATGCTCGAAGCCGACCCGGACACCACGGGGTCGCTGGGCATGGCGATTTCCGAGGCCATCGAGGTCGCGGTGACTGACCCGCAGGCGCACTACGCGCTGGGCTCGGTCCTCAACCACGTCATGCTCCACCAGAGTGTCATCGGCCAGGAAGCGCTCGACCAGCTGGGTCGCGCCGGCGAGGACGAGGTCGACGTCGTCTTCGGCTGCGCCGGTGGTGGCTCGAACCTCGCGGGCCTCGCGTTCCCGTTCATCGGGCGTAACCTTCGCGAGGGCACGAAGACCCGCATTGTCGCGTGCGAACCCGCGGCCTGTCCGTCGCTGACCGAGGGCGAGTTCCGCTACGACTTTGGCGACGTCGCCGGCCTCACGCCGCTGGTCAAGATGTACACGCTGGGCAAGGACTTCGTGCCGCCGGCCATCCACGCGGGCGGCCTGCGCTTCCACGGAATGAGCCCGATGGTGTCGCACGTCCGCCACCTCGGCCTCCTCGACGCCATCGCCATCGGCGAGGACCGGACCTTCGCGGCGGGCCTCGAATTCGCCCGCGCCGAGGGCATCATCCCGGCGCCGGAGTCGACCCACGCGGTCGCGGGCGCCCTCGACTACGTGAAGTCGGGCAAGGCGGAAGGCCAGTCGATCGTCATCGGCCTGTCGGGCAATGGCGTCCTCGACCTGCCGGCATACGGCAAGGAAATCGAAGCCGAGCGCGGCGAATAAGGCTACGTCAGGCCCGGCGGGGTGCGAAGAGCCGCCCCGCGGGGCCCTTGCCATCCTCCAGTGATTCCATGACCAGGCAAAAGAAACCTCTCGCCGACATCATCGACCCCGGTTGGGCTGCCGCCCTGGCCGATGTCGAGCCCGACATCCACGCCCTCGGCGACATGCTGAGCGCCGAGATCGCCGCCGGCCGCGGCTACCTGCCAGCCGGCAGCGACGTGTTGCGGGCGTTCACCTACCCGTTCACCGACGTCAAGGTGCTGATCGTCGGCCAGGACCCCTATCCCACGCCGGGGCACCCGATGGGGTTGAGCTTCTCGGTGCAGCCGGGGGTTGCGCCGCCGCGCTCGCTTGTCAACATTTTCACCGAGCTGGTCAACGACCTCGGGGTTCCGCGCCCAACCAGCGGCGACCTCACGCCGTGGTGCGAGCAGGGTGTCATGCTGCTTAACCGCGTCCTCACCGTCACCCCCGGGCGGCCCGCGTCGCACCAGGGGCGTGGCTGGGAAAAGGTGACCGAGCATGCGATCCGCGCCCTTGTCGCCCGCGACCAGCCGCTCGTCGCGATCCTGTGGGGTCGCCAGGCCCAGTCGCTCGCGCCGCTCATGCCCGGCGTCGACCTCATCGAGTCGCCGCATCCGTCGCCACTGTCGGCCTCGCGGGGTTTCTTCGGGTCCCGCCCGTTCAGCCGGGCGAACGCGATGCTCGAGCAGCAGGGCGCCCAGCCGGTCGATTGGCGGCTGCCCTAAAACCCCAGGTGAGGGCGGAAGTCGGCGGGCCGCAATGAGACGTGGGTCTCGATCGTGCCGGTCGCCTTCGTTAGGATAGCCACAGTGGCGCGCACGGTGTGTGCCTCGGTGACAATCGCGACTGGGAGGTCGATCATGGCCAAGAAGGTTTCCGTTCTCGTCGGGAGTTTGCGTGAGGGCTCGTATGCCCGCAAGATCGCGAACAACCTCATCACCTACTTCCCCGACGGGTACGAGGCGTCGATCGTCGAGATCCGCGATCTGCCGCTCTACGATTTCGACTACGACGACCCCCAGATGACCGCGAAGCCGCTGCCCGAGGCCTACACCGAATTCCGCCAGACCATCAAGGCATCCGACGGCGTCCTCTTTGTCACGTCCGAAAATAATCGCTGTATTCCCGCCTGCCTGAAGAACGCCGTCGATATCGGCTCGAAGCCGAATTCCGACGTCGCCTGGAAGGGCCTGCCCGCCGGCATCGTCTCGCACTCGGTTGGCGCGATGGGCGGCTACTCGGCGCAAAAGAACCTGCGCCTGGCCCTGTCGTACTTCGACATGACGTTCCCCGGCCAGCCCGAGGTGTTCCTCGGCAAGTCGTCGTCGCTTCTCGACGAGGACGGCACGATCGCCAACGAGAAGACCGAGCAGTTCCTCCGCGATTACATTGCGCGTTTCGTCGCCCTGATCTGAGTAGTTTCCTCTGTACCCGCAAGGGCCAGGAAAAATGCCGCCCGCCTTTTCGTGGGCGGCATTTTTCTTTATCTTTTATCGGCGGGATCTCACGGCGGCCTCCGCGTTCTTCTGTGCGCCCATTTAACGGAATGTAAATGCGAGGTGACGTCGCGGTTTCCGTCGGGAATCGCGGGGAAGTGTGGGGTATAGAAAAACTTCAACCTATTTCCCTTGGGCCTATTCATGTTAGGCTTCACGTGAAATATCGGTGTCGTCGCTTCGGTCATTACTCGCGTGTGACACGGCGGCACCCCCGCATCTCACTGGTGATTGTCGAAGGAGAAATTCCATGGCATGTCGAAAATATGCGGCGCTCGGGGCCGTCGCAGCACTGTCGCTGCTGACATGGCCGCTGTCCGCCCAGGCCGCTGACCAGCCCAACGAGGCCGCCGGCGACTCCGACCTCGTCACGCTCGACCTCTACAACCTCACGGACGTCCACGGTCACATCGAGCAAGAGGTGAACCCCAAGACCCATGTGGTCGACCACGCGGGTGCCGCGGCGATGGGCTGCTACCTCAAGAAGGTCCGGGCCGAGAACCCGAACTCGCAGTTCACCCTGTTGGGCGACAACATCGGCGCCTCGACGTTCACCTCGGGGATCCTCAACGACAACCCGACGGTCGCCGCCCTCAACCAGCTCAAGCCGCTGGCGTCGACGCTCGGCAACCACGAACTCGACGATGGCACGGCGGTGTTCAAGCACCGCGTCGACGGCGCCGACGGCTACGAGAAGCTGGGCTTCCCCTACCTGGCGCTGAACGTCGAGGGGCTGGGCAGCTACCTGGGTGACTACAAGATCTGGCAGTCGCCCGCCGGCGTTAAGGTGGCGTTCATTGGGGCGATCGCCGACGACGTCCAGGCCAAGGTCTCGCCGGGCCTGCTGGACGACCTGACGTTTAAGCCGCCGCTCGACATGATCAACCAGACGGCCAAGGAGCTGAAAGACAGCGGGAAGGCCGACGTCGTCATCGTCATGCTCGACGATGACACGCAGAACAACTACCCGAAGATGGGCCGCTACGTCGACGGGCTCATGGGCGGCGACACGCACGTCCCCTACACCTTCACGGCCGTCAAGGGCGCCGAGGGCAACACGCTGTCGGCGATCGCGTCGGGCTCGTACATGGACAACCTCGCGGACCTGCAGCTCACGGTCAATAAGCAGACGAAGAAGGTCGAGTCCTCGAAGGCCGTCCTCATTCCCGCCGCCGAGGTCGCAAAGTGTGGCGAGGACGCCGCCATCAAGGCGATCGTCGACAAGGCCGTCGCCGAGTCGAAGGAAGCGGGCGACAAGGTCGTCGCCACCGGCGTCACCAGCTCGTTCCTCCGTGGCGTGTTCGCCCAGAGTGCCAGCGAGGCGCCGGTTGCCGGGTCCAACCGCGGCGTCGAGTCGTCCCTCGGCGACCTCGTCGCTGACGTCATGCGCGACCAGATCCGTGTCGCCCCGAACCAGCCGGTCGACATCGGCATCATCAACGCCGGCGGCCTGCGCGACGACCTCATGCCGAACGCGGCGGGCCAGGTGACCTACAAGCAGGTCTTCCAGGTGCTTCCGTTCACCAACGACGTCGGCTACGTCACCCTCAAGGGCGCCGACGTCAAGCAGATGCTCGAGGAGCAGTGGAAGACGCACCTCACCACGCAGAACTCGCGGCCCATGCTCAAGCTGGGGCTGTCGAGCAACGTCTCGTACACGTACGACCCGGCGCGCCCCTACGGCCAGCGCATCACGTCGGTCACCGTCAACGGCCAGCCGCTTGACCCGGCGAAGAGCTACACGGTCGGGTCGGTGGTGTTCCTGCTGGCCGGCGGCGACAGCTTCGATTCACTGAAGAAGGGCGGCACGCCGCGTCTGACGACCGGCCTCGACCGTGATCTCCTCGGGACGTACCTGGCGAACCACGCCGGTGTGGCGCCGCGTCCTACGAAGGCGTCCGTCGGCGTCACCCTGCCCACGCAGCCGGTGAAGGACGGCGACACGGTGACCGTCGCCCTGCGGGGGCTGTCGTTCACCGAGGGTCCGGCGAAGTCGACCACGGTGTCGGCGACGCTGGGCGGCCAGGCGGCGTCGGCGGACGTCGACAACACGCTTGTGGAGCCGCACAACAGCGACGAGACCAGCATCATCACGACCGACGGCTCAGGTCAGGCCACGCTCAAGGTCAAGGTTGCCGTCGGCAACCGGTGCGATGGGCACGCCGGCCAGGCGGTTTCGGTGCCGTTGACGGTGTCGAGCAACCTCGGCGAGCTCGTCAAGGCCGACACCGGCCTCGGGGTCCAGGTCACGTGCGCCGCGGCCGCGGATGGTACCGGTGGTGCGGGCGGCACCGAGGGCGCGGGCGGCACCGAGGGCACGGCCGGATCGAACACGCATCACGCCCAGCACCAGGGCAAGCTGTCCAAGACCGGCACCAGCGCGGGATACGCCCTGGCGCTTGCGCTCGCTCTCACCGCGCTGGGCGGTGCGGCGACCGTCGCCGCGCGTCGTCGCGTCGGCTAGCCAGCTCCACTCTCGCCGGCGTCCACGCTTGGGCTGAGCCGGTACTCTCTCGCTGCGGCCGTGGCACCCCGCTACGGCCGCGGCGCCCTTGCGTGCCGAACCGCCCTCCCGCCGCGGCGCGCTCGGGCGAAAGGGGGTAAAAGCACTCCCGCCTCCACCCCTTTCTGTGCGTTTTTCGGTGTCTAGCCGCCAGCTACGCACCCTAAAAACTCACATTTCGGGCTCATGGTGTCTTCAGGAGGACGGCGTTGGGGTTCTCGGTTATCCACAGGGGAGGGCGAGGGCGCCAACCGAGGCGGGGTTTTCGCTAGGGTGTGGTGTGTCCCGTTTTAGCGGGCGTTCCCTGTCTTGATATTCCCCATGTGGAGGCATTGATGTCCCCTGTCTCGAAATTGCCCGTGCGTATTGTCATGGCGTGTGTGAGTTTAGTGGTTGCTTGCGGTTGTCTTTCTGGATGTGCTCATGATAAATCCGCTGATGGAAAGAATTCCGCGACGCCCTCGGCGACCGAGACCACGATTGCCCCGCCCGAGGGTGAGATGTGGCCCTACCCGACTCCGACGCTGCCGCCGGAGGCGTCGCGTGACGATTCGGCGGGTGCGTGCGCGGTGGCGGCGTACTTCTTGGAGGCGACCGCATACGATTCGACGCACATGAGGACGGACACGTTCCAGCAGTACTCGGCAGATGAGTGCGAGCAGTGTCATAAGACGATGGACGGCATTGAAAAAGTGCGTTATAGCGGCGCATGGATTCGAGGCCACCATTTCCAAGATATTCAATTAGTCACCGCAGATAGGTTGAAGAACTACCCCAATGGCTGGGCGTGCGATTTTGCCGTTCAACAAGACGGCGCCGAGGGGTGGATCCCCGGTCGCAACACGGTCTACCACGGACCTGCTTACTCGGGGACCGTCAGCGTATTTGTTGACAGGGTGGACGACACCTGGAAGATCCTCGATTACTGGAACGCTGATGCGACCGATGGGAAGTAGCATCATGCGTTGGCACCGTGTTTTCCTCGTTGTCGCCGGCGTTTGCGCCGTCCTCAGCCTTCCGATCGGGCCCGCGGTCGCCGATGACACAATCTCTGGTCATGGCCGCGATTCCACCCTGACGATCGAAACGGTCACAAATGAACGAAAAGCCGCTACCCTCTCAACCCAATGGGAAGTTTGAGAGATCCACGTCGAATGGGCAGCGTCCTCTCGTTCCGAAGCGGGTCTTTTCGCCGCGGTTTGCGAATTTCAAGGACGGGTGGCGTGGGGATTTGGCTCCGACGCCACAGAACTTCCGTTCACTGTTGAACTGGAAGCCTGCCGCGGCGAAGCCTGGGAAGAAGCCGGCGGCTCCCGCGCCTGTCGTGTCGGTGCCGACGGTGAGCGAGGTCGTGCGGACGTATTTCGCATCGACCACAATCCCGGGTGCGGGTCTGCATATTCAGCCACCGAAAGGGATCATGTATTGCGATAAGCCGGTGATCGCGTATACGACGAACCACACCTACCAAACGACGCTCAACGTCGGTGGGATGAACATTCCCGTGCGTGCAGACGCGCGCGAGTACACCTACACGTGGGGTGATGGGCAGACGTTGACGACGACCCGTCCCGGCAGGCCGTACCCGGCGTTCGACGTGACCCACACGTATTCGTGTCCGGCCTCGCAGGACGCGCCGGGGTGGCGGGTGAATATCGCCTTGACGACCTCGTGGAAAGCCACGTTTATGGACCCGACGACGGGAGTGTGGGAAGAGATCCCGGAAATGTTGACGACGACGGAAACCCACCCGCAACGCGAGCTCGGGAAACTCCACACCTATTTGATCGACCGCGACCACCAACCGAAGTGATCCCTGGCCGCCCTCGCGGGAAACCGCGGTGGGGTGCCTTGACTCTCACCCCCAAATGAGCCATTTTTCATTGCAATTAGGCCACTTACACCGCCAAAGATGTCACATTTGGGGCTCATGATTTCACCCGCACACCGGGGCTGGTGAGGGCGGTCCGGGGTGCGGGTGAAACGGGTGAAAAAGAGGCCCCGAGGGTGGGGCTGGAAGCTACTGCTTGTAGTCCGAGAGCAGGTAGACGACGACGCCGTCGGGCATCTGGAAGCCCTGAGGCTTCGGGGCAACTGTGCCAATACCGAGGACCTTCGCGGCGTCCTCGGCCGGGGCCTTCAGATCCTCGCGGGTGTAGTAGACGGTCGACTGGCTGATGCCGCGGCCCGTCGCATTCGTGGGGGTGACGGTGGTGAAGCCGTCGGTCTTGAGCTTCTCGGCGGCACTCGCGGCCAGGCCCTTGACGCCCGCGGCGTTGTAGACCGTAACGGACACCTTCGCCTTGTCCACGGCCGGGGTGGTCGAGGTCGGCGTCGTCGACTGTGTCGCCTGCTGGGTGGCGGTCTGCGAGGGTGACGCCGACTCGGAGCTGCCAGAACCGTGCTGGAACAGCGTGACCATACCCCACGCAAGCAGGGGTGCAACGATGATCGCCACGAGGAACGGCCACGCCAGCTTCATCCGCGAGACCGGTTGACGGTGCGCGCCCGCGGGCTGCGCGGCAGCGGCGCGGTCGAACTCGTCTTCTTCATATTCCTTAGTCGTCACGTCTCGTACGCTACCGAAAGTCCCGGCCCCAGCCGATCCGACACACCCGGAGGGGAGGAAACGGGCGTTGTTTCGCCCACCGCCGAACGTCCTCGTTCTTCTTGCACTCTGCCGGCAAGAGTGCCAAACTCGTACTTAGCACTCCCGCCTGGAGAGTGATAAGACACCGGCTCTTGATGAGGCCCGGCGTTGCGCGTGACCAGAACGCGGAACCAGGGTCGTCCGTCGCGGGCATCGAGGGCCACGACCGCACTGGCGGAGGAATACTAGGAATGACGAAGATCATCGCTTTTGATGAGGAAGCCCGTCGTGGCATGGAAGCTGGCCTCAACCAGCTGGCCGACACGGTGAAGAAGACGCTGGGCCCGCGTGGCCGCAACGTCGTCCTCGACAAGAAGTGGGGCGCCCCCACGATCACCAAGGACGGCGTGTCCGTCGCCAAGGAGATCGAGCTGGAGGACCCGTTCGAGAAGATCGGCGCCGAGCTGGTGAAGGAGGTCGCCAAGAAGACGGACGACGTCGCGGGCGACGGCACCACCACGGCCACCGTTCTTGCCCAGGCGATCGTTCGCGAGGGCCTGCGCAACGTCGTGGCCGGCGCGAATCCGATCGCGCTCAAGCGCGGCATCGACAAGGCTGTTGACGCCGTCGTCGAGCAGCTGCACGCCGACTCCAAGCCGGTTGAGACCCGCGACCAGATCGCCGCCACGGCCTCGATCTCGGCCAACGACCCGGAGATCGGCGAGCTCATCGCCGACGCGATGGAGGTCGTCAAGAACGAGGGCGTCATCACGGTGGAAGAGTCGAACACGTTCGGCACCCACCTCGAGACGACCGAGGGCATGCGTTTCGATCGCGGCTACCTGTCGGGCTACTTCGTGACCGACGCCGACACCCAGGAAGCCGTCCTCGAGGACGCCTACATCCTGCTCGTCGACTCGAAGGTCTCGACGATCAAGGACCTGCTGCCGCTGCTCGAGAAGGTCATGCAGTCGGGCAAGCCGCTGCTCGTCATCGCCGAGGACGTCGACTCCGAGGCCCTGACCACGCTGGTCGTCAACAAGATCCGTGGCACCTTCAAGTCGGTTGCCGTCAAGGCCCCCGGCTTCGGTGACCGCCGCAAGGCGATGCTGCAGGACATGGCGATCCTCACGGGTGGCCAGGTCATCTCCGAGACGGTGGGCCTCTCGCTCGAGGCCGCCGAGCTCGACATGCTGGGCAAGGCCCGCAAGGTCATCGTCACGAAGGACGAGACGACGATCGTTGACGGCGCCGGCGAGAAGGCCGACATCGACGGCCGCGTCGCCCAGATCCGCCAGGAGATCGAGAACACCGACTCCGACTACGACCGCGAGAAGCTCGAGGAGCGCCTCGCCAAGCTCGCCGGCGGCGTCGCCGTCATCAAGTCGGGCGCGGCCACCGAGGTCGAGATGAAGGAGCGCAAGCACCGCATCGAGGACGCGGTCCGCAACGCCAAGGCTGCCGTCGAAGAGGGCATCGTCGCCGGTGGCGGCGTCGCCCTGCTCCAGAGCGGTGTCAAGGCCATCGACGCCCTCTCGCTCGAGGGCGACGAGGCGACGGGCGCCCAGATCGTCCGCGTGTCGCTGTCGGCTCCGCTCAAGCAGATCGTCGAGAACGCCGGCTACGAGGGCTCGGTTGTCGCCGAGAAGGTCTCGCAGCTGCCCGACGGTGAGGGCTTCAACGCCGCGACGCTCGAGTACACGAACCTCATGGAGGCCGGCATCGCCGACCCGGTTAAGGTGACGCGCTCGGCGTTGCAGAACGCCGCGTCGATCGCCGGCATGTTCCTCACGACCGAGGCCGTTGTCGCCGACAAGCCGGAGCCGCCGGCCGCCGAGGGTGCGGGCGCCGACGCCGGTATGGGGGGCATGTACTAAGCCATCCCCACGGGACAGAGTGAGGGCCCCGCGGCTTTTTCGAGCCGCGGGGCCCTTTGTCGTCTCCGGGCGCTGAGGTCGGGCTCTATGGCTTCGGCCCGAGCGCCAGGTCCCGCTAGCCGGCGAAGAGGCCGGTCGCCTGCGCCTCGGCGTCCTCGTACGTGGCCGACGCCTGGGCGAGAGCCGTGGAGATCTGCTGGAGCGCGCCCTCGACCTGGGTTTGGGCGGCGTGCCAGCGGGTCGCGCAGTCGGCGAAGGCCACCTGGGCCTGGCCGGTCCACGACGACTCGAGGGCGTTGAGTTGCCCCATCATCGCCGTCACCTCGGAGCGGATGTGGTCGGCGATCGCCAGGGTGGCGGAGGCGGAGCGGGTGAGCTCGGCGGAGTCAACAAGGTAGTGGGCCATTGGATGTCCTTTCTTTGCGTGGATACGTGCCTCCCACGCTAGAAAAGACTCCACCCGCACGCCGGCGACGCCGGGTGCGGGTGGGGATAACTCGTCAGAAATGGTGCCTGTGGACACGCCACGCGCGGGCCGCGCGCTAGTCCTCCTCAATCGACTCGGTGATGTGAGTCTCGCGGACAGCCGGCAGGTCGTCGGCGGTGCTGGTACCACTGAAGGCGTCGAGGTCGTCCTCGATGGCCTCGAGAGACGACACGTCCTGGGCGACCTCATCCTCGACTGGTTCGGGCTCGGGCAGTGGCCTCGGCGCCGCATCGGCGGTCGGCTCCGCGGTCGCGGGCTCGTCGGCCTTGACCTCCTCGGGCTTCGGGACGTCGCCGGTCGTAGCGGCCGCGGCACGGAGCTTGGCCTTGACCTTCTTGATGATGATCGTGCCCGACGCGGGACCCGACGACGTCACCGGATCGGTCGCAGCCGCCTCGGCTTTCTCGGCGTCGCCTAGCTCCTGGTTGAGGCGCGCCAACTCGGCCTCGAGGTTCGAGCGCGCGATCGCGTCCTCGTCCTCGGCCAGGGGAGAGATGAAGAGCGCCGGCTGATCGAGCAGGGCACGCACCTGACGGCGCCGCCCCAACAGGTACAGGCGCTTGGGCAGGTGGGAATACTCGCCAACCATGCGGGCGCGGTAGTCGCGGTAGTCCTGGGGCGCCATAAGCAGTGTGCCCAGGAGGGCGTCGTGGAAGACCTGGCCGTCGACGTCGTCGAAGACCTGGGTCTCGATAGCGGCCCGCTCGATGAGCGAGACGATGCGGCCGATCGCGTCGTCCGGAACCCCGAGGAGGGGCAGCTGGGTCGCGGCGACGTTCGCGCTGGCGGCGTAGTCGCGACCGGCATGCACATAGTCGAGGCGACGGGGCGCATAGAAGACGACGCCGTGGTAGAAGGCGGCGACCTGCAGCTCTTCGGGGGAGTGTGCGCACTCCGCCAGCTCGTCGAGCGTGTCGAGGACCTTCATAAGGTATTTCGTGTTGTGGCATGTGCGGGCTGGATCGCTCCAGGCGGCCATGACTCGCTGGGCTTCCTCTTTGATCGCGTCGTCTGAAGCCGACGCGCCGGTCTCGCGGACCGCTTGGACAAAGACCGAAGTCAGCCACCGCGTGCACTCTGGTGCCATACCTGCTCCTTAAGTGGATCGGGACGTGGCCATCATAGGAGCTATCCGGGAGCTTTATCGAGTCGATCGTCAGTGTGACGTTGTCCAATCAGTCACTTAGGTGAGCCTTTGCGTTCTGAGGTTGGCGGGTCGGGGAGCCGGTGGGGGAAGGCGATCCGCATCGTCAGGCCGCCACCAGGCGTTTCCGTTGCTTTCACGCCGCCCCCGAGGACGTCGGCGACCGTCTTGACGATCGACAGGCCCAGCCCGGTGCCGCCCGTATCACGTGAACGGGAGTCGTCGGTGCGGTAGAAACGCTCAAAAACGCGCTCGCGCTCCTTCTCTGGAATTCCCGGACCATGGTCCCTCACTTCGACGACGACGGCCTCGTCGGGCTCGTGGTCGCCGACGAGGTAGGGGCTGCGGGGCCACGCGCTCGGCGTGATCATCGGGTGGGACAGCGGGATGGTCCCCACGCAGATCTCGACGGGGGAGCCGGCGGGCGTGTAGCGGTCGACGTTGCCGACGAGGTTGGTGAGCACCTGCGAGAACAGGCTGGGGTCAGCGAGGGTCGGCAGGGTCGCGGGCGCGTCGGAGCCGTCGAGCCCCAACAGGGCAACCTCGCGGGAGGGGTCGAGGGCGGTGAGGTCCATCGCGGCCTCGCGGGCCAGCTCGACGACGTCGACCGTCTCGATGTGGATACGGCGGCCCTCGTCGAGGCGCGCCAGCCGCAGGAGGTCGTCGACCAGCCCGCCCATGCGTGTCGCCTCGGATTCGATGCGCGCCATGACCTCGCCGACGCGCTCCTCGGGCACGCCACCCAGCCGATACAGCTCGCCGTAGCCGCGCACCGCCGCCAGGGGAGTGCGCAGCTCGTGCGAGGCGTCGGAGACGAACTGGCGCATCTTTTCTTCGGAGCGTTGCTGTTCGAGGAACAGCCGCTCGATCCGCCCGAGCATCTTGTTAAGCGACAGGGCCAGCGAGCCGACCTCGGTCGAGGGCGGCTCTTTCGTCACGATACGTTCCGACATGTCGCCCGACGCGATGCGCCCGGCGACGACCTCGATCGAGCGCAGCTCCGACAGCGACAGGCGGACGAGGTAGTAGGCCGCGAAACCACCGGCGGCGATGAGGACGCTGGAGGCGATGAGCAGGTAGAACGCCGTGTTGTTGAGGGTCTCTTGGACGTTCGTCAGCGGCAGCGCGACGATGACCGTCCCGATTTTCGTGTGGGCCTCGTCGTTCGTGAACACGGGGACGGCCTGAGCGCGCCACGCCTGCCCCAGCTGCGTTGACTTCACCGTCGTGGGCAGCGACTTTTGGCGGCCGGTGGCCCGTTCGAGGCGGGCCAGGTCGGTGGCGTTGGGCAGGCCGGAGGACGTCTGTGCCGTCGGCGGGATCAGGTCGGTGGCCTTGGCGTCGCCGAGGTGGACGCGGACGTAATACGAGGTGGGAATGTTGGTGGTGCCCTGTCCCAGCTGCTGCTGGGCCGCGTTGACCGCGACTTTCGACGCTGACGCCTCGAGTTGGGCGTCGACCTGGCCGACCAGGTGCGACTGGAGGATTCCCACGACCGTGGTGCCGGCGAGGACGAGGCCCATGAACAGCAGGCCCACGATGATGGTGGTAAGGCGCGCGGTGAGGGGCTGGCCGAACCAGCGTCTGCGCATCGCCGCGCCGATAGCCGGCGGGTTGAGCCCGGTGGTCATCGGCGGCTAGGCGCCTTCGGACTCGCGCAGCAGGTAGCCGACCCCGCGCCGGGTGTGGATGATGTTGCCCGACGAGCCCTCGACGTCGAGCTTGCGGCGCAGATACGAAATGTAGGACTCGACGATCGCCGCGTCGCCCGTCCAGTCGTATTCCCACACGTGGTCGAGGATCTGCATCTTCGACACGACGCGCCCCTGGTTGATCATGAGGTAACGCAGCAGCTTGAACTCGGTGGGGCTGAGGTCGATTTCGTGGCCGGCGCGGCGCACCTCGTGGGCGTCGTCGTCCAGCTCGATGTCTCCCACCCGCATGATGCCGTCGTCGGCCTCGTCGCCTCGGGTACGCCTAAGGATCGCGTTGATACGGGCGACCACTTCTTCCAGGCCGAACGGCTTGGTCACGTAGTCGTCGCCGCCGACCGTCAGGCCCTGGACCTTGTCGGACATGTCGTCGCGCGCGGTGAGGAAGAGGATCGGCATCTGCATGCCCTGGCTGCGTAGTTTCCTGGTGACTGTGAAGCCGTCGAGGTCGGGCATCATGACGTCAAGGACGATGAGGTCCGGCATCGTCGCCTTCGCTTCGTGAAGGGCTTGCATGCCGTTGTCGGCGGTCACCACCTCGAACCCGGCGAAACGCAGCGAGGAGGCGAGAAGATCGCGAATATTCGGCTCGTCGTCGACAACGAGCAGCTTGGCGGGAGACGAAGTCGCAGTCATGGCACCCATCATTCCAGGTGTACCTGAGGGTTGTCTGGGGCTTGGCTGAAGACGTGGGGAGTGATTCCCCGATACGGTGGAGGCATGAACGTCAGCGCTCCCACCCCGGCAACCAGCGGCGGCTACGTCTCTGTCGACCGTGCGTTGGTCAAGGCGCGCTTCCTTGTCGTCCTCCCGGGGCCGGTCATTGCCCTCGTCGTCTGCGCCGCATTGGCCGTGTGGTGGACGCCGTGGTGGTGGCTCGGCGTCGCCGCTGCCGCCGGTGTCATCGGGTGGCTGATCTGGCTGGTACCGCGTCAGGTCGGCGCCCTCGGGTATCAGGTTCAGGGCGAGGACTTCCTCGTCACCCGCGGCATCATGTTCCGCTCGCTCACCGCGGTGCCCATGGGGCGGCTCCAATACATCGAGGTCGAACGCGGCCCCATCGACTCGCTGTTCGGCCTGGCCGAAGTTTCCGTGCACACGGCCTCGGTGGGCAGCGTCGCCCGAATCCCCGGGCTGCGCTACGAGGACGCCCTCGCGTTGCGGGAGGCCCTGTCGGCGCGCGGTCGCGCGAACCTCATGGGGTTGTGATGGCCGAGGTCACCCAGGAAGTCGACCCATCCGCGTGGCGGCACGTCCACTGGATTAGCCCGCTGTCGCGCCTGTGGACCGTCCTCGTCGCGATCGTCGGCTTCATCGTGTGGCGCGGGATCGACTACGCCGACGAGATCGACGAACTGGCCCACACCCGTTTTTTCCAGGCCGCCGGCACGCGCGCCCTCGGGATGCTGGGGCCTATCCTCATGTTCGTCGTCCTCGGTATCCTCCTTGTCGCCGCGTGGCTGGCCGCGGAATGGTGGGTGACCCGGTATGCGTTGGGTCCCGACGCGATCCATCTGCGCCACGGCCTGGTCTTTCGCAGCCACAAGCGGGTGCCCTACGACCGCATCCAGGCGACCGACATTTCGCGGCCCCTCCTCGCCCGGCTGCTGGGACTGGGCACGCTGACCGTCGACTCGGCTGGTGGCAGCGGCTCGAAACTCGAGATCGGTTTCCTCCCCCTTGACACCCTCGAGGCCCTGCGCCGTGAGGTCGAACGCCGCGCCGCCGGAGCCGAGGTCGGCGGAGCGGGGGAGCAGCCCGACTCGCTGCGCGAGCGGATGCGGGTCGACGATCGCATCGAGGGCGGCGAATATCTGCTGTTCCGTGTGCCGTCGCGGCAGGTTTTCGGTGCCATGTGCCTGTCGCTGTCGACGGTCTTCACCGTCTTCTTCGTCATCTTGACGATTATGTCGGGCGTCTACATGGCCTTGGCGGTCAACGCGACGACGGGGCAGGTGTCCTTCACGGACGTCGCCGGCTTCATCGCCCCGCTGCTCGCCGCCGTGTCGATGCTGTGGGCCCGCTTCCACTTCTTCGTCGACAACTACGACTTCCGCGCCCACGTCACCCGCTCCGGCATCCGCATCAGCCGTGGCCTCATGAAGACCGTGTCGGTGACCCTCGCGCCCGGGCGCGTCCACGGCCTCGTCATCACCCAGGGGCTGCTGTGGCGGCTCACGGGGTGGTGGGACGTCACCCTCATCATGGCTGGATACGGCGAAGAGAGCCAGACCGAGGCGCGCAAACTCCACACGCTCCTGCCCGTCACCGAACGCGACGACGTCGCCCGCTGCCTGTGGGTGCTCCTGCCCGAGCTCGGCGTCGAGGATCCCGAGGGCCTCATCGACGCCGCCCTGTGGGGCCGCAAGGCCGAGGGCGGATTCATGCCGATCGCGCCAAAGGCCCGCATCCTCGACCCGCTGCAGGGATCGCGGCTGGGCGCGCGGTTTACCCCGTCGATGCTCGTCACG
This sequence comes from uncultured Actinomyces sp., assembly GCA_900545825.1. Classification (GTDB taxonomy): domain Bacteria; phylum Actinomycetota; class Actinomycetes; order Actinomycetales; family Actinomycetaceae; genus Nanchangia. Next base: position 84,776 of record URAS01000010.1, read on the forward strand.
CGCAGCGGGTGGCTGACCCGCCGGGTCGTGTTCCTCGACCTCGACCACATCCAGTCGGTCCAGATGGCCCAGGGCCCCGTCCAACGCGCCCTCGGATGCGCCAGCGTCAAGGCCCACGTCGTCACCTCCGCCGGCGTGACGTCGACCGTGCCCGTCCCGCACCTGCCGGAAGCCCAGGCCGGCGCCACCTACTGGCGGCTCGTCGACGCCGCCGGCCACGCGGGCGAAGACGAAAAGCTCGCCGACTGGGTCCAGCGCGTTCTTCCCCTGACGACGCGTGAACCCGAAACCGATCGGAGGATGACTGCATCATGACCCCACCTGGACGCCTGAAACAGGGCCTCATCGGGCGCGAGGACGCCGCCACCGCCCTCGCCGCGGCTCTGGATCGCTGCGGACATGACCTCGTGGCCGCCAGCATCCGCGATGACGACGACGCCGAACACCTCGACGCCCTCGTCCCCGGTGTCACCTTTGCGACACCGGCCGAGGTCGCGGCACAGGTCGACCTCGTCTGGCTGGCCGAGGGCGAGGGCGACCTCAGCGTCGTCGCCGCTCACCTGGCCGAAGCCGGCGCGCTGCGGCCGGGGCAGCTGGTCGCGCATGCCACGGCCGGTGTGGGAATCGCCGCCCTCGCCGACGCTGCGGCCGCCGGCGCCACCGTCATGAGCCTCGTCCCCCTCATCGCCCTCGACGGCACCGGCCGCGACATCTCCAGGCTCTCCCTGGCCCCGATCGCCGTGTCCGCCGCCGCGCCCTTCCTGCCGATCGCCCAGGCGCTCGCGGTCGAGGTCGGAGGCGAGCCGATCCCCATCATCGACGCCCAGGCCCCGCTGGTCGCCCAGGCGTTGCGCCTGGTCACCGACCACATGGCCGGTCTCATCGACGCGGCGAGTCGGCTGCTGTCGGCCGCCGGCGTTGACGATCCGGGCGTGGGCGTCGCGCGGGCGGCCCGCGAGAGCGTCGACCTCGCGCTGGCCGGCGCCCTTCGCCCCAAGCCGCTCAGCCCTGACGAGCTGCGGCGGTGGACCGCAGCCCTCGACCGGATTCGCGTCGGCGCCCTCGACACCCTCGACCCCGCGGCGCCCACGGATGACCTGGCCGATGTGGCCGCGCTCGTCGATGCGCTCGAAGGTTATGTGCCTGATCGGTCCGAACCGCGCTAAGCTGGGTGGGCTGATAGACGACCGTTAGGTGGAGGCGACGTGAGCGAGGCGGACATCCAGATCATCCACGAGCGCGAGGCGCTGCGCAGAGGCCTCGCTGGCACAAGCGGCCGGGTAGGGGTGGTTCTTATCCAGGGTCCGCTGCACTATCGCCACTTGGCCAACATCACCGAGGCCGCGTCGCAGTGCGAGGTCGTCATCGCGGCGGCGCTTGCCGGGCGCGACAAGGCAAACTACTTGGCGGCGCCAGAGGCGCTGGATCGCCCGGTCGAGGCCGAGGCCCAGCACATCGGCAAGGCAGGCGCCACCTACTATTTCGTCCCCAGCGTTGACGACATGTACCCCTACGGCGCGCCGGCGTTGGGCGTGTCGACCCAGGGCATGCCCCAGCTCGAGCGCACCTCCGTGTTCACCGAGGAGTACTTCAGCGGGGTCATCCAGTTCTACGCCAAGCTGTTTTCGATCACGGGGGCCAGCGACGTCTATGTGTCGCAAAAGGACCTCCACGAGCTGGCGGGAGTCCGCCAGTTCGTCCGCGACTTCGACGTCGACATCGAGGTTCACCCGGTCATGGTGCCGCGCGATCCCGACGGGCTAGCGTCCGACGTCGTCAACCACGAGCTCGACGCCACGCAGCGCGAGCAGGCATTGGCTATTTCGAAGGCGCTGTACAAAGGCGTCCAGGTGGCCGCGGCCACCGGCTCGGCCCAGGCGGTCGTCGACTCGACCCGGGCCGTCCTCGAGGAAGCCGAGGGCGTCGAGATCATCGAGGTTGCCCTGCTGGATCCGTTGACGCTGGCGCCGGCCACGGTCGAGCGGGGGACGGCGACGCTCCTCGTGTTGGCCCGGGTGGGTGGCTACGTCCTCTCCGACAACATGCTCGTCGTTCTGCGCCGACTCTAGCCATTTTTTCCTCAGCGCCCGCCCGGATAGGATGGGCGCGTGAGTGAGAACCTAAGCCCCAGTCAGCAAGACACCCCCGAACAGATTCGTGTACGTGCCGAAAAGCGCGCCCAGATGCTCGACGAGGGCATCACGCCCTACCCGGTGGTTCTCCCGATAACCCACACGATTTCTGAGGTCCGCGACGCCTACGGGCACCTCGAGGCGGGCGAAGAGACCCGGGATACGGCGGGCGTCGCCGGCCGTGTCATGTTCCTCCGCAACACGGGCAAGCTGTGCTTCGCCACGCTGCAGCAGGGCGATGGCACGCGGATTCAGGCGATGCTGTCGGCGAAAGAGGTGGGTGCCGACTCGCTGGCCCAGTTCAAGACCTTCGTCGACCTCGGCGATCACCTGTTTGTCTACGGCCGCGTCATCTGCTCGCGCCGCGGCGAACTGTCGATCATGGCGACGCCCGGCGCCGACGGCCAACCCGCGTGGGCGATGGCGTCGAAGGCGCTGCGCCCGCTGCCCAAGACGTTCACCGACGCCGACGGTAACGAGGTCGCGCTCAACGAGGAAATGCGGGTACGCAACCGCCACCTCGACATGATCATGCGGCCCGCCGCCCGCCAGATGGTGCGGACCCGCTACGAGGTCGTCAAGTCGCTGCGCCGCTACCTCGACGACAAGGGCTTCATCGAGGTCGAGACCCCGATGCTCCAGACGCTGCACGGCGGCGCCGCGGCCCGCCCGTTCGTCACCCACATGAACGCCTACGACACCGACCTCTACCTGCGCATCGCGCCGGAGCTGTTCCTCAAGCGCTGCGTGGTCGGTGGCATCGATAAGGTCTTCGAGATCAACCGCAACTTCCGCAACGAGGGCGCCGACTCGTCGCACTCGCCGGAGTTCACCATGCTCGAGGCCTACCAGACCTACGGCACCTACGACACGATTGCCGACCTCACCCGCGGGTTCATCCAGCAGGCCGCGCGCGACGCCATCGGCACTGAGGTCGTCACCCTGGCCGACGGGTCGACCTACGACCTGTCGGGCGAGTGGACGCAGCTCGACCTCTACTCGTCGCTGTCGGAAAAGGTCGGCGAGGAGGTGACGCCGGAAACGCCGCGCGAGCGCCTCGAGGCGATCGCCGACGCCCACGATATCGACTACGATCCCAAGGTCATCGACGGCAAGCTCGTCGAGATCATGTGGGAAGAGCTGGTCGGCGAGCACCTGTGGGAGCCCACGTTCGTGAGGAACTTCCCGGTCGACACGTCGCCGCTCGTCCGCCAGCACCGCTCGCGCGAGGGCGTCGTCGAAAAGTGGGACCTCTACGTGCGCGGCTTCGAGCTGGCGACCGGCTACTCCGAGCTGATCGACCCCGTTGTCCAGCGTGATCGCTTCTACGAGCAGTCGTTGCTCGCCGCGGGCGGCGATCCCGAGGCCATGCAGCTGGACGAGGACTTCCTCGAGGCGATGGAGGCCGGCATGCCTCCGACGGGCGGCATGGGGATGGGGCTCGACCGCCTGCTCATGGCCCTGACCGGCCTGGGTATCCGCGAGACGATCACGTTCCCGCTGGTCAAGCGCCAGGACTAATCGCACGACAGATCGGGGCCCCGGATCGTGAGGGATCCGGGGCCCCGATCTGTCCATGGACAAACAAAAGGCGGCTCCACCTTGCGTGGAGCCGCCTCGGTGAGGTCGCGCTTAGGCGTTCTGCTCGAGCGTGCGCACCAGCTGGAAGCACACCAGCGAGACGCCGGCGAACGCGACGACGATGCCGCCGGCGATCGTCATGGCGACGGAGGACGCGACGATCCCGGTGATCGTCAGCATGGCGCCGACGAGGGCGAACGCGAAGGACATGATGCCGAAGATCGTGCGGCTGTCGGCCTCGGCGTGGGTGTAGTCAGCGATAGCGGCGTAGGGGTACATATTCTCTCTCCTCTTCCATCTCTCTCGGGACGATGAACACTCTGTCTGGAAACGTTTTCAGACTATGGGGTGGGGGAGTATCTGGCGAACTGACATGCCAACGAGCCGCTGTCGTGGCGCCACTGAAAGGTGCCATGACCTGCGATGACAGGTGCGCTGCGTGATTGGCGCGCGCTAAAAGGTGACCTCACTTACACGTGCCGCGCAAAAAAGCGTCGCCGCCCACCAAGTGGCAGACGGCGACGCTTTGTGCGGCGCAGAATCAGTCGGTCGCGATGACGACCAACAGGTTGCGGGGCCCGTGCACCCCGTCGACGCGCACGAGCTCGATATCCGAGGTCGCCGACGGGCCGGCAATCCACGTGATCGGCCGCGTCGGGTGCTCACCCAAAATGGCGATCGCCTGTGGCGTTGTGGGCTGCACCGTGGCGGCCTCGACGACGACAACGTGGGTGTCGGGGATCAGCGTGAGGGCGCGGCGCCCCTGATCGGGCGTGCCGTCGAGGACGATCGAACCCGTCCCGGACACGGCGACGCGCGAGGCCGTGACGACGGCGTCGATCTCGTTGAGCGTCAAGTGTGGCGTCGGGTGGTCGGGGTCGTCGATCGTTACCTCGCGGCCATCGCCGCGCGCCGCCTCAATCCATTCGGGATCCAGGCCGGTGGGGACGACGACGCTGGTAAGCGGCGCCAGGTATTCGGCGATCGCTCGGGGGATCTCGGCGCGCGGAACGATCGTCACCTTCGCCTTGTAGTCCCTCAGCGCGTCGGCGAACTCGTCGATGACCGGCTGCGACCCGGGCGCGTGCTCGCCCTCGCATCGGTAGTCGCGGTGCGGGAGCTCGGCCGGTCCCTGTTGGGACCGCTCGAGCGACGCCCGCACGTTGGCGAGGATGTCAGTTTTTGCGCTCACTGCTGCGCCTCCTTCGACGTCTCGTCCTCCTCGGCGGCCCACCACCGCCGGAATGTCTGGGCGGGCGGGGCGGGCAGGTCGTGGTGTCCCGTCCACATCGAGCCCGGCCAGGGCAGCGACCGGATCACGTGCTTGCGCCCGCCGAGCGGGCGCGCCAGGCCGATATTCGACGTCGCCGTGTCGAAATGCTGACCGGTATCCATGATGTGCGAGGTCGCCCACATGGCGAGGTCCCACACGTCCGGGATGCCGCCGCGGCTGGCCTCGGTCACCTTGTGGCGCTGGTCGACGAGCATCTCCGGCAGGCTGATCTTGACCGGGCACGCCTCGGCGCAGGCGTTGCACAGCGAACAGGCATAGGGCAGCGTCGTCGCCGGGTCGTCGTGGTCGGTCGTCCGCAGCAGCTGGGGCGTCAGCACCGAGCCGATCGGGCCGGGGTAGACCGACCCGTAGGCGTGGCCGCCCGTGTGCTCGTACACCGGGCACGCATTCATGCAGGCGCCGCAGCGGATGCAGTGCAGGGCTTCGCGCCCCACCGTCTGCCCGAGGACGTCCGAACGGCCGTTGTCCAGCAGAATGAGGTGGAATTCCTGGGGGCCGTCGCCCGGCGTCACGCCGGTCCACAGCGACGTGTAGGGGTTCATCCGCTCGCCGGTCGCCGACCGGGGCAGCAGCTGGGCGAACACTTCGGCGTCACGGAAGGTCGGGACGATCTTCTCGATGCCGACGATCGAAATGAGGGTGTCGGGCAGCGTGAGGCACATGCGGCCGTTGCCCTCGGACTCGAACACCGAGCACGTGCCCGTCTCGGCGATCATCATGTTCGACCCCGAAATAGCGACGGGGGAGTGGAGGAACTTCCGGCGTAGGTGGGCGCGCGCCGCCATCGTCAGCTCGCGCGGCTCGGTGCCCAGGTCGTCCGGCGCGTCGCCCATGCGGGCTTTGAAGATCGCCCGCACTTCCGCACGGTTGCGGTGGATCGCCGGGACGACGATGTGCGAGGGCATGTCCTCGCTCAGCTGGACGATCATCTCGGCGAGGTCGGTCTCCCACGCCTTGATTCCGCGGTCCTCGAGGTACTTGTTGAGGTTGATCTCCTGGCTGACCATCGATTTGACCTTGACGACCTCGTCGACCTGCTTGTCCAGGAGGATCTTGTGGACGATCTGGTTGGCCTCGTCGCCGTTGCGGGCCCAGTGGACGATGCCGCCGCGCGCGATGACGTTGCGTTCCATCTGCTCGAGCAGCTCGGGCAGATGAGACATCGTGTAGTGCTTGATCCTGGAGGCGTCGGCGCGCAGCTGCTCCCAGTCGGGCGTCTCTTCCACACGCATGCCGCGCTTGTTGCGGATCGTCGTTGTCGCCTTCGACAGGTTGGCGCGCATCTGTGTGTTGCGCAGGGTCTTGTCGGCCGCGTCGGGGAAGCGGTCGCCCCACCGCAGCGGGTTGTCCGGGACGGGAACGCCCGGTGTCCAGTCCAACTGTTCGGCGTCTGCGGCGTCGTCGACCGCGAGGGAGGGAATGGGGAGTTTCATCGGGCACCAACTTTCGTCGTCCACGTGGGGGCCACCCACTGCTCGTCCTTCGTGGGCGCCAGCACCTCGGCCAGGTGGATGGCGCGGATGCCGGCGTTGGCCTTCGACAGGCCGCCACCGATGTGCATGAGGCACGAGTAGTCGCCGGCGATGACGACCTCGGCGCCTGTCGACTTGATGTTCGTCATCTTGTCCATGAGCATCGCCTTCGACGTCTCGATGTTCTTCATCGAGAACGTGCCGCCGAAGCCGCAACACGACGTGTTCTGGGGCAGGTCGATGAGTTCCAGGCCCTCGACCGCACGCAGCAGGCGGTAGGGGCGGTCGCCGACCTTGGTGATCCGCATCGAGTGGCACGTCGAGTGGTAGGTCGCCTTGTGGGGAAAGTACGACCCGAGGTCGACGCTGCCGTAGACGTCGCAGAGGAACTCCGAGAGGTCGTACGTCTTGGCGGCGATGGCTTCGACGGCATCGGCCAGGGCGTTCTCGCCGGCGTCGCGGGCGACCAGCGCCTGCTGCTCGCGGATCGACCCGGTGCACGACGAGGACGGGACGACGATCGCGTCCCAGCGCCCGTCGAGGACCGGCTCGAACGTGCGGACGTGGTTACGGGTGAGGCGCAAGGCCTCGGGGTAGTAGCCGGTGTTGACGTGCATCTGGCCGCAGCAGGCCTGCTGCCGGGGAAAATCGACGCTGATTCCCAGGCGCCGCAACAGGTGGGTTGTGGCAATTGCGGCCTGGGGGAACATGGCGTCGTTGATGCAGGTCGCAAAAAGCGCAACGCGCACGGTGGAACCTCCTTGTTTCGATATGACGCTTAGACTAAAGTCCCGTTTTCTTCGCCGTGGGGATGGTGGTAAAACCGCTGGTCGACGCTGTAATGTCGGCGGCGGGATCGGGGCGGCGGCCTCGTTTTAGAACAGAAGGCCGTCACAAAAAACTGAGGCACCCCACACCTCACCCGTCCGCGCTGCCGCGAGATGAGGTGTGGGGTGCCGAAGGGGGTTTAGAAGAACGCGCCGGTTTGGATGGCGACGATGACGCAGACCGCGGCGAGCATGGCGAGCGAGAACGGCGCGACCTTGCGCAGCAGCGTCGACTCGGCGCCCTTCTCCTGGATCGCGGACGCGGCGATCGTCAGGTTCTGCGGCGAGATGAGCTTGCCGATGACGCCACCCGACGTGTTCGCGGCGGCCGTGACGTAGGGGCTGACGCCGATCTTGTGGGCCGCGGTCTCCTGCAGGCCGGTGAAGAGGGCGTTCGCCGACGTGTCGGACCCGGTGACCGCCGTGCCGATCCAGCCGAGGATCGGCGAGAGAACGACGAAGGCCGAACCGGTCTGCGCCAGCCAGGTGCCGAGCGCCGTCGTCTGGCCCGAGAAGTTCATGACGTAGGACAGGGCGAGGATGCACGAGATCGTGAGGATCGCCAGCCGGTTGTCGACGATGACGCGGCCCAGCGTCTTGACGGCGATGCTCCCCGACATGGGGAAGCGGCCGTTTTGCGAGGTGGCGGCGTACACGGCGACGATGATGACGCACGAGACGAACAGCATGGTGCCGGGGTTCGACAACCAGGTGAACGAGAAGATCGGGGCCTCGGACACGGACCCGTCGGCCTTGAGGAGGTGGCCATGGAGGCCGGGCCACGCAACCTTGACGTCGGTCGAAGCGAGCGCCCGCGTGATCGGGTGGATGAGCTTGGCGATGCCGAAGACGATGACGACGAGGATGTAGGGGAACAGGGCCAGCCACGTGCGGCGGCCGGAAACCTCGACCTGCTCGGACACGAACTCTTCCGGCGTCGTGGGCTTCCACACGGCCAGGAGGACGACGGCGGCGCCGAGGCCGCACAGCGACGAGATGACGGCGGTCAGCTCGTACGAGATGAAGTTGGCACCGACCCACTGCATGACGGCGCCGACGACGCCGACGACCACGCCCAGCGGCCACAGTTCCTTGACGCCGCGCTTGCCATCCAGGAGGGCGAGGAGCAGCAGGGGGACGACGACGGCGACGATCGGGATCTGCGAGGCCACACCCGACGCGACGGCCTGGGCGTTCGCGGCCTTGTCTTCACCCGAGAGGATGCCGCCGGCCGTCGTGATCGGGATAGCCATGGCGCCGAACGCGACCGGCGCGGTGTTGGCGACCAGGGTGACGACGGCGGCCTTGATCGGCTCCAAGCCGAGGGCGACGAGCAGCGCCGCGACGATCGCGACGGGCGCGCCGAAGCCGGCCAGCGCCTCGAGGATCCCGCCGAAACAGAAGGCGATAAGGACGGCCTGGATGCGGATGTCGCCCTTGCCGACCGCCGAGAAGACGGCCTTCATGTCCTCGTCGCGGCCCGACGTCACCGTCAGGCGGTACAGCCAGATCGCCATGATGACGATCCACAGGATCGGGAACAGGCCGAACGCCGCGCCCTGGGTAGCGGCAAGGACCGCCAGGCCCGCCGGCATGTGGTAGCCGATAATGGCGACCAGCAAGGCAACGACGAGGGCGCCGATCGCGCAATAGTGGCTGCGCAGCTTGACGACGCCCAGCAGGATGAAGAACGTCAGCAGGGGAATGAGGGCAACGAGGGCTGTCAGCGTGATCGAATGTCCGATGACGTTCGTCGATGGGGTGTACGTGGCCAGGTGGGCCAGGGTCAACGCGGGCATGGGTCTTCCTTGATCCGACGGATGGGTGTTGCCCTAGTATGCACGTCTGGGTCCAAGGTCACAAAATTCCTGCCCGGCACCAGGGGTGACGCGCCGCTAAAGGTCGCCGGAATACGTGAGAATCTCTGCCAGCGGTGGCAGCAACTGCGCCGCCGTCTGCGCCCATTCGGGGAGGGCGTCTCCCCGGAACTCCTTGCGCGTCCGCGAGTCCCAAAACGCCAGGTCGTCACCGGTCGTCTTTCCTCCTGGCTGGAGGGGGGAGTTGCTCCCACCATACAAGCGGCGGGCGCCCGCATGATGCGTGGCGCCCGCCGCGTGAGCTAACTGCTAGCTACTCAGTCTGGACCTAGTTGGTCTTGACGTCGTCGTCGACCCAGTCGAACGTGCGGGTGACGGCCTTCTTCCACAGGCGGTACTGACGCTCGACCTCGTCCTTGTCGCCCTGGGGAACCCAGCGCTTGCCTTCGGCCCAGTTGTCGATGACGTCCTGCTCGCCCTTCCAGAAGCCCACGGCGATACCGGCGGCGTAGGCCGCACCGAGGGCCGTGGTCTCCATGACCTTCGGACGGACGATCGGCACGCCCACCTGGTCGGCCTGGAACTGCATGAGCAGGTTGTCGTTCGTCATGCCGCCATCAACACGCAGCTCCTTGAGCTCGACGCCAGAGTCGGCAACCATCGCGTCGAAGACCTCGCGCGACTGGAACGCCGTCGACTCCTCGACCGCGCGGGCAATGTGAGCCTTGGTGTTGTACCGGGTGAGGCCGACGATCGCACCGCGGGCGTCGTCCTTCCAGTACGGGGCAAACAGACCCGAGAACGCCGGGACGAAGTAGACGCCGCCGTTGTCGTCGACCGAACGGGCCAGCTCCTCGATGTCCTTCGACTCCTTGATGAGGCCAAGGTTGTCACGGATCCACTGAACCAGCGAGCCGGCGACGGCGATCGACCCTTCGAGGGCGTAGACCGGAGCCTCGTCGCCAATCTTGTAGCACAGGGTGGTGAGCAGGCCGTTCTCCGAGAAGACCGGCTCCTTACCCGTGTTCATGATGACGAAGCAGCCCGTGCCGTACGTGTTCTTGACCATGCCCTTTTCGAAGCAGGCCTGGCCGAACGTCGCGGCCTGCTGGTCGCCGAGGATACCGGCGATCGGGGTGTCGATGAGCAGGCCCTGCTTGCGGCCGTAGCCGTACACCTCGGACGACGAGCAGATCTCCGGAAGCATCGACATCGGGATGCCGAAGTCCTTGCAGATGTCCTCACGCCACTGCAGGGTGCGGATGTCCATGAGCATGGTGCGCGACGCGTTGGTGACGTCAGTCTTGTGGACGCCGCCGTTGACGCCACCGGTCAGGTTCCACAGAACCCAGCAGTCGGTGTTGCCGAAGTACAGATCGCCGGCCTCCGCCTTCTCGCGGGCGCCCTCGACGTTGTCGAGAATCCACTTGATTTCGGGGCCCGAGTAGTAGACCGACAGGTCGAGGCCGCAAATGTCGCGGTACTTCGACATGCCCTCGTCACCCGCGAGCTCGCGGATGATCTTCGACGTGCGGGTGTCCTGCCAGACGATGGCGTTGTAGACCGGCTCGCCCGTGTTCTTGTCCCACACGACGACGGTCTCGCGCTGGTTGGTGATACCGACCGACGCGATCTCGTGGCGGTTGACCTCGGCCTGCTGGAGGGCGTCGGCGACACAGGCGCGGACGTTCTGCCAGATCTCAACCGGATCGTGCTCGACCCAGCCGGCCTTCGGGAAAATCTGCTTGTGCTCGCGCTGACCAACCGAGACGATCTCGCCAGCGTGGTTGAACAGGATGGCGCGCGACGACGTCGTGCCCTGGTCAATGGCGAGGACGTACTTCTTCTCAGTCATAATGTGCTCTTTCCTTCTCGACGTTGAGTAGTTGAACGATTTCCGTCAGGTTACTTAGCCGGCCATGCCGACGGCGAGGACCACGAACACAGCGAGGATGGCGCCGATGATCGGACCGACAACCGGGACCCACGCGTAGCTCCACTGCGCATCCGACTTGCCGTTCTTCATCGGCAGGATCGCGAAGGCGATACGGGGGCTGAGATCACGGGCGGGGTTGATCGCGTACCCGGTGGGCCCACCAAGGGCGATACCGATGACGACGATGCACAGGGCCACAGCGAGCGGACCGACCTGGGTCGGGGTGCCGCCGGAGACCATGACGAAGACGATGAGGGCGAAGGTGCCGATGGCCTCAGTGACGACGTTCCAGCCGTTCGAGCGCTCTTCAGGAGCGGTCGAGAAGCAGTAGAGCTTCATCGCCGGATCTTCCATCTCCTGGTCGAACTGGAGCTTGTAGGCCAGCCAGGCGATGACCGCGCCGACGAAGGCGCCGAGGAACTGGGCGACGATGTAGAGGATGACGTTGGTCGCGTTGACCGGGATGCCGCCGTCGGCGACCGACGGACCGTTGAGGGTCACCTTCGAGTCAAAGCCGTGCCAGACGGCCTTGGCGATGGTGACGGCGGGGTTGAGGTGGCCGCCGGTCTTCCATGCGGCGTAAACGCCCATGTAGACGGCCAAGCCCCACCCGAAGTTGATCATGAGCCAGCCGCCGCCGTGCCCCTTCGATTTGAGGAGGTTGTTCGTGGCGCAGGTGCCAGCACCGAACATGATGAGGATCAAGGTTCCGAAGAACTCGGAGAAGAAAATCTCCGAGCCGGTGGGCGTAGCAGCCGCAGCCAAATGAGGAAGCATTGAGATAATCACGGTAGTCCTTCCAAAGTCGGGTACAACGCAGTACCCGCGACCCGTCGCCATTCGACGCGAGCCGCCTCTTTGCGCTTTGAGAACCGAGCGTGCGAGACTGGCGTGCCCCGTACGCAGGGACGACACAATCTTGTGTATTGTGAAGGTATCGTGCAACATGTCTGAAAAAGCGTGCACTTGTACTTTGGGGGGATGAGAGAATGCGAGACGCCACCGTGCACAGGGCGGCGACGATGTATTACCTCCAGGGGCAGACGATGGAGGCAATCGCCACCCATCTCCACACGTCACGTTCCTCGGTATCGCGGATGTTGTCGCAGGCGAGAGAAAGTGGGATCGTTCGTATCTCCGTCGTGCCCCTAGAAGACACCGGCAGTCATATCGCGAATCAGCTACACGAGGCCTTCGGGGTCCGCGCGTGGGTGGTTCCCGTTCGGCCGGGCGCGTCGCAGGTCCGTCGGCTATCCCAGGTGGCGGCGGTTGCCGCCGAGAACCTTATGCAAATGATCGTCCCGGGCACCGTTTTGGGTTTTGCGTGGGGTAATACGACGTCCGAGATAGTCCATTATCTGCCGCACAGCACGATCCCCGATGTGACGATCGTTCAGCTCAACGGCGCGGCGTCGCGCGAGACCACGGGCGTGCCCTATGTCGGGTCGATCATGGCCGAGGCCGCCCAGGCGCTGGGGGCCCGGTCGGTACATTTTCCGGTTCCCGCATTTTTCGATTATCCGGAAACAAAAGAGGCGATGTGGCGCGAGGGGTCGGTGCGCCAGGTTCTCGAACTCCAGCGCCGGTGTTCGGTCGCGGTATTCGGCGTTGGCGGCCTGACCGCCGAAATCCCCTCGCATGTCTATTCGTCCGGTTATCTGTCCGAGGCCGACATCGAGTCGCTGGCCCGGGAACACGTCGTTGGTGACGTCTGCACGGTGTTTATCCGCGAAAACGGGACCTATCGGGGGATCGCCCTCAACCAGCGTGCTACGGGGCCGACGCCCGACGGGCTGCGGCGGATCGAACGGCGCCTCTGTGTCGTCGCCGGCCAGTCCAAGGCCAGCGCCCTCCTGGGGGCGTTGCGGGCACAGGTCGCCACCGACCTCGTCGTCGACGAGCAGACGGCACGCCAAGTTCTGCGGCTGGCCCAGAACAAGCCGATTTAATCGGCCGTTCCTGGGCCCGCCCCGGGTGGGAGAGGCCCGCCCCGGGGCGGGAGACCGATTTACAGGAACTGCTGCGGGTCGAATTCGTCGAGGGTGATGATCTTGAGGCGCGGCAGCGACACCGTGAACGCGTGAACCTCATGTTCGAGGTCGATGACCTGCAGGCCGTCGTTCACCAGCTGCGAGAGGCTGGACGACAAGAACTCCGGGAAAGCCAAGACGCCGACCTGGTGGCCGTTGCGAAGCAGCGCCTCGACCTGAGGGACGAAGTCGCCGTCGTGGCTGCCCAAGAGTACGTTGCCGCGTCCCGACTCGAGGATCGCGTCGAGCATCCGCTGGATGCCGATGTCAACCACCTTGTCGTCCGCGTTCTCGGACGACAGCGGGATGGGGGTGTAGTCCATCGCCATGAGCGCCTGGACGAACCCCATGGGCAGGTGCCCCGAGGACGCGTTGAGGAAGAACAGGCCCTTGGCCTCGTCCCCGTAAGCCTCGTCGGCATAGTGGAGCACGCGGTCCCAGCGAGGACGTTCCTCGGGCTCTGGGCGGTGCCCAAGCACACTCATCCCCAGCGTCGCATCAATATTCTCACCGTCAATAACCAAATATGTGGGCTCTGTAGCCATAGGGACAGTCTAACCTAGCGTGAGCGTTTATCGACGGTTGTTGTTCTCGAGCGCGGCGGTCGCCAAGCGGTCGGCCTGCTCGGCCTGCTGCTCGGCCTGGTCGATCAGCCGGAGGGCACGCTCCGGATCCGACGACCCGATGGCGTCGACCCGGGTGAGCGTCTTGTTCGCCAGCATGAGCATGGTGCGCGCCGCCAGCGACACGCGGGAGCGGTGAAGGCTCATGAAGTCGTCGAGGGCCGCCATGTAGCAGACGACGGCCTCGGTTGAATACTTCAGGGCCGTGTCCGCGTCGGCCGCAGCATCGCGCGTGCGCTGGTTGCGGGCGTACTCCTTCCAGTCCTCGACTCGGTGCCCGACGAGGACGGCGTCGAGGACGGCCCGTTCGGCCCGCTGCGTCAACGAGGACGCCTCGCGCTGATCGGAGGCGGAACGCGCCTGCCCGAGCAGGCTGCGCGCCTGGTTGAGGTGGTCGTACGCCTGGTTGACGTCGTTGGCCAGCAGGGCGACGTGCGAGGGCTGGTAGGGCTCGATGAGGGCAAGCACCTGGTCGGTCTGCGACAGGCCGGACTCGGCCTCGAGGAAGAACTCTTCGAGGTCGGCCGCGATGTCGTCGACGGACGACTCGGCGTGCCGCCACGTGGCAAAGCGGGCGGCCTGTTCCCGCAGCGCGGTCACGGCGTCTGAGAGCATCTCGAGGTAGCCGTTATCGGTCAACGGGTGCTGGTTGAGCTGGGCGTCGGCGAACAGGTCAAGCCCCTCGGTGACCGCACGCCGCGCCTGGGCGAGGGCCTGCGCGTACGACTGGGTGTGGCTGTTGCCGAACTGGACCTTGACGACCTCGAGGGAGCCCTCGGTGGCCCGGCACAGGGTGTCGGCCTCGCGCAGCGCCTGGGCAAACCGCTGGGGGCGGGCCGGGGGCTGGGACGTGGCAGGGGCTTCCGGCGCGGCCGGCAGCTGGTTGGACGCCGCTTGGGCCTGGCGGGCGCGATGCTCGGCGCGGGCTTGGGCCTCGGCGCGGCGGCGTTCGGCTTCGGCCTCGTTCCGGCGACGCTGTTCCTCGGCGGCCTTGCGGGCGTCGGCCTGGGCGCGTTCCCGGGCCTGGGCCTCGGCGCGACGGGCCGCGTCGGCCTCGACACGGGCGCGGCGGGCACGTTCGAGACGCTCGGCCTCCTCGGCTTCGCGGCGCTCCTGTTCGGCGCGTGCACGCTCGGCGCGGCGCGCTTCCATTTCGGCCTGGGCGCGTTCGCGGGCTTCGCGGGTGGCGGCCTCGACGTCGAACGGTTCGGGGGCGGGTGCGGCGGCTGCCGCCGCCATCCCGGCTTCCTCTTCCGCCATGTGGCGGGCCGCATCGGCCAGAAGCTCACGCATCCGGTCGGCCTGGTGCGGCGTCATGCCGGTGTGCGCGGCGGCCTCGACCATCTGGTCGAGGTAGGTCTGTGCCAACTCGTCGACCGACGGCTCTGGGCGAGCGGCCGAACGCAGTGGGGGAATCGCGGGGACCCGTGACGGCCGCTGGGGTGCCTGCGGTGCCGGCTCGACCTGGCGGGTGCGCGGCGTCGCCGACGTGGCGGGCGTCTGATACTGCCGCCTGACGGGTCGCGACGCGGTGCTGGCCTCGGTGTGAGTGACGCGTTCACGCACGGAGTCGGGGCGATCCATCTGGGCCGAATAACGCGAGGGCTGCTGGATCTGACGCTGCTGGCCGGTGTAGCCGTGGCGCTCGTCGCGCGTGGGCACCGGGCGCTGGCTGGCGTACCGGTCGTCCTGCGGGGCCTGCGTCTGGCGCTCGTCGTGCAGTGGCGCCGGCCGCTGCACGGGGTGCCGCTCGCCACGGAAATCCTGGGCGTGACGCTCCTCGCGGACCGGACGGGGGCGCTGGGGGCGGTAGCCGTCCTCGTGCGGGGCCTGCTGGTGAGGGCGCCCGGTGCCGGCCGACTGGCGGTGGGGCTGCTCCATCATCTGCGAGGCATAGGGGTCAGCTGCGCCACGCTGGCGCGGGTAGTGTTCGGCGCGCGGATCTCGCTGGGGCTGCTGATGGCCGGAGGCCGCCTCCGGGTAGCGGCCTTCGCGGCGCTGGCCCTCGTGGACGCGCTGCTGCCACTCGTATCCTGCCGCGGGACGCTGGGCGGCCGGCGGCTCGGCCGCGTCGGGCCGGTGCATGTGGTCGGAGCGTGCCGGGGCCAGCTCGATGTAGCGGGTGCCGTCGGGCCCGGCCTCGCGCGGCTGGCGCGGCAACGGGTCGTTCGAGTAGCGCGGCTGGGTGGGCTGCTGCCCCTGCCAGTCGGGCTGCTGCGGCGCCTGCTGGTGCGGCTGCTGCGGCGGGTACGGCTGAGTCTGCCATCCCTGCTGGTGCTGCGGGGCGTTCATCGGCGCCTGCTGGTGGGCCTCCCACTGCTGCTGGCGGCGCGGATCCTGCTGCATCGGGGTCGGGCGGGAGCCCCACTCCTGCTGGCCACGCGGTGGCATCTGTGCCTGCTGCTGGGCCTGGGCGGCAGCGACACGGTTCAACAGGCGCTCGTCGGTGACTCCCGCCTGGCGCATCGCCGACGTCAGGCCGTCATTCGTTTGCGGTGCAGGCGCGGGCGCGTGGCCGTGGCGCGATGCGGGGGCTTCGGGCACGCCCGGGGCCGGGCGCGACCAGATGTCGTCTGCGGGAGCGCCGTACGTCTCGCTGCCCTCGAAGGAGGACGCGTAGCCCTCGTCGTCTGCCTTACGCGCGAAAAACCGGCGCTTCTTGTTAGGCCTGCTGGAGTCGGGCATGGGACGAATGGCTTTCTCTTGAGCGACATACTCGGCATCCGGCCGAGCTGAGGGATACGGGGTAATTCTAGGAGATTGTGGGGATGTATTCATCCTGTCCATGCCGTCTGGAGGCACGGATTGCGGGGCTCGGGCCCGCTCTTTGCGGCGCCGGATCCATGCGATCAGCGCCAAAATAGCGGCACCCAACAAGACGCCAAGGACGATAAGCAGCCACAGGGGAGCCCCCGACGCGTCACGAGAACGTGACTGAATCGTCTGATTAAAACTGGTGACGGCCTTTGCCATATTGCCCTCGTTGAGGGCGGGCACCACCGTGTCGATCGCGACGGACGCCACCTCGTCCTCGCTCAGCCTGGCGTGCGGGCCGGGCGTCGCCAGGTACCACAGCTGCCCCGAGGAGGGGATGATCTCGAGGAGATAGGACTCCTTGGGCGCGTGGGATTTTTCGAGGCTGTCCAACGCCCACTGTTTCGCGCTGAGGGACCCCGTGTCCGGGATGATCGCCACGTAAACCGACGCGCCGTCCTTCGCGGACTTCTTGAGCTCTGCCGACACACGCTGCGAGTTCGTCCCGAGCATCCCCTGGGGATCGAATACCATGTTCGAGATTGACACCGGACTTTGCGCGCCGCGTGGCTGGGCCGACGAGATGCCGCTCAGCGAACACAGACACGCCAACGCCAAGACGACGGCGACGACGTGCGCAAGCACCTGGCGAGCACGTCGTGTCATAGTCGGGCCTTTCCGGACGATGGTGAGCGCCACTCCCTGAGGGCAAAGCGCCAAAGTTGTGTCAGACTGGATGGGCGGGCCCATCCCTAGCCGTTATCATATGAGATTCATCTGTGTGGTGGACGCCCGCGACTGAAACAGGAGGAGGTCTCGTGCCCAGCGGTCACGTCAAGTGGTATTCGAAGGACAAGGGATTCGGTTTTATTACGGCCGATGACGGGGCCGAAGTGTTTTTGCGCTCAGGCGCCCTTCCGCCCGGAGTGATCCCGAAAAGTGGCACCCGGGTCGAGTTTGGCGTCGCCGAAGGACGCAAGGGGCCCCAGGCCACGTCGGTCACGATCGTCACTCGGCAGCCGTCCCTGGCCAAGGCGCATCGGCGTAACGCCCGCGACATGGTGGGTGTCGTCGAGGATCTCATTAAGCTTCTCGATTCCGCGTCGGGTTCCCTACGCCGAGGGCACTATCCCGACAACTCAAAGAAAATTGCCCAGGTGATGCGGGCCCTGGCGGAGGACTTTGATGCCTAAGAGTTCTGGCGCCGTCAAGAAGACGACGAAAGGGAAGGTTGACGCCGTCCTCGCCGACGCGGTCGACACGGCACGCGAGGCGCTGGCCCCGATCGCGCACCCCGACGAGATTGGGGAACACCTGGGGGCGGACGCCGACGAGCCGCGACTGGTGTCCCACTACTTTGATTGTTTGAAGAAGGGGTACCGCGGTTGGCGGTGGGTGGCCACGCTGGCGCGTGTGCCCCGCTCCAAGCGTGTCACCGTCTGTGAGATCGCGCTCGTCCCTGGCGACGATGCGCTGTTGGCGCCCGCCTGGGTGCCGTGGGAAGAGCGGCTGCGTCCTAGTGATGTTGGTCGCGATGACGAGCTGCCGTATCGCGGCGAGGACGACCGCCTCGAGCAGTCGTACGAAGACACCGACGACGAAGACATGGACTGCCGCACCATCGAAGAGATGGGGCTGGGGCGTCCTCGGATCCTGTCTCCTCTCGGCCGCAACGAGGCGATTGAGCGGTGGTATTCCTCGGAACGAGGCCCCGCACGCGGAGCAAACAATCGACGCAAACTCCCTGATCACACCTGTTCCGACTGCGGATTCATGGTGAAACTGTCGGGGTCGCTGCGCACCGTTTTTGGTGTGTGCGCGAACGAGTGGTCGCCGGATGACGGCTGCGTCGTGTCGATGGATCACACGTGCGGGGCACACTCTGAAACCGGGGCGACCGACCAGCAGACCAGCCAGTGGGAGCCGGTGCCACCGCGCGTCAACGAGCTCGATATCGAGGTTGTCTAGCATCTTTCGCGTTGGCTTGGGGTCGTTTCGTCACGCATAATTGCCTTCGTCCTCATCATCTAAGAGAACGGAAGCGTCTCCATGTCCGTTGAAAAGACGGAGAATCCCACGCGCAAGGCCAGCGGCCTCGACGCGTTCTTCCACATCACCGAGCGCGGCTCGTCTATCGGCCAGGAAATCCGTGGCGGCCTCGTCACGTTCTTCGCGATGGCCTACATCCTCGTCGTCAACGCGTCGATCCTGTCGGCCGCGGCGCCGAAGGGTATCGACCCGGCGTCGATCGCGGCCGGGACCGCCCTGGTCGCCGGCGTCATGACGATCCTCATGGGCGTCGTCGCGAACTTCCCGATGGGTCTGGCCGCCGGCATGGGCCTCAACGCGATCGTCGCATTCACGCTGGCGAATCCGCACGCCCTCGGGCTGACCTACGCCGAGGCCATGGGCCTGATCTTCTGGGAGGGCGTGGCCATCACGATCCTCGTGCTGACCGGGTTCCGCGAGGCGGTCTTCAAGGCCGTGCCGGCGCACCTCAAGACGGCGATCTCGGTGGGTATCGGCCTGTTCATCTGCTTCGTCGGCCTCATCAACGCCGGCATTATTCGGCCGGGCGGCACCTACGTCCAGCTGGGCGTCAACGGGTCGCTGATCGGCTGGCCCGCCCTCGTCTTTGTGTTCGGCTTGGTCGTCATCATCGTCCTGTACCTGCGCAACGTCCAGGGGGCGATCCTCATCGGTATCGCCGTGTCGACCGTCCTCGCTGTCATTGTTCAGGCGGTGTCGCACCTGGGCATTCGTGGCACGGATGCGGCCGGCAACACGGTGCACGTCAACGGGTGGGCGACGAACATCCCCGCCCTCGAAGGGTCGCCGATCCAGCTGCCGCACTTCGCGACGCTGGGCACCATTGATTTCTTCGGTGCGTTCCACAAGCTCGGTGCGGTCGCCGTGATCCTCATCGTCTTCTCGCTGATGCTGGCCGACTTCTTTGACACCATGGGCACGATGGTTGCCGTCGGGCAGGGCGCGAACCTGCTGGACGAGAACGGCAACCCGCCGCGTACCCGTGAGGTCCTGCTCATCGACTCGCTCGCCGCGGTCGTTGGTGGTCTGGGCGGCGTCTCGTCGAACACGTCGTACGTCGAGTCGACCTCCGGCGTCGCCGAGGGCGCCCGCACCGGCCTGGCGTCGGTCGTCACCGGTGTCCTGTTCCTCCTGTCGATGTTTATCGCGCCGCTCGTCGAATTGGTTCCCGCCGAGGCCGCGTCGATTTCGCTTGTGTTCGTCGGCTTCCTCATGATGATGAACGTCGCCGATATCGACTGGCGTAACCCCATGCAGGCCGTCCCGTGCTTCCTCACGATCGCCATGATGCCGTTTGCCTACTCGATTACCGCGGGTATCGGTTTCGGTTTCATCGCGTTTGTCGTGTGCGAGATCGCCATGGGCAAGGCCAAGAAGATTCAGCCGCTCATGTGGGTTGTGTCGATCCTGTTCGTCATTTACTTCTGCCTGGAGCCGATCCAGAATCTGCTGCACTAGCAGGTAGGTGACTGCGCTTGTCCCGGGCCACTGTGGGTGGCCCGGGACAACGTGTATTTGCGGCCGTTCGCGGTCTCTGGGGCTCGCGGCGCCCTCGTGTGAAAGGGGGTTATCCACAGGGCGGGCGAGGGCGGCTGCCTCGGCGTGTTTTTTCGCTAGGGTGT
>URAS01000011.1 GCA_900545825.1 uncultured Actinomyces sp.
ACACGCGGATCCATCACGAAATCAGGCATAACAGCCTCCTTCCTGCACGGCTCACAACCAGCCTGCCAGAGACTGTTAATCTACGACGATAGACAAGATTGAGGCAAATGCGAAGGTGTAGTGGCTCACATCGCACATTCGTGCTCATTATCCACAGCTCGACCGTGCAGCAACGGCCCGATTTTTGACCAAACAAAGCCGCGGGATTACCGCAGGGCCGGACCCCCAAAGTTACCCGAACCGGGGCAAACGCACCCCGAGACGAAACGACACTCTTTTCGTCAAGATCTTTCATAACGCGTGTTATTCGCTCGATAACGCCCGTTCGCCGGCCGCGAGCACCCAGCCCTAGGTCCGAATCCCTACCCATTTCCGCCCGAAAGGTGAGACACTGACCTCATGACGTACACACTGATTCTGCTCCGTCACGGGCAAAGCGAATGGAACGCCAAGAACCTCTTCACCGGCTGGGTCGACGTCCCCCTGTCTGAACAGGGCCGCGCCGAGGCCACGCACGGTGGCGAGCTGATGAAGAAGGAGGGGATCCTCCCCGACCTGGTCTTCACGTCCATGCTTCGCCGCGCGATTATGACCGCCAACCTCGCCCTCGACGCCTGCGACCGCCACTGGATTCCGGTGGAGCGCAACTGGCGTCTCAACGAGCGCCACTACGGCGCCCTCCAGGGCAAGAACAAGAAGGAAATCCGCGACGAATACGGCGAGGACCAGTTCATGGAGTGGCGCCGCTCCTACGACACGCCGCCGCCGGCCATCGAGGCGGGCTCGGAGTTCTCGCAGGATGCCGATCCGCGCTACGCGGGCGAGCCGATTCCGATGACCGAGTGCCTGAAGGACGTCCTCGAGCGCCTCATGCCGTACTGGGAGGGCACGCTGGTTCCGGCGATCAAGACCGGCAAGAACGTCCTGATCGCTGCGCACGGCAACTCGCTGCGCGCGCTGGTCAAGCACCTCGACGACATTTCGGACGAGGACATCGCCAGCCTCAACATCCCCACCGGCATTCCGCTGGTGTACGAGCTGGATGAAGAGACGCTCAAGCCCATCAAGAAGGGCGGCACCTACCTGGATCCCGACGCCGAGGCCAAGATCGCGGCGGTCGCCAACCAGGGCAAGTAGCCTCGTTTTTCGGGCGGCGGCGGGGGTTTCCTCGCCGCCGCCCCTCTCTGTCTCACCCCACCGCTAACCCCGCCGCCCGCCCGACAGATGCTGGAAAAATCCCCGGATTGACGCTAGAATATGCGGGAAAAGTTTTTTGAGAGGTGTTCGCATGACGTTCGACGTGGGTCAGACCGTTGTTTATCCGCACCACGGTGCCGCAGTGATCGAGAAGATCTCGACGCGGGTCCTTAAAGGCGAGGAGAAAGAATACCTGACGCTCCGCATCACCAATGGGGATCTGACAATCCAGGTTCCGTCCGACAACGTCGAAATGGTGGGCGTCCGCGATGTCGTCGATGAACAGGGCCTTCAACAGGTCCTCGACGTCCTCCAGACGACGTATGTCGAGGAGCCGACTAACTGGTCGCGCCGCTACAAGGCCAATCAGGAAAAGATCGCGACCGGCGACATTTTAAAGGTCTCCGAGGTCGTCCGGGACCTCTCGCACCGCGACACCGACCGGGGCCTCTCGGCCGGCGAAAAGCGGATGCTCTCCAAGGCCCGCCAAATCCTCATTTCCGAATTGGCGCTGGCGAAACAAGAGGACGAAGAGGCCGCTTCCAAGCGTCTCGACGCCATTCTCGCCGAGGCCCACAGCGAATCCGCCAAGCAGGATTAGGCGATGCACCGGCCCCTGTTCGCCGTTGTCACGGCAGCAGGCATGGGGACGCGCTTAGGCGATCAGGGCCCGAAGGCGCTCGTCGATATCGCGGGCCGGCCCATGCTCGCCTACGCCCTCGATATCGTCATTCAGCTGCCGAATCTTGGCGGCATCGCGATTACGGCGCCCGCCGATGCGCTCGATGACTTCCGCATGATCGCCGACCAGGCCGATTCCCCGGCGCCGGTCGTCGTGTGTGCGGGCGGGGATACGAGGGCGTTGTCGGTGCAGGCCGGCCTCGCCGCCCTCGGCCAGATTTCGCCGGTAGCCCACACGTCCGAGGCGATTGTCCTCATTCACGACGCCGCGCGCTGTTTCACGCCGCTCGACCAGATGCTGCGGGTCGCCCGCGCGGTCGCGGCGGGCTGCGACGCCGTCACCCCCGCCATCGCGGTCACCGACACGATTACCGTCGCCGGCGCCGCGCGCACGCTGCCCGGCGAGGACGGCCCGGTGGCGATCGAGGAGGCCGGCCATACGCCGCCGCGCGCCACGCTGCGCGCCGTCCAGACCCCCCAGGGTTTCCCGGGCGACGTCATCTGGCGTGCCCACACCCACCCAGCCACGGACGTCCAGGTCACCGACGACGTCCAAATGGTTGTTGCCCATGGCGGTTTTGCCGCCCTCGTGCCAGGATGTGAGCTGGCATTCAAGGTCACCGTTCCCTCAGACCTCGACCGCGCGAAAAGGCTGGTCGAGGCCCGCTAAGTTTCCTAGGAGGACCGATGTCCACCGACCTCGCGCCCGATCCGACCCCCGCAAAGACCACCCGAATTCTCTCGGTCCCCATCATTTCGTGGGGCCTGTGGGACTGGGGCTCCGCCGCATTTAACGCCGTCGCGACGACTTTCGTGTTCGGCGTCTATCTGACCAGCCCCGACCTGTTTGCACCGGGCGACCAGGCGACCTCGAAACTGTCGCTCGGCCTCTTGATCGCGGGGATCGTCGTCGCCGTCCTCGCGCCGATCACCGGCCAGCAGGGCGACCGCCGCGGCCACTCGCATCGGCTGCTGGCGATCTTCTCCGGTCTGGTGGTCCTTTGCCTGTTCGGGATGTTTTTCGTCTACCCCGAGTCGCCGATGGGCCGCACGGGCGCGCTGTGGTTCGGCGTCGCCCTCCTGGCGGTCGGCAACATCTTCTTCGAGTTTGCGTCGGTCAATTACAACGCCATGCTGCCGCGGATCACGTCGCGCGAGACGATGGGCCGCGTGTCCGGCCTGGGCTGGGCGATGGGCTATATCGGCGGGATCGTCCTCCTCGGCATCATGTACGTCGGCTTTATCTCGCCGAAGGTCGGCTGGTTCGGCGTGACCTCGGAGCATCACCTCAACATCCGCATCGTCATGCTCGTGTCGGCGGTCTGGTTCGGCGTCTTCTCGATCCCCGTCCTCACGCTGGTGCCGCACCGCAAACCCGACCCGACCGCCCTCGCCGAACCCACGGAAACGCTGGTCACGGCCTACAAGAACCTGTGCGGCACGGTGAAGGCACTGGCGAAAATCTCGCCCGCGACGCTGAAGTTCATGATCGCGTCGGCGATCTTCCGCGACGGCCTCGCCGGCGTGTTCACGTACGGCGCGATCATCGCGGGCGGCACGTTCGGGCTGTCGTCGGGCGACGTTCTGATCTTCGGGATTGCGGCGAACGTCGTTGCCGGGATCTTCACGGTGCTGTGCGGCGTCCTCGACGACTGGCTGGGGCCGAAGCGGGTTATCGTGTGGTCGCTGGGGATCATGAGTGTCTGTGGCCTGGCGATTTTCGTCTTCCACAACGCGGGCGCGTGGGTGTTCTGGGTCTTCGGCCTCACGCTGTCGACGCTGGTCGGGCCGGTCCAGGCGGCCTCGAGGTCGCTGCTCGGCCGCCTGGTCCCCGAGGGCCACGAGGGCGAAGTGTTCGGCCTCTACGCGACCACCGGCCGCGCGGTGTCGTTCCTGGCCCCGGCCGGTTTCGCCCTCGCGATGGCGATCGGCGGGCACATCGTCGGCGCCGGCCACTCGTCGCAGTACTTCGGGATCCTCGGGATCGTCCTCATCCTCATCATCGGCGGCGCCCTCACGGCGCCCCTCAACGTCGGCCACCGCACCGACAAGCACCTGGTGATGGACGTCCCAGAGCAGTCGTAGGATCGGCTCATGAGTCTGCCTCGCCACAACACCCCGCACACGCCGGCGACGGCGTGGCCGCGCACGGGGATCGCGTCCGACGCCCACCAGTTCGCCGCCCCGGATTCGGGCAAGACGTGTTGGGTGGCATGCCTCGAGTGGCCGGGCGAGCCGGCGCTCGAGGGCCATTCGGACGGCGACGTCGCCGCGCACGCCCTATGTGACGCGATGCTCGCCGCGGCGGGTTTGGGCGACCTCGGCAGCAATTTCGGGGTCGACCGTCCGGAGTGGGCGGGCGCGTCGGGCAGGGCATTCCTCACCGAGGTCGTCGCCATGCTTCACCGCGCCGGATTCGCCGTCGGCAACGCATCGGTGCAGGTCATCGGCAATCGGCCGCGGATGGGCGCGCGCTACGCCGAGGCCGAGGCGACGCTCAGCGAGATCGTCGGCGCGCCCGTTTCCGTGTCGGCGACGACGACCGACCACATGGGGTTCACCGGGCGGGGCGAGGGCGCCGCGGCGATCGCGACCGCCCTCATTTACCCGCGCTGACCGAACCCGCCCGGCGTCGCCTGGCGGCTGGGTGCTAGCCTGAGCACCATGCGTATCGCTCTGTACACCGGCGCCCTCGAGGGCGCCGATCCCGCAATCGTCACCGCCGTCGAGGATTTGGCAACGTGGTTGGCGAGTCACGGGATCGGGATCGTCTACGGCGCGGGCAAGGCGGGCCTCATGGGCCACGCGGCCGACGCGGCGTTGGCGGCCGGCGGCGAGGTCATCGGGGTCATCCCCCGCACCCTCGTCGACGTCGAGATGGCGCACCACGGGCTGACCCGCCTGGAGGTCGTCGAGACGATGCACGAGCGCAAGGCGCTGATGACCTCCCTGGCTGACGCGTTCGTCGCCATGCCCGGGGGAGCTGGCACGCTGGACGAAATTTTCGAAGCGTGGACGTGGCAACAGCTCGGTTACCATCGCCATCCCGTCGCATTCTTCAACCCCTGCGGGTATTGGGACCGCATGATCGGCGCCCTCGAGGGCATGACCGAGGCCGGCTTTTTGCGCGGCCGCGACCTCGAGTCGCTGATCGTCGAGGACGACCCGCAGGCGTTGGTGGCGGCGATTCAGGGGTGGCGGCCCGTCAAGGATCACTGTGAGGAGTGGGCCGAGCTGGCCCACCAGTCGAGGAGCTAGTCCATGCCGACCCCCCAGCTTCGTGCCCCGAAGTATTTCGAGTATTGCTACGTCTGTTTCGTCGCGTTCTTGCTGCTGTCGAATATCGCCGCGACGAAACTTATTCAGGTGCCCACCCCGATTACCCCGCTGATTTTTGATGGCGGGGCGATCCTTTTCCCGCTGACCTATATTTTGGGTGACGTCCTCACCGAGGTGTACGGTTTCGTCCTGGCCCGCAAGGCCATTCTTACGGGTTTTGCCATCTCGATTATCGCCTCGTTGGTGTTTTGGCTCGTGCAGATTGCGCCGCCGGCCGACGATTGGCACAACCAGGCGGCATTCGAGGCGATTTTGGGCTTTGTCCCGCGTATTGTCGCCGCGTCGTTGTGCGGATTCCTCGTCGGCCAGCTGCTCAACTCGGTCGTACTGTCGAAGATGAAGCAGCGCTTCGGCGAAAAGAACATGTGGACACGCCTGATCGGCTCGACCGTTGTTGGCGAGGCCGCCGACACCATGGTGTTTTGCACGATCGCGTTCTACGGTGTGATCACGGGCGGGACGTTCCTCAACTACCTCATCACCGGCTGGGCCTATAAGGTCGGCGTCGAGGTCGTCTTCCTGCCCATTACCTACCTGGTCATCGGGTGGATCAAGCGGGTCGAGCCGGCGTATTCTACCGAGGCCTGGCTGGCCAACGAGACCCACAAGGTCGAGGCCGCCTGATGGGGATTTTTACGCCTGACGTGCGGCTGGAGCACGGGCTGGGCCTGGGCCGCACGGGCACGATCACCGTCCCCCACGGCGTTATCCGAACGCCCGCCTTTATCCCCGTGGGGACCAAGGCGACGCTCAAGTCGATGCTGCCGGAATCGCTGAAAGAGCTGGGCGCGCAGGCCGTCCTCGCGAATGCCTACCATCTGTTTTTGCAGCCCGGGCACGACATTATCGATGAGGCCGGCGGTTTGGGCCGTTTCATGAATTGGGACGGGCCGACATTTACTGATTCCGGCGGTTTCCAGGTGATGAGCCTGGGCTCCGGATTCAAGAAAGTCCTCTCCGAAGAGTTTGCCGGCGGCGTCTCCCGCGAGAAAGCGAAGGAGGCCGCCCAGCGCGACGGGCGTCCTCGGGATGCCCACGCGAATGTTGACGAGGACGGCGTCAATTTCCGCTCACATATTACTGGCGACGTTCACCGGTTTACGCCGGAAGTGTCGATGCAGGTCCAGCACGGCATCGGCGCCGACATTATTTTCGCCTTCGACGAGCTGACGACCCTGCTCGATCCGCGCTCCTACCAGGAGGAGTCGCTGGAGCGGACCAGGCGGTGGACGTGGCGCAGCCTCGTCGAGCACAAGCGCCTCAACGCCGAACGCGCGCACCGGCCCGAGCAGATGCTGTTTGGCGTCATCCAGGGCGCCGGCTACGAGGACCTGCGGCGCAAGGCGTGCCGCGACCTGGCGGCCATGCGCGTCGACGCCGACGATCCGCGCGGCGCCGGCGGTTTCGACGGCTACGGGATCGGCGGGGCGCTCGAGAAGGAAAACCTCGGCCGCATCGTCGGCTGGTGCTGTGAGGAGCTGCCGGACGACGCGCCACGGCACCTGCTGGGCATCTCCGAGCCCGACGACTTTTTCGCCGCGATCGAGGCCGGCACCGACACGTTCGACTGCGTGAGCCCGTCCCGCGTCGCCCGCAACGGCGCGTTTTACACGCCCTTCGGCCGCGACCGGATCACGAAAGCCGTGTTCAAGCGCAGTTTCGAGCCGATGGTTCCCGGCTGCGACTGCTACACGTGCACGCACTACACCGCCGCGTACGTCCACCATCTGTTCAAGGCGCACGAGATGCTGGCGGCGACGCTGACGACGATCCACAACGAGCGGTTTATCGTCGCCATGGTCGACGGCATCCGCCGCTCGATGGAGGACGGCACGTACGCCGACTACAAGGCCGACACCCTGGGCCGCTTCTACCGCAGCTGAGGTCGGCGGCCCGGCGGGCGGCCCAAACGCGAGACGCTCGCCCCAAACCCGAGACGCTCACCTAATCTGTCATTCCCGCCCGATAATCGGTGGTTTCGACAAGTTAGGTGAGCGTTTCACAGATTCGGCGGCGACCCGGTTTCCCGAGCCGCCGCCGAAGGATCGCTAATTCAGCGATAACTACTTGGAGCCGAAGAGGTCCTTGATCTTGGCGATCAGTTCCTTGATGAGCTTGATGATCTCGAAGAGCTTGCCGAGGGTTTCCATAGTTTTCCTCCTGAATGGGGAGGCCTTGATAGGCCGATGATTCGTGAGTTTTTCGCCGCGAGGCTGCGGAGATTCTCACCCGTTGGCCCCATCGGCATCCCCAGTCTACCGTCCACTTATCGGCATAACCAGCCACCTTGAGTCGTTTTGTGAGGCACCCCTCACGCACCGCTCATCGGACGGATCGCGTGCCGCCCTCATCGCCCCAGCTCCACACGCGTCAGCTCCCTGAGCCGGCTCCCCCAGGGCCCCTCCAATTCCGAAACGCTCACCCAGCTTGTCGATTTCGCCCGATATCGGGCTGCGCAACAATCTGGGTGAGCGTTTCGCCGAAGACGCGAGCGCCTCACCGGGGGGCGTCCAGCCGCGGCCCCACCTTCCTCTAGCCCCCGCGCGGAGCAGCCAATGACCCGCTGCGCTCACCGGCGGCGGCGCCCGGTACGATGGGGACTATGGAGCTCCACATTTATGATTCCGCCGCCCGCAAGGTTGTTCCTTTCCAGCCCATCCACGACGGCGAGGCGCGGATCTACCTGTGTGGCGCCACGGTGCAGGGCTCGCCGCACATCGGCCACATCCGCTCGGCGATCGCGTTCGACGTCCTCGTGCGGTGGCTGCGCCGCGAGGGCCTCACAGTCACCTACGTCCGCAACGTCACCGATATTGACGACAAGATCCTCAACAAGTCAGCCGAGGCCGGCTGGAACTGGTGGGCGTGGGCGCAGCGCTTCGAGCGCGAGTTCGCCGACGCCTACCGCGCCCTCGGGGTCCTCCCGCCGACGTACGAACCGCGCGCGACCGGGCATATCCCCGACCAGATCGACCTCACGCAGCGGCTGATCGACGCCGGCCACGCCTACGCCGACGGCAACGGGAACGTCTATTTCGACGTGCGCTCGCTGCCCGACTACGGGTCCCTGACGCATCAAAGCATCGACGATATGCGCACCACGGAGGACGAGGCCCAGATCGACCAGGCCACCGAGGCCGGCAAACGCGATCCCCGTGACTTCGCCCTGTGGAAGGCCGCAAAGCCCACCGAACCCGACACCGCGGCGTGGGATTCGCCGTGGGGCCGAGGGCGCCCGGGCTGGCATCTCGAGTGCTCGGCGATGTCGCGGCGTTACCTCGGCGACGAATTCGACATCCACGGCGGCGGCATCGACCTGCGCTTCCCCCACCACGAAAACGAGCAGGCGCAGTCGCACGGCGCCGGCTGGGGCTTCGCGAAGTACTGGATGCACAACGCGTGGGTGACGATCAAGGGCGAAAAGATGTCGAAGTCGCTCGGCAATTCGCTGGTCGTCAGCGAAATCCTGCGCACGACGCCGGCGCCCGTCCTGCGGTTCGCCCTCGGGATGGCGCACTACCGCTCGACCGTCGAGTATTCGGCGGAATCGCTGGAGCTCGCCGCGACGATGTGGGAGCGCCTGTCCGGGTTCCTCACGCGCGCGGCCGACGCGGCGCCGGCCGTTGGGGCCGCGTATTCCGCGATCAGCGGCGACGACCCCCGTGAGGGCGGCGTGGAGCTCGGCAAGGTCGACCTCCCCGAAGCGTTCGTCCAGGCGATGAACGACGACCTCAACATCGCCGGCGCGATCGCGGCGGTCCACGAGCAGGTCAAGGCCGGCAACGCCGCACTCGCCGCGGGTCAGGTCGACGAGGTCTCCGCGTGCGGCCTGCGCGTCCGTGCGATGCTCGACGTCCTCGGGGTCGATCCGCTGAGCGACCAGTGGCGCGGGTTCGTCGCCGGCGGCGGCGCGGACGAGAAGCTGACCTCAGCCCTGGACGCCCTGGTCACCGCCGAGTTGGAGGCGCGTGCCGAAGCCCGCGCGGCCAAGGATTGGGCAACCGCCGACGCGATCCGCGACCGGCTGACCGCCGCCGGCATCACCGTCGAGGACGGCAAGGATGGCGCCACCTGGCACCTGGCCTAACGCCCTCCGCCGTGAACGTGATCCTTTCGGACAGAAAGGTCACGCTCACGGGCCTAAACCCGTGAACGTGACCTTTTTGATCACGTTCACGCGGGGTGCCGCCCGAGACCCTACAGCCGATAGTCGGCGTGCAACAGGGCACGCCCGCCGTCGGCGCCCTTGGCCCCGGCGACGATGCGGGCACCGGCCAGGCCAATCGGCTCGGAATCGCTGGCGACGACCTGGCCGAGGACCCACGCGGGAATCCCCGCGTCCTCGCTGATCTGACGAACGCGATCGGCAGCGTCGGGCGCGACGAGGGCGACCATGCCGACGCCCATGTTGAGGGTCTGCTCGAGGTCGTCGAACGGCACCTTGCCCAGCCGCTGCATGACACCGAAAACGGCCGGGACCTGCCACGACGCGCGGTCGATCGTGGCCGTCAGGCCCTTGGGCAGTACACGCGAAACGTTGGCGCCCAGGCCACCGCCGGTAATGTGCGACAGCGCGTGCAGCCCCTCGGGGCCGACGGCGCCCAGCTGCTCGAGGCAGACCTTCGTGTACAGCCTGGTCGGCTCGAGCAGCTCCTCACCGAGCGTGCGGCCGAACTCGTCGACGCGCCGCTCGAGCGCCCAGCCGGCCTCGTCGATAATGGCCCTGACCAGCGAATATCCGTTGGAGTGCAGGCCGGACGACGCCATGGCGAGGACGACGTCGCCCTCGCGCACCCGCTCTGCGCCGATTGCCTGGTCGGCGTCGACGACGCCGGTGGCCGCGCCGGCCACGTCGTACTCGTCGGGCCCCATGAGGCCCGGGTGCTCGGCGGTCTCGCCGCCCAGCAGCGGCGTGTCAATCGACGCGCACGCCGTCGCGACGCCGCGGACGATGTCGGCGATCCGCTGGGGCTCGACGTGCCCGCAAGCGATGTAATCGGTCATGAGCAGGGGTCTCGCGCCGGTGACGACGATGTCGTCGACGACCATACCGACGAGGTCCTGCCCGATCGTGTCGTGAATGTCCAGCGCCTGCGCGATCGCGACCTTCGTGCCGACGCCGTCGGTCGAGGTCGCGAGCAGCGGCCGCTTCATGCCGGCGAGGGCGCTGGCGTCGACCATGCCGGCGAACGACCCGGAATCGGTGATGACGGCGTCGGTGTACGTCCGCGCGACCGCGGCTTTCATCAGTTCGACGGCGCGGTCGCCGGCCTCGATGTCGACGCCGGCCGCGGCGTAGGTGACGCCGCTTTCGCCGCCGACGTGCGGGCTCGCCTGGGCAAACAGGGCGTCGCGCTCGGCCTCACTGAGCCACGCCGGCTCGTCGACGCGCGCGTTGTACCAGTCGCGGACCGCACCCGCGGGAATCAGCTGGCCCTCGCCGGCGGCAACCAGCGAGGTCAGCGGGCTAAACAGCGCGAGCTGCGCCACGGTGACGTCCTCGTCGATCCACTCGGCGGCCCACGCGAGCCCCTGGGCGAGGGCGTCCTTGGCGGCGGCGACGTCCTCATCGTGGAGGATCGCGCCGACGGGCCGGGCGACCTCCTCGACGACGCGCCCCAGCCGCGCGACCAGTTCCGTGCGCCGCTCGGTCGGCAGCAGGTCGGGGGCGCCTGCGGCGTGGAGGTCGCGCCAGTGTTCGGCCAGGTCAAGCAGCATGTCTTCGGACTCGGTGCAGACGATCGTGCCGGGCTTGCCGTCGGCCTCGTCGAGCAGCGCGGGCACGGTCGTCGGCTCGCCGGGGTTCCACCGCGGGTCGCGGCGGTAGAGTTCGCGCGCCGACGCCGCCATGATGTCGGCGTCGTAGCTGGTGTCGGGCCCGCTGAACGTGAACCCGTCGTCGCCGCGGCCCGTCGCCTGGGTGAGGGCGATGGCGTCCTCGAGGCCCAGCAGCCGCCTGGCGATGACGACCCGGCGGCACCACGGGCACAGCGGCGAGACCACCAGCCGGTAGCGGCCGACCTCGACCGGCAGGTCACCGTCCGTAAAACGCCGGGTGGGAATCATGCGTCCTCCTTCGAGGGGTTGTGGGCGTCGCGCGCGCTGGGCATGACGACGCCGGGGGCGCCGGGAATCGGCGTGCCCGCGGGGATATCGACGGGGTAGTTGCCGGTGAAGCAGGCGATGCACAGGTCGTGTTCGGCCTGGCCGGTGGCGTCGACGAGGTCGTCGACGTCGAGGAACGCCAGCGAGTCGGCGCCGATCTGGACGCGCAGCTCCTCGACCGTGAGGGCGGCCGACGCCAACTCGGCGCGCGTCGCAAAGTCGATGCCGAAGAAACACGGCCACGTGACCTCGGGCGCGGAAATGCGAACGTGCACTTCTTTCGCGCCGGCCTCGCGCAGCATTTTGACGACGGCCTGCTGGGTATTCCCGCGGACAATCGAGTCGTCGACGACGACCAAACGCTTCCCCTCGATGACCTCTTTAATGGGGTTAAGCTTGAGCTTAATGCCGCGCTTACGCAACGACTGCGACGGCTGGATAAACGTGCGACCGACGTAGGCATTTTTCATGATGCCCTGGCCGAACGGGATTCCCGACTCCTGCGCGTACCCGATCGCCGCTGGCGTCCCCGAGTCCGGCGTCGCGATGACGAGGTCGGCCTCGACGGGGTTTCGCCTGGCCAGCGCGGCTCCCATCTCGGTGCGCGACACGAGGATCGACTTGCCGGCGATCCGCGTGTCGGGCCGGGCCAGGTAGACGTATTCGAACGCACACAAATGCGGCGTGGGCTGCGCGAAATGGTACGACTCGACACCGTTGGCGGAAATCACGAGGATTTCGCCGGGCTCGATCTCGCGAACAAACGACGCGCCAACAATATCGAGGGCGGCCGTCTCGGACGTCACGCACCAACCGTTTTCCAAACGCCCCAAAACCAGCGGGCGAATACCGTGCGGATCGCGCGCGGCATACAGTGTCGTCTCGGATTCGTACACCAAAGAAAATGCGCCGATGACGTGCGGGAAAATCTGCAGCGACCGCGCGAGCAGCGGGTCGGCGATCTCGCCATACTGCTGCGGCGGCGTGGGAATCTCTCGCCCGTGCGCCGCGGCCGACTCCGTCAGCGCCTGTTCAATCGTCTCGTCGCACCCCAAAAGCGCGGTGATGATCGACGTGTCGGTCGTCGCGCCGAACGTCGGGTCGTTCGATTCGACGGCTGTCCTTAGGACGTCCGCCAGCTCGGCGTGGTTCGTGATGTTGCCGTTGTGCGCGAGGGCGACGACGCCGCCGTCGGCCGTGGTCCCCAGCGTGGGCTGGGCGTTCTCCCACACGTCGGCGCCCGTCGTCGCATAGCGGACGTGGCCGATCGCCAGGTTGCCGATCAGCGACGACAAGTTTTTGTCCGAAAACACCTGCGAAACCAGGCCCATGTCCTTGTAGACGAGGATCTTCGACCCGTCGGACGCGGCGATGCCGGCCGACTGGGTGCCGCGGTGTTGCAGCGCATAGAGCGCAAAGTTCGTCATCCTCGCGACGTCCTCGCCGGGGGCCCACACCCCAAAAACGCCGCACTCGTCGGCGATCTGGCGGCCGGTCGGCGCGGGTTGGGAGGGAATCGGGTTAACGGTGGTCAGCTCGGGCGAATCCACACCCCCATTGTGACACACTGACCGGAACCGCTTCGACCACGCTTAGCACCAAGAGGCCGACGTCACGCCCTCCGCACCCACCCCGGCCCCACCGCCGTGAACGTGACCCTTTTTGGTCACGTTCACTATGCGGGCGGCCGTTACCGCGCCGCCATCCCCTCCCGCGCCGCCGTCGATTCGCGGGGGATCAGTTGGGTGGGGACGACGACCGTGGACGCGCCGAATCCCTTCATCCGGCCGATGAGAGTCTCGACGACCATCGAGCCGACCTGGACAAACGGCTGCTGCTCAGTGGTCAGCGCCGGGCACAGGAACGCCGACACGGCGACATCGTCGGTCCCCGCGACCGCCACCTGGTCGGGCACGGCGATACCGCGTTCCCACAGCCCGCGGAGGATTCCCGCGGCCATCGCGTCGTTGCCGGCGTAGATGGCGTCGGGCAGGTCATCCGCGTATCGCTGAACATAGTCGTAGCCCGACTGCGCGTCCCAGTCGCCCTCGACCAGGCGCCCTGTGACATCCGGATGCTGGGCGAGGAACTGCCGCCACCCAATGATCCGCTCGCGCCCGTCGAGCCACGCCGGCGGCCCCGACAGGTGGTCGATCCGGCGATACCCCTGGTCATACAGGTGTTTCATCATCTCGAGGGCGCCGCCCACCTGGTCAACCGCGACCACCGAAATGTTGCCGCTGCCGCGGCTGCCGGCCTCGACGGCGACGATCGGGACGGTGACCTCGACGCGGCGGACGACCTCGACCATCCATTCGAACGTCGACACGGCGACGAGCCCGTCGATTCCGTAGTCGAGCAGGTGGTCGATCGCGTCGCGGGCTTCGCGCGCGGAGCCGCCGGCGACGGCGACCTGGGTGCCCAGGCTTTCGCGGCGCGCGGCCTGTTCGATGGCGTCGAGCATCGACTGGGGGCCGTACGCCGAGCTGCCCGTGTGGATGACGCCGATCGTCTCGGACCGCGAGCGCTTGAGCGCCCTCGCCGACGAGTTTCGGCGGTATCCCAACATTTTGATGGCCGAGAGGACGCGTTCGCGCGTCGGCGCCGCCACGCGTTCGGGGTTGTTGAGGACCCGCGACACCGTCTGCGCCGACACGCCCGCGGTGCGCGCGACGTCGGTCATCGAAGGGCGGCGTTCGGGAGTCTGACTCATGGGTCCAGTCTAGTGATCGCGGTACGGCGACCGCCCCGCCCCCGTGAACGTGACCTTTCTGTCCGCTTTGATCACGCTCACGGCCCCAGCCCCGTGAACGTGACCTTTTTGATCACGTTCACGAGGGCGCCCTCTGCGGCCATGGTGCGGCCATGGCGTCAGAACCGCCGACGGCAGACGGGAGGGCCAGCTCCCATCCCGGATAACGGATCGTCGCTTATTCTGTGCGTCCCGAGTGCGTCCCGAGCGGGTCCCGAGCGCGTTGATGCCGGTCGCGGCCCCTCGCGCCGGGCGGAACCGAAAAAATGAATCTCGACGGTGATCAGACGGTGATCGCGGGCAGATAAGCAACGCTCCAGCGACGGGGTTTACGGCAGCGCCTCGGCCACGCCCGGCACGGCGGCAGCCCTCCCCTCGCCCACCCCGATGAACGTGATGGTTCTGGCCATTTTCCTCACGTTCACGGCCCCAACCCCGTGAACGTGACCTTTTTTGATCACGTTCACCAGGGCGCCCTCCAGGCGCTCCGACTGGCCGGTAGCGCGTCCTCGATCTGGGACAGACCTAGGTAGTTTCTAGGTGAAACGGCAAAAGACAAAGCCCCCGGCCTGTTTTCCCAGGTCAGGGGCTGTTGCTCGCTGTGCGCGAGGGGGGACTCGAACCCCCACGCCCGATAAAAGGCACACGGACCTGAACCGTGCGCGTCTACCAATTCCGCCACTCGCGCGAGCTTGGCGGCAAAACCGCCGTGCGAACAGGTTTACGTTATCCCACGCAAACAACCAGTGGCAAATCCACACAAGGTGGCGCCGCCCACACTTCCGTGAACGTGACCTTTCTGTCCGCTTTGATCACGTCGAAGGCCTCAAACCCGTGAACGTGACCAAAAAAGATCACGTTCATACCCCAGGGCACCATGAGGGCGCCTGACCACCCCCAATTCATCACCGCGGCGACCTGGGCACCGTCCCCAGGCCGCCGCTCCATTCCGGGACTAGGCTGGAACCCATGACTACTCATAAGCAGCGCCTCTTCACGTCAGAGTCGGTCACGTTGGGCCACCCCGACAAAGTGTGTGACCGGATCTCCGATTCCCTTCTCGACGCGATCATCGCCGACGACCCGAATGCCCACGTCGCCCTCGAAACGATGGTGACGACCGGCCTTGTCCACGTGGCCGGCGAGGTCGCGACCACGACGTACGTCGACATGCCGACGCTGATCCGCGAAACGATCCGCGGCATCGGCTACACGTCGTCGCACATGGGCTTTGACGGCTCGTCGTGCGGTATCACCCTGTCGATCGACGAACAATCCCCCGACATCGCGGCGGGCGTCGACAAGTCGTGGGAGGCCCGCTCCGATGCGTCGGGCATCTACGACGAGTACGACCTCCAGGGCGCCGGCGACCAGGGCCTCATGTTCGGTTACGCCTGCACCGACACGCCCGACCTCATGCCGCTGCCGATCTGGCTGGCCCACAAGCTCGCGAAGCGGCTCGAGGACGTCCGTCGCCAAAACATCGTCGAGGGCCTCTACCCCGACGGGAAGACGCAGGTCACGATCGCTTACGAGGGCGACACGCCGGTTCGCCTCGACACCGTCGTCATGTCGACCCACCACGTCCGCGACCTTGACCAGGTCCAGCTGGCCGCGGACCTGCGCGCCCACGTCCTCGATCCCGTCCTGGCCGAGGCGGACCTCGACATCGACACGTCGTCGCCGCGCGTCCTCGTCAACCCGGCTGGCCCGTTCGAGGTCGGCGGCCCCATGGGCGACGCCGGCCTGACCGGCCGCAAGATCATCGTCGACACCTACGGCGGCATGGCCCGCCACGGCGGCGGCGCGTTCTCGGGCAAGGACCCGTCAAAGGTCGACCGTTCGGCCGCCTACGCGACCCGCTGGGTGGCGAAGACGATCGTCGCCGCCGGCCTCGCCAAGCGCTGCGAGGTCCAGGTTGCCTACGCGATCGGCGCGTCGCACCCGGTCGGCCTGTTCGTCGAGACGTTCGGCACCGGCGTCATCTCGGACGTCGCGATCTCCGAGGCCGTCACCCAGGTCTTCGACCTGCGCCCGGCCGCGATCATCGACGCCCTCGACCTCAAGCGTCCGATCTACGCCGCGACCTCGGCGTATGGCCACTTCGGCCGTCCCGGTTTCCCGTGGGAGGACACGTCGCGCGCCGACCAGCTGCGCGCGGCCGCCGGCCTCGGCGCCAAGTAACACCCCACCGCCGTGAACGTGACCTTTTTGATCACGTTCACGCCAAAGCGCACACGCAGGGCGGGCCCAGGCACAATCTGGGCCCGCCCTGCTCGTATCCCGCGGGGGTCTTAGGCTGGACGCATGGGCTTTGAGATCGCACAGGCACTCCTCGCCGCCGACACGAGTAACGACGACACCGTCCAGGAGGTCGTCACCGACACGATTAACTACGCCATCATCGCGGCGGGTGTCGGTGTCGGCGTCGTCGTCGGCCTGCTGTTGACGGCGATCATCGTCTATCTCGTCAAGGCGTTTAGCCGCGAGCAGCGGCTGCTTCGTATCTTCCTCCGCCACGCCAGGACGCCGTTTGCGTTCACGAACGCCTTCTGGTTTGGCCATTTGGGCCTGTCGGTGGTGCAGGATCAGGCGAAGGGCGCCGCGTGGCTCGAACCGATCGACCACACGTTGATCGTCCTGTCGATCGCGGCGGCCGCGTGGATGCTCGTCGCGGGCGCCCACACGATCGACGACGCGGCCCGCCAGAGCGCCCGCCGCCAGGATGCGCAGAGGGCGTCGCGCGTGCGCACGCAGGCGTTGATGATCCGCCGAATCGTCCAGGGCGCCGTGATCCTGCTGGGCATCGCGGCGATCGCGATGACGTTCCCGGCGGCCCGCACGGCGATTGCGTCGGTGCTGGCGTCGGCCGGCGTCGCGTCGATCGTCGCAACGTTGGCGGCACAGTCGATGTTGGCGAACGTCTTCGCGGGCTTCCAGATCGCGATGACCGATTCGCTGCGTGTCGGCGACATCATCGTCGTCTCGGGCCTGGACGGCCCGAAGGTCCAGGGCACGGTCGAGGAAATCACCCTGACCTACGTCGTCCTCCACGTGTGGGACGGACGCCGCCTAGTCATTCCCTCGTCGAAACTGACGACGAACGAGTTCGAAAACCTCTCGCGTCGGCAAAGCGAAATGATCGCGTCGATCGAGCTTTACCTCGACTATCGCGCCCCGGTCGCCCAGATCCGCGCGGAGCTCGACACCCTGTTGGCCGCCTCCGACCTGTGGGACGGCGAGGACGCCAACGTCCAGGTCACGGCCGCAACCGACCACACGATGACCGTCCGCATCGTCGTGTCCGCCAAGGACCCGGCGACCGCGTGGGACCTCGGCTGCTCGATCCGCGAGGACCTGCTGACGTGGATCGCCCGCGAGCTCCCCTACGCCCTCCCGCGCGCCCGCTACCAGCCCCTCGAGGTCGAACACGTCGAACACGACATTTCCGAGGAAAAGGTCGCCGACCTGGCCCAAGAGCTGGCGAACATCTCGGGCCCCGGCCTGGGACACGGCCGCACCCGCCTGACGCCGACCACCGCCGAGCGCGAGCAGGCGGCCATCACCGACCAGCAGCTCGCCGACGCGCCCACATCGGTGCTTCCCCAGGGCGCCGCCGCGGCCGCGGGCGCGACAAAGGGCGCGAAGCAGGCGCCCTCCGGCTCCACGGGTACCGAGGGCGAAGGCGCCGACGCGACGGCGGCCGCGGCCAACACCGGGCGCACGTCGGACCAGGTCGAACACGACGCCCGCCTGCGCGCCGCCAAGTCCCGGGCGCGCCGCGCGATCCAGCGCCGCTCGATCCTCCCCACCCCGCCCACGCCCTCCCGCGGGGACACCCAGCACGCCGCCGACACCGAGGGCGACATCCCGACCCGCCCGATCGACCCATCCGACCTGCCAAAACACCGCGCGACGCCCACCCGACCGGTGTCGAGCGCCGACGCGGCCGACACGGCCGAAACGCCCTCGGCCGACACCGACCACCCGCTCAAGCACACCGGAATCCACCACACCGGCTCGCGCCTGTATTCCGGCTCGCCGCGCGCCGAGGAACGCGGCCGCATCTTCTCGGCCACCCGCACCATGCCCGTCCAGACTGGAGACCCGAATGACGCCGATCGATCCCACGAATCCGACCACGCCGACAAGCCCCGCACACACGACGCCGACCAGCCCAAAGACGGCCACACCGACTGACGCCGAGCTGCGCGCCCGCCTGACCCCGATGGAGTATCACGTCCTCCGCGAGGCCGGCACCGAGGCACCCTGGTCCGGCGAATACGTCGACGAAAAGCGCGAGGGCGTCTACCGCTGCCGCGCGTGCGGCGCCGAACTGTTTAGGTCGCAGACCAAGTTCGAGTCCGGCTGCGGCTGGCCCAGCTTCTTCGACCCGCGCGAGGCCGCCGTCACCTACCGCACCGACACGTCGCACGGGATGGTCCGCACCGAGGTGCGCTGCGCCGCCTGCGACTCGCACCTTGGCCACGTCTTCGAGGACGCCCCGCAAACCCCCACTGGCCAGCGCTATTGCATCAATTCGATCTGCCTAACCTTCGACGAGGCCGACGAGGCCGGCGAGGACGTCTGATGCGCGTCATCACGATGAACATCCAGGGCGGCAAACGTGCTGACGGCACGATCGGCGACCTCGTCGCGGTCGGCCGCGAGGTCGCCGCGTACCAACCGGACATCGTCGC
Organism: uncultured Actinomyces sp.; assembly: GCA_900545825.1. GTDB lineage: Bacteria > Actinomycetota > Actinomycetes > Actinomycetales > Actinomycetaceae > Nanchangia. Next base: position 18,775 of record URAS01000011.1, read on the forward strand.
CGTCCAGGAACTCGACTACCACCAGCACCGATCCGGGTGGCGCGACCAACTGGCCGACCTCGCCGAGGGCCTGGGCTACCCCGCCGAATCGACGGCGCGGGCGTGCTTCTTTTCCGGCCAGGCGCGCTCGGTGCGGCTGCCGTCGCTGACGTTCACGCCCGGCAACACGTGGCCGAAACGCCTGGGCAGCACCCTCCACGCGGCGGCCCCGACGATCGGCGGGTTCGGCGTGGGCGTGCTGACGCCACACCCGATCACGCGGGTGATGCGTGCGCGCCTGGGCGCCGCGCCGCCGCGGATCCGACGCACCAGCTCCGGCGGCATCGCCGGCACCGGCTGGACGGCATACATGGGGCAAAACCGCACGTTGCTGGGGGTTGAGGTCGACGTCGACGGCCAGTCGACGCGCGTCGGCGTCGCCCACCTCGAGCTCGGCACCGCCACCGCCCGCGCCCAGCTGCGCCGCGCGTGGGGCCTGCTCAACAACGATTTCGAGGGCGTCGCCCTGCTGGCCGGCGACATGAACCTGCCGGCCTCGGCGGTCCGCGAGGTCACGGGCGTTGATGCCGCTCTCGACGCGACCGCCCCGACGTTCCCCGTCACCAACCCGACGTCGGCGATCGACCACGTCCTCGCGGCCGGGCCCATCCGGCTAGCAAAAGTCCAGACCACGGCGTTTTCGGTCGGCGATCACCGGGCCCTCATCGCGGATTTCGACGCCGCATGAACTCACAGCCTTCCCCCAACGACCACTCGCCGGCGCGCCGCCTGGGTGCGCTGAGCGACGCCATCCCCGCGCCGCTGATCTTCGTCGGCTCGGGGATCTGCCAGTATTCCGGCTCGGCGATCGGCGTCGCCGTCCTGCTGGCCGCGATGCCCGGCTACGTCGCCGCGTGGTGGCGGGTGCTGGTTGGCGCCCTCGTCGTCCTCGCGTGGGTGCGGCCGTGGCGCAGCCGCTGGACGTGGTCGCAGGTCGGCACGTCCGCGCTGTTCGGCCTGGCGATCACCGGGATGAACATGACGTTTTACGAGGCCATCGACCGAATCCCCATGGGGACCGCCGTGTCGATCGAGTTCATCGGGCCCGTCGGCGTCGCCCTGATCATGGGCGGCGGCTGGAGAACGCGGGTGGGCGCCCTGGCGACCGCCGCGGGCGTCGTCTCGATCGGCGGTTTCGGGCTTGACCTGGCCGATCCCACCCAGGCGTGGGGGATGGCGTGGGCGGTCGCGGCGGGCCTGCTGTGGGCGACGTACATCGTCATGGGGACGACGATCGCGCACCGCCGCTCGGGCGTCGACTCGCTGGCGGTCGGGCTGGCGACCGGCGCCCTCGTGACGACGCCGCTGGTCGCACCGCATATCGGCGACCTCAACACGGTGCCGCTGGCGCTCGCCGCCCTCGCGGTCGGAATCTTGGCGTCCGCTTTACCGTTTCCCCTCGAACAGATTGCCATGAAGCGAATGGGTGCTGACCTTTACTCGCTGATGGCAGCGATCCTCCCGGCGACCTCGGTGGTCGTCGCCGCGCTGGCGCTACGGCAGATCCCCTCGGGCGGCGAGATCGTCGGGATTTGCCTGGTCACGGCGGGAATCATCCTCGTCAGCTACCGCCCCGGTGTCCTCCGGCATCGACACCCCCACTAGCCCCACGCCCGGCTGCGACGTCCCGAGGCACCAATTCGTCACGGGTGATTTTCTCCCCACCCTCTCGAGTCGCGGAAATGATAAACCCCTGAGACCATAGAAGTAACGGGTGTCACCTTGGCATCTGCTTGTCCATCTAAGGAGACTGAAATGCACATTCTCGGCATGATCATCGCCGGCGCCATCCTTGGCGCACTCGCGCGCTTCATCCTTAAGGGCGACCAGAACATCGGGATGATCTGGACGATCATCCTTGGCGCCCTCGGGTGGGGCATCGGCGGCTGGATCGTCAGCGCGATTAACTCGTCGTCGACGGCACTGCAGTGGATTATCGGCCTGATTGTCGCGATTATCCTCATTGCTGCATTCGTCGCGATCCGCAACAAGAAGGAAGAGAAGTAGCGACTCTTCTTCACGCGCCCCGGCGGCGCGCCCGCGCCATGGCCACCCGTAAGAGGACGGTCGGCGCGCACGCCGCCCACAGACCACGAAACGCTCGCCTGCGGCTCGGTCGTCGGTGACCAACCGACAACCCTGGCCCAACAGGCGGGCGTTTCGCCGTCTCGGCGGCCACGCCTCCCGCGGCGCGGCCCGCACCGCGGGGTGTCAGTCCCGGCGCTGCCCGATGAACCCGAGGAAAAGGTCGACCGTCTCGGGCGCGTCGTGGTCGAGGAACAGGCTGGCGCCCTCGTCGAGCGCGGCAATACGTGCCATATCGTCGCCGGTCAGGGCGAAATCGAAGACGTCGAGGTTCTCGGCCATCCGCTCGCGATGCGTCGACTTCGCGAGGACGACGATGTCGCGCTGGACCAGCCAGCGGACGATCACCTGGGCGACGGATTTGCCGTGCGCGGCGGCGATCTCGGCGAGGACGGGGTTGGTGAACATGCCCTGGCGGCCCTCGCCGAAGGGCGCCCACGCCTCGTGGCACACCCCGCGCTGCGTCATCGCGTCGTGGGCGGCGACCTGCTGGTGCAGCGGGTTCGTCTCGATCTGGTTGACCATCGGCGCGACGTCGTTGAACGCGCCCAGGTCGGCCAGGCGCCCCGGCCCGAAGTTCGACACGCCGATCGCGCGGATCTTCCCCTCGGCATACAGCTTTTCCAGCGCCCGCCACGAGCCGTAACAGTCAGCGAACGGCTGGTGCAGCAGGACGAGGTCGATGTAGTCGGTCAGCAGCTTCGTCAGCGACTCGCACACCGACGCGTACGCCCGCTTGTCGCCGTACCGGTCAATCCACACCTTGGTCGTGAGGAAGACGTCCTCACGGGCCAGGCCCGACTCGGCGACCGCCTGCCCGACTTCGGCCTCGTTGGCGTAGGCCTGCGCGGTGTCGATGTGGCGATACCCCACCTCGAGGGCGTCGCGGACGCACCGGGCGGTCTCGGCGGGCGGGATCTGGTAGACCCCGAACCCGATGACCGGCATCTCGACGCCGTTGCTCAGCGTGACTTTCTCCATCTGTTGCCTCTTCTCGCGGACCCGTACTGACGCCTGCCACGCTACGACCCGGTAGTTACTCCCGGTCAAGCGTAGAATCGGCCGAAACAAGGAGGTTCGCGTGTACTCGATGAAACAGACCTGCCAGCTGACCGGGCTGACCTACGAGACCCTCAAGTACTACTGCAACGAGGGCCTCATCCCCGGCGTCACCCGCGACGCCCACAACCACCGCGTCTTCGACGACGACGCGATCGCGTGGCTGCGCGGCATCGGCTGCCTGCGACGTTGCGGGCTGTCGATCGCCGAGATGCGCCACTACGTCGACCTCTGCCTGGCCGGGGACGCGACGATCCCCGAGCGGCAGCGAATCCTCGCCTCGCGCCGCGCCGCCCTCGTCGCCCAGCTGGCCGAGGTCCAGGAATCGATCGCCTACATCGACGCCAAACAGCGCTATTACGAGGGCGTCCTCGCCGGCGAGAATCCCACCCCGCCCGACCCCCAACCCACCGGACCCCGCTAGGGGACGCGTTTTCACCCCGCGAGGGCGGGTCAGGCGCGGGCTTTCCACCCCAAACGCCCCGTTTTTCTTGTCGCCTCAGCCACAATTCCGCGAGAATTCGTCCGACCACTGGCCAGTGTCAGCCGAGGTCGCCGCCAATTACGGCGGCCAGCCCGTGGCAGTGTTCCACACGTCACGCCGCCTGCGACTTGCATTCGAATCCGCATGATACCTACGATGTAAACGTTTCCAGGAAGGAATGAGGCCGGAAGGACCGGCCACCAAGCCCGGCCACACGGGCCGGACACAACGAGAGAGAGAAGAAGAAAAATGATGCAGTCTGACGTTTACACCGCCACCCTCGCCCAGGAAATGTCCTCGACGGCCATGAAGTGGACCCTCGCTGTTGCCTTCGCGATCGTCGGCGCCATCCTCACCATCGCCGGTATCGCCCTGTCGCAGACCGCGATCGTCACGACCGGTGGCCTCATCGTCGCCCTCGGTGGCTTCTACGCCGCCATCGCCGCGTTCAACCGCGCGCTGTCCGACGCCGAGTAACCCTCGCCTCCAGCGCGATCGCCCGCCCCAACCGGGGCCCTAGAAACTTCCTCCCCGCCACGACATTCGTGGCGGGGAGTTTTTATGTCCGAGGGCGCCGGCCGCTACCCGAGGGCTCGCGCTACTGTTGCGAGACGGCGACCTCGAAGGCGCGGACGCGCGAGGACGTGCCGGTCGGCTTGGGCCGGTGCGGGCTGGGGGCCTCGCCGGCCTTGTGCCCGTGGGCTGCGGCGAAGGCCGGGCCGGTCAGCCAGCCCTGGTAGGCGTCCTCGTCGCGCCAGTGGGTGACGACCATCCACACGTCGGAATCGTCGGTCGGACGCAGGAGCTCGAAGCCCTCGAAGCCGTCGATGCCCTCCATCGTCGCGGCGTTGCGCTGGAAACGCTGGGTGATCTGGTCGCCGCCGCCGGCGGGGACGGTGATTTCGTTGATTTTCACGATGCTCATGGCACCACTGTAAGCGGGCCCGCCCGACCCCGCCCGTCCGCCGCTCGACCCCGGTGAACGTGATCCTTCTGTCCAGAAAGGTCACGCTCATACGGCAAAACCGGTGAACGTGACCTTTTTGATCACGTTCACCGGTTCCGGCAGCCGGCGAAACTGCCGGTTAGCGCGTGAGGACGCGCTCGTTGATGTCGATGAGCTCCTTCTCGCCGGGCTCGGAGTTGATCCCGCCGATCACCATCTGCGCGACCAGCTGCCACCCCTCGGGCACGTCGAATTCCTTGCGGACGGCCTCGTCGATAACGGGGTTGTAGTGCTGGATCGACGCGCCGACGCCCTCGTTCGCCAGGGCGGTCCACACGGCGTACTGGAGCATGCCGTTGGCCTGCGCGGCCCACACGGGGAACTTGTCGCTGAACAGCGGGAACTGTTCCTGCAGCCCTTTCACCGTGGGAACGTCGGTGTAGTAGAGGATCGTGCCGGCGCCGGCCGCGAAGCCCGCGACCTTCTCGGCGGGCAGTTTACCCTCGAACGCGGCCTCGACGACCTGCCACAGCCGCTTGTGCGAATCCCCCAGGAGGACGACGGCGCGCTGCGTCTGCGAGTTGAACGCGTCCGGCACCTGCACAGCGACGTCCTTGACCAGCTGAATCACCTGCTCGTCACTGATCGGCAACTGATCGTTGAGGTCGTAGCGGGTGCGGCGCTTCTCCAAGTAATCAACGAACGACATGGGGGTCTCCTTCTCTTTCCTGGGCTATCGGTCGTTGTTTCAACTTTAAAATATCTAGGCCGACGGTGCATGCGGGAGCGAGTGTGATCCTGGAGTCAGAAGGTGGCGCCCGTGGAGGCACCGGCCGGCATGGCGCCCTCACCTGCGTGAACGTGATCAAAAGAGGTCGCGTTCACCGGTTTGGGCCCATGAAGGTGACCTTTCTGGACAGAAGGATCACGTTCACGGCCTTCGGCCGCACCCTTACGCCGGGGTGACCTCGAGGACGACGGCGTGCGGACCCGGCGCGCCGGTGAAGACGACGTCGTGGGCGTCCTCGGCGACACTCGCCGAACCGCCGCCGACGACGCGGGCCGCCGCCAGGGCGACCGGGCAGCGCACGCGCCCGGAGGTCGCGTCCGCTTCGTCATCCCGCGCGCCCAACAGGTAAAAGTGCCCGTCGCGCGCCGTTGCCGTCCACACCCAGCCGTCAGAGCCGGCCACGCCCTCGGCGCCGGCCCACGGCCGCGTGCCATAAATGCCTTCGCCGTTGACGCGCAGCCACTGCCCCAGCTGGGCCAGCCGCTCGCGCGCCGGCTGCGACATCGCGCCCGTCTCGTCCGGGCCGATCCCGATGAGGTAGTTGCCGCCGCGCCCGACGATCGCCACGAGGTCGCTCAACACGCGGTGGAGTGGCTTCGCCGGGTCGTTCGGCTGCTCGCAGCACCACGTGCGCGTCAGCGTGATGCACGACTCCCACGGATAGTCGAGGACGCCGTCCGGGATCTCTTGCTCGGGCGTGCGGTAGTCCTCGTAGCAGCCGTGAACCTCGCGGTCGACGACGAGGATCCCCGGCTGCAGCTCCCGGGCGCGCGCCGCGATCTGGTCCATCCCGATCGGCTCGACCGGCTCGTGGACCCACCCGGCATCGAGCCACAGGACCTTGACGTCGCCGTAGTTCGCCAGCAGCTCCTCGAGCTGCGCCTGCGTGTACTCGACGAACGACGCCCACTTGCGCGGGTGCGCGTCGATATCGAAATTGTGCAGCCGATTCTCGATCGGCCGCGACCGGTCCCAATATCCGGGGTGATTCCAGTCGGCCTTCGAGAAATACAGCCCCATATCCAGGCCCTCGGCCCGGAAAGCGTCGGTCACCTCGCGGACAATATCGCGCCCCAAACCGGCGTCCTCGGCCGTCGATTTGAAGTTCGAATACTCCGTGTCGTACATGGCGAAACCGTCGTGGTGCTTCGTCGTGAACACGCAATAGCGCATCCCCGCGTCGGCACACACGCGCGCCCAGTCGGCGGCGTCGAAGTCGCGCCCGCACATGCCGCGCGCCTGGTCGTTATACCAGGTGTGGTACTGCGCGTCCGTGCCCGACCAGTCGGCCGGCGGGTCGGTGAACGCCCCCAAGTGCTGGCGGTGCAGCGACCACGACCCGCCCTGACGAATCGACGTGTAAATACCCCAGTGGATAATGACGCCGACTTTCGCGTCGCGCCACCGTTCCAGATTCTCGGCCACCGCCGGATCCGTGGGATACCTATATCCCGGATCGGGCGTGGGCTCTAACGCACCGGCGGCCTCGAGGGCGTCTGGGGTAAAGTCGAAATCCGTCATTAGAACTTGAGGCCTCCGTCCTCGATCCCGCGGAAGAAGTACTTCTGCGTGAAGAAGAAGATGAGCAGCACGGGGATCAGCGCGACGATCGCGCCGGCCAGGATCTGCTGGTAGGTGACGCCCTCGACGGACGACTTCAGCGTGGTGAGCGCCAGCATCATCGTCTGGTTGTTCGGGTCGGGCAGGACCAGCAGCGGCCACAGGAAGTCCGACCACGCGAAGATGAACGCCGTCAGCCCGACGACCGTGAGGGCGCCCTTGACCTGCGGAAGGAAGATCGTGAAGAACCGGCGGGCCTCGCCGGCGCCGTCGATGAACGCGGCGTCCTCGATCTCGTCCGGAATCCCCATAAACGCGGCGCGCATGAGGAGGATCTGGAACGGCCCGATCATCGCGGGCAGCCACACGCCGATCAGCGACCCGTACAGGTGGACGTTGGCGACGATGTTAAACAGCGAGAGCATCAACGACTCGAAGGGGAAGATCATCGCCGACATGACGATGGCCTGGGCAATCCCGCGGCCCTTCCAGCCGCGCCGCGACAGCATGTAGCCGCCCAGCGACGAGAGGATCAGCTGCGACACGACGGTCAGCGCGCAGACGATCAGCGAGTTCCCGATCGACCCGACGATGTGGGTCTTGGCGAAGAGGTCGTGGAACGCCTTAAGCGACCACGTCTGGGGGAACACCGTGGCGCCCTGGCCGAACACCGGCTCGCCCGGCGCCTTGAACGCGGCCAACAGGGGGACGACCAGCGGCCCCAAGAGGAGGATAAGAACGAGGACGAGGACGATATACCGGATCACCAGGCGCTTGCCGCGGATCGTCTTGCCGCCCTGCGACTGGCGGTTGCGGTCGGCGTAACGCTTGAAGGCCGACGCCTTCGCCGGCTTGGCGGCGCTGGAGGTGGACGGGGTTTGCGTGGTCATGCCTGCTCCTCAGCTTTCGCGTTGAGCTTGCGCGACGCGACGATGAAGCCCACGGTCAGCAGGAACAGCAGCACCGAGGCCGCCGAACCCAAACCGATGTTGCCGTAGGTGACGTCCGTCTGCTCGCGCAGGTACATCGTGATCGTCTTTGCCGGCGAGTTCGGCCCGCCCAGCAAGTAGACCTCGGTAAAGATTTTCAGACACCCGATCGTGCAGAGGACGCCGACCAGGTACATCATGATCCGCACGGACGGGACGGTGACAACAAAGAAGCGTCGCACAGGCCCGGCGCCGTCGACCTCGGCGGCCTCGTACACCGACTTATCAGTGTTCGCGAGGGCGGCCAGGTAGAGGACCATGTAGTAGGGCAGGCCCTGCCACAGGGTGATGAGCATGGCGGAGAACAGCAGCAGCCACCGGTTCGTGAGGAACGGAATGGGGTTGTCGATCAGCCCGATCCCCATGAGGAAGTGGTTGAACGAGCCGTCGAACTGCAGCAGCGACGTCCACGCCAGCGAGATAACGACCAGCGAACACAGCGCCGGAATGTAATAGAGGCACCGGAACACGCCGATTCCGGGCACGTAGTCGCGCACCAGCAGGGCCAGCAGCAGCGGGAGGAACACCATGAGCGGCACGACGCACACGGCGTAGAGGACCGAGTTACCGACGGCCGACCAGAACTGCGGATCCGAGAGGACGGTGCGGAAGTTGTCGAACCCCACGAGCGGGCCCGGCGACTGCAACGGCGTCGTGTCGGTGAACGACAGGTACACCGTGTTGAAGAACGGGAAGATGTAGAAGCAGATCACCGCCAGGACCGGCAGGGCGATCCACACGATCGGCACCCACGCGGGCCGAAAGCGCGCCGCGCCATTCAAATATTCTTTCTTCTTAGCCACAGCGACTCCTCGGTATCGATCCCTTCCGTTGGCCGACTTGCCGGCGGCTCTCTCTCATTGCCGCCGGCAAGTCGGCGAACACGCTACTTCTTGCTGGCGTTCAGCTTCTTAACCAGCGTATTCATCTTGTCCTGAGCGTTCTTCAGGGCCTGCTCCGGCTCTTCTTCACCGCGGATGGCCTTGACGACGGCCTCGGACAGGGTCGACTGGACCTGGCCGGTGAGGTAGGCGTCGGACGCGTCGGTCGACGCGTTCTTCGCGGCCTCGAGGGCGATGTCATAGTCCTTCTGCAGGAGGGCGTCGCCCTTGGTGTACTCCGGCGGGTTGGCCTGGAGCTTGTCGAGGGCTTCCTGCGACGGAGGCATAACGACGGCGCCGCCGTTACGGGCCCAGTTGTATTCCTGCTCGGCCGAGGTGATGTATTCGGCGAACTTGACGGCCAGCGGCGCGTTCTTCGTCGTCACCGAGACGGCGATGAACTGCGGCGACACGGCCGAGTGGCCGCCCTCGGACTTCGGGTACGGGGCCACGCCGGTGTTGGCGTAAACCTGGGCGTTGTTTTCCTTGATGTTACGGACGAACGCGGGGTTCGGGGTGCCGAAGGCGAGGTTGCCCTTGTTGTAGGCCTTGCCCGGATCCGGCTCGGACGTGAACGAGTCCGGCGGGATGACGCCGGCGTCGTTGAGTTCCTTCATCTTCTCGAGCCAGTGGATCGCGTTCTTGTCGTTCGCGAAGGTGAACTCGGTGGCGTCGTCGTTCATCATCTTGACGCCCATCGACGCCCACTCGGCGTGGATCTGCCACTGCGGGTTGCCCCACAGGGCGAAGTCACCCTTGTTGGCCTTGGCGATCTTCTCGGCCGCGTCGAAGCGCTCGTCCATCGTGGTCGGGACCTTCTCGGGGTCGAGGCCGTTACGCTGGAAAACGTCCTTGTTGTAGACGGTGATGAACGGGCCGAAGTACCACGGAATAGCCGTGTGGTCGCCGTTCTTGCCCAGCGCGGCGGCCTTGTAGACCTCGGGAAGGATGTGGTCGCCGGCCTTCGGCGCCTTCTTGTCGATGTCCATGAGGAAGTTACGGCTGGACAGCGCCATGATCGTCGACGACGGAACGTTGACGACGTCCGCCATCTTGCAGCCCTGGGCCTGCGTCGAAATGATGTTGTCGAAGTCCTCGGAACCGCCCTGGTCGGTCCACTTGATCTTCGTGCCCGGGTTCTCCTTTTCGAACTCGGCGATCTGGGCGGTGAAGAAGTCCTTGAAGTCGGACTGCAGGCCCTGCGTCATCCAGGTGATTTCACCCTTGACGTTCTTCGTGTCGATCGCCGTGTCGTCGATGTTGCCCTTGGGGACGTCACACGAGACCTTGGGGGCCTCGGCGCCGCCCTTGTCGGACGATGAGGACGAGCTGGATCCGTTGGAACAGGCGGTGAGCGCCAGGGAAGCCATGCCGACGACGGCAACGGCTTTCATCAGTTTTCTCGTAGACATGCGGGGTAACCTCCATTGGTTCTGTGATCGCTTCTCGAGCCATCCACGTACCTGACACGTGTTAGGTGTGATGTTAGCGTACACCATAACGCGTGCCGGGCGCTAGTATTCAGGCCCATTGTCTGAGGGAAACAGTGAGATCGCTGGCGGTCGGGTGGGCCTGGAACGCCGGGAGGACGTCCGGGCCACACGATCGCGAACCGATCCCGTGGTGGTGGGTGTCAACGATCAGCTGCCACCCCGAGGGCGGCTGCTGGGCCAATTCCCACGCGTGATTGGCGGTGGACAGGGCCTCGACACTGTAGGGCACGAGGCTGACGCCCACCGGCTGCGACGCGGTAAAAACCCAGGTCGCGGCGGATGTGCGGACGGCGAAGCGCGTGACGTGCTGGCGCAGCGAGCACTCCTGCGGCTTGAGCGGGCTGTGCGACAGCCACGCCTGCCGGTCCGCGGGTTCAGCGAAGGTGCCCATCCAGGCACCCTCGGCCATGTCGGGGTAGCTGGGCCCGGGGCCCAGGCCCTGCCACGCCCACTCGAGGACACCCTCGGGGAGCGTCCACGCCCAGCCCAGCCGCGGGATGATCGCCGGCCACTGGCCGACAGGCGTCGCGCGCAACCGCAGGTCGACCCGGGAATCGGCCGCGCTGAGCGAGGCGTGCGTATCGAGTTGCCACGTCGCCAGCGGGGCCGACGTCACCGCGTACCACGACGTCGCGTCCACGTGGCGCGTTGAGTGGGTGGCGGCGTCGAGGTGCGCCTCGCGCCACCGGTCGGCCGACGACGCCGCGCGCCCCGGCACCGGCGGGATCATGAGGCTGGCCGGGTCGCGGTCCCAATAGTCGAGGCCGCCGTGCCCGCCGTCGTTGTCGGTCGGCGCCCGCCACACCTGGGGCCTCGGCCACCACGGCCTGGGCGTCCCCTGCGGCACGAACAGGCCGGCGAAGAAGTCCGCGACGTGCCCGTTTGCCGCGTCGGCGGTGAGCGCCTCCGGTTCGCGCCCGTCGACCGCGAGCGCCACTCGCGGGACCGGTTCGGCGGCCGGCGCGCCCGCGAGCGCGCCGGAGAGGACCTGCGCCGAGGCGACGCATCCGCCCTCGTCGGCAGCGGTTTCGCCGCGGCCGGGAACGCCGGAGTCCCCCTCGGCCTGCCACTGGGCGACGCTGGCGACGCGGTAGTCGCCCCACGACGACCCGACGGGGCCGCACGCCGCCTCGTCGCCCACGAAGCCGCAGGCGGGGGTGGATTCCACGCCGCGGAGGGCGCCTAACTCGAGTGCCCATGCGGTGACGCGGCCCGAGAGACTCCGCGGCAGCCGCAACGTTCCGGCGCCCTCGGGGTCGATCCCCGGCAGCTGGAGCGTCAGTGCGCCCGCGTCATCGAGGATCCTGAGGACGCCAGGCGCCGACCGGTCGATCGCGTCGCCGTTGCTCACCCGCACGGCGTCCGGACCGGCGGCCATGATCCGCAGCGGGGCGACCGTGGCCGCCCACGCCGACAAGCCGGGGCTGACCTGCTCGTTTGCCGAGATCAGGCCGTCACAGACGAAGTTCCCGTCGTGCAGCTTTTCGCCAAAGTCGCCGCCGTAACCCAGCCGCTCGTCGCCGGGCGCAAGGGCGAGGGCATGGTCGCGCCACTCCCAGACGAAGCCGCCGCAGTGCGTGGGGTGGGCGTCGACGCGGCGCCACAGCTCGCCGATGCCGCCGGGGCCGGTGCCCATGGCGTGCAGGCATTCGATCATGACGTAGGGCAAGGTGCGGGCGTGCTGGCACTGCGCCGGGGTCAGGCGCGAGCACGGGTGCCCGGCCCACGCGACCGGGCCGTCGCCCTCGAAAAAGGCGTCGACCTCGTCTAACGCCGGGTACATGCGCGAGTGAAAGTCGGAGTAGGCGCCCTCGTAGTCGGCCTCGTAGTGGATGGGCCGCGAGGGGTCGAGGCGGCGGATGAGGTCGGCGGACGCGGCGAGGTTGGTTCCGGTGCCCGACTCGTTGCCCAGCGACCACACGACGACGCAGGCGTGGTTGCGGTCGCGCGCGATAAAACGCCTGGTCCGGTCGAGGATCGCGTCGCGCCACGCCGGCTCGTCGGTCGGGTTGTCGCGCCAGCCCTGGCACTCGAATCCGTGGGTTTCGAGGTCGCACTCGTCCATCACCCACAGGCCCATCTCGTCGCACAGGTCGAGCAGTTCGGCCGAGGGCGGGTAGTGCGAGGTGCGGATCGCGTTGACGTTGTGCTGCTTCATGAGGGCGAGGTCGCGGCGGGCGGCCTCGCGGTCGAAGACGCGGCCCTGGTCGCGGAGGATTTCGTGCCGGTTGACGCCGCGGAGCACCAGGCGGCGGCCGTTGACGCGCAGCTGGCCGTCCTCGATCGTCACCGTGCGGAAACCGACGCGGACCTGGCGTTCTTCGGCCGGCGTGGCGACCGACAGCGTGGCGAGCGCGGGGTTCGCGGGCGACCACGGGGTCACCTGCGGCACCCGGGCGGACAGCCGGTAACGCCGCCACTCCCCCGGACCCAGATCGGCGCAGTCATCGGCGTCCCCGCCCTCGACCGGCTCCATCACCCCGAGGTCGCGCCCGTCCAGCGACACCGAGGGCGCCTGCCCCGCCAGCGCCTCGACCTGCAGCAGCCCGTCGCCGCTGGTCACGTGGTAGTCGGCACGCACGGTGACGTCGGCGACGCCGGTGCGCGGGCGCCACACGAGGACGATCGGCCGGAAGATGCCGGGCAGCCACCACTGGTCTTGATCTTCGAGGTACGACCCGGCCGAGAACTGGCTGACGCGCACGGCGATCGTATGCGTGACCTGCGGATTCGCGTCGAATCCGGCGGGCAGTGCGAGGTCCTGCGTCAGCCGCGACCCCTGGGTGAGGCCCACGTACTCGCCGTCGATCCAGATGCGCGCGGACGACTCGACGCCGAGGACGCGGAGGACCCATTCGCCCTCACCGTCGGTCGCCGGCAGCAGGAATTCGCGCAGGTAGTCGCCGGTTGGGTTGGCGTCGGGCACGAACGGCGGGTCGACGGGGAACGGGTAGGTGACGTTCGTGTACTGCGGCCGCGACACGTCGGTGGCGACCAGGCCCCAGTGCGCGGGAACGGGCATGTCGCGCCAATACCCATCAGGCGCGTCCCAGCCCGCGTCGACCCACGAGGGCGTCGGCCCGTCATCGGGGATTTCCGGGGAAAAGTGGAACTGCCACGTGCCGTCCAGGCTGACCTGGGGCACCGTCGTCGGGGTCGCGGAAACCGGCCGCAACCGGGTGCCCTCGCCGGGGATAGGGCGCCGCTCGGCGTCCGTTCCAGGGCATGTCCACATGCCCGATTTGCCTGGTATCCACGTCACTGGTGACCACCTGCCGTTTCTCTAATAGCGCTACACTACCACGTGTTAGTTTTCGCTCGATGAGTTATTCTGCATGAGGAAACACGAGGGAGGGGGCGCCATGGGACGGATCACGCGCGCTGACGTCGCCAAGCGGGCGGGCGTGTCGCCGACCACGGTGTCGTTGGTTCTCAACGGCAACGCCGACCGGGTGAAGATCGCCGCCCTCACGCAGGAACGCGTCCGGCAGGCGGCGCGCGACCTCAACTACATCCCGTCGGCCTCGGCGCGCATGCTGCGGATGCAGTCGACGAGGACGATCGGCCTGCTGCTGGGCCAGCTGCCGACGAACCCCTACGTCCCCGTCGTCCAGTTGCAGCTGATCACGGCGATCCGCCAGGCGCAGCAGCGCGGCTACTTCGTCCTCCCCGTCACCCAGCCCGACCCGCGCACGCCCGGCGAGGGCGACCAGGACCCGGCGGTCGACCCCTATCGGTTCGTCCGCGAGCTGTTGTCGCAGGTCCAACTGGCCGGCCTCATCTGCGAGACGACCTCGGAACTGACGAACCTGGGCGCGTCGATTAACTCGGCGGGGGTGCCGCTCGTGTGGATGTCGCTGGTCGACACGCCGCGCCGCAGCGACGGCCGGGGCCACGTCCGCATCCACGAGCACCCGGGCGTCCGCGACATCGTCACCGGCCTCGACCTGCCGGCCACCACGCCGACGCTCACCGTGTGGGGGCCGCAGCAGCAGGCGTCCCGGCTGCAGCCGGTCAGTGACTACTTTGGCGAGAACTGCCAGCAGCTGGTCCTGCCCGACTGGGACTCGGCGTCCTCGTATCAGCAGGTCACCCGGTATTTGCATGGCGGTGTGCGCCCGCGGCTCATCTGGTGCGCCGACGACCTGCTGGTCCCCGGCGTCATCCGGGCGTGCGAAGAGGCGAACCTCCAGATCCCGTCGGACGTCCAGGTGGTCGGCTACGGCGACCAGAACACCGATTCGTCGCAGACGCGCACGACCACCAGCGCGCACTGGCCGGTCCGCGAACTGACGGCGCGGGCGGTCGAGCTGCTCATCGACACGATCGAGGGCGGCGAGGGCGGCGGCGTGCCCGAGTCGACCTGCGAACTGCGGACCACCGCGCATTGGGGCGACACGACGTTTAGGCGGCGTTAGCCACCAGGTGAGAAGCCCTGACACGGCCTTTTTGTGTCATGCTACGTTCGCAGGCAACGGTCGAAAAGGAGGGCACATGACCATCGCGCGCCTGTATGGGCAGCACGCTGATGCGGATTCCGCCGTGCCCGTTCCGACGCTCAGCTTCGAGCTGTATCCCCCGCGCACCCTTAACCCGAATTCGCCGCTGCGCGGGCGCATCGACCGGCTGATCCACTCCGGGCCCGACTGGGTGTCGGTGACCTATGGCGCCTCGGGGGCCACGCGCGGGCCGTCGCTGTCGCTCATCAATTACGTCCGCGACACGACGGGCACGCCCACCCTGGCCCACCTCACATGCCTGGGCGCGCGCGAGGGCGACCTCACGCGGCTGACGAAACAGCTGATGGCCGACGGGGTGCGGAATTTCCTTGCACTGCGCGGCGACACGCCCGCCAAGGCGGCCGGCACGTTCGCGGAAGAGGCATTGCCCCACTCGCCCTCGGGCAGCCAGCCAGGCGCCGAGGACACCGAGGACGACGACTCGCCCGCCGACGAGGGCGCCGCCGCGGCCGACGCGCTGACCCGCGCGGTCCAGCTGGTGCGGCTGATCCGCGCGGTCGACGATCACCGACTGGCGGCGACGGGCGCGACCGACCGCTCGAGCATTGCGGTCGCCTGTTATCCCGCGGCGCACGGCGAAGGGCGGAAAAACGATTTCCTCGCCCTCAAAGATAAGCAAGACGCGGGCGCCGATTTCGCGATTACCCAGGTGTTTTATCGCGCCGACGACTACATTTCCTACGTCGCCGAGGCCCGCGAGGTCGGCATTACTCTGCCGATTATTCCTGGCATTATTCCGCTGACCGACCTGGGCCGCCTGCGTCGCCTCGCCCAGCTGACGGGAGTGCAGATCCCGCCAGATTTGGAGCAGCAGCTGGATATCGCCGACGACGACCAGCGGGTGCGTGTCGCCCTCAAACAGACGTTTAGCCTGTGCCAACAGGTGCTCGACGCCGGGGCTCCCGGTATTCACCTCTACACGTTTAATCGGGCCCGTCCCGCCCTCGACATTGTCGATTATCTGCGGGCCGCGGGATACCGAATGCATTCAGGGCGAATGCCCGGGCGTGACTTGGGCCTGGCGGGGGCCGAGTCGGCGTTGATGGAAGCGACGCTGCGCCAGATCACCCCCGGTGCCTAAGTCGCGCGCCCCCTGCGCCTGCGCGCAGATCACGACCTCAATCGTTAGTCGAGCCGAGGCGAATCTCGGCCTCTTCATCACCCAAGGATCATCATGACGAACTTCCCGAAAGCAACGATCACCGGTTATCCCCGGATTGGCCGCGACCGCGAAACCAAGGTGGCGCTCGAGCGGTTCTGGGCCGGAAAGATCGACGAGGACGAGCTGCGCGCCCGCACTGGGGCCGTCGCCGCCGGCAACCGCGCGCGCCTGCGCGACCTGGGCCTTGACGCCGACAATGGCGCGATTCCCGCGGATTTTAGCTACTACGACCAGGTACTCTCGGCGCTCATCGCGTTCGACGCGCTGCCCGAACGTTTCGCCCACCTGCGCGGCGAGGACGGCACGCTGGAACTCACCGACATCTTTACGGTCGCGCGTGGCGCGAACGAGCGGCCGGCGCTCGAGATGACGAAGTGGTTCGACTCGAACTACCACTACCTCGTCCCCGAGATCAGCCCGGACACGCCGCTGCGCTACGTCCACAGCCATGTCGTCGACCAGGTGGCCGCCGCCCGCGAGCAGGGCATCACGCCGCGTCCCGTCGTCGTCGGCCCGCTGACGTTCCTTCTCCTGTCGAAGCCGGCCGCCGACGCGCCCGCCGATTTCTCGCCGTTCTCGCGCCTGGACGAACTGACGCAGGCGTATGCCCAGCTCCTGGCCGATTTCGCGGCCGCCGGGGCGACGTGGGTGCAGCTGGACGAGCCCGCCCTCGTCGCCGACACGTGGGACACGCCGCGCGCGGAGCTCATCGAGGCGCTGCGCCGCACGTACCAGACGCTGCTGGGCGCCGAGGGCGTCCCGCAGCTCAGCGTCGCGCTGACGTACGGGTCGGCACCCGACGCCGCACAGGCGCTGGCCGAGGTCGGCGTCCCCAACGTCGTCCTCGACCTGGTCAAAGGCGAGGTGCCGACGCCCGAGCAGCTGGCCGCACTGGCCGCCACCGACGTCACGCTGGCTGCGGGCGTCGTCTCGGGCCGCAACATTTGGCGCACCGACCTCGATGCCGCGCTGGCCACGTTGACCCAGGTCGCCGACGGTTTGGGTGAGGGTGGCGCCGACCGGGTGTCGGTGACGACCTCAACGTCGCTGCAGCACGTCCCGCTGGATGTCGCGCGCGAGGAACAGCTGGACGCCGACCTCAAGTCGTGGCTGGCGTTTGCCGACCAGAAGGTCGAGGAGGTCGTCGCCCTCGCCAAGGCGCTGCAGGCCGGTTCGGTTGAGGCCGCCGGCGAGGACGTTCAGGCGCTGTTCGCCACCGATCGTGCGGCCCGCGAGAATCGCCGTAACCACCCGGGCGTCACCCGCGAGCCCGTGCGCAGCGCGGTCGCCGCGGTCACCGACGCCGACCGGACGCGCCCCGACTACGCCGAACGCAAGGTCGCGCAGGACGCCGTCCTCCACCTGCCGCCGCTGCCGACGACGACGATCGGCTCGTTCCCCCAGACCACCGAGATCCGCAAGGCGCGCGCCGCCTACCGCGCCGGCCGCCTGAGCGAGGACGAGTATGTCGCCCAGATGAAGGCCGAGATCGCGAACGTCGTCGAGCTGCAGGAACGCATCGGGCTCGACGTCCTCGTTCACGGCGAGGCCGAGCGCAACGACATGGTCCAGTATTTCGCCGAGAACTTCGAGGGTTTCGCGACGACGCAGCACGGCTGGGTGCAGTCGTACGGTTCGCGTTGCACGCGCCCGTCGATTCTGTGGGGCGACGTGTCGCGGCCGGCGCCGATCACCGTCGGCTGGTCCAGCTACGCGCAGTCGCTGACGGACAAGCCGATGAAGGGCATGTTGACCGGCCCGGTGACGATCCTCGCGTGGTCGTTTGTCCGCGACGACCTCCCGTGGGGCCAGGTCGCCGACCAGGTGGCGTTGGCGCTGCGCGACGAGATCGCCGACCTCGAGGACGCCGGGATCCGCGTTATCCAGGTCGACGAGCCGGCGATCCGCGAGCTGCTGCCGCTGCGCGCCGCCCAGCGTGAGGACTATCTGGCCTGGTCGGTGGGCTCTTTCCGCCTGGCGACCGGCGGCGCGAAGGCTGCGACGCAGATCCACACGCACCTGTGCTACTCCGAGTTCACCGTCGTCGTCGACGCCGTCGACCGCCTGGATGCCGACGTCACGTCGATCGAGGCGTCGCGCTCGAAGATGGAGATCCTCCCGGCGATCCGCGACCACGGCTTCACCCGCCAGATTGGCCCGGGCGTGTGGGATATCCACAGCCCCCGCGTCCCGTCGATCGAGGAGTGCACCCGCCTGCTGCAGGCCGCCTGCGACGGCCTCGACATTTCGCAGGTGTGGGCAAATCCGGACTGCGGTCTCAAGACCCGCGGCTACCGCGAGACCGAGGCCAGCCTCAATAACCTCGTCGTCGCGGCCAAGATCGTCCGCCAAAACGTCGCGGACAAGCAGTAGCGCGTCCAGACAGCGAAACGCTCACCTGAATTGTCATTCCTACCGGTTAGCGGACAGAATCGACAATTCAGGTGAGCGTTTCGGAATTTTCGCCCTATTCCTCCGAGTCGCCGCGGCCCTTGCCGTAGCTGAGGAGGCGCCGGTTGAGGTTTTCGGCGGCCCTCTCGGAAATACAAATGAGGAGGATCGTGTCATCACCGGCGACGCATCCCATGACGTCCTCCAGCCGGGCATTGTCGATGACCGACGCGAGGTATTGCGCGCCGCCCGCGGGCGTGCGGACGATCAGCAGGTAGTCCTTGGTCACCGACGACACGACGAGGTCGGCGCAGGCATTCGCCAACGCGCCCATGGCCGAGTTCTTGATGGCCATGACGTCGGTCTGGTCGGCCTGCGGGAACACGTAGTACGGGATCCCGTTGCGGTTGTGCAGTTTGGTGGCGCGCAGCTCGAAGAGGTCGCGCGAGATCGTCGCCTGGGCCACGCGGAAGCCCTGTTCCTCGAGTAGCGCCTGGAGGTGCGCTTGTGAGTGCACCTGTTCGTTGCTGATGACTTGAATAATCGCTGACTGGCGCGCCGCCTTGGTACGCGGAGTCTCCACCCGTTTCTCCTTATTCGGTCGTCGCCTCGCCTGAGAGGCCTCGTGTAGAAGCCTACAGGGCAAGGCGACGACCGTTGAGGTTTGCGGGGCTCTAATCAGGCAGAACGCGGGTGCCGGCCTTGCCGGCGGCGATTTCGACGATGTCTTCCAGCGACCCGATGACGGCGGGCTTGCCGGTGGCTTCGGCGAAGCGGCAGGACGCCTCGACCTTCGGCCCCATCGAGCCGGCGGCCAGGTTGAGGGCGCGCAGCTCGGACACGGTCGCTTCCTCGATGCACCGCTGCTTCGGCGTGTTCCAGTCGAGGAACACCCCCTTGACGTCGGTGGCGATGAGCAGCATGTCGGCGTTCAGCTGGCGGGCCAGCAGCGACGCACACAGGTCCTTGTCGATGACGGCCTCGATGCCCGAGAGGATGCGGCCGGACTCGTCGAACTGCGTGGGGATGCCGCCGCCACCCGCGCAGGTGACGATCGTGCCGTCCTCGAGGAGGCGACGGATCGCGCCCAGCTCGATGATCCGCTTGGGGTCGGGCGAGGGGACGACGCGACGGTACTTGTCGCCGTCCGGCTTGATCGCCCAGCCGCCCTCGGCGGCGAGCTTCCGGGCGGTCGCTTCGTCGTAGACGGGGCCGATGAACTTCGTCGGGTTGTTGAACGCCGGATCGTCGGCGTCGACCTGCACCATCGTCACCAGCGTGGCGATCGGGCGGTCCTGCGGGACGAAATTGCCCAGTTCCTGCTCGATCATGTAGCCGATCATCGCCTGGGTTTGGGCGCCGAGGACGTCCAGCGGGTAGGGCTTGACGTCGGGGTACGCGGCGGCCTCGAGGGCGAGGAGGCCGACCTGTGGGCCGTTGCCGTGGACGATGGCGAGTTCGACGTCGGGATCCTCGGTGACCTTGGCGATCCGTTCGGCGGCCAGGCGCACGTTGGCGCGCTGCGTGGCGGCTTCCATCGGTTCGCCGCGCTTGAGAAGGGCGTTGCCGCCCAAAGCAATTACCATCCGCATGGTTCAGCTTTTCCTTTCCGAATAGCCCGGCCCACCCCAACACGCGAGGTCGGAGTGGGCCGGGGACGACGTGACGCGGCGCTAGGCCAGCGACGCCACCAGGACGGCCTTGATCGTGTGCATCCGGTTTTCGGCCTCGTCAAAGGCGATGTTGAACTCGGACTCGAAGATGTCCTCGGTCACCTCGATACCGTTGGCCAGGGCCGGGTACTGTGCGGCAACCTGCTTGCCGACCTTCGTCTCGGAGTTGTGGAACGAGGGCAGGCAGTGGAGGAACTTGACGTTCGGGTTGTGCGTCGCCTTGACCAGTTCGGCGTTGACCTGGAACGGCATGAGCATGTCGATGCGCTCGGCCCACGACTCGATCGGCTCGCCCATCGACACCCAAATGTCGGTGTAGAGGAAGTCGACGCCGTCGACGGCCTCCTGCGGGTCGTCGGTGACCAGGATGCGGGCGCCGGACTCCTCAGCGAACTTGGCGCACATGTCCTGCAGTTCCTGGGTGGGCTGCAGCTCCTTCGGCGCGCCGATGCGGACGTCCATGCCGAGCTTCGCGCCGATCATCAGCAGCGAGTTCGACACGTTGTTGCGGCCGTCGCCGACGAAGGCGTACGAGATCTTCTCGAGCGGCTTGTCGCAGTGCTCCTGCATCGTCATGATGTCGGCGAGCATCTGGGTCGGGTGGAATTCGTCGGTCAGGCCGTTGAAGACGGGGACGCCGGAGTAGTCGGCGAGCTCCTGGACCGTGGCCTGCGAGAACCCGCGGTATTCGATGCCGTCGTACATGCGGCCGAGGACGCGGGCGGTGTCCTTCATCGATTCCTTGTGGCCGATCTGCGACGAGGACGGCTCGATGTAGGTGACGTTCGCGCCCTGGTCGTGGGCGGCGACCTCGAACGAGCAACGGGTGCGCGTCGACGTCTTTTCGAAGATCAGGGCGATGTTCTTGCCCTTGAGCAGTTGCTGTTCGGTACCGGAATACTTCGCGCGCTTGAGGTCGCGGGCAAGGTCCAGCAGGTAGTGGATCTCGCGGGGCGTGTGGTGCGTCAGCGAGAGCAGGTGGCGGTTCTTCAGGTTAACTGGCATGAGTCCTTTGATCCTTCGTTTTGGTCGTGGCCGCGGCTACCGGCCTATTCTCGCCCGGCGAGGACCGGCAGCCGCGCCATTTTACGGGTTTTCGGTGGTTAGACGTAGAGCGGGTCCCGCTCGATCGGGCAGGTCATGCAGCGGGAGCCGCCGCGGCCACGCCCCAGCTCGGAGCCGTCGATCTCGATGACTTCGATTCCGGCCTTGCGCAGGCTGTGGTTCGTTTCGATGTTCGACGCGTACCCCATGACGACGCCCGGGGACAGCGCCAGCGTGTTGTTGGCGTCGTTCCACTGTTCGCGTTCGACGTTGAAGTAGTTGCCGCCCGTGGGGACGACGTGGAGTTTGACGCCGAGGGCGTCGCTCATCGTGTCGACCAGCTTGGTGCCGTCGCGACGAATGTCGATGCCGCCGCGCTGCTTGGAGTCGGGGCGCAGCGAGAACGTCCACGTGTCGTCGACGATCGGCATGTAGGCGTTGACGACGTCCTCGGAGCAGAACGTGAACACCGTGTCGAGGTGCATGGCGGCGCGGGTCTTGGGCAGGCGGGCCGCGATGACGCGGTCGGCGGCACCGGCCTGGAACAGGGCCTTCGCCAGCTCGGTGGTCGCGTTGAGCGAGGAGCGCTCGCCCATGCCGACCAGGAGGACGCCCGGCTTGACCGGCATGATGTCGCCGCCCTCGAGGAACGTGTTGGGGTTCCACGCCTTGTCGGGGTCACCGAACCACGTGTGGAAGGACTTGTTGGCGAAGTTCGGATGGAACTTGTAGATGGCGGCGGTCAGCAGGGTTTCCTGCTTGCGGGCGGGCCAGAACATCGGGTTGACGGAGACGCCGTTGAAGATCCACGCCGAGTTGTCGCGCATGAACTGCGTGTTCGGCAGCGGCGGCATCAGCCAGTCTTCGCGCATGTAGCCGTCGGGGGCGACGGCGGCCTTGTAGGTGCCGCCGACCTCGTCGGGAACCTCTTCGAGGCTGAGGCCGCCGATCAGGTAGTCGACGAGTTCTTCGGACTCCAGGCCGTCCAGCCAATCGCGCAGGTCGGCGGTCATGATCGGGTTGACGGCGTCGTCAACGATCTTGCGGTCGAGGATCCATTTGCGCCCCGCCTCGGTGCCGACGACGTCTTGGAGCATGTCCGACATGTCGAGGACGTCGACGCCGCGGTTACGCATCTTTTGGACGAAATCCGCGTGGTGTTCGCGAGCCCGCTCGACCCACATGACGTCGTCATACAGCAGGTCGTTGCAGTTGCTGGGCGTCAAGCGTTTGTGGGCGAAGCCCGGACGGCACACCATGACGGTGCGGAGTGTGCCGGCCTCTGACCAAACACCAAGTTCCTTCTGCATCTTCTTCTCCTATTCGCTTCCTTGCGACTGACGCGGTGACTAAATGAAGGAATAACCCGTCACCGTGTCGATACTCCATCCGGCGTTTGCCAGGGCGACGATTGCGCCGATCGCCAGCAGGCAGACAACGGCCAGATAGAAGTATTCGATTCCGACAAATGGTTTCTTGCCCGCCTTCTTTCGGGCGTAGATGTAGAGCGGCACGCCGACGATCCACACGATGCCGTCAAGCAGCAGGTAGCCGGAGCCGCCCGCGATGACCAGCCACACCGTGTAAATGGTGGCGACGATACCGATGGTGTAACCCCAGGGGGACCTGGCGGCCTTGAGCTGGAACAGTGCCGAGATCAGGTAGCACGGCAGGATGACCGAGGCAGCCAGAAGAATGAGGAAGTTGTAGCCGTTCGACCACACGTACGACAGGAGGAGGACGACCTGCGACGTGATCGACGTGACCCACAGGGCCGTGGTCGGCGACTGGTGTTCGTTCGTGTTGCCGAACGAGGACGGCAGGTTGTGGTCCTCGGCGGGCACGAACAGGATTTCGGCGGCCAGCATGATCCACGTGAGCAGGGCGCCGAGCAGCGAAATGATGAGGCCGATCGCGATGACCCAGCGGCCCCACGGGTGACCGACGGCTTCCTCCATGACCGCCGCCAGCGAGGGCGTGCCCTGCTTGGCGATCTCCGGCTGCGCCATGACGCCGTAGGAGAGGAGGTTGACGAGAATCAGCAGCGCGATGACGATGACGAACGAGGTCACGGTCGCTTTGCCGACGTCGGAGCGCTTGGCTGCGCGCTTCGAGTAGATCGCGGCGCCCTCAATACCGATGAACACCCAGACCGTCACGAGCATCATGTTCTTGATCTGCGTGAGCGACGAGCCCAAGCCCTCGCCGTCGACCTTGATGGCGTTACCCCAGAAGTCGGCGGTGAAGACGTTCATCTTGAAGGCGATGAAACCGCAGATGACGAAGAGGATCAGGGGGACGATCTTGGCGATCGTCACGACGACGTTGACGAATGCGGCTTCACGGACACCCCGCAGGATGAGGAAGTGGATCAGCCACATGATGATGGAGGCGACGATAATGCCGGGGATGGTGAGGGCGTCGCCCTTGCCCAGGCCGGGGATGAAAATCCCGATCGTCGTCACCAAAAGGACGAGGTAGCCGAGGTTACCGACCCACGCGGAAATCCAGTAGGACCATGCCGACATATAGCCGACAAAGTCACCGAAGCCCGCACGGGCGTATCCGTACACACCGCCGTCAACGTCGGGGCGGTTGTTTGCCAGGTGCTGGAACACGAAAGACAGGAAGACCATTCCCAGTCCCGTGATCAGCCAGCCGATGATCAGCGGGCCGGGGGCAGCAGCACCGGCCATCTGTGCCGGAAGGTGGAAGATACCGCCACCGATCATGCCGCCCACGCCGAGGGCGATGAGGGCGGTCAGCGGCAGTTTAGTCGAGACAGAGGGGGTACCCTCTCCAACCTCGGGCGTCCCCGAGGGGTTCGAAGAACTCATGTCATCTCCTTGAATGGGAATCCGTTGTGCGGAAAATCGCAGGTGAGGCGCCTCGTTGCGTCCCCAAGGACAAACCGGCGACAGTTAGGAGAGTAACCGAGCGCAACCTTCCGCGGGAGTACCCGAAAAAGTAAAGAGATGGTCTATCCGCATATCTACTCCGCGAGCGCATATTCTTTCTTTTCCCGGGCGCTATTGCGGGGAGTTCGTGCGAATGAGTGGCGGATATTCTTCATTCGGTGCCGTGGATGGAGGGCGGCGGGGCGGGTCGGGGCCGCGAACGTCATGTGACGGTAAACACAATTGAGGGTGCCCTTACTAGGGTGGGAGAGTCGTCCGATCAGCCGGAGAGTGGCGAAATGTGGCCCAAAACACCACTCTCCGGGCAGGTGCGCGGGGGTTTCGGAGGGGCCTGGCGAGGGCGCCGAAGCCGCCGGGACTTACGTCCCTTCCGCTGGAATTGGATATTAATCGCGACATCCGAGAGGGCGGGGGTCTGCGGCGGGGCGCCCAACGCCCCGCGGGCTAGTCGTCGTCCTCGTCGTCGGGGTCGGCGCCTTCGAGTTCGCCCTCCCAGGCTTCTTTGGCTTCGGCAAGGGCGATGATGGCGATGACGAAGGACGCGACGGCGTCGAATCCTCCCCAGCCGGTGGCGCGGTAGAGGGCGAGGCTGATCAGCGCCGACGCGGTCATGAGCAGGCAGATCCATGTTTCGGCGGCGTCGGACAGGATCAGTTGGTCGCCCAGCGCGCGGCCGATGCGGCGTTTCGCGGCCCACAGCAGCGGCATGACGATCAGTGAGGCGATAAGGACGATGACGCCGAGGAGGGAGTGCTCGGGCTGTTCATGGCGAATCAGCCCGAGGACGCCCTCGATAACGAGGTAGGCCGCGAGGATGATGAAGCTGATGGCGACGGTGCGGAGGGTGAGGAACTCGCGGCGGCGTTGCGTCGCCAGGTCGGCGTCGGTGGCGGTGGTCTCGGAGGTGGCGGCGGCCAGGCGCGCGTGCAGGCGGATGGCGACGAGGATCGCGACGAGGGACTCGATGAACGAGTCCGCGCCGAACCCGATAAGCACCGTGAGGTCGGCGCTGCCGCCGGCCACCACTGATAAGACGCCTTCAACGATGTTGTAGAGAATCGTGAAGATCGCCAGGTGGTAGCCGGTTCGCGTGAGTTCGGTCCGCGTGCGCTGGGGCATGAATCCTCCGGGTCAAGGGGCTGGGTGGACGGGCACGTAAGTGCCTCGCAATTCTAGAGGCGCCCTCCCCCCGAAACGCTCACCTAAATTGCCATTCCTACCGATTACCGGCCAGAATCGACAATCCAGGTGAGCGTTTCGCCAGGTAGGTGAGCGTTTCGCGGGTACCGAGCCGGCCCCACGTTCCCGCTAGCCCTCAACAATGGACCACGCGCCCGCCCTCGACGACGGACCACTCACCCGCCCAAGGACTCCCGACACGCACGAGGACGCCCTCGGTTTTACCGCCACCTTTACCGCCACTGGCGGTAAAGGTGCGCGCGCGGGGATCCTGAGCCTTACGATCTTCGGTGCAAGCCCTACCCCTCCTCTGCCTGGCGGCTTAGGCCGTAGAAACGCTTGAAGTACGCGGTCAGCTTCCCGACCACGCGCTCTTTGATCTCCGCGTGCCCGCCGTTCGCCACGAACCGCGACACCGGCGGCAGAATGTCGGTGATCCCCACGCCCGTCGTCACCAGCTGGCCGTCACTAAAGGCGCGATCAACGAAGGTGCGCGTCGGCTCCGGCTTAAGCCGTTCGTCCGCAATGATCTGGTCGAGCTCACGCACTTTCTCGCGTTCGATGTAGTCGATCCACTGTTGATCGACCGGCCCCACGGCCCCGACCTGCTCGACGAACCGTTCGATCAGGTCTTTCTTGTTGCGCAGCGTCGGGCTGGCGTCGACGGCACGGCTGATCTTGTCCATCAGCTCGGCCTTGTCTTTCGGATCCTCAGGCGCCGGGATCAGGGCGTCCTCGTCGTCTTCCGGATGCTCGTCCAGATACCGCTGGACGAGCATGAGGATGTAGTCGACGTTGACCTCCACCTGCTTGACGAGCTCGATCTCAAAGGTGAGGTCGTCAACGATCGATTCTTTCTCTTCACCATCGCGGCGCATCTCGTGGTAAAGGTCGAGATACATCGACATGTAATCCTGGTGATCGCGCTCGCTGAGAATCCGGTCATTCTCGAACTCATCGAAGGAGGCGAGGATGTTCTCGACCCGCAGAATCTGGCCGAAAAGCTTGCAGAATTCCTTCTGCCGCGCCTCGCCAACAATCATCTGGCCGACGGGGAATTCGGCGAGCAGCACCTCGATCTTGGCTGCATAGTCCTCGAAGAACTCCGAATACGGCGGCATGACGACGACGCCCTTGGCATCCTTGTTGCCGAAACGCTCGAGGGCGTGGTTCGTCGCTTCCTCGAGGTTGCGGAAACACACGATGTTCCCGTAGCTCTTCACCGAGTTGAGGATGCGGTTAGTACGCGAGAACGCCTGGATCAGGCCATGGTCACGCAGATTCTTGTCGACGAACAGGGTGTTCATCGTCGTCGCGTCAAACCCGGTGAGGAACATGTTGACGACGATCACCAGGTCGACCTCGCGGTTTTTCATCCGCATTGACAGGTCTTTGTAGTAGTTCTCGAACTTGTCCGCCGACGTGTCGTAGCTGGTACCGAACATGTCGTTGTAGTCCTGGATCGCAGAGTCCAAGAAATCGCGCGCCAGGACACTGAGTGACCCCGTGTCGAAGGACTCGCCATCAAGGGTCGGGTCGTAGCCGTCATCGGTGAAAATGTCCGCGTCGAGACCGTATTGGTCTTCCAACGCCTCGTTGGGGCCGTAGGAGTAGATCAGCGCAATCTTCAGCTGCTCCGCTTCAGGGTCGCGGCGTTGGCGTCTCTCTTGCTCGAGGGCAAACTGGTTGTAGTACATGCGCGCCGCGGCGATCGACGAGGTGGCAAAGAGCGCGTTAAACCCGCGCACGCGGCGTTTCGCTTTGATTGCCGCAGCCTGGCGCAGACTCCTGGTCACCTGCGGAACGTTGGTGACCACCGAGTGTTCATAGAACGATTTGCGCCGCGTCTTCTGCGCGAAGTGGTCGAGGGTGTAGGCGACGATGTTGGCAATCCGCTGAGGATCCATCAGCGCCTCTTCGGTGTCGATCGCCGAGACTTCCTTGTTATCCACGCCGGCCCGCGACTGCACGGTGTCGATGTAATCGATACGGAAGGGCAGGACGTTCTTGTCGCGGATGGCGTCGACGATTGTGTACGTATGGAGCTTGTCGCCAAAGACCTCCTCGGTGGTCTTGACGATCGACCTGGTAGTGGCGTGTTCCGGCGCGAAGATCGGAGTGCCGGTGAAACCGAAGAGATTGTATTTCCTGAAGGCTTTGGTGATGGCCGCGTGCATCTCGCCGAACTGCGAACGGTGGCATTCGTCGAAGATGATGACGACGTGGCCCGAGAAAACCTCGTGCCCCTTGTTCGCTTTGACGAAGGTCGCGAGCTTCTGAATGGTCGTAATGATGATGTGTGCACCGGGATCTTCGAGCTGCCGCTTGAGGATCGCCGTCGACGTGTTCGAGTTCGCGGCCCCTTTCTCGAACCGGTCGTATTCGCGCATCGTCTGGTAGTCGAGGTCCTTGCGGTCGACCACGAACAGAACCTTGTCAACCTGTGGCATTTTCGACGCCAGCTGCGCGGTTTTGAAGGACGTCAACGTCTTGCCTGATCCCGTAGTGTGCCACACGTAACCACCGGCGACCCGGGTGCCGAGCGTCCGGTAGTTGATCGACGTCTCGATGCGCCGCAGGATCCGCTCGGTGGCGACGATCTGGTAGGGACGCATGACCAACAGCATGTCGTCAGAGGTCAGCACGCAGAACTTCGTGAGGATGTTGAGCAACGTGCGTTTCGCGAAGAAGGTCTTCGCAAACGACATGAGGTCGCTGATCGGCTGATTCCTGGCGTCGGCCCACCACGAGGTGAACTCATAGCTGTTCGACGTCTTCTTCACATTGCGCCGGGATCGGTCGCGAACGTGCTGGACGCGCGTGGTGTTGGAGTAGTACTTCGTCAGGGTGCCGTTCGAGATGACGAACAGCTGGACATACTCGAACAGGCCCGTGCCCGCCCAGAAGGAGTCACGCTGGTAACGGTTAATCTGGTTGAACGCCTCGCGCAGATCAACGCCGCGCCGCTTGAGCTCGATGTGAACCAGGGGCAGACCGTTGACGAGGATCGTCACGTCATACCGGTTCGCGTAGCGGCCTCCACCTCGCGAACCGGTTTGCGCAGCCCCTGCCTTAGGCATCTCGTACTGGTTGATGACCTGCAGCCGGTTGTTGTGGATGTCGTCCTTATCGATGAGGCGGATATTCTTCGTCGTGCCATCGTCACGTTCGAGGGGCTGCACGTGGTCCCTTTGGATACGAACAGTCTTCTTGACGATGTCGTCGTTGGCTCCTGCAACACAGGTCTTAAAGAAGCGCTTCCACTCGTTGTCGGTGAACTGGTAGTCGTTGAGCTCCTCCAGCCGCTTGCGCAGATTCGCCACGAGGTCACCCTCGGTATGGATCGCCAGGTACTCGTAGGCCTGCGACTGCAGGATTCGGATCAGCTCAGCCTCGAGGTCCGCTTCCGACTGATAGTCACGTTCTGAAGACCGCTCAGGCTCGTACTCCGCGATCACCGTCGCCTCGTCTGACGACGCCACCACGGAGTAACTGTGGGAGGACGACTTGCTCATGTTTCCACTTCCTCAATTCCCATGACCAGGTAGGCCGCCACGACGGCGGTCACGCGGTCTTCACCGGCTCTGCTTCTTTGAAGGTCAACAGCTTGTCCCGATAGTACTCATACTGCTTGCGCCGGGCCTCCAGCTCCGCCTCCAACTCCGCCTCCAACTCTTTGAAGCTATCAAGAATTCGAACGATCTCCTTCTGTTCCTCCTGCGGGGGAGAAGGGACCATAATCTTCGAAGCCACTCTTCTCCATTGTCTCGAATGTTCCTGTGGCTTACGGAGGACGGTTCCCATAAGATGATAGTAAAACCTGAGGGTCACGGGCGAACTATCCACCGCTCGCAGCATCTTCATAGCAGACGATTTCGCTTTAAACGGAAAATCAACCCACTTAAAGTCTGTCGTAAAATCGTCAAAAATGATCACTGGCGATTCACTAGAGGCAAGACAGATTCCCTCATCCTCTTGCGTATACCCCAAGATGAAAGTCTGGCCGGCGGTCAATACTGGCGTCGGGAACGAATCGTCATATTCTGTCGAGCATACCAAATACTTCGTCGGCTGCTCATATTGCACGACATCCCCAAGCTGAACCTGCGGCACTCCGCCCGGGGAGCGACGATCGGTATCCTCGAAAATCCAGTTACGGTAGTACTCATATTGCCTCCGCCTGACTTCGAGCTCAGCCACCAGCTCCACCTCCAGCTCCGCGAAGCTGTCGAGGATCCGAACGATCTCATCCTGCACCTCACGCGGAGGAACGGGAATGACGTATCGCATTATATCCTCTTTGTTTCCACGCGGCATCTTCCCGCCCTTTGAATGCTGCATGTTATACAAAAAGAAAGCATCGGAGGAGAGAAGATAATACAAGAACTGCGAGGAGACCCGGCCATTGAAGCCACCGGTCGGTCGAATACAGAGCACATCGCCACTACATCCACCAGAATTATCCGCAAGCCATATCTTTTTTAAGTAAGGCCTGATGTTGCCAAGCAAAACATCCCCAGCACGATATCCCGTCAGCATCTTCGTATTGGCAGAGTAGTGGGCTGACACCTTTCCAAGCTTATTTGGCAGAAGATTATCTACACCAACAAAGCTCTCGCCATTCAAGTCTGACGCCCGAACCCGATCTGGCGAATATGCGGCAACATCCCCAAGCGGAACGTGTGGCACCCCGCCCGGGCAGTGCTTCTTGATGAGGTCGTCGATCGTGCTCATCGGGTGCCCTCCAGGTCTTTGACGATGGCGTCGATCTGGGTGCGCAGCTCGGCCTGGCGGGCCACGATGCGGTCGAGTTCGGCGTTGAGTTGGTCGATGTCGACGACCTCGCGGGTATCTTCCTGTTCGACGTAGGAGGAGACGGAGATCGTATACTCGTTCTCGCCAATCGCCGAGTTCGGGACCAACGCGGTGACGTAGTCTTCCTCGGTGCGCGCCTCGTACTTGTTGACGATCCAGTCGCGCTGGGCCTCGTTGAGCTTGTTCTTGTTGCCCTCGCGGACGAACTGCTTCGACGCGTCGATGAACAGCACCGAGTTGTCGCGCTTCGACTTTTTCAACACGATGACGCAGGTGGCGATCGTCGTCCCAAAGAACAGGTCGGGCGGCAGTTGAATCACCGCGTCGACATAGTTGTTGTCGATCAGATACTTGCGGATCTTCTGCTCCGCGCCGCTACGATAGAGCACCCCCGGGAACTCAACGATTGCGGCCGTACCGTCCTCGGACAGCCACGACAGCATGTGCATCGTGAATGCCAGGTCGGCCTTCGCCTGCGGAGCCAGCACGCCAGCGGGCGCGAAACGCTCGTCGTTGATCAACAGCGGGTTGGACTTGCCCTCCCACTTGATCGAATACGGCGGGTTCGACACGATCGCTTGGAACGGCTGATCGTCCCAATGCTGCGGGTCGGTCAGGGTGTCACCGTGGGCGATCGAGAACTTCTCGTAGTTCACGTTGTGGAGGAACATGTTGATACGAGCCAGGTTGTAAGTGGTCAGGTTAATTTCCTGGCCATAGAACCCGCCGACGTTGTCGCGTCCCAGGATCTTGGCGAACTTCAGCAACAGTGAACCCGAGCCGCAGCACGGGTCATACACCTTATTGATGCGCGTCTTACCCAGCGACGCGATTCGGGCCAACACCTCGGAAACCTCTTGCGGGGTGAAAAACTCTCCCCCAGATTTGCCAGCCGCCGAGGCGTACATCGTCATGAGGTACTCGTAGGCGTCGCCGAACAGGTCGATCGTGTTGTCCTCGAAGTCACCCAGTGGCAGATCACCGACGGCGTCAAGAAGCTTGACCAGCTTCTCGTTCCGCTTCGCAACCGTCGACCCCAGCTTGGCACTGTTGACGTCGATGTCGTCAAACAAGCCCTTGATGTCCTGCTCGGAGTCGGTACCGATAGCCGAGCCTTCAATCGCCTTGAAGACACCCTCGAGAGTCTCGTTCAGATTCTCGTCCTGCGCGGCGCGGGCACGGACGTTCGCGAACAACTGCGACGGCAGAATGAAGAAGCCCTTTTCGTCGACCGTCGTCTTGCGGCCGACCTCAGCGCTCGCGTCGTCCAAGCTGGCGTAGTCGAAGCCCGTGGCCCCGGCCTCGCGCTCCAGGAGGTTGAGGTACGCCGTCAAGTTCTCGGAGATGAACCGATAGAACAACATACCCAGCACATACGCCTTGAAGTCCCAGCCGTCGACGCTGCCCCGCAGATCGTTGGCAATCCGCCAAATTGTGCGATGCAGCTCGGCTCGCTGCAGCTCCTTCGATGCCTCTTCCATCGTGCCCTCCTTGTTGACTTGAGCAATACCCGTTCATAGTAACGAGAGGCACTGACACTTATGGTGTCGGTGCAGAATCATCACAGGTTCGGCGGCACGATGCCGGTCGTCTCGGCACGGCCCGCGGGCGCGGCTCGGCCAGGGGCTGGGGACGAACTATCCGGAATTCCCGGATAGTTCACCCTGGCGGGTGGGCGCCCCGTGCGGCGCCGTGGCCAGTTATCCAGGATTCCCGGATAACTGGGGCTGGAGGGCACGGACGCCATGGGGTCATCGAGCCTGGGCTCCTGAGCCAAAGACCAACTATTCGGGATTTCCGAATAGTTCGAGGCCGTCGGCGGCACGACCACCCCAGCCGCATGGCCCGACCCCTGGATATAGGACACCATGCGTGTACAGAACCGGGACCTTTCGGCGGTATCGCGAGCAAAAGCGCCGATTCGTTTGGGCCGCCTCCAGCGTTCCCACCGGGAGCACCCCAGTCGTGCGGCCCAGGGGGGGCGCCGCTCCTGCCGTTGCGTGCTGCGACTGGACCCCCATCCGGACGGTTTCTCCATGCCAGCCTCGCGACCCTTACAATCGTTCCCAGTAATCGGATCAGCCGACAGGCAAAGGAGCGCAACGATGGAGGTAGGTTCTCTCGCCGACTGGTTCGGCGCCGTGGGCACGATCACCACCGGTGCCGCCGCGGTCCTCGCCGCAGTGAAGGCAAACCAAGCGGCGGACAAGGCCAACGCTCTCGCTGAACAGGCGGATGAGCAGGCAAAGAAACGGCATGACGAAGCCCTGGAGCGTGAGGAGAAACTCGCCGAAGAAAACAGGGAACACGAGGACAGACTTACCAGAGAAAAAATCGAACACGAAGAACAAATAAACCTCGAGAGGCGCTATCTTGATATGGCGTCGCACCTACAGGCGTGGTGGGCGACCACACCTACACCTGGGACCGGTCCGGACATATGGGGCATTATTGCTCGCAACGAAGCTGGCGGATGCTACACGTTTAGAAACGTAACGATTTATACGACACACAAGAACAACAGCAGCCGAGAATTACAGATTTCGGTCCTGCCGCCCGGTACCTATTTTTATGAGTCTAAATCCAATGGCGGCTGGGCGTCTGCCACACCACTTGACAGCCTAGCTGGTTTTCAACCGGTCCACACATTCAAACCCTATTGGACTATCCACCGCATAAGGTTCACCGACCCAACCGGAACCTGCTGGCAATGGGATCAAAATGGCTTCACTGCCCTATAACTCTACCCACACGCCCTGCCTAAAAAGTTTAGGAGACGCGTTCACCCCCTTCGAGCTGCACAAAAATAGAAGCTGTTCCGCTACCCAAACACATCAAGGCCAGAACTTACGAACAGAACAACCAAGGCGGTTCACAAACCCTCACACCAATCTCACCCATATTACAGCACCTTCCACGATATTTAAGGCAGTCCCGTCGCACACTTTTCAGGCGGTCATCGACGTATGCTAAAGTCGTAGACTTTCGAGAAGAGAATACGATTTAGGTAGGCATTTTTGCAGGCCACAAGCCGCTTTGACTCAGCGTTCCCTTTAGCCAATCCTGGTCGCCAGTGACAGCTTGGCTGGGCAGTCCAAGAGACAGCACTCCAGACGACGAAGCGACTTTGTCACACTCCCCAGCCGCCACCCTTGATACGCTCGATGCATCATCACCCGCGATCGCGAGGGCGCGGCGCGGGGGATACTTGGCCGGGCGATCGGAGGAAAAGTCATGCACGGTGCACTCGTTTCACTGCTGGCGGCGGTCAGCCTCATCGTCCCCGCGGCCATACCCGCCGGAGTCGACACCGAAGGCACGGCGACGGTCGGGCGCGACGGCACCGCGTCCGTATCGTTGCAGGTCACGATCGATTCGGCGACCTCGACGAAATACAACCTGACGTGCGAGCGGATCCGTAAGGACATCGAGTCGAACTACTCGCAGCTCTCGGACCTCAAGGCGGAAACGAAGACAACGGACTCGAAGGACCTCACCTGCGCCTTCACCGGGAAAGTCGCGCCCAACGGTGACGTCGACATCGACGTCACCGCCAAGAAAGCCGTCGTCACCGTGTCCTCGCTCGACGACTTGCCCGAGCCGTACCTCGGCGACCAGTCGTCCTTCGCGCTCAAAGTCGTCATGCCCTACCCCGTCACCTCGGCCGCTCCCGAAGGCGCTACCGTCGCCGACAAAACCCTCACGCTGACGTCGCTGGACCAGGTGAAGAACCTCAACGTCGTCGCCGAGCCCGGCACCACCGCCGGCCCCGCCACCGAAAACGCAGGCCAAGGCACGAAAATCACCGACGAGGACGCCGAGAAGCAGTCCGGCTGGGAGCGCAACAAGAACCTCGTCATCATCGGCGCCGTCATCGTCGTCGCCCTCGTCATCGGAGGCGTCGCGGGCCGCCACCGCCGCCGGAAGTAACGCCCGCCGAGTGCCCGGGGCCGGAGAAATCTGGCCCATCCGGCTGGAGTAATCCTGCACCCAGGGCTGGAATAATCCTGCAGGCAAGGCTGGAGTAATCCTGCCATTTGTGGCACGATTGGTGCATGACAGACTACGTGCCACGCATTGTCGATGCGCAATTGACCAGGGCTTTAGCCAGCTCAGGAGCCGTCCTCCTGGAGGGCGCACGCGCCACCGGCAAGACCCGCACCGCCGCCGAGTTCGCGGCCTCGCAGCTGCACCTCGACGCCACCGATTCCGAGGCACAGCTGGCACGCACCGAACCGCAGCTCGCCCTGCCCGGCGCCACCCCTCGCCTGCTCGACGAGTACCAGATGGTCCCCGGCCTGTGGAACGAGGTCCGCCACGAAGTCGATCGGCGCGGCGAGCGCGGCCAGTTCATCCTCACCGGCTCGGCGACACCAGATAGCGACCCGCTGCGACACTCCGGCGCCGGCCGCTTCCGCCACATCCTCATGCGCACGATGACCTTCGCCGAGACCGGACACTCGACCGCCGAAGTTTCACTGCGCAGCCTTTTCACCGCCGACCAGGTGCCGCTGGCACGCTCGCAGGTCGATCTCCACGAGGTCGTCCAGCGGATCGTGCGCGGCGGATGGCCGGGCTGGTACGACCTCGACGAGGAAGAAGCGCAAGAACAAGCCCGCAGCTACATCGCCGACATCGCCCAGCACGACGTCGTCGACGTGGCCGGGCGGAACCGGAACGCCCGGCGGCTCATGGCGTTCTTCACCGCTTTCGCCGGGCTGGTCGCGCAACCCGCCAGCTACGCGGCGATGCGCCGACGGATGCAAGCGGAGGACAACCTCGATTACGGCGAGCGCGCGCCCGGCGTCATGCTCGACCTCGCCACGCGCATGTTCATCTGCGAAGACCAGCCGGCGTGGGCGCCGCGCCTGCGCTCGCGCACCGCGCTGATCCAGCTGCCGTCCCGGCATTTCGTCGACCCGTCCCTGTCGGCGGCGCTGCTGCGAGCCGGCAGTGCGCGCCTGTTGTCCGAGATGGAGACGCTCGGCTACCTGTTCGAGTCCCAAGTCGTCCACGACCTGCGCGTTTACGCCCAGGCGATGGGGGCACGCGGAGTCTTCCACTACCGCGACTCCAAAGCCCGCGACGAAATGGACGCCGTCGTCGAGGACGGCGAGGGCAACTGGATCGGCGTCGAGGTCAAGCTCGGCGAAGCACAGGTCGACGGCGCAGCCGCCAACCTGCTGCGCGTCAGCAAGCGGATCGCCAAGCAGTCGGCCGCCCTCGTCGTCATCACGCCGACAGGAATCGCCCACCGGCGCCGCGACGGCGTCTATGCGATCCCCCTGACAACACTGGGGGCGTAGGGGCCACGCGGCTGCGACGCCCCCAACCGCCTACGCGGTTTGCGGCACGCCGGATCACTGCCTCAGCAACCGGATCTCGAACGGTGACCCACCACGCTTGTCTGCCAGTTTACAGGCATTAAACTAACGATGTCAGCTCTCAATCTGTTCCCCTGTGAGACCCTTATGACTTTCCCCACTATTCCACTATCGGCTTGGGCTAAATCTACCCTTCTGCGCTTCGGTCTTCCCGCGTTCTTTATCCTCCTGCCCGCCCATGTCATTGGCGCAGGAATTGATACTCCGGGCAGCTACCAGTGCTGGATTCTCTGCTCGACCACGTGGTTTGCCCACTGGCTCTTCCGTAAGCTATACGGCGCGAATCCCTCACTCGAGAAGGCCAGTCGAACCTGCCGGTGGATCTGGTTCCCCGCCCTCTGAATCATCCTCTTCGGGATTATCAGCTTCTACCTGGTGATGGGCAGGGAAGACGGCTACTCGACCCCCGCGGACATATGGACAGAATCACTGCGGTTTTCGATGCAACAAGCCGGGGAAAATGGCGTATGGAAACTCTGCTTAATCCTCCTAGTCTACGCGGCAATCAGGGACGGCTCCGCCAACGCCCTGTCCCTCAAAGAGAAAGACCGAGAACGCCCCCGCTGGTTTCACCACCACCGCCCGCACCATCATTAACGTCGTTCTCGCGATCTGGGTGAGCGCCCTCGCGTCCCTCACCATCACTCCCTATATCGGCCAGGTGCGCCAAATCCGGAACACCCACACATTCGCCTTCGCCTCGCCGACCGGGCCAGCCATCCACCACGGGATACATCTGCTCTACACGTCAGGCATCCTCGTCATCATTCCGGCCCTCGAGCTGCTCCTCTACGGGCTCACCTGGTGGGGCTTCCTCACCCGCGACGATGCCGACGACCCGCAGTCGATGACCGTCGAACTGACCGTGTGGGCCACCCGCATCATCAAAATCGTCGCCATTGCCTTCGCCTCCACGTGGGTCATTGTCGGCGTCCTCAGTCTGCTCAACGACCAGCCGGCTTCGCTGTCAACGTTCCCCGGCAACTGCGCGAGCGCCTTCGAAATCCTCGGAATCATCGTCCCGCGCGGGCATCTGGGCCTCATCGTCCTCACCATCACCCTATTCATCGCCCAAAAACTACGGAAACTCTGGGCCAACGAAACCAAACCGAGTCACAAAGATGGCGGAACGCCCGTCAAGCTCCATTCATCCACCGCACGAACGTTGAGCGCCTTCATCTTCTTCGCCGCGCGGATCGGCCTCGGCTATCTGTGGTACCGGTCGCGACCAACGGAAGAGTCACTGGGATCGTACTTGTACGGCATCGAGAACCTCTTCAGATTCCTCCACGACCACCTCATCGCCCCCATTAAAAACCCCGCGACGCTGTGGGCGCACACCGCCACGTATCTCCTCGTCGTCGCCCTCATCGGCGTCGGTATCGTCCTTGCCGTGTACATCATGATCGCAATGATCAATGGCAGCGACGGCTACAGCGGTGGTGGCGGTGGCGGCGGCTCCAGCAGCAGCTCCAGCAGTTCTGGGAAAGCCAGCGAACCCCGCACCACCCTGAAGGTCGACCATTTGTTTTATAAAGAAGAGCTCACCGCCCATAAGGGCTGGTTTACAGAAGAACTGCGGGACGACAACTCGTTCTGGCAGCTTCCCCGCGGAGAGATCGAGCGTGGCCCCTTCGGTGACGTGACCGGCGTCACCATCGACGGCAAGAAGGGCGAGGTCAAGACACCGTTATTCGGAAGCGGGAAAGACGTCTACATCGACGGCGAGTACTACGGCCACATCGACGACGAGAAATAGCCCAGGCTCGGCCACGAAGGATCGAGCGTGTGGGACGCAGCAGGACGTGTGGCGTCCCCGCGGCGCCCTCGGGCTGGGCAGGCGCACGCCCCCGGGATGAACGTGATCTTATTTGGTCACGTTCACCGGTTTGGGGGCTTGAACGTGATCAAAGCGGACAAAAAGATCACGTTCACGGGGTGGGGGCGGGCGGGAGCGCATGCGGAGACGCGCCGCACCCGGAAACGGGCAGAAAATAGTGCGCCCACAGGGGCTCGAACCCTGGACCCGCGGATTAAAAGTCCGCTGCTCTACCAACTGAGCTATAGGCGCAACGTCGCTAGTGTAACCGAGGGCGCCCGTCCTCGCGCAAACTGGCGCCAATCATGGGCTCCCGGGAGCCGCGCGGCCTAGTCGATCGCCTCGATGTCGACGAACTCGGCGCCGGTCAGCTTCGCGAGGTCGTCCGGCGCGACGCCGACCGACATGCCGCGTTTCCCGCCAGAAACCAGAATCTCGTCGAACCCGCGCGCCGACGCATCAATGAACGTCCGGTGCGTTGTCGTCTGCCCCAGCGGCGAAATCCCGCCGACGACGTACCCCGTGCGGCGCTGCGCGACGGCAGGGTCGGCCATCTGGGCGTTCTTGTGTCCGGCGGCCTTCGCGACGAGTTTCAGCGACAGGTGCGCGGTCACGGGAACGCAGGCGACGACGAACTCGCCGCCCTCACACTCGACCAGCAGCGTCTTGAACATCCGCGCCGGATCGCCACCGATCTGGGCGGCAGCCTCGCCGCCAAACGACTTCGCGCGCGCCGAATGGGTATACGTGTAGACGCGGTAGGCGACGCCGGCGTCCTCCAACTGCGCGAGGGCGCGCGTGGCCGCGCCGCGATGCTTCTTGCCCATGGCTGCTCCTCTCCCCCGTCACGACTCCCCCTTCACGATACGCGCCGCCTGCCCACCGACCCGCCTGGACCTTACCCGCATACACCCCTGCGCTGCGAGCGCTCGTGCGAGACAATGGAGTGCACGTACCCGCCACTACAAAGGAGTCACCATGGGTTCCGCCCCGTTCCGCCGCCCGGCCCCCCTCGAGCCCGCCGACGCTGAAGCGATCGAGGCCCACGTCGATATTCCCGCCGACTCCGAGGTCGCCCACGCCTCCGCCGGGCTGCTACTGGGCCGCGACGACGAACAGTCACTACAGGCGCTGCTCGAGGTCATCCGCTCCGGCGGCGTCGACACGGTGTGCGAACTGTGGTCGTCGTCCCCGGCCACCACGCTGCCGGGCGTCATGTGGCGGCTCTACCTCATCCACCAGTGGGCGGTCCGCGACCCCGACCAGCTGGCGCGCCGCTACCGCGAAGGCCTGGCCGCGCCCGTCGTCCCGGGCGTCCCCGAGGGCGTCACCGTGGGCCTCGACGACACGCTCCACGCGATCGGGGCGCTGCTGCGCGGCGACTGGGCACAAGGCGAACACCCGGAGCTCTGGCACCTGCTGGCCAGAACCGGCGTCATGCTGCGGATCCTGGCCGCCGGCGTGACGTTCGGCGACGAATGGATCACCGAGCCGACCGACGCCCTCGCCGACTACGTGACAACCCGCGCGGCCGCCCTCACCCGCACCGCCGAAGAACTGCATGAAGCCGCCCGCCGCGCCCGCGCCGGCCAGCTAGATTAGATGTGACACCCGTGAGTGGAAAGGTCCTCCAACGATGACTACCGCAGAAAACCCTCAGCCGGACGCCAGCAAAGACGCGGCCCCGGATTTCGAGCCGGCAACCGCCGACGAACTGCTCACCTCCAAGATCGCGCCCGAACAGTTCCCCGGCCGCGACTACGACGACCGCCAATACGAGGACGACGACGACTCCGGCGAAGACGAGCCCCTGTTCAAGACCGTCCCCAACCTGCCTGACCTGCGCAAAGTCCAACCGCTGGGCCTCGAGCACCCGCTGCCGAAAGGCCGCTACGGCGACCGCGAACTGTCGTGGATGCAGTTCAACGAGCGCGTCCTCGAACAGGCCGAAGACCCCACGCTGCCGCTGCTGGAACGCGCCTGGTTCACGACGATCTTCACGTCGAACCTCGACGAGTTCTACATGGTCCGCGTCGCCGGCCTCAAACGGCGCATCGCCGCGGGAATCGCCCGCACATCCGCATCCGGCCTGACGCCGCGGCAGGTGCTCGACGGCATCACCGAACGCGCCCAGGTGCTGTGCACCCGCCAAGCCCAGTTCGTCCAAAACGAACTGCTGCCCGAGCTGGCAAAAGAGGGCCTCAACATCGTCCGCTGGGACGCGCTGGAAGAGGGCGACCGCGACAAGCTCCACTCATACTTCCGCCGCCAAGTCTTCCCGATCCTCACGCCGCTGGCGGTCGACCCGTCACACCCGTTCCCCTACATTTCCGGCCTGTCCCTCAACCTCGCGGTCGTCCTCCGCAACCCGCTGACCGGCAAACAGCACTTCGCGCGGGTCAAGATCCCCGAGTCGCTGCCGCGCCTCGTCTGCGTCGAACAAGTGACCCGCCAAATCAGCCCCGAGGACGCCCTCGACGTCTTCGGCAAGGCCACGTTCGTGCCGATGGAAGACATCATCGGCGCCCACCTCGACCACCTGTTCCCCGGCATGGAGGTGCTCGAACACCACGCGTTCCGCCTCACCCGCAACGAGGACCTGGAAGTCGAAGAGGACGACGCCGAAAACCTCCTCACCGCGATGGAAGCCGAGCTGCTGCGCCGCCGCTTCGGCCCCGCCGTCCGCCTGGAGGTCGCCGAAGGCATCACCCCGATGGTCAAGTCGTTCCTCGTCTCGCGCCTGGAAATCGGCCCCGAGGACGTCTTCGTCCTGCCCGAACCGCTGGATTTGGGCTGCCTCAACGAGCTGCACGACCTCGACCTGCGCACCCTGAAATACCACGCGTTCGTGCCCGCCACGGCGTCCGGCCTCTCCGAGGTCGAGTCGGCGACGCCCACCGACATTTTCGCGGCGATCCGCGCACACGACATCCTCGTCCACCACCCGTACGACTCGTTCTCGACGTCGGTCCAGCACTTCGTCACGTCGGCCGCCCGCGACCCGCGGGTCCGCTCGATCAAACAGACGCTCTACCGCACGTCCTCGGACTCGCCGATCGTGTCCGCGCTGATCGAGGCCGCACAAAACGGCAAACAGGTCCTGGCGATTGTCGAGATCAAAGCCCGTTTCGACGAGGACGCCAACATTACCTGGGCACGCAAACTCGAACGCGCCGGCGTCCACGTCGTCTACGGCATGGTCGGCCTCAAGACACACTGCAAACTCTCGATGGCCGTCCGCGAAGACAGCGACGGGATGCGGCGTTACTGCCACGTCGGCACCGGCAACTACCATCCCAAGACCGCGCGCGGCTACGAGGACCTCGGCCTGCTGACCTGCGACCGCGACGTCGCACAGGATCTCACGCGCCTGTTCAACCAGCTGTCGGGCTACGCGCCACGCACGTCCTACCAGCGCCTGTTGGTCGCGCCGCGGACCATCCGGCCCGGCCTCATCGAGCGGATCGAACGCGAGGCCGCGAACAAGCAGGCCGGCAAAGACGCCTACATCGGCATCAAGGTGAATTCTCTGGTCGACGAGGCCGTCACCGACGCCCTCTACCGCGCGTCGCAGGCGGGCGTGCCCATCGACATCGTGTGCCGCGGCATCTGCACGATCCGGCCCGGCATCAAGGGGCTCAGCGAGAACATCCGCGTGCGGTCCATCCTCGGGCGGTTCCTCGAGCACTCGCGTATCTACGCGTTCTGCAACGACGGCGACCACGAGGTGTGGATCGGCTCGGCCGACCTCATGCACCGCAACCTCGACCGCCGCGTCGAAGCGCTCATCCGGGTGAGCGACCCCGACATGATCGAGGAACTCTACGACCTCGTCCAACGCGAAGCCGCGCCGACGACGTCCTCGTGGCACCTGCGCCGCTCGGGCACGTGGAAGCGCCACCAGTTCGACAAGAACGGGAACCCGCTCGACGACATCCAGGAAGTCCTCATGGCCACGTCGAATTCGCGAATGACCGGCCGTTAGGCCAGGTCACGCGTCATAGTCGCGGGCGCCGCTCGTGCCGGGTGTGTCCGGCATCGGCGGCGCCCGTTTGTGTCACGACTCCAACACGCCCGCGAGCGCGACGAGGATATCGTTGCGGGTCGCGTCGCCGGTGACGCGGGCAACCTCGGCGCCGTCTTTCATGACGAGGACGGTCGGCAGCGTGCGAACGCCCAGTTCACGGTCGATTCGGGTGGTGCCGACGTTGACGCGGAAGAAGCCGACGCGTTCGCCCAGCAGCGAGGCGATCTGGTCGACGATCGGCCGCTGAAGCATGCACGACGTACACCACGGACCCCAAAACTCGATACACGCGGGGCGATCGCCGGCGATCTGGTCGCGCCACGTGTCGTCCTCGAGGTCGACGACGGTTCCCATCGGCCCTCCCCTCGCCTGATCGCATGATGTTCCCGCGTGATTCCCGCGTGCCCCAGTGTAGTGGCGGGCCCCGCCGGCCGCCCTCGCAGACAGCAACGGGGCCTCCCCGAAAAATCGAGGAGGCCCCGCGCCAATCGTCACCTAGCGGTGGCGACTATTCAGTTTTCTTGGCATCCGCAGCCTTGGCGTCAGCAGCCTTGGCAGCCTTGGTGGCCTTCTTGTCGTCGCCAGCGATCTGGTTCTTGTCGAAGATCATCGAACCAGCCGTGTCGTCGGCGCCCTCACGGCCCGGCGTCGGGAGGTTGAACTTCTTGATCGCCCAGACGAACAGGAAGTAGTAGATGACCGCGTAGACAAGGCCGATCGGGATCAGCAGGAGGACCTTGCCGTAGCCGCCCGACAGACCCGCCGCCTTGGTGAGGTTGAGCAGGTAGTCGATGAGGCCGGCGGAGAAGCCGAAGCCCGACTTAATGCCCAGCGCGTTGACCAGGGCCAGCGACGAACCGGTCAGCAGCGCGTGGACGAGGTACAGCGGCCAAGCGCAGTACGCGAACGCGAACTCGATCGGCTCGGTCACACCGGTGATGAACGAGGTCAGGGCCAGCGAAACCATGACGCCGCCGACGGCCTTGCGGTTCTCCGGGCGGGCCGTGCGGTAGAAGGCGAGGGCCGCACCGAGGAGGCCGAACATCATGATCGGGAAGAAGCCGGTCATGAACGAGCCGGTCCACGCGTTCGTGCCGTTCACGCCAGACAGGAAGCAGGTGATGTCGCCGTGGACGGTCGCGCCGTCAGCGTTGACACAGTCGCCCAGCTGGAACCACGGGAGCGAGTTGAGCAGGTGGTGGAGGCCGAACGGGATGAGCAGTCGGTTAACCGTACCGAAG
Source organism: uncultured Actinomyces sp. (assembly GCA_900545825.1). GTDB lineage: Bacteria > Actinomycetota > Actinomycetes > Actinomycetales > Actinomycetaceae > Nanchangia. The sequence continues at coordinate 61,274 of URAS01000011.1, forward strand.
ACGAAGCCGGTCGCCGGGTTGGCGCCGTGGTTCTTGATGAAGCCACCCAGGCCCTCGTTGAAGACCAGGTTGAACGCCGGGTAGATGAGGGAGAGAACAACACCGAGAACGATCGACCACAGGGCCGTAACGATCGGCACGAAGCGGCGGCCACCGAAGAACGCCAGGTACTGCGGCAGCTTGACGCGGTAGTACTTCTGGTAGAGGACGGCCGTCAACAGACCGACGGCGATACCACCGAGGACACCGTAGTTGATGTCGTACGTGGGTGCAGCACACGCGAAGTCGGCGGCGTTAAGGCCCGCCTTCTCGACAGCATCAGCGCAGGCACCGGCCTTTTCAACACCGAAGTGGGGGGCCAGCGTGTCCGTCACCGACTTGAAAACAAAGTAACCAATGAGGGCGGCGAGGGCGGTCGAACCGTCCGACTTCTTCGCGAAGCCGATCGCCACACCCAGGGCAAACAGGTAAGCAAGGTTGCCGATGATCGCGTTACCGGCGCTCGCCATAACGTCGGCCACCGGCTGCAGCCAGTGAGCGTGAGCGGCGAGACCATCCGCGCCCAGCATGTCGGCCTGACCCAGACGGAGGATCAGCGCCGCGGCGGGCAGCGAAGCGATCGGGAGCATCAGGGAGCGACCAAGTCGCTGGAGCAGAGCGAAAGTCTTACCCTGCTTCTTTTTCTCTTGAGAACTCATATGTGTACTCTTCCTTGAGGAACCGTGCGCCAAGGCGCCTGTGGTTGTCTAGACCAGCGCTCCCATTAGAACCCGCAGAATGGCCCTGAGTCAAGACGCGCACCCCTAAGATGAATGATGTGAAGTATCTCGAGATCTGCACCTACCTCTCGGAGCTCGTCGGCTCTGAGCTCGGACCTGGCGATAAGATCCCGTCCGAACGTGCACTCTGTGACCAATTCAACGTTTCCCGCATGACCGTTCGGCAGGCCGTCGACGTCCTCGTCAACGAGGGCGTCCTCGTGCGTCGGCAAGGCCGGGGAACGTTCGTCGCGCAAGAGAAACTCGACCTCCAGCTGCGGATCACGTCGTTCAGCCAGGAAATGCGGATGCGCGGCATGGTGCCGTCGACGAAACTGCTCGAGGCGGACGAACTGAAGCCGCCGACGTTTATCGCGCGGGCGCTGGGGCTCGACGACGACGCCACCGCGTTCTATCTGCGCCGGCTGCGCTACGCCGACGACGCGCCGATGAGCCTCGAAGAGTCGTGGCTGCCCGCCGCGCTGCTGCCCGGCTTCATCACGCCGACGCCGCCCGAATCGATCTACGGCGAACTACAAACCCGCGGATTCCGGCCCACCTGGGGCGAAGACACCATCGAATCCGTCAACGTCGACATCGCCCTCGCGCAACTGCTCGAGGTCGAACCCGGCGCCGCCGGCATCCACGTGACCCGCCGGACGTTCGCCGAGGCCGTCCCCGTCGACTTCACCGTGTCCATCTATCGGGGCGACCGGTACAAACTCTGGGTTCCGATCTCCCAGCCGCTCTCGCCCATCTATCCGCACCAGGCCCAGCGCTACTGACCCGAGGAGCCAACCATGTCAGACAACCAGGTCGCCAGAATCATTGACGCCCTCGGCGGGATGGACAACATTCGCGCCGTCGAGCCCTGCATCACCCGTCTGCGTTTCGAGGTCGTCGACCCCGGCCTCGTCGACACGGGTGTCCTCAACCCGCCGGTCTGCTACGGCGCCAGCCTCGTCGGCACCGCGGTCCAAGTGATCGTCGGGCCGCAGGCGGAACTGCTGCTCGACGAGCTGCGCGACGCCGTCGGCGAAATCTAACACTGTTTTCACCAAGGGTATTCGCTTCCCCATGGTGGCGTGCTACTGTAGCGCTGTCTAGACCACTTGCATCGCACCGATGCGTCAACGTCGACAGTGACCAGGAGGGTCATCATGGATAAGGCAGAACAGATCATCGCCGGCCTCGGCGGGGCGGACAACATCGAAGACCTCGAGCCCTGCATCACGCGTCTGCGTGTCGAGGTCGCCGACGACGACCTCGTTGACGAGGCCGCCCTCAAGGCCGCCGGCGCGTTCGGCGTCGTCCGCCAGTCGGGTGTCGTCCAGGTGGTTGTTGGCCCCGAGGCCGACACGATCGCCGCCGACATCGAGGACTTGATGTGAGCGCAGCCGAATCAGTCCCCGTCTTGGCCCCATTGGACGGGACCGTCTGCTCTCTCGAGAAGGTTCCCGATCCCGTCTTTGCGCAGGGCCTCGTTGGCCCCGGCATTGCTATCCAGCCCAGCGGCGAAGGTGACGTCGATGTCATCGCGCCGATCAGCGGCAAGATCGCCAAGATTCATCCGCACGCGTTCGTCATCATGGGTAAGCGCGTGAACGTCCTCGTCCACCTGGGGCTCGACACCGTCAAGCTCGAGGGCGAAGGGTTCACCGTCCACGCCGACAACCGCCAGAAGGTTGAGGCCGGCCAAAAGCTCATCACGTGGAATCCGCGTGACATCGAGGCCCGCGGCCTGTCGCCGATCGTCCCCGTCATTTTCATGGAGACGAAGGCGCAGATCGACTACGAGGCCCCGCTGGACCAGCCGATTGCCTGCGGCGACGACCTCGCCCACGCCCACGACTAAACCGGGCCGGGTTTGGCTCCTTTGCCAGCCCGACCCCGTGAAGGCTCAAAACCCGTGAACGTGATCTTTTTTGGTCACGTTCACGGGTTTTCCTGCATGAACGTGACCTTTCTGGACAGAAAAATCACGTTCATGGGGGTAGAGGGGTGAACGTGACCTTTTTTGATCACGTTCACGGGGTGGGGCGGTAGTAGGTGTCGCGCTTGCCCTGGCCGCCGACCATTTCGACGAGGCCGGCGTCGGTCAGCTTCGCCAACGCGTATCGCACAGTGTGGACCGCCAGCCCGGTCTGCCGCGCGATGTCAGGCACGCGTTGGGCCTGCGCCAACGCGGCATAGACCACGCCCGCGTGGCGCGAGATCGCCGCCACGTCCGGGTTCTCGGTCGGCGTCGCCGAGGGCATCGGCTCGGGCTCGGGCTCGATAGCGGTCGGCGCCTTCTTCCGCGAGAACAACACGCGGAACCCCACTGTCGAATCCTGGAAATCCAGCGGCAAACAGCCGCTCTCGTCCATCGCGCGCGCAGCCTCGGCCAGGCCGCCGCCCTCCCCCTCGATCAGGCGGCTGCCGTCAGGCAGCGACAGCAGTTTGCAGATGTTGTACAACACGGGGTTGACAGCGTTAGGGAGGCCACGATGCAGCAGCCGGTCCCGCGTCGTCCCCCACAGGCCGCCCGGACTGGCCACGACCAGCCGCGATGGGGTGAAACGAACATTAATGGTCTCCGATGCCATGATCGGTTCAAGGGACCGGTGCACGAACGCATTGGCGACGACCTCGCGGACGGCGACCGCGGGAAACTCCAGGACATTCCGCGCGCGGCCTGACTCGTCATAGCGAACACCCGAAACCTCATTTTCTTCGATCCACGCAATACAAGCATCGACCATTTCAGGCAAAGGCCCGTCGAAATCCTGCAGGCGGCGCAGGCGCTGGCTCCCAGACGCGGGCAACTGTACGGCGGCCGTCGCTGTCAGGCTGGGCAGAAACTCCTGCGGGTAGGTGCCCAACGCATACAGGCCGGCAACCGTCACACCCCCGTCGGGGGAGAGAACGCCCTTCCCGGCTAACACCTCAGTGTCATCGCCCACGGCCGCTAGGCGACGTGAGCCCTGGCGGACCCGGCGGACGACCTGCTCAACGAGGTCGGCGTCGAGGTCCTTAAGGGTCGCGCCGGGCACGACCTCCCGGTCCGGCTGCCGGCGCCCGGCCTGCTTCTTCATAAGATCGAGGTAGGCCAGCTGCTGTTCGCTCATTTCGGTGTCGCCGTCGGACAGGCGGTAATAGGCCTTTCCCGCATAGCGTGCCGGCCGATCGTGCAGCGGCAGGCCATCGACCCTGGTGACGACCAACTTGGCGCCCTCATAGTCGTAGACCGCGGGACCCTCGATTGCCGGGCGTGGGTGGATATGATCCCTCACGTAGGACGCCACGGTGTCAACGTAGTGCCGCGGGTCGGCGATTGTCACCGGTGCGAATCCCGCCTTTTCGTCCAGACCGATGATGAGCGTGCCGCCGTCCGGCATGTTGGCGAACGCGCACAGGGTCGTGCACAGCTCGTCCGCGCCAGGCAGGCCGCCCGCGCCCGACTTCACCTCGATGGCCGCGGTGTCGCTGCCCAGCACCCGTACGGTCTGGATGATGCCCGGCAGCTCGTCACTCATTCGATCCATACAACAAACTTACACTCACAATGACAGTTTTTGTGTATGTCACTGCGAGTTTGCCAGTTTGCCGGGTCAGTGGTTGGGGCAGCGGCGAGGGCACCAGAGCTGTTCGCACCCGTTTTCGACAGGTGCCACACGGACACTCACAGTGACACTGACAGTTGTGTTTTTGTCATTGTCATTGTGATTGTCATTGTGAGTGTGAGTTTCGGCCGCGGCACGCGGCAGGCGGCGCCCTCGGCGCCCTGGGCGCCCTCCGTGAACGTGATCTTTTTTGGTCACGTTCACGGGGTGGGGCCGGGGGTGGGGCTCAGCGGGGGCGGGTGACGGCACCGGTCCTGGGCGGGAGGACGAGGGCGTCGCCCTCGGCGCGGGCGTGCGCCCCGCTGCTGTCGGCCGAGTCCGGGCTGGCGACGGCGTCCGCGGCGGTGCCGACGACGACCTCGCGGCCGGCGAGGATGGCGGGGAGGGTGACCTCACGCTCGGAGTGGTTGAGGAAGAACAGCCACTGACCTCGGGCGATGCACTCGATGCCTGCGGGGAACATTTGGCCGCCGGTCGGGTTGACGCGGGCCGTCACCGCCGTCAGCGCGGCCATGCCGGCCCGCGCGGGCGCCTCGAGCTGCGTGCCGACCCACCAGATCCCGCCGGCCGGCCGGCCCTCGACGACAGGGAACGTCCGCCGCATGATCGCGGGCAGACCCGCCTGGTCGGCGCCGGCGCCGCGATCAGCATAGCGCGCCAGGACCTCGACGTCGTCGCAGGTCGTGCGGACAAGCTCCATCCACGTCGAACCCTGGCACCACGCCTCACCCAGGCCGGCGGCGTGGGCGACCTCGGCCAGCGGCGAGGACGGCTTAATCGTCATCTCGATGTCGTCGCCGCTCGCCGGCGTCGAGACGGCGCCGGACAGGCGGTCGAGGCGCGGGCGGACCGGCTCGTCGAGCCACGGCTCGGTGAGCTGCGGCGCCGTGCAGGCGTGCCCGTAGACCGTGAGGCCAGCCACCTCGGCCAGCGGCCCGGCATACCCGCCGAGGAACGCGTGCAAACGCCCATCGACCAGGCCCGTTGGCCCGGCAACGACGACCTGCGTGCCCGACTCGGCGGCGCGGCGGACGCGCGCGGCGAACTCTTGGCCGTCGCCGGGCAGCGCGGCCAGCGACGGCAACACGATGACGTCGTAGGCCGCGAAATCCCCGTCGACCGGCACAAAGTCGACGCCGAAGCCGGCCTCCCAGAACGTCCGGTGCCAGCGGCGAACCTGCGCGAAGTGGTCAAGGGGCGCCCTCGCGATGAGGGCCTCGCCGGCCCACTGCGCCTGCCAGTCGATGACGATCCCGATCCGGTTCGTCGGGACCTCGCCCGCGACGCCGCCGAGTTTCGCCAGGTCATCGCCCATATCGCAGACGTCACGCCACACCGGCGTGTCGGTGCCGGCGTGCGGGACCATCGCCGAGTGGAACGTCTCGGACCCGGCCTTCGACTGCCGCCACTGGAACTGGAGGATCCCGTCGGCGCCGTGCCCGACGCGGCTCAGCGACCACAGCCGATACTGGCCCGGCCGCTTCGACGCGTTGTATTGCCGCCACTGAACGGCCTCGGTCGTCTGCTCCATGAGGATGTACGGCCGATTCCCGCCGAGCGACCGCATGAGGTCGCCGCCGAGGGCGTCCTCGTGGGCACCGAACGGGGCGGCCGGCTCCGGGTATGAGTCGTCGGCGACGACGTCGACGTGCCGCGCCCACTGCCAGTAGTCAGCGAAGGGGAACATCCCCATGAAATTCGTGGTAATCGGCAGGTCAGGCGTGATTTCGCGGAGGGCGTCGACCTCGGCCAGGTAGCAGGCGAGCATCTGGTCCGAGAAGAACTGCCGCCAGTCGGCGACGTGCCCGGGGTTGTGGAACGCCGGCATCACGCCGGGCGCGCCCACCTGGTCGAAGCTCGCGTAGCACTGCGACCAAAACGCCGTACCCCACGCGTCATTGAGCTGGTCAACCGTCTGATACTTCTCGGCCAGCCACAGGCGGAACTGGCGGATCGATTCGGGGTCGAACGACTCGGCGACGTGGCAGCCATATTCGTTGCCGACGTGCCACATCGCCAACGCCGGATGCCCCTTGACCGCGTCCGCGAGCGCCCGCGCGAGATCGACCATCTTGCCGCGCACGTACGGGTTCGCCGGCGAATACTGCTGGCGCGACCCGAAGCCCAACGTGCGCCCGTCGCGGTCGACCGGCAGTGTCTCGGGGTGGTTCACGGCCATCCACGCCGGCGGCGAGGCCGTGCCCGTCGCGAGGTCGACGTCGATGCCGGCCTCGGCGCACCGATCCATGATCCGGATCAGCCAGTCGAAGTCGTAACGGCCCTCCTCGGGTTCGGTCAGCGCCCACGAAAACACGCCGAGCGTGACCAGGTTGACCTGAGCCTGCCCCATGAGCCGGATGTCCTCGGCGATCGTCGCCTCGTCCCACTGTTCCGGATTCCAGTCGCCGCCGTAGCGCAGCCCTTGCGTCGAGGTCATCGCGACCCTCCTTGCTCCCGTCCGTTCGCCGCGGCCAGGCGCCGCGCAAGTTACGTCCTACGCTATCGTGTCGGCGCCCTCGGAGTCTGTGCGGTTCGTGCACTCGGGACCTGTGACGTTGCTAGCAGTGCGCGGGGGGGGCGGGGTGGGGCAGGTGCGGCGGGGTGGGTGCGGGGGCGAGGGCGCAGGTATGCAGATACCCTCAAGATTAAACGCTCACCATAAACCCGAAACGCTCACCTCAATTGTCGATTCCACCGGTTATCGGACAGAAACGACAATTGAGGTGAGCGTTTGCGGGAGGGGGCGAGTCAGTCGCGCTCAGCTGGCCTTCTTCGCCCGGCGGGCAGCGAGTTCGCGCATGGTCGCTTCGATTTCCTCCAGGGACCGGTTGCGGGTTTCGAAGACCTTGACCTTGACGAACCAGATCGCGACCAGGCACAACACGCCGTAGCCGATGAACAGGCTGCCGGTGCCGAACGCGTTGAGGAGGGCGGGGAACGTCAGCGAGACGATCATGTTGGCGCTCCAGTTGACGACCGACCCGAACGAGTTGCCGAGGCCACGGATCGACAGCGGGAACATCTCGCCGATCATCACCCACATGACCGGGCCCCACGTCGCCGAGAAGAACGCGATGTACACGGTGAGGGCGATGACGCAGATGACGCCGGCGGTCGACGAGCTGCCCGAGTTCCGCATCGCGAAACTCATGATGAACAGCGACACCGCCATGCCGATACCGCCGCCGATAAGCATCGTCTTGCGGCCCACGCGGTCCATCAGCCAGATGCCGATCAGCGTGACGATGACGTTGAAGATCCCGATGCCGATGTGCGCGAGGAGGGCGGCGTTGACACCGAACCCGACGTCGGTAAAGATCGTCGGCGCGTAGTACAGCACGGTGTTACAGCCCATGACCTGCTGGAAGATCGCCAGCCCCAGCGCGGCGACGAGGGCGGGACGCGCGGTGCGGCCGAACAGTTCCTTCCAGCCGCCCTGGGCGATGGCCGCCTGATCCTCGATCTCCTTGATCTTCGCGCTGATCTGCGTTTCGTCGTGGTGGTACATCGTCTCGAGGACGGCCTTCGCCTGGTCTTCCTTGCCGATGCGCAGGAGGAAGCGGGGGCTCTCGGGCAGCAGGAGGGCGCCGAAGAACAGGATCGCCGCGGGGATCGCCGCGCAGCCGAGCATCCACCGCCAGCCCGTGTAGAAGCCCGACATCGCATAGTTCGTCACGTAGGCCAACAGAATGCCGGTCATGATCATGAACTGGAAGAGGCCAGTGATGAAGCCTCGCTTGTCGACGGGTGACATCTCGGACAAATAGGTCGGGATCAGCGCTGATGCCGACCCGACGCCCATGCCGAGGATGATGCGGGTGGCGATGAGGACGCCAACGTTCGTCGCGAGGCCCGACCCCAGCGCCCCGATGAAGAAGATGACCGACGCGACGAGAATCAGCGGGCGGCGGCCGTACTTGTCGGACATGGGTCCGAGGATGACGGACCCCAAGACGGCACCCAGCAGCACCGCCGAAACGACCCACCCTTGGCCCCATTCGGCCAGGTGAAGCTGGTCTTGGATGAATAGAATCGCGCCCGAAATGACGCCGGTGTCGTAGCCAAACAGCAGGCCCCCGAGGGACCCGAAGACATAGATCACCCACAGTGGTGTCTTACGCATTGGATTTCTCTTTCCTTTTCGGCCGCCCGAGGCAGCAACGGGGAAGATTCGGTGGAGGGTCCCGCCGGCCCCGTTGCGGGCGGGACCCTCCATGCACCTACGCCTCGGCCAGGGCCTTGACCAGGTAATTCGTGATGGTTGCCTTCATCGATTCGGAGTGGTCCGACGCCGTTGCCGCGACCAGATCCGCCTGCGGAATGTCCAGGGAGTGCGCCTCGAGGTCGGCCAGCGTCGCCTTGCCGTCCTCGAACTGGCGGCCGATGCCGTCGTCGAACGAGCCGTACCGGGTGGCGACGATGTCCTCGATGTAGCGGTCCTCGTGGAGCTTCGCGGCGACGAGCAGGCCGGCGGCATACGTGTCCATGCCGACGATGTGGGCGCGGAACAGGTCCTCCGCGGTGAACGACGTGCGGCGCGGCTTCGCGTCGAAGTTGAGGCCGCCGCGCGGGCCGATCGAGCCGGCCGCGAGGACCTCCCACATGACGGCGGTCGTCTCGTAGAGGTCGGACGGGAACTCGTCGAGGTCCCAGCCCAGCAGCTTGTCGCCCTGATTCGCGTCGAGCGAGCCCAGCATGTCGGCGGCGCGGGCGACGCGGATTTCGTGCTGGTAGGTGTGACCGGCGAGGTTCGCGTGGTTGCCCTCGAGGTTGAGGCGGAAGTGCTTGTCGAGGTCGTACGTCTTGAGGAACGCGATCGCCGTCGCCGCGTCGAAGTCGTACTGGTGGGTGGTCGGTTCCTTCGGCTTCGGCTCAATAAGGAACTGCGCGTCGAGGCCGATCTCGGCCGCATAGTCGACGGCCATGTGGAAGAAGCGGGCCAGGTGGTCCTGCTCGCGCTTGAGGTCGGTGTTCCACAGCGTCTCGTAGCCCTCGCGGCCGCCCCAGAACACGTAGTTCTCGGCGCCCAGGCGCTTGGCGATCTCGAGGGAGTGCTTGAGCTGCCCGCCCGCGTACGACACGACCTCGGCAAACGGCGAGGTCGCCGCGCCCGCGACGAAACGCGGGTTGGTGAACAGGTTGCACGTGTTCCACAGCAGCTTGACGCCGGTCGCCTTCTGGGCGGCCTCGATGCGGTCGACGACTTTGTCGAGGTTTGCGTTCGATTCGCGCAGCGTGTCGCCCTCGGGGGCGATGTCGCGGTCGTGGAAGCAGAAGAAGTCGACGCCGAGCTTCGTGTAGAACTCGAACGCATAGTCGACCTTCGCCAGCGCGAGGTCCATCGGGTCGGTGTAGCGGTCGTAGGGGCGCTGGGCCGTGCCCGTGCCGAACGGGTCGACGAGGCGCTGCTCGAACGTGTGCCAGTAGGCGACGCCGAAGCGCAGCCACTCGCTCATCTTCTTGCCGGCCACCACGCGGTCGGCGTCGTAGTAGTGAAAGCCCAGCTCCTCGCGGGGATCATCAGTGCCCACGAACGGGATCAAATCGATGGACCACAGGTCAGACATGTCTACCTCCTCGTAGCGCCGGCCGCCCGGCTCTATTTTGTCTTTCGGCAAAACAATCTACCCGCACGAGGGTGCAGGCAAGGGTTTTACGTCACTGCCGAAACAAATTCGTCCCGAGGGCGCCTCGCCGCCAACCCGAAACGCTCACCGCCAAACCGAAACGCTCACCTAAATTGTCATATAGCCCGATTACCGGACAGAAATGACAAGTTAGGTGAGCGTTTCGCCTGGAGGGTGAGCGTTTGCCCGCGCACGCGCCCGCCACCGCCTGCCGACCCCAGCCAGCACCCACTCTGTATACCTCTGTATACATTAGAGAAATGTATACAGAGGTATACAATGGGGACGTGCAGGACAGCCCTTACACCCCCGGCGTGACCGCCGTGCAGCTCGTGGGCCGCGACAAGGCCCTGATGGACGGCCGCGCCCTGTTTCACCAGGTCAAGGCCAAGAAATTCGCCGGTCGGCTGCGTACATACGTCGGCCCTCGCGGCGTCGGAAAGACGTCGCTGCTGCGCGTCCTCCAATCGATCGCCACCTCCGAGGGCTTCACCACCGTGTGGATCACCGCCGGCGAGGGTTCCCTCATCGACGACCTGCTGGCGGGCATCGAATCCGCTGCCACGACGCTCAGCGACCGCGCCAAGGCAGCGATTCACGCTGCGATCGAGAACGTCAAACTCACCCTCCCAGGCCTCGAGATTTCGGCGTCGTTCGACCGCTCCGCGAAACGCCAGGCCTCCCTGGGACGCCAGCTCGAAGAGCTTCTGCTCACCGTTGGCCGCGAAATAGCCAAGAAGAAGGACGTCGCCGGCCTGGGCATCTTCATCGACGAAATCCAGGCAGCCGACGGCGCCAGCCTGCGTAGCCTTGCGTATGCGTGGCAGAATCTCCAGAGCGTCGGCAAAGACCTGCCGCTGTTCTGCCTGAGCGCCGGCCTCAGCCACACCCAGGACGTCATCACGGAGTATGTCAGTTTTGGCGAGCGTTTCGAGTACGTCCACCTGGCCAATCTCACCCGGACCGAGGCAGCCCACGCCCTCGAAGACCCCGCCGGCCGACTGGGCGTCACCTGGGATTTCAGCGCTCTGTCGCAGGCCTGCGACCTGGCCCGCGGCTACCCCTATTTTATCCAGCTCATCGGCGACAAGGCGTGGCGCCACGCGAACTATCCCGAACCCGGGGCCACCATCACCCCCGCTCAGATCACCGATGCCATCGCAGACTTCACTGCCGAGCGAAACAACTTCTTCCGCGCCCGCTGGATGAAGGCGACCGACACGGAGATCGCGATCATGACGGCGATGGCAAACCTCGGTGACGGGCCCGTCCGTCGCCGCGATGTCGCCAAAAAACTTGGATGGTCGACGCAGCGCCTCAGCATGCCGCGGCAAAGCCTCATGGACAAAGGGCTGGTCGAAAGCCCCGAGTGGGGCTACCTCAGCTTCACCGCACCCGGCTTCGCCCAATACGTCCGCGAAATCAGCGACGCCGACTGACCTGGGCGCCACACTCAGCCAATAAAAGGGCCCTCGACCAGGCATTTCACCCCGCCCCGTATAGTTTTGTACACATTAGAGGAATGTATACGCAAATATACTGTCCGGCCTAAGGGCGACCTCACCACGCCCCGCGGCGGCGCGCAGGTGGGCTCACACCCGCGCAGGCAGCCTCGGCACATCCGGTAACCGAAACGCTCACCGCCAACCCGAAACGCTCACCTAAATTGTCACGTAGCCCGATTACCGGACAGAACTGACAAGTTAGGTGAGCGTTTCGCGGATCGGGTGAACGTTTCGCCTGGGAGGTGAGCGTTTCGCGGGTCGGGTGAGCGTTTGCGGAATTACACCGGGGCCGGGCTCCCCTTTCAAGGAACCCGGCCCCGGTGTTAGCTGTCACGCCCTGCGTCAGCAGGAGCGACGGATGCTACTTGGCGGCAGCGATGCGGGCGCGGAACTTCTCGAGCTGCTCCGCAACCTCGGCCGGAATGTGATCGCCGAACTGCTCGAAGTACTTCTCGGTGTCCTTCATCTCGGCTTCCCAGGCCTCGGGATCGATCGCGAAGAGCTTGTTCCACTTCTCCTCGTCGATGTCCAGGCCGTCGAGGTTGAAGTCCTCGAACTTCGGGTACAGACCGGTGACGCCCTCAACGGCCTCGACCTCGCCCGCGGCGCGGCGGACGATCCAGTCGAGAACGCGCGAGTTGTCGCCGTAGCCCGGCCACATGAACTTGCCGTCCTCGTCCTTACGGAACCAGTTGACCTGGTAGACCTTCGGGAACTTGTCGCCGACCGTCTTCTGCATGTCGAGCCAGTGACCCCAGTAGTCGGCCATGTTGTAGCCGCAGAACGGGAGCATGGCGAACGGGTCGTGACGCAGCGAACCGACAGCGCCCTCGGCGGCAGCGGTCTGCTCGGAAGCAACCGACGCACCGATGAACACGCCGTGAGCCGGCTCGTACTGCTCGGCAACCAGCGGCACGTTGGTGGCGCGGCGGCCACCGAACAGGATCGCGTCGACCGGGACGCCCTCCGGGGCCTCCCAATCGGGGCAGATGATCGGGCACTGCGCGGCCGGCGTCGTGAAACGCGAGTTCGGGTGCGCGGCCTTCTTGCCCTCGGCGGCGTCGGCCGGGGTGTAGTCGTTGCCCTGCCAGTCGATGAGGTGCTCAGGCAGCGGCTCGTCGCAGCCCTCCCACCAGACATCGCCGTCGTCCGTGAGGGCGACGTTCGTGAAGATCGAGTTCTCCTTCATGGTCTCCATGGCCATGGGGTTCGTCTCGTGCGACGTGCCCGGGGCAACGCCGAAGAAGCCGGCCTCGGGGTTGATGGCGCGCAGCGTGCCATCGGGGCCCGGACGCATCCACGCGATGTCGTCGCCAACCGTCTCGACCTTGTAGCCGGGGATGGTGGGCTGGAGCATGGCGAGGTTGGTCTTGCCACAAGCCGACGGGAACGCGGCGGTGACGTGGTACTGCTTGCCCGACTTTTCGTCCGTCAGGCGCAGGATCAGCATGTGCTCGGCCATCCAGCCGTCGCGGCGAGCCATCGTCGAGGCGATACGCAGCGCGTAGCACTTCTTGCCCAGGAGGGCGTTGCCGCCGTAGCCCGAGCCGAAGGACCAGATCTCGTTGGTCTCCGGGAAGTGCGTGATGTACTTCTCGTCGTTGCACGGCCACGCCGTGTCCTTCTGGCCCTCGGCCAGCGGAACACCGACGGAGTGAACGGCGGGAACCCACTCGGCGCCCTCGTTGATGAGGTCCATCGCCTTGGTGCCCATGCGGGTCATGATGCGCATGTTGCAGACGACGTACGGCGAGTCAGTCAGCTCGATGCCGAGCTGGGAAATCGGGCCGCCAAGCGGGCCCATCGAGAAGGGAATGACGTAGAGGGTACGGCCGGCCATGCACCCCGTGAACTTCTCCTTCAGGGTGATCTTCATTTCCTTGGGGTCGGCCCAGTTGTTCGTCGGACCCGCGTCCTCTTCCTTCTCGCAGCAGATGAACGTGCGGGACTCGACGCGCGCAACGTCCGACGGAAGCGAACGGGCGAGGAAGCAGTTCGGGCGCTTCTCCGGGTTCAGGCGAGTGAACATGCCCGACTCGACCATCTGGTTGGTCAAGCGGTCCCACTCTTCCTGGGAACCGTCGCAGAACTCAACGGCCTCAGGCTTGGTCAGATCAGCGATCTTGACAACCCAATCGACAACTTCGGCGGGAGCGTTGCTCGGCGCAGCGTCGCGGACGTTTTTCTCCGTCACAGTCATATGTGATGCCTCCTAGGCAGGTAGCGGCTGGCAGCGCCTGGCGGCGCCGCCCATGCCCTTCTATTGTTCCTGATTTTTGACGATTTCGCATAGGCGAAAGTCCCCGGTTTTCCGTCGTAGCCTGTGAGCCATCTGACACAGGCCGCAGGGCGGGGACTTTAGTCGGCCACGAGGCTCGATTTTCCGCGAAACTCCGGGAATTGCACCACTTCCCAGACGGCCGCGAGGGCGCTGCACTAAGGCTCAAAACCGAGGATTCACTGGGGCGTCGCTGAGGGTTGCCTGGGATCCGAATGAGGAATCGCCGGGATGTAGCCACGAGGGCGCTGGGTGGCTCTCGGCGCGGGTTCGCGGAGGCCTTCTGCGGAGTGCGCACCGCACGGTTTCGAGGGCGCCGCGCGGGCTGGATCGGAGCGCCTGAGCGCGCCGCGCGGCTCGGCGCCCTCAGGCGCGCTGGTCGGGTTCGTCGTCCTTGCTGGGGCGGATATCGAAGCCGAGGGTGCCGCCGTAGAGGGCCTCGATGTCGGTGGCGAAGCGGCGGAGAATCTCGTTGCGTTTGATCTTGAGCGACGGGGTGAGCAGGCCGTTCGCCTCGGTGAAGCTCTCGGTGAGGATGTGGAAGCGGCGCACGGACTCGGCGCGCGAGACGCGGCGGTTGGCTTCGGCGAACGCCTCGGCGACCTGCTGGCGTACCTCGGCGGCCGCGGCGTCGACGCCGCTGTTGAGGGTGACGAGGGCGCTGACGAACTTGCGCCCCTCGCCCAGGACCATGACCTGCGAGATCAGCGGGTGTTGGCGGACGGCCTCCTCCACCGGGCCGGGGTGGACGTTCTTGCCGCCGGCGGTGACGATGATGTCTTTCTTGCGGCCGGTGATCGACACGAACCCGTCGGCGTCGAACGTCCCGAGGTCGCCCGAGCGGAACCAGCCGTCCTCGGTGAACGCGTCGGCGTTGGCGTCCTCGTCGTGGAGGTAGCCGGAGAAGACGCCGATCCCCTTGAGTTCGAGTTCGCCGTCGGCGCTGCGACGCACCGCACAACCGGGTAGCGGGCGCCCCGCGGTGCCGGCGCGGGCCGCGGTGAAGGTGTTGCAGAAGAAACCGCCGGTCGACTCGGTGAGGCCGTAGCCGTTGCACACGCGCACGCCCATGCCGGTGAAGAAGTCGTCGAGCTGCGGATCCAGGGGAGCGCCGCCAGAGACGACGCAGCGCAGCTGACCGCCCAGGCCGTCGATGATCTTGCCCAGGACCAGGCGTTTCGCCAGGCGGTAGGGGATCTGGATGCGGGCCGGCGCGCGCTTGTCGGCGCGGACGTACGGGGCGCGGCGGCGCGAGACCCGCTGCGCCCACGCGAACACCTTCCGCTGGAACGGGGTCTTGGCCTGTGCGCGGGCGGATTCCTCGATCTTCTCGAGGACGCGCGGCACCGCGCCGATCGTCGTCGGGCGGAACTGCGCGAAATTGTCAACGAGGCTGCCGGCGGCGCGGTCGACGTGGGCCTCGACGCCGTAGCCGGCCAGCGGCATGTAGGCGGCCGTGCGCGCGAACACGTGCGCCATCGGCAGGAACAGCATGCAGCGGATCTCGGCGTCGCGGATCGCCTGGGGGAAGAACTCCTCTTCCTGGAGGAGCATGCCCGCGAGGTTGTAGTGGGTGAGGGCGACCGCGCGCGGCTCGCCGGTGGTACCCGACGAGTAGACCTCGGTGGCGACCTCGTCGCCGCGGCGGCGCGCCAGACGCTCGAGGACGGGCGCGAAGTCGAGCGGCGTCTCGGTCGACAGGTACGGGGCGAGGCCGGCCATGTGCGAGAACGTGCGGACCTCGACGCCGGCATCCGTCAGCAGGTGAGCATGCTCGTCGTCGGCGAAACCGCGGGTGACCTGGGACTTATTGACGATCGCGGCGATCTGGGCGGGCGAGGACGTGTCGTAGATCGGGACCGAGACGGCGCCGATCGCCTGGAGGGCGAGGTCGAGGAGGTTCCAGTCCAGGCCCGAGCGGCCGAGGATCGCCACCCGGTCACCCTCGGCAATGCCCCAGCGGATCGCCTCGGCGCCGAACGTCAGGAGGAGGTCGCCGAAACGGCCCGCCGACAGGGTGCGCCAGCGGCCGAACGTCGGCGAGTAGAACTCGACGATCGGTTCCGCGGGGCGGGTGCGCGCCCGCTCGAGGATAAGGCCGGGCACCGTCGCTCGATCGGGGACATCGACGACCGGGTCGACCGACACGCTATTTGCCGTTACATGAACGCCCATGACGCCACCTGCACTTTCCCGTCGCTTCGCTGTTGCGTCTGCCTGCACCTTCGCGGACAACCAACGCACGCGTGCGGCGGCTCGCCTGTGCATGACGCCGACACCCTTGGTTACCGTCCCGTAGGTTACGATACCGTCGGTTACTCTACCGCGTCCACGGCCGCGAACCTATTTCCCGCGTTTTCCGCGCGAGGACGCCCTCCCGGAGCGCGCGCCCCGCACCCCGCCCGGATGAACGTGATCAAAAAGGTCACGTTCACCGGTTTGGGGGCATGAGCGTGATCAAAGCGGACGAAAAGGTCACGTTCACGGGGGTGGGCGCGCTAGGCCGGGACGTCGGTCGTCGGGTTGGGCGATGCGCCCTCGCCGTAGAGGGCGGCGATCTCGGCGGCGAAGTGCTTGGCAACCTGCGCCCTCCGGACCTTGAGGGACGGCGTGAGCAGGCCGTTCGCCTCGGTGAAGTCGACGGGGAGGATCGTGAACTTGCGGACCGACTCGGCGCGCGAGACCGCGGTGTTCGCCCGCGCGATCGCCGCCGCGCACGCCTCGTGAATCCGCGGGTTCCGCGACGCCGTCACGGGATCCATGCGGCCGAGCTTGTGGGCGTCGAGCCAGGCCGGCAGCGCGTCGACGTCGAGGGTGAGGAGCGCGCCGATGAACGGCCTCCCCTCCCCCACGGCGACGACCTGCGACACCAGCGGATACGTGCGGATGCGGTCCTCGATGATGGCCGGCTGGACGTTCTTGCCGCCGGCGGTGACGATGAGCTCCTTCTTGCGGCCCGAGATCGTCACGAAGCCGTCGGCGTCGATCGTCGCGAGGTCGCCGGAGCGGAACCACCCGTCGGGCGTCGTCGCCTCCGCCGTGGCCTGGGGATTCGCGTGGTAGCCGCGGAAGACGCCGGGGCCAGAAATCTGCAGCTCGCCGTCCTCGGCGACGCGCACCTTGACCTCCGGGCACGGCCGCCCGACCGTGCCGATCCGCCGCGCGGTGGGCGTGTTGAGGAGGACGGGGCCGGTCGTCTCGGTCAGGCCGTACCCCTGGTGGATGTGGACGCCCATGCCGGTGAAGAACCGCTCGATGTGGGGGTTGAGCGCCGCTCCCCCGCTGATGACGTAGCGGAGGTTACCGCCCAGGCGCGCCTCGAGCTTGGTGAAGACGAGCGCCCTCGCCAGGCGGTACGCGGCGCGTTCGCGCAGGGTTTCCTCGCGGTCGTCCTGCAGCCGGCGCGCCCTCGCGATGGCGACGCGTTCGCACCACGCGAAGATCAGCCGCTTGATGGGCGACGAGGCCGCCTGGCCGCGCGCGGCGGCGTGGACTTTCTCGAGGACGCGTGGGACCGCGCCGATCGTCGTCGGCCGGAACGCCGCCATGTCAGCGACCAGGTGCCGCGCATCGGGCACGTGCCCGCAGCGGCCCTCGCCGACCAGCGTCAAATAGCAGGCCAGCCGGGCGTAGATATGGGCCAGCGGCAGGAACAGGAGGATCCGCATCTGCGGGTCGCGGAGGATTTCGGCGACGAACGGCAGCGTGTTGAGGGCGGTCTTCGCCAGGTTGCCGTGCGTCAGCTCGACGCCGCGCGGGTGGCCGGTCGTGCCCGAGGTGTAGACGATCGTCGCGAGGTCTTCGGCGCCCAGCGACGCGATCCGCGCGTCGACGTCGACGTCGCTGGTCAGGCCGGCGGCCGCCAGCTGGTCGACGTCGCCCTCGTCGATGACCCACGTGGCGGCCAGGGCGTCGGGACCGCCCGCGGCCTGGGCGACGAGGGCGGCCTGGCCGCGATCCTTCGTCACCGCCCAGCGGCAGCCGGCGTCGGAAAGAATGTGGGCGATCTGGTCGAGCGAACTCGATTCGTAAATGGGGACAACGACCGCGCCAATAGCCTGAATAGCCAGGTCAACAATGGTCCACTCGTAACATGTCGACGCCATGATGGCGACGGTGTCGCCCTCCTGCACGCCACCGGCGACGAGGCCGGCGCCGACCGTGCGGATCTGGTCCATGAACTCGCTGCACGACACCTCGAGCCACCGCGACCCCAGCGAATTGCTGCGTTCCGCGATCGTGTCGTGGGGCGCCCTCAGGGCGCGCATGGCGACCAGACCAGGCATCGAGACGTTCGGGGGGACCTGGAGTTTTTCGTCATTCGCGACGTAATCGTGGTCGACAACAATTGCCATGGAAGTTCCTCACGCTAGGCCGACTCGTCAGGGACAGCTTGAGGGAGGGATATTTCATGAACGAATACTGAGATGTATCTGCGCCCTCGTTTTCGCGCTTCACGGTGGCTTCCGTGCGGGATAACCAGCGCTTTTATGCTCCAGACACGTCACCGGCGGAGCTTGCGCTTTAGTGATGAATAAGTGAGACGCCCGTCTGGATCAGGGTGGCGAGGGCGACGGCCAGCAGCAACACGGCGAAGGCGCCGGTCAGCGTCGATTCCTTGAGTTTGCGCGACGCCGGCGCGCCGATAAGGCCGCCCGCCATCGACGCGAGGGCGAACGAGAGGACGACCGGCCAGTCGACGTGGACGCCCGTGCCCAGGCGTGACGCCAGGCCGGTCGCCGACGCGATGATCATGACCAGCAGCGACGTGCCGACGGCCTCGCGCATGGGGATCGCGAGGACGAGGACCAGCATGGGGACGACCGCGAAGCCGCCGCCGACGCCGAAGAATCCCGTGAGGAACCCCGTGACCGTCGCGGCACCCAGCAGGGCGAGCAGGCGGTATTTCCCGAAGTCCCGCGGCTTCTGGGCGGCCCTCCCTTTGAGTTGGGCCTCGGCCTTCCGCCACATGAGGACGCCGACCGCGACGAGCAGCGCCCCGAAACACAGCATGAGGACGCTCGAGGGGACGAGGACGGACAGCCGTGATCCGGCGACCGCGCCGATGATCGACATCGCGGCGAAAATGAGGCCGTCGCGCCAGCGCACCCGTCCCGCCCTCGCGTGGGGAATGATCGAGACGATCGCCGTCAAACCGACGATGACCAGCGATCCTGCCGCCGCGTCGTGGGGTTCCTGGCCCAGCAGGTAGACGAGGATCGGCACCGACAGGATGCCGCCGCCGGCGCCGAGCGCCCCGACGATGCACCCGACCGCCAGACCGACGACGACGGCGAAGATGACCGTGCCTGCACTCATCGTTCCCCTCCTATCTGCGGTAATCCAAGCGCGCGGCGCGCCTCGGGGTCGCATACCTCGGCCGGGGCGCGACCCGCCGCCAACAGGCGCGCCATTGCCTGCAGCGTCGGCAACGCGTGCCGGTAAAAGGCCGCGTAACCCGGACACAGGTAATTGTGCCCCTCCTCGCCGTCACTCGAGCGGACAAACCGATCCTTCGGGCAACCGCCGTTGCAGACGAAACGGTAGGGGCAGCGCCGGCACTCGCGCGTCAGCTGCAGCCGCTTTTTCCTCGCAAACTCGCGCATTCGGGGCGTCGCCGCGAGGTCGGCGAAGCTCGCGTCGGCGATCGTGCCGAGCAGCCAGTCAGGCTCGACCCAGTGGTCGCAGGCGTAGACGTCGCCGGTGAACTCGAGGGCGAGGTTGTTACCGCATTCGGGGGCGTGGACACACACGGTCGCCCTCCCAAAGAGGGCGGACAGGCCCTGGTCGAAGTCCTGAACGAACACGCGGCCGACGTCGCCCGCGCGGACCCACTCGTCGAAAACCTCCGCGAGGAAACGGCCATACGCCGCCGGATCGCACGAGCGTGACGTCACCGACGTGCCGGCCTGGCGGTAGAGGACGCGCGTACGCCCCGCGCCCTCGGCGCGCCAGCCGCGTTCGGCCGCGGCTGCCTGACCTGGGGTGACGCGCTCGACGATGGGGATGAACTGGATGAAGTCGGCGCCGAGGTCGTCGCGGAAGTACCGGTAAACCTCCAGCGGGTGACCCTGGTTCGCGGCGTGGACGGTGCAGAGGACGTTGCAGCGCACCCCGGCTGCCTGGAGCCGCCGATACCCGCGGACGACGAGGTCGTGCGTGCCGCGGCCGGCCCGGTTCCAGCGGTAGGCGTCGTGATACTCGGCGGGCCCGTCGATCGAGATGCCGACGAGAAAGTCCTGGTCGGCGAGGAATCGCGCCCACTCGTCGGTGATCAGCGTCCCGTTCGTCTGGATCGCGTGGGTGACCCGCTGGGTGGGGCGGCGATACTGCTCGGCCAGCTGGACGGCGCGGCGGAAGAACGGCAGGCCACGCAGGGTGGGTTCGCCGCCCTGCCACAGCATCGTCACCTCGCCGTCGCCCGACGCCGCGAGGAACTCGGCGACGTACCGTTCGAGGACGTCCTCGGGCATCTGTTGGCGCGGCACGTCGTAAAGCAATTCTTTCGACAAGAAAAAGCAGTATTGGCAGTCGAGGTTGCACGCCGCGCCCGTCGGTTTCGCGACGACCTGCAGCGGCAAGCGCGGGCGCGACAGGGGCGCGCCGGCCAGGTCGGTCGTTCGCGTCATCGCCACTCCCCTCGCATCGAGCCGCACCGCGGCCATCATACGCAGCGGCCGGGCGGGTGCCGGCGATGCCGCGGACAACGCCGAAATCGGCAGTAGTGCGGAGGCGATCGACGCGCGCAATATCGCCAGGCGCAAAGCACGAAAAAACCGGGGCGCACTATCGCCGGATGCGAAAATGCGGTGATAGCCTGATTATCGGCGAAAGGATAGGCGATGGATAACTCGACGGCCAGGATGAATTTCCTCGTTATTCTCACCGACGACCAGGGCCCGTGGGCCACCAGCGAATACACGCCGGAACTGGTGACGCCGACGCTCGACGCGTTGAGTCAACAGGCGACGACATTCGATAATTTTTATTGCGCGTCGCCGGTGTGTTCGCCCGCGCGCGCCTCGCTGCTGACCGGCCGGATGCCCTCGGCCCACGGCGTCCACGACTGGCTGCAGGGCGAGCGCCACCCGGCGGCCCGCGAGGACGTCTATCTGGGCGGCCTCGAGAACCTGCCCGAGACGCTGCACCACGCCGGGTACACGTGCGGGATGAGCGGGAAATGGCACGTGGGGACGTCGCGGTTTCCCGCGCCCGGCTTCGACTTTTGGTACGCCCACCGCCTGGGCGGCGGCCCCTACTACGGCGCGCCGGTGTGGGACGCCGACGGCAACAAGACCGAAGAGCCGCGCTACTTTACCAACGCCGTCGCCGACGAGGCATGCGGCTTCCTCGACGCGCTGCCGCCCGAGGGCGAGGGCGCCGCGCCGTTTTATTTGCAGGTGAATTTCACGGCGCCGCACGACCCGTGGATCAACAATCATCCGCCAGAGCTGTACGACCTCTATGCCGACTGTGATTTCCCGTCGATTCCGCGGGAAGATCCCCATCCGTGGGTGGCACCGCGGAAACGCGATTTTGCCGACGCTTTCGCCGACCCGACGCCGTATCTTCAGGGATATATGGCGGCAATTAGCGGCGTCGACCGCGCGGTCAAGCAGCTACTTGAGCATCTTGACCGGACGGGGCGGCGCGATAATACGGCGATTGTCTATATGGCGGACAACGGGTTTTCGTGCGGCCATCACGGAATCTGGGGAAAAGGCAACGGGACGTACCCAATGAACTTTTGGGAAAACTCGGTGCGCGTGCCGTTTATCGTCGCCCTCCCCGGGCAGACGGAGGCGCGGCGCGTCGCCGACCACGTGTCGGCGACCAGCTTCTTTGCGACGATCTGCGAGCTCGCCGGCATCACCCCGCCCGAGGATCCGCTGCGCGCCGGCGCCTCGATCACGGGCCTGGTCGACGGCACGCGGCCGGGCGACGGGACGGACTCGGTCGTCGTCTACGACGAGTACGGCGGCGGGCGGATGATCCGCGTGGCCGAGTGGAAATTCGTCGACCGCTACGACGGGCCGCGCGAGCTCTACAACCTGGAAAACGACCCGGACGAGCGCGAGAATCTGGCGGGATCCGGGGACTACGCCGCCCTCGAGCAGGAGATGGCGGACCGCCTGCACGAGTGGTTCGCCGCGCACGAGACCGCCCTCGACTCGGCGTGGGACCGCGACGTCCGCGGCTTCGGGCAGATCCAGCCGCCGCGCAAGGGCCTGCCAGACGACCAGACGTACGTCCGTTCCGACCGCCCCACCGGGCCGTAGCCTGGCGGCAGCTAGGCCCACGCCAGATCCACAACGCGGGCGGATACAGCGGCGCCCCGACGGGCCGAAACCCCGCCGGGGCGCCGAAATCTGGGCCGCGCCGCCTAGGCTTTGCCCTGCAGCAGCGGGTGGCGGACGATCGTCGCGTCGCGGTCGGCGCCGACGCCGATCACCGAGATGCGGCAGCCCGACAGCTCTTCCAGGCGCTTGATGTAGTCCTGCGCAGTCTGCGGCAGATCATCGAACGCGCGCGCCGAGCTGATGTCTTCGGTCCATCCGGGCAGGTACTCGTAGATCGGCTTCGCGTGGTGGAACGCCGACTGATCGTTCGGCAGCTCGTCGACGCGTTCGCCGTCGACCTCGTAGGCAACGCAGACGGGGATCTGGTCGTAGCCCGTGAGGACGTCCAACTTGGTGATGACCAGGTCGGTCAGCCCGTTGACCCGGGCCGCGTAGCGCGCGACGACCGCGTCGTACCAGCCGGTGCGGCGAGGACGCCCCGTAGTGACGCCGAACTCGCCGCCGGCCTGGCGCAGGGCCTCGCCCTCGTCGCCGAACAGCTCGGTCGGGAAGGGGCCCTCGCCAACGCGCGTCGTGTAGGCCTTGGCGATGCCGATCACGCGGTCGATCCGCGTGGGGCCGACGCCCGTGCCCGTGCAGGCGCCGCCCGCCGTGCAGTTCGACGACGTGACGAACGGGTAGGTGCCGTGGTCGATGTCGAGCATCGTCGCCTGGCCGCCCTCGAAGAGGACGTTTTCGCCGCGGTCGAGCGCGCGGTTGATCGCCAGCGAGCAGTCGAACACCATGGGGCGGACGCGGTCGGCGTAGCTGAGCAGCTCGTCGGCGACGGCCTCCGGGTCGACCGGGTCGAGGCCGAAGTCCTTGGTCATGATGTTGTTCTTGCCGACGAGGGCGCTGCGGACCTTTTGGCGCAGGATCGACTCGTCGAACAGGTCCTGAATGCGCAGGCCGATGCGGTTCATCTTGTCGGCGTAGGTGGGGCCGATGCCGCGGCCGGTCGTGCCGATCTTGCGGTCGCCGAGGCTGCGTTCGGCCAGGCCATCCATGATTTTGTTGTAGGACGGGATGATGTGGGCGTTGTCGGAGATCCGCAGGCGCGAGCAGTCGATGCCTGCCTCGGTCAGCTGGCGGATTTCGTCGAACATGACCTCGAGGTCGACGACGACGCCGTTGCCGATCACCGGCGTGACGCGCGGCGACAGGATGCCCGCGGGGATGAGGTGGAGGCCGTACTTTTCGCCGTTGACGACGACGGTGTGGCCGGCGTTGTTGCCGCCGTTGAACTTGACGACCCAGTCGACGTCCTGGCCGACGAGGTCCGTCACTTTGCCTTTACCTTCGTCGCCCCACTGGGCGCCGAGAACGATGAGCGCTGGCATGAATTGCCCTTTCCGTCGGTGATGTCGGGTCGCGAGGCCGCAGCCGCTCGCCCCGCCTTAGTCTAGCGCCCGGCGTCGTCCGAGTTCGGGCCAGAGTGCCTACTGGACAGGTGGGGTGCGCGGGGGTCGTGGCCGGGGTCGGTGAGCGTGACCTTTTTGATCACGTTCACGGGGGTGGGCGGGCAGCCGGCGGCCTACGATCGAAGGGGCCACCCGTCGAGGACGACGCAGCTTGAGGAGGAACGATGCCCTACGCACACAACGGAAACGTCGACCTGTATTACGAGGTCGAGGGGCCTGCGGACGGCCCGACGGCGATCGTCGTCAACGGCTACGGCGCCCAGCTGACGGGGTGGCCGGCCCCGTTCGTCACGAAGCTCACCAAGGCGGGGATCCGCGCCGTCCTCATGGACAACCGCGACGCCGGCCTGTCGTCGCAGACCGGCACGCCCGACCAGACGACGGGCACGTACACGATGGGCGACATGGCCGACGACGTCGTCGCCGTCGCCGAGGCGGCCGGCGCGCCGAGGTTCCACGTCATCGGGCAGTCGATGGGTGGGATGATCGCCCAGCAGCTGCTCGCGGACCACCAGGACGCCCTCGTTTCGGCGACGATGTTCTATACGGCCCCCAGTTTTGGCCCGCAATGGGCGACAAACGCGGAGTCGCAGGAGGTCGTGTCGCACAGCGGACTCGCCCCGATCGACGACCCCGAACAGGCGATCGCGTCGGGGTACCAGCGGATGCAGATGTGCCGGGAGGGGTCGGCGTACCCGATCGACGAGGACGCCCTCCGCGCGCTGGCCCGCCGCCAATACGAGCGCTGCTACCGCCCCGACGGCACGGCGCGCCAGCTCACGGCGATCGAGGGCTTCGGCGTCACCGACGACCAGCTGGCCGCGGTGACGATCCCGACGTCGGTGTGGCACGGCAAGGCTGACCCGTACTTCGGGCCGCAGGCCGCGTGGCACATCGCCACGCACATCCCGACCGCCGAGCTGCACCTCTTCCCCGGGATGGCGCACGAATTCCCGCTGCCGCTCATCCCCACGTTCGTCGAGGGCATCGCCCGGCAGGTGCTGGGCGCCGAAGCGTGAACGTGATCTTTTTGGTCACGTTCACCGGTTTTTCCGCATGAACGTGACCAAATCGGACAGAAGGATCACGCTCACGGGGTGGGGACGCGGCGCCTCCGCGAAATGACGAGAGCGGCGACGAGGGCGCCCAGGCCGACGACCCCAAGCGTCGCGCCGACGCCCACCAAAATGCCGGTGAGCAGGCCGTTCGCGGCCCAGCCGGACTCGCGCGCGGGCGCGGCAGCGGCCGGGAGGTCGTCCTTGACCCGCGACGACTTCGCCGGCGACGCCTGCTCCGCGTCGGCGCCGGACACGCTGGCGCTCGGCGCGGCGGCGCTGGCCTGGGCGGCCGGCAGCGTCCTCGGGGTGAGGATCAACGGCAGGGGGGCCGCGGGCGCCCCTCCCCTGGCCAAGCCCGCGGCCCCGGTCGATGCCGCAGACCGGGACTTTCCGCCGGGCGCCGCCGCTTTCGGCGTGCCCGGCTGCCCGGCTTTGCCGGGGCCCGGTTGCGGACGGATGTGCGCGGCTGGGGGACCCGCGGGCGCGGGGACGTCCACGCCCGCACACTCGGCGGGCGCGGCGGGGTGCGTTTTGATGCCCTCGACCTGCGCTTTCGCCTGGTCGCCGACGGCGTAGGTCGCCCGCAGGGTGGTCGCGTGGGCGCGGCCGTCGGTGCCCTTCCACGCGAACGTGTAGTCGACGACGTAGACGCCGGGTGCGCTGAACAGAGTGGCGGGGTGCTCGTGGACAGCCTCGGCGTAGTGCCGTCTCAGCGTGCCGTCGCGCGAATCGAGCAGCGTCTGCCACGGCGTCAAGCCGCCGCCCTGCCCGAGGACGATGCGGCCACCCTGCGGCAGGACCCGCGGCGTCATCGTCAGGTCGATACCGCCTGTGACCTGCGCCGACGGGTAGTGCTGGGTCGAGAATCCCACCCACGGACGGTCGCCCTGCTGGGTCATCGGGATCGAGTAGACGCCGGCGGCCAGCATGTCCGCGAGGTCGCCGGTCGCGCCGACCGACAGCTTCTCGGCCTTGCCCGGGAGGACGAAGACGAAATCACCGCTGCCGTGATCCTTCGGATGCGCGGGGTCGGCGGTGTCGTGGACCTGGGCGACGCCCTCGGCGTTGGGGCCGATGTCCATGTGACCTGCGGTGATGAGCGCCGAGGGCGGCTTGTTGGCCCACGCGGCCCGCAGCAGGCAGTCGCTCGGCTGCGCGGGCGCGGGACCCGGCTGCGGCGTCACGCCCGTGTCGCCGCCGCTGGGCGGGGTCGGCGCCACGCAGGTCTCGCCGGCGCGCGAACCGGCCGGCAGGCGGCCGTCGACGTTCGCCTGGGTGCGGAACTCGTTGATCGCGTCGTTGCCGACGATGAAATAGAGGGTGGTCGTCGCGTAAGACTTCTCCTCATTCCCGTCGGTGCGGGTGTAGTTGATCGTCAGCGTGACGGCATAAAGACCCGGCTTGGTAAAGGCCGTATCGAAGTTGAAGGGCTGGCCAGAGGGTACTTCAATATCCGCGCCGACATTGTCGTCCGACCGGTCCACTGTGTCGAAGACGCCCTCCTTCGTCCAGTGTCCGACGGCAACAATTCCGTTTCCTCCACGCGCGTCCAGAGACAGCACATAGGTGACGGGCTTTGTCCGGTCGATCGCCTCGAGCGTCGACAGGTCGATGCTCACCCCCGGCGTCCCGCCGCGCCCGGTCGCCCACAGCCACCCGCCGACGCCGGCGCGCCGCAGGGTCGCGTTCTTCGGCAGGTCGGCCAGGCAGGCGAGGCCGTCCTTCGTGTCGCTGACCTGCACATACGTCTGGGTGGCGTCGGGGTGCCCCGCGGGGACGACGGGGTTCGGCGAATACTCGTCGTCCGCGCCCGCCGCGTCCGCTTGGACCAGCCGCACGGAACCGTCGGCGAGGACGGAGTTCTCGCCCCACTGCCCGTCGTCGGCGAAGTTCTCGTCGATCCCGGCCTTCGCGTCAGCGCTCAGCGAGGGCGGCGGCGCGGCGACGACCTCGGCGTTACCGCCCTGGAGGCCGTCGTCGGTGTCGTGGGGGTCGGCGAGGCCGGCCTGATCGCGCATCATTTCCGCCGTGACCTGCGGGTTGTCATGCGTGCGCGGGAAGGAATCGGGCAGCCCGGCGTCGCGGTTCGTCCCGACCAGCCAGACGACGTCGGTCGCGGGCGCGGTGACCGGCGTGCTGTCGGGCCGCAGATAGCTACCCTGCCACGTCGTGTGGTAAATACCGGGTTTGGTGAAGGCAAAGCTCATGTGGGCGTGGCCGCCCGAGCCCAGCTGGTAGCTGCGCCGGTCGGGATCGGCCGAGTTGAAAACCTGCTGCGGCTTGCGGCCGGCCGCGTCGATAAAGACGTTCATGCGGCCCGGGCCGGCGAAGTCGGCGAGCATGAGGGTGACGAGGTTGTCCTTGACCTGCGGTTGGCTGACCTCGTGCTCGGGGTCGTACGCGCCGACGCCGGCCCACAGCGGCGACGAGTTATCGGGCCTGGTCAGCGGCGCGTACCAGAGGATCCGGCCGGGCTTACCGAGGAAGCTGTAGTCGGGGTTGTTCGGCACGACGATCCGCGACGTTTCGCGCCCTCCGGCGGAATCCGGGCCCAGGCGCAGGCAGACGTCCTCGGCGGGGACGACGGCGGAGCCGGCGACGACCATCATCCGCGGCTTGCCGTCCTGCGCGGTCATGTAGATGGGGTCGACGTGGTCGCGATAGATGAGGTAGCGGCCGGCGCACGGGTGCGGCGTCCCGTCGGGCAGCTTCTGGTCGACCGGCACGCGTTCGCGCACGTGCAGTTCGCCGGGTTTGTGGGTGCGCGACACCATGTCGCTCGGGTTGTCGGGCGCGGCCGCCAGGGCCTGCGCGGGCTGGGCGACGGCGAGGCCGGCAGCGGCGACGCAGGTGGCGGCGACGGCGGCGGCGAGCTTGGTCAGTCTCATGTCAGGGCGCTTTCTAGCCGAGAGGGGCGGGTCGATGGTGGCGGGTACGCAGGCGCGACGTCACGACGCCGCGGCGCGGCGCGAACAGCCACGCGAGGATGAACAGGCAGGTCGCGACGAGGACGATCGCGGCCCCGGTCGGCACGTCGTACACCCACGACAGGTAAATGCCGATAAAGGCCGAGATAAACCCGACGACGGGGGCGGTCGCCATCATGACGCCCAGCCGGTCGGTGAACAGGCGGGCCGTCGCGGCCGGCGTGATGAGGAGGGCGAGGACGAGGATGTTCCCGATCGTCCTCACGCTCATGACGACCGCCGCGGTGACGGCCAGGTAAAGGATGACGTCCAGCAGGACGACCCGCATGAGGGCGGCCTGGGCAAATTCGCGGTCCAGCGAGACGGCGACGAGTTCCTTGTGGAAGAACGCGAGGACGGCGAGGACGAGGGCGCCGCCGACGGCGACGACGATGACGTCGGAGTCGCTCAGCCCGGTCAGGGATCCGAAGAGGAACGACTGCAACGACCCCGAATACCCGGGCACCCGCGAAATGACCACCAACCCGAGGGCGAAGGCCGCGGCGAAGAAGATACCGATGATCGAGTCCTCTTTCACCCGCCGATTCTGCGAAAACAGCGAGATGAGGAGGGCGACGCACACGCCGGCGATCGCCCCGCCGGCCAGCAGCGAGAACGAACAGGCGAATGCGATCGCCAAACCGGGGAAGATCGCGTGCGACAGCGCGTCGCCGATAAACGCCATCCCGCGGAGGACGACGTGCGAGCCGACGACGCCGCAGACGATCGCCGACAGGGTCGAGACGAGCAGCGCTTTCGGCAGGAACACGAGCGCCGGATTCGTCAGATCGCCGAAAAAGTCGATGGGGTTCACGCGCTCACCCCCACGCTGGCCAGCAGCGACGACGTCGGGCCGACGCCGTACGTGCGCATCCACACGTCGGCGTCGCTGAGCTCGGCCGCGGGCGCGTCCGCCATCACCGTCCGGTTGACGAGAACGAGGCGCGGACACCGCTGTCGGGCGCCGGCGAGGTCGTGCGTCGACATGAGCAGCGTCGACCCGTGTTCCGCCAAGTCCGCGAAAAGATCAAACAGGAGGTCGATCGTCGGCTGGTCAAGTCCAGTAAAGGGTTCGTCGAGCAGCAAGAGGTCGGGTTCGCGCGCCAACGCCCTCGCGACGAGGACGCGCTGGCGCTGCCCGCCCGAGAGGTCGCCGATCGTCCGCTCGCGCAGGTCGTCCATCGCGACGTGGCGCAGCGCCCGCAGGCAGGCCTCGTAGTGGCGCTGCTTCGGACGCCGGCCGAACCCCAGCAGCGGCGTGAGGCCGGTCATGACGACCTGCTCGACGCTCACGGGATAGTCCCACGCGAAGTCGTGGCGCTGCGGCACGTAGCCGACGCGCGCGGCCGCGGCGCGCCCGGTGCACCCGGCGACGCGGACGCTGCCGCGCGTCGGGGTGAGGATGCCGAGGATCGTCCGCAGCAGCGTCGTTTTTCCCGCGCCATTCGGGCCGACGAGGCCGACGAATTCGCCGCGGTTCATCGTCAGCGACACGTCGTGCAGGGCCTCGATGGGACCGTACGAGACGGCGAGGTCGGCGACCTCGAGGGGCGGCGCGCTGGGGGCTGCGCTCACTGGTCGCCCTCCCGGTCGGCGGAGTCGCCCTCGGCGTGCTGGTCGACCTCGGCTTTCTCGGCCGCGGCGGCCGCGAGCGCGGCGTCGCGCCGCTTCTTCGACGACCGCACGAGGGCGACGGCGACGATGATGGCGACGACGCCGACGATCGCCAGGCCGATGCCGACGCCGGCGAGGACGCCGCGGGAGGATTCCTTCGTGTCTCCGGTGGCTTTCGCTTGGTCGGCGGGGTGTGCCTGCTCGTGCGCCTGCCCGGCCCACGTGGCTCGCGCGGCCTCGTCGGTGCTCGTCTGGTCGCCCACGGCGAAGCGGAGGACGTGGGTGGCCGTCACGGTCTGACCGCCCTTGAGCGTGGCCTGCGCGGTAACCCGCACCAAATGCACGCCGGGCTGCGTAAACACCCAGTTCGTGTGGACGTGGGTGTTGAGGTCGACGTTGAGCGTCTGCGCCTGCTTGGTCACCGAGGACCAGTTCTGCTCGGGCCCGCCAAAGTTGCCGGCCTGATAGAAGTTCGTGAACTGGCCTTTACCCTGGTGGCCTTCGAACGTCAGCTTGAGCTGACCGTCGACGCCGTTAACGACGGCGGGCGACTGGGTGGACCAGCCGAGCCAGGGGACGCCGGCGATCTCGGACTGCGGGATGACGTAGACGTCATCGCCACCTTTGGCGCCGGTAAAGGAATAGTCGTCGCCCTCGGGCAGCTTCATCTTCGCTTTGTCCGAGACCTTAAAGACGATGTTGTCGATTGGCCGCCACACCGACGGCGACACCGTGTCGTCGCGCGCCAACAGCTCCCATTTGCCGTCGACCAGGCGTGGCCCCAGGTCGCAGTGGCCATGGTCGAAGACGATATGGTCGGCGCGGTTGATCGCCTCGTCGTCGGTGACGACCTGCTGGAGCGCCGGATCCGAGGGCGCGTCGGTCGCGGCGAGGGCGGCCGGCACCCCGGCCCCCAGCGTCGCCGCGGCAACGCACGCGGCAATGGCCAGCCCGCTCTTGACCATGCACAGTAAACGATTGGTCATTTCGTGATCCCTTTCTCGACGTCTCCCAGCAGCTGCGCGCGCAGGGGGGATGGGGTGGCGTCCTCGCCGAAACGCGCTGGTGGGGCGTTATTCGGGTCGAGGCAGACTTTGAGGTTGTAGGCGTTCGACGCCATGATCTCGACGTACGAATGGGCCGAGGGCGTGAATGTGTCGCCGTAGAGCGTGCACACGCGCCGCCCGGTCGCGCCGGCGGCTTCGATGAGGTCGCGCGAGTAGGTGGCGAGCATCGGCTCGATGAACACCGCGGGCACGTCCAGGCTGGTCAGCGTGCGGTTGAGGCGGACGATGTCGGTGGTCGACGGCTCGATTCCGGGGTTCGGCGTGACGAATCCGGTGATCCGCAGGCCGTATTCGTGGCCCAGGTAGCCGTAGGCGTCGTGCGTCGTCACGAGGTTGCGGGCGTCCGGCGGGATCGACCCGATGACCTGGCGCATGTAGGCGTCGAGGCGCTGCAGCTTCGCCGTGTAGGCGTCGGCGTTGCGGCGATACGTGCTGGTCCCGGCCGGGTCGATGCGGGTCAGCGTGTCGCGGATGACCTCGACCTCGGCCATGACGTTGGGGACCGATTGCCACACGTGGGGGTCGATTTCGCCGTGGACGTGCTTGCCGAGGACGGCCTGCGCGAGGATGTACACCTGGTCGCCGGCATCACCGAGGAACCGGTACGACGGGTCGGCGGGGACCTCCGCGAGCGCGAGGTCCGGCACGGTGACGAGTGTGCGCGCGGGGTCGTAGGTCGCGTCGCCGGGCTTGCCGTCGGCGCGGTCGCCGTAAAAGTCCAGGTGGCCGGCGTCCCAGTTCGCCGTGAGGTCCATATGCCCGGACGCGAGGACGGTCGTCGGGGCGCCGCCCATCGCGGGCGTGGCCTTCGCCGGGTCGACGCCGACGGCGAACGTCACCCAGACCGGCGGCAGGGTGCGTTTCGCCTGGCCGCCGGGGGTGTCGGCGAGCTCGGCGGCGACCTCCAGACGATAGATCCCCGGCTTGGTGAACGCCCAGGACATGTGGGTGTGGGCGTTGAGTGGGAGGGCGACCTGGTCGTGGGCGTCGATCCCGTCGGAGCTGTCGAGGTAGCGCTGGGGCTGGCCGAACGTGCCCGTAAGGTAGGCGGCGACCGTGCCAGGGCCGGTCACGCGCAGAATCTGGATGCGGGCCTCGCCGTCGCGGTCACCGCCCGCACGCAGGCCCTCGGCGCGCACCCGCATCCCCAGCCACACGGTGTCGAGCGAGTGGTCCTCGACCAGCTGGATGAGGTGGGCGCCGTAGGCCTTCGACTGCTCGGCCAGGCGGACGTGCCGTGCCGGGTCGGCGATGTTCGCGTCGATTGTCCTGATGAGGGCGTTTTCCTCGAGCAGCAGGTTGTTCGAGAACACGGCGTCGGCGTGGACGATCGCGCGGGTGTCGCGCAGGGTCGGCTCCCACGAGTGGGGGTCGGCGCCGTCGGGGATCAGCTGGGTGACGTCCGCGCGGTCCCCCGCGACCTGGCGGACGAGGTCGGTGACGACCGCCGTCGTGCCGGCCAGGTGGAGGCGGGTGCCGGCGCCTCCGGTGGGCTGCGCGGCGTGCGCGGCGCCCTCGTGAGGGGCCGCCGCGAGCGCAGCAGGACTCAGCGCGCCGGCAAGGACCAGCGCGCTGAGAATTCCCGCGGCGATAGTGTGGCCGAGGCGCACGGGTCAGCGCTTCGTTGCCGCCAGCTGGCGCCGCAGCGCGACGCCGCCGGCACCCGCGAGGATCAGCCCAAGGCCCAACGCGGCGACGCCGGGGGTCAGCGAGGACGTGCCGGTCTTGGCCAGCTGGCCGGTGCTGAGGTCACACGGCTTGCCCGAGGCCGTCCGGCCGACGACCTGCTTGCCGCCGGACGCGCCGGCGCCGGACTTGATTTCGGCGCCGAGGTCGAAGTGGCCGTCGTTCGCCGACCCCTGGCCGCCCGCGATGAACGTCAGCGTCGTCGCGCCGGAAAGGGTCTGGCCGTCCTTCGTCTTGACGGTCTCGGAGACGCGCAGCTTGTACGTGCCCGGCGCCGAGAACACCCAGTTCGGGTGGACGTGCGTGTGGAGGGCGAGCTCGTGCGTGTCGCCAGGCTTGGCGAACCACACGTTGCCGACGATCTGGCCGAGGTTGCCGGACTCGAAGATGGCGACCTTACCGGGGCCCTGCGCCGACTCGAGGCGCCACGTCACCGGGCCGGCGGCCCGCTGGATGACCGATTCGTTCTGGGTGTTCGCGCCGACCCACGGCACGCCCGGGACCTGCGTCGTCCCGATCATATAGACCGTCCCGGAGATCCCGAATCGGCCGAGTTCCGCGGGCGCCGTGGTCTTGCCGGCGTCGCCGATGCCGAACGTCAGACTTTCCGGCGACACCCACTTCGCCGGCGAGGTGCGGTCGTCCTTAATCAGCGGGACGAGCCCGAGGCCGCCCGAGCGCGCGCCCGTGCTCGTCGACCCGGCCGACCCGCCGACCTCCGTCGGCAGGCACGGTTCAGCGGCGACGCGCGAGGTCGTCGAGCTGCCGACCGCCGCGGCCTGGCCGTTGCCCGACCCGGCGGTCGCCACGGTGCCGGCGGGCTTGTCGTTGTCTTTCGTCGAGTCGCCCGGCTGCTTCGCCTCGGCGACGGTCAGCGCGAGGACGACCTTCTTGTCGCCCTGGGCGACCGTCACCCGGTGGGTGCCAGGCTTCGCGGTCTTGGGGATGCGGGCCTTCGCGACGACGGCGGCGCCCTTGTCGTCGGCATTCGCCTGACCGAGCTGTTCGGCCGGGTCGTCGAACGTGAATGTGACCGGCTGGCCGGGGGTGAACCCACTGGCACTCAGCGAAATCTCCTGGCCCGGCGCGAACGTCCCGTCGACCGGCTGCGCGGTGTCCTTCCCGCCCTCACCAGGGTCTTTACCGTCCGTGCCGTCGGTCGCGCCCGCGTCTCCGCCGGGCGTCGTCGGCCCGTCGGTCGCCGGGGTCTTGCCGCTCGCCGCCTGGCACGCGGCCGCCAGGTCGGTGTCGACGGCGAAGTGCAGGGTGTGCGTCGGCGAGGTCGCCTGGTGCGTGCCCTTGGCCTCGAGGTGCGCGGTGATCGTGTAAATGCCGGGCTTCTCGAAGCCCCAGTAGAAGTGCTTGTGCGTCAGCTCGCCACCGATGCCATCGTGCAGCTTATCGCCGCTGGTCACGACGTAATCCTTGGCGTCCTTGCCACTGGCGATCGGCGAGAAATTCGCA
This sequence comes from uncultured Actinomyces sp., assembly GCA_900545825.1. Taxonomy (GTDB): domain Bacteria; phylum Actinomycetota; class Actinomycetes; order Actinomycetales; family Actinomycetaceae; genus Nanchangia. The sequence continues at coordinate 94,662 of URAS01000011.1, forward strand.
CCGAGGTTGCCCTGGATGAACATCGACAGCTTGCCGGGGCCCCTGACCTCGTCGAGGACGATGTCGGCCTGCTTGTAGCCGCCGGCGCTGAGCTTCATGAGGTCCCAGCCGACCCACGGGCTGCCGGGCTGCTGAATCTGCGTGAGGGCGTACGCGGGATAGCCGAGGATCCCCTTGGTCGCCTCAGCGAACGCCGCGTGCGGCACCTGGATGAGCACCTTGTCGGCGTCGAAGACCTGCGACCCGCCGGGCGCGTTGTCCCACTTCGAGCCCCAATCGATCGCCGTCTTGTCCTTGCCGAGGATGCCCTCGAAGGCGTCGATGTGCCCATCGTCGACGACGGTGAGGCCGTCGCAGGCCGCCGGTGTCGTGGCGCCCTCGGCGAGGGCGGGCTGAACCATACCGATCCCTGCCAGCGCGGCGATCGCGCCCGTGGCGAGGATCCGCCCCGCGTACCGCTTGATCCGACTGCCCATACCACGCCCTCCCGACGACGATAACGATTCTTAGAATATGGAACAGCCATCAGGGTAAGGCATAGCTTTATCGGCAGTCAATCTCACTACCGTTCTCGATACTTCGGCATGCCCCGCCGCCCTCCACACATGCCCCCGCCCCGCCAACCCCACACATAAAAACGCCGCGGGCACGCCCTCCCGAAGGATGGGCGCACCCGCGGCGCGTGGATCAGATCAGAACTCGACGAGGTCGGTCAGCGGCGTACGGTTGCCGAACCGGTGGTTCGTGAAGCTCACGGCCTGCTCGTGGACGAACGGCAGCATCTCGACGTAACCGGAGTTCGTCACCTCGTGCGACCAGATCGCGACGTCGACCGAGCCGTCGACGGCCTTCGCGACGTCCTCGTGCGACCCGCCGATCAGGCGGATGCGCCCGTCGAGGCCGGCGCCGTCCTTCCACCACGTGAGGTACTTCGCGAACTGCTCGTCCGTGTCCACCCGCACGGTGACGTGGTGGAGGTGGCAGAAGTTCGCGAGGGCGTCACCCAGCGGCCGCGGCGCGGAGACCCGCACCTCGGCGCCGGTCGCGCAACCCGCGGCGACGACGCGCAGCAGCTTGGCCTGGGCGTCCTCGCTGAGCGTGTCGCCCTCACCGGCCTGGTCGTCGGCCAGGCGAACGAGGACGGGCACCGGGAAGTAGCGGAGGACGTTCTTCTCGCACGGCAGACCCGACGGGTCGTGGAGGGCGCCGAACTCGCCGTCGAGCGCCTGCTGCGCCGACTTGAGCGCGGCGATCGCGTCGGTCTTCGTCTGCCCCTCGAAGTCGTCGGCGACCTTCGCCGCCTGGGCGAGGACGCGCGAACGGAGGACGACCTCGCCGTTCGTCGTCGACGCGGGCGCCGACTTCCATTCGCCCAGCCCGGCCAGGTAGTTCGGGCCGCCCGCCTTGGAGCCGGCGCCGACCGCAGAACGCTTCCAGCCGCCGAACGGCTGACGGCGAACGATCGCGCCCGTGATCCCGCGGTTGACGTAGACGTTGCCGGCGTCGATCCGCTCGAGCCAGTAGTTGATTTCGTCCGCATCCAGCGAGTGGAGGCCGGCGGTGAGGCCGTAGTCGGTGGCGTTTTGCCACTCGATCGCCTCTTCCAGCGTGTCGCACCGCATGATGCCGAGGATCGGGCCGAAGTACTCGACCATGTGGTACTCCGACTGCGGCTTGACGCCGACGCGCACGCCCGGCCGCCACAGGCGACCCGTGTCGTCGAGCTGGCGCGGCTTGATCGCCCAGCGTTCGCCGTGGCCCAGCGTCGTCAGGCCGCGCAGCAGCTTGCCGGACGCCGGCTGGGTGAGCGGGCCGATCTCGGCCATCGGGTTCGTCGGATAGTCGACGACCAGCGAATTCACGGCGTCGATCAGCTGGTCATGGAAGCGCTTCGACGTGCCGACCGACCCGACGAGGATCGCCAGCGACGCCGCCGAGCACTTCTGGCCGGCGTGGCCGAACGCCGAGTTAACGACGTCCTTGACCGCGAGGTCGAGGTCGGCCGACGGGGTGACGATGATGGCGTTCTTGCCCGACGTCTCGGCCAGCAGCCGCATGTCAGGCTTCCACGAACGGAACCGCTTGGCCGTGTCGATGCCGCCAGTGAGGACGACCCGGTCGACCTCGGGGTGCGTCATCAGGCGCTGCCCCAGCTCGTGCTCGGACAGCTGGATGAACGCCAGCACCTCCTTCGGCACGCCGGCCGCCCACAGGCATTCCGCCAGCACCGCGCCGACGCGCGCGGATGCGGCCGCCGGCTTGAAGATGACGGCCGACCCGGACGCCAGCAGCGACACGCATGTGCCGCACGGGATGGCGATCGGGAAGTTCCACGGCGGCGTCGCCACGCTGACCCGCGACGGGACGAATTCGGCGCCCTCGTGGGTTTCCAGCGCCAGCGCCTGCTCGGCGTAGTAGTGGCAGAAGTCGATGGCCTCCGACACCTCGACGTCGCCCTGGTCCAGCGTCTTGCCGCATTCGTGCGCGGCGATTTCCATGAGGTCGCCGCGGCGCTTGCCGATCTCGATGCCGGCGGCGTGGAGGATCTTCGCGCGCTCCGACGCCGGCCGCTTGGCCCACGCGTCACCCGCGGCGGCCGTGGCCTTGACGAGGTCGTCGAGGCGGGCGGGGTCGGACACCCGCGACTTGAGGGCGGCCTCGGCGCCCAGCTTCGACTGGGCGATCCGCGACGTGATCCGCCGCGCCCACTCTTGGTTCGCGGGCAGCGCGGGGTCGGAATCGGGCGTGTTGTTGAACGTCCACTCGCCCTCGGCGGTCTTCACCGGCGCAGCGAGGTCGGCCTCCGACTCCTTCAGCCGGTTCTGCGTGCGCCGGGGGCCGGTCGCCAGCTTGCCCATCCGCTGATAGGCGGCGCGGAACCGCTTCTGTTCCTTGGCGATGACGTCCTCGGTGCCAAGGTCGAAGATGCTCGACATGAAGTTTTGCGGCAGCGAGTTCTCTTCCAGGCGCCGCACCAGATAGGCGATCGCGACGTCGTAGTGCGCCGGGTCGACGACGGGCACGTAAAACAGCAGGTGGCCCGTGTCTTCGGCGACGGCCTTCGACTGCGGCGACGCCATGCCCGACAGCATCTCGAACTCGACGCCGCCCGACTCGAGGACGCCGCGGTCGTGCGCCAGCTCGAACGCGTAAGCGACGGTGAACAGGTTCATGCCGGCCACGCCGATCCGGATGTTGCGGGTGCGTTCCGGCGTCAACGCCCAATCGAGGACGGTGATGTAGTTCGTGTCCGTGTCCTGCTTCGACGCCTGCGTCGTCAGCGGCCAGCCGTGCATTTCGGACTCGACCGTCTCCATCGACAGGTTGGCGCCCTTGACGACGCGCACCTTGATCGGGGCGCCACCGGCGTCGACGCGCCCGCGCGCCCACTCCTGCAGCTGCTGCATGGCGGGCAGCGCGTCCGGCAGGTACGTCTGGAGGACGATGCCGGCCGGCAGGTGGTGCATGCCCGGCTGCGAGAGAATGCGCGTGAACACATCGATCGTCATGTGGAGGTCTTTGTATTCCTCCATGTCGAGGTTGATGAACTTCGGCGGGTCGTACCGGGCGGCCTCGCGATACAGCGGCATGAGGGCGTCGACGGCGCGCTGGACGACCTGCTCGTAGCCCCACGGCTGGTGCGGGCCGGTGACGGCCGACACCTTAAGCGACACGTACTCGACGTCCGGGCGCTTGAGCAGCGCCAGCGTGTCGGCCAGGCGCCGCTCGGCCTCGGCCTCGCCGAGGATGGCCTCGCCCAGCAGGTTCATGTTGAGGCGCGCCCCGCCAGCCTTGAGCCGCTCGATCGCGGGCCCCAGCTTGTCGTCCGTCACGTCGACGACGAGGTCGCCAACCAGCTCCGCAAAAGTCTTGCGGACCAGCGGCATGACGACGCTCGGGAGGACGGGCGCGACCGCGCCGCCGACCTTAAGCGGCGCCCTCAGGTACCACGGAAGGAAGCCCGTGGGGCCCGACGCGAGGTCGTGGAACGTCTGCGCCGACACCCGCTGATCCTCGGGCCGGATGATGCCGTCGACGAAGCCCACCGTGAAGTCCAGGCCCGCCGGGTCCTTGAGAACCTGAGCGAGAAGCTTCGCCGCGCGGTCGTCAGGATACTGGCGGGACCGTTTGACCCACTGGCGCGCCCGCTGGACGGCAAGAGTCTCGATACGCTCGTAATCAGTCGCACTCATCGACGATGCTGTTCCTTTCTCGCCCACTATCGGGCGTGACACCTACGGACACCGGTGCCCGCGCACGGAGCGCGGGCACGGCGACCTTACGCCTTGCGGGCGGCCTCAGCCGCGGCCGCCTTGCGTCCCTGGATCTTGGAGAGTCGGACGGCCTCGTCAAACTCGGCCTCGATCTCGGGGTTCGGTCGATACGTCATCTTCGAGACTACCCAAGCGGCCAGCAGGTTGAGAAGGAAACCGGGGAGGATCTCGTAGACCTGGAAGAAGAGCGGTACGCCGTCGGGCAGGTTGCCCCAGATCCCGACCGTTACTGCGCCGGTGATCATGCCGGCCAGCGCACCCTGCCAGCTCAGGCGCTTCCAGTACAACGAGAGGATGATGATCGGGCCGAACGAGGCGCCGAAGCCCGCCCACGCGAACGACACGAGCGCGAGGATCGAGTCCGTGCGGAACCACGCGAGGATCGCCGCGATCACCGAAATCGCGAGGACCGCCACGCGGCCCAGCGTGATCCCCTGGCTGCCCGTCAGCGGCTTCTTGGCGACGCCCTTGTAGACGTCCTCGACGACCGCGGAGGACGACACGATGAGCTGCGACGACACCGTCGACATGATCGCCGCGAGGATCGCCGCCAGCATGAAGCCGGCGATGAACGACGGGAAGAACTTCTGACCGAGGACGAGGAAGATCGTCTCTTGCGCATTGTTCGTCGACTTCGTGAGGTCGGGGATCTCGCCCTTAATCGTCAGCGCGCGCCCGATGAGGGCGGTGAAGCCGGCGCCGATCACCGACAGCGCCATCCAGCCGATGCCGATCCGGCGGGCCGCGCGGGCCTGCGACGGCTCACGCAGCGCCATGAAACGGACGATAATGTGCGGCTGGCCGAAGTAGCCGAGGCCCCACGCCAGCGCCGAAATGATGCTGACGAAGCCGGCCGCCGTGAAGCCGTGCGGGCCGAGGACCGAGAACAGCGCCGGGTCCTCGCTGCGCAGCGTCGACACCATCTCGCCTGCGCCGCCGACGTGCCCCAACGCGACCGCGGGGACGACGATGAGGGCGATGAGCATCATGAGGCCCTGGACGACGTCGGTAAACGACACGGCGAGGAAGCCGCCGACCAGCGTGTAGAGGATGACGATGCCGGCCACCAGGGTCATGCCGACGTGGTAATCCATGTGGAACGTCGACTCGAAGAACGTGCCGCCCGACACCATGCCGGACGAGACGTAGAACGTGAAGAACACGAGAATGATGAGGCCCGCGACGACACGGATGAGCTTCGTCGGGTCTTTCACGCGCGCCCCCATAAACGAGGGCACGGTGATCGAGTTGTTGGCGACCTCGGAGTACGTGCGCAGCCTGGGCGCCGTGATCTTCCAGTTCAGCCACGCCCCGATGGTGAGGCCGACGGCGATCCAGCCTTCGACCAGGCCCGTCAAGTAGAGGGCGCCGGGCAGGCCCATGAGCAGCCAGCCCGACATGTCCGACGCGCCGGCCGACAGCGCCGCGACCATGGGGTTGAGCTGGCGCCCACCCACCATGAAGTCGTCGAGGTCGTTCGTCCGCGTGTACCCGTAGATTCCGATGATGATCATCGCCACGAAGTAGATGATCATCGCGATCGCCTGACCCGACGTCGCATGGTTGGTGAAGGCGCCCATGTGCGTCTCCTTTGCCGCTATCTTGATCTGGAGAGTCTCAACGTCGAGAATATGGGGCGAACGGCCCAGACGCAAGAGGCGGCCACAAGTTGGGCGGCCCCGAAACGCTCACCCCAAACAGGAAACGCTCACCTCAATTGTCATTTTCGGCCTCTGAGGGCCGGATTCTGACAAGTTAGGTGAGCGTTTCGCTGAGGTGGTGAGCGTTACGCCGGAGGACGCCGCTACGCGGCTACTCCTCCGCCGCTACTCGTCCTCCGCGGCCTCGGCGGCGTCGGCGCGGGCCTGGGCGACCTCGAAGAGGGCGATCGAGCCGGCGACCGACGCGTTGAGCGACTCGACGGCCGACGTGATGGGGATCGAGGCGATGACGTCGCACGTATCCCGCGTCAGGCGCGACAGGCCGTCGCCCTCCGCGCCGATGACGAGGACGAGGGCGGAGTCGGCCAGGCCGGACTTGCCGACCGTCGTCGAGCCGCCGGCGTCGAGGCCGACGACGAAGCAGCCGCGCTCCTGGCACGTCTTCATCGCCTGGACGAGGTTCGACACCTGCGCCACCGGCACGCGCGCCGCCGCGCCGGCCGACGCCTTCCACGCGGTGACGTTCATGTGGGCGGTGCGGCGCTTGGGGATGACGACGCCGTCGGCGCCGAACGCGCCCGCCGAGCGGACGATCGCGCCGAGGTTGTGGGGGTCGGTGACGTTGTCGAGCATGACGATGAGCGGCCGACCCGACCGGCGCGACGCGTGGTCGAACAGGTCGTCGAGATCGCAGTACGCGTACTCCTTGACCTCGATGGCGACGCCCTGATGGACGGCACCCTCGGTGGCCCGGTCGAGGTCGCCGCGCGGCACCTCGAGGACCGGCGCGCCCTGGGCGGTCGCCACCTCGATGACGCGGGCCAGGCGCTGGTCCGACGCGAGGTTGCCCGCAAGGAACACCCGCGAAATCGGGACGCCCGATGTCGCGGCCTCGAGGACGGGATTGCGCCCGGCGATCAGTTCGTGACCTGCGCGGACGTGGATGCTTTGCTGCCGGTCGCGGGCGCGCTCCTGCGCAGCCTGCGTCGCCTCGGTGCGGTCCCTGCGGACCTTCGCCCGATGCGCGGCGTGGTACGGCCGATCCTCGGCCTTGGGGACGTTCCCGCGCCCTTCAAGCGCGCGGCGCCCTTTACCGCCCGACCCCTTGGCCGGGCCCTTCCTCTTGCCGGGACGCTGCGGACGCCCGTGGTGATCATCGCGAACTGCCATGTCTCCAGCCTACCGGGTTGGTTCGGCGCCGTCCGACGCCGACCTCGCGATGAACGTGATCAAAAAAGGTCACGTTCACCGGTTTGGGGCCATGAGCGCTGGGTGTCAAGTGGCTGTGAGCCATTGTTGTTTGGTTATTGGGTGGTGAGGGTGGTTAGGGGGTGTGGTGTGGC
>URAS01000012.1 GCA_900545825.1 uncultured Actinomyces sp.
ACCCCCCACCCCCTTTTTTTATCCATGCGGCCTGCCCGCGTCTGAAACCAGACCACGGGCGAGGCCGCTTTGCTATCCCCGGGACAGGGACGAGCGGCGCTCTCGTGTACTTGCTGCGGTAGCGTGTGTCCGCAATCTGATGTCGTGTGCACGGTTTCGTGAACACGGCAGGCAGGATGTGACGAGATGTTGTTTAATGACATCCATTAGCCCCATCTCTACGTAAGGCGGACTATGACACGGTTACGACAAGTCGCTGCGGCCCTTGCCGTCGGCGCCCTCGGTTTGATGACTGTTCCCACGGCTGCACAAGCCGCGGATTCTCCCGATACGACGCCCACGCAGCCGGCTGCGATCCAGCCGGCCAGCGGCGAGGCGCCCTCACAGCCCGCCGCGGCCACGCCGGCCACGCGGGCCGACCGGCCCATCCACGTGGTCGTCATGCTGAAGGGCCAGCCCTCCAGCCCCTCGAAGGGTGCGGAGAAGAGCAACCTCGCCGAACAGGCGACGCTGCTGGCGAAGTGGAAGGCCAAGTACGGCCTGTCGGTTGACCGCCAGTTCGGCTACTTGGTCAACGGCTTCTCGGCGACGATCACGCCGCGCGAGGCGCGCAAGCTCATGCGTGAGCCCGAGGTCGCCTCGGTCAAGCGCGAGCGCCTCTACAAGCGGATGGAGCACACCGCCCGCGAGCTCGAGGGCGCGGCGAGGGCCTTCGAGCAGACCGGCGCCGACGGGACGGGCACGGTCGTCGCGATCGTCGACTCGGGCATCGACACGTCGCACAAGGACATGCGCCTGGACGACTGCTCGAAGGCCAAGATCAAGAAGATCGACAAGGTCCACCCAGGATTCACCTGCAAGGTGCCCGCGGGATACAACTACGCTGACGAGAACTAGACGGTGAAGGACGCCTCGTCGGAGCCTCACGGCATGCACGTGTCCGGCATTGTCGCGGGCAACGGTTCCGAGGGCAGCGATCCGGCGTGGAAGTCGCACCGTATTGACGGCGTGGCGCCGAACGCCCAGCTGCTGGCGATGAAGGTGTTCTCGAACAAGCCGGGCTCGCTGGCGAATGATGGCGACATCATCGCGGCGATTGAGGACTCCGTGAAGATGGGAGCCGACGTCATCAACATGTCGCTGGGCTCGACGAACGGTGTCCGCGACGCCTCCGACGGCATGGCGCGGGCGATCGAGAAGGCCCGCGAGGCCGGCGTCGTGTCGGTCATTGCGGCCGGTAACGAGGGCCTCAACTTTTCGGCCGACGGCACGACCGACGACCAGATCGGCGTCATCGACGACGGGACGCTGGGTGCGCCCGCCGTCCAGGGCTCGGCGTTCACCGTCGCGTCGATCGACAACGGCCAGGCGACCCACTCGCAGGGCGTCTGGAACGACGGCGACGACCACGAGGTGCCCTACATGCTGAGCTCCGGCGAGCCGGACAATCAGGCGCACCCCGTCCAGGACGTTGGCCTGGGGCGGGAGAGCGACTACAAGGCCGACACCGACCTCACCGGCAAGTACGCGCTCATCCAGCGCGGCGAGATCACGTTCTCCGATAAGTACAAGTTCGCCGAGGCCCACCACGCGTTCGGCGTCATCGTCTACAACTCCGCCGGCCACGGCGACGAGATCGCCGGGATGGCCGGTGTCGACGGCTTCGACTTCCCGTCGGCCGCGATTCCCCACAAGGACGGCGCGGCGATGGCCGAGGCACTCAAGGCCGGCAAGACCGTGACGATGCGACTGGGCACCGAGGTCATGACGGTGCCGAACCCGACCAAGCTGCAGCCGTCGTCGTTCACGTCGTGGGGCGCGCCGACGACGCTCGACTTCGAGCCCGAGATTTCGGGCATCGGCGGCAGCGTCTACTCGACGTTTAACGACAACGGGTACGGGACGATGTCGGGCACGTCGATGGCGACGCCGAACGTGTCGGGCATGCTGGCGCTGGCCGTCCAGGACCTGAGCAAGAAGCGTCCGGAGCTGAGCCGCACCGAGCGGCTCAAGGTCGCCGAGACCGCCCTCATGAACACCGCGCTGATCCCCGAAAAGGACGGCGTGCCGTACGCCCCCAGGCAGGTGGGCGCGGGCCTGGCGCAGATCGATAAGGCACTGGCGACTGACGTCCTCGCGACTGTCGACGGCCATGGCGCCGCCGCGCTGCACGAGGTCAAGGGCGCGAAGACGTTCGACGTCACGCTGACGAACTCCGGTAACAAGGACCGGACGTTCACCGTGCCCGCCCAGCAGGTGATCGGTGAATCGAACGAGGCCGGAGCGAAGACGACGACCTCGATCACCGACGAGACGCTGACGGCGTCGACGAAGTCCGTGACCGTGCCCGCGCATGGGACGGCGAAGGTCGCCTTCACGCTGACCCCGAAGGGCGGCGACCACTTCATCGAGGGCTGGGCGCGCCTGACCAGCACGGATAAGGTGCAGCCGGACCTCGCGGTGCCCTACATGGGTTTCGCGGGCACGTGGAACGACGAGCCGATCATTAAGGCGCCGGGCGAGCCCTACGCCGAGGGGATGGACGACGCGACCGGCCTGGTGTCGACCAACGACGCCGACCAGACGCCGCTGAAGGACAAGACCGGCGAGCACTGGGTGTCGCCGAACGACGACGGCATGTTCGACAACGTCGAGCCGTCGCTGGTCTTCCTCCGCAACGCCCTCGACGTCGAGTACCAGGTGCTGACGGCCGACGGGAAGACGACGCGGACCCTGTCGAAGGAACACGACATTTCGCGGCCGACCCTGGCGGACATCCTCAACGACAAAGCCTCGCCGACCTACACGCCGTTCAACGGCTCCTGGGACGGCACGCTGTACAACCCGCAGACCGGGCACATCGAGAACGCGCCTGACGGCCGCTACACCTTCCGGGTCAAGGCCCGCCTGGCCGCCGACCAGCCGTGGCAGACGGTCGACATGCCGTTCGGCGTCGACCGCACCGCGCCGGTGATCAAGGTGACGAAGACCGAGGCGACCTCGCTGACGTTCACCGTCGACGAAAAGACCTCGGGCCTGGCCGCGGAGCCGACGGCGGAGGCCCCCGATGGGACGGCGCTGACGGTGAAGAAGACCGGCGACGCGACCTACACGGTGACGTTCCCCGCGGGGACCAGCGCGGTGACGCTGTCCGCCGAGGACCGCGGCGCGAACACGACGACGAAGACCGTCGTCCTCGGCGAGGGCGCGATCGTCATCGTCGGCCGCAACAAGGTGGACGGCGCCGTCTTCGGCACGGATTCGCCCGAGGTCGCCGACGGCGTCCTCACCCTGCACGGCGCCGTGTCGCCGCAGATCACGCGCGTGAGCGTGGGCGGCACCGACGCGACCGTGAAGAACGGCGAGTTCACGGCGAAGGTTACGCTCAAGGAAGGCCAGCAGACGATCGAGGCGGTGGGCTTCGACAGCGCCGGCCAGAAGGTCGCCTCGACCTCGGTCACGCTGACCTACGACTCGAAGCCGCCGGTCATCCAGGTGAGCGGCCTCAACGCCGACGGGCAGCTGGTGCCCGGCGAGGACGGCAAGGTCGTCATCCGCGGCACGGTGACGGACGACCGCCTGCCGGCGGACCAGATTCACCTGACGGCGGGCTCCGAGAAGATCACGGTGAATAAGGACGGCTCGTTCGAGTACACGCTGACGCCGAAGGAGAACGACCCCGTCGTGCTCCTCACGGCCGATGACGGCGTCAACACGACGACGAAGGCCCTCGTCATTGCCGGCATGATCGACGACACGCCCAGCGACGCCGTCGCGGCGAAGCCGACGTTCGACAACGCGAACTGCATGATGGGCGTCTGCTACACGCCGCGTCAGGGCGCCGACGTCACCGACAACACGTTCACCCTGCGTGGCAAGGGTAAGCCGGGGACGACCATCGTGTTCACCCCCGCCTCGCGTGCAGACGACCACGGCACCATGGTTGACCCCACGCCGATCGAGGTCACGGTCGACAAGGACGGCACGTACCACGTCACCTTGCCCATGGAGGTCGGCTCGACCTACTACCGCATGGAGGTTAAGGACAAGAAGGGCGACGTCCTCGTCGATCAGCTGGTGACGTTCGCGTTCGACGTCGCTTACCCGACCTTGACGATCGACTCGCCGACCCTGCTGGGCGGCACGATCTTCACGTCGAGCGACACGGTGCGGTTCACCGGCTCTGCGCAGGACGACGGCTACGGCTACACGCTGTCGATCAACAACTCGGTCATCACCGAGCTGTCGTATTCGGGTAAGGGCCCGGAGTCGAACAAGCGGACCTTCGACGAAAACGTCAAGGTCGCGGACGGCGACACGATCCTCATCCACATCATCGACGAGGCCGGCAACTCGCTGTCGACCCGGGTTCCCGTAGTCGTCGACAAGGACGCGCCCGAGGTGGCGATCGCCGGGGCCAGCGACAACGACACGATCCGCGAGGCCCGCGACATCACGGGCACGGTGACGGACCCGAACCTCGCGAGCATGACAATGCTCGTCGACGGCAAGGAGGTCGCGGCGCAGTCGACGACGATCAAGGGCGGCGAGACGCGCATCGACTCGACGCTGGTCAAGGACAAGCCGCAGTCGGAGGACGGCTCCGACGCCGGCGACGGCAGCGACACTGGCGCGACGAGGGCGCCCTCGGGGTCGCGGTTCGGGCTGATGGCGCCGGCCGCCAACCCGAAGGCCACGTCGAGCGACGACGGCACCGCGGACGACGCCGACTCCGCGCCGGGCGTGCCGGAGGAAGGGAAGGTCGAGCCGACCCACCCGACGCCGACGACCCTGTCCTCGACGATCAATACGTCGACGCTGACGCCGGGCCACCACACGATCACCGTCGAGGGCCGCGACCTCGCCGGTAACGTCAACGCCAAGGCGATCTCGGTGACGATCCTCGATTCCGAGCCGCCGACCGAGGTCGGCCGCGTGGCGATCACCGTCGACCGCGCCGACCTGGGCAACCAGCAGGCGCTGACCGACGCGCTGGTCGCGGCGCTCAAGCAGCAGGGCCTCACCGGCGACGTCACGATCACGATGCCCGAGGGCGTCCTCCTCCACGAGGGCGTCAACGACATCCTCGTCGTGACGACCGACGCCAACGGCAAGCAGGTCTCGCAGGAGTACCTGGCGACGATCACCGTCCGCAACCGGACGATCACGCACGGCGACACGACGGTGACGGGTCCGTTCCGCGGCGACGACCAGGTGACGATCATCGAGACCGGCGACTCGCCGCGCACGATCACGCTGACGCACGACCCGCGGTTCGCGCCGGTCCAGGCGACGGTGTCGACGGCGGCCCCCGAGGGCTCGACGGTCTACCGCAAGCTGCCCAACGGCACCCTCCAGGCGGTTAAGGCGACGTGGGAGAACGGCAAGCTGACGTGGGTCGGCGAGGTTCCGGGCGTCTACCTCGTCTACGGCCCGGGCGAGAAGCCGGCGTCGGGCGACGGCGATTCGGCGCAGCCGGTGGTCCTCCACCCCGCTGCGGGCACGGGTCCTGCCGCCTCGAAGGCCGCTACTGGCGGCTCGGGTGACGGGCTGGCGACGACCGGCACGCAGGGTGCGGCCGTCAGCTTCGTCGCCGCCGTCGCGGTGATGGCGGGCGCCGCCCTCCTGGCGTCGCGTCGCCGTCGGCGCAGCTAGCCGCTGACACGCAGATGAGCGCCGGGTCCCCGTGTGGGGCCCGGCGCTCACGTCTATCCGCTAGCCCTCGGGTAGGGGAGCGGGCTCGGCGAGGAGTGGCACGGTGAGCGGGTGGGCGCGGAACTCGTCGAGCGCGATCCGCAGGCCGGCGTGGCGGAGATCGAGGTCGCTGACGGTGCGGAAGAGAACCCGCGGATTGAAAATGGGGTTGACGCGTGTGCGCTCGGCGATGAGGGCGTCGATCGGGGGCCGCAGCCACCGCTCGAGGCGCGCATAGTCGCCCTCGAGGATGACGAGGCCGACGTCGGTGACGTTCGACAGCGTGGCGACCGCCGCGGCCAGCGCGTTCCCCGCGGTCGCGAGGGCGTCAAGGACCCGCTGGTCGCCGTCCTCGGCGTGCGCGATGAGGGCGTCGAGGCCGTCCGGCGCTGCCTGGGGGAGACCGCCCGTCTGCCTGACGAGGTCGTCCCCGAGGCCGCCCGCGTCAATGAGCGAGGCCGTCGACGTCAGCTGGTGAAGGCACCCGCGGGCGCCGCAACGGCAACGCGGCCCGCGGTGGTCGACGACGAGGTGGCCGAGCTCGCCGGCAAGCCCGTGATCGCCGGGAAACACCGTGAGGTCGGTGAGCAGCGCCCCGGTGACGCCGTCCGCCGACGAACAGAGGGCGGCCACGTAGCACGAGCGGTCACGCGCCGCCTGCTCGCGCGCCGCGAGGGCGCGCAGGCGCCCGTTGTTGACGACGATGACGGTGACGCCGGGCCCGGCGGCGTCCTCGAGCTCGGCGGCCAGGTCCATCTGCGGCGGCGCCGCCGTCAGTGACCCGAGGACGTAGCGGGACTGGACAACCAGCGTGGGGATCGACACGATGACGGCGACCGGCAGCGTCGACGGATAGGCGGCGACGACCTCGGTGCGCGCGGCGGCGACGAGGTCACTCATCGCGCGGCGCCACGCGTCGCCGGCGTCGATACTGATGTCGACCCGGCCGCGCCAGAGGACCTGGGTGGCGAGGTCGACGACGTCGGCCTCGATTCCTTCGCGGGTGACGGCGACGAGGATCGCCGCGACCCGCTGGGCGTTGAGGGCGAACAGGTGGGTCGGGCGCCCTCCGGTTTCGGCGCGTTCCCCCTGGGGCGTGACGAGGCCCCGCTCGAGGAACTGGGCGAGGATCGTCCGGACGGTCCCGACGGCAAGCCCGGTTTGGATACTGAGGTCGGCTCGCGTCACCTGGTCGGATTCCTCGAGGACCGAGTAGACGAGGGCGGCGTTACGTTCCCGCACGTCGGAGGTAATACTGCGGTGGGGCAGCAACGGGACTCCTTTCGTGAGGGACGGTTTCGTCGCGGATTCACAAGGGCGCCTCGAGCGGCCCCCTTGACGAGACTATAGGGCGACGAAGGCATCCCTCACATACGGTTCGCGCAAATCATCCGGCAGACTCTGCTTCCGCGCGGTCCAGATAGGCCGAACCGGCGGCCTCCACGAGGGAAACCGCCGGTCCGAAACGGTGAACGCCGCGCCGTTACATGCCGGCGAATACCTGGGCGACGAGGATCTTCGTGATCATCGCCATCGGGTAGACCATGGCGTAGCCGAGGGCGACGCGCGGGTCGAAGCCGGTGCGGTTGTTGGCGAACGCGAGGACGGCCGGCTGGGTGTTCGAGCCACCCATGAGGCCGGACAGGCGGGTGCCGCCCATGCCGAAGCCGAACCGCATGATGACGTAGAGGCCGAGGCCCATGAACGACGTGAGGATCGCGCCGAGGACGAACATCTTGATCCACGCGCCCGACGTGAATGCCGTGACGATCGCCGAACCGGCGTTCGTGCCGGCCTGGGCGAGGAAGATCAACAGGCCCAGCTCGGTGAGCACCTGCGTGGCCGTGTGGGGCAGCGCGGTAACGACCGACCCGATGCGGCCGATCCGGCCGAAAATCAGGCCGACGATCAGTGTGCCGGCGGCCGACCCGATCGAGAAGGTCGCGCCGGTCGGCGTGAAGATCGGCAGCTCGCCGATGAGGATGCCCAGCGCCATGCCGATGCCGAGGGCGATCGGGTTGATGTCGGACAGGCCTTTCGCCGAGTCGCCGAAGAACTTGGTGACCGCCGCCATTTGCGATCGCGGCGCGACGACGCGGATGCGGTCGCCCAGCTGGAGGATCAGGCGGGGCTCGGCCATCATGTCGGTGTCGCCGCGACGCACACGCGACGCGGTGGCCGAGAAGCGACGGTCGAGCTCGAGCGACTCGATCGAGTGGCCCGCCAGCTTGGGATCCGACACGGTGATGCGGCGGAAGTCAAGGAACCGGCGGTCTTCGATGAGGGAGTGGGATGACGAGTGCCCGAGGTCGGTGATCACATGCGCGACCAGGTCTTTCGGGCCGACGATCGTCACGAGGTCGCCCTCGTTGAGGCGGTCGTCCTCTTTCGGACGGGTCACCGGGCCCGTCTCGCCGCGGCGCAGACGCGAGAACGCGAGGCGCCCGCCGTAGGCGGCCTCGAGGTCGCCGATGCGCGGCTTGTCGGGCCGTTCGACGCGGACCGTGCGGTTGTCCAGCGCGGTCGGCGTGTCGGTGTCGGACCGGCGGTAGGCCAGTGCGAGCAGCGAGAAACCGAGCGTGCCGACGACGCCGAACAGGTAGGCGATCGAGTAGCCGACTGTCGCGCCCGCCGGGTCACCCGACGCCTTGCCGGCCGCGGAGAGCGCCGGCGTGTTCGTGAGGGCGCCAGCGTAGGTGCCAATCGCCTCGGACACGGTCATCTTGAAGACGCCGTGGCCCAGGTAGTAGGCGATGAAACCGGCGAGGATGAGGAGGACGACCGTGGCGAGGATCGGCCACAGCGATGACTTCAACGCATGGAAGAAGTTTGGCCCCGACGACACGCCGATCGCGAAGGCGAACAACGCGAGGCCGAGCGTGCCGATGACCGGGTCAAGAACCAGGTCAACGCCCATACTGTGGCCGATGGCCGAGACGAGAATAGCAAAGAACAAAACTGCCGCAGCCCCGAGGCTCACTCCACGAATGCGGATGTGGCCGAAGATCATGCCAACCCCGATGAGGAGGAAGAGCAGCATGATGGGGTTTTCGGCGAGGAACTTAAATATGTGCGTCACTGCGAGGGGCCTCCGTCGTCATTGCGCGGAACTGATTAGGCCATTCTTTCAGGATTTCTGTCAGATCGTCTGTGACTCCAGTCCTGCATTTTCGGGTCATTTACGCATGATGAGACACCCTGTCGCCAACTGGCCGGTGCGCTACCATCGGCACTATGACGACTTGCTCGCAGATTCTCGTACTCGTAGTCCCGGTTATCCTACCGGGCAGTGCGGCGCATACCTGAACCCATGCAGGTCACTGGTAAACGCACGCCCCGGACACGATCTGGGGCGTTTGTTTTACCCGTATGCGGCAACCGTCCTCACCACAGATGAAAGGTTCGACCATGGCGAAGAAGTCACCGGTCCCCGTGCCCCGGCCCCCGGGGACGCCCCTTACCGAGAAAATTACGGGCGCGGAAGCGATCGTCCGCACCCTCGAGTCACTGGGCGTTACCGACGTATTCGGGCTGCCCGGTGGCGCCATCCTGCCGACGTTCGACCCGATCTTCACCGCCGATTTCCGCCACATCCTCGTCCGCCACGAGCAGGGCGCCGGCCACGCCGCCGAAGGCTACGCGCTGGCGTCGGGCAAGGTCGGCTGTGCGATCGTCACCTCCGGCCCCGCGGCGACGAACGTCATGACGGCGCTCGCGGACGCCAACCTCGACTCGGTTCCGATCGTCATCATCACGGGCCAGGTGGGCGCGGATGCGATCGGCACCGACGCGTTCCAAGAGTCCGACATCGTCGGCGCGTCGATGCCGCTGACGAAGCACAACTTCCTCGTCAAAGCGGCCGACGAGATCCCGTCGACCCTGGCGGCGGCCTTCCATCTGGCGGGCACGGGCCGACCCGGTCCCGTCCTCGTCGACGTGACGAAGTCGGCGCAAACCGGCACACTCGATTTCTCGTGGCCGCCGACGATTGACCTGCCGGGCTACCGGCCGGTGACGAAGCCGCACAAGAAGTCGATCCGCCAGGCCGCCGAGGTGCTGGCCGGCGCCCAGCGGCCCGTCCTCTATGTTGGTGGCGGTATTCTCCGCGCCCAGGCGCACGAGGAGCTGGCCGAACTGGCCGAGCTGTCGGGCGCCCCGGTCGTCACGACGCTCACCGCGATGGGGGCGTTCCCCGCCGACCACCCGCACAACTACGGGATGCCCGGCATGCACGGGACGGTCGCCGCGGTGAGGGCGCTGCAGCGCTGCGACGTCATGGTCGCCCTCGGTACCCGCTTCGACGACCGCGTGACCGGCGACGTCAACGCGTTCGCGCCGGACGCGACGGTCATCCACATCGACATCGACCCGGCGGAAATCTCGAAGAACCGTTTCGCTGACGTGCCGATCGTCGCCGACCTCAAAGAGGGCATCCAGGCGCTGATCCCCGCGCTGCGTGCGGCCCAGGAAGCCGCCGGAACGCCGGATCTCACGGGCTGGTACAACCACCTCGACTACGTGAGGACGCGCTACCCCATGACGTATCCGACGACCGAGGGCGTCATCGCGCCCCAGTACGTCATCGAGCGTCTGGGCGCCCTCCAGCCGGACGACACGATCTTCTGTACCGGCGTCGGTCAGCACCAGATGTGGGCCGCGCAGTTCCTCAACCACCAGCGGCCGCGGACGTTCCTCACGTCGGGCGGCCTGGGCACGATGGGTGTCGCGATCCCCGAGGCCATGGGCGCGAAGGTCGCCCGCCCCGAGGCGACCGTGTGGGCGATCGACGGCGACGGCTGCTTCCAGATGACGAACCAAGAGCTGGCGACCTGCCGCATCGAGAACATCCCGATCAAGGTGGCGCTGCTCAACAACTCGGTCCTCGGCATGGTTCACCAGTGGCAGTCGCTGTTCTATGGCGGCCGCTACTCGAACACGATCCTCCACGACGCGGGCGAGAACGCGGTGCCCAACTTCTGCAAGCTGGTCGAGGCCTACGACTGCGTCGCCATCCGGGTGACGCGCCCCGAGGACGTCGACGCCGCCATCGAGAAAGCCAACGCGATCAACGACCGGCCGGTCGTCATCGAGTTCGTCGTCGACCCCGACGCGGAAGTGTGGCCGATGGTTCCCGCCGGCCACTCGAACGACGACATTATTTACGCGCGCGGCAAGCAGCCCGTGTGGGACAACGAGGAGTGAATCATGGCAGACAATCGGCACACCCTGTCCGTCCTCGTCGAGAACAAACCCGGCGTCCTCTCGCGCGTCGCCGCGCTGTTTACCCGCCGCGGCTTCAACATTCGCTCGCTGGCCGTGGGCGAAACCGAACACCCCGAGGTTTCGCGCATCACCGTGTGCGTCCACGCCGAGCCCCTGCCGTTTGAGCAGGTGACGAAACAGCTGAACAAGCTGGTCAACGTCCTCAAGGTTGTCGACCTCGACAAGGAGGAGTCCGTCCTGCGGCGCCTCATCCTCGTCAAGGTCAAGGCGAACGCGCACACCCGCTCCGAGATCGCCGACATCGCCGCGATGTTCCGCGCGAACGTTGTCGACGTCCAGCCCGACTCGCTGGTTATCCAAGGCGTGGGCGCTACCAAGACGCTCGAGGCGCTGCTCGATATGCTCGAGCCCTACGGGGTGAGCGAACTCGTTCAATCCGGTGTCGTGGCGATCGGCCGCGGCTCCCGCTCAATCACCGATCAACTGAAGGAGAACACTCGTGGCTGAAATCTACTACGACACCGACGCCGACCTTTCGGTGCTGAAGAACAAGAAGGTCGCCATTATCGGGTACGGCTCGCAGGGCCACGCCCACGCGCTCAACCTGCGCGACTCCGGTGTCCAGGTGGTCGTCGGCCTCCGCGAGGGCTCGTCGTCGGTGGCCAAGGCCAAGGAGCAGGGCCTGCAGGTCTGCTCGATCGAGGACGCCACCTCCCAGGGCGACATTGTCATGATCCTCGCGCCCGACCAGGTGCAGCGCACCCTGTACGCCGAGCAGATCGCCCCGAACCTCAAGCCCGACGCCGCGATCTTCTTCGCCCACGGCTTCAACATCCGTTACGGCTACATTCAGCCGGGCGAGGGCCACGACGTCTGCCTGGTCGCCCCCAAAGGCCCGGGCCACAAGGTCCGCGCGACCTACGAGGCCGGCTACGGTACGCCCGCGATCATCGCGGTCGAGCAGGACGAGTCGGGCCAGGCGTGGGAGCTGACGAAGGCCTACGCGAAGGGCCTGGGCGCCACCCGCGCCGGCGTCATCAAGACGACGTTTACTGAGGAGACCGAGACCGACCTGTTCGGCGAGCAGGCCGTCCTCTGCGGCGGCGTGTCGCACCTGATCCAGGCCGGTTTCGAGACGCTGACGGCCGCCGGCTACCAGCCGGAGATCGCCTACTTCGAGGTCTGCCACGAGCTCAAGCTCATCGTCGACCTCATTAACGAGGGCGGCATCACGAAGCAGCGCTGGTCGTGCTCCGACACCGCCGAATACGGCGACTACGTGTCGGGCCCGCGCGTCATCACCGACGACACGAAGGCCGCGATGCGCGCAATCCTCGACGATATCCAGGACGGCACGTTCGCCAAGCGCTTCATCGCCGACCAGGACGCGGGCGCCCCCGAGTTCAAGGCGCTGCGCGAGAAGGAAGAGGCGCACCCGATCGAGGCCGTCGGCCGCGAGCTGCGCAAGATGTTCTCGTGGAACCAGTCGTCGACCGACGACTACCAGGAAGGCCACGCCGAGCGCTAGGCAGCGGACGGTTTTTCTCGGGGCGGCCCAGTGGGCCGCCCCGAGGCGTATCCGCACCCGAATCGCGGGGCCGGGTCGGAAACGTGAGATCGTGTGCACAAATCTGGGACTAAGGGCGCCCTCGAGGAGTGAAAGTCGCCCTCAGCGGCGTGACCTGGGTGACAGATAGCCACACTATAGACACTCTCCCGCCCCCGGCACCGGGATCTCTACGATGGGTGCACAGGCGAAACGTTAACAGTGAAGGAAGACGTCTCATGGCATTGATTGTCCAAAAGTACGGCGGATCGTCGGTTGCCGACACCGCCGCGCTGAAGCGCGTTGCCCAACGCGTCGTCGATGCACACCGGCTCGGCCACGATGCCGTCGTCGTGGTGTCGGCCATGGGGGACACGACGGACGAGCTGCTCGACATGGCCGAGGAGCTCAACCCCGACGCCCCCAAGCGCGAAATGGACATGCTGATGTCCGCCGGCGAGCGAATTTCGATGTCGCTGCTGGCGATGGCGATTACCCGCCTGGGCGTCCCCGCCTATGCGTACACGGGCCGCCAGGCCGGCATCCACACGGACACCCGCTACGGCAAGGCGTCGATCACCGGCATGGTCCCCGAACGCGTGGCCCGCGCCATCCAGTCGGGCTCGGTGGCGATCGTCGCCGGCTTCCAGGGCGTCAACGACCGCGGCGACGTGACGACGCTCGGCCGCGGCGGCTCCGACACGACGGCGGTGGCGCTCGCGGCCTCGCTCCACGCGGATGTCTGCGAGATTTTCACGGACGTCGACGGGATGTTCACCGCGGATCCGCGAATTGTGCCGAAGGCTTCGCAGGTGCGGCGTCTCGATTATGAAGAGACGTTGGAGCTTGCGGCGTCGGGTGCCAAGATTCTTCACTTGCGCGCCGTCGAGTTTGCTCGGCGTTACAAGGTGCCTTTGCACGTGCGGTCGTCGTTCTCGGACAAAGTGGGAACGTGGATTGCGCAGTCCGATCCCTCGCCAAAACTTAGCGGATACCTGTCTGCCGACAGCTTTTACACAAAGGAGTCAGACGTGGAACAGCCCATTATCTCCGGTATCGCTCACGACCGTTCGCAGGAAAAGATTACGGTCGTCGGTTTGCCGGACAAGCCGGGTTCCGCCGCCGAGCTGTTTCGGCAGGTCGCGGCAGCCGACGCGAATATCGACATGATCGTTCAGAATATTGCGTCGACGCCCGGTCGCAACACGATTACGTTTACCCTGCAGGGTGGCGACGCGAAAGAGGTCCTCAAGCGGCTCGAGGCCGCGAAGGGAATCCTCGATTATCAGGAAATCGTCTATAACCCGGAAATCGGCAAACTGTCGCTCGTGGGCGCGGGTATGCGAACTAACCCGGGTATTTCTGCCAGGTTCTTTGAGGCGCTGTCGAAGGCCGGCGTCAACGTCGAGATGATTTCGACCTCCGAGGTCCGGATTTCCGTCATCGTCGATATCGACCGTCTGGATGAGGCCGTCCGTGCCCTCCACACGGAGTTCAACCTGGATAGCACCGAAACCGAAGCAGTCGTTTATGGAGGGACGGGCCGATGAGCCGCGATCTTTGTGTGGGAGTTGTTGGCGCAACCGGCCAGGTGGGCCGCGTCATGCGCACCATTTTGGCCGAGCGGGATTTCCCGGCCACGTCGGTCCGCTTTTTCGCGACCGCGCGTTCGGCCGGGCAGGTGCTCGACTATCGCGGTCAGCAGGTGACCGTTGAGGACGTCGCGACCGCCGATTTTTCGGGCGTCGACATTGCGATCTTCTCGGCCGGCGGGGCTGCGTCGCGCGAGTACGCGCCGAAGTTCGCGGCCGCGGGCGCCGTTGTCGTCGACAACTCGTCGGCGTGGCGCAAGGATCCCGACGTGCCGCTGGTCGTTTCCGAGGTCAACCCCGGCGACATCCCCAACCGCCCGAAGGGCATCATCGCCAACCCCAACTGCACGACGATGGCGGCGATGCCCGCCCTCAAGGCGCTGCACGACGAGTTCGGCCTCACCCGCCTCATCACGTCGACGTACCAGGCCGTGTCGGGTTCCGGCCGCGCCGGCGTCGACGAGCTAATCAACGGCGTTGCGGCGGCCGAGCCGGAGCAACTGCGCGGCCTCGTCACCGACGGTGAAGCCGTCAAGTTCCCCGAGCCCAAGACGTACGTCGCGCCGATCGCGTTCAATGCGGTTCCGGTGGCCGGGTCGTTCGTCGACGACGGGTCGGAGGAGACGGACGAGGAGCAGAAGCTGCGCAACGAGTCGCGGCGTATCCTCCACATCCCTGACCTCAAGGCCTCGTGCACGTGCATCCGCATCCCCGTCTTCACGACGCACCTGGTCTCGGTCAACGCCGAGTTCGCCAAGCCGGTCGACCTCGAGCGCGTCTACCAGGTCATCGATGAGGCCCCGGGCGTCACGCGCGTCGACGTGCCGAATCCGCTGGCCGCGGCTGGCAAGGACGGGACGTTCGCCGGCCGTTTCCGCATCGATCAGGCCGTCGAGGGCAACCACGGCCTCGCGTTCGTCGTCGTCGGCGATAACCTGCGCAAGGGCGCGGCGCTCAACGCGATCGAGCTGGCCGAGCTGGTGGCGAAGGAGCTGCAAAGCTAACCGTATGCAGGGGTAAAACGTATGCGGCGTCCTCCGGGTTCGGAGGGCGCCGCATACGTCTGCCCGTGGGCGTGATCCTTCTGTCCGATGTGGTCACGTTCATGCGGTTAGATCGGTGAACGTGACCTTTTTTGATCACGTTCACGCGGGTGGGGTGCGCGCGTTAGAACTGGCCGACGCGGCCGCCGCCGGCGGTGAAGCCGTGGCCCGTCGTCGCGTCCCAGCATTCGACGGCGCTGCCGGACGACTGGCAGGCGATCGTGCCCTGGGCGACCGCCGCGGACGCCGCGAGGACGGCGTTTTGCGAACCCTGGTCGGCCGCGACCTGTCCGGCATCGGTCATGGCGAAGACGCCGCCCGCGGTGATCGTCAGGCTGAGGGCGCCGCCGTGGTTGCCGTATTCGCCGGTCGTCTTTTTGATGATGCAGTGCGCCTGGCCGGCGTTGATGTCGCAGACGACGCCGCCGGAGTCGACCTGGAACTCGGTGATGTCCGTGTACGCCGCGGCGGGCACGGGCCGCACCTCGTTGCTGGCGTTCTCTTCCTCTTCCTTCGAGAAGTCTTTGACGACGCGTTCCTGGTCGGTCAGCGCCAGCGCCTGCTTGGCGCGGTCGGTGCCACTGCGCTGGAACGCGGCCGGGTTGTCCGAGTCGTCGGGCGCCACGGTCTGTGTGGACACGGGCTTGCGTTCGGTATTCCCCAGGGCCCGGGCGACGACGGCGCCGAGGCCCGAGCTGCGGTTGCCCTGCGCGTATTGGACGCCGCCGATGCCGCCCACGACGATGATGACCGTGAGGAGAACGGCGACGATGATCGTGAGGACGCCGCTGGGGCGCGACCAGAACGAGCCCTGCTTGGCGGACTTGGCCTTCCGCGCCTGGAGCTCCTCGGGGGCGACACCCGTCGCGGCAGACACGGGCTTCCACTGGTTATGCGACGCGTTGGCGGCCGGGCGCCAGTCGTCCTCGTATTGTTCGGGCGACCACGAGGACGTCGCCTGCGGGTCCCACCCGCCGTCCTCGGCGCGGTCGGCCTGCGGGAAGTCGCGCTGGTCGCGGGGCTGGTTGTCGCCCTCGCGCTGATAGTCGTCGCGCTGGTCGCGGGGCTGGTTGTCGCCCTCGCGCTGATAGTCGTCGCGCTGGCCGTAGTCCTCGCGGTAGTCCGTGTATGCCGAGTAGTCGTGGTCGCCCTGGCCGTCGGCGGAGGAGTCGTACCCCTGGGCGTCCTCGTCGTAGCCGGGGCGCGCGTCTTCGTCGTAGTTGCGGTCGTAACGGTCGTCCGCGCGATGGGCCTGTCGGCCGTAATCGCCGCGCGTGCCGCGGTGCGGTGTTGCGGAGGACTCGGCCGCCGTGCGTGAGCGACGGGCGAGGGCGGCATGGATGTCCGGGTCTTCGAACTCGGCGAGCCAGTCCAGCAGCGCCGGGTATGTCGACGGGTTCTCGGCGATGGCCGGTCGCGCCTCGGGGACGTTCTGCGCCAGATCCTGCAGATCGGTGAGCGGCGTCGCGGGGTCTGCGGCGCGGCGCAGATCGTCGTGGAGGCTCATATGCGGGGTACCTTTCGGAAAGCGCTTACCGTCCCAGCCTAGTCAACTGCCGCGCGTTTGGCCCGCACGCTACGCCGGTTGGTGGACAGGACACAGGCCCATGGCCAGCGACGTCTCGGTTTCCGGGGTGGTGAAAGGTGACTGAGTAATCGCGATGGGGCGGCCGAAAAATGCCTCAGTCGCGGGGAATGGGGCCTGTGCGGCGTCGACGCCGAGGCCGCGGAGAATGAACGCCTGGAGGGCGTGGATCATGTATTCGCGCGACGCCGGGTCGGTCGGCATCCGTCGGCCTGCCAGGCAGCCGTTGATCATCGAGATGCAGACGAGGAGGTTCTGCTTGGGGATCTGGTGGCTAAGCATCGCCTCTTCGAGGATCGCCGAGAGGACGGCCTCGATGTCGTGACCGTGCGCGGAGAGCTCGCGGATCGTGTGGGGCGAGACCTGCTGGCGCAGGTTCGTCGAGGGCGCCAGGTGGTATTTCGCGCCCAGCACCAGCTGCTCGCGGATGTAGACCCGCAGTTTCGCCAGCGGATCCGACAGTTCAGACAGGCGCTCGCGCAGGTGGACGGCGTAATGGGCGGTCTCGTATTGGACGTACGCGAGGAGCAGCGACTCTTTGTCGTCGAAGTGGTTATAGACGGCCGTGCGTCCCACGCCGGCCTCGTGAGCGATCTCGGCCATCGTCAGCGATTCGAACGTCCGCTCTTGGAGCAGGCGGCCGAGGGCGGCGAACAGGCGCTCCCGGATCTGTTGGCGGTGGTCGGCGAGGTTTTGACCGATGATCTTTGGCATGCCTTACATATTGGCAGTTTCTGACAGATTTTGTCTAGTTGTCCGCATAATGTCGCGGGGTCCACGTCGGCGGGGGAGTGGCCGCGATGTGCCGGGCGATCGGTAGGTCCGGCGGCAGCCACGGGAGGTCCGCGAGGGCGGCGCGCGGCTGCCACACGTGGGCGAGGTGCGAGTCGGTGAGCCGGGGCGTGTGGCGCGGGGCGAGCCGAGCCCACGCCGTCCACATGTCGCGTCCGGCGAGGATCGGCCACAGGCCGTCCTCCCGGTCGGGGTTGGGGAGGGTGGGGCCAAGGTCGACCTCGACGCTCAGTTCTTCGCGCAGTTCCCGGACGAGGGCGGCGCGCGGCGTTTCGCCGTCCTCGAGCTTGCCGCCGGGAAACTCGAAAAGTCCGCGGAGGCTTTCGGGGTATGCGCGCTGGCTGGCGAGGATCGTGTCGTCGGCGCCGACGACGATCGCGGCAACGATGAGGCGGGACACGGCGGGCCTTTCTGGTCGGCGAGGACGGGCTGATGCGAGTCTCTCACGGCACGGGGTGGGGCGTGAGGGTGGGGGCTGGTGGGGCTTGGCGCGGGGCGTGCGGGCGGGCGTGCGTTGGTGGGGCCCGCGGGTTCTGGTGGCGTGTCGCTGGCGGCTGGCGGTGGCTGTGGACCGGTTTGGTGGGGTCTCGGCGGACAGGGTATGCTGGGTGAGGCTTTTGCGCCTGCGGGTGTAGTTCATCGGTAGAACGACAGCTTCCCAAGCTGTAGAGGCGGGTTCGACTCCCGTCACCCGCTCCAACGAACCGGCAGCGGCGCCTGGTAGCGACCCCTCAATCACGCGGTTAGCCGCAGAATCTCCTATCTTCTCGCGAGGCCGTTGACGTGCTGACTCAGGATAAGACCGCAACGACCAGGCCTGATGGTCACAGCCTTACCTCTCAAGAGGCGGCGGATATGCTCGGGATCAGCTGTCCTGCCTTCGTGAAGCTGATGGAGGACGGCAAGCTGCCGTTCCAGCGCGCGTCTGGCGGTCGCCATCGACGTGTGCTCTTGCGTGACGTCCTCGAATACCAGAACGGGGTGCTCGTGGGGGGGGTGAGGGCGCCGTCCTCGAGCGGCGTCAGGGGTGCTTGATTGGGTCGTGAGTCAGGGCGCCTACCAGGCGTTTTGGCACACCGCACGGATCGCGTTGACGTGAGTGTCGACGTCGAATTCGCTGCTGAGGTGCCCGCCATCAACGCGCGTGACGATGGCGTGGGGAAAGAGCTCGAGCAGTGAGCGGTGGTCCTCGGCCTTGAAGAGGTCGTCGCGCGGCAAGATGATTCGCACTCGCCCGGAACGCTGAAAATCGGAGTCGCGCAATTCCTCCGGCGTAATCGGTGCGACGAATCCAAGGTCCAAGATCACCCGGGTAATGTGTTGATCCTTTTCGCGCGTGTAATCGCGGAACATTTCGGTGAGCATGTCCTCGACGTATTGACGCTCGGCCGGGCTCTGCGCATTGCACGAGCGGACGGTCATTTTTAGCGCCCAGCCTTTGTAGCGGTCATAGTTGCACCAGCCCATGTACCACAGCAGAGCAGGCAACATCCAATAGCGGCGACGTAACCGCGAGCGGGTGCGCGCCGTGAATCCGACGGTCGCAAACAGGGCCAGGCCGGCGACGGCCTCGGGATGCCTGCGAGCAATCACCTGCGCAAGAATCCCGCCATAACTGGCCCCGACGAACACGGCCCGCTGGACGCCTAACGCATGCATGAGGTCGACGCAACCGTCGGCAACGGCGTCGCTGGTGGTGAGCGTCCGCGGATAATCGAACGCGATCACGCGGTAATCGTCGGCCAGTGCGTCGAGGTATTTGTACCACATGAGCGCGCAATTCATTCCGCCGTTAAGCAGCATGATTGTCCGCTCGTGTTCGGGGCCGGTTTCGAGGTAATCGAATGTGGTGCCACCGACCTGGCATTGGTGAAAGTGGTGCCGGGCATTAAACTCGCTGAGTTCGTCGGTGAACGTCATTGTTGGCCTCATTTCCGGGCTTTCACGCTATCCGGCAGACGTGATCTCTGGTCGGGGATTGATCTGGGGGAGGGAGCGTCTGGGTTGGGTAGGGGTCGAGGTCGCCTTCGCGGCGTGCGGCGGCAAAACCCGCTGCCGAAGAACGATCATGATGCGACTAAGCCTATCCTGACCTATTCTGGTGAGGCCATCGTCAGCAACATCCGCGGTGGTCGCCTGGCCCTGTCGGCGGACCGCGAAGGCCTGAACCGTTCGGCCGCCATTCGTGCTGCCGTCAGCGTGTGGGGGGCGCAGTGATCGTCTCTCCGCCCGCCCGGAAGCACGGCGTCAGCGACGAGGATGCGGCTGCGGCCGCCGGGGCCGGGGTCGGGGCGCCGATCGGCTGACCGCGGACGCCCGCGGATGCTGGGTGCGACTACTTTGCGAAGTCGTAGTCGATCTTTGCGTCCGGGTTGATTGCGTGGATGATGCTGTCGTAGAACGTCTTCGACTGCTGCTGGAGGGCGTCCCTGTTGTCGGCGATGTGCTTCTTTTCGGCGTCCTCGCTGAGGATCTTGCTGGCCATTTCGGCGGCGTCAATTTCGGGGGGGCGACGAGGCTGATTGCGCCGTTCTTTTCGACCGCCTTCTTGAGGTCGATATTGCTGTGGCCCGGCACCTTAAAAGCGGGGATGGTCAGGCGATAGTGGTCCTCGCCGACCCGCTTGATCTGGACCTGCGAGCCGTCGATCCCCAGCTGAATGCCGTAGGCATACTGGAGGTAAAGTGCCCGGTTAGCGCCCGGAACCTTGTAGCCCATAAACTTCGCCTGGCTGTCCTTTTCGGCGATCCCCTGGACCCGGACTTTCAGCAGTTCGATATTCTGCTGCCGCGTCACCGCCTGGAGAATCTGGCGATTATCTTCGTGGGTTTCGCTGGCGAATATGCCCGGGATGCTGGGTTTTATGAAAACGAAAGCGAGGGCGCCGACGATAAATCCAATCGCCAGGCAGGTCAGTCCGACTTTAATCCGAGGAACGTGGTTGCTGTTAAACCTGCTCCACCGGCCCTGTCGAGGCGGCTTTGCCGGCGGCATCGGCGCTGCTGGCGCGGACGCTGCAGGCGCAGGTGCGGGTGCGGGTGTGTCGGGGCGGTGAGACATGCGAGGTCCTTTGGGGAGCAGGTGGGGGATGATTTCACGTCATGCTAAGACCCGATGCGCCCCTCGATGAACGTGATCCTTTCCTCCGCTTTCATCACGGTGAAGGGCCCAGATCGGTGAACGTGACCTTTTTGACCACGTTCATCCGGGCAGGGCGGCCGGCCCGGCGGTGTTACGCTGACCGGACAGAGGACGCATCGGTGGCGGCGGGGGTGACGGTGAGACAGGTTGTCGCAGCGTCGGCGCTGGTCATCGCCGCATTCAGCGGTGTCCTCGCCGGTGCCGCGCTGCTGGCCGGGCGGCTCGGAGTCGCGCGGGCGGTGACGACGGCACCCGTCCTCGCGCAGGCGCTCGCGTTCCCCGTGGTCCTCTTGATCGTCACGGCGGTTGCCGCGGTTGTGGCGATCATCATGCTGCTGACGCGTGCCGACAAGGGGCATCGCGTCACGCGGGCACGTGCCGCCGCGCTCGCGGTCGTCCTCATGGCGACGGTACTCAGTGGTGCCCTTGTTTTCGAGGGCGGTGCGCGGCCGAATCCTACCGACGCGGCATCGACTTCCTACCGGATGACCGTCCTCGAATGGAATACCGAGGACCGGGAAAGCCCCGCCGATTTTCGCGAGTTTTTCCGCCGGTATCATCCCGACGTCCTCGTTCTGCCGGAGATGGGGGATTATCGCATTGGCCACACGACCCGGTTATCGAGGCTGTTGCGTGACGCGGGCGAAAACCCGCGCGACTACCAGATCTTCACGTCGACCTCGGGCAGCGAAATCGCGCCGGTATCGATTATTGTCCGCCGCGCTTTCGGGGACTATCGCGTCGAGGACGAAGGGCTGGTGACGTTCGGGACGCTCATGCTCACGCCAACAGCAGACGATTCGCGGCTGCCCGATATTATCGGCCTCCACACGGCGCCGCCGCTGCCCGGACTGATGCCGGCATGGCGCGGTGATTTGTCGACAATCCGCACGTATCTGGAGGGGCGCCGCGGCGATTCCCTCGTCGTCGCCGGTGATTTCAACGCCCAGCGGTATCACGGCGACTTTTCGCGGCTGCGGGGTTTTCACGATTCCGTGCCTGGGGCGATCGGCGGCACGTGGCCGAACTCGGCGCCGATGCCGCTGCGTGCGCATATCGACCACATCCTCGTGTCGGCCAACAATACCGTCGTGACCAGCGCATACGTCGATACTCAGGCGTCCGATCACAGCGCGATCGTCGGCGTCATCGCGTATGGCCGGCGCGGAGATTAAACGCTCACCATAAACCCGAAACGCTCACCTCAATTGTTAAATTCCGGCCTCGAGGGCCTGGAAATGACAATTCAGGTGAGCGTTTCGCTTAAGCGGTGAGCGTTTCGGGTGAGGGGTGAGCCGGCATGGCACGGGCGGGGAGGGCGCCGTCGCAGGCGACTCCGAAGCCTGCTTGGCGACCTCCCCGCCAGTCGCACGCCGACGCCCTCGCCATTCTGGGGGTGACGAAGAAAGGGCGCGATTCCGGCCGGCGAGACGAGCCGGAGTCGCAGAACGCGGTGGACAGGAGCGGACGTGGGCGCCAACAGCCAGCAGCCGACCGGGCGCCCTCGGCGCGGACGACCGGAGGGCGGCGAAGGCGGCGCGGCTGCCGGTCATCGACGTCGTCGAATATTTGAGCGGCAGCGACCACTACATCGGGGCGACCCAGGCGGCCTACCTGGCCGAGCACGGCCACCGCTCGCTCGCCATGGTCACCGTCGACGAGCCCGTTTTCGCCCAAACCGCGCGGGATCGTCTCAACGGCTTCCGCGACGAGGCGCTCCTCGCCCAGGCGCGCGACGTTGCGGCAAACTCCGAGGTCGTCATTGCGATGCTGGGCCTGCCGGCGTACCACGAATCGGAAGGCTTTGACCGCACGACGTTAGCGATGCCGGCGAATCAGCTGGCCCTCCTCGACGCGATCGTTGCCGTTAATCCGCGGGTTATCGTCGTCCTCTCCAACGGTGCGGTGGTTGAGATGGCGTCGTGGAAGAACAAGCCGGCCGCGATTATCGAAACGTGGCTGCTGGGGGAGAACTCCGGCTTGGCGACCCGTGATCTGCTGTTTGGCGACGTGACGCCCTCGGGCCGCTTGGCGGAGACGATCCCGAACCGTTTGGAGGACATTCCCGCGAACCTGTTCTTCCCCGGTGAAAATGGAGTGACCAGGTACGGTGAGGGCCTGTATGTGGGTTACCGCTACTTCGACAGCGTCGGCGCCGACGTATGCTATCCGTTCGGCTATGGCCTGTCGTATGGCCACACGACGATCGGTGACGTGTGCGTCGACGAGGGCACTCCCGGCCATTTCACCGTTACCGCGACGGTGACGAACGATTCGGACGTCGCCAGCTCCGAGGTCGTCCAGGTGTACGTCCGGCCCGAAACGGGTGGGGTCAAGCGGCCTCGTCACGAGCTCAAGGGGTTTGCCAAGGTGTACCTTGCTCCCGGCGAGAGCCAAACCGTTGAAATCGTGCTTGACCAGCGGGCTTTCGCCTACTGGCAGGTTCAACTGCACGACTGGAAGGTCGAGGGCGGCACGTACGTCATCGAGGTGGGCCGGTCGAGTCGCGACATCGTCGCCGAAGTCGGCGTTGACCTGGCTGACGACGGCAAACGCCCGCCGCTCAACGAGTTCTCTACCCTGCAGGAATGGCTCGACGACCCGACCGGCGCGCCGATCATGGAAGCGCTGATGGAACGCACCGGCATGGTCATGCCGGATTCGGTGGCGCTGCGCGCGATGTGGATGCAGTCCCCGGCGAAGAACGTCGCGATGCTGCCCGGTTCGATGACGCGCGTGGATTTGAACGAGGCCCTCGCCCAGTGGGCTGCTGCGCGAGGGCGCCACTAGGACGGTCCGCGGTCGGTGCGGAGGGCGGTGCGGTCGGGGGGCCACCGCCGCAGGCGACTCCGAAGCCTGCTTGGCGACCTCCCCGACCGCGCCCGACCAAGCCTCCTGGGCCCAAGTCAACTGGGTCTGGCGCGTCAGAGCAGGTGCTTGCCCAGCCGGAGGGCGGTCGCTGCGACGCGGGCGTAATGGCCGCGATCGACGCCCTCCGGCCCGCGCATCGAGACAAGCCGCTGTTCGGCAACGGTGCGGGTCTCGGTGTATTTGCGGATGCCCTCGGCGCCGTGGCGGCGGCCGACGCCGGACTCTTTCATGCCTCCCGAGGGCGCATGGATCGACGCCCACGCCGCCGCATAGCCGTCGTTGATCGTCACGCTGCCCGCCTGCAGCCTGCGCGCGATACTCTGCGCGGTCCGCGGCGCCGCGAACACCGACGCGTTGAGCCCATACCGCGTGTCGTTGGCCCGCCGAACTGCCTGCTTGAGGTCGGGTACTTTCTCGAGGTAGACGACGGGACCGAACACCTCGTCGGTGCGCAAGAGGGCGTCCTCGGGCACGTCGGCCAGCACGGTGGGCGTGTAGAAATACGGCCCCAGCTCGGGCACGCGGTCGCCGCCCGTCAGCACGCGCGCGCCCTTGTCGACCGCGTCGGCGACAAACCGCTGAACGGTATCCAGCTGCTGTTGCCCGGCCAGCGACCCCATCTGGTAGTTCCACGCCAGCGTGTTCCCCAGCGGCATCGCCCGGGTCGCGGCGACAAAACGCCGCTCGAACTCGTCATACACCCCCGCCTCGACGTAAATCCGTTCGATCGACACGCACAGCTGCCCCGAGTTCGAAAAACATGCGCTGAGCGCCGCGGGAATCGTCCGGTCAAGATCGGCGTCAGCGGCCACGATCATCGGGTTTTTCCCGCCCAGTTCCGCCGAATACCCGATCAGCCTGCCTCCGGCGATCCGCCCCAGCTCCTTCCCGGTCCGCGTCGAGCCGGTGAACATCAGATAGTCGCAACGTTCGGCGAGGGCGGCGCCCACTTCGCGGCCCGACCCGGTGACGATCTGGAGGGCGTGCTCGGGCAGGCCGGCGCGGCGCAGCAGACCAGCCGCAAGCAGCGCGGTAAACGGCGTGGCCGAATCGGGTTTCGCGACGACGGCGTTGCCGGCCAGCAGCGCCGGAATCGCGTCGGAAATACCCAGCGCCAGCGGGTAATTCCACGGGCTGATCTGCCCGACGATGCCGCGCGGCACGCGCTGCACCCGCGTCTTCGTCACGACCGGCAGCGCCCCGGGGACGCGCTGATCGGCCAGCAGTCGCTCGGCGTTTCGGGCGTAATAGCGCGCATTAATGGCGACGTCGTACACCTCGTCGAGGGCGGAAACCCGGTCCTTACCCGTCTCCAGCTGGATGATGTCGGTCAGCAGATCGCGGTGCCTGAGGACGAGGTCGTGAAACCGCAAAAACACGCGTCGCCGCTGCGCCCAGCCGGTCCGTGCCCACTGCCGCTGCGCCACGCGCGCCCGCGCGATCGCTTCGTCGACGTCGCCCTCGTCGCCCGCCGCAACATACCCCAGCGTGGCGCCGGTGAACGGAATCTCGACGGCTACCGGCGTCGCGTTTCGTCCCGGGACCAGCGGATTCGCGGCGATCCCCTGCAGGGCGGAATGGACGTCGTCGGGCAGCGGCCCGAGGCTCAAGCGCGACGGTAGAGACATAGCGACCTCCTGCGATTTCTCCACTACCGAACTCTAGGGCGCTCGCGGCCGACCGGCACCCGCAGGCGGCGCGCGTTCACCAGGCGACCGACACCCGCAGGCGACGCACCCCAGAACGTGGGCGTCAGCGCGGCAGATTCGCGAGGAACGCGAGCAGCCGGTCTCGCCAACACGCTGTCGAGTGTGCGCCGCGGAACTGGTTGATCCGGACGGTGGCGCCGTTGGCTTCGGCGACCTCGGCAAACCGCAGGGCGTTCGTCGTCATCGGGTGCTCGTGCGCGCCGACCTCGATCGAGATCGTTCGCCCGCGCAGGTCCTGGCTGGCGGCCAGCCGCATGTGGGGGCCGCCGCGGCCGTCGGGGTTGCCGAACCACAGCGAGGGCGACTGGGCCAGGCATGTGTCAGCGAGCCCCGCGCCCGTCACCAGCGGGGACAGCGCGGCCAGCCCGCCGAACGACTGCCCCGAACAGATTGCCTGGTCAGGGGCGATTGGATGTTCCGCATAGTCGCCGGCGATGGCGAGGGCGCGTGCGGTCAGCGCGGTCGCCCGCTCGGGGTCAGTGAGGTCGGCGGCACGCTGCGCCATCGAACCCGAATCGACCGCGACGACCGCGACGTCCTCGCGCCCCAGGGCCCCGAGGGCGTGGCCCAGCCGGTTTCGCCACCACGTCTGCCCGTCGTGCAGCACTACCCACCACCGCGCATCCGGCCGCCCCCACATCCAGTAGTCGCGCCCGGATTCGGCGTCCGCCCGGGCGTTTGTTGGCTCGGCGTCGCGGGCATCGCGCGTGTCGTGAACCAGCGTCCAGCCGTCCTCGGCCGCACCGGCACCGCCGTCATCGAGGTCGTCGAAGGGCGCAGGGAACCGCATGGGGGCCGGCGCCTCGGGTCCACGCCACACGCTAAACAGGCTGGTCGCGCCGGAGATGATCCGTTCGTCGGCCGCGGCGTCGGGCTGGGCGAGGTCGCGCACTCGCAGCCAACCGGAGCGTTGCGCCCCGGCGTCGGGCGGCAGGGTGGCGTCCTCGACGAACGCATACGCGATCGTGCCGTCCGCGGGCAACAACACGCGTTTGCGCATGTCGGCGCCGTTTTCCGCGGTCTCGCGCGGAGGTTCGGTGCCGGGCATGTGGCGGCTCGGCGGGCAGTGATCGACGGGCTCCATGAGCGCCGGCACGATGTTGCCGCGGTGATTGTCGACGAAACCCTCGAGGTAAAGCATGACGTGGGTGCCCGCTTGGCGCCGCCGCCAGGTGAACGTCTGGCACACCATGGCGACCCCGTCAATCGTCACGACCTCCCCGTCGGCCATGCCGTCCGGCGCGCGCAGCGCGGCGCCGATCGCGGTGACGGGTGTTCGCGGCAACAGGTGAGTGTCCATGCGTTCCTTTTCGGTGATATCCGCGGATCGACGCCGAAAACGCGGCGTAGGTCGCCCCGATCTTAGCATGACCTAAATGCGTCGCTGTGGGCGGGGCCGGAAAGGCCGAATGAGTCGGAACATCCACGGCGTTCTCCGATACACTCGAGGCGTCAGCCCCCGTCCGACGAAGGAAGCCGTTTCCGTGAGCGACACCCCCGATAGTCGACGCATTGTTGGTGACTATATTGCGGCACTCTGGCCGCTGCCGGCGGTCGCGTCGTTCTGGTTCCTGCCGTTCGGATGGGCGATTTCCCTGGCATTTCTCGTCGCCGCCTTCGGGCATATTCTGACGGATCAAGCGCTCGCCACATCGGCAAAAGTCCGGATCACCGTGTGTTGGATTGCTGCACTGGTTATTGGCGGCTACAGCCTCTATTCGGCGGGCCTGCTTAGTGTTGCGGCGAGGGTCGGGCAGCACGGCGCGAACTGGGAGCCGGTGACGCCGTGGACCTTGGCGATCATGATCGTCCTCTGGCTG
Source organism: uncultured Actinomyces sp. (assembly GCA_900545825.1). Classification (GTDB taxonomy): domain Bacteria; phylum Actinomycetota; class Actinomycetes; order Actinomycetales; family Actinomycetaceae; genus Nanchangia. Next base: position 27,017 of record URAS01000012.1, read on the forward strand.
ATCGCGACCGTCGTCTTGTTTCACGCGCGCAAGCCTGAGGACGACTAGTCGCAGCAGGTCAGCGGCGGTTTGACGCCGATGGGTCGGCAGCTCGTCGACCGGGATCACCCGGATGCCGACGAACGGGAACGCGCGACAGTCGTCGCCGGTCGCCAGCGTCGCGCGGAGCGCATCGAGTGTCTGCCGAGGGCCTGTCGGGCGGGACGGGTGGGCGCGGAATACGATGGGGCGCGTGAGTCAATCAGACATCAAAGATGCCAACGCGCCCGAGCCGATTGAACAGGACGGTGCGCGCACTCAGCAGCCCGAGCCGACGCCGCAGGTCAGGCCGCTTTCGCCTGCCGCGGCGGCGCAGATTCCGCCCGAGGAAGAAGGGGAGCGACCGGTCCTGCGCACGGGGCGCACCGACAAGGCGTCGCGGGTCATCATCGCGCGGTTGACCGAGGATGAGCTGGGGAATCTGCTGTCCCGCGCCCGGCGCGAGCAGCTGAGCCGTACCGACGCCATCCGCGAAGCCGTGCGGGAATGGTCGGCTCAACCGGCCACGACCCCGCATCATGCGGCCGCGGCGCCGACGCCCGCAGCCGGCCAGCCCGCCGAGCCCGCAGTCGACCAGGCCGGGCGGCGTCCGGCCCCCGCGCCTACCGCCGAGGACGTGGCGGGGCGCGGGGACCAGCAGTAACACCGACTAGCGGCGGAGTTTCGCGTCGAACTCGGCGACCTCGTAGGTTGCCCGGTCGGGCCAGAAGGCGTCCTCGGACAGGACGCGATCGAGCGTCGGCCGATCCGGTAGGTCAGCGACGAGGACGCCGGCCGCCTCACGGTCGGTCCGGGGCCCGACGAGGATGAAGTCGCCCTCGTCGAAATGCCGCGTGAACCACGCGCGGTGGGCGGAAAGGCGCTGGTCAGCGTCGTTTCCTTCGCCGGGATTCGTGATGGTGATGGCGACGACGAACATGGCTTACTCCAGCGCGCCGAGGGTCGGGCGATCCGACGTGACGGCCGCGGCGTAATCGCGGGCGGCATCGGCAAGCGCGGCGTCGCTGAGGCTCATCGAGCCGGCCGTGACGAACGGCGCCAGGTACGTCGTGCCGATGAGGTTGCTGGTCGCCTGCAGCGGCCGCAGCAGCTCGGTGACGGTGTAGCCGAACGCCCCGTCGCGCGTGTAGTTCTCGGCGGCGGCGCCGGGCGACACCGCGACCAGCAGTTCCTTGCCGTGCAGCGCGGTCCCGGTCGACCCGTATGCCCAACCGTAGGTGAGGACGTCGTCCTCCCACGCCTTGAGCAGCGGCGGCGTCGAATACCAGTACATGGGGAACTGGAGGACGATCCGGTCGGCGTCGGCGATCGCCGCCTGCTCGGCGGCCACGTCGATCCGGCCGTCGGGGTAGAGGGCGTACATGTCGCGGACGGTGACACCCTCGAGGCCGTCGAGGGCGGCCGCCAGCGTGGCGTTGACGCGCGAGGCAGAGCGGTTGGGGTGGAACAGCAAAACAATGGTTGAACGATTAGTCATGTCACGATCACACCCTATGAAGTTCACTTGAACGCAAGCCCTGCTGCGCCACATCGACGTGACGTCGGTCACGTTGCACGTTGTCGGTTAGTAGCGGTGGATCCCGCACGCTTCCTTGATTCGGCGAATGTCGGGCGGCAGTTCGTCGAATGGCATCTGGCGGGGCGTCTCGCAGGTGCCCGATTCGGCTGCGACCTTGTAAAACCAACACTTGTAGGTGATGTAGTCAAGGGTCGTGTGCAGGTCCTCCATCTGCCGCTCGACCGCGGCCCGGCGCGCCTCGACAATGCGGCGGCGTTCCTCGATCGTCGAATCGCCCTCGCGATAAAGCGAAACGTATTCTTTGATTTCGCGAATCGGCATGCCGGACTTTTGCAGGCGCTCGATATAGCGGACCCATTCGATATCGTCGTCGCTAAATCGCCGAGCCCCGCCGGCTGTGCGCTGCAGGGTGGGGATGAGGTTCTCGTGATCGTAGAACCGTAGTGCTGAGGGCGCCATGCCCAGCTGCTTGGCGGCCTCGCTGATCGAGTAGGTGTGGTCGGCCATGTCGTCCTCCCGGCAACGTCGGCGAAGGGTGAAGTGCGCGTTAAGTCTAGTCGCCTCGGCAGGGCGGCGCCTTCCCGGCGGATTTGTGTCCCGAAATCCTCACGTAATTCCCCGAGATGCCGTGCGTAATACGGACATCTCTACCACCTGCCCGCGCGGCCTAAAACGCCGAGATTCCCGCAGCGTCGCACCACAAAAGGAGGGCGGCGGGGGCGCCTGTGCCTCCGGTTGTGACACGGCGTCATCTCAGTAAGCCTGGAAGTGACAGCAGCCACATGCCTGGCGATAACGACAGAATTTGGGAGGCTTTATGACCATCGATCCGCACACGCCCTCGACCAACAGCAACGGTTCGCCGGCGTCCAGCGACGAGTATTCGTTGACGGTGGGCCCTAACGGGCCAATCGTTTTGCAAGACACCCACTTGATCGACACGCTGGCTCATTTCAACCGCGAGAATATCCCGGAGCGTAAACCGCACGCTAAAGGATCGGGCGCGTTTGGGCACCTGGAAATTACTGCGGATGTGTCGGAATACACGAAGGCCGATTTCCTGCAAAAGGGCCGTGTCACCCCGATGCTCGCGCGTTTTTCAACCGTCGCGGGCGAGTTGGGCAGCCCCGACACGTGGCGTGACGTCCGCGGTTTCGCCCTGAAGTTCTACACGAACGCGGGCAATTTCGACCTCGTCGGCAACAACACCCCGGTGTTCTTCCTGCGCGACCCCATGAAGTTCCCGCACTTTATTCGCTCGCAAAAGCGCCTGCCGAGTTCCGGCTTGCGCAGCCCGAATATGCAGTACGACTTCTGGTCGCTGTCGCCGGAGACGGCGCACCAGGTCGCCTACCTCATGGGCCCGCGCGGTATTCCGGCCAGCTACCGCACGATGAACGGCTATTCGTCGCACACCTATTCGTGGGTCAACGGCGACGGCCAGGTGACGTGGGTGAAGTACCACTTCATCAGCGACCAGGGCGTTCGCAACCTCACCGGCGCGCAGGCGAACGAGATCGGCGGCGACCACCCGGACATCCACCGCGAGGACCTGTTCAACCACATCGCCGACGGCGACTTCCCGTCGTGGACGGTGAAGGTCCAGCTCATGCCGTATGACGACGCGAAGGACTACCGGTTCAACCCGTTCGACCTGACGAAGGTGTGGCCGCACGCCGACTACCCGCTGGTGACGATCGGCAAGTTCACGCTGGACAAGAACCCGGAGAATTTCTTCGCCCAGATCGAGCAGGCCGCATTCTCGCCTTCGAACACCGTCGTGGGTACGGGACTGTCGCCCGACCGGATGCTGCAGGGCCGCGTCTTCGCCTACAACGACGCCGCCCGCAACCGCCTGGGGGCGAACTTCGAGCAGCTGCCCGTCAACCGGCCGCAGGTTGCGACGAACCCCTACACGTTCGACGGCCAGATGGCCTACGAGCACGCGGGGTCTGCGCCGACGTATGCGCCGAATTCGTACGGCCGGGACTTCGCCGCGGGTTGTCGCGAGGGCGCCGAGGCGTCGTGGATGGCTGACGGCGAGCTGATCCGCACCGCCCAGACGCTGCACGCCGAGGACGACGACTTCGGCCAGGCACACACGCTGGTGACAAAGGTGCACACCGACGCCGAGCGTGACGAGCTGGTCGAGACCGTCGCCGGCCTCATGACGAACTTCGACATGGAAGAGCCGGTCATCACGAACACGCTTGAGTACTGGCGCAACATCGACGCCGGCATCGCCGAGAAGATCGAGGCGAAACTCTAGACGCCGCAGAGTGGGATGCTCGCCCGGGCGAGAAAGCGCGTATCGCGCGCGATCTTTCCCGGGCGGGCCCGTGTCTGCGGCCGTTTTCACGGCAAATCACCAAATTCATAACAGTCATAGGCCGGGGCGCTCGTCGGAAGGGCGGGGCCCGCAGTAGGTAGACGCGGGCGCCTGTCACGGCGACCTCCGCGCCCGCGCCTGTGGCACGATGGCTACACGATCGAAAAAGAGGGAGGGCGCGATGTCGTCGAAGAATGCGCGGGAAACGCCGGACGAAAGTTGCGGATCCGAGCCGGGGGTGGGGGCCTTCACCCATGAAGAGATCGAGAACATTGCGACCGGGCACATCCTTGACGAGCTGGAGAAGCACGACATCGCGGTCGCTCCCACCATCGTTGACGGCGATAAGCGGCTCGTTTTCGGCAACGGAGCCTTCCTGCCGATCCAGTCGGTCGCGGCCGACCTCGAGTCGGTGACGATGAACGAATGGCAGGACCACCTGGACCGCTGGGCCGATTTCGCCGTTCAGCTGGGCACACGCAAGGGCGCCGCCGACATTCCCGCGTCGGAACTGCGGGGGATTGTCCGCGCGCGGGTGGTGCCCGCCGACTACCTGGACGGCCTGTCCTACGCGCGGCCGCTGGAGGACGGCCTGGTCGAGGCGCTGGCGCTTGACTTTCCCGACCGTGTGGGGACGGTGACCGACGCCGTCCTCGAGCAGCTGGCGCTGGGCGTCGACGAACTGTTTGCCCACGGCGAGGCGAACACCGTGGCCGAGCCGATCGACAGCGTCAGCGAGGAAAACGGGGTCATGGTGGCCAGCGGTGACTCGCTCTATCTGGCGTCGAAGATCGTTGATATTCCGGGCTTCCTCGAGGACCAGGAGGTCGACGCGCCCGACGGGCTGTTGTTCGCCATCCCCAACCGCCACGCGCTGTTGTGGAAGGTGCCTCAGGCTGACTCGGCGCTGGGCGACGTCATGGCGCTGGCGCAGCTGGTCCAGATCCTCTCGCCCGAAAACGGCTTCGAAGCACCCGGCGGAATGCTGTCCCGCCAGGTCTTTTACTGGTCGCCCGACGGGGTCGTCGAGGTTCTCATGGCCGGCGCGGACCACTCGCGCGAGGCGATCGAGAAATACAACGAGGAATCGGGCGAAACGATCGACCCGGACCAGGTCGCCACGGTCGTCCCGGGCGAACGCTTCACCGAGCGGTTCCTCTAGCCGGTCGCGGCGACGAAACGCTCACCGACCACGTGAAACGCTCACCGACCACGCGAAACGCTCACCTAAATTGTCAATTTCGGCCCCTGAGGGCCGGATTCTGACAAGTTAGGTGAGCGTTTCGGGATTGGCTAGCGGTAGTCCGCGTACACGGCCTGGCCCGCGCCGTCGAGGATCATCGAGCCGCCGTAGGGGATGATCCACTGCGGGCGCGTGTGGCCGAACGGGATGCCGACGCACACGACGGCCTCGGGGTTGTACCGCTCGAGGGCGTAATGCGTCATGTCGGTCAGCGACTGGCGGTAGGCCGCGCGGAACTCGTCGTCGGGTACGTCGAACCCGATCTTCGAGGTCGCCGTGCGGCCGAACGCCACGCCGACCAGGCGCCGCAGGATGCCGCGTTCGCCCAGGGCGCGCAGGAATTCGGAGTACAGCTCGGGGTCGATGAGGTCGTTCGAGTTCTCGATCGCGAGGATCGCGCCGTCCAGCCGGTCGTCCTCCTTGAACTGTGCGGCCATCAGGGTCTCGGAGAGCACCTGGATGCACCCGCCCCACGTCGGCCCCGACACGGTGCGGGCGGGCCCGAACCATTCGTAGGGCTCGGCCGCGCGGCGGTCGCCGTCCTCGGTGAGCGCGGCCGGGTCCTGCCAGTCTTTCCCGAAGTCCTCGGACAATGCGGGGGTGTCCAGCCGCAGCACGCCGCCGGTCAAAGTGGCCGCGACCAGCGAGGACGCCTGTTCGTCGTCGATCCCGCTGCCCTGGCCCAGCTGGACCTGCGTCGACCCGCCATAGAAACTCTCGATGCCCGCGCGCCACAGGAAGTTGTGGAGGTGGGTGTTGTCGGAGTACCCGAGGAACGGCTTGGGGTTGGCGGCGATCGTGTCGCGGTCCAGGTGGGGGAGGACGGTGATCTGGTCCATCCCGCCGACGGTCGACATGATCGCGCCGATGCTGGGGTCCGCGAACGCCGCAGTGACGTCGCGGGCACGATCCACCGCGGAGGCCCCGAATTGCCTGGTCGTCGGGTATTCGACGACTTCGCGGCCGGTGAGTTTCCGCAGCCTGGCCATCGCCTGTTCGTGGACCTCCGGGCCGATCGCGGGTGCTGCCATCGACGGCGAAATCACGGCGATCGCCTGGTCGGGGCGGCACTTCGGCGGTGCGGCGACGTGCGGCGAACGGATGAAGGCGGCGCCCTCGGGCAGGTCGGCGGCGGACGGCCGGGCGGATTCGGTGCTCATGCGGCCGATCCTATCGACTCGCCGCCGTGACGTGCATATACACCCCGCCCCGCGCCGCACCGGCCAGCCGCCCGTGCTCTACTCGTGCGTCCAGGCGCGCCAGAGGTCGGCGTAGTCGCCGCCGCGGGCGACCAGGTCGTCGTGGGTGCCCAGCTCGGTGATCCGCCCGTCGGATCTGGTCGTCGGTCGCGTCGGCGCAGGCCAGGCGGATGTTGTCGGCGATCGTCCCGACGAACACGTGGTGCTCCTGGGTGACGAGGACGACGTTGCGGCGCAGCTCGTCCTCGGTGAGGTCGACCAGCGGCACCCCGCCGACCGTGACGCGCCCGGCGGCAGGCGGGTGGACGCCGGCGAGCATCCGCCCGAACGTCGACTTGCCGGCACTGGAGGGGCCGACGATCGCCAGGGTCTCGCCGGGTCGCAAATCGAGGTCGACCTCGTGCAACACGTCGCCACCGACGTGACGACGTCGCCGGCCGACATGACGCGCGTGATGCCGCGGGCATTGTGGGCGCTGCGGTCGGCCAGCTCGTTAGCGACCGGCTGCGACCCGTAGAGGCCGGCGGTGTATTCGGTCGCCTGGCCCAGGCCGATCGCCGCTGCGCAGACGATGATGAGGATGCCGAGGATCGCGGCCCAGCGCCCCGTCTCGGTCGTTAACCCGCCCTCGATGCCAGAATCGAGCAGGCGCCCGAGCGCCCAGGGGATGAGGGCGCCCGTCAGCGAAATCGTGACCGCCACGATGACGGTGAACGCGATCGCCCTCCAGCTGCGCTGCGCTGTGCGCTTCAGGATGCCGCGCGCCGAGGCCGGCAGCGGGAAACGCCCAACATCAAGCGGCATGAGGCGCCTGGCCCACCTGGGGAGGGCGGCGACGGGCGGAGAGGGTGCCGCGGCGTGGCGGGCACTTGTATTCTGGGTGTTGTTGGTGTCGCGAGGAGAGTACGCCGATGAGATCCGCCAAGTATGCGTTTGCGCAGGCCCTGGCCCGGCTGTTGCAGACCCGCACGCTCGACCACATCACGGTGACCGAGCTGGTGCGCGAGTGCGGGACGACTCGCCAGGCGTTTTACTACCATTTCGACAGCATTTACGGTCTCCTCGAATGGTTCTACGAGACCGAGGCCGAGGCCATGCTGGCCAACCACAAGGACCGCGACACGTGGCAAGAGGGGTATCGCAACATCCTCCACTGGATGCAAAATAATCACCAGCTGGTGGTCAATAGTTATCGGTCGGTGAACCGGGAATACCTCGAGTCCTTTACCCGTAAAGCCATCGAACCCCTGTTTATCGACGTCATGCTCGGGCTGTCCAAAGGTCGCCAGGTCAACGAGGACGACCTCTGGTTCATTACGCGGTTCTATACGACGGCGCTCATCGCCCTCACGCTGGATTGGGTCAGCCGCGGCATGACCGAACCGGCCGATCAGCTGGCCGAACGTGTAGAGATCGTCATGAAAGACACGTTCTCGCAGGCCCTTGACAAGTTCGAGGCGCACCCGCACGCCTAGCGTTCCCAGCTGCCCTCGCCGCCGGCTTTGACAACTTGCGTCAACCGTTAAGAATCTTGACGGATGCCCTCGATTGTCTGTTGCCGGGGCGTGCCCGCCAATTTACCGTTGATTTGTTCGGCAAAGACGCAACCCAGGGGCGGACGTGGCGACGATGAGGTCGTTGGCGTTCGTCCCGCCCCCGCGCATCGAGGGCGCTGACAACCTGCGAAAGAGGCGAGCACCATGAATATCTACAAGACCTATTACCACGCCAAAGCTCCCGAGGGCATCGAAGACCGCCACGCCTACATCGTCGGCGGCGGCCTGGCCGGCCTGGCGGCGGCATTCCTCATCGACGACGCGAAGATGCCGGCCGAAAACGTCACGATCCTCGAGCGCTTCCAGGTCGTCGGCGGCTGCTGCGACGGCGTCCGCGGCGAGCAGGGCTTCCTGTGCCGCGGCGAGCGCGAGATGGAACAGTACATGGAGTGCCTGTGGTACCTGTACTCGAAGATCCCCTCGCTGGAAAACGAGGGCCGTACCGTCCTCGACGACGTCGTCGATTTCAACCGCGACGAGCCAATCCACTCCGAGGCGCGCGTCCTCACGAAGGACGGCAAGATCTACGACGGGGTCCATAGCTACGAGCTGACCGACGACGACTTTAAGCGCCTCATCCACTTCATGTCGCTGCCCGAGTCGGCGCTGGAGGACAAGGCGATCGAAGACTTCTTCGGCGAAACCTTCTTCCACTCGAGCCTGTGGCTGTGCTTCCACTCGTGCCTGGCATTCAAGCGTTACCACTCCGCCCTCGAAATGCGGCGCTACTTCAACCGGTTCGCGCTGCTCAACCGCAACGAATACCTGGAAGGCATCATCCACACCAGGTACAACGAATACGACGACATGATCAAGCCGCTGATCACGTGGCTGCGCGACAAGGGCATCAAGACGGTGTTCGGCGCCAACGTCTTCGACATCGAGCTGGACGAGGACAACAACACGGCCCAGGCGATCCTCTACAAGGACGAAAACGAGGCCACCGCGCCGGTCAAGCGGATCGAGGTCGGCCCGCGCGACATCGTCCTCGCAACGGTGGGGTCGCTGACGACGTCGTACGCGTTCGGCGACAACAAGACCGTGGCGCCGACGATCCGCGACACCGACGACCTCGGCCTGTTCACGCTGTGGCAGAACCTCGCCAAGAAGGACCCGAAGTTCGGCAACCCCGACCACTTCCTCGGGCAGATCGACCGCACCAAGTGGATGTCGTTCTTCCCGACAATCAAGGGCTACCCCGAGTTCGTCCAGCGCATCGAACGCCTCACCGGCTCGAAGGCTGGCACCGGCGGCGCGATTACACTGCGTGACTCCGCGTGGGACATCTCGTTCGTCCTTCACCACAAGCCGTTCTTCCCGAACCAGGCCGACGACGAGGACGTCCTCTGGGGCGACGGCCTGTATGGCGAGAACCCCGGCGACTGCGTGAAGAAGCCGATGGCGGAGTGCACGGGCGACGAGATTCTCACGGAATTCCTCTACCAGCTGGGGATGCTGGACATCCTCGACGAGATGCTCGAGCACACCTACATGTCGACGTGCATGATGCCCTACATCGGCGCCCACTTCATGCCGCGCAGCCTTACCGACTGCCCGGCATACGTGCCCAAGGGCTGCACGAACATCGGGTTCCTCGGCCAGTACACCGAACACCCGGAGGAGGCCAGCTTCACCGTCGAGCTGTCCGTCCGCTCGGCGATGGAGACCGTCTACAAACTGACCGGCTTGGAGCGCGACGTCCTCGAGGTCAACCCCTCGCGCTACGACCTGCGCTACAAGGTCGAGCAGGTCAAGCGGTTCCGCGGGATCGAGGGGCGCGACGTCACGGTCAAGGACCTGCCCGAGGTCAACCCGTTCAAGGTTCACCACCTCAAGGAAGAGCTGGTCGACGCGATCAACAACGTCCCGCCGTACTACGCGATGTACTTGGGCCGCGACCGCACGGTGCCGCTCAAGCGGTATGTGCTGAATCCGGAGGCCGAGAAGACCGACGAATGGAACTGGCGATAGCCGCGTGAGGCGGTAGCGTTCGCGAGGCGCCGGCCGCGCTAGCGGCGTCGGGCGCGTCGGGCGCAAGCCAATCGAAGGCCCGGGCACGCACCACATGGGGAGGGCGTGCCTGGGCCTTCGCATGTCGCGAGGGCGGGGCCGTGAACGTGATCAAAAAGGTCACGTTCGCGGGGGTGCTCTCCCAGCCCGGTCTTTGACAACCTGCGTCAACCGTTAAGAATCTTGACGGATCGCCCTCCTTGTCTGTTGCCTGCGCGGTGCCGGCCTTTTACCGTGAATATGTTCGGCAAAAACGCAACCTAGGGGCGGGCGTGGCGACAATGGGGTCGCGCGCCTTGGCCCCGCCCTCGTGCGCCGAGGGCGATGACAACCTGCGAAAGAGGCGAGCACCATGAACATTTACAAGACCTACTACCACGCCAAACCTCCCGAGGGCATCGAGAACCGTCACGCCTACATCGTCGGTGGCGGCCTCGCGGGCCTGGCGGCGGCGGCATTCCTCGTCGACGACGCGAAGATGCCGGCCGAAAACGTCACGATCCTCGAGCGTTACCAGGTCGTCGGCGGCTGCTGCGATGCCACCCGTGGCGACCGCGGCTTCCTGTGCCGCGGTGAGCGCGAGATGGAGCAGTACATGGAGTGCCTGTGGTACCTGTACTCGAAAGTCCCGTCGCTGCAAAACGAAGGGCGCACGGTGCTGGACGACGTCGTCGATTTCAATCGCGACGAGCCGATCCACTCCGAGGCGCGCGTCCTCACGGGCGACGGCAAGATCTACGACGCCGTCCACGATTTCAAGCTGAGTGACGACGACTTTAAGCGCCTCATGCGTTTCATGTCGCTGCCCGAGACCGAGCTGGAAAACAAGCGGATTGACGACTTTTTCGGCGACACGTTCTTCCACTCGAGCCTGTGGCTGTGCTTCCACTCGTGCCTGGCGTTCAAGCACTACCACTCCGCCCTCGAAATGCGGCGGTACTTCGACCGTTTCGCCCTCATGACCCGCTTCGACTACCTCGAAGGGATCATCCACACGCGGAACAACGAATACGACGACATGATCAAACCGCTGATGACCTGGCTGGAGAAGCGGGGCGTCAAGACGATCTATGGCGCCAACGTCTTCGACATCGAGCTGGACGAGGACAACAACACGGCCCAGGCGGTTCTCTACAAGGACGAGAATGAGGCCACCGCGCCGGTCAAGCGAATCGAGGTCGCTCCCAGCGATATCGTCCTCGCGACGGTGGGGTCGCTGACGACCGCCTGTTCGTTCGGCGATAACAAGACCGTGGCGCCGACGATCCGTGACACCGAAGATCTGGGGCTGTTCACGCTGTGGCAGAACCTGGCCAAGAAGGACCCGAAGTTCGGTAATCCGGACAACTTCCTGGGGCAGATTGACCGGACGAAGTGGATGTCGTTCTTCCCGACGATCAAGGGCTACCCGGAGTTCGTTCAGCGTGTCGAGCGGCTGACTGGCTCGAAGGCTGGCACCGGCGGCGCGATCACGCTGCGCGATTCGGCGTGGAGCATTTCGTTCGTTTTGCATCACAAGCCGTTCTTCCCGAACCAGGCCGACGACGAGGACGTCCTCTGGGGTGATGGGCTGTATGGCGAGAATCCCGGCGACTGCGTGAAGAAGCCGATGGCGGAGTGCACGGGCGACGAGATTCTCACGGAGTTCTTGTACCAGTTGGGGATGATGGACATCCTCGACGAGATGCTCGAGCACACGTATATGTCGACGTGCATGATGCCGTACATTGGGGCGCACTTTATGCCGCGTAGTCTGACGGATTGCCCGGCGTATGTGCCCAAGGGCTGCACGAACATCGGGTTCCTCGGACAGTACGCCGAGCATCCGGGCGACGCGAGCTTCACCGTCGAGCTGTCCGTCCGCTCGGCGATGGAGACCGTCTACCAGCTGACCGGGCTGGAGCGCGACGTCCTCGAGGTCCATCCCTCGCGCTACGACATCCGCTACAAGATCGAGGAAACGAAGCGGCTCGCGGGGATTGACGGGCGTGACGTCACGGTGAAGGATCTGCCCGAGATCAACCCGTTCAAGGTCCATCAGCTCAAGCAGCAGCTGGTCGACGCGATCAACAATGTGCCGCCGTACTACGCGATGTACTTGGGGCGCGACCGGACCGTGCCGCTCAAGCGGTATGTGCTGAATCCGGAGGCCGAGAAGACCGACGAATGGAACTGGCGCTAGCGGCCTTTCGTTAGCAGGAGGCCCGGGCACGCATCCCCTGGGGAGGGCGTGCCCGGGCCTTCGTGTGTCGGGAGGACAGGGGCTGTGAACGTGACCAAAAAGATCACGTTCACGGGGCTGGGCCTGCCGCGCCCTCAGGCCGGGAAGGGCCGGGCACGGCGGGGCAGGGCTAGACGCGGCGGAGGGGGTTGAGGCCCTCGTTCTTGGTGTACGTCCACACCTGGCAGATGTAGATGATGTTGAACAGGAACGCGCAGGTGAAGGCGAAGGGGTAGAAGAACCCGAGCTTCGGCACGCCGGGGACGCCGGCGTTCTGGTAGACGATGAACGGAATCGCGGCGAACACGTTGCCGATGAACATGGCGAGGGCGATGTAGAGGCTCTGGCCCAACACGTTATTTCGCCTGATGATGAAGTAGACGAAGATGATCGCCATCGACACGTCCATGCCCCACGCCGAGTAGGCGCGGCCCATCCCCAGCGGGTAGTCGGCGGGGGCGAACGGGGCAAACTCGACCTGGAACATGACGACGATCGTCCAGCAGACGACGAACGCCAGGACCGTCAGGGGATACATGTACTTGGACTTGAGGGTCGGGTAGTCGATCTTGCAGTACTTGAAGAAGTGGATGAGGATCACGCAGTCGAACAGGCACCAGATGATGTTGATCGCGCGCTGCGGCATGGGGGTCGGGGTAATGAATGAGTAGTTAAACTCCCACGCGAAGTTCAACGCCAGCGCCCACAGCGGCATCCCGTGGGCGTGGTCGATATGGCCGCGGCGGATGATGAGGATATAGGCGAGCGTCCAACACAGGCCCGAGATGATGTCGCAGATCAAATACGGTGTCGGTAAGTGCAGCATGACGCGCCTTCTTTTCGCTAGTCGTTTCGTCGCCTGACTAACCACCGCGGCGGAAGGGGGGCCGTCGCCGTGATGACGATGATCTCAATCTTAAAGACTGTCATAGTGTTCGGCATGTCGAGGGCAAGGTTTTTCCGCGTGGCCGAGGCGTTTTGCACGGGCTCGGGGTGGCGGGGCGGTGGCGGCCCTGCGGGTGTGAGCGGGGTCCTAGGGAATCTGAGGAGATCCTGGGAAACTGGTTGCAACTCTGACTCAATGGCCGAAAAGGCCAGATTGAGAACTATGCTCAATGCGACGGAGTAGTGACGAGAAGAGAAGGATGGACACACGAATGGTTAAGACGCCGATTGCGGGAGCGGCAGCCACGTTTCTTGGGGCGGCGACATATTTTGCCGTGGTCGGCTACCTGTCGGCCTCGTGGGATCCGGTGGGGATCGTCGGCCTGCTGCTGGCGACGGTCTCGTCTGTGGCGTCAACGATCCTCCTGTGGCGGCGCGACCTGCCGCAGAAAGAACGGATCGGCTACACGATCGGCGCCGCACTGTTCCTCGTCGGCGTCGGCCTGGTGTCGAACCACGTCGATATGGGGCTCGCTGGCCTGTGGATCCTCGCGGTCGGCCTGGGGCTTGCGGCGATGATCGTCGCGGCTCTGCGGATGGTCGAGAAGACCCCGCGCGACGCGTAGTTCACCGGTCGCCGGATCGTCCGGCGATGCGGTGGGGAAGAAAAAAAGAGTTGCTCTCGTGGACGAGAGCAACTCTTTTTGTTTACCCGGGCCCCGCGCGGGTAGGGGTGAGGCTAGTCCGTGGCGTTCTCGGGGCCCTCAGGGGCCTTCTCGACGGTGTCTGCGGACGCGGCAGCGCCCTCGGCGCCCGAAGCGGCAGCAGCGCCGTCACCCGTAGCACCCGCCGCGGCAGCACCAGCGCCCTTTGCCGAGGCTTTCCGCCCGCCGCGGGTCAGCCACCAACAGAACGCGGCGATCGCGGCGATCGCGGCGATCCAGGCGACGAGCCACCAGGGGAAGCCGGGCTGGTCGCTCTTGATGCCGGTGGCGTTCTTGGGGTTGGTGAGGTCGGTGGGCACGCGCTCGCCGGTGACGACGATGCGGTGCGAGTTGACGCCCAGCGGCGTGCAGGTGATGAGGGTCGCGAGGTCCCTGCCGGGCTCGGCCAGCAGGGTACGGGTCTGGGTGTTGGGGTCGATGACTTGGATGTCGAAGACGCGGTAGGCGTACACCTCGCCGAACGTCTCGATGGTGAAGACGTCGCCCTTCTTCACCCGGTTGAGGTTGGTGAACATCGTCGCCGACGCCAAGCCGCGGTGCGCCGTGATGACCGTGCGGGTGCCGACGCCGCCGACGGGCAGGGAGCTGCCTTCCAGGTGTCCGGCGCCTTTCAGCAGGGTGGCGGCGCTGGTGCCGTGGTAGATCGGCAGGTCGACGTTGATCGACGGGATCTTGATGCGGGCCATGAGGCCGTTGCCGTCGGCGTCCAGCAGATCCTTGTAGTTGAGCACCTCGCCGTTGGTGGCGTGCACCGAACCGGCCGAGGTGGGAACGCCCTGGCCGGGGACCACCTGGACGCCCGCGGAGAGGGCGTCGTTGTACTTGTGTGCCTCTTGGATCTGGGCGTTGACCGGGGGCTGCGCGTGTTTGAGCTCCTCGTTGTAAGCGTCGACGACTTTCGCCTGGTTGTAGGACGACAGCCACGCGGCGGCGTGCGGATACGCCAGCAGCGTGGCGCCGGCCGTCAGCAGCACGAACGTCAACAGTGGCAGCACGTACTTCTTCATGAATCCCGTTCCCTTTGGCCCTTCTTCTTGTGGATGACGCTACCGCAAACATAGGGGAAGGGGTGGGCGTCCACTTTCGTGGCTGCCCACCCCTTCCGCCTAGTGGATGGCTAGAACTGCCTGGTCTCGATTACCGGTTGCGGCGCTTCGAGACAACCGCAGTACCGCCCGCCATCAGCAGCACGGCGAGGCCGGCAACCGTCAGCAGGATCGTGCCGTTCGCACCGGTCTTCGGCAGGTGCGGGCCGACAACCTGGGTGTTCGGGACCTTGACGACGGCAACGCCGGTCGTCGGGGTCCGCTCGGCAACGTTGGTGCACTTCGGCGTCTTGTCGAGGACGTAGCCCTCGGGCGCCTGGGTCTCGACGAAGCAGTAACGGCCGGCCTTAACGACCAGGTCCTTATCGAGCGTGCCCTTGTCGTTCGTCGTCAGGTCGCCGAGCAGCTTGACGCCGAGCTCGTTCGAGGTCTCGTCCTTGGCCAGGTAGAGGTCGAACTTCGCGCCAGCGAGGACGGCCGTCTCGTCACCCTTCTTGAACTTGAGGACGTTGATTTCGCCCCACTTCGACTCGCCTTCGGTCGTGACCTTCTGGTGCGAGTCGTTGACGAAGACCTCGGCGGTGTTCGGGATGGCGCCAGCGTCCTTGACCTTCGCGCTGACGGTAACGACGACGGTCTGGCCCTTGAGCGAGGCCGGGTCGTTCGCGGTGACGGTCAGCTCGTTGTCGACGGCCGAAGCGGTGAACTCGGAGGTCTTGTCGACGCCACCAACGGTGACCTTGACGAGCGCCGGGCTCTCGAGCTTGGAGTCGAAGTTGTCGACGACCTTGAACGTCTTGACCGTGGTGTCGGGAACCGGAACGGTGATGTCCCAGGTGATCGTGTCGCCGGCAACGTGGGCCTGCGAGTCATCCGTCGTCTTGGTCGGCGTGCCGGCGACGACGTTCTTCGGGGTGGCCGTGACGTTCCACGACCACGCGGTGACGGTCTTGCCATCGTTGTAGTTCGGGAACGGCATCGTGATGATGAACGGAACCGTCGCGTCGGCGACGTTAGCCGGCTTTGTGGTCTCGACCAGCAGGTAGGCGCCGGAAAGGTGCTCGAGCGTCGCCTCGCCCTTGGCGTCGGTGGCGTCGGTGGTCAGGCAGTCCTCGCTGACCGTGTAGCCCTTGTCCTGAAGGCCTTCTTTGACGTTGCCGTCGAAGGCGTTGAAGTCGGCCCAGGTGGCCGAGTCGGTGAGGTCCGCAGCCTTGCTGTCCTTGAGGATCGGGCAGGCCTTGAAGACCACGCCGGCCAGCGGGTTCTGATCCTGGTCGGTCTTGGCGATGGTGAGCGTGCCGCCGTCGTCGCTGTTGGGCACGGCAACGTCACCGGACTCGGCGAATGCGGCCGGGCTGATCAGCAGGGCCAGGAAGGCGAATGCGGCAACCATGGCGGTTGCGAGAACCGCACGGAATCCGCGCTTTTCAATGAGTCCCATTAGAGTGTTGTCCTTTCACATGGGGAGGAAGGGGGACCGGGTGATGTCCGTCTTTCTTCTGAGAGACGGACATCACCCGTCTGGGAACGATTAGTTAATCTGCCGTTGCGGCGAAGGGGTTACGCCTTCATCCGCTTGCGGGTTGCAGCGAACGCCACGCCGGTACCGGCGAGCAGGGCCGCAATGCTGGTGAGGAAGAACGAGTAGGTACCCGTGCCGCCCGTGTTAGGCAGGTGAGGTCCGGTGACCGGCGAGTTCTCGATCGCACCCGCGTCCACGCTCTCGTTGGCGATGATCGTGAACTTATGCGGGGTCTGGTCGAGGACGTAGCCGGCAGGAGCCGTGGTCTCCTTCATCGTCCAATCGCCGATCCGAAGGCCCTCAACCCGGAACTTGCCGGCGGCCGGATCCTTATCGAGGCCGTTGCACTGGCCTTCCACCGTGCAGTCTTCGACCTGCTTCTTCTCGCCGTTAGGTCCGCTCAGCTCCCACACCGAACCGGCGAGGAACTTGTCCGTGCTGCCCTTCACGACCTTGGACCAGGTCACGTTACCGACGGTGTACTTGTCGACGATGATCCCAAACGACTGATGGAGGTCGTCGGCTTTGATCGTGGCATCGTACGTGGCTTCAACGAGGTCGTAGCCGGTCGGAGCGCTGTATTCCTTCAGCGTCCACTTGCCCCAGGCGAGGCCTTCAACCTTGAACTTGCCAGGGGCCGGGTCCTTGTCGAGGAGGTCCTTGCAGTCGCCGGTCGTGCAGTCGTTGACCGTCAAGGGCTTGTTGTCGGGGCCGGTCAGCGTCCAGGCCGTGCCGGCGAGATTATTGCCGTCCTCGTCGCGCTTGATCCAGGTCACCGAGCCGGGCGCCGCCTCGTTCTTGAAGCCTTCCGAGAACGTGTAGTCGCGCTCGGTGGGAGTGATCCCGAATTCGTGGGTCTTCCCATCCTTGACGTAGCCAGTCGGGGCCGACTTCTCGACGAGGGTGTACACACCCCAGGCGAGGTCCTTGACGAGGAACTTGCCGGCGGCCGGATCCTTGTCGAGGTCGGTGCACTTGTCGGCGCTGTCGGCAACGCAGTCAGTGACCGTCAGCTTATCGGCGTTGGGGCCGTCCAGCGTCCACTCGGAGCCGCCCAGCAACTTGCCGGTGCCATCAACCTTGGTCCAGGCAACCGAGCCGGGGATGCGGGTGTTCTCGATCGTCTTGAGATCCACAGTCGTGTGATCGGCGTCGACCGTGAACTTGTGCGTCTCGCTGTCCTTGACGTACCCGTCGGGGGCCGACTTCTCGACGAGGGTGTACTCGCCGTACGGGAGGTCGAGCTTGAACTCGCCCGGCTTGGCGTTCTGGTCGAGGCCAGTGCAGCCGTCAGCCGTGCAGTCCGTCACGTCCTGCGAACCACCAGGGCCAGTCAGCGTCCAGACGGTGCCGGGGAGCGGGTTCTTGTCCGTGCCGTCGACCTTGGTCCACGTGACGTGGCCGATCTGGCCGTTGTTCGTGATCGTGCAGACGACCCGGGTAGCCCGCTTGGTGATCTTGACCTTAGCCGTGTTGGTATTGCCGTCAGCCTTCAACGGCTGGACGATCTGGAAGCCGTCGCCACTGTCGCTCGTGCAGTCCATGCTCGCCTGGTAGGAGCTCATCGGGTAGGCCGAACCCACGGCCATCTTTTCGCTCAGTTCAAACGTTGTACCGTCGGCCGCCAGGTTCGGGCCAACCGTGAGGATGTCGCCGGTGCCGGAGCCCTCGGTCCTCTTCGTCGTACCACCGGTGGAGCCTTCCTGAGCGAGCGTCAGCCTGAACTGATCCTTAGGATCGAGTCGCTTGCCGTCGAGGTGCTTCACCAAAGCGATCGTCGACGGTGCGACACATGAGGCAAGGTCGGCGCTTCCCGGGAAGTTAGTCCCCAGGTTATCGGCCAGCACCTGGCCGGTGCCCGGGCTAACCTTCCAGACTGTGCCCTTGCTGTTCGCCACTGCAAGGCTGCCATCGCCCGTAACAGCGACACCGGTGATGTCGCCAAGAGGCCGATCGACGACGGCCGGCGTCACCGTGACGGTCTGGCCACTTTCGGCCGCCGCAAGCTCAGAAGCCGTCACCGTCGCAATGACCGTGCGATTGTTCTGGGAGAGGACGAGATAGAGGTTCCCGTTCGAGTCGAACACCATATCGCCGTTCGCGCCTTCTCCGATCTCTCCCGGGAAAGCGCTGTTGCCATCCTCGTCGACCAGTTTGATGTCACCGAGCGGGTGGATCGTCCTGTCGACCAGCTTGTTGATACGGACGACACCAGCCTGGTGGTTCCAGTCCTTGATGTACTCGGCGTAGTAGAAGACCGGGTTGGCAGGATCGAGGGTGACGGCACCGGCAACGAGGGTGCCCTTGTAGGGATCGTCGTGGGAAACAACCGTTTCCCATTTTGCCGTTGGCATAACGGTCGATGATGTACTTCGCCCTCTGGAGGATCGAGGCATCGCGGCGCGCGATCGCGTAGGCGGTACTGCCGTCGGCCGCGATGCCGAGCGCGTTGGCATCAGCGTGCACCAGGCCAAACCAGCCGGTCGGCAGTGGGAGAGGGGCAAGTTTCTTTGTGGGCGTGCCATTGCCCCGCTTCTCCCAGATTTGGCCGTTGCTGTCGATGCTGTAAATGACATCGCCGTCGCAGGAGAACGTGCTGCCCGCTGCGGCCGGGGCCGGTGCGGCGAGACGTGCCGCGGGGGTGCTGGAGTTCGGCGTCGTGGCCGACTTCGGCGTGACGGCGGTGCGAGCCTTCGGGGGCGCTGGCTTCGTCGTCGTGGCCTTCGGGCTGGCCGTGGTGGTTGAGATGGAGGGGTTGGGGGTCGACTGCGAAGCCGCGTTACCTGCCTCCGAGGACGCCGTGGGGGTGCTCGAAGGGGTGGAATCACCGGCCTCAGCTGCCAGCGCGGGCGCAGCAAACGTCACCGTCGTGGCGAGAGCCAGCGCCGGCACAAGCGCGATCGCGCGCCCCCAGTGGGCGCGGTGAGGCGTGGGCTCGTCGCCCTGCCGACATACTTTGTTGGTCATTTTTCAACTCCTAGACATTCAGCCACCGTCACGGCCGCGCCCGAGATGGGGCGGGCGGACCTCACCGGTCGCTCAGTCGTCTTGTCGGATCATTGAACTGGACAAAGCACCGAAAGTGCGGCCCGATGACACGAAGTGTGTCACCGGGCAGGTTTTTCCCAGCGCTAAGCCGCTAATCTGAGCCTAAGGTTTCTCACATGAGAGAGTCAATGTCGGCGATCCGAAATTCGCCGGATCGCTCGCCCTCACAGTTGTGCGTATAGCGGGCGACTTGTGTTCGGGGGGGGGGGGGGGGGGCGACATATTCGTGCTGGTCGTAGGCTGGTCTGACGGCTGATAGGAGATGTGTGATCGCCGACTGTGTCCGAAATGGTGACACACTTCCTATGAAAAGTGTGACCAGGGTCACATTGGCAATATGGGCGAATCTCCGGCCGCAATAGTTGACAAATTTGCGACGAATATCACTGAGAAAGCTCAATGATTCTTTGTGTCGTCACAGTTGACGCGTGTAGCATGCCCGGCCAAGCGTGCGGGCGACTCGTGGGCGACCTCGGGCGGGGAGGGGATCCGCGGTCGTTGCCGTACTCGTGGCGGCCGCGCCCTCATGGTGTCGGCATGTGGCACGTGTGTCCTCTCTCCGCGCCCTCTATAAACACGGGGCGTACGCTAGTGCGCCGTCACCTCGTGGGTGGACGTGCCGGTGGCCCAGAACTCGCGCATGCAGTCGACCGCGCACGTCACCATCTCGTTGACGACGTCGAGCGTATAGAACGCGACGTGCGGCGTAACGATGACGTTAGGGAACGACCGCAGCAGCTGCAGCTGCTCGTTGACCACCGGTTTCAGCTGCCAATCGCGATGGAAGATCGGCTCGTCGCCCTCGATGACGTCCAGGGCCGCGCCGCCGACTTTGCCGGACTCGAGGGCGTCGATGAGGGCGCGCGAATCGATCAGCTCCCCGCGCGAACAGTTAACGATGATGACGCCCTCGCGCATCCGAGCGAACGCGGCGGCGTCGAGCATGTGGTGGTTTTCCGGCGTCGTCATCGCGTGGAGCGAGATGACGTCGGCGCGGTCTAGCAGCTCGTTAAGCGACACCTGCTCCAGCGGCGCGTTCGGGTTGGGGTAGGGGTCATAGCCGATGACTGTGCAGCCGATCCCGCCCAGGTAGGTCGCCAGCGTCGCGCCGATCCGGCCCGTGCCGATGATGCCGACCGTGAGGTTGCGCAGCTCGCGGCCATGGTCGCCCTCGATCGAGAAATCCTGCAGATCTGTGCGGCGCAAGATGAGGTTCGCGCTGCGCAGGGTCATAAGGATGAGCATGAGGGCATACTCGGCGACCGAACCCGGCGAATAGTGGACGTTCGAGACGTGAACGCCGACCTGTGCGGCGGCCTCGACGTCGATGTTGTCGTAACCGATCGACCGCGAGGCAACGTAGGAGATGCCGCGATCCTTGAGGGCCTGGAGGAGGTCGCGGTCCAGCGGCGAGCCGATTGTCGACACGCCGTCAAAGCCCGACACCCGGTCGACCGTGTCGAGGGTCAGGGGATCGGCAAGGCAGACCAACTCGAGGTCGTCGAGGGAATCGGCGTACGCCGTGATGAATCGCCGCTCGTCCGGTCGGACGTTAAACGCAATAAGCCTTTTCATCGTGTGCTTTCTCTTGTGGAGGGTTGAGGTTTCTCGGGTGCGGGGGCGGGGTGCGCGCGGGCGGTTAGTTGACGTCGATGAAGTAATCGTCGGCGGAGACGACATGGAGGACGTCGCGGAACAGCCAGGTAAAGAAGAAGCCGCAGGCCACGGGGATGACGACAAACGCGATCGCGGCCCACAGCAGGTTGAGGCCGGTCCAGCCGCCCTTAGCCAAGTTGAGGTAATTAATCGGCCCGATCAGCCCCGACAGGCCGAAACCGGCCGACATTGGCGTCCCCGTGATGTGGAAAATCGGCGCGGCCAGGCCGCTGACCGCGGCCGAACAGATAATCGGCAACAGGATTTTCGGCTTCGCGAGGACGTTCGCCATCGAAATCTTTGGCGAACCGATGAAATGCGCCAGCGACGTGCCATGCGAATTGACGCGCCAGCCCGCAATGCAGAACCCGAAGCCGCACGCCGTAATCCCCAGATTCGCGGCGCCCGACCCGATGCCGGCCAGCGAAATCGCCAGCGCGATCCCCACGGTCGTGATCGGCGAGACGATAAGGATCGCGAACACGACCGCCAACAGGACGACCATGAGGAACGGCTGCAGGCCCGTCAGCTTCGCGACGCCCAGGCCGATGACGTGGGTGATCTGCTTGACGTACGGCAGGATCACCAGGCCGATCCCGCCCGCGACAAACACACTGACCAGCGGGATGACGAGGATCGTGTAGGCCCGGCACTTGTCACCGATCAGCAGGATAATCAGCGCGCCGAGGGCAGCCACCAGGCCCATGTTGATGATGTCGCCCGTGCCCTTGAGCGAGAGGACGCCCTCGGCGGAGACGCCCTGGAACGCGCCGCCGCCGATAAGGACCGCCAGACCCAGCGACGCCGTTTGGACCGGCGTGAACTTGAACGCGATCCCGATCAACGCGCCGATCACCAGGCCCATCACCGAATTACACAGGAGCGTAATCCGCAGCAGCGGAACCAGGCAGGGTATGTGGGGAATGATCGCCTTGAGCAGCTCGCCCAACAACGCGCCGGGGATCAGCGACACCACCGTGCCGATCGCCAGGCCGTTGAGGATGTTCATCGTGAACTGTTTGCCCGTCACACCCAGTGACTTCAGCATGCAAGGCTCCTTCGATTAGATACCTGCTCTGGGCTGGGGCACGGACACATCATCCCACCGGGGACGCAAGAGAGCGGGTATATGCGCAGGTGGGAGCGTAGTTTACGGGGGTTGTTTGTGGGGTTGGCTGGGGTGGGGTCGGGTGCCGGTGGGACGAGGTGGCGCCGGCGAGCTGCCGCGGAACTCAAGGAAACGGAGGGATAGATCACGCTCGCCGTCGGAAATGGCCAGGTGGCGCGGGTTTTGGGTGCCCGGGTTTCACGGGATCGTCATCTGTTCACCTGCTGTTCACTTTGCCCTTGCTCGCCCGTCACTTCCCCTCCGTAGCGTGAGGTTCTGCAGGGATCTTTACCCCGCCCTGCTGAATGGAAGGAACGTGACGTGTACTCTCTGAACTCGACCTGGCGCCGTGTCGGCGCCCTCGCCCTCGTCGCCGCCATGGCGACCCCTCTCGCTGCCTGCGGCTCGGATAACGCTACGGGCGCGAAGGATTCCAGCTCGTCTTCGAGCTCTGCCGCGGCATACTCCGGGCAGATCGTCGGCTCCGGCGCGTCGTCTCAGGAGGCCGCCCAAAACGCCTGGAAAGCCGCCTTCACCCAGGCCAACCCCGACGCGAAGGTCACTTACGACCCCGTCGGTTCCGGCGCCGGCATCGACCAGCTGGCCTCCGGCCAGGTGAACTGGGCCGGCTCGGACGCCATGCTCAAGGACGACGAGCGCACCGCCGTCGAGAAGACCTGCGGCTCGCCCGCCCTCCACCTGCCCCTCTACGTGTCGCCGGTCGCCGTGGTGTTCAACCTCGACGGGATCGAGCACCTCAACCTTGCGCCCGAGACGCTGGCCAAGATCTTCGCCGGCCAGATCACCAAGTGGAACGACCCGGCGATCGCCGCCGACAACAAGGCCGTTACGCTGCCCGACCTGGCGATCACGCCCGTGCACCGTGCCGACGAGTCCGGCACGACGGCGAACTTCACCGACTACCTGCACGCCGCGGCGCCCGACGCCTGGCCGCACGAGGCCGCGAAGTCGTGGCCGCTGCCCGGTGGCGAGGCCGCCCCGCAGACCTCCGGCATGATCTCGACCGTCTCCGGCGGTAAGGGCACGATCGGTTACGCCGACGCGTCGCAGGCCGGCAAGCTCGGCACCGCGAAGCTCAAGGCCGGCGACTCGTTCGTCGCCTACTCGCCCGAGACGGCCGCCGCCGCCCTCGACGAGGCCAAGCCCGCGACCGATTCCGACTCTGACCTGGGCCTGACGATCGACCGCAAGCCGACGACCGACAAGGCGTACCCGCTGATCCTCGTCTCGTACGAGATCGTCTGCCAGAAGTACTCCGACAAGTCCGTCGCCGACGGCATCAAGGCGTACATGCACTACCTGGCCTCGACCGACGGCCAGAAGCTCGCCGCCGACAACGCCGGTTCCGCGCCGCTCTCCGCCGACATGGCGAAGAAAGTCAACGCGGCGATCGACACGATCACCACCTCGAAGTAACAGCCAGGAGACGCGAACAGTCATGACTATGACGCCCATCCGAGAGGAGGTCTCGGTGGAGGACCAGGAGCTGCTCGACGCGGTCAAACCGCAGATCACGCTCGATGGTTCGGTCGGTTCCGCCGGCAACCGGGTCTTTAAGGCCCTGGCTGCCGGGGCCGGCATCGTCATCCTGGCGACGCTGGCGGCCGTCGCCATCTTCCTCGCTATCGAGGCGTGGCCGGCCCTCACCGACACCACCGCCCGATTCCGGTCGATGGGGCAGGCCGAACCGGTCAGCCTCCTCGCCCTCACGGGGCCCCAGCTGTTCGGCACCGTCCTCGGCGCCGTCCTCGCGATGCTGCTGGCGGTCCCGCTGGCCGTCGGGATCGCCCTGTTCATCACGCAGTACGCGCCGCCGCGCCTGGCGGGCGTGCTGGCCGCGATCATCGACCTGCTGGCCGCCGTGCCCTCGGTCGTGTTCGGCCTGTGGGGCGGCCTGTGGCTGCTGCCGAAGCTCACGCACGTGTGGGCGTGGCTGCACGACATCGCGCCGTGGTTCCCGCTGTTCGCCGGGAAGCCGTCGCCGACCGGGCGCGTGCTCGCGTCGGCCGCGGTGATCCTGGCCGTCATGGTCATCCCGATCGTCACGGCGATCACGCGCGACATCTTCGCGCAAACCCCGAGGTCGATGCACGAGGCCGCCCTCGCGCTGGGGGCGACCACGTGGGAGCGGCTGCGTCTGGCCGTCCTCCCGTTCGGCAAATCCGGCATTATTTCGGCCTCAATGCTGGGCTTGGGACGTGCCCTGGGCGAAACGATGGCGGTCGTCATGGTGCTGTCGGTCGGGGCGACGTACTCGTTCACCATCCTCTCGTCCGGCAAACACTCGACCATCGCCGCGAACATCGCCCTGCAATTCCCCGAGGCGTCCGGCATCACAATGTCCGCGCTGATCGCGACCGGCCTGGCCCTGTTCGCCCTCACGATGATCGTCAACATGATCGCCCGCGCGATTATCTCGCGCTCGATGGCGTTCAGCGGTGCGAACGCGTAAAGGAGCAGCAATGTCTTCGACAACAGCTATTACCTTCACGCCCACCGACGTCGGGCATTTCCGTCGGCGCAAGATCGCCGACAAAGCGATCAAAGCCAGCGTGTTCATTGCGTTCCTGTTGGCGGTTATTCCCCTGGCGTCGCTGCTGTACACGATCATCAAGGCCGGCGCGCCGCGACTGTTCAAAGACTTCCCGTACTTCCTCACGGTGTCGATGAATGGCGTCTTCGGCGGTATGGATGCGGGCGGTATTTACCACGCCCTGCTGGGTACGCTGCTGGTCACCCTATGGGCCACGCTCATTTCCGTGCCGATTGGCGTCCTCGCTGCGGTCTTTTTGGTCGAATACGGCCGGCCGAAGCCGCTGGCGAAAGCCCTCACGTTCTTCGTCGACGTCATGACGGGTATTCCGTCGATCGTCGCCGGCCTGTTTGCCGCGGCCGTGTTCGCCCTCGTCGTCGGGCCCGGATACCGCGCCGGGATCATGGGTGCGATCGCCCTGTCGGTCCTCATGATCCCGACGATCGTGCGGTCCACCGAGGAAATGCTGCGCCTGGTCCCCAACGGGCTGCGCGAGGCCGCCTACGCGCTGGGCGTGCCCAAGTGGCGCGTCGTCACCAAGGTCGTCCTCCGCACGGCCTTTACCGGGATCGTCACCGGCATCATTTTGGGTATCGCCCGCGTCATCGGCGAAACCGCCCCGCTGCTCGTGACCGTGGGGACGATCGATTCGATTAATAACAACGTGTTCTCCGGCCGCATGATGACGCTGCCCGTGTTCGTCTATCGCCAATACGCGATGGGTGACGCGACATGCGTGGCGAACGCGAAGAACTGTTTGACGACGATTAACGAGGAACGCGCATGGGCCGCCGCCCTCGTCCTTTTGCTGGTCGTGGTCGGGATTAACATCATCGGCCGCGTGCTTGGCTACTTCTTCCAACCGAAAGGCGACAAGTGACTACCTCATACACCTACACGGAAACCCCCAATGCCCAAGAGGCCATTGCGGCGGACGGTACGGACGTCACCTTTAACCCGACCGCCATTTCGGTGCGTAACGCCTCGATGTATTACGGCGAGCACCTGGCCGTCGAGGACGTGACGATGGATATTCCCGAGCACTCCATTACCGCGTTTATCGGCCCGTCCGGCTGCGGTAAGTCGACGTTCCTGCGCTCCCTCAACCGCATGCACGAGGTCATCCCCGGCGCGTACGTGACCGGCGACATCCGCATCGGCGGCGCCGACGTCTACGGCAAGGGCATCGACCCCGTGCTCGTGCGGCGGAAGGTCGGCATGGTATTCCAGAAGGCCAACCCGTTCCCCACGATGTCGATTGCCGACAACGTCCTCGCGGGCGTGCGGCTGAACTCCAAGCGGATCTCGAAGTCCCAGGCGAACGACATCGTCGAGGAGTCCCTGCGGTCGGCGAACCTGTGGGACGAGGTCAAGGACCGGCTGAACAAGCCCGGGTCGGCCCTGTCCGGCGGCCAGCAGCAGCGCCTGTGCATCGCGCGCGCCGTAGCCGTCAAGCCCGAGGTGTTGCTGATGGACGAGCCGTGCTCCGCCCTCGACCCCGTGTCGACCCTGGCGATCGAGGACCTCATGGAGTCCCTCGCACCGAACTACACGATCGTCATCGTCACCCACAACATGCAGCAGGCGCGGCGCGTGTCGCAGCAGACGGCGTTCTTCTCGATCGCCGGCGCGGGCAAACCCGGCAAGCTCATCGAATACGGGCCGACCTCGCGCGTCTTCGAGCACCCCGAGAACGAGGCGACCGCCAACTACGTCGCCGGCCGCTTCGGGTAAGCCCGCATCCATCGAAACGCTCACCTAACTTGTCAAAATCCGGCGGAAAAGGCCGGAAATCGACAAACGAGGTGAGCGTTTCGCAATTGGGGTGAGCGCGTCGCGGTTGAGGTGAGGGTGTCTAAGACGGCGTGGAAGACGGCGTGCAAAGACGGCATGCACGACGGCATTGAGGTGCGTTGGTTGTCTAGGTGTGTCCGCGGGTGGGCCCTGTGCTTCCCGCGGCACCTGCCGTTGCCGCTGAGCTGCGCTAGGGTGGAGCAAGCAGCAGAACCTCGGTGACCGGCACTTCGCCGGCATGTGTTAGGCGGGAATAGATCATGGCCAGGGCTCGCAGTAGAGCGCATCGTAAACCCAGCATGGGTGACGTTGCCGCCGCGGTGGGTGTATCCAAGACAACGATTTCGCGATATCTGCACGGCGAATTCGATTGCATGTCCGAAGAAACACGGGCGCGCATTGAGCAGGTCATTGCGGATTTGGATTACCGGCCCAACAAGATCGCCCAGGGTCTTAAAGCTACCTACAGCCGCATGATCGGCGTGACGGTTGCTGATATCGGCAACCCCTTCAGCTCGATGCTCTTGAAGGGGATACACCAAGAGTGCCACGCTCGCGATATCCAGCTTCTTGTGAGCGAATCGAACAACGCCATCGACCTCGAGCGATCCAACATCGAATCGCTCCTGGATGCGCAAGTCGATGGCCTGATCGTCAACACCGTGGGGAACAATGACGCATGGCTGGCAGACTACTGCGCCAAGGAAGGTAGCCGGCCGGTCGTCATGCTCGATCGGGCCATTGATCCAATCGTGTGTGACTGCGTTGTGACAGACAATCGCCACGCCACGTTCACGATGCTCGATTACCTTGCTGAGCAGGGCTTTGCCTACGTGGCTTACGTGAGCCCGCCCATGCGTGGGATCTCGACGCGCAGAATTCGGCGCGATGCCGTGCTCAGTTATATGCAGGACCGCCCCATGAGAGGGGAGATCCTCGAGTTCGAGTATGGCCAACCTGCCCAGCTGGCTGCGAGCCTGAAGGCGCTGATCGATCGGCACGGCAAGGAACGCCTCTGCCTTTTTGCGAACAACGAATCGACGATGTCCGCGGTGGTCCAGGCCTTGCCTCATGCTGCCTGCTGCGGGCCAGAGCGCCTGCCGGTGGGAATTTGCTCGTTTGCAAGTGAGGAGTGGGCCAAGTGCACGCGCTCGGGGATCACGTGCCTGGATCAGAGACCTGTGGTCATGGGTCGTGAGGCGGCAGGAATGCTGTTGGCCCGCACGTATGACGGCTACACCGGCGAAGCAACCGTCAAGGAGATACCCGCTACTTTGTGCGTGTATCCGTCTACTAGCTTCTAGCCGCCAGCGTGCCCGTGATCTAGCCGCAGGCCCACGACAGCTGAGCCGGCATTGCCGCATGTGATCTCGCGCATAGAGCGGAGAACAACCCATTGACGTACCCACCCGAGGAGCGTACGCTGCAGTTAACCGGTTACGTTAACCGGTACCGTTGATCGGTTAATGAAGCTGACACACTCTAACAGTTGACGCACTTCACGGCCCGCGCTGGCGTCCGTGAAGTCCCAAGAGCTCAAGGAGGAGCTGAGCATGGTCATATGGATCATGGGAATTCTGTTGATCGTTTCCTTCGCCGGCTTCGTCGTCTATGCGATGCGCGGAGGCAACCTCACAATCGGATTCTTCATCCTGACGATTCTGTGGACGTTGGTGTACTACCTTGGCGTGCCCTTCGGCGTAGGCAAGTCCTTCAATGTCATTGAAGAAACCTTCACCAAACCCGCGCTGACGTACGGACCGACGATCGTCCAGATCGTCTGCGGCGCGTGGTTCGGACGCGTCCTTGTCGATACAGGAATCGCCGCATCGATCTCCTACCGCACAGCAAAAGTGGGCGAGAAGAGCCCGGTCTTGGCGACGATGGCCGTCGCCGCTGTCACGTGCTTGATCTTCACCAGTGCTTACGGAGTTGGCTCCGCGATTGCCGTGGGCGTCATTCTCTTCCCGGTGCTGGCCAAAATTGGTGTGCCCAAGCGCGTGGCTGTCCCCGTCTTCACGCTGTCCATCGGTGCCGCCATGTGGATTAACAGCGTCATGTTTGTCCAGTTCGCGGCCTTCTACCAGGATTACAAGTCGCCCGACGGCCAAGTGATCGAGTGGGGTAGCCACTACTTGCGTTTCGGCATCCCGGCTATGTTTGTTCAGATGGCGGCGGTGTTCATCTTCATCTTGATCAACTCGCGCGCCATCAAGCGCGGTACTCCCTACGAGGTCGGCGATCCGAACGAGAGCAACGTCCAGCTCACTAATGTGCCGGTGTGGACCTACATCCTCCCGCTCGTACCGGTGTCACTGAGCATCCTCTTGCACTGGGACTCCGTCCCGGCGCTCTTCCTCTCCGCCATCATCGCCTTCCTCGGAACCGGCAAGATGAAGACGTACAAGGGCTTTGTCGAAATCCTCAACTCCACCGCAAAAACGGCCATTGGGGACATCGGAAGCCTGATCATCATGCTGCTTGTGCTGCGTTTCTTCCAGCATGCGGCGGTAACTGTCATGGCAGACTTCGGCCCTGGCCTCACCTCGATCGTTCCCAACAACGAAGTGGTGCTCGCCGTCGCCGTGTGTATCCTCGCGCCTCTGGCCCTTTTCCGTGGCCCGCTCGAACTCTACGGTGCAGGATCGGCCGTCATCAGCATCTTGATGGGCATGGGCATCTTCAACTCATGGTTCCTCTTCGCTCTGCTCGTCATTCCGTCCATGACCTGCATCTCGTCCTGCGTGACGCAGTCGTGGAACATGTGGGCCGTGCAGTACAACGAGCTGCAGCCTAAGACCTTCCTCAAGAATGGTGTGCCGGTCTACTGGCTTTCCACATTCCCGATCATGGCTCTTGCCGGTGCATTCTTGTTCTAAGAGCACCTAGCTGGTGTGCCTCGCGCGAGCCAGGCACGTCAGACAACCTTTTGTTTGCTACCCTTTAGGACTATTCTCATGTCACTTGTTGGAATCAATACCTGTGTTTACATGGACGAGCTTTCCAGCGGCGTCCCTCAAGCAGAGCTCTTGCCGCGGATTGCCGAGCTTGGCCTGACCTTGGCAGAAGCTCGCCGCGAGTTCATCGCCAGCGACGCTGAGTACGACGCCATTGCCCGGGCTGCCCGCGACCTAGGCCTGACCATGTTCCTCTCTATTCCTGAATCCCTGACGCTGCAGGGTGCGCCCCACCCGAAGCTCGAGCAATTCCTCAGTGAAGCCGAGCGCATGGGCGCCGTCCGCGTGAAGTTCAATCAGGGCGACGTCAAAGACGTTTCGGCGCGGGTCTTGGCAGATATCGATGCAGCTGGCCGCGCCCATGGTATTGCGCTCACCATCGAGAATGACCAGACTCTAGAGAACGGAACTCTCGCCTGCACCAAGGCCTCTCTCGAGAACATTGCGTCAAAGAAGTCGGACATCGGCTACACCTTCGACGTAGGAAACTGGTGCTGGCGTGGGGAGGACCCGAGCGAGGCCTTCGACCAGCTCCTGGACCGGATCACGGTGTTCCACCTCAAGGACGTTGCCGGCGCTGCGGCCAGGGCCGCAAGCATACAAGTCGAGGCTATCGACGGCGCGGCAGCGCAGGCGCAGCAGCCGCGCACGACCATGCTCGATGGCGGCGATATCGACTGGCGTGCCATGCTCGCCCGGCTCGACAGCGACGTCCCGGTCCTCCTCGAGTTCCCCATCCCCGCCGGCGATGTTGCCGGCCAAGTTACCCTTGTCCGCAACGCGCGCTGATCGCAGGAGATCAGCGATATATCTCGAAAGAAGAAGACCATGTCTGAAGTTATGACCATCGGAGAGCCGATGGTTAACCTCATCGCAGATTCGCCTGAAACATACATGGAGGCACGGACGCTGCCTCGGCAGATGGCGGGAGCCGAGTTCAATGTTGCCATCGGCGTGACCAGGCTCGGCCACTCGGTCAGCTATGTCACCACGCTGGGCAATGACTGGCAAGGCGACCTCATCACCGAGTACATGGATGGCATCGGGATCGACACCAGCAACATCGCCCGCATGGAGGGGGCCGCAACCGGCTATCAACTCAAGGTGCGTGCAGGTGGGGGAGATCCTAAGGTGATCTACTTCCGCAAAGGCTCGGCAGCTTCCCGCACCACCCCGAGCGTCGTCGATTCGATCACCTTCGAGGGGGTGAAGATCCTGCACGTCACAGGCATTTTCTCCGCGCTGTCTGCCAGCACCTACGCCACGGTGTTGCGTCTTGTGGAAGAAGCTAAACGCCACGGAATCACCGTGAGCTTCGATCCCAACCCGCGCCCCACCCTATGGGCTAGCCAAGACCAAATGATCGAGGCCACCAATCGCCTCGCAGCTCTGAGCGACGTCTTCTTGCCGGGTCTGGCCGAAGGCCAGCTCTTCTCCGGCAGGCAAGACCCGCGCGACGTTGCCGATTTCTACCTTGATCTGGGCGTCTCCACCGTGGTCATCAAACTGGGAGATGCCGGCTCTGTCCTCTTCGAACGCCAGGAGGACGGAACCCGGCGTGAAACCCTAGTTCCCAGCTTCGTCGTCGACGTCGTCGATACCGTGGGCGCTGGTGACGGCTTCGCCGCCGGAATTATCACCGGACTTCTCGAAGGGCTGGACGAAACTCATCTGTTGGAGCGGGCGAACGCCGTCGGCGCCATCCAGGTCACAAGCGTGTCCGATTCGGAAGGATTGCCCACAACCGACGAGCTTGCCTCCTTCATCGCCACGACCGTACGGAAGGAGATCTCGCTGTGAAACTGCAAGTAGCCATTGATCGCGTGGACGTGGATCGCGCGGCCGCCCTCACGGGGGCCGTTGCAGGCATTGCCGATATCGTGGAAGTCGGGACCTCGCTGACGAAGGAGTTCGGCCTGCGCTCCCTGCAGCCCATTCTGGATGCTGCCGGAGAGACGGACGTCCTAGCTGATATCAAGACATGCGACGAAGGAAAATACGAGTTCGACCTGGGCGCCGAGTGTGGCTTCAGCTACTTGACGGTGATGGGGTCGGCGTCGATCGGAACTCTCGAGGTGTGTGCGCGTTCGGCGCGCGAGCACGCCACGACAATGATGATTGACCTGCTTGAATGTAGCGACGCGCGCATTGCTTCCATCGTTGACGCGCTCGCGGAGTTTCCGGAGGTGGTCTACTGCCTGCACACGTCGATAGATTCAGGCGCCACCACCGATCCGGCTGGGCAGGTGCGGAAGTTCCGGACCGCGTTCCCGAGTATTTCGCGCATCGCCGTGGCCGGAGGTATCACGGTGGATCGCATCGCAAGCTTGGAGTGCGAGGGCGTGGAGATCGTCATTATGGGTTCGGCGATTACCGGCGCGGACGACGTCGCAGCAGCGTGCGTTGAATGTAAGCAAACGATGGATGCAAATAGGAAGGATACAAAATGAGTGAGACACAACGTCTGCTGGACGTCATCATCGAGGAAATCAATGGCGTCGTTGAGCGGATCGACGAAGCTGACCTGCGCGCAGCGCGGGACATCATCACGCCTGGCACACGCGTATATGCGGCGGGCGAAGGCCGATCGGGATTCCAGGCTCGCAGCTTTGCCATGCGGATGATGCACGTCGGCTACACGAGCTACATGATGGGGGAGACGATCTGCCCGTCGATGCACGAGGGCGATGTGTTGCTGGCCATCTCTGGATCGGGCACAACTCGGCGCACGGTTGAGGACGCGACGGCAGCGCACAAGCTGGGCGTGAAGGTGATCGCTGTGACGTCCAAGCCGCAGTCCCCTCTGGCGGAGGTGGCTGACGCGGTGATCGTGGTTCCCGGTCGAGTTAAGGGAGAGGAGGGAGGCTCGATCCAGCTGCTGAGCTCGCTCTTTGATCAAAGCGTCCACATTGCACTCGATGCGCTGTGCCTCCTTATCTCTCAGCGCGACAACGTCTCCGACGCTCAGGCGAACGCCGCCCACGCCAACGTTGAGTAGATGCAGCTGGGGTTGTCCGCACATTGCGGACAACCCCGGTGGCGGCGGCGGGATTGACGCCCGCAGTTTTTCTGACACATATCCGCCCTTGTGTCTTTTCTAATACCTCAGCGGCGAGGGCGGCGCCACGTGCCCGGAAATCGCGTGCTTTCCGCGGCGTTCCGCCGTTTTGCGGGATTGGGCGCGGCGGGGCGGTCGTACAGTGACATCAGTCGATCAAGGAGAACGCCGTTGTCAGCGCCGCATTCACACCCCGGAACCGCTGTTCGCTCACCTGAGGCCGAGGGCGCCGCCGGTCACCCCGGAGGACATCCGGGCGGTCACCCCGGCGGTCACCCGGGCGGGCATCCCCACCACGGGCACGGCCCGGTCGTCCGCGAGATTCACCACGACCTCAACGAGAAGCCGTTCATCGTCATCTGGGAGGTCACCCGCGCCTGCGCCCTCGTCTGCAAGCACTGCCGCGCCGAGGCCCAGCGCCACGCGGCACCCGGCCAGCTGACGACCGAACAGGGCAAGGACCTGCTGCGCCAGCTCGCGGCGTACGATCGCCCGCGGCCCCTCGTCGTCCTCACGGGCGGCGACTGCTTCGAGCGCGAAGACCTGGTCGAAATCGTCCAATACGGCACCGACCTGGGCTTGTCGATGTCGATCTCGCCGTCGGTGACGCCGCTGTTCACGAAGGATCGCCTGGTCGCCCTCAAGGAGGCCGGCGGCCGCGCGATGAGCGTCTCGATGGACGGCGCCACCGCCGCGACGCACGACGCCTTCCGCGGCATCCCGGGGACGTTCGAGAAAACCGTCGAGGCGACCCAGCTGATCAACGAGGTCGGCTTCCGCCTGCAGATCAACACGACCCTGACCCGCGACAACATCCACGAGGCGCCGCAGATGCTGGCGAAGGCCATCGAGCTCGACGCCTTCATGTGGTACATCTTCTTCCTCGTGCCCACCGGCCGCGGCGCGCAGCTGGCGATGATGACGCCGCGCGAGCGCGAGGATGTCCTCCACTGGCTGCACGACGTGTCCGACCGCATCGCCATCAAGACGACGGAGGCGCCGCAGTACCGCCGCGTCGCGTTCCAGCGCGCGGCCCGCGACCAGGACCCGTCGCTGCCGGAGTTTGAGCATGGCGAACTCTACGACTGGCTGACCCGCGAGACGACGAAGCTGCTGGGCGAGCATCCGGTTTCGCCGCGCGTGCCGCGGACGCCGCTGGCGATCAACTCGGGGTCGGGCTTCGCGTTCATCGACCACGTGGGCGACGTCTACCCGTCGGGGTTCCTGCCGATCCACGTCGGCTCGATCAAGGAGACGCCGTTCGCCGACCTCTACCGCGACTCGCCGGTGATGAAGGCGCTGCGCACGCCCAAGTCCTTCGACGGCAAATGTGGCGCCTGCGGGTACAACCACTTCTGCGGCGGCTCGCGCTCGACCGCGTACGCGCTGACGCACGACCCGCTGGCGTCCGATCCGTCGTGCCTCTACGTGCCGCCGAAATACGACGGGCCGATGCCGGAATTCTGGACCGACGAGGTGCGCCCGCTGCCCCCGCAGTGTGACTGATCACGGTTTCGCGAGGACGCCCTCGCACCCTGGTAAGGTGACAAAGGTGCGATTTGTCACCTCGAAAACCCTTCACGAATATATCGCCGCGATATATGGTGAGCGTGAAGCCCGGCCGGACTGGCGCCGGGTTTGCTCGGCCGGGCGATGACGTAAGGGAGGACGCCGATGGGTGTGAGGGCGCAGATCCTCGAGCTGGCCATTCTGACCGAACTCGACTACCCCCTCCACGGCTACGAACTGCGTCATCGCCTGAGCGACACGATGGGGCCGCTGCGGCGCCTGTCGTTCGGCTCGCTCTATCCCGCCCTTCACCGGCTTCAGGCCCAGGGCTTCCTCACGGCGCAGGCCGCGCCCGGGGTCAAGGGCAAGCGCAAAGCCATCACCTACCAGATCACCGACGCGGGCCGCGAGTATTTGACGCGCGAGCTCGAAAGCGTCGAGGTCGATGCGGACTCGCTGGGAATCGCCGTCGCCCTCTTGGCGAAGGCGACACCCGCCGCCCGGCTGCGGCTGTTGCAGGCGCAGCGCCAGGCGGTCCTCGAGCGCCGCGAGGCGAGGGCGGCCGCCAAACGCGAAGCCGAAAAAGCGCCCCGGCCCCACAACCCGTGGAGCCGCGCGTACGCCGAGTACGAAACCGATCGTGACGAGCGCGAGCTCACGTGGCTGGACAAGCTCATCGCGTCGGTGCAATCGCCCGCAGCCGGACCCGCCCTCGCACCGAACGAGGACGCCGTCGGCACCGGGCGCGAGCGCCAGGTCAATCACACACACGAAGGATGTTCCATGTCATCACCCATCCGTACCGCCATCGTCGGCGTGGGCAACTGCGCGTCGTCGCTCGTCCAGGGCGTCGAGTTCTACAAGGATGCCTCGCCCGAGGACACCATTCCCGGCCTCATGCACGTCGTCTTCGGCGACTACCACATCCACGACATCCAGTTCGTTGCCGCGTTCGACGTCGACCAGGCGAAGGTCGGCCTCGACCTGGCGGACGCGATCGTCGCGTCGGAGAACTGCACGATCCACATCGCCGACGTGCCGGAAACCGGCGTCAAGGTCCTGCGCGGCCCGACGCTCGACGGCCTGGGCGACTACTACCGCGCGACGATCACCGAGTCCGACGCCGAGCCCGTCGACGTCGCCCAGGTGCTGCGCGACAACAAGGTCGACGTCCTCGTGTCCTACCTGCCCGTGGGGTCCGAGGAGGCCGACAAGTTCTACGCCCAGGCGGCCATCGACGCCGGCTGCGCGTTCGTCAACTGCTTGCCCGTGTTCATCGCGTCGAAGCCGGAATGGGCGAAGAAATTCGAGGACGCCGGGCTGCCGATCGTCGGCGACGACATCAAGAGCCAGTTCGGCGCGACGATTTCGCACCGCGACCTCGTTCACCTGATGGAAGAGCGCGGCGTGCGGATCGACCGGACGTACCAGCTGAACGTCGGCGGCAACATGGACTTCAAGAACATGCTCCAACGCAACCGGTTGGAGTCGAAGAAGATCTCGAAGACCCAGTCCGTCACGTCGAACATGCGCTCCGAGGTCAGCGAGCGCGACATCCACGTCGGCCCGTCGGATTACGTGCCGTGGCTGGACGACCGCAAGTTCGCGTTCGTCCGCGTCGAGGGCACGACGTTTGGCGAGGTGCCGATCCAGATCGAGTACAAGCTCGAGGTGTGGGACTCGCCGAACTCGGCCGGCATCGTCATCGACGCGATCCGCGCCGCGAAGATCGGCCTCGACCGCGGGATCGGCGGGCCGCTGGTGTCGCCCTCGTCGTACTTCATGAAGTCGCCGATCGAGCAGCGCCCCGACGACCAGGCGCGCGCCTCGGTCGAGGCGTTCATCCGCGGCGAGGTCGAGCGCTAGACGCTGGGGTCGCCGGGCAGCGAAGCGCTCACCTCAAACCCGAAACGCTCACCTCAATTGTCAATTTCGGCCTTGAAGGGCCTGATAACGACAAATTAGGTGAGCGTTTCGGTGATTTACACGGCGGCGAGCTTGTAGCCCAGGCCGCGGACCGTCGTGATGAGCTGGGGATGGCGGGGGTCGTCCTCGAGCTTGTCGCGCAGGCGTTTAATGTGGACGTCCAGGGTCTTCGTGTCGCCCGCGTATTCCGGCCCCCACACGCGGTCGAGGATTTGCGCCCGCGTCAACACGCGGCCGGGATTGTGCATAAGGAAATCGAGCAATTCGAATTCGCGCAGCGGCATATCGACGCGTTGCCCGCCGCGCATGACCTCGTGCCGGTCGGTGTCCAGCCGGAGGTCGCCGACAGACAGGATCGTCGTGTCCTCGGTGTCGGACTCGGTGAACCGGGTACGCCGCAGCAGCGCACGGATGCGGGCCTGCAGCTCGCGGTACGAATACGGCTTCGGCAGATAATCGTCGGCGCCGACCTCGAGGCCGACGATCCGGTCGATGACGTCGTCTTTTGCCGTCAGCATGATGATGGCGACGTGCGCGGTGCGCGGGTCAGCGCGCAGGCGTTTGGCGACCTCGATCCCGTCGATGCCGGGCAGCATGAGGTCGAGGAGGACAAGGTCGAACGCGCCGGATTCCGCGGCGTCGAGGGCGGCCTGGCCGTCGGCGACCGCCTGAACGTCGTAGCCGTCGCGCGTCAGCGAGAACGCCAGCGGTTCGCGGTAGGACTCTTCGTCTTCGACGATGAGGATGCGGGTCATTGGTCGCTTTCTCCTGGAGTTGGTTGCAAGGAATGCGCCAGGGGGAGGGACACGGTGAAGGTGGCGCCTTCACCCAACGCCGAGTCGACGCGGATCGTGCCGCGGTGGTCGGCGATGACGTGTTTGACGATGGACAGGCCCAGCCCGGTGCCGCCCGACGCACGCGAGCGTGCGGGGTCGACGCGGTAGAAGCGGGCGAAGATCGCCTGCTGCTCGGCCGGGTCGATGCCGATGCCCTGGTCGGCGATCGCCACGGTGACGCGGTCGTCGACGTGGCCGATCGACACGGTGATCGTGCCGCCGGGCTCGGAATACCGCACGGCGTTGTCGAGGAGGTTGGCGAACGCGCCCTCGAGCGACTCCGACGCGAGGACGAGGTCGGGGCAGTCGGCGACGCCCTGGGCATGAACGGTGAGGCCGGCGGCGGCTGCGGGGGTCTGGATGCGCGCGAGGGCGGCGCCAAGGATCGGCCCCAGCGGCTGGACGGTCGCGGTGGCCAGCGGCGCCGGTTCCTGGACGCGCGAGAGCTCGATGATGTCGTTGACGAGGCGCGACAGGCGCTGCGACTCTTTGCGCAGGCTGGCGGCGAAATGGCGGACGGCTTCGGGGTCGTCGGCCGAGTCCTCGATGGTCTCGGCCAGGAGGGCGACCGCGCCGACCGGGGTTTTCAGCTCGTGCGACGCGTCGGCGATGAACCGGCGCCGGACGGATTCGACGCGATGCTGGGCCGTGACGTCACGCGCGATGATGACGATGTAATCGTCGGTGAGCTGGGCAAACTCGACGTCGAGGATGACGTGCGCGTCGCCCGAACCCGAGCGGCGCGGCGCCTCGATCTCGCAGTTTTTGGCGCCCTCTTCGTCATTGCGGAACGCCTCGAGCGCATCGAGCAGCGGTTGTGACGAAATGCGGGTGTCGCGGACCAGCCCCATCGCGAGGGCGGCGACGTCGGCGCGGGCCACCGTGTTGGCGGCGTCGACGACGATCGTAATGCCTGGTAGGGCGCGTAACAGCGACTGGACGCGGGGCGACAGCGGCGGCCCCTCGGCCTCGATCGCCCGCTGGGTCGAGCGCTCGCGCAACCACGGAATGATGCGCCACAGTCCGACGATGATGCCGATGGTGGCGACGATTCCCACGATGAGCGCGTCACGGTCCACGACCTCAGTCTATAGGGGTTGAACAGATGTTAGCCCGTCTGGACGAGAAAACGACCAGACGAGGGTTTATTCTGGCAAAGTCCCGACGTCCTTCTGGCGCCGAGGGTTCCTCATTATTCTCTCAAGAAAAAGGACAGGACTCATGAAAACGGATCCCGCACGCAGACGCGTGCCTCAGGCCATCCTCGTCGGCATTATCGCCGGCGCTATCTCGGCTATCGTCAAGTTCGGGTGGGAGGTCCCGCTGCCGCCGCGGACGCCCGAACGCAATGCCACCAACCCGCCGCAGCAGCTGCTTCAGCAGCTCGGATTCTCGGAATCTTTTACGCACCAGACGTATACCTACCTGGGTAATCACATGCCCTGGGTGTCGTTTATCGTGCACTTCGCGTTCGCTATCGGGTTTGCCGTTATTTACTGCGTCCTTGCCGAATACTACCCGCGAATTAAGATGTGGCAGGGCGTCGTTTTTGGTTTGGGTGTGTGGGTTGTTTTCCACCTCATCCTCATGCCAGCATTTGGTACCGTCCCGGCGCCGTGGCACCAGCCGTTCGGCGAGCACTTCTCCGAGGCGCTAGGCCACGCCGTGTGGATGTGGATCATCGAAATTGTGCGTCGTGACCTGCGCAATCGCATCACTCACGAGCCCGACGCGGAATTCCCGCTGACCTCACGCGCGTAAACGCGAAACGCGCCGGGTTCCCCACGGGGCCCGGCGCGTTTTTCGTGCACGGCGGCAGGGAAGTGACACGATAGGGCTGTGCTGCTTTCTGACCGTGACATCGCCGCCCTCATCGAGACCGGGCGCGCCGCAATCGATCCGTACGATCCTCTGATGGTCCAGCCGGCGTCGATCGACGTCAGGCTGGATCGCTATTTTCGGCTGTTCGACAACCACAAGTATGCGGTGATCGACCCGGCGCTCGAGCAGCCGGGTCTCACGCGGATGGTTGATGTCGGCGAGGACGAACCGTTCGTCCTCCACCCCGGCGAATTTGTCCTCGGCTCGACGATGGAGCGCGTGACGCTGCCCGACGACATCGCCGCCCGCCTGGAAGGTAAGTCGTCGCTGGGGCGCCTGGGCCTGCTTACCCACTCGACCGCCGGCTTCATCGATCCCGGCTTTTCCGGGCATGTCACGCTGGAGCTGTCGAACACGGCGACGATGCCGATCCTCCTCTATCCCGGCATGAAGATCGGCCAGCTGTGCTTCTTTAAGCTCTCGTCGCCGGCGCTGCGCCCCTA
Organism: uncultured Actinomyces sp.; assembly: GCA_900545825.1. GTDB lineage: Bacteria > Actinomycetota > Actinomycetes > Actinomycetales > Actinomycetaceae > Nanchangia. The sequence continues at coordinate 66,081 of URAS01000012.1, forward strand.
TGGGTCTGGCGCGTTCGGGTCGCGTTACCAGGGCCAACGCGGGCCGACGGCGTCGCGCTCACACGTCAACTTCGACCGGGTCGAGGTCCCCCAGATCGCCGACGAGGGCGAGGGCGCCCAGTGACGCCCGCGCCGCGCGGGCCGCGCGAGCCGCAGTCGAACCCGGCCCCGCACAACCCCGCCGACCAGCCGGAACGCCCCCGTAACCCGCTGACTGACACGCTGATGGGCGTCGCCGACCCCAACACGCTGACCATGCGGGTCATCCGCGATGGCGACAGTGCGCCCTCGTTGGAGCCCTCGCACGCGCCCGCGATCGACCCCGGCGAGGCCTTCCACGCCGACCGCGGGCCGCTCGATGAGGCCGACGAGGCCCACGACCTGCTCATTCTCTCCGACGAGGTCGTCGTCAGCGAGGTCGAGGCGCTGGCCGTCTCGCTGTGGGACGACGCCGGCTGGAGGGCGCCCGGCGTCCTCACTATGCACGGCGACGTCACCCTGCGCGGCCCCTACACGCTGCCGCGTGAGGTCCGCGCGCGCCTGCGGCTGCCGTCGTGGGCGATGCGGGCGATGGTCCTCGACGCGCCGGGCGAGACGCTGGGTCCGATCCCGCCGGAGCTCGTCACCGCGCACCCCCTGGTCCGCGCGTACGCCGCCGACCAGCCCGGATTCGCCGCATGGGAGGTCATCGAGGGCCTCTACGGCATGGCCCGCCGCCTGGCCGGCGCGCTGCGCGTCGGCGCGACCGGCGAACTCCTCGAACCCGACCCCGACTCGGCCGTCGCGCTGACCGTCTACGCGCCCGCGTGGATCGCCGAGGACGATCTCGCCGCCCTCATCGCCGAGGTCGCACCCGGCGACGTCGTCGCCACCCCGCCCACGCCGCCGCGCCGCAGCGGCGCCACCCGCAAGGGCCGCCGCCAACTCGAGCGCGCCGCCGCCCAGTTCACCGAGGAAACCCTGGGGGCCGCCGAGGTCGCCCGGATCGCCGCGGAAGCGCGCGCCTTCGACGAAATGTCGGCCGCCCACCCGATGCCGCCGGCCGGGTATTCGATCGTCCTCACCGCCGGGCGCACGTCGCACATCAGCGTCGACGCGCAGCCCGTCGACCAGGTCCCGCCCGCCCTTCGCTGGGAGCAGTGGGCCACCGGCGCGCTGGGCGCCTACCGCCTCTCGTGGCTGCCGCAGATCCTGCCCGGCCGCGGCCACGCCCTCACCCGCACCCAGCGGGTCGAGCGGCTGCGCGTCGCCGAAACCATCGAGGCGCTGGCCACCGGGCTGCACCACATTATCGGCGGCGCGATCCTCGACGAGGACGGCTTCCTCGTCGCCGTCGGCGATCCGACGGTCGGGGAGTAGGGGCCCGTCGGGTAGTTCGGCGTGCGGGTGCGCTCGTGCGTTTGGGCGCCCGAGAGTGTGATTTTGGCCCTGCGGTCGCGTCCGAAAAGTGCTCCCGATAGGGTGAAAGTGAGAAAGCCCGTACTGATACCCCCAGGAGGACTGTGCTCGCCCTACTCGTTATCTACGTTGTGGGTTCTTTTGGTGCGCCTTTTATCATCCGGAAGCTCGGGCGACGCGGGTTCGGCGTGCTGGCCGCGATCCCCGCGGCGGCGGCCATCTGGGGTGCGTGCCACGCGAGCGCGGCGTGGACCGCCCCACCGATCGAGCATTATCGCTGGGTGTCCGGGCTCGATCTCGACCTATGGCTGCGGCTCGACCCGCTGTCGTGGATCATGCTCATGGTTGTGTCGGTGGTCGGTGCCCTCGTTCTCGTCTATTGCCAACAGTATTTCCCGCCCCATGCCGAGGGGTTGCGTCGTTTTAGTGCATGTTTTATCGCGTTTGCCGGGGCGATGACCGGCGTCGTTCTCGTCGACCACACGCTGTGGCTCTACATCATGTGGGAGGGCACGTCGTTGTTTTCGTTCCTCCTCATCGGGCACCACTACCAGCGCTCCTACGCGCGTGCGGCCGCCCGGCAGGCCTTTTTCGTCACGACCGCGGGCAGTTTGGCGATGTTCGCGGGGTTCGTCATTCTCGGCACGGTTCCGGGCGGCAGCTGGCGGATTTCCCAGGTCGTCGACGCCCTCGCGTCGGGCGCGATCCGGCCGGGCGCGCTGGTGTCGACGGCGGTCGTCCTCGTCGCCCTGGGGGCGGTGACGAAGTCGGCGCTCGTGCCCACGCACTTCTGGCTGCCGCAGGCGATGGCCGCGCCCACGCCCATCTCGGCATTCCTCCACGCCGCGGCGATGGTCAAAGCGGGCGTCTACCTGGTCATTCGCTTCGCGCCGGGCGCGGCCGGGCAGCCGGGATTTACCGCGCTGCTCACGGTGTGCGGCCTGGGCGCGCTGCTCGTCGGCGGTTATCGGGCACTGCGGCAGACTGACCTCAAACTCATCCTCGCCTACGGCACGGTGTCGCAGTTGGGCCTGATGATCGCGCTGGCGGCCCAGGGCACCGCGCCGATGCTCGCCGTGGCGACGACCCTGCTGCTTGGGCACGCGACGTTCAAGTCGGCGCTGTTCCTCACGACCGGCACGATCGAGAAGATCGCCGGCACCCGTGACCTGCGCGAACTCTCCGGGCTGCGGCTCAGCGCCCGGCGGCTCGCCGTCGTCGCGGGCGTCGCCGGCCTGTCGATGGCCGGGGTCCCGATCACCCTGGGGTACCTGGGGAAGAGGCCGGCATCCACGCGATGCTCGAGGCCGGAGGCCGGTCCCTGATCCTCTTGGCGCTGGTCGCGGCAGGTTCGGTGCTGACCGTCGCCTACGCGCTGCGGTATTGGTGGGGCGCGTTCGCCATCAAGGGGCGGTATGCGGGAGGCCTTGACCAGCGCCGATACACGCGCGTCAAGGCCCCGCCGGCGCCGACGTGGATCGTCCCGGCGATCCTCGCCGCGCTGACGCTGGTGGGCGGGTGGGTGCCCGGGCTCGTCGAGCACGCGGTCGCGCCCGTCGCCGAGGCCGCCCAGGGCCACGCGCATATTGCCTGGTGGTCGGGCGTTGGCCCTGCGGCGATCACGGTGGGAATCCTCCTGCTGGGCTGGCTGATGTATCGCCGCCGCGTGCAGGTTGCGCGCATCCAGCGGCGCCTCGCCGTGCCCAGCCGGTTCTCCGCGCGCGCGATCTACGAGCGCCTCATCGACGGCCTCGAGGTCGTCTCGGCGCGCGCCACCTCGGCGCTGCAGCGGGGGTCCCTGGCGCTGCAGGTTGCGACCGTCCTCACGACGCTGGTCGTCGTCACCGGAGCGGCCCTCCTGGCCGGCGGCACACACCTGCGCCCGCGGATCGTGCCCGCGCATTCCGTCATCGAAGTCGTCGTCTGCCTGCTGATCTGCGCGTCCGGCGTCATCACGGCGGTGGCCCGGCGGCGCCTGTACGCCGTCCTCGCGCTGGGGGCGTCCGGCGCATGCATCGCCCTGCTGTTCGTCGTCTTCGGCGCGCCGGACCTGGCGCTTACCCAGCTGGTCGTCGAGGCGCTGACGATCGTCGTTTTCGTCCTCGTTCTGCGGCAGCTTCCGGGGACGTTCCCCGGCCTCGGCACGCTGACGAACGCGCGGGCCAGCCGCATGTGGCGGGTCGTCCTCGCCGCGGCGGTCGGCGTCGGCGTGGTGGTTGCGGGCGCGGTCGTGCCGGCCGCGCGGATTCACGCCCCCGTGTCGCGGCTACTGCCGAAGGAAGTCGAGGAATTCGGGTACGGCCACAACATCGTCAACGTCATCCTCGTCGACGTCCGCGCGTGGGACACGATGGGCGAGTCGTCGGTCGTCCTCGTCATGGCAATCGGCGTCGCGTCGCTGATTTACGTCGGGCGCCTGGGCGAGCGCACCCACGACAAACGCTGGTCGACGCGTGTGCAGAACCGCGCCAATGCGCGGAAACGCTCGCGGTCGGCCGGGGCCAAACCGGCGCTGGCGACGGCCGCCCTCACGCCGCGCCGGTCGCGGTCGGTCGTCCTCGAAATGACCGTGCGCGTCCTCTTCCACACCCTGCTCATCGTGTCGCTGTGGCTGATCGCGATCGGCCACAACGCGCCGGGCGGCGGCTTTGTCGCGGGCGGGCTGACCGGCATCGCGTTCATCATCCGCTACCTGGCGGCCGGGCGCGCCGAGCTGCTCGAGGCCGTGCCCCTCAACCCCGGCCGCATCCTCGGGTGGGGCCTGTTCGTCGCGGCGTTGGGCGGCGCGTGGCCGGTGGCGACCGGGCGGGCCGTGTTCCAGACCGTCCCCGTCGACCTCGATTTCGGATGGGCCGGGCACCTGCATTTCACGTCGGCGCTGGTCTTCGATATCGGCGTCTACCTGGTCGTTTGCGGCATGGTCCTCGACATTATCGCGTCGGTTGGCGGGCACATCGACGAACACATCGCCGAAGCCGAAGGCCTCGAGGGCGCCCCGGGCGGCCTCGCGACCGTCGTGTCGCCGGGCGACGCCAACGTCGACTTCACCCAGCCGCTGTTTCCCGCGCAAGGAGGCCGCTCATGACCGTGTCCCTGGCCCTGCTCATTACCGCCGGCGTCCTCGTCGCGTGCGGCGCCTACCTCGTCATGGACCGCACGCTCACGCGGATCCTCATCGGCCTTGCGCTGGCCGGCAACGGCGTCAACATCTTCATGCTGGCGATGGGCGGAGCGGCCGGCGCGCCGCCGCTGCTCGGCCACAGCCACGACGGCGCGATGACCGACGCGCTGCCTCAGGCGATGACCCTGACGGCGATCGTCATCACGTTCGGCACGACGGCGTTTGGCCTGGCCCTGGCCTATCGGTCGTTCCGGCTCATCGGCCACGACGAGGTCGCCGACGACGTCGAAGACCGCCGCCTGGCCCGCCGCGCCAAGCTCGACCGGCGTGCCGAACGCGTGCGCGACACGGGCGACGACCTCGCGGCCGCGCGCAGCATCGACGACCTCATCGAGGAGCCGGCCGACGAGGGCGGCGCTGCGGGTGGCAGCGAGTCTGTGGGCGCGTCGGCCAGCCCAGACGCGGCCACCTCGACCGGGCGGGAGGGCGCGTGAGCTGGCTTCTTCCCTTCCCCGTCCTCCTGCCGTTCGTTGCCGCCGGCGCGGCGATGATGGCGGGCCGCCGCCAACGCATGCAGGCCGCGCTGTCGATCGCCGCCCTCAGCCTGTCGCTGCTGGTCGCGGTCATTTTGGCCGTCGCGGCCAGTGACGCGCCGGTCGTCCTCGACGTCGGGTCGTGGGCGGCGCCGGTCGGCATCAGCCTGGTCGTCGACCAGCTGTCCGGCATCATGGTCGTCACGTCGCTGGCGGTCAGCCTGGTCGTCCTCCTGTTTTCGATCGCCCAGGCCGCGGTCGACGACGGCGATTCCGACGCGCCCAGTTCGGTCTACCACCCGGTGTTTCACCCGACGTACCTCATCCTGTGCGCGGGGGTGGCGAACGCGTTCCTTACGGGTGACCTGTTCAACCTCTACGTCGGCTTCGAGGTGCTGCTGGCGGCCTCGTTCGTCCTCCTCACGCTGGGTGGGACGGCCGAGCGGATCCGCGCGGGCGCCGTCTACGTCGTCATCTCGCTGGTTGGGTCGCTGGTGTTTTTGGGCGCGATCGCGCTGACCTACGCCCTTACCGGCACGCTGTCGTTTGCCCAGCTGGCGGTGCGTTTGCGCGAGGTCGACCCGGGCGCCGCGCTGCTCATCCAGTCGCTGCTGCTCGTCGCGTTCGGTCTTAAGGCCGCCGTGTTCCCGCTGTCGGCGTGGCTGCCCGACTCGTATCCCACGGCGTCGGCGCCGATCACCGCGGTGTTCGCCGGCCTGCTGACGAAGGTCGGGATTTACGCGATCATCCGCACCCAGGTGCTGCTGTTCCCGCCCTCGGGCGCCGACACCGTGCTGGGGATCGCGGGCATCGCGACGATGATCCTGGGGATCGCCGGCGCGATCGCGCAGGACGACATCAAGCGCATCCTGTCGTTCACGCTGGTGTCGCACATGGGGTTCATGCTGTGGGGGATCGTCCTCGGGTCGCGCGAGGGCGTCGCCGCGGCGATCTTTTACGCCGTCCACCACATCCTCGTCCAGACGACGTTGTTCCTCGTCGCGGGCCTCATCGAGCAGGTCGCGGGCACGACCTCGCTGACGCGCCTGTCGTCGCTGGCGTCGGTGTCGACGGGGCTGGTCGTGCTCTATTTGGTGCCGGCGCTCAACCTCGTCGGCTTCCCGCCGCTCACGGGCTTCCTCGGCAAAGTCGGCCTGGCCCGCGCGTCCGCCCAGGCCGCGACGCCGCTGGGCTGGGTCATGCTGGGCGCCGGCCTCGTCACGTCGCTGCTCACCCTCTACGTCGTCGTCAAGATGTGGACGATGGCGTTCTGGCAGGGCGCCGACACCCCCGGCGCCGACCCCAAACCCGCAGGTGGGCTGAGGTTTAATCGGGCCCAGCTGATGGCCGCACCGACCGCCGCCCTCGTCGTCGGGACCCTGGCGCTCGCGGCGGCCGCGTCGCCGGTCTACGCCTACGTCGAGCGCGGCGCCGACACGCTGATCCAGCGCACCCCGTACATCGAGGCCGTCCTCACCGACGGCGGCCGCGGCAGCGGCGACTCGTCCGACGCCGCCGGGCAAAATGATGGTGGACCTGGGCTTTTGCTGGGCGAGGACGTCACAGCGGGGAAGGGGGAGCGATGAGCAGCCGTTCGACCACCCCCGATAGGCGTTCGTTCGGCGCCCGGATGTGGGCGCGCGTGTCGCCGCACATGACCCTGTGGCTGGTCGTCATCTGGGTCATCCTGCGCGCCGAATACACGCTGGTCAGCCTCGTCGTCGGCGTCGTCCTCGCGGTCGTTGTCCAGATGGTCTTCCCCATGCCCCGCCTGGGCCTGGCCACGCGGATCCGGCCGCTGTGGCTGGTCGTCCTCGCCGCGCGGTTCGTCGCCGACATGGCCGTCGCCGCCGTCCAGGTGTCGTGGCTGGTCCTGCGGCGGCGCCCGCCCAGCTCGCGGGTCGTCGTCGTGCCGCTGCGGTCGCAGTCGGCGGTCTACCTGACCGTCGCGACGGCGCTGACGTCGCTGGTGCCGGGCACAGTGGTCATGGACGCGCACCTGGAACCCGCGACGATGCACCTGCACGTCCTCGACCTGCCGACCTCCGGCGGCGTCGACGCCGTGGCGCGCGCACAGCTCAAACTCGAAGAGCGGATCATGTGGGCGCTCGCTCCCCGCGACGAGCTGCGCGCCCGCGGCATCGAGCGGCCCGGCCGATACTCGCCGATGGCCCGCGGCGACGAGCCCCTGCCGCGCGAGCTGGCGCCCGGCGACTATCCCGTCACCGAAACGGAGGAGCCGTGAACACGCTGGTCATCATCAACGTCATCGCCTGTGGCCTGGCCGGGGTCGGCTGCCTGATCCGCTTGGTCAAGGGGCCCACCGCCCTCGACCGGGCCGTCGCCATCGACGTCCTCACGGCCGTCGTCGTCGGCCTCGTCGCGTGGACGCTCATCGCGTCGCACCGCAGCGACGTCGGCGTCATCTTCATCATCCTCGCCGTCGTGTCGTTCCTGTCGTCCACGGTCATCGGCCGTTTCGGAGGGCGCTACCGCGGCGACCTCCAGGTGGGGGACGGCGCCGAGGGCGGCGGTGGTGCTGCGGGTGCCGGCCCGGACGCTGGCGCGCCCGCGCCGGGGAAGGAGGGCGACGCATGAGCCTCGCCGATTGGTGCACCGTCGCGGGCCTCGTCCTTGCTAGCGCGGGCACGCTGTTTACCGTCATCGCGGCGATCGGAATCGTCCGGTTCCCGACGATGCTTCAGCGCCAACACGCCGCGACGAAGCCGCAGATGTTCGGGTTCTGCTGCCTCATGGTTGGGATCATGCTCATCGAGCGGTCGGCGCTGTGGACGGGCATCGGCGTCATCGCGATGCTGCTCCAGGCGATCACCGCACCCCTGGGCGCGCATATCCTCGCCCGCGCCGCCCTCGGCCGGGAATGGCAAGAGAATTAAGCTCTACCCCAATCTGTGCGTTTTTTCGGTGCGCGACCGCCGGTTACGCACCGAAAAAACTCACATTGAGAGCTCATGATTTTTGAGGTGAGCAGGCGGAACGACAGCGGCGTCGATACGATGAGACGAGGGCCACTCGCCGACACCAGCGGGCGAGGGCGATCCGCCGAGACAAGGAGGACAACGGCATGGACATTGGGTGGAAGATCGCGTCCGCGGCCTCGCTGGCCGCCGCCGGTTTCGTTGCCGACAAGATCGTCGACGTCGGATGGAAGGCCGTCACGGGCCGCACCGCGCCGCGTAGCCCCGAGGAAGAGGCCGAGGCAAACCTCGCCGAAGTCCTCATTTTCGGCGTCGTCTCGGGCGTCCTCGTCACGCTTATCCAGCGCGTCGCCGTCAAGCAGACGAACAAGTGGTACGGCGGCCGCCACAAGGACGTCGTCGCCGAAACCGCCGAACGCGCCTAGCCCCCGAGGGCGCCGGGCGTTGCGTGTGGGCGGGGAAGTGGCCTAGGCAGGCAGGCTCCGAAGCCTGCTACGGCGACTTCCCCGCCCACTTTTCCGCAGTTGTCGCTTGTGCCTACGGCGTCCTCCCCGCCGGCGCTTCTCAGTTCGCGGTGGGCCGCGCGCAACCCCGGCCCGCCTCCTCGTTATGATGGGACACGACAGGGGAGCGGCGAGTGCCGCTGAGAGTGCGAAACAGATCGCAGACCCTCGAACCTGATCCGGGTCATGCCGGCGAAGGGAGTCGAGTCTCTCCTCCTCACTGACCAGGGAGGTATGTTGTGTCGTTGACAAACCGGGCATGGGTTGCGCTGCTGGCCGCCGGCTCGCTGGCGCTCGCGGCGGGCGTCACGGGCTGCGGGAAGGACGATTCGTCCGCCAGCTCGTCGTCCTCGTCGAAGGACCAAACCGTCACGCTGCTCACGCATGACGCATTCAATCTGCCGGACGACGTCAAAAAGTCGTTCGAAAAAGACACGGGCCTGAAACTCAAGATCGTCGCCGGCGACTCGGGCCAGAAACTCGTGTCGAAGCTGCTGCTCACCAAGGACGCGCCGGTCGCCGACGCCGTCTACGGCTTCACCGGTAACACGTCGGGCCAGCTCGAGGGCAAGAAGGTCATCGCCGACGCGGGCGCGAAGGTGCCCCCGGGCGGCGACCAGTTCGCGCTCAAGGGCCTGCCGGGCGCGGTCGCGGTCGACACGGGCGACGTGTGCGTGAACATCGACCCCAGCTACTTCTCCAGCAAGAATCTCGCCGAGCCGGCGACGCTGGACGACCTCGTCAAGCCGGAATACAAGGACCTCATGGTCACGCCGGACCCGGCGCAGGGCGACACCGGCCTCGCGTTCCTCTACGCGACGATCGCGGCCAAGGGTAACGACGGTTGGCAGGGCTACTGGAAGCAGCTGCTGGCCAACGGCCTCAAGGTCGACCCGTCGTGGAGCGAGGCGTGGGAAAAGGACTTCACCGCGGGCGGCGGCAACGGCAAATATCCGATCGTCGTCTCGTACGCGTCGTCGCCGGCCGCGACCGTGTCGAAGGACGGCGCGTCGGCGGGCGCAAAGTCGCTGGATGCCACGTGTTTCGCGCAGACCGAATACGTCGGCGTGCTCGAGAAGGCGAAGAACCCCGCAGGCGCCAAGAAGGTCGTCGAATGGCTGACGTCGGAGCAGGTCCAGAAGGCCATCCCCGACAGCATGTACATGTACCCGGTGCGCGAGGGCGTCGCCCTGCCGGACGCGTGGGCGAAGTTCGCGCCGCGCCCCGACGAGACCAAGGTGTTCTCGCTGGAACCGAAGCAGATCGCCAAGAACCGCGAGGCGTGGCTGAGTGACCTCGAGTCGATCCTCGGCCAGTAGCCGGGCGGCCTCTCGCCACGACTCCAGCGGCATCGTCGCGTGGCGCCTGGTCATGGGCGTTGCCGTGGCGGTGCCGCTGGGGTTTCTCGTCGTCTTTTTCGCCTGGCCTGCGCTGACGCTCATCGCCTACGGGCTGGGCGGGGCCGGCGAGGGCGGCGTCGATCTTGCGGGCCTGGGGCACGTCCTCGGGGCGGCGCGCACGTGGCGCGTCGCGTGGATGAGCATCTGGATGGCGGCGGCCGGCACGGCCGGCTCCGCGGTCATCGGGACCGCGCTGGCCTACGTCCTCTACCGCCTGCGGTTTCCCGGCAGGCTGGCGGCGAGGGCGTTCTTCTCGATCCCGTTCGTCCTGCCGACGGTGGCGGTGTCGGCGGGCTTCCGGTCGCTGTTCGACCGCGACGGCACGCTGGGATTCCTGGGCCTGGACCAGACGCCGGCGGCCGTCATCATCGCCATGATCTTCTTCAACATTTCGCTGGTCGCACGCGTCGTCGGGTCGACGTGGGCGCACATCGACCCGGCACCGGAGGAGGCCGCCCGCATGCTCGGCGCCTCGCCGCTGCGGGCCTGGTGGGACGTCACGCGGCCTCGGCTGATGCCGTCCCTGGCGTCGGTGTCGTCGATCGTCTTCCTCTACTGCGCGACTGCGTATTCGCTGGTCCTCATCCTCGGCGGCCGCAAGGTCTCGACGATCGAGACCGAAATCTACCGCGAAACCACCCAGGTGTTCGACCTGCGGGCGGCCGCGGTCCTCTCGCTGCTGCAGCTGGTCGTCGTCGTGGGCGCCCTCCTCGTCGCCCGGCGCGCCGGTATGCGCGGCCAGGCGGAAACCGGCCAGGTTACGCGCGCCGTCGACCGGCCCGTCCGTGGGCGCGACGTGTGGGTGCTCGTCCTCGTCGGCGGCGGCGCGGCCCTGCTGACTCTCGCGCCGCTGTACGAGGTCATCGTCCGCTCGCTCCAGCGGGACGGGCAGTGGACGCTGGCAAACTACCGCGACCTGGCGAACGACCAGGCGACGCCGGCGCTCGCGACCTCGGTGCTGGCGGCGCTGGGCCTCTCGGCACGCACCGCCGTCTTTGCCGCGACGTTTTCCCTGATCATCGGCTGTGCGATCGCCCTCGTGTTGGGGCAGCGGCCGCAGACGCGGTGGGCCCGGCGCGCGCAAAGTGTTTTCGATTCGTTCGTCATGCTGCCGCTCGGCGTGTCCGCGGTGACCGTGGGCTTCGGCTTCCTGCTGACGATGTCGAAGCCGCCGCTCGACCTCGCGTCCTCGGGCTGGCTGGTGCCGGCGGCGCAGGCGACCGTCGCCGTCCCCCTGGTCGTCCGGATCGTCGTGCCGACGGTCCGGTCGATCGACCCCAGGCTGCGCGAGGCCGCCCGGATGCTGGGGTCCAGCCCCGTCCAGGTCCTGGCCCACATCGACGGCCGGTTCCTCGCGCGCCCGGCCGCGATCGGGTGGGGCTTCGCGTTCGCCATCTCGATGGGCGAGTTCGGGGCGACCTCGTTCCTCGTCCGCCCGCTGACGCCGACGCTGCCGGTCGTCATCTATCAGCTGTCGGGGCGGCCCGGCGCGGTCGAGCAGGGCCTCGCCATGTCGGCAGCCGTCCTCCTGTCGCTGGTCACCGCCGTCGTCATGATCGTCGTCGAACACGCCCGCGAACGCTCGTGACCAGCGGAAACATTGTGGAGGGCGACATGGCAGGCACGAATGGGCGCGGGCGCCGTGACAACGAGGGCGGCGCATCGGGCGCCGGCAACGGAAAGGAGCAGCCGATGGATCGGCAGGACGGACTGGTCGTTTCGGACCTCAGCGTGACGTACGGCAGCCACCGGGCGCTCATCGACGCGTCGCTGGCCATCGCGCCGGGGCAGGTGACGGCCGTCCTCGGCCCCTCGGGGTCCGGGAAGTCGTCGCTGCTGCGGGCGGTCGCCGGGCTCGAACCCCCGGCCGGCGGCCGCGTCCTCGTCGGTGGCGAGGACGTCACCGCGCTGCCGCCGCACGCGCGCGGCTTCGGGATGATGTTCCAGTCGGGCGCCCTGTTCCCGCACCTCAGCGTCGGCGGTAACGTCGCCTACGGGATCGCCCACGGCCCCCACAAACTGCCGGCCGACCAGCGGAAACAGCGGGTTGAGGAACTGCTCGACCTCGTCGGCCTGTCCGGGTATGCGTCGCGCGCGGTCTCGACCCTTTCGGGCGGGCAGGCCCAACGCGTCGCCCTCGCGCGGTCGCTGGCGCCGCAGCCGCAGGTGCTGTTGCTGGACGAGCCGCTGTCGGCGCTGGATCGCAGCCTGCGCGAACGCCTGTCCGTCGAGCTGCGGCGGATCATGACGACCGCCGGCGTCGCCGGCCTGTACGTCACCCACGACCAGGACGAGGCGTTCACTGTCGCCGACCGCCTGGCCGTCCTCATCGACGCGCGCGTCACCCGCGAGGGCCCCACGCGCGAGGTGTGGGAGGACCCGCGCCGCGCCGACGTCGCCGAGTTCCTCGGCTACCGCCCGCTGGTGAAACGCGAAGTCGCCGCGCAGTGGGGGATTCCGGCCCCCGAGGGCGCCGACACGCTGGCGCTGGCACCGGGCGCGCTGACGCTGGGGCCCGACGCCGCCGGCGACCTCGTCATCGACGCCCAGGCGAGCGGAGGACGCGACGTCCGTGGCGCCCGCGAGGTGGCGCTGCAGATCCCGGGCGTGGGCGACGCGACCGCAAGGGCGCCCCTGGGCTGGCAGGAACCGAGCGGCGGCGCCGTGTGCGCCCACCTGGACGCGCGCCGCACCGCCTGGGTCACCGCCTAATACGCGTCAACCGGCGATACCACGCGCTCACGCGCGCCGCGGCCTACTGGTCCGACGACGCGTGCGGGTTGCCCGTGCAGATCGCCGAAATCGACTGGTCCGTCCGCGGGCTGGTGACGGTGATCGCCGAGATCGAGTCGGGGAACCGGTCGGTGCACGCCTTGAGGTAGTCGTTGCCGGACTTGCCGCGCGCCACGGTATCGGTGCTGATGAGGCCGGCAATCGGCTCGGCGCCCTCGAGGCTGCAATCGACCCGCTGGGTCGTCGCCTTGTAGTCGCGGTCGCTGCCGTCGGTCTTCGTCACGCGGATGCACCCGGACGTCGCGTAGGTGATGCCGGGGTTGATCTGCCCGACGGTCGCGGCTTGGCCCTGCTGCGGCGACTCGGTGGAGCCGGACTTGCGGGTTTGCGCCTGCCACGTGAACCAGCCGGTCTGGGAGTAGATCGTCAGCGACTTCTCGTCGGGCGTCGTCATGGTGCCCAGGGCGTTGTCGGGCAGCGTCCACTGGTCTTTTCCGGAGTACAGGCCGATGCCGCGTACCCCGCCGTCGTCGCTGTCGAGGACGGCGACGTCGTCGACAACCCCCAGGTCGTGGACTCTTTCGCTGACGTGCCACAGCCGCTGGCCGGAGGTCTTGGAGAACGCCGTCGCCGACTTCTTGTCGGCGAGAACGATGACCTTGTCGGTGGCGAGGAACAGCGGCGAGCCGTCGATCGTCTCGGTCAGCGCCTCGTACTGCTGCTGCCCGATCAGCGGCGTTGACCAGTTCATCGCGAAGAACTTGCCCTTGCGGAGGACGACCTCGGGGATCGTGTGGTTCGGCGGGATCGGCACGGTGATGCCCTGCGGCAGCATGTGGATGCGGTTGCGGCCCGGCGTGACCGTGGCCGCCCGGGTGCATCCGTCGATCGGCGCGACGACCCAGCGGCCGGACGCGTCGCCCGGCGTCGTCAACAGGGCGCCCGGGATTTGCCCGACGATCTTGTTGTTCGCCGAGTTAACGAACGTGTTGAGGCCGTTGTGGCTGATGAGGTACATCGTCGACGACAGCTGCTGGAACGTCTCGGGGACCGTCGTCGTCGCGGCACCCAACGAGCAGCCCGACGCATCGGGGACGAGCGTCTGGTCCGACGCGTCCTGGCTGAGCATCGGCTCGCCCAGGAGGACGCCGTCGGTCGAAATCCTGGTCAGCGACAGGTCGTCGCCCAGGAGGATGATCTCGTTGTTCCCGTTGACGCCGACATTGATGTAGTTCTGGTTGTCCTCCATGATCCAGTGGGCCGCGCCCGTCTGGAGGTCGACGGTCGCCACCAGCGTGCCGGTGGAGGACTTGACGAGGCACGGCAGCAGGGTGTCGTCGGGTGCGTGCGAGCACGCGATCAGCGGGCCCTTGAGGGACGTCTGCCACAGTGCGCGTCCGTCCTGGCCGACCGCCATGATGATCGTCGCGCCCGCTTTGGTCGTGCCCGCCATGATCGACTTGTCGCCGTAGCTGACCGGCCCCGTCGAATTACCCGTGCCCAGGACCGGGACAAACGCGCTCATCCCGTAGGTTTTCGGCGTGTACGACTGGGCGAGATTCGGCTCTTTCGCGAACGCGCCGACCGACACCTGGCCGCCCTCGGAGTGCTTGTCGCGGACGTATCGGGCCGCGACCCACACGGTGAGGGCGATGACGGCGAGGATGACGATGACGCTGATGATCCGCGTCACCACTCGTTTCTTGCTGCCAGCCACGCGGGTCCTCCTTTACGTCACGGTGGGCCTTGGCGGCCCGCTACCAGGTTAGCCGATCGTGCCCGCCAGGTCGGAGGGCGACACCTTACATTCGTCGCCGATCCGCATGGGCGCGATCGAGCCCTGTTCGCGCAGCGTCGTGAGACGCGGCAGCACGCGGTCGCGGATCGTCCACGGGTCCAGCGTGTTGAGGAAGATGCTCGTGCCGCCCTCGAAGCCGGCCAGCGTGGAAATCCGCCACTTCAGCAGGATCCGCCACCGCATGGGCCGGTGGACCGACTGGGGGCGGTGGTACCACTCTTCGTTCGCCGGCACGTCGGCGCCGGTGGCCGCATGGACGGCATGGACGAGGTCGGACACGCCGCGGACCATCGCGTCGGGCGCGTCCCACGGGTTGACCGGGTCCCCCAGCGGCCACACGGCGATCGTCGGGTAGCGGTGCCCGACGCCCACCATCGCGATGGCCGTGTCGTTTTGCGCCAGCAGCAGCCCCCTGGTGGCGCACAGTTTGAGGATCGCCGCGTACGAGTTCGGGTGGTTGTGCAGGCGCTCGAGCTCGGCGATCGTCGCCACCGGGTACTCGTCGATCGCGACCAGCTGTTTGTGCAGGTGGTCGAAGGATGCGCCGGCCGGCTTCAGCCAGTTCTGGAACGCCGCGACGTAGCGGACGGCCGGGTTGAGGTCGTAGAGGTCGCGCATCGCCTGCGCCGTGAACCGCGTGTAGACGGCGTGTTCCTCGGGGGTCAGCGCGCCCGAGGACGCCAACTGCGAGGACGTCTCGGCGCCCTCGATGTAGTGTCGGCGGCCGATGATGAGGTCGTGCCCGCCGCAGAAAAAGCCCGTCGCGTGGTGGAGAAGCGTGTTCTCGTTGAGGTCGTCGATCTCTTCCGCAGCCATCCCGTAGGCCGCCAGGCGTGCCCGCACGACGCGGAGGACGTGGTCATACCCCTCGGGCTCTGACAGGTATTCGGCCATCCGCTGCCGCTGCGCGGTCGACGGCTCGTGCCCATGGTTGCGGGCCCAATAGTCGTAGCTGACGATCTCGAAAAGGTTGGGAACCCGCCGAAAAGCCGCCGTCGTGTTGAACAGCTGGGACGCCTTGAGGCCGCTGATCTGCCGCCAGCCGTCGCCCTCGGCGACGTAGCGCGACTTTTCCGGCGGCGTCTCGAGGTAACGGTCGGGGCAGAACGCGCACACGCTATTCGCCGTTTCCGGATCGACCGGACGGACGTCCGGCTGGGGCACGGCCAGCGGACGGTGCCCGCGCCCGGGGACGGTCCACACCTCGGTGCCCGTCAGCATGTTGCGTTGTTTAACCGTGCCGTCGTGCAGCTTGACCAGCGAGCTGGACTGCTCCGGTAGTTCTTTAGCCATCAGATGGTGTCCTTGGGCGAATGTCGGATTCGTCGGTGATCCGCCTCCATGGTAACGAACCCGGCCACACCGTGCAGACGGTCACCAGGCCAGCCCGGCGGATCGGCAGGCGGCGCCAGAGAGGCGGCGGATGAGGGTAGGGTAGGGCACGGTAAGTCAGTGTGGGGAGGGCTGCGTGATCAAGTACCTGGGCTCGAAGCGCGTGCTCGTGCCCGTGTTGTCCCAGCTGGCGACCGGGGCCGGCGCGACCAGCGCCCTCGACGTGTTCTGCGGGACCACGCGGGTCGCCCAGGCGTTCAAGCGGGCGGGGATTCCCACGGGCGCCCTCGACCTTGCGACCTATGCGTATGTGCTGGCCCAGACCTATATCGCCACCGACGCGCGGACGATCGACGCCGCCGAGCTGGCCGACGCGGTTGCCGCCCTCGACGCGCTGCCGGGGCGGCCCGGCTACGTCACCCAGACGTTTTGCCGCGACGCCCACTTTTTCCGGCCCGAAAACGGCGAACGTATCGACGCGATCCGCGACGCCATCGAGGACCGCTACGCCGGCACCGCCCTCTACCCGATCCTGTTGACCGCGCTGATGGAGGCCGCCGACCGGGTCGACTCGACGACCGGGCAGCACATGGCCTACCTCAAGCAGTGGGCCCCGAGGGCGTTGACGCCGCTCAAGCTGCGGGTGCCCGAGCTCATCGACGGGCCTGGTCAGGCGTGGTGTGCCGACGCCGTCGAGTGGGTGCAGGACATGGATCCGGTCGACCTCGCCTACCTCGACCCGCCCTACAACCAGCACCGGTATTTCACGAACTACCACATCTGGGAGACGCTGATCCGCTGGGACGCCCCCGAGGCCTACGGGGTCGCCCGCAAACGCGTCGACGCGCGCGGCGACGCCCACCGGTCCCTCTTCAATTCCCGTGCGACCTGCACCGACGCCCTCGCGCGGGTGATCGGCGGGCTGGACGCCCAGGTGTTCATCGTGTCGTATTCGTCCGAGGCGTTCGTGCGCAGCGAGGACGTCGTCGCCATGCTGGCGAAGCGCTGCGAGTGCGTGCGGATGCTGTCGTACGACTACCGCCGCTATATCGGCGCGAAAATCGGGGTGTACGGCCCGGACGGGCAAAAGCGTGGGGTCGCCGGCGCGTCACGCAACCGCGAGAACGTCTTCGTCGCCGGGCCGACCGCACGTATAGAGAAGGCGCTCGAGGCCGCTTTGGCTCTCGAGCGCCAGCCCGCAGAGATTTCGTAGGATCCGCGTAAAGATTTAGGCCTGGGCCCAGCCGCGGGCCTGTTCCGACAGCCGCGACAGCGTGGCCATGGCGTCGTGGGCACGGCGCGCCGGGACGAACAAATGGTCATGTCGCATGCCCGAGATGACGTTGCAGGGGATCTGCGCGGCCGCGAGGTTCTGGGCAACCGTGCCGGTCAGGCCCTGGAGGCTAATCGCCATCTTGACGCCCAAGCTAATTCGCGACAGGACGTCGTGCGAATACTCGATCTCGTGGGCGCGCGCCTGCTCCAGCGGAATGAGAGCGCACGGGCCCTCGTCTTCGCGGATCCACGCGAACGGCGTGACGTCGTCGGGCAGGTCCTGCGCGTCGCAGTAGACGTAGGTGCCGCAGACCTGCGGATCAAGCTGGGCGAGCGCGGAATCGAAATCGAAGAAGTCCATCATGCCCTCCACGGTAAACGGGCGAGGCCCGCAAGCGATACCTCATCTCACAACGTGAAGACCGCTCGAGACAAAGTCCACAAAAGGGCAGGTGACGTGCGTTATACGGGCCCGTTATGCGGGTGCCATCGGGGACGATGCAGATGCCACGGGCGAGGGCGCGGGGGCCACAGGTGAGGGCGCGACCACCGAGACAACGTGGACGCCCACGCCCGCCAGGTGCGGCACGCCCTCCTGGTCGGCGGCGGCTTCGGCCCACGCGCGGGTGACGGCCTCCGAGACGTCGGCGGCGACGTCTCGGGCCGCCGCCTGGGGCGTGATGGCGATCGACAGGTCGACGCGGGCGCCCTCGTCGGGGTCAACATCGACGCGGACCCGGCTGGCGTCGGGTGTGGCCTCGAGGCGCGAGTCGATGGCGCGCCGCAGCGTAGAGGACGCCGACACCATCGACACGCCGGGGGTCGAGTGGGCGGCCTGGTAGACGGCGTCGGTGACCGCGGCGGGAACCTCGGGGGTCCCTGATGTCGTGGGGATCTTCACTGCTCTTTCCCGTCTGCCTGGTCGGCCTGGTCGGTCGGCTCTGTGTGGCCCGTGCCGAACGTGTCGGCGACGACGACGCTGATCGCTTGGAGGGCCAGCGAGGTCGACGTTGCGATCGTCTGGGTGATGCGGCGCCGGACGTCTTCGACGACCTCGGGGATCCGGGATCCCAGGCGGACGTGCAGGGTCACCTCGATCGTGCACGGCGCGTCGAAGCGGTCCAGGTCGCCGTCGATCCGGGTGGAGACGACGATCGCGTCGGGGCCGGACGCCTGGGCGCGGATGAGGGCGCGCAGCGACCCTTCGGTTTGGTCGAGGACGCGTTCCGGCGAGGGCGGGGCCAGCGGAATCGTGCGGCCCGGCAGGGTGTCGAGGACGAGGTTGTGGAGCAGCCGGTCGAGCCACGGCTGCTGGGCGAGGGCCGACTCTTCCTCGGTGATCGCCGTGACGGCGCTGGAGTGCAGGCCCTGCAGGTAGTCGAGGGTTTGGCGGCAGTACGGGCAGTCGGCGACGTGCTGCGACAGCTGCTGCGCGCGCGCCGGCGCGAGGGCGTCGGTGGCGCCCAGCCGGTAGTCGAGGAGGGCGTTGAGGTCGCGCGCGGGCGTGCCGCACCGCAGCTTCTGCTGCGTGTTCGCTGTGCTCATCTCCACTCCTCCATATCGGCGATCAGTGTGTGGCGGGCCCTGGCCAGGCGCCCGCGGACGGACGCGACCGAGATCCCTAACGTATGGGCGATGTCCTCGTAGCTCATGTCGGCGGCCTCGCGGAGCCACCACACCTGGCGCTGCGACTCGGGCAGCGACCTCACGGCTTCGAGGAGCGCCTGCGAGCCCTCGGACACGACGACCGCGGCCGACGGCGGCGGCTCTTTCGACGACACGGTGTCGAGGACGTCGATGTCGGCGTGGGGTTTGAACCGGCGGCCGTGGTCGATCGCCTTGCGGGCGGTGAGCCGCAGCATCCACGACCGCACGGCCGATGGGTCGTCCAGCTGGTCCAAGTGCTGCCACGCCTGGATGAGCGACTCTTGGACGATGTCGTCGATGTCGGCCGGTTGTGGCCCAAGCTGCGACGCGACCGTCTTCATCGCGGGCGCGTAACGCCGGGCCAGCTGCCCAAACGCCCACGTGTCGCCGTCGCGGCTGAGCCGGACGAGGGCGTCGTCTGACGGGTCCACCTGTGTTCCTTAGCTCTCAAGCTGATAGCGGGTACCGAGCGGGGCCCGGCTCATCACCGGGCCCCGTCGAGCGCAGGCAGATCGAACGCGACCTACTTGTTGCCCTCTTCGGAGAAACCTTCCTTCAGCTTACCGAAGGCGGCCTTGAAGTTCGCCCCGGCCTGCCCGGCAATGTCGGAGGCCTTGTCGCCGAATTCGCCGGCCTTCTCCTTGGCGTCCTCGCCGAAGTCCTCGGCCTTGTCGCGCAGGTCAGCGACCTTTTCCTTGGCCTTGGCGTCGACCTGATCGACCTTGCCTTCGGCCTTGAGGTCCTTGTCGTCGGTGAGGTCGCCGGCGGCCTCCTTGACCTTGCCGCCCATCTCTTCGGTCTTGTTCTTGATGTCGTCGTCGAAAGCCATCGCTTTCATCCTTTCTTGTCAGTCGAGCGAAGTCTCTGGCGAGACGCGCTTATTCAGTGGTGAAGTGGTGTTACTGGACACGCTCGGCGGAACCCAGGCGGGCCCGCAGGTTTGTCGTCACTCGGACACGAACCGGGATCTTCTGGCCCAGCACCGAATCGAGACGCGCAATGGCCTCGTCGATCAGTGCCTTAATGTGGCTGGGATCGGCGCCCTTATAGGCGTTGATGTCCACGGCCAGGCCGGTCTTGCCCTTGACCTCCCATGCCGTCACCTTGGCCGACGAGACCCACTTGTCATCTTCAAGCAGGCTGCTCAGCAAGGATTCGACGAACGAGATCGTCGGGATGGTATCGCCCGTCTCGGATTTCGATCCGGGCATCTGGAATTCCTTCGTCTTTCCGCCGCCTTGGGCGAAAATCCAGCGGACCGCAATGAGGGCGATAATAATCGCGATCGCGACCCACGCAATGGTCATCCACGAATAATCCTGGACGCCGTCAATCGCCACATACGACTTGTCGACCAGGCCGGAATACCACGACTTGATGGAATCCATGCCCGAGGTCAGCCAGTCGAGGAACGGCTTCGACACGGCGGCGACCACGAGGGCGACGCCGAGGACAAGCAGAATCAGCGAACCGAGGAAAAGAAGGAACCGGTTCAGGTAGCGAGGGAGATGTTTCATTCTGCCACCTGCCCTTCATTCGAAATTTTCAGGCCCACGTGCGGCGCCGGCTTGAGGTGAAGCTCGCTGACCGTCTGCTCGAGGAACGACCGCAGTTCGGCCTCGTCGAGCGTGAGGCCCGACGTCGGCTCGGCTGTCACGTCGATCGACTTGCGCGACACCGAGGTATGCACCTGGCCGGCCGAGAGGTTCGCGTGTTCGCGGACCTTCCGCGAGATCGCCGAGGCGATCACCGAGTCGTCGACGATGTACGCGGCGCGTTCGTCAACGATCTGGTGGCGGCCCAGCGTGCCCGGCGCGATCGACTTAATCAAGAACACGAGGCCGACCAGTGCGATCGCCACGCCGATGATGACGGCGAGCCACGGGATGTCCTTCGGCAGCGCCGTGATCTCGTCCCAAATCGCGGTCGGGCGGGCCAGGAGGGCCTTTTGACCGCACATCTCGAGGATGCCCTCGAGGGCCAGATAGACGGCGATGATGAGGGCGAGGACCGCCATCAGCGTCGCCGCGACAGCGCGCGCGGAATGGGTCTCGCGGCGCACGAGGTACGACACGTTCGGGCCGGCGCCGTTACCGGTCGACAACCGGGCTTTTTCCTGCTCAGTTAAGCTCACTTGAGGCGCCTCCCTTCCTTCTGTGCCGTACGAGAAATCCCGTCAATGTACACGTCCACGCGACCGACGTCGTGTCCGGAAATCGTCTGGACCCGTTCGCGGATCGTCTCGCGTGCCTGGTCGATCAGGCTAAACAGCGTCTGATCGGGACGCACCGACACGCGGAGGACGTCCTCCGAACGCAGGGCTGTGTGAACAGTGATCCCCAGTTTCCCGGAATCGTCGAATGTCGAGACGGAAACGTCATCGGGGGTGACGTTGAGCGTCTGGAACGTGGCGGCTTGAGCGACCGACGTCAACGCTTTATTAGCGATGGTTGTCCGGCCGGCCAACTGGCGGGTCTCCGCCGGTTTAACGATAGGCGGGACAACGCCTGATTGGGACGCAGGGTCAACGCCAGTCGGCGCCGCCGACGGGGTAGTGTTGGTGGTCATCGGGCTAATCGGAAGTCGTCGACGACTTACCGACCAACGCATCCCCGACTGCACGCAGATCAAGCTTTCCGGTCGCCGCGCGGCCCAGGACCGCACCGACAGCCATGAACAGAATGGCGAGGATCAGCCCGCCGAAACCGAAACGCAACGCGATGAACGCCAAGAAAGCGCCGATCGCAATTCCTGCACCAGTCTTCGTCATGAGTTACTTCAGCTCCTTCGTCTCCTGGGGCTGCTCGTCGTCATCGTCGTCGCTGGGGACGTGGACGTCGGCAACCTTGATGTTGACTTCCTTAACCTCGAGGCCGACCAGGCCCTCGACGGACGAGAAGATCGCTTCGCGAACCTTGTCGGCGACCTCGTGAACCGGGTAGGGGTATTCGACGATCAGCGTGAGGTCCAGCGCAGTCTGGGTCTGGCCGATTTCGACGTTGATGCCCTGCTTGAGGTTGTCGTCAGCGCCGACGGTCGAACGCAGCGAGCCCAGGGCCCGCGCGGCCGACGAACCGACGTCATAGACGCCCGGAATTTCACGGATGGCGAGGCCGGCGACCTTGGCGACCACCTGGTCGGCGATCGTCGTCGTGCCCTTACCTTCGTCAGCGCCCACGTTGGTCTTGGGGGCGAGGTCCTGGGCGTCGCTGGGCGACGGAACGGTGCTCTTGTGGTTGGCCATTCTCAATCTCCTTCGTTTCATGACGTGTCCGGCGGGGCCGAACATCTGACACTGTTAAGACGGGGGCGGAAGCCGTGTCGTCACGGTCGTGACGGCGTGATCTGCGCCACGTTCATGAGCGTATCGTGAAACCTCTCAGGTCGCCTGCGGAGAGGCGAGCGGCGGG
The DNA here is from genome assembly GCA_900545825.1 of uncultured Actinomyces sp. Classification (GTDB taxonomy): domain Bacteria; phylum Actinomycetota; class Actinomycetes; order Actinomycetales; family Actinomycetaceae; genus Nanchangia. Next base: position 88,170 of record URAS01000012.1, read on the forward strand.
GCGGGGTTTCGGTGGGGTGGCGCTCGCGGGCGTGGTGGGGAGGGCTGGTGGGGTCTGTGTGGGGCGTGGGTGCCGTTGGCTCATGCGGCCCCTCCGCAGCAGGGCGGGTAGGGTGGTCTGCAGCACTATGCGAATCGCGATGCCAAACGAGGGGAGTGTCGTGGCGGAACGGGACGGACGGAACGGGCACCAGGCCGGGCGAAATAAGGGCCGCCGCACGGACGAAGCGGCCGCCAAACGGTTGCGCGGGCGCATGCGCCTGTGGGCCGGCATCGGCACGATGGTTGTCGCGGCCGTCCTCGCTCTCGTCGTCGCGATGTGGGCAAAAGGCGTGTTTTCGGACGGCTACTCCAGCCCGGAAGCGCTGGCCAAGGCCTATATCGACGCCTACATCCAAGGCGACACCGCCACCCTGTGCAACACGATCACGCCCGACGACAAAGACCAGCTCGAGATGCGGTCGAAGAAGTCGAAGGGCCCCGATTCGTGCGAGGGCGTCATGCGGAACATGCTGATCGCCGGCACCGGGCAGGGGCGTGACGTCGATCCCGATAGCCTGCACTACACCGTCGAGACCTACGCGAACGGGCGGGCGCGCGTCATCGTCACCCGCGGCGGCGCGCCCTACGACTCCGTGTCCGCGAAACAGGCCAACCACGGCCGGTGGTATCTGGACCTCGACGCGCCAACGGTCTACAAGCCCGTGCCCAGCGAGAAGAGCACGGAGAAGTCGTCGGAGTCGCCGTCCACCAAGTCGCCCTCGACGAAGAAGTCGTCGAAGGACAGCGACGGCGACGGCGTCAGCGACATCTGGAAGTAGCGCGAGGGCGGGTCGGCGCGGGATTACGCAGGGCTAGGCGCCGGTGAGTTGAGCGCGGGGTTGGGCGGCGCCGGCGACTCGCGCGCGGGAGCTCGGCGCCTAGCGGTCGTCCTCGTCTTCGTCGTCGGCGGCTTCGGCTTCAGCTTCTGCCGCTTCTTCGGCGGCTTCCTCGGCCTCGCGTTCTTCGGCGGTGTCTTCCCACTCGTCGGAGTGGTTGTGCCAGTCGCCCGAGGGTGAGCGGACGAACTCGGCGCCCTCGTCTTCCATCGTTTCGTCCGACGCCATGTAGACGTAGGCGCGGACGCGGGATTCGCCGGTCCACGTGTCGCAGGGGTCGACGTCGACCCAGGCGACTTCGCGGACGTAGAGGTTGTCGCTGCGGCCTTCGCCGTTGTAGCCCTCTTGGTCGTCGATGTCGGCGAGTAGCTGGTCGAAGAGGCGTTCCTCGAGCAGACAGATTGTGCCGGTGATGCCGGTGCCGCCGCGCTCATGGATGCCCAGGGGGTAGGACGGGCCGATATAGAGCGTCGCGTCGGCCAGGTGCGCGGGGGCGTGCTCGGTCACCGACTTTGCGATCGTCGAACCGAAGCCCCGCGAGTCCGGCTGCGAGGTGCCGTAGAAGAAGAAGGGTCGGTATGTCTCGTCCATAACCCAAGTTTAGCGACCCAGGTCACACTTTCCCAGGTTCTTGGCGCGCGCCGTGCGGAGTCGTCAGGTGAGGGGTCGCTGAGGGGGTGCTTCGCGGGGGAGCGAGGGTGGTTTCGGGGTTTGGGCGGTGGCGGCGAATGGGGTGCGGCCTGGGGAGACGCGCAAACATGAGTCGAGGGCGCTCAACTTTTGCGCCCTGAGCGGAATCTCTTGGCACTCTCGGGCGGCGAGTGCCAATCTGGACTCATCACGATCCACCGGGCCGCAAGGCCCACCACCGAAAAGAGGAATGACATGGCTACTCGTACTGTTGCTTTCCGCGATCCCTTCCGCGATCCGTTCCACGACATGGAGCGCGCGTTCGAGACCGCGTACCGCGCCACCGCCCAGGCTCCGGCGATGCCGCTCGATCTCGTCCGTTCCGGCGACACGTTCACCGCGTACATCGACCTGCCGGGCGTCGACCCGTCGACGATCGACATTGACGTCGAGGACCGCACGTTGACCGTCCGTGCCGAGCGCAAGGCCCCGGAGGGCGAGGATCTCCAGTGGCTGGCGCACGAGCGCACGTCCGGCACCTACGCGCGACAGCTGACGCTGGGCTACGGCGTCGCCCTCGAGAAGGTCGAGGCGTCGTACGCCGACGGCGTCCTCACGCTGACGATCCCGGTCGCCGAAGAGGCCAAGCCCCGCAAGATCGAGGTCAAGGCCGCCGGCAAGCAGACGACCATCGACGCGGAGTAACGCGCCCAAACCCGAAACGCTCACCTGAATTACCGGAAATCGCCGATTCTCGGACAGAACTGGTCATTCAGGTGAGCGTTTCGCAAATTACCGGCCGATGATGTCCATCGTGTCGGGGTGGGAGCCCTGGCGGCCGTCCTCGCCGCGGTCGAGGCCGTTGAGGGCGGCGGTCCACTCGGGCGTCAGCTGGAAGTCGAAGACGTCGAAGTTCTCGCGGATCCGCTCGGGGTGGACTGACTTGGGGAAGACGACGTCGCCGCGCTCGATCGCCCACCGCAAGACGACCTGGGCGGGGGTGCGGCCGGCCTCCTTCGCCACCTTAAGGACGACGGGATCGTCGAGGACGGCGCCGCGCGCCAGGGGAGACCATGCTTCGGTGACGATGCCGTGGGTGGCGCCGAACGCGCGGACCTGGTTATTCGCCAGGTAGGGGTGGGCTTCGATCTGGTTGACCTCGGGGACGACGCCGACCTCGTCGATAAGGCGCAGCAGGTGGGCGACCTGGAAGTTCGACACGCCAATGTGGCGGGCGCGGCCGTCGTCGAGGAACTCCGTGAGGACCCGCCACGTCGCCGGGAAATCGCCGCCGTAGCGCGTCGGCAGCGGCCAGTGGATCAGGAATAAGTCGACATAGTCGGTGCCGAGGTCGCGGAGGCTTTGGTCGAAGCTGCGGCGCGCGTCGTCAGGCACGTGGTTGCCGTTGTTGAGCTTCGTCGTGAGGAAAATGTCTTTGCGCGGCACGCCGGACTCTGCGATCCCGCGGCCGACCTCGGCCTCGTTGTGGTACATCTGCGCCGTGTCGATGTGACGAATCCCCACCTCGAGGGCGATTTTCACGGCCGCGGTCGCGTCGGCGGGGTCGACCTTGTACGTGCCGAAACCGAACTGCGGGATCGATCCTCCGTCGCGAAGCGGAACCCGGGGCACTGCGGGTGTGGGGGAGGCGGGCTGGACCATGGCTACTCCTTGAGGTCACGAGTTGGTGCCCCCATTGTCCGCCCAAATCGCCCGACGCGTGCAGAATTGCGGCCGACCTGGGACGAAACCGGGGGAGACGTCGCGAAGACGGACGCGGGATGGAACCCGGGCGGGAACGTGGGCAACGCGACGGTGCGCGGATTTCGGGCAGGCGGCCGCCGACAGGCAGGATAGAGGTATGGCATCCCTCCTGGCGGACAATGCTCTGCTCACGATTCTCCTCGTCGTCACCCTGGGGGCGCTCCTCGGCGCCATCAAATTCGGGCCGATCAAGCTCGGCGCGGCCGGCGCCCTGTTCGTCGGCCTCGCGGTCGGCGCCGCGGTGCCCGACACGGGCGACGGCCTCGAACTCATTCAGGCGCTCGGCCTCGCGCTCTTCGTCTATACGGTCGGGCTGGCGGCCGGCGCCACATTCTTCCGTGACCTGCGAAAACAGGGCGGCCTGTTCGCGGCGGCCGCGGGAATTCTCGTCCTCATCGGCGGGGTCGCTTTCGCCCTCGGCAAGGCGTTCGGCCTGGACTCGGCCTACATCACCGGCGCCTACGCGGGCGCGCTAACGTCGACGCCGGCGCTCGCGGCCGCCAACGACGCGGCCGGCAACTCGATGCCCGGCGTCGGCTACGCGATCGGATACCCGGTCGGCGTCGTCGTGACGATCCTCGTCGTTTCGGCGATTGTCGGGAAGAAGTGGCCGGGAAAGAAGGACACGCCCTCGCTGGCCGGCGCGACGCTGAAGGCGCGGACGATCGCCGTCGAGAACGCGATCTCGCTGCGTCACATCCCCGGCTGGCGCGAAGGCAGCGTCCGCCTGTCCTACCTGCGCCGCGACGGGCGTACCCGCGTTGTCTCGCCCGGCGAGGAACTGCTGCCCGGCGACCGCGTCCTCCTCGTTTCGACCGACGATGTCGCCGGCCCCGCGATCGCGGCGCTGGGTTCCGAGGTCGAGGACGAACACCTGGAAGCCCACCGCGAAGAGGTCGACTTCCGCTACTTCCTCGTGTCGAACAAGAAACTCATGGGCCGCACCGTCGGCGAACTGGGTGTCGCCGCGAAGTTCGGCGGCGTCGTCATGCGCGTCCAGCGTGGCGACCTCGAGCTGCTGGCCGCCGACGACCTCGCCCTCGAACCCGGCGACCGGGTCCTCGTTGTCGCCGAACGCGACGAGCTCGACAACATTGCGACATTCTTCGGCGACTCGCAGCGCGACGTCTCCGAGGTTGACCCGCTGGGCTTCGGTCTGGGCCTCACTCTCGGCCTGTTTGCCGGGCTCATCAGCTTCACCCTGCCCGGTGGCGCGCCCTTCACCCTGGGGATGGCGTGCGGGCCGCTGATCGTCGGCATGATCCTCGGGTCGCTGCAGCGCACCGGCTCCCTCGTGTGGATCCTCCCGCAGCCCGCGAACCTCACCGTGCGCCAGCTGGGCCTCATGATCTTCCTCGTCGCCGTCGGCCTGGCGTCCGGTCCCGCCTTCGCGAAAAACGCGTTCACCCTCGTCGGCGTGAAGATCGGGGTCGTCGCGATCGCCGTGGTCGTCGTCGGCGCGATCGGGATCGTCCTCGCCGGGCGGGCGCTCGGCCTCTCCGCCCAACGGACGACGGGGGCGCTCGCGGGCTTCGTCGGGCAGCCGGCGATCCTCGCCTACGCGTCCGCCCGCGTCGCCGACGAACGCATCGAGGCCGGTTACGCCGCCCTCTTCGCGTTCTCCATCATCATCAAGATCCTCGTCATCGCCGTGATCGCCGCCCTCTAGCGGGCCGCCCTCCGAAGGCCCGGCAGGGTGAGATCGCTCACCGGAGGGCGTCCTCGCTTGAGGAGCCCGGCCGCGGCCTGCTAGCGTGGGGCACGCCCAAGACCGCCGGTTGTGCCGAAAGGCGCCGAAGTCCGCATTGCGGGGCCAGCGCAGGTGAACGATGCTCGACGGCTCCATGCCGTCTGCCCCGCCGCCTGCGCGGGGTTTTTCCGTATCCGGGACCGGCCGTGACACGGAAGGAGGGTTATGGCTAAGCCCAATAAGGATGCGGTTATCGCCGAGCTGGAAGAGAAGTTCCGTTCCAGCTCCGCCCTGCTGCTGACCGAATACCGCGGCCTGACCGTTGCCCAGCTGACCGAGCTGCGTAACGCTCTGCGCGCGAACGCCACCTACTCCGTCACGAAGAACACGCTCGCCCGTATCGCCGCGAAGAACGTCGGTATGGACTACCTGGTTGACGAACTCAAGGGCCCCACGGGCATCGTTTTCGTCACCGGCGAGGCGGTTGACGCCGCCAAGGTGCTGCGCGACTTCGCGAAGGAGAACGACAAGCTGGTCCTCAAGGCCGGCTCTATGGATGGGAAGCTCCTGGACGCCGAGGGCGTCAAGCAGCTCGCCGAGCTCGACTCGCGCGAGGTCACGCTGGCCAAGCTGGCTGGCGCGTTCATCGCCAAGCAGTCGCAGGCCGCCGCGCTGTTCAATGCTCCCGCCACCAAGATGGTCCGTACCATCGACGCCCTGCGCGAGAAGCAGGAAAAGGCCGCCTAAGGCGACCTCCCAGAAACCAAGAATTTCTGCGCATCGCGCAGGCCATACGAAAGGAAACCACTCATGGCTAAGCTTTCCGCCGATGAACTGCTGGACGCCTTCAAGGAAATGACGCTGCTCGAGCTCTCGGACTTCGTCAAGAAGTTCGAGGAGACCTTCGACGTTGAGGCCGCCGCTCCGGCCGCCGTCGCCGTCGCCGCTCCGGGCGCTGCCGCCGCCGAAGAGGCCGAAGAGAAGACCGAGTTCGACGTCGTCCTCGAGGACGCCGGCGCCAAGAAGATCGGTGTCATCAAGGTTGTCCGCCAGCTCATCCCGGGCCTGGGCCTGAAGGACGCCAAGGAGCTCGTCGAGGCCGCCCCGAAGGCGATCCTCGAAGGCGCCAACAAGGAAGACGCCGAGAAGGCCAAGGCCGACCTCGAAGAGGCCGGCGCCAAGGTTACGCTCAAGTAACTGTTTCGCCTGAGAAAAGCCCCGGCGCGGATGATCCGCGCCGGGGCTTTTCTATGGCCGTGAACGTGATCCTTTCGTCCGCTTTCGTCACGTTAACGCGCGTGAACAGTCTCTGGCAGGCTGGTTGTGAGCCGTGCAGGAAGGAGGCTGTTATGCCTGATTTCGTGATGGATCCGCGTGT
>URAS01000013.1 GCA_900545825.1 uncultured Actinomyces sp.
ACGCCGCGCTGGCGGCCGCGGCCGACGCCCTCGTCGAGGCTGCGCGCGTCGATCCGCCCCAGGGCGCGGACTGTGCCGCGGACGTGGCGATCCTCGCGGCGGCGCCCGACGCCGTGCGGGCGAGGGCGTTGCGGGCGCTGTCGGTCGCCGCGGGTGCGCGCGAGGGGGACCTGTCCGCAGCGCACGTCGCCGGCCTTGACGCATTCGTCACGTCGTGGAGTGGGCAGGGCGCCCTCGACCTGCCCGGCCGCGTGCGGGCGCGGCGCGTACCACAGTCCGAGACGCTGACCTGGTGGCGCGATTGACGGGGTTAATCCCTATGATGGAGGGATGGACGCATCAGAGCTGGGCAATGACCTCAAAGAGGTCCTCATTACTGAAGAGCAGATCAACGACAAGCTTGACGAGATGGCGGCCGCCATCGAACGCGACTACGAGGGGCGCGAGCTCCTGCTCGTCGGCGTCCTCAAGGGCGCCGTCATGGTGATGGCGGATCTGTCGCGTCACCTGCACCGTCACGTGGCGATGGACTGGATGGCCGTGTCCTCGTACGGCTCCGGCACCAAGTCGTCGGGCGTTGTGCGGATTCTGAAGGACCTCGATGCGGACGTCCAAAACCGCGACGTCCTCATCGTCGAAGACATCATCGACTCCGGCCTCACCTTGTCGTGGCTGCTGTCGAACCTGCGTTCGCGCGGGGCCCGCTCGGTCGAAATCGCGACGATGCTCCGCAAGCCGGACGCCGCGAAAGTCGACATTGACGTCAAGTATGTTGGGTTTGATATTCCCAACGAGTTCGTGGTCGGCTACGGCCTCGACTACGCCGAAAAGTACCGCAACCTTCCGTTCGTGGGCCTGCTCAATCCCCACGTGTACGAGAACTAGCGGCCCAACCGTAAAGGACGAACTACACACAGATGGCGGCAACAAAAAAGAAGAAGCCGGCACGGTGGGTGCGCTGGGTGGCGCCCCTCGTTGTCGTCGGCGTCGTGCTGTGGGTGATCGCACAGCTCATGGCCCCCACCACCATCGATACGTCAGAGGGCATCGCGCTGCTCAAGGGCGACACGGTCGAACGCGTGGTTGTCAACGACGGCACCCAAAAGGTCGTCCTCAACCTGTCGAAGGAATACAAGCCCAAGGTCCGCAAGGATCAGACCAGCGTCGTCGCGCCGCAGCCCTCGAAGAAGGTGTCCTTCACGTTCACCCGCGCGCAGGCCGAGCAGGTGGACCAGCTGATCCAGAAAGACGACCCCAGTCAGGGCTTTAACTCGACCCTGCCGACGGGCGGCTGGTGGCAGGGACTCCTGCAGATCATCCTTATGGCGGCCATCTTCTTTGGTTTCATCTGGCTGCTGAACACGCGGATGGGCCCGGGGGGCGGCATGTTTGGCCCCGGCGCTTTCGGGAAGTCCAAGGCCAAGAGCGCCGACGCCGACCGGCCGCGCGTGACGTTTGCCGACGTCGCGGGCGAGGACGAGGCGGTGGAAGAGCTGCGCGAGATCCACGAGTTCCTCTCGTCGCCCCAGAAGTTCCGCGCGGTCGGCGCTCGGATTCCCAAGGGCGTCCTCCTGTACGGCCCGCCGGGAACCGGCAAGACGCTGCTGGCCAAGGCGGTCGCCGGCGAGGCCGGGGTGCCGTTCTATTCGATGTCGGGTTCCGAGTTCGTCGAGCTGTACGTCGGCGTCGGCGCCCAGCGCGTCCGCGACCTGTTTGAGCAGGCCAAGGAGCATTCGCCGGCGATCATCTTCGTCGACGAGATCGACGCCGTCGGCCGCCACCGCGGCGCCGGCATGGGCGGCGGCAACGACGAGCGCGAGCAGACCCTCAACCAGCTGCTCGTCGAGATGGACGGCTTCGACGAGTCGACGAACGTCATCTTGATCGCGGCGACGAACCGTCCGGACGTCCTCGACCCGGCGCTGCTGCGTCCCGGCCGTTTCGACCGGCAGGTCAGCGTCGAGGCGCCCGATTTGAAGGGCCGCGAGGCGATCCTCAAGGTCCACGCCAAGGGCAAGCCGATGACGAATGACGTCGACCTCGCCCAGGTTGCCAAGCGGACGCCCGGTTTCACGGGCGCCGACCTGGCGAACGTCCTCAACGAGGCCGCCCTGTTGACGGCCCGGTCGAACGCCGACCTCATCGACACCCGCGCGATCGACGAGGCGATCGACCGCGTGATCGCCGGCCCGCAGAAGCGCACGCGCGTGATGAACGATCACGACAAGCTGGTCACCGCCTACCACGAGGGCGGCCACGCCCTCTGTGCGGCGGCGCTGCGCTACACCGACCCGGTCACGAAGATCACCATCCTGCCGCGCGGCCGGGCGCTGGGCTACACGATGGTCATGCCGACCGAGGATCGCTACAACAAGACGCGCAACCAGATCCTCGACGAGCTGGTTTACGCGATGGGCGGGCGCGTTGCCGAGGAAATCGTGTTCCGCGACCCGTCGACCGGCGCGGCCAACGACATCGAGAAGGCGACGGATGCCGCCCGCAAGCTCGTCACTGATTACGGCATGTCCAGCAAACTGGGCACGGTCAAGCTCGGCAACGAGGACACGTCCGCCTACATGGGGGCGCCCGGGTCGGGTGCGCGCGACTACTCCGAGGACGTCGCGGCGATCATCGACTCCGAGGTGCGCACCCTGCTTGACGCCGCGAACCGCGAGGCCTGGCAGATTCTGACGCGCAACCGGGGAGTCCTCGACGCGCTGGCGACCTCGTTGATCGAGAAGGAGACGATCCTCGAGGGCGAGCTCGCGGACCTGTGGAAGGACGTCGTCAAGCAGCCCGAGCGCGAGACGTGGTCCTACGGCGCTGACGGCGCGGTGCCGGGCGCGGTCCTTGGGCACCCGGTCAGCGAGTCCGAGAACACGGTGCCGACGGCGCCGGTGCCCCCGGAAATCGAATTCCCGACGAAGTAACCGATGTACGACCAGCCGGCAGTCGAGAGGGCGATCCGTGATCTGCTGATCGCCGTAGGCGAGGACCCCGACCGCGAGGGGCTTGATGGCACCCCCGAGCGGATCGGGCGGTCCTACCGCGAGATTCTCTCCGGCATCGGCGCCGACCCGTCCGAGGCGTTGGCGACGACGTTCAACATCGGCCACAACGAGATGGTGCTCGTCCGCGATATCCCGTTTTATTCGCTGTGTGAGCACCACATGCTGCCGTTCTTCGGCACCGCCGCGGTGGCGTATGTGCCGTCCGACGGCCGCGTCACCGGGCTAAGCAAACTGGCGCGCGTCGTCGACGGCTACGCCCGCCGGCTGCAGGTCCAAGAGCGGTTGACCAGCCAAATCGCCGACGCCCTCGTCGACCGGCTGGCCCCGCGGGGCGCCGCCGTTGTCATCGAGGCCGAGCACCTGTGCATGACGATGCGCGGCATCCAAAAGCCCGGGTCGCACACGGTGACGTCGGCGCTACGCGGCCTCATGCGCTCCGACGAACGCACCCGCGCCGAGGTCATGAGCCTCATGACCCGCGTCGGCCACTAGGCCACCCTTCTGGACGAAACGCTCACCTCTCCCGCGAAACGCTCACCTAAAGTGTTAAACCTGCCGGTTATCGGGCAGAAATGACATGGTAGGTGAGCGTTTCGGTTTGGGCGGGGGAGGGCGCCGCCGGGCTTTTGCCCTGCCCCGGGGGCGTTGGCCGTTTTCGCAACACTTCTCCAGATACAATGGAGCCCGTGTCACCCATCACTTATCGCCACACGCCAGCTGGACCCCTGCCTCGCGCGCTGCGGCCTCAGCCCGGCCGGTGCCTCGTTATGGGTGTCCTCAACGCCACGCCGAACTCGTTCTCGGACGGTGGCCTCTACGATTCTCTCGATGCGGCGCTGTCACACGCGCACGAGATGCTGGCCGCAGGCGCCGACATTATCGACGTCGGCGGCCAATCGACACGCCCAGGCGCTGAGGACGTCACGCCCGAGCAGGAATGGCAGCGCATCGGCCAGGTCGTCACCCAGCTGGCGGCCGAGGGCGTCACCGTGTCGGTCGACACGATCCACGCCCAAACGGCCCGCCGGGCCGCGGAAGCCGGCGCCGCCATCATCAACGACGTCTCGGGGTCGCTGGCCGACCCCGACATGTCGGCGGTCATCGCCGACCTCCCGGTCGCCTATATCTGCCAGCACTGGCGCGGAAACCCGCAGATCATGGACACGCTGACCGACTACCCGGCAGGCGTCGTCACCGGCGTCCTCGACGAGCTGGCCGAACGCCTCGACACCCTGGTCGACGCCGGCGTCGGCACCGACCGCATCATCCTCGATCCCGGCCTGGGCTTCGCCAAGACGCACGACCAATCGTGGCAGCTGCTGGCCGGCATCGATCGCTTCGTCGCCACCGGATTCCCCATTCTGATCGGCGCCAGCCGCAAACGATTCCTCGCGCTCGCGGGCGGCGAGGACGTGCTCAGTCGTGACCCCGCCACCGCCGCCGTGACCGCCCTCAGCGCGGCCCACGGCGCCTGGGGCGTGCGCGTCCACGACTGTGCGCCGTCGGCAGCGGCGGTGCGGGTCGCCAGCCTCTGGAAGGAGCACTGATGACACGGACAGGTTTTGGCCCCCTGGCGGGGCTCGACTGTATCCAGTTGGCCGGCATCTCGGCGCAAGGCCGTCACGGTGTGTTCGCTTTCGAACGCACTCAGGGCCAGACGTTCGTTGTCGACCTCGACATGTACTGCGACCTCTCGGCGGCCCGGAAGTCCGACGAGGTCGCCGACACGGCCGACTATTCGCAGATCGCCGCCGCGGTCCGCGACATCATCGAGGGCCAGCCCTACAACCTCATCGAGGCGCTGGCCGAGGCGATTGGCCACCGTGTCCTCCAGTTCGACCAGGTCAGGGCGGTGCGGGTCCGCGTCCACAAGCCCCATGCGCCGATGGACACCCCGGCCGGCGACGTCGCGGTCACCGTGTGGGTGGGTCTCGACCGCCTGCCGCAGCCGGCCGACCAGGGCCAGGCGGGCGACGAGGCCGACGAGCAGCCGCGTCACTGGATGGAATACGGCCAGGTCGACCCGGACGGGCCCGACTTCCCGGGCCTCGATCGGCAGCCGCGCAAGCCGCGCTCGGTCGTCCTCGCGTTGGGCGCCAATCTCGGCAACCGCGAGCAGACGCTGCGCGATGTCGTCGGCGAGCTGGACAATTGGGAGGGCATCGGCGTCACCGAGGTGTCGCCGCTCGTCCGCACCGCGGCCGTCCTCAAGCCCGATCAGCCGTCGCAGCCGGACTACGTCAACGCCGTCGTCCTCGTCCAGACCGTTCTCTCGCCGCGGGAGCTGCAGCGGGTCACCCAGACCCTCGAGGCGCGCCACGGCCGCGTCCGCGGCGAACAGTGGGGGCCGCGGCCGCTGGATATCGACATCATTTCTTACGAGGGCGTCACCTCCCAGGATCCGACGCTGACGCTGCCGCATCCGCGCGCCGCCAAGCGGGCGTTTGTCCTGGTCCCGTGGCGTTATATCCGTCCCGACGCGCACCTGTACGACCTCGGCCCGATCAGCGAGCTCGCCGAGCAGGCGCCTGACCGCGCGGGCATCCGCTCGATCCACCCGAACTGGCTTTTGGAGACAGGATCCAGCGCGGGCGAACCCGAGCCGCTGCCGCTGCCGAAGTGGGAGTCGGTGCGCGAAACCCCGCAGCCGCGGATCCTCGACGACCCCGAATCGATCGTCCTCGACGACCATCCGGTCGACCAGCGCTTCACGCTCGACCGCATCTCCAAGCCCGGCAAGGCGCTGGGGATCGCCGGCGTGACCGCGGGCGTGGTCAGCGCCAGCGAGGCGGCAAAGAAGCAGGTCGTCCCCGGTTCCAAGCCCACCGAGATGGTCCAGCAGCCCGGCCTGTGGCAACGGATCAAGGCATTCTTTACCGGCAAGAAGGCCGAGCCCACGAAGGTTGCGATCGTCGACACCGAAGAGGTCACACGCGAACCCAAGGCCCTGCCCGAGCCGCTGCCGGCGCCCTCGGAACCCGTCGTCGTCGACGACGAGCCGGTGACGGCGGTCGAGGGCCTGGACACGAAGTCGCTGCACCAGCTCGACACGGCCGCGCTCAGCCGCGTGATGCCCGCCGCAGAAGGCGACGCAGAGGGCGTTGTTGAGGGCGCTGCGGAGCCGTCGGCCGAGTCGGCGCCCGCGTCCGAGCCGGAGGAGACGCAGGTCAGTGAGCCTTCGATGAAGCCCGAGGACGTCGAGTCCACGGCGACGCCTGTGGCGATTGACGAGGTCGAGCCGGCTGAGGAGCCGGCCGCCGCCGAGCCCGAGACCCCGGCTGAGCCCGAGGCGCCCGCCCCCGCGCCCGAACCTCCGGCCGAGTCTGCCGAGACCACGGCGACGCCGGTCGCGATTGACGAGGTCGAGCCGGCTGAGGAGCCGGCCGCCGCCGAGCCCGAAGCTCCCGCCCCCGCGGAACCCGAGGTCGCGCCGGAAAGCGAACCGGAACCCGCCCCCGCCCCCGGCGACGCCGACGAGGCCGTCGAGGACGCGCCGGTGGCCGACACGATCGACTCGCTGGTCTCCGCCCAGGACACGTCGCACGACGCGGACAGTGCCCCCCACCCCCATCGCGGCGCGCACGTCGCGCACGACGGCCAGGACGACGCCGAGGCCGCTCCGGAAAGCGAACCGGAACTCGAGGTCGCGGCCGAACCCGCCCCCGAGCCGCCGGCCGAACCCGCCCCCGAGCCGCCGGCGGAACCCGCCCCCGCCCCCGAGCCGCCGGCGGACGACACCGCAGGTGACGCTGAACCCCAGGATGCCGCGGCGCCGAAGATTCCCGGCCCGCCGGCCCCGGGCGAGGGCCCGGCGCCCTCGTGGGACGACGATGACGACGAGGGCGAGCCGACGCAGCCGATTTCGCTGGCCGACATCGACGCGCAGTCCCAGGTCCCGCGCCCGGATCCCACGCCGTCCGAGCCGCTCAAGCGCCAGTCGCTCAAGGACCGGATGCGCTCGTTCTCGCCGGTTCCGCCGCCCGCGACCAACGCGCCGCAACCCGAGATCCCCAAGGGGCTGGCCCAGAAGTTCGCCAAGGTCGACCTCGACGAGGACGCCTATGTGAGCGAAGCCGCGCTCGAGGCGGAAGAGGCCCACGAGGCTCCACACCCGCACACGCCGACGGCGGCCACTGGCGCGCACATCGCCCGCCATGCTCCCGCGCCCGGCCCCGCGCCGGCGCCGCCGCAGGCTGCCGAGCCGCCGGCGACGACGGGTGCGCACGCGGCTCGTCCGGCCCCCGAACCCCCGGCCCCGCCGCAGGCCGACGAAGCCCCGGCCGTGACCGGCGCGCACGCGGCCGTCCGCGCGCCCGAGTCGGAGGTCCCGCCCCCGCCGCTGCTGGACGACGCGCCCGAGCCGCCCTCGGCCCAGCCGCTCAGCGAGGCCGACATTCAGCAGGCCGCGGCGCTCAGTGCGAAGCCGGAGTGGAACGACATTCTGCGCCCGACGACGACGGGCACGATCCCCGTCATGCGTGACGGTGTGCTGCCCGATGCGTTGAAGACGTCGGATCACCAGGCTGCAGGGGACGACAAGGAGGAGCCCGAGCAGTGACGCCGATCAGGCGAGGGCTACTCGTCGTCATTGGTGCGGCGGTGGCGTTTGTCGCGTTCGTCCTCACGTCGATGGTCGTCGCGCGCGGCGGCACGCCCCTGCTCGTCAACCCCCTGGTCTCGCTGGCTCCGATCGTCGCGATCTTGGCCCTGGTCAAGGGCGGTTTGGCGGTGCGAAAGCTCAAGCGGCACGAGGCGACACGGATCACGCCGCCGCAGGCCGCGACCGTCGCTGTGGCGGCGCACGCCGGCGCGATCTGTGGCGCGATCGTCGCCGGCTACATGGTCGCCCAGCTGGCAGTTGCGCTGATGGCGGGCGATTCGCACCTCATGATGATGCAGGCGGTCGGTGCCGCCCTCACGGCCGCGTCGGGCGTCGGGTTGGCGGTCGCCAGCTGCATCGTCGAGACGTGGTGCACGATCGACGACGATGACGACGACGTGTCGGGAGCCGCGGGCGCCCAGGCGAGCCCGGCCTGATGCCCGGCGCCGTCCCCCGCACCGGGCGCGCGGCTGGCGCGACCCGTCCCGCAGCACCGACGATCGACGAGGACGCCCTCGCCCGCGTAAGAGCCGAGCTGTCGGCGTGGTATCCGCAGGTCGCCCGCGATTTCCCGTGGCGTCGACCCGACCGGACGCCGTGGGGCGTCCTCGTGTCCGAGGTCATGGCGCAGCAGACCCCGATGATGCGCGTCGAGCCCCGCTGGGACGAATGGATGCGCCGCTGGCCGACCCCGGCCGCCGCGGCCGCCGCGCCGCGGTCGGACGCGCTGCGCGTGTGGGGCAACCTCGGGTATCCGCGCCGGGCGCTGCGGCTGCTCGAGGCCGCCGGGGCGATCGCCGCCGATCCGGCCCTGGCCAGCCTGTTTACCCGTCCCGCGTCGGACGTCGGTCAAGTCCCCGCCGACATCGACGCGCGCCTGCGCGCCCTGCCTGGCGTCGGCGACTACACGGCCGCCGCCGTCGCCGCGTTCGCGCTGGGGCGCCGCGCCCTCGTCCTTGACACGAACGTCCGACGCGTCCTTGCCAGGCTGTTCGCCGGCGTCGACCAGCCCGCCGGCGCCCCCAAAGCCGCCGAGCGTGCCCTCGCCGAGGCTGTCTGGCCCGACGAGGATGCCCCGGCCGCGGCCTGGTCCGCGCACGTCATGGAGCTTGGCGCCCTCGTGTGCCGCGCGCGGACGCCGTTGTGCGACGAATGCCCGGTGCGCGGCGAGTGCGCGTGGCTGGACGCCGGGTCGCCGCGCCGCGACGCCCCGCTGGCCCGGCAGGCGTGGGCGGGCACCGACCGCCAGGCCCGCGGGCGCATCTTGGCGGCGCTGCGGGCGACGTCGGGTGCCGTGACGCGCCGCGAGGCCCTGGCCGTCGCGACCCTGCCGGGCGCCGACGTCGACCAGGCGCCGCGCGCGTTGGCCTCGCTGAAAGCCGACGGCCTCGTGTGCGTCGAGGGCGACCTCGTGTCCCTGCCGCGGTAGGGGCCCTGCGCGCCGACGTGCCCGTTCATGTGCCGCGACGCCGCCCGTCCCCCCCGCGCCCCGAAATGCGCACCCGCCGCGAACCGGCGTGCCCGGCGCGGCAGCGGGCGCCAGGGCCGATAGGGTCGAAGCATGACGACTTCTGGCCCGCGGCGCCCCGGTTCGCGCCCTCCCCGGCGGCCCGGCTCCGGCGGCCGCCCGCAGGCGCCTCGCCGCCCGAGTGCCAGCGTCTACCGGCGCCGCCGGATCGGCGTCCTCATCGTGTCGATCATCGCCATCACCCTGCTGGTCCTCGCCGTACGCGCGGTGATCCAGCTGGGATCCGCCGCGATCAGCGCCAAGTCGTCGGCAGAAAGCTCCTCGACCGGCCCGAACCCCAGCGTCCAGGTCACCGACTGTACGGCGTCGCTGCTCGACGGGACGCTCACCCCGGATGGCCAGCGCATCCAGCCGGGCTGGAAGGTCACGGTCAAGGCGCACGTCGCCGCCAAGGACGCGAAGACGCCGTGCATCGCCCAGGGCTCGCCGGCGAAGCTCGGTATGCGTGTCCTCCACGGCGACCAGACGGTCTACGACTCGACGACCTGCGCCGAGGACGCCCCCAAGCGGCTGTTGTTCGGCCGCGACCTCACGTGGGACACGACGTTCGCGTGGGACGGCCACGCCCACCTCGGTCAGGACGGCAACTGCCAGGCTGCCGACGTCGTCGACCCCGGCGTCTACACGTTGCGGCTCGTCTACGACGGCAAACTCGTCGGCCAACCAACGGAACTGACGGTCGAGGGCGGCGGCCAGGGCGACTCGTCGGGGTCTGGGGGCAAGGCATCCTCGGGCGACCAGGCGTCGGCGAAGTCGACGCAGAAGCAGTCGACGAAGAACCAGTAGCCGCGCCTCGCGGCGTCCTCTGGCCGGCTGGATCTTGGACTAATAGCCCAGGAACGTCCCTCGGCGGCCCGATTGGCCGGACGAAAGCCGCGCCCGATACCTGGGAAGCCTGTCGGCGCTGGCGGTTGGCCCGATAGAATCCCTCAAGGGGCAGAGTCGCCCCACCTGGACGCGCCAGCGGCGCCGTCCGGGCCGATTCGACGCGAGGACACGCACCATGAGCTGGTTTGACTCCATCGAGCACGTCCACTGGTTGTCCGCACATATGCGGCACATGATGGCCTACGGCGCTCGGTCCGAGGTACCCACCGGGTTCGGCACGATGGATGCCGACGGCAACGTTCACGAGGACGCCCCGGTCCAGCTCTACATCACCGCCAGGCTTACCCACATTTATTCTCTGGGCGTCCTCATGGGCCTGCCCGGCTGCCGCCGCCTGGCCGCGCACGGCATCAAGGCGATGAGCGAGTACTTCTACGACCCGGTCAACGGCGGCTGGTACGACGCGATCGAGCCGCGCCTCGACGCCGACGGCAAGGCCCGCCCGGCCGAGGGCCACGACGACAAGCGCGCCTATTCGACGGCGTTTGTCATGCTCGCCGCGGCCACCGCTACCGCCGCGAACCGCGACAACGCGCACGAGCTGCTGCGCAAGGTCCTCGACGACCACAACGAGCACTGGTGGGACGAGGCGGCCGGCATGGTCGTCGAGTCATATAACCGCGACTATTCGGTGTGCGAGCCGTACCGCGGCATGGATTCGAACATGCACACGGTCGAGGCGCTGCTGGTCGCCGCCGACGTCACCCACGAAGAGCTGTGGTTGGAGCGCGCCCACCGGATCCTGGAAAACGTCGTCAATCAGGCGCGCGACCACGCGTGGCGGATCCCCGAGCACTTCGACGCCGACTGGAATTTCCAGCCCGACTATCACGCCGACGACCCGCAGAATCCGCACCGCGCCTACGGGTACGCGGTCGGGCACGCCTTCGAGTTCAGTCGGCTGCTGCTTGAGGCCCGCGCGATGTGGCACGAGGCCGGCCACGACCTCGAAGACTGGATGCTCGAGGGCGCCACCGAGATCTTCGAGCGCACCCGCGTCGACGCGTGGCGGCGCGACGGGGCCGCCGGGTTCGTCTACACGATCGACGACGACGGCGCCGCGGTCATCCACGACCGGCTGGGCTGGGTGTGTTTCGAGGCGATCAACGCGGCCGTCGCCCTCTACCGCACGTCGGCGAACGGCGAGCGGACGATGGGCGACATGGAGCATTACGAGCACTGCTACCACTCGTGGATCGACTATGCCGCGCAGTACCTGCTCGTGCCCGACGGCAGCGTCGTCGCTAAGCTCAACCGCGATAACGAACCGATCGACATGCTCAACACGGCTCGCCGCGAGACGATGTACCACGCCGTCCAGGCGCTGTTGTTCCCCCGGCTGCCGCTGACGCCCTCGATCTCGAGCGCGATCGCGCTGGGGGCGTTGGACAAGCCCGAGTGGAAGCCGAAGGAACAGAAGCCCACGCAGCCGCGCGGCTTCTTCCCGCGCGTCTTCGGGCACGGCAAGTAGCGCGTGGCGCGCCGCAGCGGGGCCGCCAGGCGTGCCGGTGGACCGCCGGCCCGCGCCGGCCTGTCGCCGCGGCCGCTCGTTGTCGCCGAGGACGGCCTGGCGGGTGAGGTCGTCGCGCGGGCCCTCGCCGCGAAACGCCGCCAGCCGCTGCCCCAGGGGTGGGGTTGGCGGGCGTGCGCCGCGGGCGATGTCGTCGACGCCGCCGGGCATCAAATCCCGGGTAACCAGGCGTTACGGGCGGGGCAGCGGGTCTTTATCCACGCGGCCGCGCCCGACGAGCCGGGCTATACCGGCGCCCTCGAGATTCTGTGGCGCGGCGAGGACGCCGTCGTCGTCGCGAAACCCGCGGGGCTGGCCACCGCGCCGCGCGGGGCGTTCGTCGCGCGCTCGGTCACCGTGGCCGCGCGGCGGGCGTGGGGAAACGACCACGTTGTTCCGGCGCACCGGCTCGACCGGCTGACGTCCGGGTGCCTGCTCCTCGTCACGGACCCCGTCGCGCGCGGGCGCTACCAGCAGGCGTTCGCCCGCCGCGACGTGACGAAAACCTACGTCGCCCTCACCGACGCGCCGGCAAATGTGCAGGTGGGGGAGCGGATGTGGCTCACCGCCCAGGTGCGGCACGTCCCCGGCGAACTGGCCGGGCGGATCGAGCAGGCCGGCGGCGGTTCTGGCATGGCCGGCGCTGCCGACGGCGCGGCTGATACGGACGCTCCCGCCGCGGGCCGGCTCCTCGCCTGCGACGTCCTCCTGATCGCCCTCGAGGACGGCCGGGCCGCATGGCTCGTCACCCCCGAGGGCGGCTACACCCACCAGATCCGCGCGACGTTCGCGGCGGCGGGGATGGCGCTCGCAGGCGACCCGCTGTACGGTCGGGCGACGCCGCAGGTCGGAGCCGATGGCGGCCTCGGAGAGTGGCTGGGGCTGCACGCGGCCGCCCTTGACTTCCCGACGCGCACGGGGCGGGTACGCGTCCAGGCGCCGCTGCCCGCCGACTGGCCCCTGAGCGGCGCCACCAGGCGGAACATCGACGCCGAGGTTGCCCGGATTCTGGATCGCGGCCCAACGCGCAGGGAAAGCTGACCTGTTTTAGGCTTTTCAGTATGCCCTCATCCTTGACGAAACCGTTCCTGTTCGTCCAGTGCCGCCCCGCCGGGGCGATCGCCGACGACGAACGGCGGACCATCGAAATGTTGGGCGGTTTGAGCGAGGGGACGACGCTGCGTTCGCTCATGCTGCTGGATTATCCCGATGTTGATCCCGTGCACGACCTCGATTTAGCCGGGGATTATGCGGGCGTCATTATTTCGGGGTCGCCCTATTCCGCCCGGTCGATTCTCGAGCAATCCGATCCGCAGCGCGCTCATATGCACGCGCGGATTGTCCGGCTGGCCGGCGAGTTGTTAGAGCACGATATTCCCACGCTCGGCCTGTGTTATGGGCTGCAAATGCTGGCGATCGCCGCCGGCGAGTCGCTGGTCGACACGTATTCCGAGGACCTTCAGGCCGTCACCGTCTCGGTGACCAAGGCCGGCCGTGACGATCCGATCGCCCAGGGTATGTCCTCGCCATTCCGCGCATTCGTTGGGCACACCGATTCGTTGGAACGGGTCCCCGAGGGTGGCACCCTGCTGGCGCGCGGCGACTATTGCCCCCACCAGCTCGTGCGGATGGAACGCAATATTTATGGCAGCCAGTTCCACCCGGAAATCACCACACCAGGCATGCAATTACGCATTGACGCGTACGCCGGACACTATTATGGCGAGAAAGAGACGCAGGAAGTGATTCGCCGCTGCATGACCCAAGATGTCACCAGCGGAAACGCCCTCATCACACGTTTCGTTGAGTATTTTCGCGAGCGTGCGTAAAGCTTGAGCAGCCGGTCAACAGAAAGGCAAGGCTACCGATGAGACTTGATTTTGCCCAGTCGCCGCGGTCCAGTGTGGGGCTGGAATGGGAACTCCAACTGGTCGACCGCGAGTCGCACGACCTGCGCCAGACCGCCCAGACGATCCTCGCCGAGGTTGAGGCGGCGCATCCCGGGAACGGCCTCGTCCATAAAGAGATGTTGCTCAACACGGTCGAGCTGACGTCCAGGCCGCGTGAGCGGGTCTCCCAGTGCATCAGCGACATTGAAGAGGCCGCCGCCCTCGTGCGGCCGGTGACCGACCAGCTGCACATCGAGTTGACGTCGGCGGGGTCGCATCCGTTCGCCGACCCGACGTATCAGCAGGTCACGGACTCGCAGCGGTACCGCGAGCTGGTGGCACGCACCCAGTATTGGGGTCAGCAGATGTTGCTGTTCGGCACCCACGTCCACGTCGGCGTCGAGGACCGCGACAAGCTGCTGCCCCTGCTCAGCTACGTCGCGACGAAGCTCGGCCACATCCAGGCGCTGTTCGCGTCGTCGCCCTATTGGGGCGGCGTCGACACCGGCTACTGCGACAACCGGGCGATGGTGTTCCAGCAGCTGCCCACGGCCGGGCAGCCGCGCCAGTTCGACCGCTGGGAAGACCTCGAGGGCTTCAGCACCGACATGCTGAAAACCGGCGTGATCAGCAGTTTCGACGAGGTCCGCTGGGATATTCGGCCGTCGCCGAAGTTCGGGACGCTCGAGGTGCGCGTCGCCGACGCGTCGACGAATACGAAAGAGGTGCGCGCCCTCGCCGGCCTCGTCCAGTCGCTGGTCGAGACGGGGTCGCGGATCCTCGATTCCGGCTGCGAGCTGCCCAGCCAGCCCGAGTGGTTCGTCGCCGAAAACAAGTGGCGGGCCGCGCGGTATGGCATGGATGCGATCCTCATCGAGAACCGCGCCGGCGACGAGGAAACGCTGCGCGACACTCTGCCCGGCTGGCTGGACGAACTCATGCCGGCCGCCGAGGACCTGGGGTGTGCCGAGGACGTCGCGTGGATCGCCGACCTCGCGCGGCTGGGGGTCGGGTATCAGCGCCAGCGTGCCGTGTACGCCAAGGCCGGGTCGTTGGAGGCCGTCGTCGAGTTCATGCAGGCCGAGACCAAGGCCGATCGCCCGCTCGATCCGGGCACGTTCGTCGCGCAGGCGCGCGGCGTCCACGTGCCCCGCCGCCACGACAGCCCGAAGCGCTAGCTGTCGGCTTGACCCCAATCTGTGCGTTCTTTCGGTGCAAGACTGCAGGTCACGCACCGAAAAATGCACAGATTGGGCTGGTGACAGACCGAGGGCGGACTAGTCGAAGGTGACGATCATCTTGCCGAAGGGCTTGGGGTCGGGGTAGTCGCCGGCGGGCTCGCCGAACCACTTGGGGGCCAGGCGCGCGAAGGCGTCGCCGCAGTTTTCGGCGTGATAGACGGTGTCGACGACGGGGAGGACCTGGCCCTCCTCGATGAGCGGCCACACGTAATTCTGGAGGTCGGCGATGACGCGGGCTCTGAGGTCGGGCGACGCCCCGCGCAGGGTCGCGCCGGTGATGGTCGCGCGTTTCTCCATGAGTTTGCTGAGGTTGAGCGTCCCTTTGACGCCGCGTTGCAAGCCCATGACGAGGAGTGTGCCGCCGGTCGCCAGCATGTCGAGGTTTGCGTCGAGGCCGCCGGCGCCGGTGACGTCGAGGATCATGTCGACGCCCTCACCGCGCGTGTAGTCGGCGATCGCCGCGTTGACGTCGTCGTGGTAGTCGATGCCGGCATAGGCGCCGAGGGTTAGGCAGGCGGCGGCGCGTTCGGGCGAGCCGGCGGTCGTGAATACGCGGGCGCCGAGGTAGCTGGCCAGTTGGACGGCGATCGAGCCGACGCCGCCGGAACCGCCGTGGATGAGGATGGTTTGCCCGGGCTGGAGCCCGCCGAGGATCTTGAGATTGAGCCAGCTGGTCGCGCACGATTCGACGAGGGCGGCGTTCGCCTCCATTTCGCCGATCGTCGTGCGGCGCAGGGTGAGGCGCGAGGGATCGACGAGGTCGGGCTGATAGCGCAGCGCGTTCCCCGATGCCGGGAATGGGAGGATCAGGGGGATGCTCGCCGTGCACATGTCGGCGAGGCCACCGCCGGCGACCAGCGCGAGGACGGGCCGGTGGGTTTGGAACGCCTGGACGAGGGCGTCGGGCTCGGGCTGATGAATCGACGATTCGGCGGACATGATGTACCCGGCGACCTCGAGGCCGGGAACCTCGGTGACCCCGGGCGGCGGCGGATAGTCGCCGTGCAGCTGGAGGGCGTCGGCGCGGTTGACGGCGGCGGCGCGCACCTCAATGAGGGCCTGGCCGGGGGTAATAGTGGGCGCGGGAGCGTTGACCAGGTCGACGCCATAGGCGAGTTTCCTCAGCCACTGGCCCTGGCGAACGATGGGGGAGCATATCGCGCGCATACGCCCAATTTACGAGGAAACCCGACCCCCGGAGCTCCTTTTCTCGCGCTGTTTCATATTCCGGAACCCCGAGGGCGTCGGCAAAGCCCTCCGCCGCCGTGATCTCCTTGGGGGACGTCACCCTTCGTCGCGCAGTGTGCCGCGCCATGACGCGGCCTGTGGAAAACCGGTTCACCACTGACGCCGCTCCGGAACGGCGGATATCATCGCAACCAGAAGGAGGTGAAACGTGGACACCATCAATCTCACACTCAACGGCAGGACGACCGGCCCGGATCCCATCAGCGCGGGTGTGCTTGCGGAGGCTCTCGGTCAGCTCCAGTCGTTGGCGAACGCCCTCGGCTCCGAGAAGGTGACGGCACTGCCGATTCGGGATATTTCCTTGGGGTCGGTCGTGGTCGTGACCGAAGCGCCTGCGCAGGTCGTGGAATCGGTTGATCGGGGTCTGCGTTCCCTCGAAACCCATCGCGAGCCGCCGTCGGGCTGGAACAGCGCGGCGCTCGAAGCGATCGGCAAACTGGCGGGCCTGCCGGGGACGGGTGGCGTCACGGGTGTTTCCCTGGGCAGCACGGTGCTGACCAGCCGAATCGCGGAGCATTCCCGGGCTGCCGCAGCCGTGTTGGCACGGACGCGGGCACGATCTTTCGGCGCGGTCGAAGGGCGGCTTTACGCCTATTCGGCGCGGTCGGATCAACGGACTGCCAAGCTCGATGACTCGCGGGGCTATTCCGTAAGCGTCGCCATTCCGACTGACGCCCTCGCGGCCCAGATGCGGCAGCTGCTCGAGACCCAGGTTCGTGTGTTGGGGCTCGTCGAGCGTGACAGTGACGACCCCAGTCGCGTGTACGCCATCGAGGCGCAAAAGGTCACCTCGGTGGCTGATACGACGCCCCCGTCTGCCGAGATGGTTGATGCCGCAATCAGTGAAGGCCGCGCGGCGTGGGCCGCGCTAGGGGGTGAGGGCGACCCGGTGCAGCTCGTGAAGGCCGTTCGGTATGGCAAGTGACTCGCCTGCGCCGCTCGCGGTCGTTGATGCCTGCGTGATTATTGCGTTGCTGGGCCCCGAGGGCGACATGACGGGCAGCGACACCTTCGACCGTGCCCACGGGTTGTTCCGTGATAGCGCGTATCGCCTCGTCTTGCCGGTCCTCCAGAAGGCAGAATTACTCGCCGTCGCCCAGCGGACGCCGAACTTGCCCGTAGCCGAGAGGCGACAACGCGTCGCCCAGATCAGCGAGCTTGTGGACTCTCTCGGCCTCATCGGACTCGACATGCTGGTTGAGGACGCTGCGGACGCGTGGCAGCTGTGGGCGGACTATGGCGTGAAGTACCAGGATGGGTTGATGGTATGCGCCGCTGCGCGGATTGGTGCCAAATACCTGTTCACGCTTGACGAGAAACTCGTCGCCGCCCTCCGCGATTTCGAGGGTGTGCACGTGTCGTTGCCGCCGTCTGCTTCCACGCTTCCATTGGGTGTCTGACGGCTTTTAGGGGGTGTGAGTCATGAGTGGGGCCAGCGACTTTCGTCGCGAGATCATGCACGTGGTCACCGGGACAGGCATGGACATGCCGGTCGTCAACGATGAGGGTGAGCAGGTTGTCATCGCGTTGCTTGGGTCTGACCCGCTCCCGCGTCTGTTCACGCTGTTGGCCCGTGCCTGCGGGTACGCGACAGTGTTCGTCAAGATGGCGAGTGGGTCGGTCCGGCAAGTCCCGTTCGTTCACACGGACTGTGCCATTGATCCCAACAGCGTTGGCGATTTGCCAATACCGGTCGATGCTCATTCGACCGTGGAGATGCTGGTGAACTACGTCGAAACACAGCCTGACGGTGTCGTGTTGCGGACTTTCAATCGTTCAAGCGAGCCCCGGTGTGCCCTGGCGAGGTCGACCGACCTGCTGACCGCGTGAGTTCCCTAGCGGGGCCGCTGGCGGGTGTAGGTCAGGATATCCCGAAAGAATCCCGAAACGCTCACCTCAATTGTCGATTCTGTCCGGTAACCGGTAGTTCTGACGATTGAGGTGAGCGTGTTGCGGACCGGGTGAGCGTTTCGCTTCCACAGAGCCCGAGGGGCATCAGCGGAGATGGAGGGATTCGAACCCTCGAGGGGCGTTCCGCCCCAACCTCCTTAGCAGGGAGGCGCACTAGGCCACTATGCGACATCTCCAGTCCCGGTTAGTCTAGCCGCACAATTCGCGGCGCGGCAAATCATCCCGCAGCGGGCGTCAGCGCCACAGAATCCCGAAGTTGAGCCCCGTCGATGAACCGCTACTATGGGGGTTGGCGGGCCGCCACGGCCGTGGCTCGTCAATTGGAGCGGTGTCCGAGCGGCCGAAGGAGACGGTCTTGAAAACCGTTGTGCGGCAACGCACCGTGGGTTCGAATCCCACCCGCTCCGCCAATCCCTCCCCTCCCCTCGGAGCGGAGGGCGTCCTCGCGCCCGCGCAAAACTCGCAGGCCCTTGAAACAATGGGGGCGTGGGTATTTCGCATGTCAACGGGTTCTATGAAAAGACGGGCGGCCGACGCCCTCACCAGATCGACCTCGAGGCCTTCGGCCTGCGCTGGCTCGCCGAACCGCAATCCGAGGGCGGCGCGCACGTCGTCCCCGTCGTCGACTACCGGCCGGGCTGGCTGAAAATCCCGGCGGTCCCGTCGGCCCGCTGCACCAGCGACGCGGCGTTCGCGTTCGGCCGCGCGCTCGCGGTGACGCATGCGGCCGGAGCGCCCTACCTCGGCGCCGCGCCCGACGGCTGGGAGGGTGACGGCTGGATGGGCAACGCCCACCTCATCTACCAGCGCCCGGACACAGCCAACCGGTCGTGGGGCAAGTTCTACGCCCTCGAGCGGCTGCTGCCGAACCTCGCGCCGGCGCGCGACAACGGGTCGATCGACGCGGTCGGCGCGCGGGTCATCGAGTCGCTGTGCGACAAGCTCGTCGACGGCGTCTACGACCACGACGAACCCGCCCTCGTCACCGCGCCCGCCGCGCGCATCCACGGCGACCTGTGGAGCGGCAACGTCCTCTGGGCGCCGAAGGCCCGCCTTACGTGGGCCGCCGAACCCGCGGGGGAGGGCCCCGAGCCGCGCAGCCCGCTCCCCGAGGTCGTCGGCGTCCTCATCGACCCCGCCGCCCAGGGCGGGCACGCCGAAACCGACGTCGCCAGCCTGCAGATTTTCGGGCAGCCGCATCTCGATCGGATCTACGAGGGCTACAACTCGGTGTCCCCGATGGCCGACGGGTGGCGGGAGCGTATGGGCCTGCACCAAATCCACATGCTGCTGGTCCACGCCAACCTGTTCGGTGGGGGTTATGGGCCAGAAACCGTTGCCGTGGCACGGAAATACGCCTGATGTGACTTACCAGACATGCCATCGATTTTGTGAATCGGGGGTGTGCCCGCTAAAGTCCTTCATGTCGCAAGACAAAGCGCCCGTAGCTCAATGGATAGAGCATCTGACTACGGATCAGAAGGTTGGGGGTTCGAGTCCCTTCGGGCGCGCTAACCCCGGTATCGCTGTGATCCAGCGGGATCGGGGTTTTTCCATGCCCGAAATCGGGCTATGCCCGTGAACGTGATTCTTTCGTCCGCTTTGATCGCGCTCATGCCCCTAAACCCGTGAACGTGACTTTTTTGATCACATTCACGCCTGGTGGTCGCGGGGTGTACACGAGGGCGCCGCCCTCGCCCCCATCCTCATCCTCATCCTCATCCTCACTCGCAGCCGCACACCCCTCTCGCTCTTGCCTTCTGAAAGTTAGGTGATGCTAAGCTTGACCAACGCACTGGCTGTCGATCGCACGAAGAGGTCTCACGATGACGGACACGACGGGGATGCAACCGAACTACGAAAACTGGATGCCGCGGCACATCATCGGCGGTTACGCCGCGCTCGGCGGTCTAGCCATGGCGTCGACGCCGCTCGTTCGCCGGTGGCTGCGCGATCGGCCGGGCCGCCACACCGCGACGGTGGCGTTGCCGCTGGTCGGCGGGCTCATGCTGGCCGCGGCCGTGGACTCGGCGTACATGCGGCACCGGTTCGCGTTCACCGAGGGCGACTGTCTGGCTCGCCGCGTCGTCACCGCGGTTCCCCAGGCTTTGCCGATCCCCGACTCGTATGACCCCGAATCGGGCCAGCCGATGCGGATCCTCGACGTCGGTTGCGGCTCCGGCGCCCTGACGATCGCCTGCGCCAAGCAGTTCCCCGATGCCCACGTCGTCGGCGTCGACCGCTGGGGGATGGACTACGTCAGTTACAGCGCCGCCCTCTGCTGCGCTAACGCCCGGGCCGAGGGCGTGACGAATACCGAGTTCATGCAAGGCGACGCCCTCGCCCTGCCGTTCCCCGACGAGTCCTTTGATGCCCTGATCAGCAATTACGTCTATCACAACATCCACCGCATCGATCACGGGCAGATCATCATCGACAACCTCCGCGTGCTCAAACCCGGCGGCACGTTCGCGATCCAGGACATCTTCGCCCCGCCGGTCTACGGGCCGATGGATCAGCTGATCCGGCGCCTCACCGACCTCGGGTTCACCGACGTGACGTTCCAACCCACCGACTGCCCGCCGATCATGGAGTCCTGGGAGTCGCGCCTCCTCATGGTTCACCACGCCGGCATCCTCACCGGGCGCGCCCCCGCGGCGTCGGCGGCCCCCACCGCGTGAACGTGATCCTTCTGTCCGCTTTGATCACGTTCACGCCGGGTAGTCCCGAGGGCTCCCGCCCGTAGCCACCTCCCGCACGAGGGCGCCCTCCCGAAGCACCCCCAACGCCCCACCAAAAAACCGCGGCGGCCGAACGAGTCGACCGCCGCGGCGGGCCGGAATAGTGCGGAAGATCCGGCCACAACGGCAAAACGGAGCACACACACCATTCGCCGCAGATCAGGTGTCGCTCCTACGATTCCTCGGGGTCGGAGTAGCGCTGTTGGAGGTGGGTCTCGAGTTCCTCGAGCGAGTACGTCTTGGTCTCGGGGACGACCTTCCAGTAGAAGCAGAACGCCGCGATGTTGATGAGGCCGAACAGCAGGTAGGTGCCGGATCCGCCGAGCTTCTCCATCATGATGGGGAAGACGAAGGCGACGATCCCGTTAAACGCCCACAGCGTCCCGATCGCGACGCCCTGGGCGGCGCCGCGGATCTGAGACGGGAAGATCTCCGACAGGATGATCCAGTGGACGGTGCCGGCCTGCTTCGAGAAGACGAACAGGCACACGAGGATGAGGATCGCCCACGGAATCGCGGCGGGCACGCTCGACGCGATCGACCCGTTGGATCGCTGATGCGGCTCGAGGCCGAAGAAGAACAGCGCGGACAGCGTGAGCAGCGAGCAGACGATCAGCGCCTCCTGCAGCATGCCGACGTGGCGGCGCATGAACTTCGCGACCAGCAGGAACCCGAGGGCCGAGCCGGCGACCGAAATCGCGCCGGTGACGACGTTGAGCGTGATCGCGTCGGCGGTCGAGAATCCCGCGGCGTGGAGGATCTTCGGCATGTACCACATCGCCGTGTTGATGCCGGTCAGCTGGTCGAAAATCCCCAGGAAGATGCCGATAATGACGAGCTTGCGCGTCCACTTCACCTGGAACGCTCGCTTGAGGGACCACTCTTCGGTCTGGCGCTGCTTCTCGTTGAGCTCGACCATTTCGCGCATGTCGGCGAGGACGACCTCGTCGTCGGTGCGGACCCGTTTGAGGGCGCCGATCGCCTCGACGATCTGGTTGTTCGCGGCGTACCAGCGCGGCGACTCGGGCATGAGGCGCATGCCGATCCACAGGGCGATCGCCGGAATCGTCGCGAGGATGAGCATCCACCGCCAGGCGTGCCCGTTGCCGCCGCTGATCGTCAGGCCCGCGATGTTCTTGACGGCGTCCCATGTCGCGACGTCGCCGGGGTGGTATTTCCCGGACGGGTCGGCCGACACCGTCACCTCGGGCGCCGAGTTCGACCGGGCGATCACCGCGTTCATCGTGAACGCGACGAACTGGCCGAACACGATGACGAACTGGTCGACGGCGACCAGCGGCCCGCGGATGTGCTTGGGCGCGGTCTCGGACAGGTAAAGCGGGACGGTGGCCGACGCGCCGCCGACCGCCCAGCCGAGGACAAAGCGGAAGGGGAACAGCACCCACACGTTCGGCGACAGCGTGCACCCGATCGTGCCGACGATAAACACCCAGGCGAGGATGAGGATGTTCGTCCGCCGTCCCCACTTGTCGGTGTAGTGCCCGCCGATGAGGGCGCCGAACGCCGCGCCGAACGCGAGGGCGGCCGTGACGAAGCCTTCGGTGACGGCGGTGAGGTGGAGGCCGCCGGCGGCCTCGGGCAGGTACATGTAGGGCAGTGCGCCGGCGATGACGCCGGTGTCGTAGCCAAACAGCAGCGATCCGAAGGTGGCGACGATCGCCAGGAGGACGGTTTTGCGGTGTTTCCCGGAGGGCGGCGTCTGCTCGACGAGTGCGGGCAGGTCCTCCGGTGTAATCGAGGGTTGAGAGTTCATGGGTGTGCCTATCGTCATTGATTCAGCAGGGCGGTCGGCCTGGAGCGGCGACCGATACAAGGACTATAACGATCTAGTTTTTGTCCTGTCAATAGGTAATCTGTGTCGCTCGAGTCCCATGTCAGCGCGATTTGGATGTTGTGCGAGCCTGATCAGGTGCTCCACCGTAGACTAGAACGAACAAGGGTGGCCAAGTGGTTCCCCGCCCTCACATACACTGAAGCCCGCAAGGAGGTCGACGATGGTCACTGGCCGCGGCAAACGCCCGACAATGCGCGACGTCGCGCGCCTTGCCGGCGTCTCGCCCGCCCTCGTGTCGATCGTCTTTCGCGAGGCCCCGGGGGCTTCGGCCGAGACCCGCGAACGGGTATTTGCGGCCGCCGACCAGCTGGGCTACATCCGCGACGAGCGCGCTCGCGGCCTGCGGTCGACCCAGCAGACCTCGATCGGCGTGACCTTCGAGATTGACCAGCCCTTCCAAAGCGCGATCGTGGCCGCGCTCTACCGCCAGGCCGGCCCCAGTCACCCGCTGGTGCTGTCGCCGACGGGCGGAGGGCGCACCGAAAAGCAGGCGATCGCCGACCTCGTGGCGAACCGATGCGGCGTCCTCATCGTCGTCTCGTCGGAGCGCGACGAGGAGTATTTCGCCCAGCTGTCCCAACGGATCCCCGTCGTCGCGGTGGGGCGTGTCCTCGACGGCGCGCCGGTCGACTGGATCGCCACCGACGAGTATGCGGCGATGGCGTTGGCCGTCGATCACCTTGTCGGGCTGGGGCACCGGCGCATCGCCCACCTCTGCGACCGGCACGCCGCCGGCGGCGTCTTGCGTATCGCCGCCTTCAAGGAAGCGTGCACGCGCCACGGCATCACCGCGGACGCGTCGATCGTTACCGCAGGTGAGACCGAGGACGCCGGGGCACATGCGGCCGAGCGTCTGCTGGAGGGCGGCGCGCTACCCACGGCGATCCTCGCGTTTAACGACCGCTGTGCGCTGGGCGCGATGGATGCGCTCGCGCGCCACGGGATGCGGGTTCCTGAGGATTGTTCGATCGTCGGCGTCGACGACTCCGACATCGCCCGGCGTTACTTGGTCGACCTGACGTCCGTGCGCCAGGATGTCGACGGCATGGCCCGCCAGGCCCTGCAGCGCGCGATCCTGCGGCTGGAGAACCGCTCCGACGTGCCGATTCGCGGGATCGTTACGGCGCCGACCCTCAGGGTGCGTTCGTCGACGGGTCCCGCCCCCGCGGCGCCCTCGGCGTGAACGTGATCCTTCTGTCCGCTTTGATCACGTTCACGCCGGGTAGCCCCGAGGGTGCCCCGCGCAGCCGCCCGCGCGCCCCGCAAGCACCCCGCAAACCCCGGCCGCGGCGTACCCGGCCGCCCTGCACTGACGCGTGTAATCTCACACTCTTTCAATCCCGTCCTTTCATCTGACGCGGCGTAATCTAATCGGGTGCCCATCTCCTCGCCACCACCGAACCTCAATGTGCCCGGGATCGAGCGCGAGTATTCGAAGAAGAAGATCATGCTCGCCCTCATGCTGCCGCTGGCCATGGCCCTCATCGCCGTGTCGATGATCAACGTCGCGTTGCCGTCGATCGAGCACGGCCTCCACGCGTCGCCCTCGGCGCTGCAGTGGGTGCTGTCGGGGTATGCGCTGGTGTTCGGCATGGTCTTGGTCCCCGCCGGGCGGCTGGGTGACGTTATGGGCCGTTCGATGTACCTGGTCGCCGGAATCATCGTCTTCAACATTGGTGCGCTGGCGTGCGGCATGGCGCACGACCCGGTCTCGCTCAACCTGTTTCGCCTGGTCCAAGGCGCGGGCGCCGGCATGATCGGCCCTCAGTCGGCGGGCATCATCCAGCAGTACTTCCGCGGCGCTGAGCGGGCGCGGGCGTTCGCGATCTTCGGGATGACGATTGCTGTCTCGGTCGCGATCGGCCCGCTGCTGTGCGGCGGCATCATCAGCATGGTGGGTCCGGACGTCGGCTGGAGGGCGGCGTTCCTCGTCAACGTCCCCATCGGGATCCTCGGCGTCATCGCGGCGGCCTTGTGGCTGCCGTGGGGGCGTGAACGCCAATTCGTCGCCGTCCTCACTCGTCACGAGATCAACGTGGGCGAACTTGACCCGCGCACTTCGGAAAAGCCCGAGGTTCCGGCGATTCCGGGGACGCCGCACTCGTTTAGGGTCGACCTCGACCCGCTGGGGATGATCCTCCTCGTCGCCGCGGTCGTCTGCATCATGTTTCCGTTTATCAACGCGACACATCCGGCGATTTTCCTGCTGCTGGTGCTGGCGATCGTCCTCCTCGTCGTGTGGACGCGGTGGGAACGCCACTACAAGCAGATCGGCCACGAACCGATGGTCGACATGAGCCTGTTCGAGAATTCGACCTACGTCAACGGCACCGCGATGTCGGGGGTCTATTTCATCGGCGGCACGTCGATTTTCGTCCTCGTCGCCCTGTTCGTGCAGGACGGGATGGGCGCCAGCCCGCTGCAGGCCGGCCTCCTCACGCTGCCGAACGCGATCATCTCGGGTATCTCGGCGATGGTCGTCGGCCGGTACGCCTTCCGCTACGCGAGGACGATCCTCTTCGGCTGCCACCTGTGCATCCTCACCGGCCTCCTCACCCTCATCGGCGTCGTGTGCCTGATCTCGAGGGCCGACGCCTCGTTCTGGTGGATCATCGGCCCGACGATGCTCATCGGCATCGGCCAGGGCGGCATGGGCTCGTGCAACCAGACGGCGACGCTCATGGACGTGCCGCCCGAGATGGGTGGCGCGGCCGGCGGCGTCAAACAGACCGCCGAACGGGTCGGCACGGCGGTCGGCAACGCCATTATTACGGCGATTTTCTATTTCGCACTGAGCCACGGCACGTGGTCGACCGCGTTTATTTGGGGCCTCGCGGGAATCGCCGTGTTCATCTCGCTGTCGATGGTGATCAACCTCTACGACCGCCACATCAACGGCGCCGGCGTCGCCCATTAGTGGCGTGTCTCACGGCCCATTTTCGTGGACCCGTTTGTCTTCCCCCTTTGGTGGGCTTGTACACTCAAAGGACGAACCATCAAGAGCAACCGAGAGACCTGGCTCGCCGACGTTGCAGCAACCCGGATCCACGGGTGCTAACGCCAGGACCGATGGGAGGACAGGTGACGACAGCCGAAACCGGCAATCAGCCGCTGATCTCTCTGCGCGACGTCTACAAGATCTATCCGCGCAAAGGCAGTGAGGACGTCCACGCCCTCGACGGCATCTCGTTGGACGTGCCGAAGGGCTCTATTCACGGGATCGTCGGGCAGTCCGGCGCCGGTAAATCGACGCTGATCCGCTGCCTGACCGCCCTCGAAAAACCCACGTCGGGCCAGATTATGGTCGACGGCCAGGACCTCGCCCAGCTGCCCGAGCGGCAGCTGCGCCACGCCCGCCGCCAGATCGGCATGGTGTTCCAGGCGGCGAACCTGCTGGATTCCCGCACGGCCGCCGGTAACATCGCCTATCCGCTGTATCTCGCGGGCGTCAAGCACGGCGAACGCCACGAACGCGTCCAGACGCTCCTCGAGCTCGTCGGCCTGGCCGACCGCGGCTCGTCCTATCCCTCGCAGCTCTCGGGCGGGCAGCGCCAGCGCGTCGGCATCGCGCGGGCGCTTGCGGACGACCCCAAGGTCCTCCTGTGCGACGAGCCGACCTCGGCCCTCGACTCCGCGTCGACCGCGCAGGTCCTCCACTTGATCCGCGACGTCCGCGATCGACTGGGCGTCACAGTCCTCATCATTACGCACGAAATGGCCGTGGTCCGCGAAATCTGCGACTCGGTCACGCTGCTCGAGGGCGGCGCGATCACCCAGACCGGCACGCTCGCCGACATCCTCACCCAGCCGTCGTCCCGGCTGGCGCGCGACCTCGTGCCGCAGCCGAAGGTCGACGAGGGCGCCCAGGTCGACCTCGCGACAAACGCGCTGATCGACATCGCTTTCACGTCGCATCCGGGCGAACCCACGGGCTCGCGGGTGATGAACATGGCCGCGTCGTTTGGGGCCGACGTCATCGCCGGCAGCTTCGAGACGGTCGGGTCCACCCAGGTGGCCCGGCTGGCCCTGGCGGTTCCGCGTGAGCGGTTGGCCGAGGCCCAGCGCGCCCTGTCCGAGCACGGTATTGATCAGGAGGTGCGCGCGTGATTACTGTGGCTGCCCAAGCCCAATGGCTCGATAACACGGTCATTACCCACGACTTTTGGCCGGCCGTGGGCGAGACCTTGGCGATGTCGCTGGTCTCGACGTTCTTCTCCGTCGTGTTCGGCACGCTGATTGGCCTGCTGCTGGTCGGCACCGCGCCGCGCGGCCTGTTCCCTAATCGCGTGGTCAACCAGATCATCGGCGTCATCGTCAATATTGGCCGCTCGATCCCGTTCGTCATCTTGATGATCGCGTTGATCCCGTTCACGCGGCTCGTCGCCGGCACCACCCTGGGGTGGCGGGCCACGGTAATTCCGCTGACGGTCGCGGCGATCCCGTTCTTCGCCCGCCTGGTCGAGACGAACATTTTGAGCGTCGACCAGGGCAAAGTCGAGGCCGCGAAAATGATGGGCGCGACCCGCCGCCAGATCATGTTCGGCGTCCTCGTCCGCGAGGCGATGCCCGCCCTTATCCAGTCGACCGCCGTCCTCCTCATCTCGGTGATCGGGTATTCCGCGATGGCGGGCGTCCTCGGCGCCGGCGGCCTGGGCGCGTTGGCGCTCAACTACGGCTACACCCAGTTCATGACGGACGTCATGATCGTCACGGTCGTCGGCATCATCATCATTGTTGAAATCGTCCAGGTGATCGGCGATATGGTCAGCCGAATGGTTGACCACCGCTAACACCGCTGCTGTCCCCTCAATCGATACGTAGGTAAGTGAGGCTCTTTCTATGACCATCAAGCGCACATTCGCCAAGGTTGCGGCCGTCGCGGCCGTCGCCGTCCTCGGGCTGACGGGGTGCTCGTCTTCGTCGTCCTCGTCCGATTCCTCGTCCTCGTCGTCGGATTCTGCGGCGTCGGGGCAGACTGTCACGCTGACCGTGGGCGCGTCGCCGACGCCGCACGCGAAGATCCTCAAGTACATCGCCGATAACCTGGCGGCAAGAGAGGGCCTTAAGCTCGACGTTCGCGAATACCAGGACTACATCCAGCCGAACGAGGCCCTGAACTCGGGCGACCTCGACGCCAACTACTTCCAGACGGTTCCCTACCTCGAGGATCAGTCGAAGAAGCAGGGCTACAAGTTCGACCACGGCGAGGGCATCCACCTCGAGCCGCTGGGGATTTACTCGGACAAGATCAAGGACATCAAGGACGTCAAGGACGGCGCCCTCGTCGGCATCATTAACGACCCGACGAACCAGACGCGCGCCCTCAACCTGCTGTCCAGCGTCGACCTGCTCAAGCTGCCGAAGGACAAGGACCTCAACGTGTCGCAGGTCGAGTCGTCCGCGGAATACAACCCGCACCACCTGAAGTTCCAGCAGGTCGACGGCCCCCAGCTGGTCCGTTCGCTGGCCGACGTCGACATTGCCGTCATCAACGGCAACTTCGCCCAGTCCGGCGGCAAGTCCCCGAAGGACGCCGTCGTCCTCGAGTCGACCGAGAACAACCCGGCCGTCAACATCCTCGTGTGGAAGAAGGGCTCGGACAAGACCGAGGCCATCAAGAAGCTCGACAAGCTCCTCCACTCGCCCGAGGTCAAGAGCTACATCGAGAAGACGTGGCCCGACAAGTCAGTACTGCCCGCGTTCTAGCCGCCAGCTAGATCTCGAACGGTTCGCCCGCCCGCCTTTTGCGCGTGAAAAACTCGCGCAACTGGCGGGCGGCGTCGTCTTCTCTGACCCCGCCGATGACCTCGACGGTGTGGTTGAGGCGGGGGTCGCGGACTGTGTCGCGGGTTGATCCGCAGGCGCCGGCCTTGGGGTCCCACGCGCCGAAGACGATGCGGGGGATGCGGGCGGCGAGGATCGCGCCGGCGCACATGAGGCACGGCTCCAACGTGACGATCAGGGTGGTGTCGAGCAGCCGCCATTCACCGACTGCGAGGGCGGCCTGCCGGATGGCGACGACCTCGGCATGCGCGGTGGGATCGGGGTGCGCGGGGTCTTCACGGCAGTTCCACCCGATTCCCAGCGGCGTGATTTCCTCCGGCGGCAGCGTGAGGTCGGCGTTCGCCACGACGAGGGCGCCGACGGGCACGTCGCCCGCGTCCTCGGCGCGTTGGGCGAGCTGGAGGGCACGGGTCATGAGGTCGGGCCAGGGTTCCACACCGATAGGGTAGCGGCAGCGGCCCCGGCCCGGCTGTCAACCGGGTAGGTTAAGGGTATGCGCTTTACCGTTATCGACCACCCGCTGGTGGAACACAAACTGACCGTCTTGCGTGACCGCGAGACGTCCTCGCACACGTTTAGGCTGCTCGTCGACGAGCTGGTGACCCTGCTGGCGTACGAGGCGACGCGCGACATCCGCGTCGAAGCCCAGGCGATCAACACGCCGGTCGCGCCGAC
Organism: uncultured Actinomyces sp.; assembly: GCA_900545825.1. GTDB lineage: Bacteria > Actinomycetota > Actinomycetes > Actinomycetales > Actinomycetaceae > Nanchangia. The sequence goes on from URAS01000013.1 coordinate 28,882, forward strand.
CATCGGCAAGAAGCTGACGTCGCCGCGTCCGATCGTTATCCCGATTCTCCGCGCCGGCCTGGGGATGCTCGACGGCATGACCCGGCTGCTGCCGACCGCCGAGGTCGGTTTCCTGGGCATGCGGCGTGACGACGAGACGCTGGCGATCGAGACCTACGCCAACCGTCTGCCGCAGGACCTGACGGACCGCCAGGTCTTCCTTGTCGACCCCATGCTGGCGACCGGGTCCACGCTGGTTGCGGCCATTAATTACGTCCTCGAGCGCGGCGCCCACGATGTTACCTGCGTGTCCCTGGTGACGGCGCCGGAGGGCCTCGAGCACGTCAAGCAGGCCGTCGGCGACCGTGCGGACGTCCAGATCGTCACGGCGGCGTTGGACGAGGGCCTCAATGAGCACTCGTACATCGTCCCCGGCCTGGGCGACGCGGGCGATCGCCTGTACGGCATCGTCGACGCCTAGAGTCTGGGCGAGGGCGGCGGCCCGGTTTCGCGGCCGGGTTGCCGCGCCTGCGCCCTGTGGTGTAACTCGCAGAGTGTCGGTTTGCTTTCACGGCCAATCCGTCGTTAAAGTGGTGTGCCGTACCGCGAGGTACTTTGGTAGCGTGTCCGAGCGGCCGAAGGTGCAGCACTCGAAATGCTGTGTGGGGCAACCCACCCTGGGTTCGAATCCCAGCGCTACCGCCATGAAGTCCCGGAATCTCAAGGATTCCGGGATTTTTGTTTGCCCGGGGGCGGTGTCGGGGGCGCGCACATCGTTTGGCGCAGTCCGCTAGGTAGGGTGGGGCGCGCCCCGACCGAAAGGACTGTGTAAGCAACAGATAGAGGCGCGCCCGATGTCACGCTAGCAACGCTGTCTGGCTGGGGCAAGGTGTGGTTCGCCGCGCGATCTCGGTGCACAGCTCTGCTCTCAGCGCGGTGAATCGATCGCGCCCACATGAAGACCCCCTGTCCGGTGCGTGGGACACGTGCCACGGTGCCCGCTGTTCGTTTTGTCACACGGGTGGCGGGTTGGCGCGCAGGACGCCCTCGCGTTGCGCACGCCGGGAAATGGAGAATCTCTGCGAAACCGGGGAAAACGATCCGCCGAGGGCGCCAAAGGGCGGGCTCATGCGAGGTGCCGTAGTCCTTCATTAGGTCGAGCTTGAGGGCCGAAAAGCCCTCCCCTCTGATGTCAGATTCCGTTAGGCTTTTGGTGGCCTGTCTGGCATAGCTGACAGACTTGCCGCCCTTATTTCTCACATCGGTTCCATCAGACGGAGAAGTCATGACCCGGAAATGCTCGGCACTGTTTGCGCTGATCAGCGCAATCGCCCTCGTCATTACCGGCCTGTGTCACGCAGCCCCACAGGCCCAGGCGGCGCCCAGCGCCGACACCGATAGCGGCAAGAACGTCGCCCTCGCTGCGAACGGCGCGAAAGTCACCGCCTCGGGCGTTGAATCGGGCACGAACACGACGCCTGACGCGGTGATCGATGGCAACCCCGACACGCGGTGGTCGTCGGATTACAACGACAACGCGTGGCTGCGGGTTGAGCTCAAGGACGCGACCCAGATCGACCACGTGAAGATCCGCTGGGAGGCGGCCTGCGCCCCGAGCTACAAGATCCAGGTGTCGAACGACGATAAGGATTGGAAGGATGCCACGGACGTGAGGGCGCTCGCGGAGTGTGGGCAGACCGAGACGATTAAGCTCAACAGCTCCGTCGCAAACCAGAAGTGGAAGTACGTCAAGCTGCAGGCCCTGGAGCGTAAGCCGATTAATGGCGTCAAGTATGGCGTCTCGCTGTTTGAGTTCGAGGTGTGGGACGGCGCCGAGCCGACGCCCGCGAAGGTCCCGAACCTGGTGCCGCTGCCGAAGTCGGTCAAGGATCAGTCGAAGGACGGCACGGTCGTCTTCTCGCTGACCTCCGAGTCGAAGATCGTCGCCACCGGCGACGCGACGGCTCCGGCGAATATCCTGGCCGCCGAGCTGCGGGCGGCGACGGGCTATGACCTGCCGGTCGTCGATAAGGCCTCGGGCGCCAACAACATCACCTTTACGAAGGGTGCGGTCACCGGCGAGGCGGGCGCCGAGGCCTACATGCTGAAGACGGCCGCCGACGGCGCGACGCTGACGGCCAACTCGGCGCACGGCTTCTTTAACGCGACGCGGACGCTGCTTCAGCTGCTGCCCATCCAGGCGTCCTCGAAGATCCAGGTCGCGGGCCCGTGGGATGCCCCGGCCACCGAAATCCTCGACTCCCCGCGTTACGAGTACCGTTCGGTGATGATCGACCCGGCGCGGTCGTTCCTCACGGTTGCCGAGGTCAAGTCGATCATCGACCAGATCTCGAACCTCAAGATGTCGTACCTGCACATTCACCTGGCCGACGACCAGGGGTGGCGCATCCAGATCACCAACGACGGCCGCGTCGACGGTGACGACATCGACTACAACCTCCTGACCGAGGTGTCCGGCAAGACGGCGATGAACGTCCACGAGAGGCAGGGCTCCCACCAGGTCGGCTACAGCGGGTTCTACACGCAGGCCGACTACAAGGACATCGTTAAGTACGCGAAGAGCCGCTACGTGACGGTCGTGCCCGAGATCGACGTTCCCGGTCACGTGAACGCCGCCCTCCACGCGATTCCCCAGCTCAACACGGCCGGGTCGTCGCACAACGGTGGCGGCAAGACGACGGCCCCGGCGAATGGGACGGGCAACGTCGGCTACTCGTACCTCGACCCGGATTCGCAGGCCACCTGGCACTTCATCGGGCACGTGTTCAAGCAGCTGTCCGAGATGACGCCGGGCGCGCGGGTTCACATCGGCGGCGACGAGCCCCACTCGTTCACTGGCAGGTACGGTGAGGCCAAGTACAACGAGGTCCTCACGAAGGTCCTCAAGATCGTCCGCGACGACTGCAAGAAGACCCCGGTCGGCTGGAACGAGATCGCGGCGACCGAGCTGAAGGAGAATGACGGCATCCAGTACTGGGCCGGCGGCACGGACAAGCTGGTCTCGGCGGCAAAGAACAAGCACGCGAAGATCGTCATGTCGCGCGGTTCCAGCGCCTACCTCGACCAGAAATACAACTCGAAGACCCCGCTGGGCCTCACGTGGGCGGGTTGCGGTACTGGCGGCTGCTCGGTGCAGAACTACTACAACTGGAACCCGACGACCGACGTGGTCTCTGGCCTGTCCGAGAGCGACGTTCTCGGCCCCGAGATGGCGCTGTGGAGCGAGACGATCCGTGGTGGCTCCGAGGCCGAGTTCATGATCTGGCCGCGTATGGCGGCCGGCGCCGAGATCGGCTGGACGCCGCAGAATGCCCGCAGCTTCGAGGGCTTCTCCAAGCGTCTGGCCAGCGTCGGCGACCGCTGGACGCTGCAGGGCCAGAACTTCTACGACACCGATCAGGTGAACTGGGATTACGCCCTCGCCGCGCCGGTGAAGACCACGGGCGCGACCGGCAAGGATGTCGCCTACCCGTTGGGCCGCCTGGTCGCGCCGGGCACCGTCCTCAACGACACGTCCAGCGTGTCGCCGGACACGAAGGACGACGCGGACGGCGTGTCGAAGTCGCAGATCCCCGCGAACACCAAGGTCATGGTGAACTGGGGCGACGGGACGCCGGCAACCGAGGCGACGATCCAGACGGATCGCGAGCGCTCGGCCTACAACGCCCCGCACCCCTACTACCTGACGGCAAACCACAAGTACGCGACCGACGGCGACCACACGGTGACGCTCACCGCGGGTGAGCGCACGGCCACGACGGTCATCCACACCGAGGGCGGCGCCGCGGATCCCGCGGTCTTCACCCCGTGGAACCCGGACGCGACGGCGCCCTCGGCGAAGGTCAACCCGACGGAGTTCTCGATCAAGGACCGCATCGAGGTGCAGGCCTCGGGCTTCAAGCCGTACAGCCTCATCACCATGAAGGTCGGCGACGTCGAGCTGGGCCAGCTGCGCGCCGACTCGCAGGGTAACGTCGCGCCGCAGTGGGTGTTCGTCGATCCCGAGGTCCTGCCTGGGCCCCAGAAGATGACGTTCACCAGCGGCACGCGCGTCGCCACGGTCGACGTCGTCGTCAAGAACGGCAAGATCGTGTTGAAGAACCCGCTGAAGCACGATCAGCTGAGCGTCGTCGACGTCGACTCTCAGGAGACGGTCGGCGAGAAAGCCCCCGCGACCAACGCCATCGACGGTGACAAGACCACGTTCTGGCACACGCAGTGGCAGGGCACTCAGAAGCCGTTCCCGCACTACATCACGCTGGCGCTGCCTGCCGACCAGACGTGCACGGTGACGGGCTTCGAGTACACGCCGCGTCAGGACAATTCGAACACCCGGGCCAAGGACTACAGCATCCAGGTGTCGAACGACAACGAGAACTGGACGACTGTCCACGAGGGCAGCCTTGAGGAGGGCGCCGCGACGCAGGCGGTGAACTTCGACCAGGAGCACCAGCTGCAGGCCAAGTACGTCAAGATGGTCCAGAAGAACTCGCAGAACGGCGATAACTTCGGCGGCGCCGCGGAAATCCGTGTCGGCGCGATCTGCAAGACCGCGGACGAGCCGTCGACCGGCGGCGATGACGACGACGCCCAGTGCGACGCACAGAAGACCGCGACGACCTCGTACCCGACCAGCACGGTCGTGTTCCCGGGCAACGACAAGAAGTCGCACAAGGTGACGTACGACAAGAACTCGTTCATGGTCGACGGCAAGCGCCTGACGGTTTGGTCGGGCGAGCTGCACTACTGGCGTCTGCCCGACCCGAACGGGTGGCGCGACGTCCTCCAGAAGATGCGAGCGGATGGCTTTAACGCCGTGTCGCTGTACTTCGACTGGGGCGTCCACCAGGCCGAGAAAGACGGGAAGTTCGAGTTTACGAAGGACACGTACCGCGACCTCGACCAGCTGCTGACGATCGCGCAGCAGGAGGGCCTGTACGTCATCGCGCGTCCCGGGCCGTACGTCAACGCCGAAACCTCGATGGGTGGCCTGCCGGCCTACATGACGAACGAGGCGGCGAACCTGCGCTCGACCAACCCCGAGGTGCTCAAGGCGTCGAAGGCGTGGCTGCACGCATTCAACGAGGTCGCCGCGAAGCACCAGGTGACCGACGGCGGCGGCTCGATTCTGCTGTACCAGGTGGAAAACGAGATGCCCAACTCGGACGACGCGCACCAGGCCTTCATGAAGGCGCTGGTCAAGCAGGTCAAGGACGACGGCATTACCGTGCCGCTGTTCCACAACGACTGGGGCCTCAACGGCATCTTTAAGGACGCCAAGGGCGCCGGCCTGGACCTCTACGCCTACGACAAGTACCCGATGGGCTTCAACTGCGCGGCGGGTCGCGGCCAGGTGCCGGATACCGAGAACACGTTCCGCGGGATCGCCCCGAACACGCCGCACTTCATCGCCGAGTCGCAGGGTGGTGCGTTCACGCCGTGGGGCGCGAACTTCCAGCCGGCGAAGTGCCGCGAGTACACGGACGCCAACTTCATTCGACAGTGGGGCGCCGCGACCATCGGCAACGGTGTGACCGCGCACAACTACTACATGGAGTACGGCGGCACGAACTGGGGCTGGACGGGTGCGCCCGCGTCGGGCTTCACGTCGTACGACTACGGTGCTCCGCTGACCGAGGACCGGACGATCACCCCGAAGTTCGGGGTCCAGAAGGAGCTCGGCTACTTCTTCGCGGGCGTCCCGGCGTTCGCCAGCATGAACCCGATCGCCGCGCCGACGCCGAAGGTCGAGAGCGGGGCGTCGCTCAACGTCAAGGCGCGTTTGGCGGGTGACACCGAGGGGTCGGCGACCGGCAACGGCACGCGCGTCCTCGCGATCCGTCACTCGGATTCGAACGACACGTCGACGACGAAGTTCACGCTGCCGCTCGCCCTCGGCAAGTCGGGCACGCTGCAGACCAAGGAGTTCAGCACCGACGACACCGATTCGGCGATCACGTACAACGGTTCGTGGAAGGCCGTCAATGACCAGACCGCGTGGAAGAGCACGCTGCACCGCTCGACGACCTCGGGCGACAAGGCGACGTTCACGTTCGACGGCACCGAGGTGTCGCTGATCGTCGGCACGGGCACGAAGAACGGGACGTTCACCGTGTCGCTGGACAACGGGACGCCAGAGACGATCACGAAGGGCATGGTCGACACCGACCAGAACAAGCCGTCGCAGGTCGTCGCGTACAAGAAGACCGGCCTCGCCAAGGGCAAGCACACGCTGGTCGTGACGAACACGGGGACCGACGGCAAGACGACGCTCGACATCGACGCGTTCGATGCGGTTGACGGTGCCGACTCGGGGGCGAAGGTCGTCAACGACAACGACCGGAGCTTCTTCACGTACTCGAACGCGTGGACACACGACACCAACTGGTGGGCCGCAGGCGACATCGAAAAGGACGAGACCTCGACCGACAAGAAGGGCGAGACCGCCGAGTTCACCTTCACCGGTGTGGGCTTCGACCTCATCGGCCCCTTCTCCGAGAACCACGGTTCCGCCACGGTCACGGTCGACGGCAAGGACGTCGGCAAGACCAAGGAAGAGGTGACGAGCAGCGCGCAAGCACAGAAGGTTCTCTTCAGCTGGCGTGACGAGTCGGGCCAGGCCAAGAAGCACACGGTGAAGATCACCGTTGACGGTGAGGCTTTCTCCGGCTCCAAGGGCACGTTCGTCGCGATCGACGCCGTGCGGTACTACCCGACGGCCGACGCGTTGCCGTCCGATGGGTCGCCGAAGCCGGGCGAGATTGGGTGGAAGCAGATCCCGCAGCAGGAGGGCACCTCGCTCACCCTGCACGGCCGCGACGCCCTCCTCATCACCGCGGACACGGTGATCGACGGCAAGCAGCTGTACTACACGACCTCGCAGATCTTCGGCCAGCCGCTGCCGGTCAACGGTCACACCACCCAGTATCTCGTCGGCTACGCCGGCGACGCGGGCGAGACCGTGTTCCACTTCGAGAAGGAACCGCAGGTCACGCTGCCTGAGGGTGCGACGAAGGTGTGGGATGAAAAGACCGGCCAGCTGCGCCTGAACTACACGCACAAGGCGACGCCGCAGGAGATCACGATTACCGAGGGCGGCAAGGCGCTGACCCTGCGGATCATCACCCGCGATCTTGCCCAGACCACGTGGATCATCCAGGGGGCCAACGGCTCGCAGCAGACCCAGGTCGCGGTCGAGGGCGTCGAGCTGGCGCGCACGGCCACGTTCGACGGCGGCAAGCTGGCGCTGACGGGCTCGAACTCGAAGGCCGCGGACATCACCGTCCTCGTGCCGACCGGCGTCAAGGCCGTGACGTGGAACGGGACCGAGCTGAAGGTGGCCGACGGGGTCGCGACCGGTAAGGAAGCGGCGCCGAACACGGTCAAGCCGATCACCCTGCAGTTCGTCAAGCACACCGACAACGCCTACGCGGCGAAGGCCTTCGACGACTCGAAGTGGAAGACCGCGTCGGACACGACGGCGGCGAACCCGAAGCAGCAGGGTCCGCAGGGTAACCAGAAGGTCGTCCTCGATTCGAACCACTACGGCTTCTATGAGGGCTCGGTCTGGTACCGCGCCCACTACAAGGCGACCTCGGATCAGGCGATCACGCTCAACGGCAACGGCGGCAGCGACGACAACCACAACGGGCCCGCGTTTATGCAGGTCTGGGCGAACGGGCACTACGTCGGCGCCTACCCGGCGAATGGCACGGACCAGCAGGTCACGCTGCCCGAGGGCGCTGTCCAGGCGGGCAAGGACGTCGTCCTCGCCGTCCTCGTCAACAACATCGGTCAGAACCTCGACTGGTCGGACAACGGCCTGTCGAAGCAGAACCGTGGTCTGAAGGGTGCGACGATCGCCAGCGATGGCGACGTCACGTGGAAGATCGAGGGCGCCACGACGGCCGACGCCGCGAAGCACAACCCGTCTGGGTCGATCTACAACAACGGCGGCCTGGCGGGCGAGAAGGCCGGCTGGCACATGCCGGGCTTCGACGACAAGTCGTGGGAGAAGGCCGAGACGCTGCACTCCGCGGCGGGCGTCACCTGGTACCGCTCGACGTTCGACCTCAACGTCACGGCGGGCAAGGATGTTGCGTTCCACCTCGACCTCGAGTCGGAGCGCGCGCCGAAGGGCGACAAGGCTCAGGCGACGATCTTCGTCAACGGCTGGAACACCGGCGTGTACATCGGCGATGCGGGCCCGCAGACGTCGTTCACGGTGCCGAAGGCGTTCCTGCACCTCAACGGCAAGAACACCGTGGCGATCGCGATCGCGGCGAAGAGCGACACGATGGGGCCGGAGGCCGTCACCCTGCGCGCCGTCCACACGACCACGCTGCCGAAGGTGGCGTGCCCGGAGACGCCCAAGCCTGACGATCCGAACAAGCCGGTCAACCCGGATAACCCGACGGCGAAGACGGCGCTGACCGTCACGCCGGACGTCGTGAAGGCGGGCGAGGCGACGACCTTGAAGGCCACCGGGTTCACACCCGACAAGCTGGTCGTCTTCACGGTCAACGGCGTCAAGGTCGGCGAGGCGAAGGCCGACGGCAACGGCCAGGCGACGGTGAAGTACACGGTGCCGGCGTCGTCGGCGCTGGGCAAGTTCGCCGTTGTTGCCAGCCAGCCGGACACGGGGCTCAGCGCCACGTCGTCGCTGACGGTCGTCGCGTCGGATCAGGCGAAGGTCCAGCCGAACCCCAAGCACGACGGCAAGGCGACCGACGGGAAGGCCAAGACGGGCCCGTCGCACGGCAAGCTCGCCCGCACGGGCGTGGCGCTGCGCGGCGTCCTCGTGGCGATGCTGCTGTCGGCCGCGGCCGGGTTCGCACTGACCAGGCGCCGCCGCCGGGACGCGTGAGGTACGCGAGCCAGGATGCGCAAGGCCCGCCGGCGGCGTGAGTGAGCCGCTGACGGCATAACGAAAGCCGGGGAGGAGAAATACCTCCCCGGCTTTCGTGTATTTTCTGTTTGAGTGGCGAGGACGCCGGCTATAGCGCCGAAGAATAAACGCTCGTCATAAACGCGAAACGCTCACCTCAATTGTCAAAATCCAACGTTATGTACGCTGATTTAACAAGTTAGGTGAGCGTTTCGGGTTCGGGGTGAGCGTTTCGCGCGGGGCCTTCTTCGGCCGGAGCGACACGTCTGAAATGGCTGACGTGGGTCCCAGTAAAGATAATCCACCGGTTGACGATATCGTTCCGGATCGGCAAGTCGCCGGGTAACCTTAGGCCTATGGAACGGAAGCGTTACTACGTGGGTATCGATGTTGGTCTGGCTTCTATCGGGTTTGCGGCGATCGAGGTCGATGACGACGGCTTTCCCAGCGAGATCCTCTGTCAGAATGTGCTCATCCACGACAGTGGCATTGATCCTGACGGTCACCAGTACGCGATAACTCGTCTGAAGGCTTCCGGAGCTGCCCGCCGCGTCCGTCATGGGCGACGCAATCGGCAGAAGCGACTCGCGCAGCTCGATGACCTGTTGAGGGAACTGGGATGGCCGGTTGAAGAACTCGGTGGTCCCGTCAGCGACTTTTTCCCGTGGCGTGTGCGCGCAGGTCTGGCTGAGACATATGTGGAGGATCCAGCCCGACGGGCCGAGGCGCTGTCGGTGGCCGTGCGCCACATGGCGCGACACAGGGGCTGGCGTTCTCCGTGGCAACGCACGGAAAGCCTCCTTGTTCCCGCGGAGGATTCCGAATACATGGTGAAGTTGCGTGAGCGTATGGATGCAGCTGCCGGCCGCAAACTTCCTCGCGAATATACGACTGCGCAGATGGTGTGTGCGCTGCAGCTTTCACCGAAGGTAAACCTTAGGCGAAAGGGTACTGACAAGAACGTCAAGACCCCACTGTTTGAGAGGCTGCACCAAAGCGACAATGCCAACGAGCTGCGCGCGATTGCTCGTCGCCAGCGCCTCGATGACGAGACATTGCGGAAGCTGATTCTCGCAGTTTTCTACATGGAGAGCCCGAAGGGTAAGGCAGAGAAGCGAGCTGGCAAGGATGCTTTGCCGGGCCAGGGGCATCTGATTCGCGCAGAGGTTTCACACCCGGCATTCCAGCGCTTCAGGATCGCTGCGCAAGTGGCAAACCTGCGGATCGAGAATCCAGCCACCGGTGATCGCGAGAAACTGCCTCGCGAGGTGCGGGCACAGTTGATTGACTATCTCTGTAATTTGACCGCCAAGGAGGGCCCGACCTGGCCTGATGTGGCAGAGTTCGTCGGAGTGGAGCGCAGTCAACTGTCGGGAACGGCGGCACGGGCCGACTACGGGGACAGGCCTGCCAACCGACCGCTTGTCGATTCGACGAATCGGGCGTTCAACCAGTGCAAGGTGAAGTCGGTCCAGAAGTGGTGGCGCAAGGCCGGCCCCGAGGCGCGCGGATGCCTCGTGACCGCCCTCTCAAACAGCTCGAGCGTGGACGAGGGAGCTCCTGGTTGGAACGAAGTCGAGGAGTTGCTCCTATCGTTGTCGGACGAGGACCTCGAGAAGCTCGACAAGATGTCCCTTCCAGCAGGACGGGCTGCGTATTCTGTTGATTCTCTCGAGCGCCTGACGGAGCGGATGATCGCGACAGGCGAGGATCTGCACGAGGCACGCAAAGCGGTCTTCGGTGTCGACGATGATTGGCGGCCACCCGCCGAGCCCCTCGGTACCCCGGTGGGCAATCCGGCAGTTGACCGCGTGATCAAGGCAGTCAATAGATGGCTGATGATGGCAGAGTATCGTTGGGGCGCGCCTGAACGTGTGACGATCGAACATGTCCGGAAAGGCTTTGTATCTGAAGACGCAGCGCGACGCATTGATAACGAGATGAATAAGCGGGCGCGTGCACGCGAGAAGCTCAACGAGGACATTCTTGCGGCGACGGGAATAGAGCACCCACGCCAGAGTGATGTGCGTCGCTATGAGGCCCTCCAAAGGCAGAATGGACAGTGCCTGTACTGTGGCGCGCCGATCACGTTCAAGACCAGCGAGATGGACCACATCGTGCCGCGAAAGGGGCCAGGTTCCACGAACACTCGCTTCAATCTGGCTGCCGTCTGTGAACCGTGTAACCGGGCGAAGAGTAATATCCCGTTTGCGCAGTGGGCCAAAGAAAAGCAACGTCCGGGTGTAAGCCTGGAGGACGCTCTGGTTCGCGTGCAGGCGATGATATGCGATAGCGGGATGAGCGCCAGAGATTTCGCGAAGTTCAAGCGGGAAGTCCAACTGCGGCTGAAGCGCGAAGAAGACGATGCCCCCATCGACAACCGTTCGATTGAGTCCGTGGCGTGGATGGCGCGAGAACTGGCTGGCCGGGTCAAGTATCACTACGGAGATTCGGGTACCAAGGTCCATGTTTTCCGCGGAGGAATAACAGCGGAAGCCCGCAAGGCCTCGGGGTTCGAGGGGCGGGTGGAACTAATTGGGGGCGGGGTAAAGACCCGATTTGACCGCAGGCACCACGCGGTTGATGCCACAGTCATCGCTTTTATGCGCTCTTCTGTGGCCATGGTGCTGACTCAACGGTCGAATCTGCGTATCACGCAGCACATGGATCCTCACAGTGTCGACGAGTACGGTCCATGGCAGGAGTTTGAGGGCGAGCGCGTCAGTGATCGTCAGCTCTATCGTCAGTGGAAGAAAGCGATGGCTAAGTTGGCGGATCTTACGTGCCAGGCTGTCTCCGATGACGCCATCCCGGTGCAGCAGAACCTCCGTCTTCGTTTTGGAAACGGTAAGGTGCACGACGATACGGTCAGTGAGCTCGTGACCAAGCGCGTGGGCGAAGCATGGACGCTGGCTGACATTGACCGTGCCGCGACACCGGCCTTGTGGTGTGCGCTGACCCGGTGCCCAGAGTTCTCCTGGCCAAGTTCGGAAAAGGTTGTGTGCCTGCCTGAGAGTGACACGCGATGCATCGTGGTCAACGGGATGCACTATGGCTCTTCCGACTCGGTCGAACTCTTCCCAACCTCTGCGGCTTCGATGAAGGTGCGTGGCGGTGCCGTGGCTGTGGGGAGCTCGATCCACCATGCACGGTTCTATCGTGTCAAGAGTGGCAAGAAGGACAGCTTCTATATGGTCCGCGTATTTGTGCCAGACCTGACGGCTGCGCGGGGAAATGATCTCTTCTCGCTAGAGCTGCCTTCACATTCTCTTTCGATGCGCGGCGCGCCCTTCAAGCTTCGCAAAGCGCTCGAAGATGGGGACGCGGCATTCATCGGTTGGGTTACGGTTGGCGACGAGTTGCTGCTCGAACAGGGGAGGTCACTTCTCAAAGACCTGAAGCCCGACGAGGAGGATCTGGTTGTGACGCGTTGGCGCGTCGGGGGTTTTGAAGGTCCGGGCCTGATCAATCTTCGACCGGTGTATCTAGCTAAAGAGGGTCTCGAGAATGTCGAGATGCAGGTGGATGTGCCTTTACTCGACAGTAAAGGATGGCGTCTAGCCGTAAATAAGATGTTGTCGAGCGGCCATGTCCAAGTTATTCGCCGTGACGCACACGGTCGCATTCGTCGGCATTCGGATGCCCATCTTCCTGTGAGCTACGACCTGACGTAGGTGGCTCAGATGCTCGGTGAGTGGCGAATCCTTGACTGTTCCCGAATGGAGGGGCGCATAACGGCCTCGCGTGGCAGCGTTGTCATTGAGGCATGCGATCGTCCGCCTGTCAGGGTCCCGATGGCCGACGTTGCGTGTGTACTGATCGGCTACCGGGTCGGTCTCTCGGGAGGAGCCCTCCATCACCTGACGGCCGGTGGCGCGGCGGTCTTGCTCTGTGACTGGCGTGGGGTCCCCGAGGCCGGCGCATATGCGTGGAGTGAACATAGCCGAATCGGAGCGAGACGGGCTGCTCAAGCGCGTTTGTCATTGCCCCGGCAAAAGGCGGCATGGCAACGCATTGTGAGGGAGAAGGTGCTGAATCAGGCGCGAACTCTTGATCTGACCGGTGGTGACGGCGGCGCATTGGTGGAACTTGCCAAGAAGGTGCGTTCTGGCGATCCGGACAACATCGAGGGACGCGCGGCGTCGGAGTATTGGAAGCGCTTATGCTCCGAGGACTTCCGGCGAAGAATGCATACAGAGGTCGGGTTCAATGGCATGTTGGACTATGCCTACACGGTTGGACGAGGCCATGCCGTCCGCGCCGTTCTCGCGGCGGGGTTAGAACCGAGCATCGGGGTCCACCATCGGCATCGAGAAAACATGTTCTGCCTTGCCGACGATTTCATCGAGATCGTGCGACCAGTCATCGACTATCACGTGTGGTCGCTGTGGTCCGACGGCGTGATGAGCGTTGATGAGGGCAGGCAGGCTCTGGTTGCTGCGGCGTCAGCGCCATATAGCGCCGACGGATACACGGTTCCAACCGCCCTGGAGATGTTGGCTCAGGCTTTTGGCCAATACGTCGAAGGCCAGAAAGAGAAGCTTGACGTGCCCAGATGGACGGCGTGGGTGGAGACGTAGGTCGTTACACCGTGGCCGATGATCCGATGTGGACGCTCGTGATGTTTGACTTGCCGGTGGGTACTGCAGCCCAGCGGCGTCGAGCTACGAGGTTCCGCAACATGCTGCTGGACCTCGGCTTCTCGATGGTGCAGTACTCCGTCTACGTCCGCTACGTACCAACGGGCGCGCCAACTCCGCCGATCGTTCGGCAGATCAAGGAGAACGTCCCGCCTGATGGGCTGGTCAGAGTCATCTACATAACTGACCGCCAGTGGTCAAGGATGCTCAACTTTTGGGGATCGACGCAGGTGAACCCCGAGCCGGCACCTCAGCAGTTGCAGTTTTTCTGAGGGCACACGCCGACATTTTGGCGTGTTTCCGCGGAAAACCGGGTGCCCTCAAGTATATCAGGGGGAAAGGTAACAGATCCCCAACGCCCCTCTACAAGCAATATCTGCCTCAGCAAGTATATCAGGGGGAAAGGTAACAGATCCCCAACACGTCGGACAAAGCGACGACGAAGGTGACAAGTATATCAGGGGGAAAGGTAACAGATCCCCAACCCCAGACGCATGACGACACGCATCGCTTCAAGTATATCAGGGGGAAAGGTAACAGATCCCCAACAAGGGTGGCAGCGTCCGCGTCTTGAATCCAAGTATATCAGGGGGAAAGGTAACAGATCCCCAACATCCACGCGAAGGAACTCACGCATGCCACAAGTATATCAGGGGGAAAGGTAACAGATCCCCAACTGGGGCTTCGAAGGCCATCGCCGGTATCCAAGTATATCAGGGGGAAAGGTAACAGATCCCCAACCGCTGATCATGCACAAGTGGAATGAGAACAAGTATATCAGGGGGAAAGGTAACAGATCCCCAACGGCCGGATTCTGGCCAGCCGCCCCGGTGCAAGTATATCAGGGGGAAAGGTAACAGATCCCCAACGGGCATTCGGATTGGTCGACGTCTCTGCCAAGTATATCAGGGGGAAAGGTAACAGATCCCCAACCGGCCGGTAAACGAGTAAAAATTCTAGCCAAGTATATCAGGGGGAAAGGTAACAGATCCCCAACGAGAAGCCGCGCTACCGCCAGCCTATCTCAAGTATATCAGGGGGAAAGGTAACAGATCCCCAACTCGGATTCTGTTTGGTGCTCGCGAATCACAAGTATATCAGGGGGAAAGGTAACAGATCCCCAACCGTCATCGGCAACCTGCACCAGCTGGGTCAAGTATATCAGGGGGAAAGGTAACAGATCCCCAACCGGTTTTGCGGCAGGAGGTAGTTGCGGGCAAGTATATCAGGGGGAAAGGTAACAGATCCCCAACGGCTATAGCGACGACCTCCAAGTCGTCGCAAGTATATCAGGGGGAAAGGTAACAGATCCCCAACTGATCCGGGATAGCGTGTACGTCGTGGACAAGTATATCAGGGGGAAAGGTAACAGATCCCCAACCTAAGCGTGAACGGGGGCGCCTAAATGTCAAGTATATCAGGGGGAAAGGTAACAGATCCCCAACGTTGCCTTCGAGGACTCTCAAGGCGACACAAGTATATCAGGGGGAAAGGTAACAGATCCCCAACGACAAGGTTGGTGGCCACACGTGGGTGACAAGTATATCAGGGGGAAAGGTAACAGATCCCCAACGATACGAACGGCGGGTTTGTAAGCAACCGTACGGTACTTTTTGGTAGCCAGGGTCGTGCGGATAGCTGGCGAGAATGAAAACTGGGTCGGACCTTGCGGTCCGACCCAGTGGAGCATTCCAAGGGCCGCTAACGAGGCGACCCCTTGTTGGTTATCTGTTACCGGTTCGATTCTAGGGGAGATACGTGGCCGCTGCAATGGGGTTGCGGAGTCAGATTCCGGCGCCCTCGCCCTCGGGTTATTCCTTTGGGGCGATGTGGAGGTCGACCCCCAGTTCGGAGATCCGGCGCGCGGTGTCGTCGTTGAGGCCCCAGTCGGTGATGACGCCATCGACGTCGTCGAGAGAACACACCCGCACCATCGACGCGGCGCCGTATTTAGTCGAGTCGGCGACCAACAGCGTCTTCGTGGCGACCGACATGACGGCCCGCTTAAGTGCCCGCTTGCCTTCGCCCGGCGCGGTGATTCCGCGGCTCAGCGACCATCCCGACGTCGAGATGAGGGCGACGTCGACGTTGAACTCGGCCATCGCCGCGGCCGCCAGGGTGCCTTCCGTTGCCCCGATCGCCGGGTCGACGCTGCCGCCGATGAGGAACCCGTCGACTCCCGGCATTGCGCACACGTCCTGCATGACGAACAGGTCATTGGTAATAATTGTGAGATTGTGACACGCTGTGAGCTCACTGAGGGTGACGCGCAGCGTCGTTCCCGCGTCGAGGAATACGGTCGAGCCGTCCTCGATGAGGGTCGCCGCCAGCCGGCCGATGGCTTTTTTCCGCGGAATCTCGAGGTTCTTGCGGCTCTTGATGTCGAGCGGAACCTCAGCGGTGCCACTGTGGGCCAGTCGGACACCGCCCCTCACCGACATGACGATTCCCTGCGATTCGAGTGCTGCGATGTCGCGTCTGATCGTCATCTGTGACACATCGAGAGCCTCTGCGAGCGTGCGGATGCTGGCGATTCCGTGCGACTGCAGCGCTTTGACCAGCGTTTCTTGCCGCTGAGCGGGGATCATGGGCGAGCCGGCCATGTGTACTCCTGTGGAGATCTGGTAAAAGGTGTTCCGTTATGGGTGAAGGTGTGTTACTTTGTGTTCATGGATACCAAAGCTTCACGAATCCACTCTATCGAATCCACCGGGGTCGTCCTCATCGTCCGCACAGATTCGCCGGAATCGGCCTACGACGTTGCCGAGGCCGCCGTCGAGGGCGGCATCCGGGCGCTCGAGGTCCCGTACGCGGTGCCCGACGCCCTCAAGGTCATCGAGCGGCTGGCCGCGAAGCACGACGGCGACGGCGTCGTCGTCGGTGCGGGCACGGTCCTGGACGCGGGCTCGGCATACGCGGCCGTGTCGGCGGGTGCGCAGCTGCTGGTCAGCCCGGTTGTCACCCAAGAGATGCTGACGATCGCCAACCGCTACCAGTGTGTCTCGGTCGGCGGCGCATTCACCCCCACGGAGATGCTCCAGACGGCGGAGCTCGGCGCCGACATCGTCAAGCTGTTCCCCGCCGAGATGTTCGGGCCCTCCTACCTGCGGTCGGTCCACACGCCGCTGGGCCAGCTTCCTATCATGCCGACGGGTGGCGTGACGACCGACAACGTCGGGGAATGGTTCGCCGCCGGGGCGTTCTCGGTCGGAATCTCCTCGTACATCTGCAAGGCGCCCTCGCTGGCCGAAGCCACCGACAGGTCGCGGAGCCTCATCGACACTATCGCCTCGGTGCGGTAGCCACTTTTCCTCCTCATTGCGCGTCTCGGCTGGGACGTGCACGGGTTTCACCGCCCCACCTTTTTCTTCTCAGCACACAAAGGAGTGACTATGAGTGAGCACAATCAGGCGAAGCATAATCGCGATGTCGCCCTCGCCTCGTTCACCAAGTTCCGCTGGTTCTTCATTGTCCTTATCGTCCTGGCCGGCGTTATCAACTACATGGATCGATCGACCCTGGCCATCGGAAATACGACGATCGCGTCGGACCTGCATCTCAGCACCCTGCAGATGGGCGCGCTGCTGTCGGCGTTCTCGTGGCCCTACGCGCTGGCCAACCTGCCCGCCGGCTACCTCATCGACCGGTACGGCGTGAAAAAGATGTTCATGGCGGCGGCCATCGCCTGGTCGATCGTGGCGATCGCGTCGTCCTTTGCCCAGAGTTTCGCCTTCCTCTACCTGTGTCGCGTCCTCCTGGGCGTCGCCGAGTCGCCGTTCTTCTCCGCGGGCCTCAAGGCGTCGCAGCTGTGGTTCGCCGAGCACGAGCGCTCGCTCCCGGTTTCGCTGGTCAACACGGGATCCCAGATCGGTAACGCGTTGGCGCCGCCGCTCCTCAGCTTCCTGCTGATCGCCCACGGCTGGAGGACGATGTTCGTCATCGTCGGCATCGCCGGCATCGTTGTTGCCGCGATCTGGTGGTTCGCCTACCGTGACCCGAAGGAAGAGGAGGCCGAGGCGATCGCCGCAAGCGCACCCGCGAACGCGAAGCAGTCGCTCAAGCCGGTGGAAAACGCCTCGTGGTTCTCGCTCCTCAAGACGCCCCTCACGTGGTACATGGCCCTTGGCGCGTTCGGGATTTTCTACACGGTGTGGGTGTTCCTCACGTGGCTGCCGTCGTACCTGCAGAAGGAACGCGGGTTCTCGCTCATGCAGACCGGCTGGGTTGCGGCGCTGCCGTACCTGTGCGGCATCGCGGGCGTCATGCTCGGTGGCGCCGTGTCGGCGTGGCTGATCGGGCGGAATGTCGCGCCGGTGACGGCACGCAAGATCCCGATCGTGACGGGTGCCGTCGTTGCGGCCGTCGCGGTCGCGCCGGTCGCCTACGTCCAGTCGACGGGGGTCGCCATCACGCTGCTGTGCATCGGTTACTTTGCGGCTCAGGTGCCGATCGGCTGCATTTGGACGCTGGCGTCGGACGTCGCGCTGCCGAATCAGGTGGCGTCGCTGGGCTCGATCCAGAACTTCGGCGGGTTCGTTGGTGCGGCGATTGCGCCGCTGGTCACGGGCGCAATCCTCGAGCACACGGGCACGTACAACCTGGTCTTCGCGATCGGCGGCGTCATGCTGATTCTCGGCGCATGCAGCTATGGATTCCTCGTGCGCCCGCAGAAACAGCGGAATAGTCAGGTGGCGTGATGGGAACGGATCGGAAGGATCGCGTGCCCTCGTGCGTCGTCGTCATTGGGTCCGCCGGGTCGGGGAAGTCGACGATCGCCCGCGAGATCGCGCGCCAGGTCGGTGGGGCCTATCTGGACAAAGATAGCGTGGCCAACGTTTTTACGGGCGCCCTCCTTGCGGCTCACGGCGAGGACCCGTCGGTCCGCGACGGCTCGGCGTACTACACCGAGGTTGTGCGGCCGCTGGAATACGAGACCCTGCTCAACGTGGGGACCGACAATCTGCGTCTGGGCAGGTCGGTCATCTTCGATGCGCCGTTCGGGGCGTATTTCGCGCAGGCCGACTACATCGAGAAGCGTCGCGCGGAGCTGCGGTGGCCGGAGGACGTGAAGGTCGTCGTCGTTCGGGTGAGCGCGTCCGCCGAAGCAACCCGGCGCCGCCTCGAGAAGCGCGGGCTCGCGCGGGACGAATGGAAGCTCGCCCATTGGGACGAGTTCTGGCGGACGATCGGCTCGCAGGCGCCGACGTGGCGCGGCGTCGAGATCATCGAATGCCGTAACGACGAGGACGGACAGGCTGCCCAGGTGGCGGCGCGCGCCCTCGACCAGATCGTCCACGGCTAACCCGAGCCGCCAACTGAATAACCCGACGGCAGGCGCCAGGTCTCGATGCTTTCGCAGACGCGAAGCGGGCCTGGCGCCTGTTGTTCTGCGGGCGTCGGGGCGGTGTCGGGGCACCCTCGGGGCGGGTGATGGTGGGCGCGAGGGCGCCGAGGGCGCCGGCTAGGGCGCCGGCTAGGGCGCCGGCTAGGGCGCCGAAGATTAAACGCTCGTCATAAACGCGAAACGCTCACCTAAAATGTCAGAACTACCGATTATCGGGCAGCAATGACAATTTAGGTGAGCGTTTCGGATTCGGGGCCGCGCCCTCGGCTAGCCGTAGATCGTCGCGAAATTCTTGAGGATCTGGTGGACGGCGTCGACGTTCGCGGCCTGGCAGGTGTCGATGATCCGCTGCTGCTCGTCCGGCGGGTAATAGCCCGACTGGTTGTATTCGAGGATGCGGATGTGGAGGGCCTCCCAGTCCAGTTCGGGGTGGAATTGCGTCCCATACATGTTGCGGCCGACGCGGAACATTTGGATCGGACAGTTCGTCGAGGTCGCCAGGAGGACGGCGGTGTCGGGCACGGTCTCGGCGGCCTCGGTGTGGCCAACGTAGGCGCGGAAATGCTCGGGGACGCCCTCGAGCAGCGGATCGGCGCGGCCCTCGGCGGTCAACGTGATCTCCGGGGCGTCGATCTCCTCGGCATACTGGTCCGACACGAGGCCGCCCTGATGTGCCAGCAGCGTCCCGACGCCGTAACACACGCCGAGGAACGGGAAATCGAGGGGGACCGTGAGGTCAAGCAGACGCGTAATGTCGGCCTCGACGCGCACCTGCAATTCGCTTTTCAGATGCTGTGCCTTCAACGAATTAAACGGCGACCCGCACAGGACGATGCCGGCCCACGCGTCGGGGTCGAAATGGGCGAGTTCGTCCTGGTCAAGACGGTGATGGACGACGCGTTCGCGCGGCACGCCGAGGTAGCGGACGAAGACCTCATACTCCGAGGCCAAAATGTCGGGCTGCGCGCGCGACGTCAGGAGGAGAAACGGCTTCGATGTCGACATGAGCCGATTCTAACGGGCCCGCCGGCCCGGTGGGCTCCGCCACACGGTGAACAGGCGCCCTCGGGGCGAAGGGCGGCGGGCGCGCGGAGGGCGCCCTCGGTGAACGTGATCAAAAAAGGTCACGTTCACCGGTTGGGGCCGATGAACGTGACCTTTCTGGACACAACGGTCACGGTGACGGGGTGGGGGCCGGCCCGCGGCCGCAACAGCCGCCGACCAGCCCCCACGCGCCGCTAGGGTTGGAGGAAGTACGGCACGGTCTCGCGCAGCGCGTTCGTGCCGCAGTGGACCTCGCCGCCGTGGACGTAGAGGACGTTGTACGTGTTGACGAACTTCACGGTGACGCCGGCGTCCTTGTACGCCTTGGTCACGGCGTCGGCGAACACGTCGTGCCCGTCGATCATCGGGCCCCACTGCTTGGGCGCGATGAACTCGTTCTTCTTCATCGGCACGCCGTTGACGGCGTTCGGCAGCAGGTCCTGCGCGTACAGGTGCGTCTTCGTCTGGTCGACGCCGCCGGGCGCGTCATCGTCGTACATGAAGTACCACAGCACCGGCACGCGGATGATGTCGGCGTCGGTGATCGGCGTTTCCCGCTTGAGCGTGGCGATGTTCTCGTCGATGATGCGTTCGGCGTTGAGGTTGAGGTCGACGATCTCCTGGCTGGCCCCATAGCTGATGAGGTTGTGCGCCCCACCGGGGTTGCTGACCAGCGGTTCGTCGCCGTGGCCGGCGGCCTCAAGCTTCTTCACGAGGTCGACCCCCATCTTCGGCGAAGCGACGACCAACTTCCAGCCCAGTTTGTTGTTCGCCGGGACGGTCGAGAGGAACTCGTCGATGTGGCCGACCGACAGGAACGACGTGTCGAGATAGATCGGCTTCTGGACGCCCTGCGACTCGAAGAACCCGCGGATCGTGGCCGACGGCTCCAGCGGCTCGTTCTCTTCCTCGTCGCTCGGGATGTTCTCCTTCGTACGGTGCCCCATGAGGACGCGGCCGGCCGGGTAGCCCGGCATCGGCGGCAGCGACTCGATGTTGCCGCCCGAATCCAGGGTGAAGCTCTTGGGGTTCGTCCCCAGGCTGAGGACGCCGACGCCCGGCCCGCGCAGCCCATACATCGCCTGGTACAGGTTGACCTGATCACGCACGGTGATGAGGGTGATGTGCCCGTTCTTGGGGTTCACCACCTTGGTCTCGTAGTACGGGTCGATCGGCTTGGGGTGGACGTCCTGGAAGTCCTCTTCGCTATCGAAGTGGTCGTAGTCGACGCCGCGCATCTGGTCGGTGCGCAGCAGCACCCGCATGGTCCGCGGCCCGTCGGCGGTCGGCATCGACTGGTACATCGGCTCGAACGAATCCTGTGTCCACACGTCCGACGAGGGCGTAAACGGCTTGACCTCGGTGCCGTTGGCTTTGCCGAGCTTGCCGAGTTCGTCGACCATCGTCTGCTCGAAGTGGCTGGCCTTGCCCGTGGGGGTCAGCAGCGTCTGGATCGTTTCCGTGTGGTTCTGGGTGACCAGCGGCGCCTCGCGTAGCGTCGCCGTCAGCGCCTTGCGGGCCTTGCCGTCAGTGATCGTCAGCGTGACGGCAACCGAGCCGTCCCACGACCCGTCACGGACGACGTCGGTGCCCTCGAGGCCCAGCGTGAGGCCGGCCTTGAGGTCGGCCGCCGAGAACTGCGTCGTCGGCGTCACCAGCGTCCACTCGTCCCCGCGCTTGGCGAAGACGTGGACCTTGGTCGCCGACGCCTTGTCGACGCTGAGGGTCGCCGACGCGGAATCGCGCAGCTTGGGCAGCGGCGAGGACGCCAGCGGGGCCAGGTCCTTGGCGTCCTCGGGGCCATTGACGACCTCGTCGGCGGCGTCGGAGCACTTCTTGAGCTCGTCGAGCTTCAGCGGCACCTTGTCCTTAGTGAGTGGGCAGCGCTTCGACGAATCGTCGATGTTCGCGAGGAACACCGCGCCAGACCGCACGGTCGCGGCGGCCTTTTCGGTGTCGGAGCCGTCGGTCGGGTTCGCCACGCCGTCACGGTTCGTGTCGGCGACGAAACGCGCGTCGTCGGTGCCCACAGGGGCCGGCGCGGCGGGCTGGGTCGTCTCGGTCGGCGTCTCGCTGGGCGAGGGCGTTGGCTTCGTCGGCTGTGCGGCGGTCTTCGATGAGCCCGGATGCGCCTTGGTGTGATGCCCCGCGGCCAGATGGTAGCCGGGAGGGCAGCCTTCCGCGGCCTGGGCCTGCGGCGCGGCGTGGGGGAGCAGCACGAGCCCCAGCCCGAGGACGAGGGCGGTCGCGATCCCCGCGGCGTGATGCCGTTTGCGGGAGGTCGTGAGGAAAATGGCACCGGCAACAAGGCAGAGGGCGGCTGTAACGCACGCCGCCGCGATCGTCGCGCCAGTCGAGGCCAGCGTCGGGACGCAGTTATCAGGAACAGCGCCCGCGTGGAGTCCGGATGGGAACACGAGAGTCCTTTCGTGAGAGAGATTATCGAGGGTAAGTAAATAGGCTAACAAACAATAGGTGTACCTCATAATTGCTGGTTGGGTGGGGAGGGCGTCCTCGCGTAGTGGCGGATTGGTGGGGCTAGATTCGGGGTGCGGCGGCCTCGTGGGCGGTTAAGGCGGTGACGGTGCGGTTGGTGAGGTGGTTGCGGGTTGGGCAGGGAGGGGGTGGCCGTGAACGTGATTAAAAAAGGTCACGTTCACGGGGGCGGCCTCGGGGCTTGAGGCGTGTGCTGGGCGGGCGCGCGCAGCCACGCGCAGGCGCGCACAGCCGTTCGGGGGTGACAAAAGGCCCGGGCGGGACTGAGGTCGTGGGACCTAGGCCGCAGAATTCCGGCGAAAATGCCCTCGAAGTGTCGTCCGCGCCATATTCATATGTGCAAATGTAATGACAAAGCGGGTGTCGGCCCTCTAGCCTGACTTCATCGGGGGATGCCCGAGGCGAGAGATCGAGAGTAAAGGAGCTCGACATGACCGAAACGCTGCCCACTACCATGCGCGCCGCCGTCCTGCGCGAGGCCGGCAAGCCCATGGCAATCGAACACATCCCGGTGCCGCACCCACGCGCCAACGAGGTCCTCGTCAAGGTCTCGGCGTGCGGCATGTGCCACTCGGACCTCCACGTCCTCGGGGGTGCCATCAGCTTCCCGTTGCCCGCGGTTGTCGGCCACGAAATCGCCGGCGAAATCGTCGAACTCGGCCCGATGGCCGACCGGGCCGGCTTTGCCGTCGGCGACCGGGTGGCCGGCGCATTCCTCATGCCCTGCGGACACTGCGAGGCCTGCGCTCGCGGTCGCGACGACCTGTGCGACCCGTTCTTCTCGCTCAACCGCCTCAAGGGCCGCCTCTACGACGGCGAGACCCGCCTGGCCGACAACGACGGCACCCCGATCGCCATGTACTCGATGGGCGGCCTGGCCGAGTACTGCGTCGTCCCCGTTACCGCGGTCGCCAAGACCCCGGACGTCATCGACACGCGGGCCGGCTCGATCCTCGGCTGCGCCGCCCTCACGGCGTACGGCGCGGTCCGCCGCGGCGCCGACCTGCGTTTTGGCGAGTCGGTCGCCGTCGTCGCCGTCGGCGGCGTCGGCTCGGGCATCATCACGCTGGCCCGCGCGTTCGGCGCGAAACACGTCATCGCCATCGACGTCGACGACGAAAAGCTCGCGGCCGCAGCCAAGCTCGGCGCGACGCACACGATCAACTCGCTGAAGGTCGACGACCTCCACGCGGCGGTGTGCGCGATCACGGGCACCTCCGGCGTCGATGTTGCGTTCGAGGCGCTGGGGCAGCCGGCGACGTGGAAGTCCGCCCTCGACGTCCTCGCCGACGGCGGTCGCATGGTGCCGATCGGCCTGGGCGCGGGCGTCCAGACCGCGGCCGTCGAAATCAACCGTCTGGTGCGCCGGTCGCAGTCGATCCTCGGATCGTACGGCGCCCGCACGCGCCAGGATTTGCCCGAGGTCGTCCGGTTGGCGGCCGAGGGTGTCATTCGTTACCGCGACCAGGTGACGCGTCATTTCAGCCTCGAGCAGGTGAATGAAGGGTACGCGGCCCTGCGTGCCGGCGAGACTGTCGGCCGTGGCGTCATCGACATGTCGCTGTAGCGAGGGCGGCCCCACGACCGGCTATTTGTTCCTACGTTAGAACAAAGGGTTGATTGTGGGGCCGTTCACTGTTACATTCGATTCGTGTTCGAGTGCGGAAGCTCGAGCATAGCGCGAAGGAGCACACACATGACTAAGACACTAGGCGTTGGCGTGGTGTCTCTGGGCTGGATGGGCAGACTGCACACCCGTTCATACAAGGCGTTGAAGGAGCGCTTCCCAGAGATCGACGTCGACATTCGTATGGTCGCCTGCTGTGACCCGATTCCAGAGAATCAGCGGCAGGCCAAGGAAGTTCTCGGCTTCGAGCGGACGTACGCGGACTACCGCGACCTGCTGGCAGACCCCGACGTTGACGTCGTGTCGATCTGCTCGCCGAACTTCCTCCACCACGAGATCGCCATGGCAACGATCGCGGCTGGCAAGCCGTTTTGGATCGAAAAGCCCATGGGCATCTCGGCCGCCCAGTCCCGCGACATTGCCGAGGGCGCCGAGGCCGCCGGCCTCATCACGTCGGTCGGCTTCAACTACCGCCACACCCCGGCCATCCAGTACGCGCGCGGCCTTATCGCCGACGGCAAGCTGGGGCGCATCACGAACGCCCGCGTGTGGCTGATCGCCGACTACGCCTCCGACCCCAAGGGGCCGCTGACCTGGCGTTACGACACTGAGCGTGCCGGCGCGGGCGTCATCCTCGACCTCATGGGTCACGGCGCCGACCTCGTCCAGTACCTCTTGAAAGACCGCATCGCCAAGGTCACGGCGACCACGGACACGTTCATCGCGGAACGTCCGATCCCGCTCAAGGCCGGCGTTGGCCACACGGGCTGGGAGGTCTCCGACGAGCTGGGCCCGGTCGGTAACGAGGACTACGTGTCGATCCTCGCCCGCACCGCCGGTGGCGTCGTCACCACGCTGGAATCCTCGCGCGTCAGCGTGGGTCCGCGCGCCGAATACATCGTCGAGGTCTACGGTACCGACGGCTCGGTGCGCTGGAATTTCGAGGACTTGAACCACATCGACGTGTGCCTCGGCCGCGACAATGGCGCCCTCCAGGGGTACGTCCACGCGATGGCCG
Organism: uncultured Actinomyces sp.; assembly: GCA_900545825.1. Taxonomy (GTDB): domain Bacteria; phylum Actinomycetota; class Actinomycetes; order Actinomycetales; family Actinomycetaceae; genus Nanchangia. Next base: position 53,938 of record URAS01000013.1, read on the forward strand.
GACCCGATTTCCCTGACTTTATGCGGTTCCAGCCCGGTGCTGGGACGTCGATGGGCTTCGACGACATGAAGGCCATCGAGGCGTCCCTGTTCATCAAGGGCATCCTTGACGGTAAGCAGTACGGCCCGTCGGCTGCCGACGGCTGGAACACCGCCGAGGTCGACGATGCCATCATCGCTTCCGCAGCTGATGGCGCCTGGCACGACGTCGCGCCCGTCACGGGTTCGACGACGTTCGACCGCTAGCCACCCCCCCTATGAGTGGGCCCGCCACGCGCGGGCCCACCCTTTCTCAGGCCCGTCACGAGGACGTCGACGGGTCACCCAGTGGGGCGGCTATGCCCCAGTAAGCTGCGGTCCTAGCGCTGCAGCCTGCATCAAGGAGTATCAATGTCAGAAAAGACACCTGTCGATCTCGCATCGATTGATCGACCCGAACTTGAGCGGATCGTCGAGCAGACGCCGCCTTCCGGAAAGCACCGCGGAATCATCGCGATCGCCGCAGTCGCCACGCTTGGCTCGCTGCTGTTTGGTTACGACACGGGCGTGATCTCGGGCGCCCTGCCCTACATGTACATGCCGAACTCGGCTGGCGGCATGCATCTCAACGCCACCGAGGAAGGCCTGGTCGGCGGTATCTTGACCCTGGGTGCGGCGTTCGGCGCCCTCATCGGTGGTCGCCTGTCCGACAAGTACGGTCGTCGCCACAACCTCATCATGCTGGCGATCCTGTTCCTCATCGGCGCCCTCGGCAACACGTTCGCCCCCAACATTTGGGTGCTCTACCCGTTCCGCCTGATCCTCGGCTTCGCGGTCGGTGGCGCGTCGGCGACGGTGCCGGTGTTCCTCGCCGAAACCGCGCCCAAGCGCATCCGCGGCACGATCGTCGCGATCGACCAGCTGATGATCGTCACCGGCCAGCTGCTGGCGTTCGCCATTAACTCGGCGATCGCGACGGCCTCGGGCGGCCCCCAGATCACCGTCAAGTCTGACCCGTCCCACCTCCTCACCCCCGGCGTCCACATGTGGGACGAGGTCTCGAAGCTGCAGACCACCCAGTTCCACGGCAACGAGGCCGCCTTCCGCGAGTTCACGAACAACCTCATCCTCGCCGACGGTAACGGTTCGACCTGGCGTTTCATGATCGTCCTCTGCACGATCCCCGCGATCGGCCTGTGGATCGGCATGCGGATGATGCCCGAGTCGTCGCGTTGGTACCTCACCCACAACCACCTGTACGAGGCCATCGGCTCGCTTAAGCGGGTCCGCGACGAGAAGGACGACCCGATCGTCGACGAGATCGCCGACATGGTCAAGGTCAAGCGCGAGGAAGAGCACGCGAAGAAGCTCTCGCTCTCTGACGTGTGGAACACCCCGTGGCTGCGCAAGCTCATGCTCGTCGGCATCTTCCTCGCCATCGTCAACCAGACGACCGGCGTCAACACCGTCATGTACTACGCGCCCAAGGTCCTCACCTTCGCGGGCATGGGCACGTCCGCGGCGATCGCCGCGCAGGTCGCCAACGGCGTCATGTCGGTCATCGGCTCGGCCCTCGGCCTGTGGCTCATCGTCAAGTTCTCGCGCCGCCAGATCCTCATCGCCGACGTCATCGGCGTGGGCATCGCCCTCCTGGCGATCGCCGGCGTGTTCCACTTCGCGATTGCCCCCGCGATCGACTCCAACGGCACGCCGCCGTCGTGGGCGCCCTTCACGATCCTCGCGCTCATGGGCGTGTTCATGCTCATCGTCCAGTCGTCGAATGGCACCGTCGTGTGGACGATGCTGGGCGAGATCTTCCCCGCCTCGGCGCGCGGCGTCATGAACGGCCTCGCCGTGTTCTCGATGTGGATCGTCAACGCCCTCATCACCTTCATCTTCCCGACGATGATGGAGAACCTCGGTGGCGGCCTGACGTACCTGATCTTCGGCCTGCTCAACCTCGTCATCGCCGTGATCTTGTGGAAGATCATGCCGGAGACGGCGAACAAGTCGATGGAAGAAATCGAAGTCTACGTCCGCGAGCGCTACGACCGGTAGGGGTCGGGACGTGTGAGGCGGCGTCGGGGCCCCGTGCCCCGGCGCCGCCTTCTATAGTTGCTGGGGTAAGGCCAAAGGAGGACGACGATGACGACCAGGCGTACGCGCGACGATTTGGAGGCCGCGGTTGCTGCGAAGGGCGCCGTGAGGGCGCTGCCGACGTCGACTCTCGTCCTCGTTCATATGCTTGGTGGGGTGTCGACCGGGTTCATTTTGGGTGCGGTGGCGGTCGATGCGGCGAGTGTCGCGGTCGCTGGGGATCCGTGGTGGGCGGCGTTCCTTATTGTCGCCGTGGTGATTGGCGCGTTTGTTGGGTCGTTGGTTGATGGGCGGGTGCGTCACGACGCGGAGCCCAGGCGGTGGGCGATCGTCGCGTGGATGTTGGTGGCGTGTTCGCTGGCTGCTGGGATTGTCGATGCGATTGCGCCGGTGGCGATGCTTTTTGTGGGCGGTTTTGGCGTGGTGGCGGCGTCGATGCACACGCGGTTGACGCTCGATTGTGTGCCGTTGCGGAAGCGGGCGATTATTCGGTGGGCGCAGTGGGTGGCCACGATTTTGGGGGTGGTCCTCGCGTACACGGTGGGGACGTTCCTTGTGTCGTATGTGACGCCGCGCCACGGTGTGGTGTGGGAGCCGCTCGTGGTGATTTCGGTGGTGGCGGCGGTGTTGGCGGCGATTGGCGCCCTCGTGATGCCGCCGTCGGCGCGGGTCCTTTTGATGCACGATGATTTGTCGGGTGGCGTCCACGCGTTGTTGCGGAGTGGCCGGGTGACCCGGTCGCGGTGTGCGGACGAGGCCGTGCGGATCCTTATTGGGGCGGCGCTGATTAAGCAGCCGATGCCGCGGATTGTCGGGCATGCCCGTCCCAGTGTGCGGGTGGGCCTGATGTTTGCCTTCGCCGTGGGGACGTGCGCGGCCGGGGCGTGGGCGATCGGCGCGCCGGTTCTGTTGGTTGAGGCCGGTGCGACCCTCGTCGGTGCGGCGACGTTTAGCCTGGCCGGATTCGTGTTGGCGGCGTTCGCGTTGATCCTTATGACGACGCCGAACACGGCGTTGGCGAAGAGCCTCCACGGCAATAGTGAACGCGTGGTCCTGCTGGCGGGAGCCGCGAATGTCGTCCTCATGGTGATCGCCGGGCTGGCGGCGATCGCGGGGCCGCGGCTGGTTTTGGTTACGTCGGTGGCGACGGCGTTGTCGATTGCGCTCGCGGCGGGGATCGTCGTGCCCGCGGGGATTGGGGCGATTCGGCGGTGGGTGCCGGCGACCAGGCTGCGACGGGCCCGCGGGATTCTCTACACGTCCCAGATGGTCGTGATGATCGGTGTTGCCGCGGTGGCGGGCGCCGAGGTCGTCCCGGTGGCATTCATCGGTGCCGCGGTCGTGCACGCGGTCGGGTTGGTGATGGCGTGGCGCGCCCTCGTCTCGCGTCCTCACCCCGAGCTCGACCTGCCCCGGCGTGCCTCTTAGCATGGAACGGTGAGTGCAACACAGGAGGACGTCGCCCGCCGCGCCGGTGTGTCGCGGCAGCTCGTGTCGCTGGTCGTCCGCGGTGATCCGCGGGTGTCGGCCGAGCGGCGCAAGGCCGTCAAGCGCGCGATGGAGGAGCTGAATTATCGGCCGAATGCTGCGGCGCGTGCGTTGGCCGAGAAGCGGTCCGGGCTCCTCGGGGTCGTCCTCCCGTCGATTGCCAACCCCTTTTTCGGCAGCATCGTCGAGGCCCTGCGCGAGCCCGCCAGCGAGCGGCACTTCACGCCGCTCGTCGTGTTCGGCGAGGAGTCGCGGCAGCTTGAGCGTCAAGCCTTCGAGCGTTTCCTCGAGTCGGGTGTCGCCGGCATTATCGCCGTCTCGACCGTCCTCGAGCCCGCCGAGATTCAGCGGATTGCCGCGGAGATTCCCCTGGTCGTCGTCGCGCGCGACCCGATGGGTGGGCGCATCGACACGGTGACGTCGGCCAACCGTGAGGGCGGCCGGCTGGCGGCGCGGCACGCCCTCGAGGCCGGATATCGTCACCTTGTTTACGTTGGCCGGCACGAGCCCGTCGACGGGTCGGTGTCGAACCAGCGCGAACTCGGCTACCTCGACGCCATGGCCGAGGTCGGGCGGCTGGGCGAGGCGCTGACCGTCCTCACCGGCGATCACACAGGGCAGATGGTCGAAGAGGTCTTCGATGCCGTCGGCGACACCGACTGCTGCTTCATCACGGTCAACGACATCGTCGCCGTCGAAATCGTCGCCGAGCTGGCCATTCGCGGGATTAGGCCGGGGAAAGATGTCGGCGTCATCGGCTACGACAACACCTATCTGGCCGGCATGCACGGCCTCGAGATCACGTCGATCGACCAGGACTACGCGGCGATGGGCGACGCGATCGTCGAGCTCATGGCCACCCGCATGGCTGCGCCCGATCTTGCCGGGCGCCACCAGCTGATCACGCCCCACCTGGTCAAGAGGGCGTCGACCCGCCGCCGCCCCTGGGGCAAACCCATCACCTAGCCGCCCTCGCAAGGGTGCTTTCAGCCCCCGCCGCAGCGAAACGCTCACCTCCAAATCGAAACGCTCACCTGAATTGTCACTGCCGCCCGATAATCGGTAGTTCTGGCAATTGAAGTGAGCGTTTCGCGATTATGGTGAGCGTTTAATCTTTGCATCACGCGGCGGGGGACAATAGTGCGGATATGACTCATCCCCGCGGGATTTGCCGGCGTGCGTGTGGGTACCGAATAGTCACGCACGCGAGCACATACCCCGCGGGGATGAGGAGATCGCGCAGCCCGAAGACCGAGCCGCAGGCTCTGTTACGCCAGGGCCTTCAGCGCCTCGAACGACTTCTTAGCGTTGAGCAGCGGGCCTGCGCCCTCCGGCGGCTCTTCGTCGATCATGATGTCCTGCTCGAGGACGTAGTAGCCGTCGAACCCGGCGCCATTGAGAGCGTCGATGACCGCCTTGAAGTCGATGTCGCCGTCGCCGATAGGCGCGAACATGCCGGCCTTGACGCCCTCGGACCACGTGATCTCGTGGGGGAGGAGCTTGTCGGTCATGTTCTTGTGGACGTCCTTGGCGTGGACGATGTCGACGCGGTCGGCGTACTTCTGGGTCAGCGAGACGACGTCGGCGCCGCCGGCGGCCAGGTGGCCGGTGTCGAGGCACAGGCCGACCGTCGAGTTGTCGAGGACGCGCTCGACCTCGTCGACGTTTTGCACCATCGTGCCCCAGTGCGGGTGCAGGCACGCGGTGACGCCGTATTCCTTGGCCTTGGCGACGATCCGGTCGAGGTTGGTGAACAGCGTCTTCCAGCCTTCATCGTCGAGAACCGGACGGTTGTCGTAGCCCTCCTGGCCCGAATCGGCTGCGAGGATCAGGTAGTCGCCGCCGGCGACCTTGAACGCCTCGAGCTCGCGGACGCAGGCCTCGAGCGGGTCGACCTCGGGGTCGTGCATGACGGCCAGGAAGAACGACCCCACGGGCTTGAGCCCGTAACCCGAGACCGCCTTGGCGCGGGCCTCCGGCTCGACCGGCAGCCAGCCCTGGGGGCCGAACTCGGTGGCCGTCAGGCCCATGTCACGCATTTCCGTCAGCACACGCTCGGGCTTCATCTGATAGCCCCAACCCGGCACCTCGCACACGCCCCACGAAATCGGGGCACCAGCAATCTTCATGTGTGTTCCTATCTCCTTCGATAGTGTGTTGAGAGTTAGACGGTCACCGTCTCGCCGCCGCCGCGGGCGGACTTTTCGGCAGCCTCGGCCACCTTGAGGGCGGCGAAGGCGTCGTCGATCGAGGGGGAAATCGGCTTGCCGTCACGCAGCGCCTCGATGAACGACTGCAGCTCGAGGGCGTACGCGTCGGCGTAGCGCTCGAGGAAGAAGTCGAGGAAGGGGCCCTGCGAATCCGAGAAGTGGTCCTTCGCCAGGCGCACCGTGGTGGGGCGAATGTTCTCGGCGAACAGCGAACCCTTGGGGCCAAACGCCTCGATGCGCTGGTCGTAGCCGGTGGCGCAGTGACGCGAGTTGATGATCGTCGCGACGGCGCCGGACGCGTTCTTCAACACGATGACCGCGGCGTCGAAGTCGCCGGTGTCGGCGAGCTCCGGGTCGAGGTTCTGGCCGGTCGCCTGCACTTCGGTGATCGGGCCGAGGAAGAAGCGGGCCGTGTCGAAGTCGTGGATCGTCATGTCCTTGAAGATGCCGCCGGAGACCGCGATGTACTCCTTCGGCGGGGCCGCCGGGTCGCGGCTGATGATCGTCAGCTGCTCGACCGGGCCGATCTCGCCGGCTTCGGCCATCTCGTGCATCTGCGCGAACGACGGGTCGAAGCGGCGGTTGAAGCCGATCATCACCTTGGCGTCGAGGCCGGCCAGGCCTTCCCGCAGGCGCGACTCCTCGTCCGAGGACATGGCGATCGGCTTTTCGCACAGCGCGGCCTTGCCGGCCTTGGCGGCGGCAATGATGTGGTCGATGTGCATCGGCGTGGGCGACCCGATGACGACGGCGTCAATGTCGGGGTTGCCGAAAATGTCGTCGGCGTCCTTATAGGCGGTCGCCCCGTAGAGGCCGGCGAGGTCCTCCGCCGCCGTGCCGAACGGATCCGACACGGCGACGAGCTGGGCGTCCGGGTGTGCCGCAATGGTCTTGGCGTGAACCTTGCCAATACGGCCGGCACCAATCAAACCAAAACGAATCATGTGTGTTCCTTTTGTCTCTCGCTTGGTTACGTGTTTACGGCTGGGGGAGGATGACGTCGCGGACCAGGGCCTCGAGGTTGTTGACGTCGGCGAGGAAGCCGCGCAGCGTGCGGACCGTGGCGCCGAACGTGTCGAACTCTTCCGGCGTCATCCCGTCGGGCTCGTAGGCGCGGCGGAACTCGTCGATGCTCAGCAGCGTCTCCATGACGTTCTCGGGAACCGGCTCCTGGAAGCGCTCAACCATCGGGTGACCGGCGTCGTTGATGCGCTTGGCCCACTTGAACGGCGGCGAAATAACGATGTCGCCACCGACAAGCTCGGTGTAGTGCATGGTGTTGCGGAACGCGGCGGCGAGCATACGCGACTTGAGGCCGCGCTTCTCGAACTCCGCGGCGGCGCGCTTGAACGCGGCGATACCGCACCACTCGAGGTGACCCGGGTCGAGGACGAGGCCCTCGCGGTTGGCGACGATCTTGATCCAGTCGTCCAGGCGGCCCACCATGAGCGTGACGACCGGCCACATGTTCTCGGTCGGCAGGCCCTCGGCCTCGCGGCGCTTGAGGCCACGCTCGATCGCTTCACCGGTGGCGACGGCCTGCGGCACCGTGAACGACACGGTGACGTTGCAGACGACGCCGCGGTAGGTGGCGTCCTCGATCGCCTTGAGGCCGACCGACGTGGCCGGGATCTTGACGATGATGTTCTTCGCCAGCTTGTCGAACTCGACGGCCTGGTCCGCCAGCGCCTTGGCGTTGCGGTAGTTCGTCGGGTCGGTCTGGACCGACAGGCGGCCGTTCTTGCCGTTCGACGCCTCGAAGGCCGGCTCGAGCAGCTTGGCGGCCTCAACCGACATATCCTTGACGGCCTGCCAGCCGATTTCGGCCTCCGTGGCCTCGGGCATGTCGGCCGCGATCTGCTTGATCCGCGGCTCCCAAATGTCGGGGTGCTTCTTCAGCGTGTTGTAGGCAATCGTGGGGTTGCAGGTGGCACCGACGCCGCCCATCGCGATGGACTGACGCAGCTCGTCGAGGTCCGACGAGTCATTCCACAGTGCTGTTGGTGTCTTGACGGCCGCGTCGTGCAGCGGTCCGGGGGTGAAGGTCTCAGCCATGTCTTCTCCTCGTTCTGGCGGGCTTTACGCGTCTTCTTTGGCGGCTACCAGCCGTGGCACCAGCGTAAGACGCGTCACCCTCGCGCGTCAAGCTTTGTCAGAACAATTGGAGATTTATTTGTCAGGTCGAAGGGGTGCTGGGACCTGGGGCCCGCCTAGTTCTGCGAGAGGGTGAGCGTGAACGAGTAGTGGCTGGCCCGGTAGACGTGGGTGCCGTATTCGATGACGTCGCCGTCGAGGGTGTAGCCGATACGCGTCATCGTCAGCCCGGCGGCGCCACGCGCCTCGTCGAGCTCGTGCGCCTCGGCGGTCGTGAGCTTGCGGGCCCCGATCGTCTGCTTGGCCGTGCGGATGATGTGCCCGTGGGCGCGCATGGCCTGATAGAGGCCGCCCGTTTCCAGCTCCGACTGCTCCGGCGCAACGTCTTTTGGCAGGTAGTTCGTCATGAGCGCCAGCGGCTCGCCGTTGGCCATCCGCAACCGCCGTAGCTCGATGACGGGCGTGCCCGGGGCGATGTTGAGGGCGTCGGCGACCTCGTCGTTGGCCTCGACCTCTTCGTATCCCAGCACCGTGGTCGTCGGCTTCTGGCCGTCGCGGTCGAGGTCCTCGTACAGGCTGGAGAGGGCGACGTTGCGGTGGATCGCCTTGGGGGCGACGACCGTGCCGACCGCCCGGCGGCGGATCACCAAGCCGGCGTCGACCAGGTCTTGAAGGGCGCGGCGCGCGGTCGGGCGGGAGACGCCCAGACGCTTCGCCATCGACACCTCGTCCTCGAGCCGGGTGCCCGCCGGCAGTTCGCCCGAGGTGATCATGTCGTGCAGCGGCTGCGACAGCTGGTGGTACAGCGGCATCGGGGAAGTGCGGTCGATGGTGATAGCAGGAGCGACGGGCTCTGTCATGGCCACGACGCACCACCCCCCTTTTTTTCTTCTCATGAACATGCTGATAGGACGTGATCAGCGGTAATGTATCGAGCGCAAGTCTACTCATAATTCACACAAACCGGGGTCAAGGTGGTCCGATATCACACCTCTCCTTTGTTCTAACAAAGTGTTGACGTGGGCACCGTCTTGGGGCACACTGGGAGGTGGATAGAGGCTTTCCCAACGACGAGAGAGGTGGATCGTGCGCGCCAGTTTCATTCCCCGGCCCCGCCTTGACGTCTTGACGATAGGACGCTCGGGCGTCGACATCTATCCACTCCAAACCAACGTCGGCCTCGAGGACGTCACGACGTTTGGCAAATTCCTCGGCGGTTCGCCCACGAACGTCGCCGTCGCCGCAGCCCGGCTGGGACACCCCGCGGCCGTCATCACCGCGGTGGGGGACGACCCGTTCGGGCGCTACGTTCGCTCCGAGATGCGCGCCCTCGGCGTCTTCGACACCTACGTCACGACGAACAGGCACCTGGCGACGCCCGTGACGTTCTGCGAGATCTTTCCGCCCGACAACTTCCCGCTGTACTTCTACCGGCAACCCAAGGCGCCCGACCTCGAAATCTCTCCCGCCGACATCCCCGACGGCGCGGTGCGCGACGCCGCGATCTTCTGGTGCTCGGCCACCGGCCTGTCCGCGGAACCGTCGTATTCCGCGCACCTGCAGGCCCTCGACTATCGCGAGGGCGGCTGGACGATCCTTGACCTCGACTATCGGCCCCAGCTGTGGGAAACCGACGAGGAGGTTGCGACCGAACGGATGGGCGTGGCCCTGGAAAAGGTCAACGTCGCCGTCGGCAACCAGCTCGAATGCCGGATGGCCGTCGGCGAGTCCGAGCCGGATCGCGCGGCCGACGCCCTCATCGAGCGCGGCGTCGAGATCGCGATCGTCAAGCAGGGCCCCAAGGGCACCCTGGCGAAGACCCGCGACGAACGCATCGAAGTGCCCGTGACCACGGTTGATATCGTCAACGGGCTGGGCGCGGGCGACGCGTTCGGCGGGGCCCTGTGCCACGGCTTGCTGGCCGGGTGGAGCCTCGAGCAGGTCGTCGCCGCCGCGTCGACGGCCGGCGCGATCGTCTGTTCGCGACTGGAATGTTCGACGGCGATGCCGTCCGAACCCGAGATTTTGGCGACCATGCGCGCCCACCCCGAGGCCGCGCCAATCACCGACGGTTAGGGCAACGCTCGCCCACCGTCAGGCCCGGCGCGGGCCGAAAACCGCGAAACACCAGGAGGAGAACCATGAGTGACAACGACACCTATCTCATCAAGGCGGGGACCACGGCGCATGGCCCCTACGAAACCGACGTCGACGTCGAACGGGCCGGCTGGGCGTTTAGCGGAATCCGCGTCCTCGCCCTGGGTGCCGGCGAATCCGAAACGATCGACACCGGCGAGGACGAACTGCTCGTCCTCCCGCTGTCTGGTGGCTGCACCGTCGAGGCCGAGGGCGCCACGTACGACATCGCCGGCCGCACCGACCAGTGGAGCGAGGTGACCGACTACCTCTACCTGCCCCGCGAGACCACGGCGACGATCACGTCGGCTCAGGGCGGCCGCTTCGCCCTGCCGTCCTCGCGATGCACGAAGCGCCTGGAGGTGACGTACTGCCCGATCGAGAAGGTCAACACGTCGCTGCGTGGCGCCGGTCCCTGCTCGCGTCAGGTCAACAACTACGCCCTCGGCAACGAGCTGAAAACCGACCACCTGCTCGTCACCGAGGTGCTGACGCCGGGTGGGAACTGGTCGTCCTACCCGCCGCACAAGCACGACGAACACAACGAGGTCGAGCGCGAACTCGAGGAAATCTACTACTTCGAGGTCCGCAAGGCGCCCGACGGCACCGACGGTTTCGCCCTCCAGCGTGTCTACCCGTCGCCGGGTCACCCGATCGACGTGTGCTGCGAAATCCGTGACCGCGACGTCGTCGTCATGCCGTACGGCTACCATGGCCCGTCGGCGGCGGCGCCCGGTTACGACCTCTATTACCTCAACGTCATGGCGGGTCCCGCGGAGGACGCGACGTGGCTGATGACCGACGACCCCGACCACGCATGGGTGCGTGGCACGTGGGAAAACCAGGACGTCGACCCCCGGCTGCCGATGACGAAGCCGGTTAACTGAAAGGACCCCTTGATGACTCGTGAGACAGTGCGCCTGACCGTGGGCCAGGCGATTATCCGCTTCCTCGTCAACCAGTATTCCGAACGCGACGGTGTCGAGGAACGCCTGATCGCCGGGGCTTTCGGGATTTTCGGCCACGGCAACGTGTGCGGGATCGGTCAGGCGATCTTGCAAAACGAGGTCGACCCCACCCCCGACGGCGGCGAGATGCCCTACATCATGCCGCGCAACGAGCAGGGCATGGTTAACGCGGCCGCGGCGTTCGCCAAGGCGAAGCGGCGCATGTCGACGTGGATGTGCACGGCGTCGATCGGCCCGGGCTCGCTCAACATGGTGACGGGCGCGGCGTTGGCGACGACGAACCGCCTGCCCGTCCTCCTGTTCCCGTCGGACATTTTCGCCAACCGCGTGCCCGATCCCGTCTTGCAGCAGCTGGAGGATCCGCGCAGCCTCGACGTGTCGGTCAACGACGCATTCCGCCCGGTGTCGCGCTTCTTTGACCGGATCAACCGGCCCGAGCAGCTGATCCCGTCGCTGATGAACGCCATGCGCGTCCTCACCGACCCGGCCGAGACCGGCGCGGTCGTCCTCGCGCTGCCGCAGGACGTCCAGGCCGAGGCGTTCGACTTCCCGGTCGAGATGTTTAAGAAACGCGTGTGGCACATTCGCCGGCCCGCGGTGTCGGAGGCCGAGCTCGACCGTGCGGTGCAGATCATTCGGTCGGCGAAGCGGCCGCTGCTCGTCTCCGGCGGCGGCACGATCTACTCCGACGCGTCCGCGGAGCTGGCGGCGTTTGCCGAGGCCACGGGCATTCCCGTCGCCGACACCCAGGCCGGCAAGGGCGCCGTGCGGTTCGATCACCCCCAGGCCGTCGGCGGCGTGGGCTCGACGGGCTGCGATTCCGGCAACCACCTGGCCGACAAGGCCGACGTCGTCATCGGCGTGGGCACCCGGTATTCCGACTTCACGACGGCCTCGAAGACCCAGTTCAAGAACCCGGACGTCCGCTTCGTCAACATCAACGTCAAGGCGTTCGATGCGGCCAAGCACGCCGGCGAGATGGTGGTCGCCGATGCCCGCGAGGCGCTGAAAGCCCTGACGGCGGCGCTGGACGGCTACCGCGTCGAGGACGCTTATGCCCAGGAAATCGCCGACGAGAAGGCGGCGTGGGCCGAGGCGACCGCGAAGTGCTACCACCTCGATCACGGTCCGCTGCCGGCGCAGACCGAGGTGTTCGGCGCCCTCAACGAGATGCTGGGCGAGCGCGACGTCGTTATCAACGCTGCCGGTTCGATGCCGGGCGACCTCCAGGCGCTGTGGCAGGCCAAGTCCGACCAGCAGTACCACGTCGAATACGCGTTCTCGACGATGGGCTACGAGGTCCCGGCCGGCCTGGGCGTCAAACTGGCCCGACCCGACGCCGAGGTCGTCGCGATCGTCGGCGACGGCACCTACCAGATGCTGCCGATGGAACTGGCGACGGTCACGCAGGAGGGCATCAAGGTCATCTACGTCCTCCTGGAAAACCACGGGTTTGCGTCGATCGGCGCCCTGTCCGAGTCGCACGGCTCGCAGCGGTTCGGCACCCGCTACCGCGCCGGCGGCGGCAACCCGCACAACGAGGACGGCGAGCTGATCAGCGTCGATATCGCGAAGAACGCCGAGAGCTGGGGCCTCGACGTCCTGCGGGTCAAGACGATCGCCGACTTCCGCGCCGCCTACGAGAAGGCGCATGCGTCGGACAAGGCGACGATGATCTACATCGAGACCGACCTGTACGGCCCGAACCCGCCGGCGTCCAGCTGGTGGGACGTCGTCGTCGCCGAGGAATCGCGCCTCGACTCGACGAAGAAGGCCCGCGAGGAGTACGTCGCCTACCGCGATAAGTACCAGCGCCACTACCTGTAGCGCGCGGCTGCGGGGCGGCGTAAACCCCTAACCGAAACGCTCACCTAACTTGTCATTTCTGTCCGGTAATCGGCAGTATCGACATTTTAGGTGAGCGTTTCGCAATTCTGACGAGCGTTTAATCTTGCCGGGGGAACCTGCCGGGGGAACCAGCCGCCCGCACGCCCGCAGCTAGAAGCTGAGGTCGAACTGGCCGCCGCTGGAGTCGGAGTGAGCGGGGGCGGTGGTGCCGATGTCCTCGCCGGCGAAGAACTGGGCGCGGTAGAGGCGCGCATAGGCGCCCTCGGCGGCCAGCAGCTCGGCGTGGCGGCCCTCCTCGACGATGCGGCCGTCCTCGATAACAACGATCCGGTCGGCGTCGCGAATCGTCGATAGGCGGTGGGCGATGACGATCGACGTGCGCCCCGACCGCAGCCTGGACATCGCCTCCTGGACGTCGCGTTCGGTGCGGGTATCGACGTTCGAGGTCGCCTCGTCGAGAACCAGCAGGTCGGGGTCGGCGATGAAAGCCCTCGCGATCGTCACCAGCTGTTTCTCGCCCGCCGAGATCGCGCCGTCGTCGTGCACCGCCGTGTCGAGGCCGTCGGGCAGGGTAGCGACCAACCTATCGAGGCCGGTCGCGCGGGCCGCCGCCTCGACGTCCGCGCGGGTCGCGTTGGCGTTGCCCATGGCGATGTTCTCGGCGATCGTCCCGCCAAACAGCCACGTGTCCTGCAGCACCATGCCCGTGTGTGAGCGCATCGAGTCGCGGCGGATCGCCTTGACGTCCACCCCGTCGATGAGGATCTGGCCCTTCTGAATCGGGTAGAACCCCATGAGGACGTTGACCAGCGTCGTCTTCCCCGAGCCCGTGGGTCCGCAGATCGCCACCGTCTCGCCGGCCGCGATGTGCAAGGTGAGGTCTTCCAGCACGGGCTTGTCATCCTCGTAGCCGAACGTCACGTCGACAAGGTCGAGGGCGCCGATGTGGTCGATGTCGGTGGCATCGGGCGCATCCGGCGCCTCCTCGTCGGCGTCGAGGAACTCGAAGACACGCTCGGCGCTGGCCAGGCCCGACTGGATCTGCGACGCCAGCGACGCCAGCGACTGGATGGGCGACGACAGCTGCTGGGCGTATTGGATGTACGCCTGGACGCCGCCCAGCGTCATCCGCCCCGCCAGCACCTGGACGGCGCCCAGCGTTGCGATGACAAGGAACATCAGCCACGAGAAGAACGACATGACCGGCCGGACCATCCCCGTAATGAACTGCGCGCGATAGGACGCCTGGAACAGCGCCTCGTTCGCGTCGTCGAACGCCCTCGAGTAGTGGTCGGTCTGGGCCGACGACGTGAGGACGTCGTGGCCGGTGAACGTGTCTTCGACCAGCGCGGACGTCACGCCCGTCAGCTGCCACTGTGCGGTGAAGTGCGGTTTTGCCCGCGCGATCAGCACGCCCGCGATGATGAGGCCGACCGGCAACACGGCGAACACAGCCAGCGTCAGCCGCCACGACAGCTTGAACACGATGATGAGGAGGCCGATCAGCTGAATCGTCGCCGTGATGATCTGCGAGGTCGTCTGCGAGATGACGTTCCCGACGTTGTCGACGTCGTTCGTCATCCGCGACAAGACGTCGCCGCGCGCCTTGGAATCGAGGTATTTCAGCGGCATCCGCGAGATCTTGTCTTGGACGTGCCGGCGCAGGTCAAAGCCGATTGTCGCGACGATCTTTCGCAGGACCAGCGCCTCGATGAACCCGCACAGCGCCGAAATGATCATCGCCGCGATCATCCCGGCGACCAGCAGGGCCAGACGGTGGAAGTCGATGCCCTCGCCGGGAATCGCGTGGGCTTTCATGACGAGCTTGGCGAACGACTCTTGCCCAGTCGCGTTGAGGTGGGCGATGGCCTGCTGTTTCGTCATCCCGTGGCCCAGCATCGTCCCGAGGACGCCCTTGAAAATGACGTTCGTCGCCAACGCCATGAGCGCCGGCATCGCGAGGCCGATGAGCATCGACAGGAGCGAGAGGAGGGCGACCAGGGCGAGCCGGAACCGGTGGGGCCTGACGAGGCGGACCAGGTGGGCGCTCGCGCCCTTCCAGTCGCGCGCCTTCTCCTTCTTTTTCTTCTCTTCCGCCTCGGGCGGCAGGTACCGCCGGGCGACGGGGTCGGACACCGTGAAGGAACGCTGCTTCGCCTGACGCTTGGCGTGCCTGGCCTGGTACACGCGGCTCATCGCAGCTCCTCCTCGGTCAGCTGGGTCGACGCCAGCTCCTGGTAGGTCGCGCATGTCGCCATGAGGTGGGCGTGGTCGCCCTGCCCAACGATCCGTCCGTTATCGATGACGACGATGTTCTCGGCGTGCCGCACCGTCGCAAGCCGTTGGACGACAAGCACCTGGGTGACGCCGGGCAGCATCCGCGGGATTGCCGCCCTCACCTGGGCTTCTGTTGCAAAGTCGAGGGCGGAAAACGCATCGTCGGACACGAGGATGTCGGGCGTCGAATAGAGCGCCCTCGCGATCGTCAGGCGCTGCCGTTGCCCGCCCGACAGGTTGGCGCCGCCGGCCTCGACGGCGTGGTCGATCCCGTCGTCGAACGCGTCGACGAACTCGAGGGCCTGCGCGGCGGCCAGGCACTCACGGACCCGGTCGGTCACCTGTTCGCTGATCTGGTCTTCCGGCAGCCGCGACACGTTGGTCGCGACCGTCCCGCGCATGAGATACGCCTTCTGGGGGACGAGGGCGACGCGGCGGCGGATATCGGCGAGCGCGACGTCGCGCAACCCCAGGACCTCGCCGTCCGGCGTCGTCAAGGCGACCTGCCCCTCCGTCGGGTCGGCCAGGCGGGGGATGAGGTTGGCCAGCGACGACTTGCCCGACCCCGTCGCGCCGACGATCGCCGTCGTCGTGCCCGGCGGGATGACCAGCGAAATGTCCTCGAGCACCGGCCGCGACGCGCCCTCGTACCCGGCGGTCACCGAGTCGAAACGCAGGCCGAGGGCGCCCTCAGGAATCATCCGCGGACGCTCGGGGGTGAGGACGGCCGGGTGGACGTCGAAGACCTCTTGGACACGGCGGGCCGACACCTCGGCGTGGGGAATGAGGATGAGGAACATCGACGCCAAAATAATCGCCATCAGGACGTTCGTCAGGTAGCTGAGGAACGCGATGAGGTCGCCCAGCTGCAGCGCCCCCGCCTGGATCCGGTAGCCGCCAAAATAGAGGACCGACCCCATCGCCAGCGCCATGATCGTTTGGATAAGCGGCGCGAGGACCGCGAACCAGAACCCCTCGGTGAGGACGATCGACATGAGGTCGCGATTGGCCTTGTCGAACCGCTCTGCCTCGCTTTTTTGGCGGACGAACGCACGGATCACGCGGACGCCGCTGAGCTGCTCGCGCAACACCTCACCCAGCCGGTCGATCCGCTTCTGGTTGAGCTCGAACAGCGGCACCAATTTCTTCATGATGATGACCGCGACGAAAATGACGCACGGAATAGCGACGACGAGAACCAACGCCAGCGGCAAGTCCATCGTCAACACCATGACCAGCGAGCCAATACCCAAAATCGGCGCCGACAAGATCATGGTGAAAATCAGCAATAACACCATGTAGATCTGGGTAATGTCGTTCGTCGTTCGCGTAATCAACGAGGACGGCCCAAACCGCTGCAGTTCCGTGTGGGAAAACGCTTGGACGTGGTGGAACATGCGCTCGCGGAGGTATCGCCCCAGGCCCATGCACACCTTTGCCGACCACAGGGCGGAAATCGCGGCGAGAACGATTTGCGCGGTCGCCGCCGCGAGCATGAGGCCGCCCATGTGAAGAATGTAGTGGGTGTTTGTTCCGATAATGCCGTGGTCGATGATTTTTGCGTTAAGTTTCGGCAAGACAAGCCCGATGAGCGTTTGGGCGACCTGAAAGACGAGGGCGATCGTCAGTGGCGCCACGTTGCGGCGCATATAGGTCCAGCTCAATCGGAACAGCACAGTGGGACCTTCCTTGATGAGACGCACATGTGCGAAGACGACGGTTTCCACGATACACGGCAACCGCGCCCTCCCGCCCATACGAGGGGTGCCCACGCCTCGGTGGAGTGCCTGGTCGATCGCCGTTCGATCGCCTGATTGATCCCCGGTCGCGCTGGTCTCGCCATGCGCCTCAAGCATTGCCGCGAAACAATTTCCGAATGTTAGGACAAAGCCTTGCCAGTTTGGGTCAGACGTCCTAGCATGGATCTCGACAGGCACAGCGCGTCAGCAAACCGAGGCCGGCGCGGGTGGGCTCATCAGACACTCAGTGAGGAGCAGACATGACGTACACGGTGAAACCGTGGATCGACGGCGCTTTTGTTGACGGCAAGGGCGGCACCAAGGACATTGACAACCCGGCTACCGGCAAGGTCGTCGGCACCCTCGAGCTGGTCAGCCACGACCAGCTGATCGCCGCGATCGACTCGGCGGCCAGGGCGCAGCGCGAATGGGCCGAGGCGTCGGCACCCCGCCGCCAGAACGTCTTTTACACGTTCCGTCAGCTGGTCCTCGAGCACATGGACGAGCTGGCCCAGCACTCCGTGCGCGAGCACGGCAAGACGGTCTCCGACGCGCGCGGCGAAATCAAGCGCGGCCTCGAGACGGTCGAGTACGCCTGTGGCATCGGCGCGAACATGAAGGGCGAGCACTCGCTGCACGTCGGCTCGTCGGTCGACCTCACGACGTTCCGTCAGCCGGTCGGCGTCGTCGCCGGCATCGTCCCCTTCAACTTCCCGGCGATGGTGCCGATGTGGATGTTCCCGCTGGCCCTGGCCACGGGCAATGCGTTCGTCCTCAAGCCGTCGAACCAGGTGCCCTCCGCGGTTGTCGCCATGGCGCCGCTGCTCAAGGAGGCCGGCCTGCCCGACGGCCTGTTCCAGGTGCTGCCGCAGGGCCACGACGAGACCGCCGCGATGATCGACCACCCGGCCGTCCAGGCCGTAAGCTTCGTCGGCTCGACCTCGATCGCCCGGATCATCCGCGACCAGGCCGTCAAGACCGACACGCGCGTCCAGGCGCTGGGTGGCGCGAACAACCACGCGATCGTCATGCCCGACGCCGACCGTGACTTCGTAGCGAAGCAGCTGGCCGCGGCCGCTTTCGGCGCCGCCGGCGAGCGCTGCATGGCGCTGCCGATCGCCGTCGCCGTCGGCAAGGCGGGCGACGGCCTGGCCGACGCTGTTGCCGAGCAGGCGAAGAAGATCGCCAAGGTCGGCGAGGGCAACGACCCCGAGGCCGGCTTCGGCCCCGTGATCTCGCAGAAGGCCAAGGACCGCATCGTCGCGTGGATCGACGAGGCTGAAAAGCGTGGCGCCCGCGTCGTCCTCGACGGCCGTAACGCCACGGTCGAGGGCTACGAGGGCGGCTACTGGCTGGGCCCGACGATCGTCGAGAACGTCCCCCACGACTGCAAGCTGTACTGCGAAGAGGTCTTCGGCCCCGTCCTCGTCATCGAGAAGGAAGACAGCTACCGCGACGCGATCGCCCTCGTCAACTCGTCCGACGTCGGCAACGGCGCGGCGATCTTCACGAACGACGGCGGCTGGGCGCGCCGCTTCGAGCTGGACGTCGAGGCCGGCATGGTCGGCATCAACGTGCCGATCCCCACGCCGGTCGCCTACTACAGCTTCGGCGGTTGGAAGGACTCGCTGATCGGCGAGCACCACATTCACGGCCCCGAGGGCGTCGAGTTCTACACCCGCGCCAAGGCCGTCACCAAGCGGTGGCCGACCGACTCCGGCCACTACGAAGCGACCATGTCTTTCGAAAAGGAAGACTGATCGCGCGGTTGTGACTCTCTGACCAAGAGAACCGGCCGGCGGTGGCATCTGACATGGAGATGCCACCGCCGGTTTCTTTGTGTGCGGGGTGGGGACCGGTTCTAGGGTCGCGGCGCGGCGCCCTCGGAGACCCACGCGCGACGAACACCACGTGGGCCGGGTTTTCGGCATCGGCGCCACACTAGGTACGGTGAGGAAGTGAATCGAATCCACAATCTTGGGGCGAAACTGCCCGGCGTCGCGTTCGCCTGCGTGATCGCGGCGATTGCGTACGGCGTCAACCACCTGGTTCCGCTGGTGTCGGCGCTGCTGTGCGCCATTATTTTGGGCGTCATCGCGCGTAACGCCAAGCTGATCCCCGGCGCGGCCGAGCCGGGTCTCAAGTTCAGCGCGAAAACGATCCTCCGCGCCGGCGTCGTCCTCTTGGGGCTGCGCCTGTCGATCCCCCAGATCCTCACGCTGGGCGCCGGTCCGATCGTCGTCATCATCGGGACGGTGACGGCGACGTTCCTCGTCACTTTGCTGCTGGGCCGCTGGTTCCGGGTCGCCCACTCGTCGTCGCTGCTGACGGCGACGGGCACGTCGATCTGCGGCGCGGCCGCGGTCGCCGGGATGAGCTCGGTTGTCCGCCGCACCGACGACTACGACCCCGCGCACCCCGACGACGACATCGAGGACGCCGCGGCCACGGCGATCGCGTCGGTGACGATTTTCGGGACGATTGCCATGCTCGTCGTCCCGCCGCTCACCCGCGCCATGGGGATGAGCCCCGAGGCCGCCGGCGTGTGGATCGGCTCGTCGATCCACGAGGTCGGCCAGGTCGTCGCCGCCGCCGGTTTCATCTCGCCGAAGGTCGTCGACGTCGCCACCGTGACGAAGCTCGGGCGCGTCGTGTTGCTCGCGCCGCTCGTCGCCCTCGTCGGGTTCGCCGAGGGGCGCGCATCGACAAAACGCTACGAGGCCAGCCTCTCCCAGCACGAAGTCGACCAGGTCCTCGCCGAGGACGCCGTCGACCACGACTCGGCCGCCAAAGTCCACCCGCCGATCATGCCGCTGTTCGTCGCCGGGTTCCTCGCCTGCGTGATCATCCGGTCGATCATCGGGTCGCCGGCCGGCCTCATGCCAACGTTCAAGGTCATCGACACGATCGCGACACTGCTGCTCACCGTCGCCATGGGCGCGATGGGCGCCGGCGTCAACCTGCGGACGATCATCGCGACCGGCGGGCGTGCACTGCTGCTCGGGCTCGTCGCCTGCCTCGTCGCCGGCGGCGTGTCGCTGCTGCTCACGCTGCAATTAGTGCACTAGCGCAGGCGGGTGGCGGACATGGCGGGATGCGGACGGTACGCGCCGACGCCCTCGGGGGACCTCCACATCGGGAACCTGAGGACGGCGGTGCTGGCGTGGGCGCTGGCCAGGCAGTCCGGGCGGCGCTTCCACCTGCGTATCGAGGACATCGAACGCACCGTCCCGGGCGCGGCCGAGCGGCAGATGGCGGACCTCGCCGCCCTCGGGATCGACTGGGACGGGCCCGTCGTCTACCAAACCGCGCGCACCGACGCGCACCGCGCCGCGCTCGAGCGGCTGATCGAGCTGGGCCTGACCTACGAGTGCTACTGCACCCGAAAAGACATCCGCGAGGCCGCGTCCGCCCCCAACGCCGAGCCCGGCCGCTACCCCGGAACCTGCCGCGACCTCGACGAGGACGCCCGCCGGGCCGGCCGCGCGAAACTGGCGAAACTGGGTCGCAAACCCGCGTTGCGGCTGCGCGCCGACGGGGCGCGATGGGGGATCGAAGACGAGGTCGTCGGCCCCTACTCGGCGGCCGTCGACGACATAGTCCTGCGCCGCGGCGACGGGGTCGTCGCCTACAACCTCGCCGTTGCCGTCGACGACGCGTGGGCCGGCGTCGACCAAGTGTGCCGCGCCGACGACCTGCTCTCGTCGGCGCCCTCGCAAGCCTTCGTCGGACACCTGCTGGGGCTCGAGCCCGTGCCGACCTACGCCCACGTCCCCCTGGTCGTCAACGAGCGCGGCGACCGCCTGGCCAAACGCGACGGCGCCGTGACGATGACCGACCTCGCCCGCTGCGGCTGGGGCCCCGCCGACGTGGTCCGCGCGATCGGCGAGTCCCTCGACATTCCCGGCGCCAGGTGCGCCGCCGACATCCGCGACCACCTGGACCTCGAGTGGCTGCGCGCTCGCGGCGGTCGCCCTTGGGTCTTCACGCCCCCTTGCCCGTGAACGTGATCCTTTTGTCCGTTTTCCTCACGTTGACGCGCATCAATCCATGAACGTGACCAAAAAAGATCACGTTCATCGGTGGTGGCGGAGGCGGTAGAATCGTGACTGGTTCCCTGTCTCAAGGAGTAGCGTCGTGAGCGACTCATTTACCAACCCTGAAGCGTCGGGCAGCATTCCCCCAGTGCCCCCTGTACCGCCTCCACCTCCTCCTTCGGGGCAGCGAGGGCACCGACGCCGATCCACCGCCGCGATTATCGGCGTCGTCGCGGTCATTGTTATTGCTCTCGTGGTGTGTGGCGTTTGGTGGGTCACCGATTCTCGGAAGCCCTCATTTGCGCAGGGAGTCGAATCGCATGCATCGGCTTCGCTCCCTCAGGGCACTGTGTCATTAGCTCTTGAACAAACGGAAGATTCGATCTACTCCCTCTCCTATACATCCAAAAAGTCGCTTATCGTTTTTGAAAAGAAGCGCGGCGCGACGGTGGCGCGTCATAGTCGCTACCGGGTCAGAACGTCCGTGAAGGAGACTATGCGTGATCCTCGGCGCACTCTTTGTCAGACGGTAACCTCAATTCACTGTGTGAATCATGTGGTCAAGCAGCGATATGGCGTAGTCGCGTGGGATGACTCGGCGCATCGGTGGAAAGCCAAGAGCCACCCGCTCAGTTTTGTTGTTATTGTTGGCGAAGTGGACGGTGTCGTTATTGTTGGGCAGGCTGCGACAGTACCCGCCTCAACTAATTCGCCATTACCCAGTGAGACGCCTGTTTCTGCTATCACTGCCTATCGTGCTGACACCGGGAAAGCCCTGTGGACCAAGGTGTTCGCCAAACCGGCTGTTGTTAATGTCGGTGGCGGGAATATCGCTGTTGTCCTGGGGGCAGCGGGGCGTGATGATGTAGTGCCGGATCCAGAGGCGGCTCTCGACGAGATCGCTGGTCAACAGGTCAACTCGAAGATCGTCGAGTTGGTGCCCGCGTCAGGGAAGAAGTCGGAGGCGCAGGCTCCGACAGTGATCCCGCCTTCTCCTGCCCCGTCTTTGGCTGCTCACTCCCCCAAGCATGGGCAACCCAGCCCCTCCGCGTCGAATGCTTCTTCTTCGCCGCAGGCGACGCCTAAGGACGCTCGAGCGATTCGTAGTTTTGATTTTGGAAATGCTCAGTGGCGTTTCCCTAAGGTGCCTGCCGTCTTTGAGGCTGACCCAATACTCGCCGAGGAGCCGACAAACTTTAGGCTCCGTGATGGGCAACATCTTGTGTCGTCTAGCGCTGACCCCTCATCGGTTATTTCTCCCAGCGACCCCGATATTTATCTTCCGGGACCCGATGTCCCGGATGTTCCGACACTCTTTGGCGATATTGACGGTGACGGTTACGAGGACGCCGTCGTCTTCCTCCTGCTTTCAAACTATCCAACCGGAGGGCACGCGTACGAGACACAAGCCTATGTCTGGCTGTGGGATCCGGGTGCCAAGACGGCCAGGCAGCTACCGTCGGCGGTTATAGATGCGCCAAGTTGTGGCGCAGAATATGCCTCACTCGACATCGCTAATCGGGCGGTAGTTGTCGCGTGGAATGAGCGCTCGGACAGTGACCCATGTGCTGACAGGGCGAGCGGGCCCCGGCACGTTGTCGTTTACGGGGTGAATTCGTCGAAGACGGACGTCGTCAGGCAATCCGGGCTGCCCATGCCGCAAATCTAAGAGGGCGGCAGGTTTGGCCCTTCGCGTAGGGCTCCAGAGGAATACCGCGGCCATTTGGCCAGCACGATGCTGCCCCTCCCGTCAGTCGTGGTCGCCTGACGTGCGCTGATTGGTGGCCGCTACCACAATGCCGCGATGGGCGACAGGTACGGGGGTAGGGGTGTGGGTGAGCGTTTGTTCCCCCGGCTCCAGGAGTGCGCCGTGAGTGAGTCCTATCGTCTTGAGGTGGTTCAGCCGGCGTATGTGTCGGGTCCGGCCGCGCCTGTTGGTCCGCCGCCTGTGGGTTATGGTGTGCCATCGGGCGGTGGGGGTAAGCCCGCTGGGTCTCGGGGTCCGCGGTTGGTGGTGTGGATCGTTGTCTTCGTGTTGTTGGCGGCCCTGGCTGGTCTGGGTGGTGCCGCGTTGGGGTCCACCAGCGTGACCGTGCCGACTTGTCGATAGGGGGGGGGAAGACCGTGGCAGCCGCGCCGCTGCCGCCGCACACGGTCGCCCTCGCTGTCGGGCAGGATGCCGATCACGCGTATGTTCTGTCGTATGAGGCCGGCGGCCACCTGGCGATTTACGTCAAGGGGCGGGGAGAGGCGACGGTAAAGCCGTATTCTCGGCCGGTGTCCTCTTCGGCCGGTAAGTTGCTGACGAACCCGCGTAAGATTCTCTGCGCCACCGTGAAAGAAATGACGTGTCGGTCCGATTTTCCCCGGCATTATGGTCCTTTTTCGTGGAACTCTCATCGACGGCAGTGGGTTGGAAAATCAGCTAACCCCGGAGCGGTGTCGATCCTCGGTGAACGCGAGGGAGTTATTCTCGTCGGTATTGTTGCCGTCGCGACAGCCGGTAACGACACCCGCCGGGTTCTGATTTGCTGGTCAGTGCCATTACTGCCTATTCGTCCGATAAAGGACAGGCGTTATGGACAAAGACCTTCCATCAGCCCAGTTTCGTCGATGTGACTGCCGATGGTGTCGAGGTTGCCTCCGGTACGGTTGTCGATAATGCGTCGAGCGGTGACGGCGGTGGCGGCGCATCGCTC
Organism: uncultured Actinomyces sp.; assembly: GCA_900545825.1. Lineage (GTDB taxonomy): Bacteria > Actinomycetota > Actinomycetes > Actinomycetales > Actinomycetaceae > Nanchangia. Next base: position 77,509 of record URAS01000013.1, read on the forward strand.
GAGGACGCGCCGAAAACTGTCACAGGAGGTCGCCTTGCTGACCTGGTCGCAGCGAACGAAAAGGACTCGGAGGCCGAGGCTCCCAGTAGCGCGCCGACGGTCGTGAGTAGCTCAGATTCGCCGCGTCCGAGTGTCAAAACTGCCCCAGCCACAACGGCCGCGCCAAAGCCGACGCCCTCGGGAAACCGCCAGGCGATTCGTAACTTCGATTTCGGTAACACGACGTGGAATATGATTTTCCGTAATGACGCTACGGGTGGCCAGGAGCAAGCGTTGACTTTCCGCAATAACGAGTCGTTTTCGCCTCGCGAGCCTGGCATTAGTGATACATTCCACCCCGATCGTCCGCGTCACTACTTGGATGACGAGTATCGCTCATCCATCACCTGGGGTGATATCGACGGTGACGGCTACGAAGACGCTGTCGTTCGCATGGTAGGGACGTTGGCTCCGTATGGCATACGGGTCACAACGGTTTACACCGTCGTGTGGCTGTGGGATCCGCAGCGGAATGCTGCCGTTAACATGAAGGATCCTGTGACCTACGATTCGTCCCAAGGGTCTGAGGTTACCGGAGCGCACATTTTCGGCGGCGGAAAAGTACAAGGCACCTGGTCGGAAAAAGCTCATGAGGCTGAATCGATGGGCGATTCGGAAGGGGCAATCCACCAGTCGGTCTTCAGGGTGGACAGGGCCTCGCGTCGCCTGACCTTGGTGTCGGGTGAGGACGAGTTCGCCCACTAGCGTCCCGCGCCCCTGCGCGTGAACGTGATCCTTTTGTCCGTTTTCCTCACGTTAACGCGCGTGAATCCATGAACGTGACCAAAAAGATCACGTTCATCGCCGCCGGCCCGCCTCGCCCCGAGGGTGCCGCCGGTCCCACCCCCGCCGAGGGTGCTAACGCCGCGCCGACGCCCTCGCGCCTCCTCTATATGACAGGGTGTCAGAAACGTGTCTATACTGAAGTGACACGGCGTCAGAAAAAGGAGGTCGGCATGCCCGCGATCGCTACCGAGGAGCGCCATCTGCTGCGCACCGCCCTGCCCGTCCTCGCGGTGGGGATGGGGCTCATCGTCCTCGACGGGACGATCGTCGGCGTCACGCTGCCGACGATCATCCGCGACCTGTCGCTCACGCTCGCGCAGGCCGAGTGGGTGAACGCCGTCTATTCCGTCGTCTTCGCCGCCCTCCTGCTGACCTGCGGGCGGCTGGGCGACATGCTGGGGACGCGGCGGGTCTTCTCGATCGGCCTCGCCCTTTTCGTCGTCGGGTCGATCGCCTGCGCCTGCTCGCGCACGGCCGCGCCCCTCATCGCGGCGAGGGCGTTCCAGGGGGTCGGTGCCGCGTGCGTCCTCCCATCGTCGCTGTCGGCGGCAAACAACCTGTTCACGGGGCGGTCGCGTCCGGTCGCGTTCGGCATCTGGGGCGCGACGATGTCGGCCGCGGCCGCGCTGGGACCCCTGATCGGTGGAGCGCTGACGACGTACGCGTCGTGGCCGTGGGTGTTCTGGGTCAACGTGCCGATCGGCGTCGGCGTCATCGTCGCGGCGCAGGCGCTGGTCCCCGACCTCCGCCGGACGAGCGAGCGGCGCGTCGACCTCTTCGGCCTCGTCCTCTCGATCATCGGGTTCGGTGGGCTGGTGTTCGGGATCATCGAGGGACCGAGCCTCGGCTGGTGGCGCTCGGCCGCGCGCGCCGAGTGGGTCATCGGGACGGGCATGTCTCCGGTGCCGGTCGCGTTGGCCGTCGGCCTGGTCGCGATCGCCCTGTTCCTCGGGTGGCAACGCTGCGAGCAGGTCCGTGGCCTGGCGGCGCTGCTCGACCTGCGCCTGTTCCGTCATCAGACGTTCAGCTGGGGAAACACCGCGGCGTTCGTCATCGCGGCGGGGGAGTTCGCCCTCGTGTTCGTCCTCCCGCTATACCTGTCGGCCGAGCGCGAGCTGTCGGCCATGGGCTCTGGCCTCGTCCTGGCCGCGATGGCCGGCGGCGCGATGGCGTCCGGCGCATCGGCACGGCACGTGGCGGCGCGCCTCAGCCCGACGGGGACGGTGATCCTCGGGCTGATCCTCGAGGTCGCCGGGGTCGTCGCGCTGTCGCAGATCATCCGCGCCGGCTGGGCGCTGGGGTGGATCGTCGTCGCCCTCGTCGTCTACGGCATCGGGCTGGGGTTGGCCTCGGCGCAGCTGACGTCGACCGTCCTCGTCGACGTCGAGGCCGACCGGTCCGGCCAGGGCTCGGCCACCCAGTCGACCGTGCGGCAAATCGGATCGGCCTGCGGCGTCGCGGCGGCTGGCACGCTCATCGCCGTCGTCGTCCCCCACCAATTCGACGGCCTGGCCGCCGCCGCGCGGCCCAGCGCCCAGCTGGTCGACGCCCTGGTGAGCAGCGGCGGCGGGATCCTCCCGGGCCTGGCGGCGAAGGCCGCGCGCGGCGCCCTCGGGCCCGACGGGGTGGGGATGGTGGCGCGCCTGGCCGACGGGTATGCCGCCGGGATCGCGTGGGTCGTCCTCCTGGCGGGCGCGTTGATGGTCGTCGGGTTGGCCGCGGCGATCCGGCTGGCGGTCGTCACGCGGGCGTCCTCGCGGCCCTCCGCATAGTGAACGTGATCAAAGCGGACAGAAAGGTCACGTTCACGGGGTCGGCGGGCAGAGGAGGTCGGCCGTGCGGGACAGGACCTCGGACGCGCCGCCCTCGATCCGCAGGTCGGCGTGGGAATCGGCGGCCGTCGGGCCACGGTTGATGATGGCGACGTCGGCGCCCTTCTGGAACGATTCGTAGGCGACGTAGAGCCCGGTGAGGACGGCCAGCGACGTGCCGACGATCAGGCACACGTCGGCGTCGCGGGCGAGGGCGTACGACGCGCTCATCTCGGCTTGCGGCAGCATCTCGCCGAACGCGACGACGCCGGGCTTGAGCAAACCCCCGCACTGCGGGCACGGCGCCGGGATGAACGTCGACTGTTCGGCCTTGTCGCGCTCGGCCAGCGCCAGAATCGCGACGTGCGCCGGGTCGGGATCGTCAACCACGGTCGGGTTGAGTCGCCGCAGCTCTTTGTCGATCGACTCGCGCGACATGACGGCGCCGCAACGGGTGCAGACAACCCGCGCGTAGGATCCGTGCAGCTCGTAAACCGTGCGTGACCCGGCCTTTTGATGGAGGCCATCGACGTTTTGCGTGGCGATCCCGTTGACCAGCCCCGCGGCTTCCATCCGTGCGAGGGCGACGTGGCCCGGCGTCGGCTGCAGCGCCTGCGCGCACCGCCACGTCTCTTGGTTGCGTTGCCACACCCACCGCTGCCACACGGGATCCGACACGAATTGGTCGTAGTCGACCGTCGGAATCTCGGTCGTCCCCTGGCCGCGGTAGTCCGGCAGGCCGGCGTCCGTCGAGATCCCCGCGCCCGTGATCACCACGGTGACGCGCCCCGCCATCATGTCGGCCAGAGCGCGCGCGGCGCGGTCGACCTCATCGTCATGTCCCATGTGATCCACACTAACCCCGGGCCTTCCAGCTTTCGAGCGACCCGGCGTCCTCGTTATGCTTGTATCCCGACCACATCTCTTCCGGGCAGCTCGCCCAAGAATCAGATCGGGGGTAGCGGTGTCTGACAAACCGCGCCAGTATTTCCATTGGACCCTCCACGGCGATGGCAAGTCCATCGGCCCCGGCGAGGTCGTCCTCCCCAACGAACGCCTGACCTGGGGTCGCACCACGTCGATCGGCGCCCAGCACGTCGTCGCCATGTTTGGCGCGACCTTCCTCGTCCCCCTGATGACGGGGTTCCCGCCGAACACCACCCTGTTCTTCACGGCCATCGGCACGGCGCTGTTTGCGCTGATCACGGCCGGTCGGCTGCCGTCGTACCTGGGGTCGTCGTTCGCGCTCATCGCCCCGATCCAGGCGGTGTCGGCCACCTACGGGCCGTCCTCGGCGCTAGGTGGCGTCATCACCGTGGGTGCGTGCGTGTTCATCATCGGCGTTATCGTCCACTTCGCCGGCGCTCACTGGATCGACGTCATCATGCCGCCGACGGTGACCGGCTGCATCGTCGGCCTCATCGGCTTCAACCTGGCGCCCGCCGCCTATTCCTGGTTTAAGCAGGCGCCGACGACGGCGATCATTACGATCGTGTCGATCCTGCTGATCACTGTGCTTTTCAAGGGCATCATCGGGCGTCTGTCGATCCTCATTGGCGTCCTCATCGGCTACGTCGCGGCGATCTTCCAGCACGAGGTCGACTTCTCGGCGATCAGCAAGGCCGCGTGGATCGGCCTGCCCGAGTTCCACAGCGCCCACTTCGAGCCCGCGACGATGGCGCTGTTCGTGCCCGTCGTCCTCGTCCTCGTCGCCGAGAACGTCGGCCACGTCAAGTCCGTCGCCGCGATGACCGGCCAGAACCTTGACGACCTCACGGGGCGTGCGCTGATCGCCGACGGCCTGTCGACGATGCTCGCGGGCGCCGGTGGCGGCTCCGGCACGACGACGTACGCCGAGAACATCGGCGTCATGGCGGCCACCCGCGTCTACTCGACCGCGGCCTACATCATCGCGGCCGGGTTCGCCCTGGTCCTCTCGATGCTGCCGAAGTTCGGCGCCGCGATCGCCACGATTCCCCCGGGGGTCCTGGGCGGCGCAGCGACCGTCCTCTACGGGATGATCGGCATGCTGGGTGTGCGTATTTGGGTGCAAAACCGCGTCGATTTCTCGGATCCGGTTAACCTCAACACCGCGGCCGTTGCGATGATCGTTGCGATCGCCGACTACGCGTGGCACGCCGGTTCGGCGACGTTCAACGGGATCGCGCTGGGTTCGGCCGCCGCGATCATCATCTACCACGCCATGCGGGCGATCTCGAAGGCCCGCGGGACGAACCTCGAAGAGGCCTCGCCCGCGTCCGCGCCCGCCGGCACCGAACTCGACAGCCCGGCGTATTCGAAGCGCCACCGGGCCAGCGGCAGCGAGGGCGAGACGCCCGAGCAAGCCTAACCGCACCCCGAGGACGCCGCGCGGCGCGGGCCGGTCGGCGTTGGCCGCAGGCGCCCTCGGGAAGACACGAAGGGCGGGACGACCTCGACATGAGGCGTCCCGCCCTTTCGTGTATCGGTGGCGCGGCGCGGCTGGTCGCTCGGCGCCGCTATCGCGTCAGGCCAGATTGCGTCAGACTAGCGACACGGTGAGGCACGACGGCCTGGGCTCGAGCGGCAGATCGAGGGCCTTGCGGAACTCGTCCGGCTTGACCATTTGGTCGTAGTCGCCGCCGATCGTCACGGTCACGCTGGAATCGAGCCGCGAATCCAGGGTGATCCGCGAATCCGGGAACGCGAGGGCGACCGTGTAGGCCGAGTTGACGCCCGCCGGCCCCGCGGTGATCTGCACCGTGCCGTTGGTGTCGCCATCAGGCGCGTTGTTCTTGGACATGACCTTGAAGCCGTCCTTTTCGAGGGCGGAGCCGACCTCCGACGCCAGGCCCGCACGCGACGTGCCGTTAAGGACCGAGACCTCGATTTTTGTCGGCGGAATCGCCTCGGCCTCGCCGGTCGGGCAGGGGACGTCGCCGGCCTGCGCAATCTTCTCGCCGCGCGCGAAGTCGCTGAAGAACGGGAAGGGGACGATGCCGAACCCAATGAGCGTGCCGGCGATGAGCAGGACAACGAGGATCGCCCCGGTCCACGTGAAGATTAACGTCTCGCGTTGACGGCGCCGCTTGAGGTAGGCGTCGCGGGGGCTCATCGGCGTTTCGGTGCTCACCCCGTCAGCGTAATCGATAGGCGGCATGCCGGTCACGTTTGTGCCCCGCGGAACGGCTGGACGCGGGCATAAAAGGACCCTCCACGTACCCGGCAGAGCGCCCTTATCCTTGCTGCCTTCCGGCCCTGGGGAGGTTCAGACGATGCCGCCACGTGGAGGATCGCCCCCAGTCTAACGGAGGACGCCCAGCCAGACCAACTGGCGTGCGCCCGGGCGGGGCGCAACGCCGCGGCGGTCGGGGAGCGCGGGTGCGTGGCGGCTAGTCGTCCTCGTCGAGATGCGGTAAAGGCAGCCCGACCAGGTTTGTCTTGGCCACCTGGGGCCCGGCGACGTCGTCGTTGAGCATCGTCAGGGCGATCGCTTCCGCCGTGTGGCGGACCTCGGTGTCGGCGTCCTCGTGGAAGAGGTGTGAGGGGATCCGCACGGACCGCGTCGTCGCGTCCATCGTCACGCGCATCGCCCAGCGGCGCAGGTCGAGGGCGGCGCATGCCTCGGAGTGGGCGGCGGCGTCGAGTTTCTGGGCGTCCTCCTGCTGGTGTTTCGCGATGCCCCAGTAGCGTTCGGCCGCATCGCCGACGACGTAGTCGCGGCAGTATCGGGTGAGGGCGGCCTCGTCGGTCATGAGGTCTTCGTCGATTGGCAGGGACGTCGTGCCGTGCGAGCTCCACGTCTCGCGGAAGATCGCGCCGAGCGTCATCGCCCGCCCGATTTCGCACCACGCCATGACGAGCAGCGCGCGGGAGCGGGCGTAGACGCCGTGGCTGTTGAGCAGTCGCGCGTCGTCCACCAGGTCGGTCGCGTTGGTGAGGAACGCGCGCCACAGCGTGCGGGCAGTGTCAGGGGCGAGCGAAGTCATGAGCCCATTGTGTCATCGACCAGCTCTAACGCGCGGCGAAAGTGGGCGGGCGAGCCACCCTTTCCCGTGAACGTGATGGTTTTGTCCAGAAGGATCACGTTGACGGGGTCAGATCGGTGAACGTGGCCTTTTTGATCACGTTCATCGGCAGGGCGCTACACACAAAGAAAAGCCTCGGACCATCGAGTGAACGATGTCCCGAGACTTCACATTGGCGGAGGTAGGGGGATTCGAACCCCCGAGGGCTTGCACCCAACCCGCTTTCCAAGCGAGCGCCATAGGCCACTAGGCGATACCTCCCGGCCGGATTGATTCTAGGAAAGATGGTCGGCTGAGTCTAACTCGACCCCTGCGCTGTGGCCTATCTCACGTTATGGGTGTGATCCGCGGAATACTGGGCGGAAATCCGCCCCCGACGGAGCCTAAATGCAGGACTTCGGTCCTTTGGTGAGCGAATGATGAGGGCCGGCGTTACGTTGGTAAACGTCAGCAGACACATTTTCTAAGGAGGAGCACTCATGGGTCTCGACGATCTGAAGAACAAGGCCAAGGACGCCCTCGGCAACGAGGAGAACACCGACAAGGCTCTCGACGCGGCGGCCGGCAAGGCGAAGGACGCGACCGGCGGCAAGTACGACGACCAGATCGACAAGGCGCGTGACGAGGCCGACAAGCGTCTCGGCAAGTAGCCGTGAGGGCGTGTGAACACACGCTAAATCCGAGGGGTCGCACCGCGATGGTGCGGCCCTTCTCGTATCCGAGGGCGCCCCGCGGTCCCCAAAGTGTCAGTGGGACCCCGTAGAGTTGTCGCCGTGAGTACCGCACTGTATCGCCGCTACCGACCCGACACCTTCGCCCAGGTGATCGGGCAAGACCACGTGACGCAGCCGCTGCAGGCCGCGCTGCGCGCCGGGCGTATCAACCACGCCTACCTCTTTTCGGGGCCGCGCGGGTGCGGAAAGACCACGTCGGCACGCATTATGGCGCGCTGCCTCAACTGCGAAAAAGGCCCGACGGACACGCCGTGCGGCACCTGCGATTCGTGCCGTGAGCTGGCGACGGGCGGGCCGGGCTCGCTTGACGTCGTCGAGATCGACGCGGCCTCGCACAACGGCGTCGACGACGCGCGCGAGCTGCGGGAACGCGCGGCCTTCGCGCCGGTGCGTGACCGCTACAAGATTTTCATCCTCGACGAGGCCCACATGGTCACGGCCGCGGGCTTCAACGCGCTGCTGAAAATCGTCGAGGAGCCGCCGGAGCACGTCCTCTTTATCTTCGCGACGACAGAGCCGGAAAAGGTCATCGGCACCATCCGCTCGCGCACCCACCACTACCCGTTCCGCCTGGTCCCGCCGGAAATCATGGCGGAATACCTCCAGCATCTGTGCGACGAAGAGGGCGTCACGTTGGAGCCGGGCGTCGTCCAGCTGGTCGTGCGTGCCGGCGGCGGGTCGGTCCGCGACTCGCTGTCCGTCCTCGACCAGATGATGGCCGGCGCCGACGGGTCGACGGTCGGCTATCAGCGGGCGATCGGGCTGCTCGGCTACACGGACGATGCCCTGCTGTCCGGCGCGATCGACGCGCTGACGGCCGGCGACGCGCAGGCGCTGTTTGGCCTAGTCGAGAACTCGGTGGCGTCCGGGCACGATCCGCGGCGCTTCGTCGAAGACCTGTTGCAGCGGCTGCGCGACCTCATTGTTGTCGCGATGGCGGGCGAGGAATCGCGGTCGGCGCTCCAGTCGGTTCCCACCGACCAGTTCGAGCAGATGCTCACGCAGGCCCAGGCGCTTGGCGCGCAGGTCCTCACGCGGGCGGCCGACCTCGCCAACCAGGCGCTGCTCGCCATGGTTGGGGCCACGTCGCCCCGGCTGCACCTCGAGATCCTCGCCGCCAAACTGCTGCTGTGCGTCACGCAGCCCGCGGCGGCAC
>URAS01000014.1 GCA_900545825.1 uncultured Actinomyces sp.
AGCGGATGACGAGACTCGAACCCGCGACCCTCACCTTGGCAAGGTGATGCTCTACCAACTGAGCTACATCCGCATGTCTTGGCCGGAACCGGTCAAGCGAGATAAAACTTTAGCAGGCTTATCCGGTCCCACCAAATCCACCTCCGCTCTCCCGAGGACGCGTTAATACCGCGGAAAAACCGGCCCTTCGAGCCCCCTGACGGCTCTCGCGTGGTGGACGCCACACCTCTCAAGGAAAGGCCAACAATGCACTCCTTGAGGATTTGGCGCTTGGTTCACTCCTCGGTTACAGTTGTACCCGCTTGGGCGGTTGGCTCAGTGGTAGAGCGCTTCGTTCACACCGAAGAGGTCGCGGGTTCGATCCCCGCACCGCCCACCAAGAATGGCTCCCGATCGGGAGCTTTTCGTTTATCTCCCGCAGGCAGGGAAACGCCCCGGCAAGCGTTCCAGACGCTCACCGGGGCGTTCTCAGAAAGACGAAGGCCTACTCGGGCATGAGCTCGTGCTTGGCCCGGGCCTCCAGCTTGTCACGGCTGGCCCACAGGCCCGCCGAGGGCGTCGAGATGTAGTAGACCTCTTCGCCGTCGGGCATGGTGTTCCAGCCGTCCTGCATGACCTCGGGGTTGTAGCGCTCGAGCGCCTCGTCGAGGTCCATGTAGTTGTAGCCGACGCCCTCGATCTCTTCCTTCGACAGCCCCTTGGGCGCGTAGGTGATCGTGAAGCGCCCCTCGGACGAGCCGTGGACCAGGTGCGCGGTGCCGTGCGGGATATCCTGCATGTCCTCCTGCGTCTGGTAGAGCTTGATGGCCTCGGCCTGCGAGATGTAGCCGTACTTCCGTATGAGGGCGTCGACCTCGGGCTGTTCGCCGAAGCGGACGACACCGGGCGCGATGATGAGCAGCTCGCCGCCGTCCTCGATCGCCATGCGGGTGCGGTAGACCGCCTTGTTCGCCACCCAGGTCGCGTGGAACTCGTCGGCCTGCATGACGGCGACGATCTTGTGGATCGGCTTGTCGAAGGTCGTAATGTTCTGCTTCTTCGACGCCCGCGCCGCGTCGAAATATGTGTCGCGGTCGCTGCCGACGAACACGCCGGTGTGCCGTAGTTCGCCCTCGTCGTCGTACGCCATGACCAGCTGGTAGTAGACGTGGGGCAGGTCGGCGATCAGGTGGTCCTCGGCCCAGTTGAAGCAGGCACGCGTCGGCGTCAACAGGTTGCCGAGGTTGTTCTCGATACCGTAGACCGCCGAGCACATGTGCGAGGCGCCCAGCAGGCGTTTGCCGCCCAGGCCGATGAACGTGTTCTTGTTGTGGTTGGCGAAACCCAACACCTCGTGGGGGACGACGTGACCGATGTTGAGGATGAGGTCCCAGTGCTCGCCGATGAGCATCTTGTTGAGGTCGACGGGGAACGGCCAGTCGACGGCTCCCCCGGTCGCCTCTTTGACGACCTCGGCGGGGACCTCGCCGACGTTGACGACGCCGTTCTTCCAGTCGTGGGCGTGGATGTTCTGTTCGGGAATCGAGCCGAACATCCACTCGTTCATTTCTTTCGTGTGGGGGACGTGCTGGCCGAGCGTGGGGATGACGTGGACCTCCGCGCCGCGGTCGGTGAGGTAGTGCCACAGGTGCTCGGTGATCCAACCGACACCGGCGTGCGCCCTCGTAATGTCGGGCGGCAGGAGAAGAACCCGCCGCAGCTCGTCGATTTCCAGTCGCTTGATGGATTCCTCGACCATCCGTTCGGCGGCATCGAGGAGGTCTTGACGGGACAAATACTCTCGTTCAACGGTGAACCAACTCATGATTTGACTGTACGGGGCGACTACTCCCTTCGGAGGTGTTGCCACTTATTTCCGCGCGTGTGCGCACGCGTCCTCTGCAGTGTTTCGGCAGCGCCCCGTCCCCTCCAGCGATTCGGCAGATTCTTTCAAAAGATCAGTGATGAAAACCACTGCCATGTACCCTAGGGGCAGTCGGTTGACACCGAGAACCCCAATGCCGTGGCGCTCGTTGCGGCGACAACAAGAAAGGCATAACCATGCGCAAGATGACTCGGGTCGTCGCTGGCGCGGTGACGGCAGCACTGTTGCTGCCCCTGGCCGCGTGTGGCGGATCGGGCTCGGATTCGGGCTCGAGCGACAGCAAGGAGCTCAACCTGCTGGTGCCCGTCTACTCCGACGCCACCAAGGGTTTGTGGCAGGGCATCATCAAGGACTTCGAGAAGGAACACTCCGACATCAAGGTGAACCTCGAGGTCCAGTCGTGGGAAGACATCAACACGGTCATCACGACGAAGATCCAAAACAAGCAGGCCCCCGACATCCTCAACATCGACTCGTTCACCTCGTTTGCCGATGACGAACTTCTCTACCCGGCGAAGGACGTCGTGTCGAAGGAGACGATGGACAAGTTCCCGGAGAACTTCAAGAAGAACGCGACGATGGACGGCACCCAGTATGGGCTCCCCCTCATCGCCTCGGTCCGCGCCCTCTTCTACAACAAGGACCTGTTCGCCAAGGCCGGCATCGCCGAACCCCCGAAGACGTGGGACGAGCTCGAAGCCGACGCGCTGAAGATCAAGGCCCTCGGCGGCGTCGACGGCTACGGCATGCCGCTTGGCAACGAGGAAGCCCAGGGCGAGACCGCGATCTGGTTCTTCGGCAACGGCGGCTCGTTCGGCAACGACAAGAAGATCACGATCGATACGCCCAAGAACGTCGAGGCCGCGACCTTCATGAAGAAGCTCATCGACGAGGGCGCCACCGAGCCGAACCCCGGCTCGTCGCAGCGTACCCCGCTCGGCCAGACGTTCTTCCAGGGCAAGGTCGGCATGGTCGTCGGCCTGCCGCCCTACATCAACTTCATCAAGGAGAAGAACCCGAGCCTCAACTACGGTATCGCGCCGATTCCGACGAAGGACGGACACGCGATGACCCTGGGCGTCGCCGACCACCTCATGGCCTTCGACAACGGGAAGGACAAGCAGGAGGCGATCAAGACCTTCCTCGACTACTTCTACTCCGACGAGGTCTACCAGAAGTTCGTCGACACCGAGGGCTTTATCCCCGTGACGAAGCCGGTCCTCGAGAACCTCAAGGACAAGGACTCGATCAAGGACTTCGTCCCGCTCATCGACTCCGCCCAGTTCTACCCCTTCACCAACCCGAAGTGGCAGGCCACGCAGGGCGCACTGCAGTCCCAGATGGGCCAGCTAGGCCAGGGCGCCGACCCGGCCAAGCTGTTGAAGGACATCCAGTCGAAGGCTGACTCCGACTAATCGCTGGCGGTGGGGGCGGAAGGGTTCTTTCGCCCCCACCCCGTCTCTTAAAGGCATATCCATGGCTCGCACACCCCACCGCACGGAACGAGGCACGTGGCGCGATAGTCTCGCCGCCCTCCCGTGGCTCGCTCCAGTCCTCGTGTTGATCATCGGCGTCGTCGCCTTCCCGGCGGGCGTCATGATCGTCAACTCGACACGCAAGATCTCGAAGTCCGGCATCGTCAAAGGCTCAGTGGGCGCCGAAAACTATCGGCACATCTTCTCGCTTCCCGAGCTGCCCCGCGTCCTCGCCAACACCGTCATCTGGGTCGTCGTGGTCGTCGTCTTCACGATCATCATTTCGCTCGCCCTCGCCGAGCTCCTCAACAAGGCGTTCCCCGGTCGCCAGATCGTCCGCCTCGCCGTTGTCGTCCCCTGGGCGGCGTCGGTCATCATGACGACGACGGTGGCCTACTATTCGTTGGAGCCGCGCCTGGGCATCCTCAACAAGGTCTTCCACAACCTGGGGCTTACGGCGTCGGATCAGGTGGGCTTCACGAAGACCGCAACGTCGGCGTTTATCGTCGCCATCATCATCGCGATCTTCGTTTCGCTGCCGTTTACGACCTACACGATCCTCGCCGGCCTGCAGGCCGTGCCGCGTGACATTCTCGAGGCCGCCCAGATCGACGGCGCCGGCCGTTTCCGCACGTACTTCGGTGTCGTCCTCCCCCAGCTGAGGCCGGCGGTCGCCACCGCGACGGTCATCAACATCATCAACGTGTTCAACTCGCTGCCGATTCTGCGGACGATCACCGGGCCCGTTCCCGGCAACGACGCCGACACGACGACGACGCTGATCTTCAAGATCATCCAGAACGACCGCCACATCGACTGGGCCTCCGCCCTCTCGGTCGTCAACTTCGTCATCGTGATCGTCATCATCGCGATCTACACGATCGTCGTTAAACCCATGAAGCAGGTGGATGACTGATGGCCGCTACTACTCCCGACACGATGGTTGCCCCCTCGAAGAAGCCCTCCTGGCGCGAGCGCTACTCGGACGGCTCCGGCCCCGGGCAGAAGCCCCACATGGGGTTGCGGATTCTTGCCGGCGCAGTCGTCTTCGTTGTCTTCATCCTCCCCTACCTCTATATGGTGACGTCCTCGCTCAAGCCAAAGAAAGAGGCGACGAGCGTCGACCCCCATTTCTTCCCGCAGCACTGGCAGTTCGAGAACTACCAGACGATGTGGACGACGCCCGAGACGCCGGTGTTCGACAACCTCATCTCGACGCTCGTCATCTCGATTTCGGCGACGCTGCTCGTCCTCGTCGTCGCGATGCCGGCGGCCTATTACACGGCCCGCTTCCGGTTCCCGGGGCGTGGGGTCTTCCTGTTCTGCGTCCTCCTCACCCAGATGCTCCAGCCGGCTGTCCTCGTCGCGGGCCTCATGCGTGAGTTTGTGGCGATCGGGCTGCAGGACACGTGGATGGCGATGATCCTCGTCAATTCGGCGTTTAACCTGTCGTTCGCTACGTGGATCATGCATTCGTTCTTCGCGTCGGTTCCCAAGGAGATCGACGACGCCGCCCAGATCGACGGCGCGGGTCGGTGGACCGTCCTGACGAAGGTCAACCTGCCGCTCGTGTGGCCCGGCATCGTCACGGCCGTGATCTTCACGTTCGTCGCGGCGTGGAACGAATTTGCCGCTTCGCTGGTCATCCTGTCTTCTGCCGAGAAGCAGCCCCTCTCGGTCGCGCTGACGAAGTTCATCGGCCAGTACGACACGTCGTGGCAATACGTGTTCGGCGTGTCGGTGGTGGCGATCATCCCCGTCGTCATCCTCTTCGCGTGCATCGAGAAGCGTCTGGTCGCGGGCCTCACCACGGGCTCGATCAAATAGGGCACTCATGCACGTGGGCCCCGGATCCCCCTCCCCAGGGATCCGGGGCCCACGCGTTCCCCGCCTCCCCTAGACGGCGAGGAACACCTTGGTCGCTTCGCGGCGATCCATGAGGTCATAGCCGCGCGCGGCCTCGTCGAGCGGCACGGTCGCGTCAAAGACCGCGCCGGGGTTGTAGCGGTCGTTCGCGATGTCGTCGACGAGGTCGGGCAGATAGTTCCGCACCGGCGCCGGGCCGCCGAGCAGGTGGATTTCCTTGAAGAACAGGTCCATGCCCGTGAGGGTGACGTCGTGGCTGACCCCGACGAACCCGACGTAGCCACCCGGGCGGGTGGCCCCGATGGCCTGGTTCATCGACGCCTGATTGCCGACGGCCTCGACGACGCACTCGGCACCCAGGCCGTGCGTCAGCTCGCGGACCGCCTCGATGCCGTCCTCGCCGCGCTCGGGAATGATGTCGGTGGCCCCGAATTCGCGGGCCAGCTGCGAGCGCTTCTCGTGCCGCGACATGGCGATGATTCGCTCGGCGCCCAGGCGCTTCGACGCCAGCACCGCCGACAGGCCGACGGCGCCGTCGCCGACGACGGCCACGGTCTTGCCCGGCCCGACGCTCGCCGCGACCGCGCCGAACCATCCGGTCCCGAGGACGTCGGAGGCCGCAAGGTAGGACTTGAGGTGATCGCCCGTGGGGACCTCGGGCAGCTTGACGAGGGTGCCGTCGGCCAGCGCCACCCGGGTGTACTCGGCCTGGGAGGCGTTCTTGAACTCGCCGTTGACGCAACGCGACGGGAAGCCCGCGCGGCAGATCTCGCAGGTGCCGCACGACAGGCAGAATGACCCAACGACGGGATCGCCCGGCTTGACGGTCTTGACGTCCGCGCCGACTTCTTCGACGATCCCGACGTATTCGTGGCCCATCGGCGCATGGTCGACGGGCTCGGCGCCGCGGTACGGCCACAGGTCGGACCCGCAGATGCAGGTGCCCGTCACCTTGATGATGGCGTCGGTCGGCTGGATGATCCGGGGCATCTCGACGTCGCGAACCTCGACGACACCCGGCTTCACCATGATGACTCCGCGCATGCTCTCCTCCTTGCTCGATACCTGCATGCATACGCACCGACTGTATGAGTTAAAGTGAGGTCGAGGGCAAGCCTAAGGAGTCCATATGTCAGATTCGGTGCCGCAACCAGCGGGAGACCGCACGTACTCGATCAGTGACGCCGCCGCGATGGTTGGCGCCACACCGTCGGCGTTGCGGTACTACGAACGCGAGGGGCTCCTCCCTAACCTCAATCACGCTGACGGCACGACGCGCCGTTACACGACCGACGACCTGTCGGCCCTTGCCCTCATCATGTGTATGAAAGAGACGGGGATGCCTCTGGCCCAAATCCGCCAGTTTATGGTGCTGGCGGCCGAGGGCGATTCGACGATTGACGAGCGTCTCGTCATCATGGCGAAACATCGCGCCCACGTCGAAAACCAAATCGATGAACTGCGCCACTACCTGGCCGTCCTCGACTACAAGCTCTGGTTCTACTCGACCTGTCAGGCCGAGGGCACCTGCGACCGCCTGCGCGCGGAAGGGCTCGACGCCGTTCCGCCGCAGCACAAGGAAGCGGCGCAGTCGCTTCACACGACACCCGACAGTATCGCGCGGACCTCTCGGTCCTAACCTAGAAAGATTCTCTCCATGGGTTCACTGATTTCAACGGTGATTATCATCGTCATCGTTGTTCTTCTCCTTGCCAGTTCGCTCTTCGTCGTCAAGCAACAGACGGCGTACGTCATCGAGCGCCTGGGGAAGTTCAACCGCGTTGCCCGCCCGGGCCTCAACATCAAGATCCCGGTCATCGAGCGCATCGCCAAGAAGGTCGAGCTGCGTATCCGTCAGCTCGACATCACGGTCGAGACGAAGACCCACGACAACGTCTTCGTCACGATCCCCGTTTCCGTCCAGTACCAGGTGTCAAACGCCGAGGACTCCTACTACCGTCTGGCGTCGCCCTCGCAGCAGATCACGGCGTACGTCTTCGACCGCGTCCGTTCGTCGCTGTCGCAACTCGACCTCGACGATGCGTTCTCGTCGAAGGACCGCATCGCCCGCGAGATCGAGCTCACCCTTTCGCAGGAGATGGAGGGCTATGGCTTCAAGATCGTCAACACGCTCGTCACCGATATCAACCCGGATCCGACGGTGCGGGCGTCGATGAACTCAATCAATGCGGCCCAGCGTGAACGTGAGGCGGCGATCTCGCTGGCCGAGGCCGAGAAGATCAAGGTCGTCAAGCAGGCCGAGGCCGAGGCCGAGTACAAGAAGCTCCAGGGTGAGGGCATCGCCAACCAGCGCAAGGCGATCGTCGAGGGCCTCGTCGAGCAGTACGAGTCCCTGCGTGACGCCGGCATCGGCGACGAGGCGCAGCAGATGCTTCTCCTCACGCAGTATTTCGACACGCTGCAGGAAGTTGCCAAATCGTCGAACACCCAGACCCTGCTGCTGCCCTCGAACCCCTCGGGCGTTTCCGAGGCCCTCAGCGAGATCCGCAACTCACTGCTGGCCAGCGGTTTGGCCATCAACCAGAGCAAGGGGGCCCACGTGGCCGACCAGTAGTCGGGACCACCCAACAGCTCGAGAACTCGCCCGGTGGGCGCGTCACCACGCCGATATTTGGTTCTTCTTTTCCGGCGGACGCGCTTACCGGGCGAGTTCGTGGTTACCTTGACGTATGGAGACATGGCCTGGACTTCCGTACCCTCTGGGTGCGACCTACGACGGCACCGGCACAAACTTCGCGCTCTTTTCTGAGGCGGCAACCGGTGTCACCCTTTGTCTGCTCGACGCAGACCGCCACGAGGAACGCGTCGAATTCACCGAGGTCGACAACCACGTGTGGCACGCCTACCTGCCCCAGATCCATCCGGGGCAGACCTATGGCTACCGGGTCGATGGGCCGTATGACCCCGAGGCCGGCCACCGCTGCGACCCGTCGAAGCTGTTGCTTGACCCATATGCCAAGGCGTTTGCCGGCACGGTCGGGACCGACCAGTCGCTCTATTCCTACGACTGGAACGACCACGACAAGCGGTGCGAGCTCGACTCGGTCAACGACACGATGCTGTCGGTCGTCACGACGCCCTATTTCGACTGGGGCCACGATCGTCCTCCCGGGCATCCGGTCCACGACCTCGTCATCTACGAAGCGCACGTCAAGGGCCTCACCCAGATGAACGAGGCGATTCCCGAAGAACTGCGGGGAACCTATGCGGGCGTCGCCCATCCCGCCTCGATCAGCCACCTCACCGACCTCGGCATCACCGCCCTTGAACTCATGCCGGTCCACCAGTTCGTCAACGACGCCTACCTCCAGGAACGCGGGCTGACGAACTACTGGGGCTACAACACGATCGGCTTCTTCGCGCCGCACAACGGCTACACGTCGGCCTCGACGCCGGACGGGGTCGTCCAAGAGTTCAAGCAGATGGTCAAGGCGCTGCACGACGCCGACATCGAGGTCATCCTCGACGTCGTCTACAACCACACCGCCGAAGGCAACCACCTGGGCCCCACGCTGTCCTTCCGCGGCATCGATAATGCCGCGTACTACCGGCTGGTCGACAACGACAAGTTCCACTACTTCGACACGACCGGCACCGGCAACTCCCTGCTCATGCGGTCCCCCGCGGTGTTGCAGCTCATCATGGATTCGCTGCGCTACTGGGTGGTCGAGATGCACGTCGACGGCTTCCGCTTCGACCTCGCCTCGACACTCGCCCGCCAGTTCCACGAGGTCGACAAGCTGTCGGCGTTCTTCGACATCATCCACCAAGACCCCGTGTTGTCGCAGACCAAGCTCATCGCCGAGCCGTGGGACGTCGGCGACGGCGGCTACCAGGTCGGCGGCTTCCCGCCCAAGTGGTCCGAGTGGAACGGGAAATACCGCGACACCGTCCGCGACTTCTGGCGCGGCGAGTATTCGCGCCTTGGCGAATTCGCCTCGCGCCTTGTCGGCAGCGCCGACCTCTACGAACAGACGGGCCGACGCCCGATGGCGTCGATCAACTTCGTCACGGCCCACGACGGCTTCACGATGGCCGACCTCGTGTCGTACAACGAGAAGCACAACGAAGACAACGGCGAGGGCGGCGCCGACGGTGCCAGCGACAACCGGTCGTGGAACTGCGGCGTCGAGGGGCCGACGGACGATCCGGGAATTCTCGCCCTCCGCGCCCGCCAGCACCGCAACTTCCTCACGACGCTGCTGCTCAGCCAGGGGATCCCCATGATCTCGCACGGCGACGAGATGGGGCGTACCCAGGGCGGCAACAATAACGCCTACTGCCAGGACAACGAGATCTCGTGGATCCACTGGGACCTCACCGACCCGGACAAAGAGATCCTCGATTTCACCAAGCACCTCGTGTCGCTGCGGATGAACCATCCGGTCTTCCATCGGCGCCGTTTCTTCGCCGGCCGCCCCGAACGCGGCGGCGAGTCCGAGCTCGGCGAGATCGAGTGGTTTACGCCCGAGGGCAAACATATGAGCGAGACCGACTGGAACGAGGCGTCCGCCCGCTCGATGATGATCTTCCTCAACGGCATGGCGATCCGCGAACCCGACGCCCGGGGGCGCACGATCACCGACGACGACTTCATGCTCCTGTTCAACGCCTCCCCCGACCCGCTGACGTTCACGCTGCCCCAGGGCGACTACGGGCAGAACTGGACTGAGGTCGTCAACACCTTCGAGCCGGCGCTGCCGGACGCCGAAGACAAGACCTACCGTAGCGGCGAGTCCCTACGCGTCGAGGGCCGCACAACGATCGTCCTCCTCAACCCGAAAGATGAGTGACCCCGTGAACGACCACCCCCATCTGCCCACGCCCAACGCTCATCAGCCGATCACGACGTATCGCCTGCAGCTCAGCCCGACCTTCACGTTCGCCGACGCCGAGCAGGTCGTCCCCTATCTGGCCGATCTGGGGATCACCGACGTTTACCTGTCACCGATCCTCCAGGCGGCGCCCGGCTCGACGCACGGCTACGACGTCGTCTCGCACTCCGCGGTAAGCGCCGACCTGGGCGGCATCAGCCAGTTCAAATCGCTGGCGAACACCTGCCACGAGGCGGGCCTCCACGTCGTCGTCGACCTCGTGCCCAACCACATGGCGGTCCCCACGCCCGTGTGGCACAACCGCGCGATGTGGTCGGTGCTCAAGCGGGGCGCGGCCTCCCCCTACGCGAAGTGGTTCGACGTCGATATGGACTCGCCGATCCTCATGCCCGTCCTCGGCGCCCGAATCGGCCAGGTCATCGCCAATCAAGAGCTCGAGGTCGTCAAGCGGGTCATTCCCACCGAGCCCGAACGCGGCGAGCAGTGGGTCCTCACCTATTACGACCACGTGTTCCCGATCGCCGAGGGCACCGAGTCACTGCCGTTGGGCGTCCTCGTCGAGCGCCAGCACTACCGGCTGGCCCACTGGAAGGTGGCCGACGAAGAGCTGAACTACCGGCGATTCTTCGACGTCGGCACGCTCGCCGCGATCCGCGTCGAGGATCCCGACGTGTTCGCCGCGACCCACCGCCTCCTCATCAAGCTCTATACCGAGGGCTATATCGACGCCTTCCGGGTCGATCACCCCGACGGTTTGGCGAATCCGCGCGACTATTTCCGGCACCTGTCGGCCGCGACCGGACGGGCCTGGATCGCCGCCGAGAAGATCCTCGAGGGCTCCGAGACGTTGCCCGCCGACTGGGCGGTCGCGGGGACGACGGGCTACGACACGGCGTGGCGCCTCACCGCCCTCCAGGTCGATCCGCAAGCGTCGCTGCCGCTCGGCGCCCTCATGCAGAAAATGACCGGCGACTCGCCCGCCTCGTACCACCAGGTCGTCGAGCAGGCCAAGGGCCAGATCATCGACACGTCGCTGGCCGCCGAGATCAGGCGGCTGGGCCAAATCATCTGGAACATCTGCCAAGACGACCTGCGCCTGCGCGACTACACCTATCGCTCGGTCATCAACTGCCTGCGCGGCCTCATCATCGAGATGCCCGTCTATCGCGCCTACGTCGTCCCCGACGAGCCGGCGCCGGGAATGTCGCGGCAGGTCGTCGAATCGGCCGCCGAACGCGCACTCGCCCAGCTGGGCCCCGACGACGCCGACACGATGGAGATGCTTCTCGCCCTCCTCCTGTCCAACGAGGTCGGCTCGGCGGGCCTCGACACCTCCGACGAGCGGCGCGACGAGGTCGTCGTCCGTTTCCAGCAGGTCTGCGGCGCCGTCCAGGCCAAGGGCGTCGAGGACACGGCGTTCTACCGCTGGACGCATCTGTGCGCGCTGACCGAGGTCGGCGGGTCGCCCGAGCGCTTCGGCATCACCCCGGACGAACTCCACGCGTTCGCGGCCGCGCAGCAAGAGAACTGGCCGGCCACGATGACCTGCGGGACGACCCACGACACGAAACGCGACGAGGACGTCCGCTCGCGCCTGGTCCTTCTCAGCCAGTACCCGCACTTGTGGGCGACGACGTTGGTCCAGCTCCAGGCCGTCACCCAGGAGGCACGACCCAGCGACCTCGACGGACGCACCGAGAATCTCCTGTGGCAAACCCTCGCCGGCACGTGGACCGAACAGGGCCCGATCAGCGACGAACGCCTCATCGACTACCTGCGCAAGTCGGTCCGCGAGATGAAGACGTGGACGACGTGGACCCAGCCCGACGAGGTCCGCGAGGAGGCGCTTTTCCATTTCGCGAGCTTCGTCCGTCACGACGACCAAGTCGCCACCATCATGGACCAGTGGGTCTCCCAGACGACGCGGGCCCTCGAGGCGACGGTGCTGTCGACCAAGGCCCTTCAGCTCACGTTGCCCGGGGTGGCCGACATCTACCAGGGATCCGAGATCACGAACACCCGCCTGGTCGATCCGGACAACCGACGTCCTGTCAACTTCGAGCAGCTGGCGATCATGCTCCGCGGCCTCGACGAGGGCGAGGCACCGACGTCGCTCGACACCCGCAAGCTCCAGCTGACCGCGGCGATCGCCAGGCTGCGGCGGGAGCGTCCGGAGGTTTTCGTCTCGGCCCACGCCTCCTACGACGCTCTCCCGACGTCCTCGGGGCGCCTCGTTGCGTTCGCCCGCGGCATCAATGGCGACGCCCAGGTCGTCACCGTGGCGACACGCCTAGCGGGCACCCACGACGAGTGGCGGACCCCCCAGACGGTCGTCCTCCCCGAGGGCAGGTGGCGCGACATCGTATCCCGGCGGACGTTCTCGGGAGGCGCTGTCACTACCCAGGATCTCCTGGGGAAGCACCACCCGGCCGTCGTCCTCACCCGCGTGGGGGATGATGCCGATGAATAAGCCGGATTTGCGCCCAGGCTGCGGCCGGGTACCCGTGTGGGCGCCCACTGCCGACCGGATCGACCTCGTGACGCCGGCAGGTTCGGTGCCGATGGAACGCGGTGACGAGGGGTGGTGGCTGGCCCCCGAACCGCTGCCGGACGGTACCCGCTACCGTTTCGCCGTCGACGGGTCCGGCCCGTTCCCCGACCCGAGGGCGGTCTCGCTGCCCGACGGCGTCCACGACGCCGCCGAGACGTGGACTCCCCCGCCGCTGCCCAGCGACCTGCCGAACCACACCGTCCTGGGCAACGTCCTCTACGAGCTCCACGTCGGCACGTTCACGCCCGAGGGCACGCTCGACGCGGCGATCGAGCGCCTCCCCCACCTCGTCGAGCTGGGCGTGACGACGGTCGAGCTCATGCCGGTCGCCGCGTTCCCCGGCCAGCGCGGCTGGGGCTATGACGGCGTCGCCCTCTACAGCGTCCACTCCGCCTATGGCGGGCCGGCCGCCTACCGCCGCTTCGTCGACGCCGCCCACGCCGCCGGCCTCGCGGTATGCCAGGATCTCGTCCTCAACCACCTGGGCCCCGAGGGCAACTACCTCGCCCAGTTCGGCCCCTACTTCACCTCCCGCCACGAGACGCCGTGGGGCGACGGCTTCAACCTCGACGGCCCCGACTGCGGACCCGTCCGCGGCCACCTCATCGGCGCGGCCTACCACCTGGTCCGGGCGTTTGGCATCGACGCGCTGCGCCTTGACGCGGTCCACGAGATCGTCGATGATTCGCCCTACCACCTGCTGGCCGAGCTGTCGGACCGCGTGGGCGCGCTCGAGGACGACCTTGGGCATCGGGTCACCCTCATCGCCGAGTCCGACCTCAACGACTACACGATGGTCTGCCCGACGTCGGCCGGTGGCAAGGGGATGGACGGGCAGTGGGACGACGACATCCACCACGCCCTCCACGTCGCTTTCACCGGCGAGACCCACGGCTACTACAAGGACTTCGCCGAACCGGGCGCCCTAGCGAAGGTCTATACCGACGTGTTCTTCCACAACGGAACCTTCTCGACGTTTAGGGACTGCCCGTGGGGCAAGCCCGTCCCCGCCGACCTCGACCGGTCACGGTTCGTCGGGTTTTCCGCCAACCACGACCAGGTCGGCAACCGGGCGATCGGCGACCGCCCGCAGGCCAAGCTGTCGCCGGAGCACGCGGCGGGCGAAGCCGCCCTCGTCCTTCTGGGCCCCTTCACCCCGCTGATTTTCATGGGCGACGAATGGTATCCGTCGACGCCGTTCCAGTTCTTTACCGACTTCCAGGATCCCCAGCTCGCCTCCGGCGTCAGCGAGGGCCGCCTGCACGAGTTTTCCGGCCACGGCTGGAGCCAGATCTATTCCGGCCCCGTCACCGTGCCCGACCCGCAGGATCCCGACACGATGGAGCATTCGCGGCTGAACTGGGACGAGGCCCACGCTGGCGATCACGCCCGCATGGAGGCGTGGTACCGCACGCTCATCCGCCTGCGCGGGACCCTCGAGGGAACGCCCGCCGCGTTGGAGCAGACACCCGACCTCATCACGCTGCGCCGCGGCGACGTCACCTGCCTCGTGTCGATGACCGAGGACTCCCGGTCGCTGCCGCAGGACCTGGTCGACGGCCGTGTCCTCGCCTCGTTTGGGGCCGATCCGGCGCAGCCGACCTGCCTGCCGGGCTACGCGACGCTGGTCATAGCGTGTTCGGCGTAAGGACCTTGCCCTGCTCGATGTCGCGCATCATGCCCATCATGTAGAGCCTCGTCAGCGTGTCGCGGACGAGAGAGCTGTCGAACGAGTAGCTCAAAGCGTTGAAGGTATGACCCCGCTGCGAGAGGCGACTGATCAGGTGCCTGATCTTCATCGACTCGACGACGCGCATGAGGTACCACGTGGGCAGCGAACAGACGAGTTCGTCGTCGTGAGTCTGCTCGAGCGGAAGCTCCTGACCATCGATGATGTCGGCGACCAGATGCGTCATCGGGTTAACGCCCCCGCGGGCCATAGCGAACGAGAACGCCCCGAGGCACGGGCGCGCGTCGACGAAGAGCCGCATCCCGTGGGCGGTGTCGTCCATCAGCCAGAAGCAGACGAACCCGTGGTAATCGGCGGCTTTGACAAACTCTGTGGCCCGTTCGAGATCCGACGGGTTCGGAGTCTCCGACAGGAAGCACAAGGGCGTCGACGCCATGTCCGGCCCCGGCGCCACATAGAGGAGTCTGAGGCACGCCGCCAGCGTGACGTCACCCCGCTGGTTGACGTAGAGCATGAGGTAGCGCATGTCCGGCGCCGTCGCGGGGATAAAGGGCCGAATGAGGAAGTCGTTGTCGTAGCCGATGTGCTCGAGTTTGCGCCACAGTTCCGACACCTCGGCGGAGTCGTTGAGGACAAACACGGGCTGGAAGACGTTCATCGCCCGCGCGTCCTCGATCGTCCAGCGGACGGGGCGCGCGACGACGGGGAACGGAATGTCGAACTTGACCGGGACTTCCTTGCCCATCTCGACGATGTACATGTAGGGAGAGGGCAGATTGACGTCGTCGCACAGCTCGCTGAAATCCCGCTTGTCCATGACCTTGTCGAGGGCGTCGTCGTCGGCCAACGCCAGATCGAAGTTCTGCTCTAACACGTGCCGGTTCCTGCGGAGGAACCGCATGAACCCCACGTAGGCGCCGAGGATAATCCGGTGTTTTCCGGGAGTCGCCGCGGCGATGGCGGCGAGGGCACGCAGCACGACCTCGTCGTTGGCCAGGTCCGCCACCAGGTGGGGAACGATGAAGCGCGAGTGAGTGAGCGGCGGGATCGGATCGGCCGCGACGAGCTGGACCTGCCCGCCATAGGTCTCGTGGTACGTCCTGGCGATCGCGTACGAGTTGAACCCATCCCCCACAATGACCGGGACGATGTCGGGACGGGAGGACGGCTTCTCTGCGATCTCGCTGTGATTCCTAGCGATATACGAGGCGACAGAGCCATGCCGGGGCATCAAAACCCGTGGTGAACGCGACATGAGACCCCCCTGAAAGGACGACCGGTGGGACACTAGCTATTGTCGTTCTATCACATGGCCCCCGCCACCCGATGACAAACACCCCTAAACAGGGGTCCGCCTGCCTTTTTTCGGTCGCCCCTCCCCCCTTTAACGGACACAGTCCACCACGGCGTGGCACGGAGAATACCGGCACGCCATGCCCTACCCTAAAAGCGTGAACGCCCATGAACCGCCAGCCGCCTTCGTCGAGGCCCTGACGTCGTTGCGCACATTAGACCTTCCCCCCGGCGTCAGCGTCGAGGAGATCGAGGCCCCCACTACCCTGGCCCCCTACGCCGCGGCTATTCGGTTCACGGTCGACACGCCGGCCACCAGCCAACCGGTCCACGCGCTCCTGGTCGTTCTCCACGATCCCGCAACGCAGCCCGGCTGGATGGGCACCTTCCGTCTCATCGTTCACATGCACGCGACGATCGAGGAAGAGGACATTAACGACCCCCTGTTCGATCAGGTGGCGTGGTCGTGGCTGCATTCCGCCCTGCAAAAGTCGGGCGCGGGATACCATTCGACGGCCGGCACGACGACGGCTATCCGCTCCCAGTCCTTTGGGGATTTGCGGTTGCGCGGTGAGGAAAAGCAGCTGGAGTTGCGGGCGTCGTGGACCCCCAACACCACCGATCTCAAACCGCACGCTCAAGCGATCGCGCAACTGTTGGCCTTTGTCGCCGGCATCGTCGATCCCGCCGAGGCCCTCGGCGCTTAATCGTTTCGTATCAGGAGTTCTCTTTCGTGACTTCGCCACTCCCCGTCACCACCGTTCCTCGAGGTGGCGTGCCACCCCTCACGGCCTCGCTGGCCGAATACCGCCAGGTCACCGACCGGTTGGCCACCGCCAGCGGCTCCATCGCCTGTGACGTCGAGCGAGCCCAGGGATTCGTCTACACGGCTCGGGCTTACCTCATCCAGTTGGCCCGCGTCGGCGCCGGCATCGTCCTCGTCGACCCGATCGGCGAGGGCGCCGACCAGGGCATGGACGCGCTGGCTGCGGCGATCAACGACAACGAGTTCATCCTCCACGCCGCAGACCAGGACCTGGCGAACCTCCGCGAGGTCGGGATCGAGCCGGGGTCACTGTTTGATACCGAGGTCGCCGCGTTGCTTGTCGGGCGTCCCCACGTCGGTTTGGCCGCGTTGACCGAGGAGCTGCTCGGGGTGCGCCTCGCGAAGGAGCATCAGACGTCAAACTGGTCGCAACGCCCTTTGCCGGAGGACTGGCGAGCCTACGCGGCCCTCGACGTCGACTACCTGTTCGAGCTCAAGAGTGCCCTGGCCGTCTTGCTCGAGAAGGCCGGGCGGACCGAATGGGCCGCCCAGGAGTTCGACCACATCCTCCACGCCCCGGCAAAGCAGCCGAAGGCCGACCCGTGGCGCATTAAAGGGGCCGGGCGCCTGGCGACGCGCCGCCAGCTGGCGGCGCTCAAAGAGCTGTGGACGGCCCGCGACGCGCTCGGCCGCGAGTTCGACATCGAGCCGGCAAAGTTCCTGTCGACACGGGCCCTCGTCCCGCTGGCCCAGGCTCTCCCGCGCTCGGTCAAGCAGGCGATGAAGGACATCCCCGAGCTGCGTTACCGCCGCGCCCGCCAGCACGCCGACGTATGGCAGGCCGCCCTCGATCGGGCCCGCGCCCTCGACGACGTCGATCTGCCCGTTCTCCGCCGCCCGCTTCTGCCCGGCGAGCTGCCCCCGGTGAAGGACTGGCGTCACCTCAACCCGCCGGCGCGGCGTCGACTGGCCGCAATCAAGAAGGTCGTCACCACTCACGCCGACGAGCTGGGCATTCGTCCCGACCTCGTCGTGCCGCCGGCGGTTCAGCGCCAGCTGGCGTGGAACGGCTGGCCGAGCGACGTTGAGGCGGCGATGGCCGACCTGGGCGCCAGGCCGTGGCAGATCGCCCTCACGGGGGCCGATTTAGCGGCGCTCAGCCAGGACTAGACGCCCTGGTCCTCGCTGCTGCGCAGCATGGCGGCGCAGTGGTCCATCGCCACCTGGGCGATGTCCTTGGGGTCCAAGCCGCAGTGCGAGAGGATCGCGTCACGCGACGCGTGGGTCAAGAACTCGCGCGGGATTCCCCTCGCCACGACCCGGGTGGCCGCGCCCTGCCGGTTGACGGCCAGGCACAGTTGGGACCCAAAGCCCGAGGTGACGAGGCCGTCCTCCACCGTGATGACCAGCTGGGAGTGGGCGACCCGTTTGACGAGGGCGTCGGGCACGGGGATCGCCCACACGGGGTCGACGACCTCGACGTCGATGCCGTGTTCGGTGAGGATCGCGGCCGCGTCCTTCGCCCGCTGCGCCATCGCGCCGATCGACACGATCGTGACGGGGTGGGGCCCCTCGGCGGCCGCCAACACATCGACGTCGTCCTCGTGGGTCACGGCCGGAATGGGCTTGGGCAGCGGTCCCTTGGGGTAGCGCACGATCGTCGGGCCGTCCTCGTCGGCCAGGGCCTCGCGCAGGCTGGTGCGCAGCGTCTGCTCGTCACGAGGCGCAGCCAGCCGCAGCCCGGGCACGATTCCCGCGAGGGCGATATCCCACATGCCGTTGTGCGACGCGCCGTCGGCGCCGGTGACGCCCGCGCGATCGAGGCACAGGGTGACCGGCGCCTTGTGGAGCGCGCAGTCCATGAGCAGCTGGTCAAACGCCCGGTTCATGAACGTCGCGTAGAGGGCGACGACCGGCAATTTCCCGGCATAGGCCAGCCCTGCCGCGGCGGCGAGGGCGTGTTGCTCGGCGATGCCGACGTCGAGCACGCGGTCCGGATGGGCCTGGTAGAAGGGCCCCAGCCCCACGGGTTCCCGCATCGCCGCCGTGATGCCGACGAGCCGGGGGTCGGCGTCGGCCCACTGCTTGAGTTCCTCGGCCACCACGGCCGTCCATCCGAAGCGGGACTTTTCCATCGGCAGGCCGGTCTCGGGGTGGATCGGGCCGATCGCGTGGAACCGATCGGCAACGTGCTGTTCGGCAAAGTTGTAGCCGCGACCCTTCTTGGTGATCGCATGGACGATGACGGGGGCCGCATACTCGCGTGCTCGCGTCAGCTGGAATTCGGTGGCGATGATGTCGTGACCGTCGACCGGGCCCGTGTATTTCAGACCCAGATCAGAGAACATTGCCTCGGGCACGAGGACGTCCTGGACCCCCCGTTTGAACCCGTGGAGGGCGTCGTAGGCCACCTGGCCGGGTTTGCCCGACGACTGGAGTCTCCGTTTGCCCCATTCGAGGGCGCGCTCATACGCCGGCGAGGTCCGCAGCGCGTCGAGATGGTGGGCGAGGCCGCCGATCGTCGGCGCGTACGAGCGGGCGTTGTCGTTGACGACAATGACGATCCGCAGCTCGGGATGATCGGCGATCATGTTGAGGCCTTCCCAGGCCATACCGCCGGTCAGTGCGCCGTCGCCGATCACCGCGACGGTCCACGACGGGTCACCCGAGAGGTACTTGGCCTCGGCGATACCGTAGGCCCATGACAGGGACGCCGACGCGTGCGAGTTTTCGACGACGTCGTGGCGCGATTCGGCGCGAGACGGGTAGCCCGACAGTCCGCCGGCGCTGCGCAGCTTCGAGAAGTCTTTGCGCCCCGTGAGGATCTTGTGAACGTAGGCCTGGTGCCCCGTGTCGAAGACGATGGTGTCGCGCGGCGAGTCGAACACACGATGCAGCGCGATCGTGAGCTCGACGACGCCGAGGTTCGGACCCAGGTGCCCGCCCGTCCGCGCGACGTTGACGATGAGGAACTGGCGGATTTCCGCAGCCAACTGGTCGAGCTGCAGCGCCGTCAGCTGACGCAAGTCGGCTGGCTTCTCGATCTGGTCGAGCAGTGATGTCACCGCACAGTCCTCCCCTTTTTGGCCTCTAACCTCCCTAGCCTACGTCGAAGGCGCAGCCCAAACACACCATGCGGGATTATTTGCGGCCTTTCGGCGTCCTCCCGCACTTTTCGCCACGTCCCGGCCGCGTGAATCCTATGCCCGACGCGACGAGCGGCGTGGGCGCCCAGGCAAGAAAAGGAAGGCATGGCTTAAACTTGACTCATGAATTCCACTTCCGCATCGGATCGTCGCGTCGCCCCCTACGGCGCCTGGCAGTCGTCTCTCACCGCCGACGTCATCACCCGCAAGCTGCGCAAGCTCTCGCAGGTGCGTGTCCTCGGCGCCGACACGTTCTGGGTCGAGTCCCGCGCGGACGAGGCCGGCCGTAACGTCCTCCTCCGTCGCCGCGGCGACGGTCAGGTGACCGAGGTCCTCCCGATGACCCCGGGATCCGAGCTCGTCGACGTCCGGTCCCGGGTCCACGAATACGGCGGCAAGGCCTACGCCCTCGCGCCTCACACGATCGTCGTCTCGCACGTCGGCGACGGCTGCCTCTACCGCTACGATTTCGATCAGACGAACGCCCAGCTGGTCCGGCTGACCCCCAAGGTCAACGATCGCTATTCCGACATGGAGATCGATGCCACGCGCGGCGTCGTCTTCGCCATCCGCGAGCAGCACGGCGAGGGCGAGCCCCGCAATACGCTCGTCGCTATCCCGCTCGACGGCAGTGCGGCCCGCGAGGCCAGCAACATCCTCGAGCTGTGGACCTCCACGGACTTCGTCGCGGCTCCCGCGGTGTCGCCGAACGGGCGCTTCCTCGCGTTCGTCACGTGGTCGCATCCGCACATGCCGTGGCAGTGCGCGCAGCTCAACATCGCCGAGCTCGACGCCGCCGGTCGGTTCGTCCAGGTCGACACCCTCGTCGACGAGGACGGCGTGAGCGCCGGCCAGCCCCGGTGGACGTTCTCGGGCGACCTCATCCACGTCGACGACTCGTCGGGCTGGGCGAATTTCTATCGGACCGAGGGCTTCGACAAGGACGACTGGCCCCACCACCTGCGCACGCGCGCACTCCACCCTGCACAGCGCGAGTTCACGTCGCCGCAGTGGCAGCTGGGCCTCCACTCGTTCGACATTCTCGACGAGGAGCACCTGGTGTCGGCCTGGTGCGACCGGGGACGCTGGCATATCGGGACGATCCGGCTGGACAACGGCCAGCTCGAGGAGTGGCCGACCGGGTGGACGCCCTCGGGGAACGTCGCGTCGGCAAACGGTCGCACGGTTATGCTGGCCGACAACCCGCTGGCGTACGAGTCGATCGTCGAGATCTCGCACGGCCACTGCACGGTGCTGAGGTCGTCGGCCGAGGTGGCCGTCGACACGGCCGAGATCTCGATCGGCGAGCCGATGTCGTGGCCGACCTCCGACGGCGCCGAGGCCCACGGGTTCTTCTACGCGCCGACCTCGCTTAAGTGGCGGGGTCCCGCCGGCGAGCTGCCGCCGCTGCTCACCATGGTCCACGGCGGGCCCACGTCGGCCACGCGCCAGGGGTTACGGCCGGAGATCCAGTACTGGACCGACCGCGGATTCGCGGTCCTCGACGTCAACTATCGCGGGTCCACCGGGTATGGCCGCGCCTACCGCGACGCCCTCGACGGCCAGTGGGGCGTCCGTGATGTCGCCGACTGCGCCTCCGGTGCCCGCTACCTCGCCCAGCTGGGCTTCGTCGATCCGCGCAGGATCGCGATCCGTGGCGGCTCGGCCGGCGGCTTCACGACGCTTGCGGCCCTGGGCACCACCGACGTGTTCAGTGCGGGCGTGTCGCTCTATGGCGTGTCCGACCTCAAACGGCTGGCCGAGGACACCCACAAGTTCGAGTCCCACTACATCTACCGGTTGCTGGGCGTCGACTCCGCCTCCGACCCGGTCGTGGCCGAACGCTCGCCAATCAACCACGTCGACGACATGACGGCGCCCCTCCTGCTCCTCCAGGGAACCGAGGACGCCGTCGTTCCGCCGAACCAGACCGAGCTGCTGGTCGAGCGGCTGAAAAAGCGCGGCGTCTCGGCCCACGTCGAGTACTTCGAGGGCGAGGGCCACGGCTTCATCCGCGATGACTCGCGCAAACGGGCCCTCCTCAGCGAGCTCGACTTCTACCGCAAGGTGTGGGGCATCGTCACGTCCGACGCCCTGTAGGACGCCCGGGGCTGGTCGTCAGCACTCGACGATGGTGACGGCCAGCCCGCCCTGGGCGGTCTCCTTGTACTTTTCCGACATGTCGGCGCCGGTCTTCTTCATCGTCTGAACGACGGCATCGAGCGAGACCAGCGGAGTCTGTTCCTTGTCGAACAGCGCCATGCGCGCGGCGTTGACGGCGGTGACCGAGGCGATGGCGTTGCGTTCGATGCACGGTACCTGGACGAGGCCGCCCACGGGGTCGCACGTCAGCCCCAGGTGGTGTTCCATGGCGATCTCGGCCGCCGTCATCACTTGCGCCGGGGTGCCGCCCATGACCTGGGCCAGGCCGGCCGCCGCCATCGACGAGGCCGATCCGACCTCTCCCTGGCAGCCGACCTCGGCGCCCGAGATCGACGACTGCTCCTTGATCACCGACCCGACCGCGCCGGCCGCCAGCAGGTAGTCGCAGACGATGTCGTCCATCCCCGCGTCGCGGTCGGCCGCGGAATAGCCGTGGTCGTTGATGAGGGCGAGCGCCCGGTCGGTGTAGTGGGTGGCGTAGAACATGACCGCGGGAATGATCCCGGCCGCGCCGTTCGTCGGCGCCGTGACGATACGCCCGCCCGATGCGTTCTCCTCGTTGACGGCGAGGGCGACGAGGTTGACCCACTCGACCCAGTAGTGGATGTCTCGGTTCGGGTCGGCGGCCTTGAGTGACGCATACCACTGGGGCGCGCGCCGACGGGTGTTGAGCCCACCGGGCAGGACGCCGGTGCGCGTCAGCGAATTGTCGCGACACGCCTCCATGACGTGGGCGATCTCGAGGAGCCGCTTCCGTACGTCGGCCTCGTTCGCCGAGCTCGCCTCGTTCGCCATCGCGATCTGGGCGATCGATAGGCCCTGGTCGACGGCGTGGGCGTGCAGCTCGGAGGCCTGGGCGAACGGGTAGGGCAACGCCGTCCTCGTCCTGGGGTCGGTGGCCCCGTCCTCGTCGTCGTGGACGACGAAGCCGCCACCGATCGAATAGGACTGCCGCTGGTAGAGGATGTCCCCCGCCGCGTTGATCGCCGTGAACCGCATGCCGTTGGAGTGCCTGGGCAGGAACGTCAACGGGTGGAGAATGAGGTCCTTGATCTGCAGCGGGACCCTCACGTCGGTGCCACCCAGGTGGAGGGCGTCCCCGGCTTCGATCTCGGCGAGGCGGCGGTCGATCGTTGCGGGGAGGACCGTCTGGGGCCGATACCCCTCGAGGCCCAGGAGGACGGCCCCGAACGTCCCGTGCCCGCGCCCGGTCGCGGCCAGCGAACCGTAGAGGTCGACGACGAGCGAGTCGACCTCGGCGAGGTCACCCCGCTCAGCCAGCTTGTCGACGAAGTCGCAGCCGGCGGTCATCGGCCCGACGGTGTGCGACGAGGACGGTCCGATACCGATCGAAAACAGATCGAAAACGCTGACAGTCACTTGACGTGTGACCTCCTTCGCGGCCTAGTTGACGAGGGTGTAGAGAATAGCCGAGATCGCGACGAATCCCATGACGGTGACGAAGATATTCGACGCGCGGCCCCGGAAGCGAGCCAACGCATCCACTCTAGCGATCGCGTACATCGGCATGAGGTAGCACAGGGCCGCAATGACCGGGCCCGAGAGCGACTCGATGAGCGAGAGGATCGACGGGTTGAGCACGGCGACGACCCAGGTCGTGACGAAGATGAACGCGGCGATGCCGGCGCGCAGACGCTTCTGGCCGACGCGCTCGGCGAAAGTCGGTGCGAAGTCACGGATGATCCCTTCGGCGCCCTCAGCGGTGCCGAGGTAGTGGCCGAAGAAGGACGACACGATGGCCGCGATCGCGATGAGCGGGCCCATGGCGGCGATGACCGGGGTGTGCTGGACGTTCGCCAGGTACGAGAGGACCGGCAGGTTCTGGGCGCGAGCCTCGGCCAGGCCGGAGGCGCCGAGCGAAAGGACGCAGCTCCACACGAACGTCATCGTGAAGATCACGAGCAGGGCCGCGGTCCACGCGAGGACGCGGGAGGCGTGCTCCGCGGCGCCCTTGCCGTGCGCCCGTTCCATCGCCAGTGAGAACTGCGAGATCGCCGGCGAATGGTTAAACGCGAAGACGAGGACGGGGATGATGATCCACACCGAGGTGAGGAGATCGCCGACACCCTGGACCTTCATGAAGTCCGCGTCGATGTGCCACGTGGGGATGAGGTAAATCGACAGCCCCGCCAACAGGACGATCAGCGGGTAGACGAGGAACTGGGTGACGATGAGCATGAGCTTCTGCCCGAGGATCATGACGAGCATCATCGCGGCGATGAGGACGCCGGACAGGATGACGCGGCTGATGTGCGGGCCGTGAAGCTGGTTGACGATCAGTGAGTCGACGGTGTTGGTGATGCCGACACCGTAGATGAGGACGATCGGGTAAATCGCGGCGAAGTAGAGGACGGTGATGATGCGCCCGGTGACCGGGCCGAAGTAGTCGGCCGCGACTTTCGTAATATCTTCGCCCTGCTTTGGTGAGGCGCAGACAAAGCGCGCGAGCCCCCGGTGGGCGAAATACGTCATGGGCGCGATGAGCACGGTGACGATGATGAGGGGCCACCCGCCGTGGGCGCCGGCGTTGATGGGAAGAAAGAGGATTCCCGCACCCACCGCGGTGCCGAAAAGCGAAATAGTCCACGAACGGTCGATGCGCCGAGATTCCGCGCGGGTCGCGGTCGTCGGTGCGGGGGTCTCGAGGGTAGTCGTCATTGCCTTCCTTCGTCTCAAGGGTCCGCCGACTTAGGGGGCTCACGACTGAGGATGCTACCTGCCCGACACGGACACGATTGTCACACCTACCTGCATCTTTATTCGGTTCACCGCATCTTCGGTGCGTCCTCACCGATCGAAAACACGCGTCGCCTCAAGAATGAACATATGTGCCAGCGCGCGGGCCACGCGTCCAGGGCGCGAGCCCTCGTTGTCAACCGCAATCAGGCGTGCACTTCGTGGTCGCACGGTCCCGAGCCCACGAGGGCGAGGCAGTGATCGAGCCCGTCGGCGACCATGCTGGCGACGACCTCGCGGGTGAGATAGGCAAAATGCGGGGTCAGGATGACGTTGGGCATTGCCCGCAGGCGGGCAAAGAACGGGTCAGCGATGACCTGGCCCCGACAGTCCTGGAAGTAGTAGTCGACCTCGCCCTCGAGGACGTCGAGCGCGGCCGCCCCCACCTTTCCGGCCTCGAGCGCCGCGATGAGGGCCCGGGTGTCGACGATGGGGCCGCGCGCACAGTTGACGACAACGACGCCGTCCGTCATCGCGGCGAAGGCCGCCTCATCGAGCAGATGCTCGGTGCTGTCGTCGAGGAGGGCGTGGACGGTGACGACGTCGGAGCGCCGATAGAGCTCGGCCGGGGTCACGTAGGTGACGAGGCCCGCCAGTTCCTTGCGGGGCTTGGGGTCGGTGGCGAGAACCGTACAGCCGAATCCGGCAAGCAGTTCGGCGAGTCGGCCGCCGATTCGGCCCGCCCCGACGATTCCGACGGTGAGGTTGGCGAGCTCGCGCCCCTCGAGGCCCGCCGGGACGAAGTCCTGGGCGTCGAAGCGCTTGCGCACATCACCCAGTTTCCGCAGGCTCGCGAGGATGAGCATGAGCGTGAACTCCGCGACCGAACCGGGCGAGTACGACACGTTCGCCACCAGCACGCCCGCGTCGCGCGCCGCGACGAGGTCGACGTTGTCGTAGCCGATCGAGCGGTTCGAGATCGCCCGGGCGCCGTGCGCGGCGAGGACGTCGATCGCCTGGCGCGTCAGCGGCGTCCCGAGGACGCAGACGGCGTCGTAGTGCTCCGGTCGCTCGAGGTCGGCGAGGCTCAGGTGCCCGCGGATGAGGTCGAGCTCGACGCCGGGATGGGCGGCGCGCCACTGCTCGAAAAACTCCACCTCGCCCGGGTCAACATCGCCGATGAGAATCCGCATGTGGCCGCTTTCCCCCTTCTTCCGGCCCCACGGGGCCGCTCAATGCGGCACGGCCTGGAGGGAACGCGTCCCTCCAGGCCGTGCCTCACGCTCGATGCGCTGCCTGGCTACTTGCGGCCGGCCAGCTGCCTGAGAACGTACTGGAGAATACCACCGTTGCGGTAGTAGTCCGCCTCACCGGGCGTGTCGATCCGCACGGTCGCGTCGAACTCGGTGACCGAGCCATCCTCGGCCGTCGCCGTCACGTGGACGGTCTTCGGGGTGCGGCCCTCGTTGAGCTCGGTGATCCCGCTGATCGCGAAGGTCTCGGTGCCCGTCAGGCCCAGCGAGTCGGCGGTCTCGCCGGCGGGGAACTGGAGGGGCAGGACGCCCATCCCGATGAGGTTCGAGCGGTGGATGCGCTCAAACGATTCGGCAATGACGGCCTTGACCCCCAGCAGCAGCGTGCCCTTGGCGGCCCAGTCGCGCGACGACCCCGAGCCGTACTCCTTGCCGCCGAGGACGACGAGCGGCACGCCGGCCTCGGCGTAGTGGGTGGACGCGTCGTAGACCGTCTCCTGCGGCCCGCCCTCGACGGTGAAGTCGCGGGTGAACCCGCCCTCGACGCCGTCGAGCAGCTGGTTCTTGATGCGGATGTTCGCGAACGTCCCGCGCATCATCACCTCATGGTTGCCGCGGCGCGACCCGTACGAGTTGAAGTCCTTGCGCTCGACCCCGTTCTCGGTGAGGTAGCGGCCCGCCGGCGTCGACTGGGCGAACGCGCCGGCCGGCGAAATGTGGTCGGTCGTCACCGAGTCGCCGAGCTTGAGGAGGACGCGCGCACCCTCGATGTCGCTGACCGGCTGCGGAACCGCACCCATGTCGTCGAAGAACGGCGCCTTGCGGACGTAGGTCGACGCGTCGTTCCACGCGAACGTGTCGCCGGTCGGGGCGTCGAGGCTCTGCCACCGCTCGTCGCCGGCGAAGACGTCGGCGTAGTCCTTGACGTACATGTCGCGGGTGATCGCCGAGTCGACGACCTGCTGGATGTCCTCGTGGCTCGGCCAAATGTCCGCCAGGTACACGTCGTTGCCGTCCGCGTCGGTGCCGAGCGGCTGGGTAGCGAAGTCGTGATCCATCGTCCCAGCCAGGGCGTAGGCAATGACGAGCGGCGGCGACGCCAGGTAGTTCATCTTGACGTCGGGGTTGATGCGCCCCTCGAAGTTACGGTTGCCCGACAGCACCGAGACGACGGTGAGGTCGGCGTCTGTGACCGCCTCGTGAACGGCGGGGATGACCGGGCCGGAGTTACCGATGCAGGTCGTGCACCCGTAGCCGACGAGGTTGAAGCCCAGCTGGTTGAGCGCCGGCCACAGCCCCGCCTCGCGGTAGTAGTCGGTGACGACCTGCGAGCCAGGAGCCATCGACGTCTTAACCCACGGCTTCACCGTGAGGCCCTTCTCGACCGCATTCTTGGCCAACAGGCCCGCGGCCAGCATGACCGACGGGTTCGACGTGTTCGTGCACGACGTGATCGAGGCGATCGCGACGATGCCGTGGTCGAGCGTGACGTCCTCGCCGTCGATCGTCACCGGCGTCGGGCGGGTTGGGCGGCCCACCTGGGGGTCAACCGTCGCGTCGCCGCTCAGGTAATCGGGCAGGGCCTTGCGCCAGGCCTCGCGCGAGTGCGTGAGCTCGATCCGGTCCTGCGGCCGCTTGGGGCCGGCAATCGACGGGACGACGGTCGACAGGTCGAGCTCGAGGTATTCGGAGTAGCGCGCCTCGTTCGCCGGGTCGTGCCACAGGCCCTGCTCCTTGGCGTAGGCCTCGACGAGCTTGATCTGGCCCTCGTCGCGCCCGGTGAGGCGCAGGTAGTCGAGCGTAACGTCGTCGATCGGGAAGATCGCGGCCGTCGACCCGAACTCGGGCGACATGTTGCCGATCGTCGCGCGGTTTGCCAGCGGCACCGCCGCGACGCCGTCGCCGTAAAACTCGACGAACTTGCCGACGACGCCGTGTTCGCGCAGCATCTGGGTGATCGTGAGGACGACGTCCGTGGCGGTCGTGCCCGCCGGGATCTCGCCCGTCAGCTTGAAGCCGACGACCCGCGGGATGAGCATCGACACCGGCTGGCCCAGCATGGCTGCCTCGGCTTCGATGCCACCGACACCCCAGCCGAGGACGCCCAGGCCGTTGACCATCGTCGTGTGCGAGTCGGTGCCCACGCACGTGTCCGGGTAGGCCACCGGCGTCTCGCCATCAGTGTTGACGAAGACGGTCCTGGCCAGGTACTCGAGGTTGACCTGGTGGACGATGCCCGTCCCCGGCGGCACGACACGGAAGTTGTCGAACGCGCTCTGCCCCCACCGGAGGAACTGGTAGCGCTCGCGGTTGCGCTGGTACTCGATGTCCATGTTGCGCTGGAGCGCCGTCTCGGACCCGAAGACGTCGATCTGGACCGAGTGGTCGATGACCATTTCGGCGGGGACCTGCGGGTTGATCGACGCGGGATCGCCGCCCTGATCGGCCACGGCCTCGCGCATCGTCGCGAGGTCGACGACGCAGGGGACGCCGGTGAAGTCCTGCATGACGACGCGCGCCGGTGTGAACTGAATTTCCTCGCTGGGCTCGGCGTCCGGATCCCAGGCGGCAAGCGAGCGAATCTGGTCGGCCGTGATGTTCGCGCCGTCCTCGTTACGCAACAGGTTCTCGGCGAGGACCTTCAGGGCGTAGGGCAATTTACTGAGGCCGTCCACGGCCTCCAGCGCGTAGATCGTGTAGTCCTTCCCCTCTACCTCGAGGGTCTTCTTCGCCCCCAGCGAGTTCAGACTCATCCGGTCCCTCCTCATCTCGCGCATCGAGGTGATGCATAAATATCTCTCGATATCAAGATACTCGGAAAGTGAACGAACGCCAGTCGGGGCAACGAGGACGCCCTGGACCCGCAGCAAAACCCCCAAAGACCGGGGATTATGCCGGCTTTAGGACAGGCGATCCCACACGCCGACGCATTCGACGTGGTGGGTGTAAGGGAACAAATCGTGACACTGAAGTTGCGTAATTCGGTATCCGCCCTGCCTCAGCACCTCGCCGTCGCGCGCCAACGCGGCCGGATCGCACGCGACGTAGACGACGCGATCGGGCGCCATCGCGACGAGTGCGCGCGTAACGAAAGCACCGGCTCCCTGCCGGGGAGGATCGAGGACGACGAGCGCCGGCCCCTCCCCCGGCTCGGCCAGCGAGGCGACGTAGCTCCCGGTGATCCGGGCGCACTCGACCTCGGCGTTCGCCCCGTCGGGCAGGTTGACGGCGGCCTGGGCACACGCCGACTCCGAGCCTTCGACGGCCAGCACCGCGGCAGTGTCGGCGAGCTCTGCCAACGGCCGGGTGAACAGACCCGAGCCACAGTAGAGCTCGAGGACTCCCCCGTCGGCCCAGCCGCGAGCCGCCTCGATGACGTCGCGGCGGAGGACGGCCGCCCCCAGGCGGTGCGCCTGCCAAAAGTCGCCGCCACGCACGGCGTACGTGTCGCCATCGACGTCGAGGGCGAGCGTGGGCTCGTCGACCGGGCGTCGCCCGGCGTCGAACCAGGCGTCGTCGACGCGGACGTGGCCTGCCCAGGCCCGAACCCGCTGCCCGGGCTGCCACAGCTCGCGCCACGGCGAGTCGGCACCGAGGAGGTTGAGGTCGAGGACGTCCGACGCCGCCAGCGGCATGTCGGCGATCGGGAGGACGTCGTGGGACGCCGCCGCGTGCATCCCCGCGGTCCCGTCGGCTGCCACGGTCAGCTCGACGCGCGAACGCCAGTGGAGGCCCTCACGCTCGTCGTCGCCGGGCGCCGCGGTCACGGTGATGTCGCCGACCTCCTCGGCCAGCTGGCGCGAGCCGACGCGGCTCAGGGCATCAGCGATGACGTCGGCCTTCCACCGCCTCGAGGCGGGAAGGGTGACGTGTCCCAGCTCGGCCCCGCCGACGCCGCCGACGCCGGCCTCGGGCCACACCTGGGCGCGCCGATCGGGCGACGCCTCAAGGATCTCGGTTGCCTCGGCCCAGCGGATGCGCCCCTTGCGGCGCGTGACGCGCGCGCGAACGACCTCGCCGGGGATGGCGTGCGAGATCATGACGGTGCCCTCGTCATCGAATGCCAGGCAGACGCCCCCGTGGATGGGCTTGACGACGGAAAGCGGCCCGATGAGCGCGCTCACGGCGTCTCATCCACCGGCTGGATTCCCGGCCGACGCTCAGGCTCGCGCGTGTGGAGCGACGTGGTCTGACGCATCGCCGGCATCGGGCCGTCCTCCCACAGCGGAATTGACTGCTCGGGAGACTGCGCCTCGACGACCTTGCGCTCGTGGAGGCGGTAGGGCACGAGGACGACGACCACGCCGGGGACCCTCTGCAGCTCGCGACGCAGTTTGGCGGCCGAGTGGTTGTGGAGAATGTGCTCGAACGAGTGGCGCAGGAGGAAGTAGGGAATATAGACGACGGTGACGTCGCGCGGCGAGCGCTTATGCAACGACTTCACGTGGTTGACGACCGGCCCTGTGATGTCGCGATACGGCGAGTCGAGGACGGTGAGCGCGACGTCGGTGCCCGATTCCTGCCACTGCTTGTGCAGCTTCTCGGCGTCGCCGGGCTCAATCTCGACGGTGACGAGCGACAGGTCCGACGGGTTGGTCAGGCGGGCATACGAGATCGCCCGCATGGCCGGCCGGTCGAGCTTCGACAAGAGGACGAGGGCGTGGACGCGCGACGGGAGGACGTGGGCGGCATCCCAGTCGTGAATGGTCATCTGCTTGCGGACGCCCGAGTAGTGCCGGTTGATGCCGAGCATGAGGACAAAGATGATCCCCATGAGCAGCAGGGTGAGCCACGCGCCGTGCGTGAACTTCGTGATCGTCACGATAACGAGGACGACGCTGGTGAAGACGAGGCCGATGCTGTTGATGAGGCGCGAGCGGCGAACCCGACGGCGCCGCTTGGCGTCGACGCACGTGCGCAGCTCGCGGTTCCAGTGGCGGATCATGCCCAGCTGCGACGTCGTGAACGAGATGAACACGCCGACGATGTACATCTGGATGAGGCGAGTGACCTCGGCGTCGAACGCGACGATGAGGACGGACGCGGCCAGCGCGAGGACGACGATACCGTTCGAGTACGACAGCCGGTCGCCGCGGTTGTACAGCTGGGCCGGCAGGAACTTGTCGCGCGAGAGAACGCTCGCCAGCTGGGGGAACCCGTTAAACGCCGTGTTCGCCGCGAGGACGAGGATGAGGCCGGTGACGACGGTGACGAGGAGGAACAGCGGCTTGGCGTGGGCGAAGACCGTGGCGGCCAGCTGGCCGATGACGGGATCCGTCGTGACACCGCTGACGGGCTTGCCATCTTTGAGTAGCTGATGCGACCCGGTTTCGACGACCTTGACGCCGGTCCGGCGGGCGAGGTGAAGGATGATGATGAGCATCGACGCCGAGATCGTGCCGAGCAGAGCCAGTGTCGTCGCCGCGTTCTTCGACTTCGGCTTGGTAAAGGCCGGGACGCCGTTCGAAATCGCCTCGACACCGGTGAGGGCGGCGCAGCCGGACGAGAACGCCCTCAGGACGAGGAAGAATCCGCCCAGACCGACAAGGCCGGCACTGTATCCGGCAGCCGGCGCGAGGTCGTACGCCGCGGTCGGCGCGCGGCCCAGATGGCCCGTGGCCTCTTGGATCAGACCGACGATGCCGAGCAGGGCGATCGCGGCCATGTAGATGTACGTGGGGATCGCGAAGGCCCGCCCGGACTCACGCATGCCGCGGAGGTTGAGGATAGCGAGGATGACAATGACAACGAGCGAGATGAGGGCTTCGTATCCCGACAGGCTGGGCACCGCGGTCGTCAGATAGTGGGCGCCCGACGACACCGACACGGCGACGGTGAGGATGTAGTCCATGAGCAGCGCCGACGCGACACCGAGGCCAGCCTTGGAGCCCAGGTTGTGCTTGGCGACCTCGTAGTCACCACCGCCCGAGGGGTAGGCGTAGACCGTCTGCCGGTAGGCCGCGACGACGACGACAAGGACGACGACGACGGCGAGGCCCACGAGCAGCGACACGCCGGAGGCCGCGACGCCGACAAGACCCAGGGTGAGGATCACTTCGTCGGGGGCGTAGGCGACGGACGAGAGAGCATCGGATGCAAAGACGGGGAGCGCAATGCGCTTGGGCAACAGCGTACGGCCCATTGCCCGGGTGGGCATCGGCCGGCCGAGTAAGACCCGTTTGAAGCCTTGGACGATAGACATCACTGTCACATCATGCCACTTGAGAGTGGTGCAACCTAGCCCAGGGGGGATAGCGTGAGGATGTGCATTTCGTAGTCATGGGTTCTGGACGGGTCGGATCGATGGTTGCCGCCGCTCTCGACGCGCGTGGCCATTCGGTCGCCGTCATCGACATTAATTCCGCCGCCTTTCGCAAGCTTCCCGAGGGATTCTCGGGCCAGCGGATCAAGGGCATCGGCTTCGACCGCGACGTCTTGAAGAAGGCGGGCATCGAGGAGGCCTACGGGTTCGCCGCGGTGTCGAGTGGTGACAATACGAACATCGTGGCGGCCCGCGTCGCCCGGGAAACGTTCGGGGTCAGCCACGTCGTCGCCCGTATTCTCGACCCGCGCCGTGCCGAGGTGTACGAGCGGCTGGGGATCACGACGATCGGCACGGCCACGTGGTCATCTGTGCAGATCATCGAGAAGATCCTGCCCGATCAGGCCAAGACGATGTTCACCGACACCGAGTCGGGCATCTCCCTCATTAAGGTGCGGCCGGCGCAGCCCTGGGTGGGCGTGAGCTTTGCCTCGCTCAAGCGACGGTTCGACTTGAATCTCGTGTGCCTGTCCCGCCAGGGCCAGGTGACGTTTGATACCCAAAGCGGCGCCATCCAGCCTGACGACACGCTGACGATCGCCGCGCGCCGCGAGACGATTCCCGACATTCGCTACGCGCTGGGTCGGCAGCCGGAACCCGAGGAGTAACCGCCATGTACATCGTTATTGTGGGCGCCGGCTCGGTCGGCCGTTCCATCGCACGCGAGCTGTTGACCTACCAGCACGAAGTGACGCTCATCGACCAGGCAGCGAAGAAGCTCCAGGTGTCGAAGATCGCCGACGCCGACTGGATTTTGGCCGACGCGTGTGACCCTCAGACCCTGTCACAGGCCGAGGTCGACCGTGCCGACGTCGTCGTCGCGGCGACCGGTGACGACAAGGTCAACCTCGTCGTCTCGCTGCTGTCTAAGACCGAATTCGCGGTCCCCCGCACGGTGGCGCGCGTCAATAACCCGACGAACGAGTGGATGTTCGACGAGACCTGGGGCGTCGATATTCCCGTGTCGACGCCGAGGATCATGACCTCGCTCGTCGAGGAGGTCGTCGCCGAGGGCACGCCGGTTCACTTGTTCCGCTTCCACGGCTCCGGCTCCTCGATGTATTCAGTCACCGTGCCCGACGGCTCCCCCGCCGTCGGCCGCCGCCTGGCCGACCTCCGGCTGCCGGCGACCGCCGTCGTCATCGCGATCCTCCGCGACACGCACCCCTTCACGCCGGGCGTCGACTCGACGGTCGAGGCCGGCGACGAGCTGCTCATGCTCATTCCGTCGCTCGCCACCGACACGCTCGAGGCGCTGCGAGGGATTTTCGAGCTGCCCGAGAGCGAACCCGAGGACCTGGCTCAAGAAGACTAGGCCCGCTCTCCTCCGCGTTCGCCCCGCGCTTCCTCCGGGAATCGCGGGGCGTCGTTTTCACGCACACCGATCGGGTCGGCTGCGGGGACGGGAGCAGGCTTACGTCCGCGGCGCGGAGACCTCCGTGGGCCGGTCGTCCTCGGCCGCCGGCTCGTCGTTCTGGGCGCCCTCATCGTCGGCGCGTGCCGGGGACGGAACGTGGCCGGTGAGGACCACCCAACTCCAGTAGACGGCGAGGGCGAACAAGGGGACGCCAAGGACAAGTTTAGCGGTGCCCAGGGCGGTGACGGCCTGGGTGGCAAACAACGGGACC
The DNA here is from genome assembly GCA_900545825.1 of uncultured Actinomyces sp. Taxonomy (GTDB): domain Bacteria; phylum Actinomycetota; class Actinomycetes; order Actinomycetales; family Actinomycetaceae; genus Nanchangia. Next base: position 33,571 of record URAS01000014.1, read on the forward strand.
TCGATGATGAGGCGAATGAGGAAGACGCCCGTCCACACGAGGGTCGCCAGGCGCGAGCGGCGGACGAAGTCGGGATAGTCCGTCCGCCACGTCGTCGGCAGGTGGCGGACAAAGACAATCGCCCAGCCGATGAGGTTGTGTCCGATGACAACACTCAAGCCAAAGACGACGACGTAGACGACGTCAAGGATGAGGCCGAACGCGAAGAAATCGACGGCATTGCCCGAGGCCAGCGCCCACACGGCCCCGACCAACGTCCCCAGGGCGCCGATGCCGACCTGCTCGAGGCTCTTGCGGGTCAGCAGCTGGGCGACCAGGCTGACGACCACGACGACGACCGCACCGATGAGGGCCGGGATGAGCCGCTTCGTCATCGTGAAAATGGCGACGAAGAGGATAATCGGGCCGGTCGCCTCGACCACACCGCGCCAGCCGCCGACAACGGCCGAGATCGAGAAGTCGTCGGCGGTGATCGCCTGGAACCCCTGCGGACGACGCTCGCTCATCCGGCGATGACCTCGTAGGCCGGGTTGTGGATGCACAGGGTGTCGCCGCGCTTCGCGGCCACGCCCTCGGCGATGAGGTGAATCCCCGGGCTCATACCGTCGACGCTCTTGCGGCCCAGCCAGACGACGTCGATCGTCCCCGTGCCGTCCCACAGCGTCGCCTTGAAGGAGCCGCCGCGGCCAGGCGCGGGATAGGTGATCGCCCGGACGACGCCGCAGACGCGGACGCGCGAGCGGGGCGTGACATCGCGGATCGGAACGGCATCGCGGGCAGCCGCCACGCGCTGCTCGTCCTCGGCGCCCTGGTCTTGCCGGGGAGTCGACAGTCCACGCAGTTTTTCGAGAATCGCTTGAGGCGCCATAAGCCTAGTCTAGCGCCGGAGCGGACCCATCGGACGAGTCACCCTCGACCGGCTCCCACTGCGGGGCCTCGGGTTGCGGCTCGGCCGGCGCCTCCTGGGCCTGGCCCTCGATATCCGCCGGCATGGTGAGCCCGATGGTCTCGCCCGGCGCGAGGAACTGGTCGCCGCGGCTGATCACCGTGCCCCGAACGACGTCGGCCAATGCGGCACGCGCGTAGGCGTCGTCCGCGGCGGCGCCGCGGTAGATGACCCGCAGCAGCCAGGCGTTGCCCTGGTAACCCTCGACGAGCATGGGCATGGCCTGCCCGTTCTCCTCGCTGGGCGTGGCCTTGATGCGGGTGACGCCGTCCTCTTCGACGAGCTCGCACGGGATGCCGGACTCGGCCAGCATCTGGGGGAACTCGACGAGGATCTCGTCCCACAGGCCACCGGAACGCTTGGTAGCGGCCACCGACATCTGCATCTGCGAGGTGCCGACGATGATCTCGAGGGCGCCGATCTGCTGCTCGTTGAGCGGATCGGGCAGCGGCATGAGCTGCATCCCCTGGACGGCGGGGAGTTGGAGCGAACCGAAGTCGATTCGAGGCAGCTCCGGAATCCCCTCATCGGAGATGTCCCAGGGCCCCTGCGTCTTGGCCTCCGACTGCGTTTCGGCTGGTGGGGTCACCGCCTCGGCCGTCGGCTGCTGGTCACCCGCGGGCTCTGGCGCCTGCGGCTGCTCCGCCTGGGGCTGATCCGCTGAATCGTTCTTCTTTCGCTTAAACCACGCCACGGGGTGTGCTCACTTCCTATTCCGCACAGTCGGTGCAGATGGGTTGGTCTCCATCCATCTGGGCCAACTGTGACCGGTGATGGACGAGGAAGCAAATGGAACAGGTGAATTCGTCGTCCTGCCGGGGAACGACATCAACCGACAGCTCCTCGTTCGACAGGTCGGCCCCGGGCAGCTCGAATTCTTCGGCAGCTGCATTTTCGTCGTCACCATCGACTTCGGGGGAACCGGACGCCCCGGCCCGCCGGGCCTGCAGCTCTTCGAGCGAATCAGACTCGACGTCGTCGTCCTTCTTACGCGGTGCGTCGTAATCGGTGGCCATGATGCCCGCCTTTCTGCGACTTCCATAGGTCTTGTTTACGCGTCTGCGCAAACACTATGCGCGGGGATATTAGCACCTTCACACCCGCCGCGCCACGTCCTCGATGTAAAAGCCGAGCGGTTGGGGGAAGGGAGGCTAGACTTAAGGCCAGACCAGTCACAATTGCGATGTGCTCCCGCCCACGGTTGGGCCGAGCAGGAGGTGCCTTCAGGCATGAAAGACGTGCACGTTCTCGGCGTCCACCCCGACGGCAATCAGCTGATCTTGTCCGACGCCGACGGCGCGCGTTATTCCCTCCAAATCACCGACGCCCTGCGCGACGCCTGCAAGGTCGCCCCTCCGCTGCGGCCGGTGGCGCCGCGTTCGCAGGGGGACGAGCCGACGCCGCGCGAGATCCAGGAGCTGGTCCGCGCCGGCGCTACGCCGGAGGACATCGCCCGCGAGTTCGCGACGACGATCGAGAAGGTCCGCCGCTACGAGGGCCCGATCCTCGCCGAACGCGCCCACGCCGCCCGCAAGGCCCGCCTGCTCCCCATCGGAGCCACCGCGGACTCGCCGACGCTGGGCGACCTCGTCGTCGACCGGTTGGCCGCGCGCGGGGTCGCGCCGCACACGCTCAGCTGGGACGCCGTACGGGCCGGCCACGGCAAGCCGTGGGAGATCATCGTTCGTTTCGTCCAAAACGCCGAGGAACGCGAGGCCCATTGGTCGCTCGACCCCCAGGGGAATCACCTCTCGGCCATCGACGAGGAGGCCGCCTGGCTGACCGAGCGGACGACGCCCGCCGGGCCTGATCGCGGCATCGCCACGCCGCTGCCCCACCCGGCCGCGGAGGCATCGACCGAGGCCACTGAAGAGCTGCTCGACATGCTCGACGCCCAGCGCGGCATTCGCCAGGAGGTCGACATGAGCGAGTTCGACGACGAGGACGCCGCGCCCCCGACCGATCCGGCCGGCCACCGCGTCTTGTCGTTCGCCCAGCCGGCGTCCGCCCGTTCCACTGACGCTCCCGACGCTCTCCCGGCGCCCGAGCCCGAGTTGGAGCCCGAACCGGCGGATATCCCGGCCAGTGAGCCCGAGGCGGCCCCCGAGGACGACCTCGATCGGCCCGCGTTCCCGGGCGAGGACGACGCGCCCGACACAGGGACGTTGCCGGGGATGGAGGCCCTCGGGCACGGGGAGGATGAGCCGGAGGCGTCGACCGCCCAGCAGCCGGTCATGCCCTCGCGGAAGCGGCACCGCCGCCCCGTCCCCTCGTGGGAAGAGATCATGTTCGGCTCGCAGCCTCACTAGGCTGCGACCTGGTATCTTCCCGTTAGTCGCGACAGTCGACGAGCAGCGGGATGAGCGTCTCGTCGTCGCTCACCGACCCGTGGACGCCCTTCATGGCGATCGCCATCGGCGTGTGCACCCGCGAGTCAACAACCGTCGTGTCTCCGGTTGCGAAGACCCAGAAGTCGCCGGCCAGCTCCGGCCGCGCGATCGGGCCGATCCACCGGGGCAGTTCCTCGGCGCCAACGACGATGGCCGCTTCGCCAAGGTAGTCGGCAAAGGCCGCTTGCGCGGCCTCGACGTCCGCGCCACGGTCGACATGGACGTGGAGGGCGCGCGGCTCGCCTCCCAGCGTGACGGGAATTGTGGCCAGCGGTGAGGTAGCGAGGTCGACGCGGCTGGCCGGATCCGGGTTGACCATCCCGTGATCCGCCGTGACGACCAGCAGCGTGTCGCGTGGCAGGCGCCTGGCTAGCTGGGCCAGCGCGTGGTCGATGGCGTCGAGAGTCTCGAGCCATGCCGGCGAGTCCCACCCGTTCTTGTGGCCGACATGGTCGAGGTGCTCGAAGTACAGGTAGGTCAGCTGGGCGTCACGCGACGCGGCGAGGGCGGCGTCGACCCGCTCGTCGATCGAGCCGGCGAACCGCATCGACGCGCCCTTCAGCGCCTGGAGCGTGAGCCCGGAGTCGGCGAACCGGGCGGGGGCCACCGCCACGGCGCGGCCACCGGCCTTAGCGACACGCTCGAACACCGTGGGCACGCGGTTCCAGCCGGTCGTCGGCACGGGCGTTTTTGTGCCGCGCCGGGTGAAGGTGATGAGGGTGAAGGGGCCGAAGGAGGGATCGACGACCTCGTAACCGAGCATGTTGGTGGCCCCGGGCCACGCCTCGCACATGAGCGATGTGATGGCGCTCGCCGTGGTTGACGGCAAGGTCGTGCGGATGGGCTCGTGGCTGTCCCACGCGCCACGGAGGAACGAGCGGGCGTAGGCCAGCCGCTGCCCCACCTGGCTCCACCCCATCCCGTCGACGAGGACAACGATAGCGCGCTTCGCCTGAGGAAATACGCATCCTGGCACCGTTTCGCCGAGTCCAAGGGACGCCCTCACGGCACCCATGACGTCGGGGATGCGGGTGGGCCGAGATCCGGGCTCACCCCAGGCGAGGGCCGGCGGAATGGCATTGGCAGCACGCATGTGGTTATTCTTGCACGTCAGCTTTCGCCCCGGTGCGGGCGAGTCAGGCGGTAAGTGACAGGAGTGGGCGTAACAATGGGCACTATGTCGCACACGCCTGGCCCCGATACGGAAAACATCGTCGACATCGACGTCTCCGACGAGATGCGCACGTCGTTTCTCGAATATGCCTATTCGGTGATCTATGCGCGTGCCCTTCCCGACGCGCGCGACGGGTTGAAGCCGGTTCAGCGTCGCATCGTCTACCAGATGTCGGTCATGGGCCTGCGCCCCGACCGCGGCCACGTCAAGTCCTCCCGCGTCGTCGGCGATGTCATGGCGAAGCTTCACCCACACGGCGACTCGGCGATTTACGACGCCCTCGTCAGGCTGGCCCAGCCGTTCGCCATGCGCGTCCCCCTGATCGACGGGCACGGCAACTTCGGCTCCCTCGACGACTCGCCGGCGGCGCCGCGCTACACCGAAGCCCGCATGGCCCCGGCCGCCTTGGATATGGTCGCCGACCTCGACGAGGACGTCGTCGACTTCGTCCCGAACTACGACAACCAGACGACCCAGCCGGAGGTCCTGCCGGCGGCGTTCCCCAACCTCCTCGTCAACGGTGCCTCGGGCATCGCGGTGGGCATGGCGACGAACATCCCACCCCACAACTTGTCAGAGGCCATCGGCGCGACGATCCACCTGCTCGATCATCCGGACGCCGACGTCGACGAGCTCATGCGGTACCTGCCCGGCCCGGACCTGCCCGGCGGCGGCATCATCGTCGACCGGTCGGGTATCGCCGACGCCTACCGGACCGGACGCGGCGTCTTCAAGACGCGGGCCAAGGCATCGATCGAGCGGGTGTCCGCCCGCAAGCGGGGCATCGTCATCACCGAGCTGCCCTACATGGTCGGCCCCGAACGGGTCATCGAGAAGATCAAAGAGGCCGTGACGAAGGGCCGGGTCAAGGGCATTTCGTCGGTGACCAACCTCACCGATCGGACGAACGATCTCCGCCTCGTCATCGAGGTGAAGAACGGGTTTAACCCCGAGGCCGTCCTCGCCGGGCTCTACAAGCACACACCGCTGGAGGACTCGTTCGGCATCAATGCCGTCGCCCTCGTCGACGGCCAGCCGCGCACCCTGTCGATGAAGCAGATGCTCGAGGTCTTCCTCGACCATCGCCTGTCGATCGTCCTGCGCCGCTCGCACTACCGCCTCGCGCGCGCCCTCGAACGCCTCCACCTGGTCGAGGGCCTGCTCATCGCCGTCCTCGACATCGACCGGGTGATCGCCATCATCCGCTCCTCCGACGACGTTGCCCAGGCCCGCGCCCGCTTGATGGAAACCTTTGGGTTGGACGAGGTCCAGGCCGACCACATCCTCGAGCTGCGTCTGCGCCGCCTCACGCGGTTCTCGACGATCGAGCTCGAGGCCGAGCGCGACGAGTTGACCGAGAAGATCGAGCAGCTGCGCCACCTCATCACGTCCGAATCCGCACGCCGCGAGGTCGTGCGCGACGAGCTCATGGCCGTCGCCGCCCGCCTGGGGACGCCGCGGCGCACCCTCCTGCTCGACGGCGCCCAGGCCGAGGTCGCCGACCCGGAGTCCGTGCCGCTCGAGGTCGCCGACGACCCCTGCCTCCTCACCCTCTCGACCGCCGGAACGCTGGCGCGGATCCCCGGCGCCGATCCCCTCTCGCGCGAGGGCGACCGGCAGGTCTCCGACGCGGTCGCCGCGCAGCTGGCGACCACCGCGCGCTCCGAGGTCGGTATCGTCACGGCCGACGGCATGATGACCCGGCTCAACGTCCTCGACACGCCCCAGCTGCCGCGCACCCAGACGGCGCCCAGCCTGCGCGGCGGGGTCAGCGCCCACCACCTCGCACCGATTCCCGAGGACGCCCGCGTCGTCGCCCTCCTCCCCCTCGACGCCGACTCGCCCGCCGCGTGGCTCGTCACCCAGTCGGGCCGGGTCAAGCGGGTACGGCCGGAGCATCCGACGAACAAGGAATCGTGGCCCGTCATCGGCCTCGAGGATGGCGACCAGGTCGTCGCGGGCGGGCTGAGCAGCGACGACGCCGACCTGTTCATCGTCACGTCGTCGGGCCAGCTGCTGCGCACGCCTGCGGGCAAGATTCGTCCCCAGGGCACGGCCGCGCAGGGCATGGCCGGCGTCAAGGTGGCGCCCGGGCACCGCGTCATCGCCGCAGCGGCGATCGAGCCCGACGCCCTCGAGGACGCCTATGTGGCGACCATCGCCGCCGATTCGCAGGCGCTACCGGGAACGGGCTTGACGAACGTCAAGGTCTCGCCGGCCGCGCTCTATCCGAGCAAGGGTCGGGGCGGCCAAGGCACCCGCGTCCAGCGGTTCCTGCGGGGCGAGGACGCGCTCGAGATCGCGTGGGTGGGTGTGGGGGCACCACGCGCCGTCGACGCCCTGGGAGAGCCCGTGGAGCTGCCCGAGCCGGATCCGCGGCGCGACGCCTCGGGTTCCCCGGTGGCCGGGCCGGTGCAGACGATCGGCTAGGTCGTCGCCTGCGGCTCGATGGCCATGACGTATTCGCGGGACACCGAGTTCGTTCTAAACCCCAGGTCGTTGAGCATGGCTAGCGTCGCGTCGTCGTCGGCCGCAGCCGAGATCCCCACGGTATCGAGCGACATCTTGGCGAACGCACTGATCGAGGTGGCAATCATCGCCGAGAGGATCGTCGAGTCGTAAGCTTCGTCCAGTCCGTACATGTCGATGTAGCCCTGCCGGGTTCCGACGGCGTCCCAGTCCTGGGTATAGACGGAGGCGATGAGGAAGCCGATGACCCGGCTGCGGTCGGTCGAACAGTCCTGGGCGACGACCGAGGCCTCGGGGAGGAACGCCGCACGCGAATCGCGCCATTGATCCGTGGTGAACGGCTGGGATCCGTTGTCGCGCCCCATCCGGTTGAATGCCCGCCGGATCTCGTCGTCCAGCTCCTTCCGCCAGGGCGAAACGGTAATCATCGGGGGGATGTCGATGAGGGGAATCGGGGCATTGGTGGGGCGCTCAAGCTCGAGGTACGCCGCCGAACACGTGTAACCGGCCCGCACGAGATGCTGCTCGAAGCCCTCGTTCGTTGCCTCGACCTGGATGAGGATGTGGCCCGATCCCGTGCCTGCGTCGATGATGGTGCGCGCCTGCTGCGTCTGCCAGTCGTTTGTTGCTTGCCCGAGCCCGCGGCCGCGCCACGCAGGGGCGACCCCGCCCTCGCAGTGGACCACCGATCCGTTGACCTGCGAGGTCCGAACCCTGCCGTAGGCGACCAGATGGCCCTCGGCGTCGCGCCACCCGGTGATGGCCATAGGGGTGGCGTCGGAAAACCACTGTTCGACCTCGTCCACCGATGTCCGAAATGGCGGATTGTCGGAGGCCTCGATCACCGAGACGAGTTCGGCCAGGTCGGCGAGGTCTGACACGTCGATATCCACGCGCCTGATACCCGCGGGGATATCGTGCATGCTGCACCTCCGGCTCGAGCTGATTTATTTCATTCTACAGGTCAACCGTGTAGACCATTCGCACGCCGATCTTGTTAAATCCCAGCGCCTCGAGGGCGACGTCGCGCCCCTCGACACGGCTGAGGGTCGTCTCGATCGAAACGCCACCCAGGCCTTCGCGCCGGGCCTGCTCGATGACCCGGGCAATAACCGCAGCCCACGGGTCGTCGGTCGACGGGCCGGAGGCCTCGATTGCCGCATCCGCGTCGACGGCGGCAAGCCACGTCGTCGAGTGACGACACACGAGGGCGAATGCCTGAACCCGTCCCTCGTCGTCGACACAGACGAAACTGAGGTGCGGGTCGAGTGAGCGCGACACGCGGTTCCACCACCGCTGGGCCTGGGCTCTGGAGGCGCCCTGCCCCGCCGCCTTGGCGTTGTGGAGCCGACGCACGTCCGGCAGGTCGTGCTCCTGGAGCGGACGGACCTGACAGCTACACCCGCACTCTGGCGCCGGCACCTCGTCGAGATTGTGGAGATAGACCCCGATGAACGAGGTCGGCGTGTATCCGGCGGCCGCGTAGAGCTGGCGGCGGTCGCGCTGCTGGGCTTCGACGACGTTGGAGATGCGGGCGGGCAACGTCGAATCCGGCCCCCACGCGTCGACGAGCAGCTGGCGGGCCCTGGCATCCTGCCAGGCCAGCAGGGCACGCCCAATACCGCGGCCGCGCCACTTGGGCATCGTCGCGGCGAACAGCTCGGCGCGCGCGACCTCGCGGTCCTCGCGATAAAGCCGGACAAGACCGAAAGCCTGAATGACGCCGGCGGAATCCACGCCGACCAGGGCGTCCGCATAACGGCCTTCGCAGGATTCCTCAATGAAACCGTCGAGCTGAGCCACCGGGGTCCGCCTGATCGCCGTGCTCTCGTGCTCGGTGATACGGGTCAACCGCTGGAGCTCCTCGGAGTCCGATAGCGTCACTTTGCGCCAGGTAAGACCCAAGTGACTGCCCGGAATGGGGGCATGGTCCACCGGCGCAAGACGCTGAGCAAGGCTGACAACCATGGGACAAGCATACTTTAGTCCCGGGTCAGTCGTGACCATCGATCACGCGTCGATCTGCTCCCGGTTGAGGTGCGAGGCCCCCTCGACGATGAAGTCGCGGCGGGGTGCAACCTGCTGGCCCATGAGCAGTTCAAAGACCTCTTCGGCCTTCGCGACCACCGCCTCGTCGGACAGATTGATGCGCCGCAGGACCCTCTTCGCGGGGTCCATCGTCGTCTCGGCCAACTGGTCGGCATCCATCTCGCCTAGGCCCTTGTACCTCTGAATCGGCTCGCGCCACGTGCGCCCCGATTTCTTCAGCTTGGCGAGCTGGGCGTGGAGCTCGTCCTCGGAGTACGTATAGACATATTCCCGCGGTTTTCTGCCTTTTGCGTTGACCTCGATCCGATGGAGCGGCGGGACCGCGGCGTAGACGCGGCCGGCCTCGATGAGGGGGCGCATGTAGCGGAAAAACAGGGTGAGTAGCAGCGTGCGAATGTGGGCGCCGTCGACGTCGGCATCGGTCATCATGATGATTTTGCCGTAGCGCGCCTGGTCGAGGTCGAAGCTGCGCCCGGAGCCCGCGCCAACCACCTGGATAATGGCCGCGCACTCGGCGTTGGCCAGCATGTCGGACGTCGACGCCTTCTGGACGTTGAGAATCTTCCCACGAATCGGCAGCAACGCCTGGAAATCCGACGACCTCGCCTGTTTGGCCGTGCCAAGCGCCGAGTCGCCCTCGACGATGAACAGCTCCGACCCGTCGACGTCGTTCGACCGGCAGTCGGCCAGCTTGGCCGGCAGCGACGACGTCTCGAGGGCGTTCTTGCGCCGCGAGATCTCTTTATGCATGCGCGCCGACACGCGCGCCCGCATTTCGCCGACGACCTTCTCCATGACGGCGAACGTCTGCTGCTTGTCGTCGCGCTTCTTCGAGTCGAACCGCTCGGCCAGGCCCTCGGTGACGACGGAGTTGACGGCGGCGCGCACCTGCGGGGTCCCGAGGACTTCTTTCGTCTGGCCCTCGAACTGCGGCTCCGGCAGGCGCACCGAGATGACCGCGGTGAGGCCGGCCATGACGTCGTCCTTCTCGATCTTCGCTTCCTTGGCCCCGAGCTTGAGCCGCTTGGACTTGCGATTCTGGGCGATCGCCTGGCGGACGACCTTGACGAGGCCGGCCTCGAAGCCGGCGACGTGGGTGCCACCCATCGGGGTGGCGACGATGTTGACGTAGGACCGCTCGATCGTGTCGTAGCCGACACCCCACCTCAGCGCGACGTCGACGAGGCACGTCCGTTCGAGCGTCTGCGTCGTCATCTGGCCCGACTCCTCGTCCAGGGCCTGCACGGTCTCCGAGTACGTGCGTTCCCCGGTGATCCGCCACACGTCGGTGACGGCGGCATCGGGGCTCAAGTAGTCGACGTAGTCGACGACTCCCCCGTCGTGTCGAACCTCCTCGTGCAGCGGTTCCTCGCGGCGCTGATCTTCGACGATGATCGTCAGGCCGGGCACGAGGAAGGACGTCTGCCTGACCCTGGCCAGCAGCAGCTCGACGTCAAAGCCGTCGGCCGCCGCGTCTGGGAAGATGTCGGGATCGGGCCAGAACCTCACCGTCGTCCCGGTGACGCCGCGGCGCGCCTTGCCGGTGACGCGGAGGGCGCCGGCGGGGTCGGCCTCGGTGAATGCCGCATGGGGGCTGGGCTCGCCCGAGTCGACGAACGTCCCCGCGCTGCCGCGCCGAAACTCCAACCCGTAACGCTTACCGCCGCGGGTGACCTGGACGTCCAGGCGCTGCGAGAGCGCGTTGACGACCGAGGCGCCGACGCCGTGGAGGCCGCCGACCGATCCGTACGAGCTGCCGCCAAACTTGCCGCCCGCGTGGAGCTTGGTAAAGACGACGGCGACACCGCTCATCCCCGTCCCGGGAACCTCGTCGACCGGGATACCGCGGCCGTTGTCGGCCACGCTGGCCGACCCGTCGGCGTGAAGCGTGATGGTGATCCGGTCGCAATGACCGACCAGCGCCTCGTCCACCGAGTTGTCGATGACCTCCCACAGGCAGTGCATGAGCCCGCGCAGGTCGGTCGAGCCGATATACATGCCCGGCCGCATGCGCACGGCCTCGAGGCCCTCGAGGACCTGCAGATGGGAGCCGTCGTACGTCGAAGATGGAGTAGGTGTCACGATGACCCATGCTAGGACACACGGGTGTCACTTTCCGATTAGGCCCGCTGGCGGTTTCGGCCCATGGCGAAAGTCCCCCTTCCCGTTTGGCCGGATCGACAGAACTCCCCATCATGGAGACATGACACAGACTGATACCCTTACTGCCTCCGAAGCGGCCGACCTCTTTACGACCGCCGACCGTTGCGACGTCTGCGGCGCGCAGGCGTGGGTGCGCGCCTTCATGCGCTCGGGCCAGCTGCTGTTCTGTGCCCACCACGCCCGTGAGTACGCGTCGGCGCTCGAATCCGCCCAGCGTGTCGAGGACGGCCGCAACGGCATGTTCGCCGAAAAGTAGGCCCCCTCAGCGCCCCGAAACGTCAGGTCGCCTCCTGCGGTTTCCCGCAGGAGGCGACCTTTTTGCAGAACGGACGAGCCTAGTCGTCGTGGCGGCGCCACCACGCGGCGACGAGGCCGCCCGAGACGTTGTGCCACACCGAGAACACGGCCGCCGGCAGCGCGGCCGCGGGCGAGAAGTACTGCGCAGCGAGGCCCGCGGCCAGGCCGGAGTTCTGCATGCCGACCTCGATAGAGATTGCCCGCGCCGCCTTCCGCGGCGCCTTCGTCACGCGCGCCACCGCGTAGCCCAGGGCGTAGCCGCACCCATTGTGAAGGACGACGACGGCGAGGACGAGGATGCCCGTCGCGCGGATCGCGTCGGAGGACGCCGCGACGACGGCCAGGAGGACGTAGGCGATGCCGGCGACCGACACCCACGGCAGGGCGGGGACGACGCGGGCGACAAGGTCCTTGGCCACAAGCCGGACGACGAGGCCCGCGACGACGGGCACGAGGACGATCTTGACGATCGACAGCATCATCGCGCTGGCCGACACGGGCAGGTATTGGCCCGCTAGCGCCAGCGTGAGCAAGGGCGTGAGGAGCGGCGAGAGCAGCGTCGAGATCGCCGTCATCGTCACCGACAGGGCGACGTCGCCCTTGGCAAGGTAGGAAATGACGTTCGACGACGTGCCGCCCGGTGCGCACCCCACGAGGATGACGCCGGCGGCCAGCTCCGGCGGCAGGCGGAACAGCGTCGCGAGGACGAGGCCGAGCAGCGGCATGACGACGAACTGGGCGGCGACGCCCACGAGGACCGGCACGGGCTTGCGGATAACGACGGCAAAGTCCGGGGGCGTGAGCGTGAGGCCCATGCCGAACATAATGATGCCGAGGGCGATCGTCGTGCCGGCGCCCAGCGGCTTGAAGACGCCGGGAAAGAGGAACGCCGCGGCAAAGGCCGCGATCATGATGAGGGGGAACACGGTGACGGCGATGCGCGCCGAGCGGTCCTCCTCGGTCGTGGTGTGAGACGGGACTGAGGCGACGGGGGCTTGAGTCGACATGCCCCCATCATCGCCACCGCCCACCATGTGACACAGAAACGTTCACATGGTGGGCAACAAGCGGGTCGCTGGGCCCCTAGTTGTCGCGGGTCCTCCCCCGGAACCCCGCGCGGTAGCGCTCGCGGTTGACGCGGGCGACGGCAGTCAACGGAATCCCCGCGGGGCAGGCCTTGGCGCACTCGCCGTAGAGCGAGCACGGCCCGAAATACGCGTCGAGGGCGGCGACCATCCGCCGGGCCCGCCGCGACCGCTCGTGTCCGGCCTGGGGCATGAGGGCGAGGTGCGAGAGCTTCGCCCCGGCGAACAGCATGGCCGCACCGTTCGGGCAGGCCGCGACGCACGCGCCACACCCGATGCACGAGGCGAAGTCAAGGGCCTGCTCGGCCTGTTCCTTCGGCTGGGGTATCGAGTCGGCGTCGGGCGCCGTCCCCGTCATCACATCGACGGTGCCACCGGCGCGGATGAGCTCGTCGAGGGCACTCCGGTCGATCGCAAGGTCGCGGATCACGGGGAACGCCGCAGAGCGGAATGGCTCGATTCTGAACCGCCGAATCGACGGGAACGCCCGCAGGTGCTGTCGGCACGCCGGGGTGTTCGGCAGCGGCCCGTGCGGTTTCCCGTTGACGAGGAACCCGCAGCATCCGCACACGCCCTCGCGACAGTCGGACTCGAAGACGACGGGTTCCTTGCCCTCGTCGATCAGCTGGTCGTTGAGGCGGTCGAGGAGCTCGAGGATGCTCCACTCGCTCTCGGCGTCCTCGACGACATAGGTCTCGAAATGCCCGGCGTCCCGGGGACCGTCTTGCCTCCAGATCTCCAGTGTCACCTTCATCGGTAATCCCTCACCTGCAGGTCGATCAGCGAGAACGACAGCGGCTCGCTGTGACGGATATGGCTGCCCTCCGGCGTCGTCTCCCACGCCGAGACCGAACACCACTCGTCGTCGTTACGTTTGGCCTCGCCCTCGGCGGTGGCGTATTCCCTGCGGAAGTGGGCGCCGGCGGATTCACGCCGGTCGAGGGCGTCGAGGATCATGATTTCGCCCAGCTCGATGAAGTCGGCGACGCGGCCGGCCTTCTCGAGTTCCTGGTTGAGCCGCTCAGGCCCACCGACAACCTTGAGGTCGCGCCAGAATTCCTCGCGCAGGTCGCGGACGGCGGCGAGCGCCTCAAGGAGGCCGGCCTCGTCGCGGCTGACGCCGCAGCCGGCGTAGAGGATGTCGCCGAGCTTGCGGTGGAACCACTCGGGCCGATGGGTACCGCCGATCGAGCAGAACCGGTTGATCCGCTCCTCGACGTCGTGGACGGCCTGTTTTGCCTCGAGCGAGTCGGTCGACAACGGCTTCTTGCCGACGAATCCCGCGAGGTAGTTGGGGATCGACAGCGGGAGGACGAACCACCCGTCGACGCTGGCCGACAGCAGCGAGTTCGCGCCCAGCCGGTTCGCGCCGTGATAGTTGTTCGACGCTTCGCCGCCGACGAACAGGCCGGGGATCGTGCTCATCTGGTCGAAGTCGACCCATAGGCCGCCCATCGAGAAGTGGGCGCCCGGTGCGATCCGCATGGGGACCTCGTAGGGGTTCTCCCCCGTCGCGTCGAGGTACATGTCGAAGAGGTTGCCATAACGTTCGGCGATGACCTCCTTCCCCAGCCGCTCGATCGCGTCGCGGAAGTCGAGGTACACCGAGTTGTGAAGCGGCCCGACGCCACGTCCGGCATCAATCTGGGTCCTCGCGTTGCGCGACGCGACATCGCGCGGCGTGAGATTACCGAACGCCGGATACTTCCGCTCGAGGTAGTAGTCGCGTTCGTCCTCCGGAATATCGCCCGGCGCCCGGTCGTCGCCGGGCTTAATGGGCACCCAGATGCGTCCGTCATTGCGCAGCGACTCACTCATCAGCGTGGTCTTCGACTGCCAATGCGAGCTGACCGGCAGTGCGGTCGGGTGGAACTGAACGAAGCACGCCGAGGCGAAATAGGCGCCCTTGCGGTGGGCGCGCCACGTCGCCGTCGCGTTCGAGCCTTTCGCGAGGGTCGACCAGTGGTAAACCGAGCCGTAGCCGCCGGTGCAGAGGACGACGACGTGCGCCGTCCAGGCTCGGATCTCGCCGCTCAGGAGGTCGCGGGTCACGATGCCCTGTGCGCGCCCGTCGGCGACGATGAGGTCGAGCATCTCGGTGCGCGTATGCATCGTCACGGTGCCCGCGTCGATCTGCGCCTGGAGGGCCTGCGAGCAGGCAATTTCGAGCTGCTGGCCGGTCTCGCCGCGCGTGTAGTAGGTGCGCGACACCTGGACGCCACCAAACGAGCGCGTGGCGAGCTGGCCGCCATACTCGCGGGCGAAGGGCGCCCCGATCGCGTACATATGGTCGATGACTCTCACGGACTCGCGGCCCAGACGGACGACGTCGGCCTCGCGGCCGCGATAGTCGCCACCTTTCACGGTGTCCTTGACGAACCGCTTGAGCGAGTCGCCGTCAACCTTGCGGGCCCGCGCCGCGTTGATGCCGCCCTGCGCGGCAACGGAGTGGGCGCGCCTGGGCGAATCATGGAAGCTGAAGCAGTCGACGTGGTAACCCAGCTGGCCCAGCGTCGCCGCAACCCCCGACCCGGCCAGGCCGGCGCCGACGACGATGACCGACATCTTCCGCCGGTTCGCCGGGTTGACCAGCCGGTACTCGGAGCAGCGGCGCTCCCACGCCGTCAAGGGGTCGCCGTCGGGCACCTTCGCGTCGAGGTTCGCTCCCACGCTGTAATCGGCGCCGGCGAGCGGCGGCGGGACCTCCGCCCCGGCCTCCGCTGGCGAGGATGGGGCGGCGAGGCCATTCACCGGAGCCTGGGCCGCCGCGTCCTCATGTTCGTTGATCATGCGGAGGGCGCCCTCAACGAGGGACTTGACCATGCTCATGAGATCACCCCCGAAAGAATGAGCAGGGGAATCGCGCCGTTGGCGAGGACGATTGACAGGGCGATGAGGAGGCCGACGACGAACCAGACGGACCGAAGCCTGGGCCCGGTCATGCCGAAGTCGTGGACGGTGTTGTAGGCGCCCTGGGCGATGTGGATGGCGATGATGACCATGACGAGCGTGTAGAAGATCGCCATGCCGGGCCGCGAGAGGCTGGCGACGAGGTTCTCGTACGCCGAGAACTGGTACGCCGTCGCGGCGGCCCCCACCTTGACCGGCTCGTGGAAGCGGTCAGACTGGACCCCGGCGCCGATCGTCAGGTCGAGCAGGTGGACGACGAGGAAGCAGAAGACGACGAGGCCGGACAGCACCATCGTCCGCGCCGTCCACGTCAGCGGCGCCATGCCTTCCCGGCCGTGGCCGCCGCGTGCCCTCCGTCCCCGGTACCACACGGTGAGCCCTGCCCACACGTGGAGGACGAGGCAGACGAGGAGGACGGCTCGAAAGATCCACAGGGCGCCCTCGTAGGGAAGCAGCGGATAGGCGAGGGTCCGCAGGAACTTGGCGTAGGCGTTGTAGTCCTCGGGCCCCAAGAAGACCTTGAGGTTGCCGACCATGTGGACGAAGACGAAGAGGGCGAAAATCGTGCCCGTCACCGCCATGATCGCTTTGAGGGTGACGTTGGACGGCCTGGCCCGCCCGCTTGCCTGAACCGTCACTGTGTCGCCTGGGCCCGTCGCCACGCGTGGCGCACCCATGAGGTACCTCCTTCTCCCGGCGCGTGAGAGATTCGTCACGTCCAGACTACGGGTGCCGATGCCGCAGATGCGCTCGTCGGGCGCCAATTGGACGGGGGAAATGACGGTTTGCCCGCAAAAATGCCGCGACCCCAGACTTACGTCCGGCATCGCGGCGGAGAAACGCCGGCGCCCACCCGCCGAAGTGAATCGGTCGGGTGGGCGCCGGGAGGGAGGATTTAGTCGAGGTAGTCGCGCAGCACCTGCGAACGCGAGGGGTGGCGCAGCTTCGACATGGTCTTCGACTCGATCTGGCGGATGCGCTCGCGCGTCACGCCGTAGACCTTGCCGATCTCGTCGAGGGTCTTCGCCTGCCCGTCACCCAGGCCGAAACGCATCGAGACGACGCCGGCCTCGCGCTCGGACAGCGTGTCGAGGACGCGCCGTAGCTGCTCCTGCAGCAGGGTGAAGCTGACGGCGTCGGCGGGGACCACGGCCTCCGAGTCCTCGATGAGGTCGCCGAATTCCGAGTCGCCGTCCTCGCCCAGCGGCGTGTGGAGCGAAATCGGTTCGCGGCCGTACTTCTGGACCTCGACGACCTTCTCCGGCGTCATGTCGAGTTCCTTGGCCAGCTCTTCCGGCGTGGGCTCGCGGCCCAGGTCCTGAAGCATCTGGCGCTGGACGCGGGCGAGCTTGTTGATGACCTCGACCATGTGGACGGGGATGCGGATCGTCCGCGCCTGGTCGGCCATGGCGCGCGTGATCGCCTGCCGGATCCACCACGTCGCGTACGTCGAGAACTTGTAGCCCTTCGTGTAGTCGAACTTCTCGACCGCGCGGATGAGGCCGAGGTTGCCCTCCTGGATGAGGTCGAGGAACAGCATGCCGCGCCCCGTGTAGCGCTTCGCCAGCGAGACGACGAGGCGGAGGTTGGCCTCGAGCAGGTGGTTCTTCGCGTGCTGACCGTCGACGGCGAGCTGGTTGAGGTCGCGACGCTCCTTGCTGGACATCTCGTCGCCGTGCTCGTGGATGAGGTGCTCGGCGTAAAGGCCCGCCTCGATGCGTCGGGCGAGGTCGACCTCTTCCGCGGCGTTGAGCAGGGGCACCTTGCCGATCTGCTTGAGGTAGTCCTTGACCGGGTCGGCCGTGGCACCGGCGACGGTGACCTGCTGGGCCGGCTCGTCCGTCTCGTCCTTCTCCGACAGCGTGAACGTCCCCGTCTTCTTGGCCTTCTCGTCCTTGACCGGGGTGCGCCGACGCTTCATCATCGCCCGCTTCTTGGGCTTGCGCGCCGGGCGCGGCATCGCGTCGAGCTCGGCGAGGTCGTCGGCGACAGCGAGATTGGCCTCGGCTTGGGCCTCCGCAGCCCTCTGTTCGGTCTCGGCGCGCTTCTTGGCGCGGCGCACCGTGGACTTACCGGCGGCCTTCTTCGCGGAGGTCTTGCGCGTCGCCTTCTTCGCGGCCGGCTTGTCTTCGGTCGCGGCCGGTTCCTCGGCGACAGCCGCGGCTTCCGCCGGCTCCTCGGCCTTCTTCGCGGTCGTCTTCTTCGCCGCGGTCTTGCGCGTCGCCTTCTTCGCCGCCGGCTTCTCCTCGGACACGGCGGCGTCGTCGGCAACGGCTTCCGCCGGCTCCTCGGCGTTCTTCGCGGTCGTCTTCTTCGCCGCGGTCTTGCGCGTCGTCGTCTTGCGCGTGGCCTTCTTGGCCGCCGGCTTCTTCTCGGCCGACTTCTCCTCGGCGACAGTGGCGTCGTCGGCCGCGACCTCCGCAGCCTTCGTCGCCGTCGCCTTCTTCGTGGCGGCCTTCCGCGTCGTCGTCTTCTTTGCCGGGCTCTTGCGCGCGGGCGTTTTCTTCGTTGCGGGCTTTGGTGTCGCGTCGGTTTCCGCGGCCTGGGTCGCGTCGGTGCTAACCTGGTTTTCAGGGGCTTGAGGGCTACGAGGCGTCACGACAACCTTTCCTCCGAGACCGTAAATGATGCCAAAAGCATGCGCGCTCAAAACGGCGCGCCGGACAATTATAACCGCTTGTCGCAGATTTTCTCGCACGGAAGTATAGACACCCGCCTAGGGATGTGGTACATCCGGCCTGACGAAAGGACTCATCGATGGCTTTTGCGCTTGCCGACAGGTGTAAGGAGCAGCTCGACGCCCAAATCTCCGAGGTGATCGCCGCGGGAATCTCCGAGTTTTCGATGACGGGTCGCACCGAGGACTTCCTGACGCCGATCCTCCCGTTCCTCCGGCGGGGCAAGCGTACCCGTGCGGCCGCGGCTGCCGCCGGCTGGCTCGCCGCTGGCGGAGAACCGGAGCCCACCGACGCCCTCGTGTCCTTAGGCTTGGCGCTCGAGCTCTACCAAGCCCACGCCCTCATCCACGACGACATCATCGATCACGCCGCGACCCGCCGCGGGATGCCCGCCCTCCACGTCGCCTACTCGCGTATGCACGCGCAGTCGGGCTGGACGGGCGACGCCCACGTCTATGGCCAAGCCGCAGCGATCCTCGCCGGCGACTACCTGCTCGCCGCGGCCTGTGACGCCGCCGGTCAAGCGTGTCGCGGAAACGATGCCGCGTGGGCACGCTGGTCGACCCTCACCCGCGAGGTCGCCGTCGGGCAGCAGCTAGACGTGAGGGCGGAGCACGAGTCCGCCGGGCCCAATGCCGTGGAGGCCGCGATGGCGGTCATCCTCCACAAGTCGGCGCGCTATTCCGCCGTCCACCCGGTCGCGCTGGGCGCCCTCCTCGCGGGGGCCGGCCCGGACCTCGTCGCGCGGCTCGACGCCATCACGACCCCCTGGGGCCTGGCCTTCCAGATGCGCGACGACGATCTCGGGGTCTTCGGTAACTCGGACGTCACCGGCAAGCCCAGTGGCGACGACCTCCGCGAAGGCAAGCGCACCGTGCTCGTCGCTCTCACGCTGAAGCGCGCGAACAGCTCCGACGCCGCCTGGCTCGACAGCCACCTGGGCCGCCCCAGGCTGACCGACGACGACATCGAGAGGGCACGGACGATCATCACCCACTGCGGAGCCAGGGCCGAGCACGAGAAGCGGATCGCCGAGTACACCCACGAGGGTCTCGACGCCCTTGACCAGCTGGCGCTGCCGCGGCTGGGCCGCGAGGCGTGCGAGTGGTTGGCCGACACCCTGGTCGACCGCAACGCCTAGTGGCCTAGAACGCCTCGGCGCGGGCCTGGCGGTTGACGCGCTTGTGGGCGCCCTCGCGCAGCAGCTCGATGGGTTCGCGCCCCAGCACGGGGTGCGGGGTCAACAGCCAGCGGCCGGCTTCTTCGGTGGTGAAACCGCCGTCCAGCAGGGTGAGGAGCGTGCCCCGCAGATCCGGCAGGGGGATGGTGCGGCCGTCCTCCTCGACCAGGCAGACCTCGGGGACGACAAGGATGCCGTCATCGTTGCGGTAGGCCAGCAGTTTGTGGTCGGCGACCAGCTGGCGTACACGGGTGTATTTGACGCCCAGTCGTTCAGCAATATCGGGCAGGGGCAAAGCCTCATACGTCATGGGTTCTACCCTACGGGATGTTGCGGACAATGTGAGCCTGCCACTCGCTCCGCGTCGCGTATCGGTGTTTCTCGCCTCCTCGCATACACTGGCCACCATGGAGCAGCCCGAGACCATTCCGACCCCCGTGCAGGGAGCCGATCCCCTGCTGGGGACCGAAGTTGACGGCCGCTACCGTGTCGACGAATTCCTCGCGGCCGGCGGCATGGCCAGCGTCTATCGTGCCCACGACATGCGGCTGGGGCGCGATGTCGCCCTCAAGGTCATTCACCCGCATCTGGCGCTCGATCCCACGCTGGTGACGCGTTTTCGCGCCGAGGCGTCGGCGGCCGCGCAGCTTCACGATCCCGGTATCGTCGCAATCCATGATCAGGGCGAAATCGACGGGCGCGGCTACTTCGTTATGGAGCTGGTCGAGGGCCGTAACCTCCGCTCCGAGCTGACCCGCTGTGGCTCGTTCACCCTCGGGCGGGCCTTCGACGTCCTCGAAAGCCTGCTGCGGGCGTTGGCCGCCGCCCATCGACGCGGCATCATCCACCGCGATATCAAGCCCGAGAACGTCCTCCTCTCCGACGAAGGCGACGTCAAGGTCGCCGATTTCGGCCTCGCCCACGCGGTGACGGCCGCGACGGGCACGACCACCGGCACCGTCATGGGCACGGTCGCCTACATGGCCCCCGAGGTCGTCGCGCAGGGCGCGTCCGGGGCGCCCTCCGACATCTATTCCGCCGGCATCATCCTCTACGAGCTGCTCGTCGGCCAGACCCCCTACGCCGACGAGCCCGCGATCCGCGTGGCCTGGCATCACGTCAACGACGAACTGCCGCGTCCCACCGACGCCCAACGGTGGATTCCCACCGAGGTCGACGAGCTGTTTGCCCTGTTCACCGCCAAGGATCCCGCGGATCGACCGGCGAACGGTGAGCAGGCGCTCCGCGAGCTGCTGCGCACCCGTCAGGCCATTCCCGCCCCCGTCATGGCCCAGCGGTCTGATGTCCCAGGCACCGACGCCCAGGCCCACACGCAGCCGATGGCGACGCGCCACAAGACGTCCACGCTCGAGTCCGCCACTCCCCCGACCCCGCCCGCCCCTCCAGCGAAAAAGCGTCGCCGCCAGATCAAGTGGCGCCGCCTCATCGGTGTGATCCTCATCCTCGCCGGCATCCTCTGCTGCGCCGGGGCGGCATGGTGGTACCTCGTTGGACCCGGTCACCACATCGCCATCCCCGACGTGTCGAACAAGCCCGTCGCCACCGCCGAGAAGACGCTCAAGGACGCGGGCCTGACAACGAAACGCGACGTCGAGTATTCCGACACGGTGAAGGCTGGCCGGGTGACGAGGACGAATCCGAAGGCCGGCGCCTCCGTGACGAAGAAGCAGGTCGTCACCCTGTGGGTGTCCCAGGGCGTCAAGACCGTCACCGTCCCCGACGGGCTGCCCGGCAAGACCCGCGCCGAGGCCGAGGCCCTGCTGAAGAAGGTGCCCCTCACCGTCGGCGAAGTCACCGAAGAATACTCGGACACCGTGGCAAAAGACCAGGTCATCCGCATCTCGCCGGATCCGGGCACGGTCCTGCCCCACGATTCACGCATCGACCTCGTCATCTCGAAGGGCCGCGAGCCCGTCACCGTCCCGACGATCACCGGGATGAGCGTCGACGACGCGCAAAAGGCCCTGACCGCCGCCGGGCTCACCGGTGCCGCGTCGGGCGAGGAATTCTCCGACACCGTCCCCGAGGGACAGATCATCAGCCAGGATCCCAAGCCGGGCCCGGGCCTGTTCAAGGGCGACAAGGTCACCTTTGTCGTCTCGAAGGGCCCCGAAATGGTGACGGTCCCCAACGTCCGTGGAAAGACGATGGCCGAAGCCGAGCAGATGCTCAAGGCCCAAAAGCTCACGTCGACCCGGCGCTCGCGACTGTTGGGGCTCGACCCGGACCACGTCTACGACCAGACGCCCGCCGCCGGCACCAAGGTCAAGGTGGGCACGACGATCACCCTGGACTACGTGTAGGTCCGCCTGTCCCGCGAATCCGCCCACACACCGGGAGGCCCACGCCGGCGCATGCCCGGCGCGCTGACCCGCCGATCGTCAGAAGGCCGGAACGTCCGCGGTGAGGGCGTCGACCGCCGACTTCGACAGAGGCCTCGCCTGCAGCAGCTCGGCCACCTGGAACGCCAGCTCGAGCGACTGCTGGTGGTTGAGGCGCGGGTCGACGCGGGTCTCGTAGCGCTCGGCCAGCCGCTCGTCGTCGATCGTCTCCGAGCCGCCACGCACCTCGGTCACGTCGTCTCCCGTCATCTCGACGTGGATACCGCCAGGAATCGTCCCCTCGGCGGCGTGGACGTCGAAGAACTGGTGGACCTCGCGCATGATCGTCGCGAAATCGCGGGTCTTGTAGCCCGTCGCCGAGGTCGTCGTGTTGCCGTGCATGGGGTCGCACACCCAGACGACCGGGCGGCCGTCCCGGCGGACGACGTCGATGATACGCGGCAGCTCGTCGGCGATCCGGTCGGCGCCCATCCGGGTGATGAAGGTGAGGCGACCTGGCTCGCCTTCGGGGTTGAGGCGGTCGATGAGACGGACGATGTCGTCGCCGGTCGCGTCGGGCCCCAGCTTGACGCCGATGGGGTTGACGACCTTACTCAGCAACTCGACGTGGGCGCCCTCGGGGTCGCGTGTGCGCTCGCCGATCCACAGGAAGTGTGCCGACGTGTCGTAGAGCTTGCCCGTCCGCGAGTCCTCGCGCGTCATCGCGGCCTCGTACTCCATGAGCAGCGCCTCGTGTGACGAGTAGAAGTCGACCGTGCTCAACGCGTCGAACTGGACGCCCGCCGCCGACATGAACCTGACGGCGCGTTCGATGTCGCCGGCCAGCGCCTCGTAGCGGGCATAGGCCGGGTTTGCCGTGAAGCCCTTGTTCCACTGGTGGACGCGGCGCAGGTCCGCGTAGCCGCCCAGGGTGAACGCGCGGATGAGGTTGAGCGACGTGCCCGAGCGCGTGTACATCTCGATGAGCCGGTTCGGGTCGGGCTCGCGCGCCGTCTCGGTGAACGTGAACTCGTTGACCGCATCGCCGCGGTACGACGGCAGGGTCGTGCCGTCGACCGTCTCGACGTCGCTGGAGCGGGGTTTCGCGTACTGCCCGGCCATTCGCCCCATCTTGATGACGGGCATCGACGAGCCGTAGGTGAGGACGATCGCCATCTGGAGGATCGTCTGGATCTTGAGCCGCAGCCGGTCCGCCGTCGACTCGGCAAACGTTTCGGCACAGTCGCCGCCGGTGAGGACAAACGCCTCGCCCCGGGAGGCCGCCGCCAGCTTCGTCAACAGACGGTCGGCCTCGCCCGCGAAGACGAGCGGAGGTCGGCTGCGCAAGTCGGCAACGACACGGGCGACCTCCTGCGGGTCGCCGTAGTTCGGCTGCTGGCTAACGGGGCAGGTCCGCCAGGAATTGAGGGCGTCAACGTTCTCGGGGCGCATGGTTCACACTGTAGTGAGTGGCGGGTAGACGTGTGGGGCGGTTCCGCGTAACGGACCCGCCCCACACATTCGCTATTCGGTTACTGAGCAGCCGGCTCGAGCTTCTGGCCGATCTTGCTCATGAGGTCGACGAACCACTGCTGCGAGATGTCGAACGGCTTGCCGCCCTTAATCCGCGGGAACGGGACAGCCTTGAGGATGTCGCCGTCTTCCTCGTCGTGGCCGACGACGCCCGACTCGCCACGCATCGCCGCGTCGACGGCGAAGTCCGTCATCGACTGGATGAGGCGCAGGTCCTCGGCGTTCGCGGCGGCCGCACGCGAGAAGTAGCCCGACTTCTGGACGAGCACCTTCTCGGCGCCGATCTTGGCGGCGAACTGCTTGGCGAACCACTGGCCGGGGTTGATCGTGTCGAGCTTGACGTGGCCAAACGGGTCGCGCTGAACCTCTTCGCCGTCCGCCTCGAGCTGGGCGACGATCTCGGACAGGCCGGCGCCCTCCGAGAGGAAGATGTTGACGTTACCCGACGCGTCCATGATCTTGCGCAGGCGGTCGGCCTCGGCGTCAATGTCGATGCGGGCCTCGGGAACGAAGACCGCGTGGATGTCCCAGTGCTCGCGGCCCAGGCCCAGCGACGGGGCCCACTCCTGCTCGTCCAGCCACTCGCTGTACTTGCGGGCGGTCGCGGCGGTGAGCCAGCCACAGTTACGGCCCATGACCTCGTGGACGATGAGCATGCGCGGCGACACGCGGCACTCGCCGATGACGTTAGCCGCGAAACGCGCGCCCTCTTCGGCGGCCGTCCAGGCGCCGAGCGACTGGCGGATCGGCACGACGTCGTTGTCGATCGTCTTGGGCAGACCGACGACGGTGAGGTCGTAGTCGTTTTCCTTGAGGTAGGCGGCCAGGTCGGCAGCCGTCGTGTTCGTGTCGTCACCACCGATGGTGTGGAGCACGTCGACCTTGTCCTCGACAAGGCGCTCGGCGGCGACCTTCAGCGGGTCCTCGCCCTCGGCGACGAGCCCGCGCTTAACGAGGTCGTCAACGTTCGTGAGCTTGACGCGCGAGTTACCGATCGGCGAACCGCCGAAACGGTGCAGGACTCCGGCCTGCTTACGGCCTTCTTCGTCGACCGTGATGTAGTTTCCGGTCAACAGGCCATGGTAGCCGTGCAGGTACCCGATGATCTCGATCGACGGATCGAGCTCGGTGTAACGCTGGATGAGGCCACCGACTGCCGAGGACAGGCAGGGGGCGAAGCCGCCTGCGGTCAACAAGGCAACGCGACGAATGGTCATTGATCCTCCAGATCTGGTTGTAGCGCGTAAACGCGTGAGCTCCCCCAGTCTAACGGGGGCGGGTCGCATACGCGGAGACCGCGTGTGCGGGGTCGCTAGGACTGATCAGACTTGTCGTCCGACGAGTCGGTGTCGGCCGGCGGGGTGGGCGCCTGCACGTCCGGAACCGGACGCCCGCCGGGTGCACCGCCGGGGACGGGGCCGGAGAACTTGCCCTCGGCCGCCAGCTGCTTCTTGACGTCGGCCGCGTAGAGGTCGACGTATTCCTGGCCCGACAGCACCATGAGGTTGTACATGATCTCGTCGGTAATGGCGCGCAGGACGTAGCGGTCGTTTTCCAGGCCGCGGTAGCGCGAGAAGTCGAGCGGCTCGCCGATGATGACGCCGACGCGGTGCAGGCGCGGAATGCGGGTGCCGATCGGCTGGGCGATGTTCGAGCCGATCATCGCGACGGGCAGGACCGGTGCCCCGGATTCGAGGGCGAGGCGGGCGACGCCCGTCTTGCCGCGGTAGAGGCGCCCGTCAGGGCTGCGCGTGCCCTCCGGGTAGATGCCGAACAGGCCACCCTCGTTGAGACGCTTGAGGCCGGTGTGGAGAGCGGCCAGCGACTTCTTGCCACCCGAGCGGTCGACCGGGATGGTGCCGACGGCCCGCATGAACGAGGCGACGAGGCGCCCCTTGAGTCCCTTGCCCGTGAAGTAATCGGACTTGCCCATGAAGACGACCTCGCGGTCGATGAGCATGGGAAGGAAGAACGAGTCGATGACCGCCAGGTGGTTCGACGCGAGGATCGCCGGTCCCGTCTTGGGGATGTTCTCGGCGCCTTTGATCCATGGTCGATAGATCAGCTTCAACAGCGGGCCAACAATGATCTTGAGGAGCCGGTAAAACATGGGTTGGGCCTTCCCTTCTGCCTCGCTGCAACGACTAACGCTGACGTATAGACTACCCTTCACTTTATGGCGGATAAGTGGTGGACGTGGCCCAGACCAAAGAAAAAGCGAGAAGAGTCTCGTGTTGACCGCGAATTCGAACGTCTGATCGCCGACCTCGACGACATCGACACCGACGCGACTAAGCCAACAGGTCCGCGCGATTATTCCCTCGCCCCCGACACCGAGGGGTTCACGCCACCCGATCCAGGCCGCCAGTGGTCGCTGCGCGCCACCCTCATCGTCATCGCGATCGTCCTCGTCCTTGCCCTGCCAATTGTCCTGGTCGCGACGGATATCAACCCACCTCATTGGGTCGCCGTCATCTGGCTGCTCGCACTCATCGGCCTGGGGGTGGCGATCGCTAAGTCGGCGCCTCGGCATCGCGGGCCAGGTAACGGCGCGGCGGTATGAGGCGACATCGCCCCGGCGACGGACTGGTGGTAGCCGGTCAGCGGGCCGGTAGTGTCCTCGCCGACCGGATGCGAGGCGAGGGCGAACTGGCCCAAGCCACCCTCGACGGCGACGGGCCCCTTCTTTCCGATATCGACCTGGTCGTCGTCGACCTCGAGACCACCGGACTGGGTGCACAGGCCGCAATTACGGAAATCGGGGCGTGCCGAATTCGCGGACGCGAGATCCTCGACCGCTACTCGACGTTCGTCAACCCCCGCCAACCGATCCCGCCGGCCATCACCGCCCTCACGGGAATCCGCAACGCCGACGTCATCCACGCTCCCGGGATCGAGGACGTCCTCCCCCAGTTTGCCCAGCTGCTCGACGGCGCCTGGGGCATCGTCGCCCACAACGCACCCTTCGACGTGGGGCTCCTCAAGCGCGCGTGGCGCGACCACCAGATGGCGTGGCCGCCCCTGGCCGTCATCGACACGTTGACGCTCGCGCGCCTCGTCCTCCCCCGCCCTCAGGTCGCCAACCACCGCCTGGGCACGCTGGCCCAGTACTTCGGCACGCGGACCCGGCCCAGCCACCGCGCCCTCGACGACGCCGAGGCCACCGTCGACGTTCTCGCCGGCCTCGTTGACCTGGCCCGACCGTTCGGTCTCACGCACGCGAACGACCTGGTGACGGTGGCGAAGCCGGTGCGTCCCGCCCGCCGCGCCCGTGCTTCGCTGGCCCGCGGCCTCCCCGACCGTCCCGGCGTCTACCGTTTCCACACGGCGCCGGGTGACGTCGTCTACGTGGGGTCGGCAACGTCGCTGGCGCACCGCGTCGCCTCGTACTTCACGGCGGCCGAGCAGCGCGGCCGCATGGCCGAGATGACGATGCAGGCCCAGCGCGTGTCGTGGAGGCCGACCGCCTGCGTCGCGTGGGCCAGGGTCTTCGAGCTGCGCGACATCGACCGGTTCAAGCCGGTCTACAACCGCAAGTCGATGCATCCCGAGCGCTACTGGTTCGTCGAGCTAACGGCCGAGGACGTCCCCCGGCTCAAAGTCACACGGACCCCGGATCCGCGTGCGCGCTCGCTCGGACCCGTCTCGTCGCGGCGCGCCGCCACGGCCGTCTCGCAGGCAATCACCGACGCCACCGACATCCGCACGTGCGCGATGACCATCCCCGCCCATCCCCAGGGCCTCACACCCTGCTACCTCGCCGAACTGGGCCGATGCAGCGCCCCGTGCCTCGACGGCATCGACAACGAGGGTGCCCGCCAGGCCGCCGTCGCCGCCGCGCGGATGGTCGAGGGGCACTGTGTCGACGCCGTGACGCACCAGATGGCGGCGATTACCGACGATTCGGCGCACCTGCGCTTCGAGGAGGCCGCCGACAAGGCCAACCGGGCCGAGGCTCTGCTGCGTGCCGCCCGCCAGGCCGAGATCTCGGGTCCATTGCTGCGCGCCCGCCGCCTGATCATCGCGCATCCCGCGACGATCGGCGGCTGGTGCCTCACGGGAATCCGTTTCGGCCGCATGGTGGCGACGGGGTATGCGCCCCGCGCCCGCGACCTCGTCGCCCTCCTCGAGGCGATGACCGACGCGTGGGACCGGGCCGATCTGCCCGACCAGACGCCCCTGTGGGAGGAGACGATCGAGCTGGCCCGCCTGGTCACCGCGCCGGGCACGAGGATTGTCGTCCTCGACACCGATCAGCCACTGGCCTGCGCCCTCGACGGTGGCTGGAGCATGCCCCAGATATGGGAGAAGCTGCGCTCCGGCAGGAGACGCAGCTTCTCGATGGCGACGAGGTGACGCCTAGGCGACGCCGAACGCCGCCCACTCTTCCATGAGCTGGCGGGCCTTGCCCGACGCGATCGTCTGGCGCGCCAGTTCGACGCCGTGGGCCATGCGGTCGGCGAACGACCCGTCGCCAACCCGGCACCCCTCGGTGCGGTTGTAGGCGATGAGGCCGGCGGCGACGTTGAGGGCGACGGCGTCGGCGACCGGGCCAGCCTGGCCGTCGAAGATGTCGCGAATGATCCGGGCGTTGAAGGCCGCGTCGCCGCCACGCAGATCGTTGACGTCGCAGGGCGCGATCCCGATCGTCTGGGCGTCGAAATCCAGCCGCGAAACCTCGCCGTCGTGGATCTCCCACACCTGGTTGAGGTCGGCCGGCGACATCTCGTCGAGCCGCGTGGTTGCGCCGCGGAAGACGAGGGCGTCGCTGCCGCGGCCGGCAAAGACGCCGGCGACGACGGGCGCCGCCTCCTCCATAGCGACGCCGACCGCGCTGGCGCGCGGATGCGCGGGGTTGGTCAGGGGCCCGAGGATGTTGAACGCCGTCGGGTACCCGAGCGCGCGCCTGACCGGCGCGACAAAGCGCATGGCCGGGTGGAAGACGTTAGCGAACAGGAACGTGATCCCCAACGAGTTAAACAGCTTTTCGACGTCGTGCGGATCCGAGTACAGGTCGATCCCCAGGGCCTCCATGACGTCGGCCGACCCGGACGCCGAGGTCGTCGCCCGGTTCCCGTGCTTGACGACGGGGACCCCCATCGCGGCCAACACCATGGCTGCCGTCGTCGAAATGTTCGCGGTCTTCAGCCCGTCGCCACCCGTGCCGACGATGTCGAGGACATCGCTGGGCAGGTCGGCTTTGAGGGCCAGGGCCTGCATCCGGTCGGCCAGGCCACGGATTTCCTCTGCCGTCTCGCCTTTCGTCGCCAGCGCCATGAGGAAGCCGGCGATCTGGGCGGCGGGAACTTTGTCGGTCATGATCTGATCCATCGCCCAGGCGGCCTGGTCGTAGGTCAGATCCTTGTGTGCGCGGAACGTGTCAAAGAGCTCGGGGAATGTCGGCATAACGGTCTTTCGTTTCGGGGGTCAGGACAGCAGGTCGGCGAGGGCTTCCTGCAGCTCGAGCGGGTCGACGGGCAGCGCCACGCTGCGGGCCGCACCCGAGAAGCGGGCCAGCCACTCGTCCTGCGGACGGGCCACGAGGATGATCATCGGCGGGACGTCGTCCTCCTGGTCGAGCAGGGTCTTGGCGAGGACCATCCCCGACACCTTCGTCGTCTCGCCGTCGAGGACGAGGGCGTCAAACTTGCCGTTGTGAACCTTGTCCTGGGCGCCGGCGGCGGTAGCGGCCTCGGTCCAGCGGGCCTTCGGCAGGCCCTTGCCCGGACGCGACCCCACGGCGTCGATGACGTCTTTGCGCAGCGACGAATCGTCGCTGTAGACGAGCAAGTCAAGGTAATCGGTGTCGGCCATGTCTTCTCCTTTACCCGCGGCACCGGCTCCCGGGCCGTTTGTCAGATCAGTCACTCCCCATCGTACTATCCGAGCGCGCTCATGCTTATCTCGCGCGTTTTCTCGGAGTGTTCGATACGTTGGCAGTGCCTGGACGTTGGGCCCAGACCCACGTCTCGCAAACCTAGGAGGAGACAGAATGTCCGTTTACACCCTTCCCGACCTGCCCTATGACTACGCGGCGCTCGAGCCCCACATCTCGGGCCGCATCATGGAGCTGCACCACGACAAGCACCACGCCACCTACGTGGCGGGCGCGAACGCCGCCCTCGAGGCCCTGGAAAAGGCCCGCGCGGAGGGCGATTTTGCCGCCATCAACCTGTGGGAAAAGAACCTGTCGTTCAACCTCGGTGGGCACACCAACCACTCGATCTTCTGGACGATCATGTCGCCCGACGGCGGCGGCCAGCCCGAGGGCGAGCTCGCCGACGCGATCGCCGAGTTCTTCGGTAGCTTCGACGCCTTCCAGAAGCAGTTCACGGCCGCGGCGACCGGCCTCCAGGGCTCCGGTTGGGCCGTCCTCGCGTGGGACACGATCGCCTCGCGCCTGGTGACGTTCCAGCTGTTTGACCAGCAGGGCAACGTCCCCGTCGGGGTCGTCCCGCTGCTCATGCTCGACATGTGGGAGCACGCGTTCTACCTCGATTACCTCAACGTCAAGGCCGACTACGTCAAGGCGTGGTGGAACGTCGTCAACTGGGAGGCCGTGTCGAAGCGCTTCGCGCAGGCCCGCACGAACTACTCCGGCCTGATCGTCGCCTAGCCAGCGATTCCTCGTCACCGACGCCGGTTGGTGACGACACCGATAACGCCAACGGGGGCGGGACCCATCAGGTCCCGCCCCCGTTGTCGTATGCGTTGCCGCCGAGGCTACTTCTTCTTTGCCTTCTCGGAGTCCGCGCGCACCGAGGACATCTTGGCGCCGTAGTCGACAACGTAGACGGCCGCGGGCACGGCCTGCTCGTTCGACGCGGTGCCCTTGGGCGTCATGACGAGGGCACGGGTGCCGATCTTGATGCCGTTGTACATCGGCGAGGAGCCGACGGGACCCTGCGTCACCTGCATCCCGCCACGATCCCACGTCGAGACCGCCTGGTCGGTGTTGCCGAACGGCACCGCGGTGACATGCGCGGCGACGTAGTCGTCGGCGCCGATCGCCGGGCCCTTGCCCTCGGCCAGGATGATGACCTGCTGTTCGGTGGGCGCTTCAGCGCCTTCCTTCAGCTTGACGGTGGGCTTGGCGCCCAGCTTGCCGCTGATCGTCAGCCAGTCGGGGATCTTGTTGCCCGTCTCCTTGGCCTTGGAGAGGGCCGACAGGTCAGTCGTGTCGATGTGGCCCAGAATGTCAACGACGAAGACGAGCGTCGACTTCTTGGGGATCGTCACCTTGCCGGACGCGTCCTTTTGCTCCTGGTCGCCGTAGGCCTGATCCGGCGGGATGACGAGCTCGACACGGTCGCCGACGTGTTTGCCGGCCAGACCGTCCTGCCAGCCGGGAATGACGCCCTCGAGGGGAAAGACGGCCGGCCCGGAGGTCTTGTTGTAGCTCTGGTCAAAGACGTTGCCCTGCCACGTCTGGCCCACGTAGTCGACACTGACCGTGTCGGTCTTTTTAATCGCCGCGCCCTTGCCCTCACGGATGACTCGCGATTCGAGCTTCTTGGGGGCCTTACCGGAGCCCTTCCCGATCTCGGGGGCCTTCGTCTTGTCCTTGGCCACCTGGACGGACGGGAAGTCGCCGGAGGCCTTGGCCGACCCGTCGTCGCCGTTCGAGCAACCGACCAGGCCGCCGCTGGCGAGGATGGCAAGCGCCGCCGCCGCGGCAACAATCTTCTGACGCATGTCGCGTTCTCCTTGGGAAGCGCTCGAGGTTTAGTGGAACGACTGGCCGCAGGCGCACGACCCCTGAGCGTTCGGGTTATCGATGGTGAAGCCCTGCCGCTCGATCGTGTCGAAGTAGTCGATCGTCGCACCCGTGAGGTACGGCAGGCTCATCTTGTCGACGATGACGGTGACGCCGTCGAACTCGCGCATGGCGTCGCCGTCGAGGATCCGCTCGTCGAAGTACAGCTGGTAAATCAGTCCGGAACAGCCCCCCGGCTGCACGGCGATCCGCAGATTGAGGTCGTCGCGGCCCTCCTGCTCGAGCAGGGACTTCGCCTTGCTGGCGGCGGCCTCGGTGAGGGTCACCTCGTGGGACGGTGCAGTAGTCGCCGTATCGGTCATCATGTCTCCTCTTCGTCATCAACGTATGGGCGCCGCTAACGCCGCATGTCTTCAGCCTACGGCGCCAGAGTAGGTCAGCCAAACGCTAGTTGATATCAAAGGCCCATGTTCGCGCTAGGCGTGAGCCCGCGACACGCAGGGCGGCCGCCGAATCCTGGGCCTCGAGAGCCCCGTCGATCCCCCACTCGCCGCGTTCGCGCGCCCCGATTCCGACCTGAGTCGCGACGGCCACTGTGGGGATTGCCCAGGCCGCGGCGCGTTCGGCGGCGAGGGCGGTCACCGATCCGGGCAGGTCCCACGTGTTGAGGCCAGCACCGACGTGAATGGCGAGGTCGGCGTCCCTCCACGCGCCGTGTTCTTCCCATGCGTCGGCAAGGGCGAGCGCCGTGTCAGTCACGTGAAGGCCCAGGCGCCAGGCGATTTCGCCGAGCCCCATGCCGGCGCCCGAGCCGGGTGCTCGGCCTGCCGGCGCGCGCTGGATGAGCGGCAGTGTCCCGGCCGCGGCCTCGATGTCGCCGATGAGGGCGGTGAGCCGCCGGCGCAGGCCATCGGCGGCGGCGGGATCGGCCTGCGCAAAGGTCGCGAGGACGGAATCGGCGCCGAGCAGCGGAGCCGTGGTACCCGCGACGATGCGGCCGGCAGACCCCAGCCACGCGCGGACGCCGCGCCACCCCCCGTGGTCGCGCTCGAGGGCCTGCCATGTGTCGGCCCAGTCGCCCTCGCCGACCGCGGTGTCGGCCAGGTAGACGACAGCGCCCGTGAGGTCGGTGTCCCGCCACGATTCCTCGCCGGGCCGCCCAAGAACGACTAGACGGCCGGGCGAGAGCGCCTCGGCGTCGGCCGGGCCGCGCCCCAGCGCGTGGACCTCGACGGAGTCCGTGGGGCGCTCGGCCATCCATCCTTGTGCGAGGGCGGCGGCCCGGGTCGTCCCCGCGGCCGCCGCCGTCGTTTCGCCGGTTATGACCAGGCGCACTAGTCCTCCAGAGCGTGGCCCGTGCGCGCCAGCAGGCAGGCCTCGGCGATAATCGCGGCCTTGAGGTCGCCCATGTCCATCGACTCGTTCTCCGAGTGCGCCGCGGTCTGCGGATCCTCGACGCCCGTGACAAGGACGTCGGCCTCGGGGAACGCCGCCTTGAAGTCGGCGATGAACGGGATCGAGCCGCCGCACCCGATGGTGACGGGGTCGACGCCCCACGCGTCCTTGAGCGACGCTTCGAGGTCGTCGACGGCCGGCGACTTCTCGGCCTGGAACGACGGGCCGGCCTCCTGGAGCGTCACCTCGACGTGCGCGCCGAACGGCGCGTGCTCGATGAGGTGCTTCTTGAGGGCCTCGAAGCACTCCTTCGAGTCGGAGCCCGGAGGCGTGCGCATCGACAGCTCGAACGTCGTGTTCGGCGCGATCGCGTTCGCGGCGTCGGCGATCGTCCGCTGGTCCCAGCCGATGACGGCGATGGCCGGCTTGGTCCACAAGCGGGCGGCGATGTCGCCGGTGCCGGCCAGCTGGACACCGTCGAGCATGCCCGCGTCGGAGCGGAACAGATCCTCGGGGTAGTCGACGTCGGCCTTGTCGCACGACGGCAGGCCGGCGACCGCGACGTCACCGTTCTCGTCGTGGAGCGTCGCGATGAGGCGCGACGCCAGGGTGACGGCGTCGAGGACGGGGCCGCCGAAAGCGCCGGAGTGCTGGGCGCCCTTGAGGACCGACACTTTAACGTCGGCGGTGACGACGCCGCGCAGAGTGGACGTCACCGCGGGCTCGCCGACGCGCCAGTTGTCGGCGTCGCAAACGATAATGCGGTCGGAGACGAGGTCGTCCTTGTACTTCTCGACGAACGCGGTGAACGACGGCGAGCCGGATTCTTCTTCGCCTTCGATGTAGACGACGACGTTGACCGGCAGGTCGTCGCCGAGAACCTGGAGGGCGCCGAGGTGGACGACGATGCCCGCGCCGTCGTCGGACGAGCCGCGGCCATACATGCGGCCGTCACGGATTTCGGCAACCCACGGGTCGGAGTCCCACAGCGAGGCGTCGCCGACGGGCTGGACGTCGTGGTGGGCGTAAAGGAGGACGGTGGGCGCGTCGTCGCTGACGTGCTTGAGACCGACGACCGCCGGGCATCCCTCGCTGCCGTCGGGGCACTGGGCGGTCCGGATCGACGTGTCGAGGCCGAGCTCGGCGAATTTCGCCTGGACGTGTTCGGCGGAACGGTAGACCGGCGCCTTGTCAGGCGCGGCAGAGATCGAGGGGATCGCGACGATGGCCGCGAGCTCGTCAGTGAGTGAAGGAAAAAGCGATTCCGCACGCGAGCGGATGGCAGACAAACTGATCATTTAGCCAGGATAGCAGCGCTCGGAGCGACCATCCGAGCAATCCTGCTACCCTAGGGCGCGTGAAGATGCCCTGGAAGAACACCGAAGAAGCCCCCGAGGAGCCCCAGCGCCCCACCGGCAAGGGGTCCGGCAAAGGCCGTCCGACTCCGAAACGCAAGGAAGCCGAGAAGCGGAACCAGCATCCTCTCGTCGGGTCCAAGAAAGAGGCGAAGGAGCGCAAGAAGCGCCAGCGCGAGATCGCCTACGAACGTCAGCGTGCCGCCCTCGACGGCACCGGCGACGAGCGCTACCTGCCGGTCAACGACCGAGGGCCCTATCGGCGCTTCATCAGGAACTATATTGACGCCCGCTGGAGCGTCTCGGAGTTCCTCATGCCGATCCTCCTCGTCATCATCATCGCCATGTTCTTCCTGCCGGGCGCGCTGAAGAACGCCCCCACCGCGGCACGCGTCATCCCGCTGTATGGCACGTGGGTGCTCATCGCGATCTGCATCATCGAGTGCTCGATCATGACGACGCGGGTTAACCACGCCCTCATGCGCGAGTTCAACGTCGGCAAAGAGATCAAGCGCGGCAACGGCCGCTACGTCCTCTACCGCATGACGATGCCGCGCCGGCTGCGCCAGCCGCGCCCGGCGGTCGAGCGCGGCGAAAAGTAACGCAGCCTGGCCCGGCCTATCGCGCCAGCTCGCGGTTGATGATGCCGGGCTGGGCCGGCCCATCGTAGATAAACGCCGTCAGCTCTTCGACCAGGTCAGCGCCCGCGTCCATCATGGCGCGGGCGCTTGCGCTATCCGAAACGCCGCCGCTGCCGATGATGACGTAGTCGTCGCCCAGCCGGGTGCGCAGCGCCGCGATGACGTTGAGGGCACGCCGCGCCAGGCGCGGACCGGAGATGCCGCCCTCGCCCAGATCGTGGTTGTTCGTCGTGTTTGTCGCGACGATGCCGGCCAGCCCCAGGTCTTTGACGAGGTCGGCGACGGCCGCGACGTCCTCGTCTGCCAGGTCGGGGGCGATCTTGACGAGGACGGGGATGTCGCGCCCCGCCGCCTGGCGCGCCGCGGCAAGGGTGGCCCGGGCGATCGGTTCCAGCTGGCTGACCGACTGGAGATCGCGCAGACCCGGCGTGTTCGGCGACGACACGTTGATGACGATGTAGTCGGCGTAGCGCGCGAGCTTCCTTGCGCACACCTCGTAGTCGGCCGGCGCGTCCTCGAGCGGCGTCGTCTTGTTTTTCCCGATGTTGACGCCGATGACCAGGCGCCGGCCCGCCGGCGTCGACCGCAGCGCGCGCAGGCGCCGCTCCATCGCATCGGCTCCCTGGTTGTTGAAGCCCATGCGGTTACGCACGCCCTTTTCGTCGAGCAGGCGCCACAGCCGGGGCTTGTCGTTGCCGGGCTGGGGCCGGGGCGTCACCGTGCCGACCTCGACGAATCCGAAGCCGAGGGCGACGAGGGCGGCGACGGCGCGCGCGTCCTTGTCGAGGCCGGCGGCCACGCCTAGCGGCGCGGGGATGGGCCGGGGGAAGGCCTTGGCCAGTGCGGGCGACGTCGCGACGTAGCGTCCGCCGGAGGCCGACGCAATGTCGCGCGCGAAGACCGCATGGATGAGCGGGCACGCGCCGGGGATGTGCCCCACAACGTCCATCGCGGCGATCGCCGCCTCGTGACACATTTCCGGATCGAGCTTGGCGATGACATGGTCGAAGATGACACGATAGAGCATGCCTCTAGTCTAGGAGACAACGTGTCTAATCCCACCAGAACCACCATCCTCCCAGCACCCCGGCCAGCTGGTTGAACAGTTCGATCTCGTCGGGACCTTCGGCCTGCGGCGAAAAGCCCAGATACTTGCGGGTCGCCTCCCACAGCATCGTGTGCGGCGGGTTGTAGGGCAGGCTGGCCCAAAACTCTGGCAGCGCCTCGATACTGGCCGAGAGGTCGTTGACGCCCATCATGCGGGTCCACGGGGACCGCACCGAAACGAGGTCGACGCTGATCCGCTCATCACTGCGGCCCGGACCGACGAGGTAGCCGGAAAGCTCGACCTCGTCGGGGTGGTCGACGCAGGCATTGAGCAGCTCCCCCAGCTCGGGCGCATTATTTTGGCGGTCGCCCAGGCAGGCTACGGGGAGCCGTTCGAGGAGAATTTCGGCGACGTCGGCGCGCAGCCCCTCGAAGCGGGCGAACGACGGCGTGCCCTCCGGCCTGCCGGGCAGGACGAGCTGGGCGATACCCAGACGTTCCGTCCAGCCGGAGGGGCCGTACATCGTCTGGGCGGGGAGGGCCTGAAGAGTGGTGGTCATGGGATGATCCTTTCGATCGTCGATTGGTCCCCTCCGCCCTCCAAAGAATCGCGGCGGCGTGCGTGCCTCCCCCACCGGCGTTATGGAATAGCCGAACATTATCGACTCGTGGGGACACGTGCGAGAATCGGCCCCGTGATTATTCCGCTCTCTTCGCTCGACGATCCGCGCCTGGCCGACTACCGCTCACTCACCGACGTTGCCTTGAGGCGCGTCAAGGAGCCGCAAGAAGGCCTGTTCATGGCCGAGTCGATGAACGTCTTTACCCGCGCCCTCGAGGCCGGCCTGCGTCCCCGCTCTGTCCTCATCGCGCCGCGCTGGCTCGACTCCTTGGCGCCGCTCTTCACCGAGATGCTGGGTGGCCCCGACGGCGGCGAGGTCCCCATTTTTGTCGGCAGCGACGAGCAGCTGCGCGAGGTCGCCGGGTTCCGCGTGCACCGCGGCGTCCTCGCCGCGGTGGGCCGGCCGACCTTGCCCAGCCTCGATGAAATCCTGTCGAGTGCCCATCGGGTGTGCGTCCTCGAGGACCTCGTCGACCACACGAACGTCGGCGCGGCGTTCCGTTCCGCGGCCGCCCTCGGGATCGACGCCGTCCTCTGCACGCCGCGCTGCGCCGACCCGCTGTATCGCCGCGCCGTCCGCGTGTCGATGGGCACGGTCTTTCAGGTGCCGTGGACGCGCCTGACCACGTGGCCGGCGACGGATGCCCTGCGCGACGCCGGGTTCACGACGATGGCGCTGGCCCTCGACGACGGCGCGATCTCACTGGACGACGCCGAAAACCTCGACGTCGTCCGCGACCCCGACTCACGCCTGGCCGTCATCATGGGGACCGAGGGCGACGGCCTGCCGCGCCGCACGGTCTCGAGCGCCGACTACGTCGTGACGATCCCCATGGCGGGCGGCGTCGACTCGCTCAACGTCGCCGCGGCCGCGGCCGTGACGTTTTGGGCCCTACGTCGCCGCTAGCGCCACACCCCGCTGCTAGTCGGCGAGCATCGCCCTCACCTGGGCGGCCGTGTCGCGCCAGTCGGTGACGGAGCGGCATTCGATGCCCGTCGCGATGACAGGAAAGTCGTTGCCGTCGGGGTCCAGCCGGTCGCCGAAGAACACGATATCGCCCGGCCCCAGCCCCGTCTGCTCCATGAGCTGACGCATCCCGTAGGCCTTGTCGACCCCGGCCAGCGTGATGTCGACCGAGGTCGCGCCGCCCGAGCGAACCGTCAGCTCCGGGACGTCGGCCTGGACGGCACGCGCCAGGCGCGCCCGCTTCGACCCGTCCGGGTCCCACGTCGCCTTCGCCTCGCCCGGGGCCTGCTGGCCCAACGCCGAATAGGTGATCTGCGACCCGCGGTTCTCGATCGCCTCGCCCCACGTGTTGTCCTCCCACACGCCCTGCTCCTTCGCGTGGCGCTCGATCGAGGCGGTGGCCGCCGCGACTTGCTCGCTGGTGAGGGAATGGGCGTAGAGCTCGCGCCAGTCCCCGTCGACCCACCGCACGTAGCGGGTCCCGCACGTCGGCATGAGATGCAGATGGCCGCGCTGCGCAGGCGTCAAATCAATGTGGTCGAGGACCTGCTTCTTGAACTGGACCAGCAGGCCGCCCGAGATGATACAGACGTCCGTCCGGCTCGCGAGGTCGGCGAATGCCTCGGCCATTTCCGGCGCGATCTGGGCTTTCGATGCGGTCAGGGTGTCGTCGAGGTCGAATGCGACGAGCTTGGGCAGCATGGGTCCTCCTTGGTTGCTACCCCCAGTCTAAAGGTGGAAGAGAGCGGCGATAATCAACGTGACGCCCAGCGACGCCACCGACGTGATCGCGACCGTCACGCGCGTAACGTCCATCCCCACGTTGAACCGCTGCGCGGCGACGAACGCGTTCTGCGCCGAGGGCAGCGCCGCCATCACCGTGACCTGGAAGACCATGTGGTGATCGAGACCCAGCGCCGTCGCCACGCCGAAAGCGATGAGCGGGTGAATGACAAGCTTGCACGTCGTCGACACGGCGATCGCCGCGGCCGTCTGGCGGGTGATGACCAGCCGATTCCCGACCAGCGACGCGCCGAAGGCGATAAGGACGAGCGGCGGCGCCGCGTTCCCCAGCATCTTCGTCGCCTCGTCGATGATCATCGGCATGCGGCCGCCCTCGAGCGCCGTCACGACCCCCAGCGCCATGGCGATGACCATGGGGTTCGTCGCCAGCGTCTTGAGGAAGTCGACCGGCGAAAAGCGCTTGTCATGTCCCACCCAGTCGGCCAGGGTGAAGAACATCGGCGTGAGGAACGACAGCTGAAACACGACGACAGGCGCCACAGCCTCGCCCGATCCGATGACGTAGAGGGCGATCGGCAGGCCAATGTGGACGGCATTGGTCAACGACCCCGACATCGCCCCCAACACGACGCTTTGTCGATCCGCCTTCACCAGCTTGAGGAGGCCCGCGCAAATCAACGCCGTCGACAACCCCGACGCAGCCGCGACCACCAGCGGCCACGTCAACGCATTGACGACGTCCGCATGCGCCAGCTGGTGAAACAGGAGGGCCGGCGTCGCCGCCCAATAGACGACCGCCGTCAACGCCGGCGCCGCCGACGGTGGCAGAGCCCGCGTCCGTGCCAGGACAAAGCCGATGACCATCAGCAGCGCGATGACACTCACACCCTGCACTGCTTGCCCCATGGCTCCATCCTAGAGATTCCCCCGATAGGGTAAGGATCGTGACCACGATGCCGACTCCCTCACCCTGGCCTACCCCCGCCGCCGGCGACATCCGCCTCATCGTCAGCGACATGGACGGCACCCTCCTCGACGAAAACTCCCACATCCCCGCCGGTTTCGACCGCATCCTCTCCGTCATGGAGGACCGCGACATCGTCTTCGCACCCGCATCCGGGCGCCAACTGGCCACCCTCACCGACCTCTTCCCCACTGGCGCCGGCGCCTTCATCGCCGAAAACGGCGCCGTCGTCACCCACGCCGGCACCCTCGTCAGCACGACCCCCATGGCCCCCAACGTGTGGCGCGACCTCGTGCGGCGCTCGCGGGCGCTGCCGGTCTCTCCGCGTCCCGGCCTCGTGCTCTGTGGGGTGACCAGCGCGTATGTCGAGGTCGACGACGCGGCGTTCGTCGCCGAAACCCTCAACTACTACCACCGCCTGCAGATCGTCGACGACCTGCTGAGTGTCACCGACGACATCGTCAACGTCTCGCTGTACGACGCGACCGACGCGTCCGCCCTCGTTGCCCCGTTCGGCCCGGTGGACGTCGACCTCGACGTCATCGTGTCCGGGCAAAACTGGATCGACATCATGCTCAAGGCGACAACGAAAGGCCAGGCCACCCGCGACCTGCAGCGCGCGCTGGGCGTCACAGCGCGGCAGACGGTGGCGTTTGGCGACTACCTCAACGACCTCTCGCTGATGGACGTCGCCGACTACTCTTTCGCCATGGACAACGCCCATCCCCAGGTCAAGGCCGCCGCGCGCTACGTCGCACCGGCGAACACCGAGGCCGGCGTGGTGACCGTCCTCGAGAGCCTACTGGGACTGGACGCCTGAGGGGTCCTGGCCCTCGCGCACGCCCTCGGCGATCGCCACGTGGTGGCGAATCACCTCGTCGACGATGAAGCGCAGGAATTTCTCGGCGAACACGGGGTCCAGCCCCGAGTCCTTCGCCAACGCCCGCAACCGCTCGATCTGACGGGCCTCGCGTTCGGGGTCCGACGGCGGCAGGTTGTGGGTGGCCTTGAGGACGCCGACACGCTGGGTGCAGGCGAACCGCTCGGCGAGGATGTGGATGAGCGCGGCGTCGATGTTGTCAATCGTCCGCCGTGCGGCGCGCAGTTCCTCGGGGATATCGTCGGGCTCGTCGATCGTCGCGTCGGGGTCGCTCATGGGGAACCTTTCGTCGGCCGTCGGCTAGGCGGATTGGCGTGAGGGCGCGTCGTCGGATACGGACTCCAGCATCGTCGGTTCGGCGTGTGCCGTGACGACGTCCTTCGTGATAGTGACCGCGCGGACGTTGGGGCGCGACGGCACCTCGTACATCGTGTCGGCGAGGACGTCCTCCATGATCGTCGAGAGGGCACGCGCGCCGGTGCCGCGTTCTTGCGCCAGGTGGGCGATCGCGTGGATGGCCTCGTCGGTGAACGACAGGTCGACCCCGTCCAGCGAGAACAGGTACTGGTACTGCCTGACGAGGGCATTCTTCGGCTCGGTGAGGACGCGCACGAGCGAGTCCTCGGTGAGGGCCTCCACCGTCGTGACGACGGGCAGACGCCCGATGAACTCGGGGATCAGCCCGAACTTGTGGAGGTCCTCGGACGTCACCTTGGCATAGAGGTCGCCGTGCTCCTTCGCGCTCTTGAGGTCCGAGCCGAACCCGGTCGAACGCTGCCCCAGCCGCGCTTTGACGATTTCCTCGATACCGGCGAAGGCCCCCGCGGCGATAAAGAGAATCCCCGAGGTGTCGATTTCGATAAAGTCTTGATGCGGATGCTTGCGCCCGCCCTGCGGGGGAACCGACGCGACCGTCCCCTCAATAATTTTCAGCAGCGCCTGCTGGACGCCCTCACCCGACACGTCGCGGGTAATCGACGCGTTTTCGCCCTTGCGTGCGATCTTGTCGATTTCGTCGATGTAGATAATGCCGCGCTGGGCTTTCTTCACGTCATTGTCGGCGGCCTGGATGAGGCGTAACAGGATATTTTCGACGTCCTCGCCGACGTAGCCGGCCTCGGTCAGCGCCGTCGCGTCGACGATGCAGAAGGGCACGTCAAGCATCTTTGCCAGGGTGCGGGCCAGGTGGGTCTTGCCCGTACCGGTGGGGCCGAGCAGGAGGATATTCGATTTCGTCATCGCCATATCGACGTCGTCGTTGCGGTCGAGAGCCCGCACCCGCTTGTAGTGGTTATAGACGGCGACCGCCAGCGACCGTTTCGCCCGATCCTGGCCGATAACGTATTGATCGAGGAACTCGGTGATTTCGCGTGGAACCGGCAGGCGCACCAGCTCGCTGGACGCCTGATGGGAAAGCTCTTCCTCGATGATTTCCTGGCACAGGGAAATGCATTCGTCGCAGATATAGACGCCCGGGCCCGCGATCAGTTTGCGGACCTGTTTTTGGCTCTTTCCACAAAACGAGCACGTGAGCAACTCGATGTTTTCGGGAGTTGTCGGCGCCACCGTCTGCCTTCCTCTGTTACGTGGAACTGTTACACCCCACCATAGGGGCATCACAGGGTTTTCGCAGAACAAACACGCGCGGACCCGCCACTTAGTGGCTGGGTCCGCGCGTGGATGATGCTAGTTCGCCTTGCGGGGCTCGAGCACCTGGTCGACGAGGCCGTACTCGAGGGCGTCGGCCGCCGTGAGGATCTTGTCGCGCTCGATGTCGGAACGCACCTGTTCGGCTGTGCGCTTCGAGTGCTTGGCCAGCGTGTCCTCCAGCCACGTGCGCATACGGTCGACCTCTTGGGCAATGATCTCGATGTCCGAGGCCTGGCCCCGCATGCCCTCCATCGCGGGCTGGTGGATGAGGACGCGGGCATTCGGCAGCGCGAGCCGGCGCCCGGGCGACCCCGCAGCCAGCAGGACCGCGGCAGCCGAGGCCGCCTGGCCCAGACACACCGTCTGGATCTGCGGCTTGATGTACTGCATCGTGTCGTAGATCGCCGTCATCGCCGTGAACGAGCCGCCCGGCGA
Source organism: uncultured Actinomyces sp. (assembly GCA_900545825.1). Lineage (GTDB taxonomy): Bacteria > Actinomycetota > Actinomycetes > Actinomycetales > Actinomycetaceae > Nanchangia. Next base: position 75,204 of record URAS01000014.1, read on the forward strand.
GTTGATGTACATGGTGATCATCGCGTCCGGATCCTGCGCCTCGAGGACGAGCAGCTGGGCCATGACGTCATCCGCCGACGAGTCATCCACCTGCACGCCGAGGAAGATAATCCGGTCTTCGAACAGCTTGCCGTACGGGTCCTGCCGCTTGAAGCCGTAGCTGGTGCGCTCCTCGTACTGGGGCAGAACGTAGCGCGAGCTGGGCATCGTTCCTGCACTGATCATCGGGTTCACGCGTCTTCCCCTTCCGTAGCCGACGCCGAGCCGCCGCCCGAGACGGACGACGCCGACTCGACGATGTGGTCGACAAAGCCGTATTCCAGCGCCTCTTGCGCCGTGAACCAGTGGTCGCGGTCGGAGTCGGCGTTGATCTGCTCGACCGTCTTGCCCGTGCGCTCGGCCGTAATCGACGCGAGTTCGCGCTTCATCTGCAAGATAAGGTCGGCGTTGATGCGGATGTCCGACGCCGTGCCGGCGACGCCACCCGACGGCTGGTGCATGAGGATGCGCGCGTGGGGCGTCGCGTAGCGCTTGCCCGGCGCGCCCGCCGTGAGGAGCATCTGGCCCATCGACGCGGCCATGCCGACGGCGACGGTGACGACCTCGGGTTCGATGTACTGCATGGTGTCGTAGATCGCCATGCCCGCGGTCACCGAGCCGCCCGGCGAGTTGATGTAGAGATAGATGGGCGCCTTGGGATCTTCGGCAGCCAGCAGCATCATTTGGGCGCAGATGCGGTTCGCGTTGTCGTCGCGGACCTCTTCGCCCAGCCAGATGATGCGTTCTTTCATGAGCTTGGTGAAGATGCCGTCGGACAGCATGCTGGGCTGAGCCTGTCCCTCTTCGGCGCGAGGTACCTGTGCGGTCACGGAAAGTTTCCTCCTTGGGTCCCTGGATATGACTCCAACTTAACGCAGGCGCGCGCCACACTCGCGCGAAGCGCGGCGTTTTCGCTGTCGGCGCATGGAAAAGTAAAAAGGCGCGGCGTGGGTCTCCCCCACGCCGCGCCCCTTCGCGTGGTGACGCGTCAGGCCTTATTCGTTGTCGGCCTGCTCGTCTTCGCCCTCCGAGTCGCCCTCGCCCTGGGCCTCGGCGGCCGCAGCGGCGGCGGCTTCGGCGGCAGCGGCGGCCTCTTCCTCGGCGGGATCCTTGGTGAAGACCGAGAGGTCGACCTCGTTGCCCTCGGTGTCCTTGACCGTGGCCTCGCGCAGCATGCGGGCGACCGCCTTGTTGCGCTGGAGCTCCTCGATGATCATGGCGATCTGGTTCTGATCGCTGAGCAGCTGGCCCGCGTCGATGCCATAGGCCTGCGACATGTGGATGACGTAGTCGAGCAGCTCGCGCTGGCCGACCTCGATGCCGCGGTCGCGGACCAGGCGGTCGAGGAGGATCTGGTCGCGCAGGCCGTCGCGCAGCTCCTGCTCGGTCTTTTCCTTGTCCTCGTCCGACGTGTCGTCGTCGATGCGGGCCTCGAGCTCCTGCTTGAGGACGCCCTCGGGGATCGGCACCTCGACGGTTTCGCGCAGGTGATCCATGAGCTTGTCGCGGGCCTGGATGGCCTGGTCGCCGGCCTTTGCCTGGGCAACCTGGGCACGCGCGTCCTCGCGCAGCTCGTCGACTGTGTCGAACTCCGAAGCCATTTGGACGAAGTCCTCGTCCAGCTCCGGCAGCTCGCGGACCTTAACGTCCTTGAGCGTCACCGTGACCTCGGCGTCCTCGCCGGCGTGCTCGCCGCCGCGCATCTGCGAGGTGAAGGTCGCCGTCTCGCCAGCCTTGAGGCCCTTGAGGGCATCGTCGATGCCGTCGAGCAGCGTGCCCGAACCGATCTCGTACGAGACGCCGGCCATCGAGTCGATCTCCTCGTCACCCAGGTGGGCGGCCAGGTCGATGGACGTGAAGTCGCCGTCCTCGGCGGCCCGGTCGACGCCCTTGAGCGAGCCGAAGCGGGCGCGCAGCGTGTCGATCTCCTCGTCGACCTCGGCATCCGTCACCTCGGCCGCGTCGACCGTGACCTCGACGCCGTCAAGCGACGGAAGCTCGAGCTCCGGCAGGACCTCGACCTCGGCCGTGAAGTTCAGGTCGCCCTCGCGGGCACCCTCGACGTTCGGGACGCCGGTGACGTCGACCTCGGGCTGGGCCAGCGGAACGAGGTTGTTCTCGTTGATCGCGGCCGAGTAGTACTCGCCGAGGTGCTGGTTAACGGCCTGCTCGATGACGTAGCCGCGGCCGATGCGCTGGTCGATGATCTGAGCGGGAACGTGACCGCGGCGGAAGCCCGGGACGTTCACCTGCTGCGACAGATCCTTGTACACCTCGTCGAGGGCCGGCTTCAGCTCGTCGTAAGGCACCTCGACCGAGATCTTGACCTTGGTGGGTTCCAGGGTCTCCACGCTGCTCTTCATGCAGTTGCTCCAAACACGCTTGTCTATTCACTCCCTCTCGGGAGCCCCACGGGTGTGGGCACAGTTCGCGACTATCCTAATGAACAACAACAACGATGGACAATTGAAGAAGGTGGCCACCGCCGAGGCGTCGACCACCTTCTTCTCGTCTAGTCGGTTCCGCGAAGGTGCTGCATGACGCGTTCGGAATCGAGCACCTTGAGGTAGCGCAGCGGCTCGAGGTCGGCCTTGATGACGTATTCGGTCAGCTGGGTACGCAGCGTGTCACGCAGGTCGTCGGGATCCCACGGCTTCGTGATGTAGTGGTCCAGCCCAGCGTCGTTCAACGCGCGAATCGTGTCTGCCAGGTCGGCCTGGCCCGTTACCAGCACGGTGCGGGCGTCGACCGTGCGCTCGTCGCCTTGCATCTCGACGAGGAAGTCGACCCCCGATTTCCCCGGCAGGCGGTGGTCGGCCAAGACCGTGGCGATGACGTCACCGTCGGCGTCGACCTCGTCGACCACGTCCCAGGCGTCCTCGACGTTTTCGGCAGGCTCAAGTCTCACGACCGACGAGAACTCCTCGAGGTCGCGCAGAATCGCGTTGCGCACTTCCGGTTCGTCCTCGAGGACGATTACTGCAAGATTCATCGTGTTACTCCTTCGGCAACGTGTCGGGCTGGTCAGGAACCTGCGGGCCAGCAATGGGCAACGTGACGCTCATACAGGCGCCATGATCGGAACTGGAGGCCTTGATGTGGCCACCGTGAGCGTCAATGATCTGGCGACAAATTCCCAAGCCCATCCCCAGACCGTAATGGACAGTCCCCTGCTTTGTCGTGAAACGCGGGAGGAAGATCCGTTCGAGCAGCTCGTCGGGGATTCCGGGCCCGTTGTCTTCGACGCGCACCCGGATCTCGTCGTCGCCGTGACGGGTCGCGGTGATGGTGATTTCGGGGTGCTCGGTGGTGTCGGCCATCGCCTCGGCCGCGTTGACGACGATGTTCGTCCACACCTGTTCCAGCCGGGAGGGGTAGCAGACGATCGTCGGCAGGTCCGGATCGTAGTGGCGATTGATCGTCACGCCGGAGAGCTGGGGTGCGGCCAGGCGCAGGCAGTCCTCGATTCCTTCGGGAATGTTGACGTCCTTTACCAGGTATTCGCCCGACCGCGAGTACGACCGCAACGACTGGACGAGGCCAGTGATGCGACGGGCGGCGATCCCGATGTCGCGGAGCGACGAGCCGATGTTGTGGACCGCGGTGAGGGCTGTGAACGACGCCTTGTTGCGGGCGATCTTCTTGGCCGCGCGCGGCTCCTTGACCCCCATCGACACGAGCTGCGCGGCCAGCTGGCGGTCGCCGCCCAGCTGTTCGGCAAGCTCGCGGGTCAGGCGACGCTGGTCCCTGGGCGCCAACCATTCACCCTCCCTGGCCGTCGCGAGGACCTGCTGGGCCCCCTGCGGCGCCTTGACCGAGCCCAGCAGCGTGTCCGTATCGAAGCCGACGTGGTCGGTGGCGCGGACGATCGCCGCGATCGGGTTGTTGAGCTCGTGGGCGATTCCCGCAGCCATCTGGCCCAACATGGCGAACTGGGCGGCCTCTTCGAGCTCGGAGCGGGCGGCCCGCAACTCCTCGGCGGTGGCGCGCGCGGTCTTCTCGTGTTCAATTTCCAGCTGCTCGGCCAGGCGTTCCTTTTCGATGTGGAGCTGCTCGGCGCGCACCAGGCGGTCCGACAGCGCTCTCAGGGACACCATGGCGAGGACGGCCGTGAGGTCGGGCTTCTCGGCCATCACCCGCTCGAGCTGCTCCATCGTGATCCTCACGGCGACGACGGGCGTCGTCGTCTTCGCCGTGAACGCCCCGAGCGAGCGGCGCGTGAACGAGTTGAGGCCGATCAGCGGGCCAGACGACGCGTGGTGGAGGAGGACGTCGGCGCCGTCCTCGGACTGCTGGTGCAGCGCGACCGAGCCGGAGAGGATGAGGTAGACGCCCCTCACCGGCCAGCCCTGGCGGGTGAGGTGGACGCCCGCCGGCAGTTCCAGGCGAGGACGGGGGCCGAGGACCTCCTCGATGATCTCGAGCATGTGGGTCGCTAGCTCGCCCGACGTCATCTTGAGCTGCCGCGAGAACTCGGCGGCGCCGTCGGTGATGAGGTTATCGGCCTGGTCGAAGATGCCCTTCGACCACGGCTCGTCGGGGTGCCGGTACGTCACCCAGCGGGTGAGCCGCCGCGCAATCTGGCGGGTGAGCACCTGGTCGGTCACCGGATCGGTCATGACCGACAGGATTTGTCCGCCGTCGAGCGAGCGCGCCAGGTCGTCGTGCGTCGAGCGCGTCGTCACGAGGATGAACCGGGTCTCGTCGAATCCCGGGCGAGCAGCCAGTGTGTCGATCGCGTCGTCGACGTTGCCCACGGACGACGAGAGGATGCACACGGGGATGAACGTCGCGGGATCGGCGAATTCGTCGTCCATGCCGGCCGCGGCCTCGGGGTTCTCGAAGAACTTCACCGTGAGGATCGGGAGCGTCTGGGTGATGTAGTCGCCCAGCTGCTGTGCGTGGTCCAGCTGGCCGACGATCGGGACGATGACGCGCGGCTGATCGACGCTGATTGAGGCAGTCGTATCCATCACTCCCCTATCCGATGAAGCCCAGCAGGTGCCAGTACATCGGCGTGAGCGTGACGAGGAGGAGCACGCCAACCAGGCCGACGATGAGGCCGTTCTTGGCCATGGCCTTGGTTGTCACCTCGCCCGACGAGTAGGCGATGGCGTTCGGCGGGGTCGAGATTGGCAGGCACATGGCCAGCGAGCACGAAATCGCCAGGACGACGCCGATTTGTACCGACGCGTGCGCCAGCGAGCCCGTGGCCAGCGACAGGCCGATCGGGACGACGAGGTTGGCGGTCGCCGAGTTCGAGATGACGTTCGAGAGAGCCAGGGCGAACAGTCCGAGGCCGAGGAACAGGAGGATGCCGGGCAGCGAGGCCCAGTCGATCGAGCCGACCAGCCACTTGTCGAGGCCCGTCGCACCCACCCCGTCGCCGAGGGCGATACCGCCGCCGACCAGCCACAGCACGGGCCAGTCGAGTTTCTTCAGGTCCTTGCCGGTCATCACCGACGCGCCCAGGAGGACGACGACCGGGATGAAGCCGACGATGTAGGACGAGATGCCGTGCAGCGCCTCGGTCATCCACAGGATGATCGTCACACCGGCGGTGATGTAGAAGATGATCTCGTTCTTGGACGTGCCAAACTTCGCATCGAGGGCGACCTCGATCGTCACGTCTTTGGGGATCATCGTGAACGCGATGAGCGCCCAGCTGAGCAGCAGCATGACGAGCATGTAGGGGAACGCGGCGATCGTCCAGTCGAAGAACGAAATAGTGATGCCGCGCTGCGCGAGGGCGGCCAGCGCGATGGCGTTCGGAGGCGTGCCCACCGGCGTGCCGATGCCGCCGATGTTCGCAGCGACGGGGATCGAGAGGGCGACGCCCGTGCGGGCCTTGCCGGCGGGAAGCGACGCGATGACGGGGACGAGAACGGCAAACATCGTCGCCGTCGTCGCCGTGTTCGACATGAACATCGACAACAGGCCGGTGACCAGCATGATTCCGAGGACGGTCGCGCGCGGCGAGCCCTTGAACGGCTTGAGGAAGACCGCGGCGAGGCCGCGATCGACGCCGTATTTGGCGGCGCCGTCGGCGATGAGGAAGCCGCCGAGGAACAGCATGACGACGGGGTTCGCGAGGGCCGCGAAGAATTCTTTGTAGACCGGCGCGTCCTTGGGGACGGCCATGATCGCCTTGTCGGAGATGAGGAGGATCTCCGCCATGATGACGAAGACCGCGGTGGCGACCAGCGGGATGGCCTCGGTCACCCACAGGACGATCGCGGCGATGAAGATCGACAGCATCCGCTCGCCCGATTCGCTGAGGCCGGGGATGTCGATGAAGAAGGGAACGAGGAATCCGACGATCGCCAGGATCTGGCCGACGATCTGGAGTTTTGATTGACGTTGTTGGGGACGTTTACCACGGACCCGGCGTGGCTTCGCTGCCGACGGGGACGGGCGAGCGGCTTCAGACATCTGGCACCTCGCTAACATAGGGACGTTTATGTCACACTGTAGCCGCGTGTGACGTATTCCGCACCGATTTGGAGGACATAGGTCCCAATTATCGGGGGGGTGAGGGCACCCGCCGGGGTCGCGTTGGACTCGTCACGGTCTATCCCTGGCCTACGGAAGCCCGGCAGGGGCTTCCGGGACGCGCCGGAGTTCTGGTGCCGGATTTGGCGCCCTCATGTGGGAAAACGCGACGTCGTCGACGATGGATCGGCGACGACAGCGAAAGGGTAAAAAGAGTCGGGGCGACAGGATTTGAACCTGCGACCCCCCGCTCCCAAAGCGGGTGCGCTACCAAACTGCGCCACGCCCCGTTGGCCGCATTTCGCGACGCGGCCCTGACTTACGCTACACTGAGTGGCGGCCGAAACGCCAAGCGAGTGTAGCTCAATGGTAGAGCATCTGCCTTCCAAGCTGATGACGCGGGTTCGATTCCCGTCACTCGCTCCATTGCTTACTCTGGACACGGGGAGGCCGACTCTCTCGGGCGACCTCCCGGATAGCGTTCTAGTTCATCGCGGTAAATCGCGTCGGGACCAGCCACTCCCCTGGTACCTGAATGTTCCGAGGGCACAGCAGAAGGCGCGAGAAGGTTACCCGAAAGCCCGGACCGCCGGAAGGTGCGCGGACAAACAGGAATCACAACTAGTCACGGCGGGCGTGCTGGCCGTCGTCTGCCCCCCATCAGCCATGAAGAGTCCGTGGAATCGCGACATGTCACCGTCGATCGACGTGTTCCCAACGACGGGCGTGATGCCGCTCGTCGAGCAGACTCGGGCTCGTGTAGAAGAGCTGCTCCAAGACCTCCTCGATTCCTACCCGACCCGTTCAACCATCGAGGTCAAGACATTCACCAACGCTAAAGGCGACGACGATCCGCACCCTGTAGACGTCTCAACGCGGTGGGAACCAGAGCTGGGAGTTGGGTGCGCTTACTACCTCGATGGCGAGTGGGTCGCTAGCACGTGACCTTCCTGCTTCGCGCGTCGAGACGACGATCTCGTTACCGAGGATGACGTTGCAGTCGCGGCCGAAGGCGGCGACGCCGACTATCCGCGAGAGTTTCTCGGCCGCTGGTACCTTGTCGGCGAGCTTGCAGAGAACGGCGTTGATCCGGCAATCTTGGACCTCATTGATCAACAAACACACTATTGGGATGACGAACGAGGCTTTGGTGGCTCCGCCATCGAATCGAGAGGATACGGTCTGGTGGCCGCTGCGCTCGCCGAGGCCACTAAGGGCATCGCGACGCCGCCGGTCGAGATGAGCGTTGACAGCGGCGGGGGCGCGACCCGCGGCCCGGGCCCACATGAGGACGAAATGTGACTTCTTTGGCGGTGTAAGTGTCCTAATTGCAATGAAAAATGGCTCATACAGCGGTGCGAGTCAGGGCGCTCCACCGCGGTTTCCCGCACACCGTGGGAACCTGCATCCTGCGGATCATTTCGGCTGGTGGTCTCGGTCGATGAGGTAGGTGTGGAGGAGGCCCAGCTCGCGCGGCGGATGGGTCTCCGTTGTCGTCAAGGTCTCGGGGATCTCCTCCCACACTCCCGTCGTCGGGTCTTGGAACGTCGCCCTCCACGAGGTCGTCAACGAAATAGTCACCCACCACCCCGGATCACTCCGCCTCTCCGGACACAT
>URAS01000015.1 GCA_900545825.1 uncultured Actinomyces sp.
ACACACGCGGATCCATCACGAAATCAGGCATAACAGCCTCCTTCCTGCACGGCTCACAACCAGCCTGCCAGAGACTGCAACCCGTGAACGTGACCTTTTTTGATCACGTTCACGGGTTTCTGTTTGCCGGGCGGTGGCTGGTGTTACCCTGAGGGCGCTGATCCCTATCGCATCGAGAGGCTTTGTCGTGGCAAAGTTCAAGAACTCTACTTTCGTTATCGTCCTTGTCGCCTTCCTGGTCCTGGGGGTGGCGGCGTACTGGGGTGGCTCGTATCTCGCGCGTTCTGGCGACGGGGGCGGGTCGAGTCCGGACGCGGCGAAGCAGACGAAGCAGCTGTCGAAGGGGCTCAAGCCCGGGTGGCATACGACGTATAAGGCTCCGGTGCCTAAGCAGCGGAGTTTCGCGCCTTATTGGTTGTCGTTGAACGCAAAGAATTGGGTGTTGATTTACCCCACGGAGTCGGGCGTCTTCTATCAGAGAGTCTCGGCAACGAACGGAAAAGCCGCCGGTAAAGCCACTGCGGTCGACGCGTGTGCGAACAGGGCTCTGCGGCCCTATCAGGTGACGGACGGAGCCGTCGTCTGCGCGCAAGCGCCCTCGGTTCCCAAGGTTCCCGAGGGCGTCCCCTATACGCCCAGCCAGGTGGTTTTCGGTGACGAGGACGTCGTCATCACGGCATTCCCGTCGCCCTCGGCGGCGACCCAGGTGGTGGCTTACGGGTCGGATAACAAGGCCCTGTGGGCGAAGGATATCGACAAGCCCAGTTCGGTGTCGGTGGTCGATGGCGCCGTGCTGACGGCTGAGGTCGGCGAAGACGGCGAGGTCAACGCCAGCCAGTTTGATCCGGCGGACAAACAGGTTGCTGCGCCGAAGGATTCGGATATTCAGAAGGTCGACCCCGACGCGATCAAGAAGTTCGACTTCGCGAACGCGGTGATGCCGATCGATGATTCACCTGAGGACGCGTGCCAGAATAATGGGTGGCCGAAAGACTCTCACGGTGTGTATCAATGGCAGAAGATTCCGGATAGCGAGTCGGGGGATCCCTGCCACTGGGTGCAAGTTCGCAATGGCGAGTCGGTGCGGCAGGTTGATTTCGAAATGTTTGGTGGCATGACTCCGATCTGGAATCTGCGAGAAGATACTCAGTCGGATCGCGATGTCTCCACGCTTGGAGAGGCTGCCAACAGCCAGTGCCGCATTTGTTACATTGATCTGAACGGCGACGGGTGGAAAGACGCCTACGTGTGGGGAACCGGCAGGGACGCCTACACCGGGACGTTCGTGTTGTATGACCCGACGGACGCCAAACACCCGTACGTTATGCCGGCCATTGGTGGGCAAGACATGCTCATCATGTCGATGGATGACGACGGCACGATCAAGGTGAGTTATGGTGGCGGAGAGAATCCCTTGGCGTTCCGTGTCCGCGGAATCCCGCCGGTTATGGATAATGAGTCGGCGACCAGTGGCTACTAAATTGCGATGAGCGATCATTGGACGGGCCTGCGACGCGCACAGATTAAGCGCTCGCCATAATCCCGAAACGCTCACCTCAATTGTCAAAAATGGACTTTTATCGGGCGGAAACGACAATTGAGGTGAGCGTTTCGCCGTGAGGATGAGGGAGCGGCGGGCGGGTGAGTCCGTCGTGGGTGGGGGCATGCTGTGCTCTCGTAAGAGCCCGCGGGAGGACGATGACGGGTAGTGTTCTCGTATGCGCATGAAGCGGTATCAGTGCGACGGCTTGGATTCGCTGACGCCCATTGTCGCGCCGCATGGTGGCGGCGTGTACGTCCTCGAGTTTCGCGATGGTACGCAATGCGTGGGCCAGACGAAGTCCTTTGCTCCTCGGATGCGACAACACCTGCATGGCAGTGAGCATCACCGGCCATGGAAAGGCGAGGTCGTCGCGGTTTCGGTAATGACGGTGCCAGAGGAGTCTATGAACTTTTGGGAGAGAGGGCTCATCGCCCGGAAACGTCTTGAGGGTGTCACCTTGCGCAACAAGGCGCATAACTATGATCGTGCGCTCGATTCAGCTTTTGACGAGTTTGTTTCTGTGGAGGATCAAAAACATTGGGTGACTGGGGGTGGAAGCTATGATCCAAGGGATTTTGTCGAAGCGGCAGCGCGGACACCTGGCCCGACGCCCAAACTATTTACGAAGCGGGACTCCTCTCAACTCGTCTATGAGGGGAAGGCTGGATCGCCGACCCGTGCTGACCTTATCGTCCATACCCTAGCGAGAATTGTGTGTATCGCGATCCCAGATGCAGTGGGCCTTGAAGGAAGGTATTGGACAATTAGCGATTACCCAGGCACTGCGGGAGGACGGTTTGCCACACTTAATGTTGGCAATATTGAGCTTGTGTTCTTCCCTCGAAAGGCCGGGTATTTCGACGATGTGTCTGGCGCCTATTGTGACATGGTGTATCTCAACCTGTCACGCAAAACCATAATGAAGATGAAGAATGGATACTTTTGGTCGCAACCCGCGCGGTTACATCTTCCGTCAGGTGCTGAAGTGCTTGGCCGGCGGGCGCACTATTCAGGAGTTACAACTGATTGTCTGATGACTTCGCTGCTTGATTTCGATGACTGTATCGACGATGTCAGTGCGGCGCTGCGTAAGCTCGCGAATGATCTCATGCGGCGTGCGACCGCGACGAAATTCACGCGGTGGCACAGTTGGGAGCTGACGCGCCGCGTGTACGCTGAGATCGCTTCGTAGGCCGATGAAGACGAGGGGTAGCGACCCCGCGGGAGGGTTATCGTGCCGCTTGAGCACGGATCGCAACCGCTTGCGCAAAACTGGTGGACCCGCGATTCCTTCTTGGGCACGCTTGTTGTAGCGGACATCATCCGCTAATGGACGCAACTTCCCAAGGAGAGCCCATGCAACTTCGACTCGATATCGATCCCGGGGCTGCCAACATTAGCGTAGTCGTTACGGCGCCTCGGGTGGACGCGACAACGGAGCGAATCATGCGGCTACTTGGCGAAATCGGTCAGGACCAGCGGCCGCCGCATCTCATCGGGTTTCGTGGCGAGGACGTCCGTGTGCTGCCATACTCCGACATCAGCCGCCTTTACACGAAGGGGCGACACGTGCTCGCTGACACGTCGACTGGGCCATGGCGGGTCAAACAGCGAATCGGCGAACTTGCCGACAGCCTGCCCGCGCCCCCGTTTGTCCAGATTTCACAAAGCGAAATCGTCTCGATCGACTTCATTGACCGGCTGGACCTGTCGCCCTCGGCGTCGATCGGGGTGCGCCTGACCGACGGCACCCGTTGCTTCGTCTCCCGACGCGCTCTGCCGACGTTCCGGCGCGCCTTGGGCCTGTAAGAAAGGAGCTCACCATGTCTACTGCAAAGAGCTATGCCAGCGACGCACTGATCGGCGCCCTCGCGGGTGTCGCGATCGGCACGACGTTGGAACTCGTCTTCTCGCTGCCGTATGGATCCCACTATGTTCCCGGGGTGAGGGCATTCCTCGACATGTTTGACTCCCAGGTTGTGGCTGTCGCCGTCGAACGGTTGATCTATGCCGCCCTCGGGGTTGTCCTGGGCCTGGCGGCCAGGATCTACCGGCGAGTCGATGAGCCAGGCTGGTCGCTGCTGAGAGCGACCCTGATTCATGGTTCAGTCACACTGGTATCGGTCGCGGCCGCCGGTGTCTTCCTCCGGTGGTTTCCGGTTGGTCCCGCGATCATCGGGTTTATCGGGATTTTCGTCGCGATCTACCTTATGTGGTGGGTTATCGCCTATGCGATCGCGAAGAGGCGAATCAGCGAGATCAACGCCCGGGTCGCTCAGTGGCGCCTGGGGCAATGAACGCCTAGGTCCGCTGGTGGTGGTCGCGTCCGCTGCGGGCGAGCTAGGCGTCGGTCGGGAATGCGCATGAAGGTGAGTGTGAGCTGCTCAGATATGACCGAGGGGCCCGCGAAAGCGAGCCCCTCGGTTGTTCCCCATCTCACAAAGAAGGCATCTCGCTAACGCATTCCCCATTTCTGTCACTCAAGCCTTGCGGCCCGGGGCTCCCTGCCCCGTTTGTGGTTCCCACACTAAGGACCCACCCTTTTGGACCCCTGGCTTTTACCTTTGAAGTCCCTATGAAATGGTGCCCCTGCCTGGACGCCGCTCGCCGTGGCGCGGAGGGGTGGAGATGAACGTGATCAAAAAGGTCACGTTCACCGGTTTGGCCCCATGAGCGGGACCGAATCGGACAGAAGGGTCACGTTCACCGGGGGAGGGGCGGGCGGGGATCGGCGGGGAGGGGCGGCGTGCCGCGATAAGTGGCAGGGGTGGCCGGTAGTGTGGGAGACGATGAGTACCTCTCCTTTTGATGCGCTGTTCCCGGCGGCACCCACGCCGTCCTCGTCGCTGCCCGGCTTCGTGCCGCCGCCGGATCCGCTGGACGACGAAGCGATGCCGGATACCGACTGGCCTGAGGTCGCCGCGATCCCTGGCGGCGGGATTGGTTTGGACGCCGAAGAGATCGTCGCGGGCCTCAACGCGAACCAGCGGGACGCGGTGGAGCACCGTGGCGCGCCGCTGCTCGTGACTGCGGGTGCGGGCTCGGGCAAGACGCGGGTGCTCACGCGTCGCATCGCCTATTTGTTGGCGACGCATCAGGCGCGGGCCAGCGAGATCCTCGCGATCACCTTCACCAACAAGGCCGCGGCCGAGATGCAGGAACGTGTCCGCGCTCTCGTCGGCGACGAGGCACGGTTCATGCAGGTGTCGACCTTCCACTCGCTGTGCGTGCGGATCCTGCGCCGCCACCACGAGGCGGCCGGGCTGCGGTCGACGTTTTCGATTTACGACGCCGCCGATTCGCAACGCCTCATGACGATGGTCGCCGAGGAACTTAACATCGACGTCAAACGTACGAATGTCCGGACATTAACGAACCGTGTGTCGGATCTCAAGAACGAACTCGTCGGGCCAGAGGAATACGCGCAACGTCCGCACAAAGATCCGGTGTCAAAGGCGGTTGCTCAGATTTATCCCGTCTACCAACGCCGGTTGGCCGAAGCGAACGCGTTGGATTTCGACGACCTCATCATGTCGAGTGTCCTGTTGTTGCGCAATAATCCTGCCGTCGCCGAGCATTATCATCGGCGTTTCCGCCACATTCTCGTGGACGAATATCAGGACACGAACCACGCCCAATATGTGCTGGTCACGCTGCTTGTCGGCGACGGCTCCGACGGCGTCGACCCGGCGCAGCTGACGGTCGTCGGCGATTCCGACCAGTCGATCTACGCATTCCGCGGGGCAACGATTCGCAATATTAACCAGTTCGTCGACGACTTCCCCGGGGCGCGCGAGGTCATCCTCGACCAGAACTACCGCTCGACCCAGAACATTCTCTCGGCCGCGAACGCCGTCATCTCGGCAGCTCCCGGCCGCGGCACGAAGAATCTGTGGACCGAATCGGGTGACGGTCACAAGGTCGTCATCAACGCGTCGCCCTCCGACCGCGGCGAGGCCACGTTCGTCGTCACCGAGATCGACCGGCTGCACGATGACGGGCGGGCGTTTGGCGACATCGCGGTGTTTTACCGGACGAACGCCCAGTCGCGTGTGCTCGAAGAAATGCTCATGCGCGCGGGCGTGCCCTATCGCGTCATCGGCGGCACGAAGTTCTACGAGCGCAAGGAAATCAAGGACGCGATCGCCTACCTGCGCTCCGTCTCGAACCCCGACGACACCGTGAACATGCGCCGTATCGTCAACGAACCCCGCCGCGGCATCGGTAAAAAGGCGCTCGGGGCGCTGCTGGCCCACGCCGACATCTATGGTGTGAGCTTTGGCCAGGCCATCGCCCACGTCTGGTGGGCCGAGGCGCACCGCACGGGCGAGGACGTCTCGGGCGTCGACCCGCAGACCGCCGGCATCGATCCCAAGGGCGAATATCCGCAGGTCGTGGGCCTGGGCGCGGCCGCGCGTACGAACCTCGCGACCTTCTGGAAACTGCTCATGGACGCCCGCGAGGCCGACGCCGCAGGGCGACCCGCCGCCGAAATCCTCGACACGATCCTCGACCGGTCGGGCTACCTGGGATTCCTCCAGGCCTCGGACGATCCGCAAGACGGCGTGCGCGCCGAGAACCTCGCCGAACTCCACGCCGTCGCCGAAGAATTCTCGGTCGGTAACCCCGAGGGGCGACTGGCCGATTTCCTCGAGCGTGTCTCGCTGGTGGCCGACGCCGACCAGCTGCCCGGCGCCGACGAGGACGGCCAGGTCACGCTCATGACGATCCACACGGCGAAGGGCCTCGAGTTCCCCGTCGTCTTCGTCACCGGTATGGAGGACGGGACGTTCCCGCACTCGCGGTCGCTCGGCTCCGGCACGGAACTGGACGAGGAGCGCCGCCTCGCCTATGTCGCCATCACCCGCGCGCGCGAACAGCTCTACCTCACCCGCGCGGGCACCCGCACCCAGTGGGGCACGCCGATGGAGCTGCCGGCCTCGCGCTTCCTCGACAATCTGCCGCCTGACGTCGTCGAATACCGCGAGAAGATCACGCCCACCGAGGCGATTCGGCGGCAGTCGCCCTCGCACGCGTTCGGTTCGGGCTCGTGGGGCGGGGGCCGGGTGCGTTCCAGCTCCGAGCGGCGCATCGACCGTACCGGGGTCGGCTCGCGGTTCCGTCCCGGACCGGGCGGAGAAAAGACGCGGCCCAAGGCGATGGTGCAGGTCGCCGTGGGGGACCGGGTCAACCACGACTCGTACGGCCTGGGCCGCGTCGTCGAGGTCGGCGGCCAGGGGGCGTCCACGTGGGCGCGGGTCGACTTTGGCGACGGCTCGGTCAAACGCCTACTGCTGCGGTACGCGCCCATGGAAAAGCTGTAGGCCGGTCCCGCCGCCCTCGGGCCGCCTCGGGCCACCAGGGGCGCGGGTGCGGCTCGACGAGGGCGACACGCCCGAGGGCCGCCGTTCCGGCGGGAATCGCGCGTCGCCCTCGGGCAGGCAGGACGAAGGTCACAGATGTGTCGGAAAAGCCATTAAATGACGCGTGTCACTTCATGGCATGACCCTTGTCACCACAATTATGGCAGTGTTGTCATAAAAGCGGGAAGTCGA
Source organism: uncultured Actinomyces sp. (assembly GCA_900545825.1). Taxonomy (GTDB): domain Bacteria; phylum Actinomycetota; class Actinomycetes; order Actinomycetales; family Actinomycetaceae; genus Nanchangia. The sequence goes on from URAS01000015.1 coordinate 7,099, forward strand.
TATCCGGACAGCCGATTATCGGGGCAAATGCACGTAATAGCAGGCATAGGCGGGCATCGGCCCTTGTAGGGTTTGTGATTCTGTCCACAGATCTCACTGGGGAAGGGAGTGGAATTCCGATCTAGACCACCTATGATGGACGGGGCAGACGGGCGCGCTGTGTTGAGCGTCCGTAAGTTTCTCTCTCAATGGAGGCACCGCCGATGGTACTTCATCTCGCGGGCATTCTGCCTGCGGCCACGACACTTATTTCCCCGAAGTGGTACGACTATTTCCCGATCGTCGTCTACTTTGGCTTCGTTCTCGGCGTCGGCTTCATCATGAAGCGTAAGGCCGCGACCTCGGACGAATTCCTCACGTCCGGTCGTTCACTGCCCGCATGGGTCACCGGTATCGCCTTCATCTCGGCGAACCTCGGTGCGGTCGAGATCATGGGTATGTCCGCGAACGGCGCCCAGTACGGTATGCCGACGTTCCACTACTTCTGGATCGGCGCCATCCCGGCCATGATCTTCCTCGGCATCGTCATGATGCCGTTCTACTACGGCTCGAAGGTCCGCTCGGTCCCCGAGTTCATGTACATGCGTTACGGCAAGGTCGCCCACTTGATCAACGGCCTGTCGTTTGCGCTGGCTCAGCTGCTCATCGGTGGCGTTAACCTCTACCTGCTGGGCAAGATCGTCAACGGCATGCTCGGCATCCCGCTGTGGGTCTCGCTGATCGTCGCCGCTGTCATCGTCCTCGTGTACATCACGTCCGGTGGCCTGTCGGCCGCCATCTACAACGAGGTCCTGCAGTTCTTCGTCATCGTCGCCGCTCTGCTGCCGGTCACCCTTATCGGCCTGCACCGCGTCGGCGGCTGGCGCGGCCTGTCCGACAAGATCATCGACATGGCGTCGGGCGCCACCCAGACCTACCAGACCGACGGCATGGACCAGTTGCACTCGTGGCCTGGCATGCTGATCTCCGGCTTCAACTCGCCGGCCCTCTCGGTTGCCGGCCTGATCTTCGGCCTCGGCTTCGTCCTCTCGTTCGGCTACTGGACGACGAACTTCGTTGAGGTTCAGCGCGCCATGGCGTCCGACTCGATCGCCGCGGCCCAGAAGAGCCCGATCATCGGTACGTTCTTCAAGATGTTCGTTCCGTTCATCGTCATCATCCCCGGCATGATCGCCGGCGTCATGATCCCCGAGATCCAGCACATGAAGGGCGAAAAGATGGGGCTGAGCCCCGACGTCCTCGCTCAGTACCAGCAGCACTTCGGCCCCACGCCGAAGGGCTACGAGGTCAGCTACAACGACGCGATGATCCTCATGATGCGCGACCTGCTGCCGAACGGCCTCCTCGGCCTGGCGATCACCGGTCTGCTCGCCTCGTTCATGGCCGGCATGGCCGCGAACGTCTCGGCGTTCAACACGGTGTTCACCGTCGACATCTACGAGCGTTACATCAACCCGGACGCCGACGACGCCCAGTACCTCAAGGTCGGCCGTAACGCCACCTTCGCGGCCTGCGTCATCGCGGTGTTCACCGCCCTCCTCGCGTCGGCGTACTCGAACATCATGGACTACCTCCAGCAGCTGTTCTCGATGTTCAACGCTCCGCTGTTCGCGACGTTCATCATCGGTATGTTGTGGAAGAAGGCCACGCCTCACGCCGGTTGGTCGGGCCTGGCCGCCGGTACGCTCGGCGCCCTCTTCATCAACATTCTCGGCTGGACGCACGTCATCAACTTCCCCGGTCAGGGCCAGGGCTACCTCGCCGCTATCACCGCGTTCGTTGTTGACGCCCTCGTCACCGTGATCGTGTCGTCCTTCACGACGCCGAAGCCGGATTCGGAGCTCGAGGGCTTCGTCTGGTCGCTCACGCCGAAGGCCGCGCGCACCGATCCGAACCTCGACAAGCTGCCGGTTTGGCGCCGCCCGGTGCCGCTGGCCATCGTGTCCGCGGTGTGCGTCATCGTCCTCAACTCGGTCTTCCACTAAACACGCAGAACTAGGAGAACATCATGTCGAAGAGGCTTTCTATCGGAGACATTCGGGTCATCATCGGCTCGGTGTTGGGCATCATCGGAGTGTTTCTGCTGATCTGCGCGGCGTTCACGTCGTCGGCGGACGAGCTGGCCAAGTCGGGTGGCGTCCACGCCAACCTGTGGGTCGGCATCTGCATGGTCATCGCTGCGGCGATCATGTGGGCCTGGGCCTTCGCGTCGCCTGAGGGCGGCAAGAGCCCCGAGGGCCACGAGCACGAGGTGAAGAAAGACGCGTAGTTTCTCGCGTTGACCACAACGATCGGCCCCGCCAGGCGTCATGCTTGGCGGGGCCGAACTCTAGGGTGGGAAGGGCTAGGCGGCGATCTCGTCGGTGTAGCCGGAACCGTGACGCTGCCGGTCACGGAGGGCGATCAGCAGGGAACAGGCGATGAAGAACGCGAGGACGGCCATGGCGACCTCGTAGGCGTGAACCCACCCGTCGGCCGCGATCGTCGCGAAGAACGCGCTGGTGACGACAGCGTGGCCGATCGAGGAACAGATCCGTTCGACCGTCTTTTTCACCCCGGCGGCCGCGCCACCCATGACCGGCGGCACCTCGTTGAGCGCCATCGTTTGGTTCGAGGCCCCGAGCGTGCCCTGGCCGACGCCGAGGAACACGCCGGGGATGACGAGCCACCACACCGAGGCGCCGTGGCTGCCGACGAGGACCGCGAGGGCGACGCCGCTGATCATGCCGACGAGGACGCACACCAGCGACCCGACGACGATCGTGCGGCCGTAGCGATAGGCGAAACGCCCCGCGACCAGGGCGGCGACACCGGAGAGGATGGCGGCCGGCAACCCGATGAGGGCGGCGGTCATCGCCGAGCGCTTGAGGCCGTCCTGGATGAAGAACGTCGTGATGACAAAGAACGACGCCGACCCCAGATAGAACGTCGCCGACACCGCAGTGCCGCGGGCGAAGCCGGGGAAACGGAAGAGCGCCGGCTCGACGACGGGGGAGCGGCCGATCCGCGCATAGTGGCGCTCCCACGCCCACCACGCGGCAATGACGACGGCGGCGCCGACGAGGAGAAACAGCCAGTGGCGGTCGCTCTTCGCCTTCATTACGGGCAAGAGGATGAGGAGGACGCCGGTCATCAGCAGCGTGGTTCCGACGACGTCGAGGTCGAGGCGACCGGCCTGGGACGAGCGGGAACGCCCCTCCGTGGCGAGAGGCAGCCACTTGAGGCCCAACGCCAGTGAAATCACGCCGAGGACGACGTTGAGGAAGAACGCCGAACGCCAGCCGACCGGCGCGCCCAGGGTCGAGATCGCCGCCCCCGCGAGGAACGGGCAGATCGCAACGCAGACCGACGCGACGACCGAGAACGCGGCGAAAGCCCGAGCTCTGGCGTCGCCGCGGAAGTGCTGCTGAATGATGCCGATCACCTGCGGGCTGATCATCCCCGCACCGACGCCCTGGAGGATCCGGAACGCGACGAGGACGGTCGGGCTGGTCGCCAGGCCGCACGCCAGGGCGGCGAGGGTGAAGACGACCTCGCCGGCGAGAAGGAAACGCGAGCGGCCCAGCAGGTCGCCCAGGCGCCCGAAGGGGACGAGAGTGACGCCGAAAAGCAGCGCGTACCCCGAGAGAATCCACTGGATATGCGCGGGCGAGGCGCCGGTCGCGTGCTGCATCGAGGGAATGACCACGCTGATCATCGACACGGCGACGATCGGCATAGCGAGCGGGATGAGGACTGCGGCGAGGATGCGGGGACGGGACACCGCCGGGGCGGCGTCGACGTCATCGGGTTGGGTGAGAGTCATAGTCACGGCAGTAATGTAGACCGAACCCCTCAGATGTCCGAACTGTGGTGAGACGACAGGTGTCAGCTGCGGGGCATCCGTGACAAAATGCCAGATCAGACGCGGTTTAGGATCAGTGCCCCCGACACGATTCGAACGTGCGACACCCGCTTTAGGAGAGCGGTGCTCTATCCACTGAGCTACGAGGGCCAGCGGGACTCATCGTACCAGCTCCCACCGGGCGCCAGTACCACCGGGGCCGGCGCCCTCGTGCACTAGGGGGAACTCGACGCGGCGGGCGGCGGCTTGCATAAAACGCACGGAAACGGTCGCTGATTAATGGCGCGCGGGCCAGCCTCCTCGGGGATACTAGGTCCCGCTATTAAGGTGAGGGCGTGAGTGCTCTCAGTAAAATCCGGTTCCCTTGGGCTCGCGGCGACGACGATCGCCACGACGAGGCCGAAAAGGACGCGTCGGCCGCGACCGTCCACGCCCCGGCACATCCGGACGCGCCCGAGCAGCACGACGACTCGGCCGCACCCTCCGCCCCGCCCACCCCGACCGATCCTGGCACGCCGGTCGTCCGCCCAGCGGCCCCCACCGAGCCGGTTCCGCCGGCGCCCGCGCCGCCCGCGCCCCAGAAGGCCGACCCCGAGGACGTCGCCCGCAACCAGGTGGCGGGCATGCTCGAGGGCTGGCGGCAGGAACTCGTCGACCTCACGGCTGACGGCCCGACGACGGCGTTCATCGAGCTGTCGGCCGCCCACCCGACCGGCGTCGCCCAGCTGTTTGCCGGCCGCCCCACGCGGCTGTCGATCCTCGTCCGTGAACCCGGCGCCCTCGCGCATGCGCAATCGCAGGCCCGGCACGTCAAGGACGCCCAGCGACTCATGGTGGATTCGCACGGCGTCGGGCCGGTGTACCTGGCGATCGGCACGGTGTCGTGGACCGAGGGCTCGCAGGCCGACAACCTGCGCACCGGCGCCGCCGCTCACATGGCGCCGGGTACGCCGGCCATGCCCGAACGCATTTCCGGGCCGGCGCTGCTGTGCCCCGTCAAGCTCGACATCGAGGAGGACGGCGACGTGGTCATCCGCCGCGAACCCGCCGTCTCGCTGTGGGGACCGCTGGAGGCCGCCCTCAAGCGTCGCGGCGCCGGCGACCAGATTGAGGCCGTCCTCGCGGCGACCGCGGGCGCTCACGGATTCACGACCACGCGGGCGCTCAGCGAGCTGCGGCAGATCGGCACGTCCGCCCTCGTGTCGTTCGACCAGTACGATTCGCTGACGATCGGGCAGTACGAGCACCCCGTGCGCGACGCCATCAAGGTGCTGGACGACACGGCGGAAAAGCTCGCCGATTCGCCGGTGCTGCGCGCGTTCGCCGGCGTCGAGGGCGCCGACAAGCGCGTGTGGTCGCAGCTGCCGACCCCGCAGCCGGCCGACCGCGACCCGCGGGCCGAGCACGGCGTCGGCGACCTCGAACCGAACCAGCACGACGCCCTCGACGCGGTGGCGACGGGCGCCCACCTGTTCCTCAACACGCCCGCCGGGGCCACGTCCGCGGCGACCGTCCTGGCGATCCTCGTCGACCAGATCCTCGCGGGACGCCGCGTCGCCTACGTCGCGGGAACGACGCAGGTCGCGCAGGCTTTGGTGGCCGAGGCGCGGCTGCGTGGCGTCGAGAACATGGTCGCCGACTTTACCCAGCCCGACTGGCAGAGCCAGGTGTCGCAGCGCGTCCTCGACGCCCTCAACCAGCCCGAGGTCGACGTCACCGATCCCCAGATCACCCAGCTGCGCACCGAGCTCACGCGTGTGCGCGCCGACCTGGGCGGATACATGGACCGCCTGCACGAGCGCAAGGCACCGTGGGGCGTGTCGGCCTACGACTGCCTGCAGGTCCTCACCGACCTGACATCCGGCAGCGTCGTCCCGCGCACCCGCGTGCGGTTCAGCCCCGAGGTGCTGACGAAGATCGGGGCCGACGGCGCCGACCGTGCTCGCGCGGTGATCGACGAGGCCGACCGGCTGGGCATCATCCGCAAGACGCAGACGGTCAGCCCGTGGCATCGGGTCCTCGTCAAGTCGCCCGACGCCGTCGACCACGTGGTCGAGCAGGTCCGACACGTCAGCGACCAGACGCTCGCCGAGGTGCTGGCCGACATCGACCAGACCGTCCGTGAAACCGGGCTGCGGCACCCCGAGACGCTGGCTGACTGGCAGGACCAGCTCCACATGCTCGAGGGCGTCCGCGACTCGCTGGACGTCTTCAAACCCCAAATTTTCGAGGCGTCCGCGGCCGACATGGTCATCGCCACCGCGTCGAAGAAGTGGCGCGAGGAACGCTCGATCCACATGAAGGGCGGCCAGCGGCGCCGCCTGGTCAAGCAGGCGCGCGAATACGTCCGCGACGGCCGCACGGTCGAGGACCTGCACGCCGAGCTGATCCGCGTGCAGGAGCAGCGTCGCATTTGGCGCGACTACACCGACGGCGGCGGCTACCCCGTGCTGCCGGAGGGCCTGGCCCGCATGCAGGCCGACGCCCGCGACCTGGGCAACCAGCTGCGCGACCTCGAACCCGAGCTGGGCCCCAGCTACGAGAAACTGGCCGAGTGGCCGCTGGCGGTCCTCGACCGGCAGCTGGGCGCGCTCGCGGACGACGACGAGGCGATCGAGCTGCTGCCCGAACGCGTGACGACGCTGGCCGAGATCCACGAACTGGGCCTCGACGCCCTCATCGATGACCTGCGCGAACGCGGCGTCCCCGCGTCGAAGGCGACGGCCGAGCTCGACCTCGCGTGGTGGGCGTCGGCGCTGTCGCACCTCCTGCACTCCGACAAGCGGCTGGCGACCTTCGACGGCGACACCCTCGAGGAGCTGGTCGAGAAGCTGGGTGAACTCGATTTGGCGCAGGTCAACTCGCTGTCGATCGAGGCGCAGCGGACCTTCCGGACGATGACGGCGCGCCGCCTCGAGCGCCGCCGGGCCGAGGCCGAACAGCTGCGCCTGGCCATCGAATCCGGGTCGGTCGGCGGCCTCATGCACGCCGTCGGCGTGTCGTCGCTGGGCCGCTCTCTCGTGCCGCTGCAGATCATTCCGCCGGCCCTCGTCGCCCAATTCGTCGGCGGCGACGAGCCCACCGACCTCGTCATTTTCGAGGGCATCGAAACAACCCCCGAGGGCGAACTGGCTGCCGCGCTGGGCGAAGCCCGCCAGGTTGTCGTCGTCGGCGACAGCCGCCGCGGCGGGTCGGGGCTGGTGCCCACGGCTTCCGGGATGTTCCCATCGGTCACGCTGCCGATCCGCGGCCAGCGCGTCAACGGCGTCGTCGCGAAGTTCCTCGCCGATCACGGCCTGGGCGCCGAGATCGAGCAGATCGCGCAGCCCTCGCATCCGGCCGGCATCGAATTCGTCCTCCTCGACGGGCGCGGGATGCCCGCGCCGGGCGTCAACGCCGTCGAGTCGACGGCGACCGAGGTCGCGAAAGTCGTCGACCTCGTCATCGCCCACGCCCTCGAGCGGCCCGACGAGTCGCTGGGCGTTGTCGCCTTCAACGAGCGCCACGCCCAACGCCTGCGCGAGGCCGTGATCTCGGCGGTCGCCGACTCACCGGCGATCGACAGCTTTTTCACGTCGAACCGGCCCGAGCCGTTCGTCGTCGTCCCGCTCGAGCGTTGCGCCGGCATGACGCGCGACCGCGTCATCTGCTCGATCGGCTACGGCAAGACCCCGCACGGGCGCGTCATCCACGACTTCGGGGCGGTGGTCGGCGAGTCCGGGCCGTCGTTCCTCGTCAACGCCCTCGTGACGACGCGCGGCGACCTGACGATCGTCACGTCGCTGGACCCCGACGAGGTCGACATCACGCGCATCCCCACCGAGGGTGCGACGATGCTCTACGACCTCCTCAAGCTGGCCAAGTACGCGCCGAAAGACCGGTCGCCGCTGGAAATCGCGCGCGACCTCGACGAAGAAGAGGGCGCCCCGGATCGGCTGCTCGTCGACCTGGCCGAGCGGCTGTACTCGCTGGGCCTCACGGTCGTCCCCAACGTCGGCCCGGCCGAGGGCCTGCAGATCCCGCTGGCGATCGGCCACCCCGATCTGCCGGACGACCTGCTGGTCGCCGTCCTCACCGACAACGAGCGCTACGTGAACGAGCGGTCGCTGCGTCGCCGCGACCGGCTGTGGGCGCAGAAGCTGCAGGAATACGGCTGGGTCACCCACATGGTGTTCTCGACCGCCGTGTTCATGGACCCGCAGGGCGAGGCCGAACGGATCCTCCAGAAGGTCCTCGACGTCGTCGAGGAACGCACCGCGCCCGACCGGGCGATGCCCGAGGTTCCCGACCAGATTGACGACACCGAGTTTGGGCTCGACGCGTCCGCGCCGGCGGCCGAGCCCGTGGCCGACCAGCCGGTTGAGCAGCGCGTTCTTCGTCCTCGGATCGCCCGCGGGCTGCCGATGGCGGCCTACTCGGACGACCAGCTGGACGATCTCCTCGCGTGGATCCGCTCGGACGGCGTGGACCGTTCGGTGGACGAGGAAGTCGAGGAGCTGGCCGAAGAACTGGGGCTGACCAGGCGCGGTGCCCAGATCGACGCGATCCTCGCCCACGTTGCCCGCCGGGGTCGCGATGAGTGAGTCGGACGCTTCGGCTGAGTCGGGCACCCCGGAAGCGACGCCCTCCCGGGGCGCGCATCGCGCCGCCGTCTATATCTCGCGGCGCGACCGCGAGGCGATGGCGGCCGGCAAACAGACGTCGTGGGAAGAGACGGCCGACGTGTCCGAGCGCCGCGAACAGGCGTCCTCGATGAGCCCCGCCGGCCCGAATGATCGGCGGCTGCTCGACGACGTGCCGCCGCACTACTAGGCGGAAGAGATACGACGGGGCCGGGCCTGCTCGCCACCATTCGGGTGGTGTGGCAGGCCCGGCCCCGTGTTCTTATTGGCTCGGCTGCGCTACTCGGCGGCGCCCGGGCGCTGCGGCTGGGCAGCCAGCAGGTCGCGGATCTCGGTGAGGAGGGCGACGTTCGGGTCGACCGGAGCAGGCGCCGCGTCGGCCTCGTCCTTCTCCTTCTTTGCGCGCGCGACGGCAGCGGCGTTGAGCTTGTTCATCGGGAGGACGATGAGGAAGTAGACGGCCGCCGCGATCAACAGGAAGTTGACGAGGGCCGTGATGATCGCGCCCGGCTGCACGGTGGCCGAGCGGACATGAAACTCGAGGACGTTGTCGAAGTTCGGCTTGCCGACCAAGCCGGCGATCAGAGGATTAATGAACTTCTCGACGATTGCCGTCACCACTGCGGTGAACGCACCGCCGATAACGATACCGACGGCCATCTCCATCGCGTTGCCGCGAGCGATAAAAGCCTTAAAACCGGCGAAAACGCCTTGCTTTTCGTCAGCCATGATTCCCTTTCGATTGGGTCGTAGAAGAGCTATCGGAGCCTTGGGCCCCCACGACGCCCAGCAGCAACGGTTGCGTGCTGGCGCGCGCCAGTACGACGCTAGCAACGTCGGGGAAAATGGCCACATCCGCCATGGCTTGGTCATCGCCAGTCAACCTGTGACTTTCGTCCCTTACACTAAGTATTCGCACGTCAGAGGCGATCTGCGTCGCCTCGGACTCGTCCTCGCCGGGTGGCGCGTAAAGGTCGACGCGCGTGCCCGGCTGCGCAAGGCCGACGGACAGGGGAGACAGCGGCACGGTGACCGTCACGCGGCCCGCCGGATCGCGGCCGTTGCCCACGCCACGCACGAGGCCGGTCGATACGACGGTCTTCTCCGGCAGTGCGGCCACCACCGTATGTCCGATGACCTGCGATTTCGTCAGCGCGTGGTCGGGGACGGCGGCCCTGGGCAGCGAGACGTCCTCGAGGTCGGACTCGCCGAGCGTGTCGCCGGCCGAGACGCTGTGCGCCAGCCGGCACGCGTCGACGCGGACGTAGCGGGGCGCCTCGGCGTGGACCAGCGAACAGATCGCGGCGGCGACGAGGGCGGCGGCGATCGCCCAGCGGGCGCGCCACAGAAGGTAACGCATATCCATGCCGCCAGCCTGCCCGGGTCGCGGCGCCGGCGTGCGGCGCGGGCGGCCGCGTTATGGAATAGGCGAACGTTATCGTCCCGTGGGGACAAAGAACCGCGTCGGCGTGACGACGAGGTCGACGGGCAGGTCGTGGGGCTCGTGCGGCACATCCACGACGACGTCCTCGTCCCAGGTCACGCCTACCCGCAGGGCGCGGGGCAGGCGGGGGAGGGCGCGGTCGTACCAGCCGCCGCCCTGGCCCAGCCGATAGCCGCGCCGGTCGAGCGCCAGTGCGGGGATGAGGCAGAGATCGATGCCGGCGAGCTCGGCGTCGCCGGCCGGGGGCAGCGCGGTGCCGGCGCGGGCGATAGCGTGCGCCTGTTCGTCGGTCACCTTTTCGGGGTCCCAGCGCACCCAATCGGGGGCCATCCCGGCGGGCGTGCGGGTCGGCTGGGGCAGGTAAAGGGGCACGTCACGCAGGAAATCGACGACGCCGGCCGTCGGGACCTCGGTGCCGTAGGACAGGTAGACCGCGGCCGCCCTCAGCGGACGGTCGGCCTTCGCCAGGGCAGCGCCGAGCTGCCGGGCCACCGCCGCCGGGGCGTCCTCGAGATAGCGTCGTGTCGCCCGTTCGGCGCGGATTCTGGCGCGCCATTGGGCTTTGTGTTCGCGTGCGCAACGCGGCGGCTGGCTCATAGGCGTTATTGTGGCACTGACAACCCAGCTTGGGGCGCGTGGCGCACGGGCCCCGCCGGAAGGAGAACTGCATGCGGAGCGTTGCCGACCATCTCAATCTCTGCCTGGACCACGTGGCGCCGCTGGCGCCCCTGGGCGTCGTGCTGCCCGACACCGTCGGCTGCGTGCTGGCGGAGACGGTGATGGCGCCCTTCGATCGGCCGGTGGCCGACCAGGCGACGTGCGACGGCTACGCCGTGCGGGCCGAGGATCTGGAGGGCGCGAACGACGCCCACCCGGCCAAGCTGGACGTCCTCGGCGAGCTGCGGGCCGGCGACACCCAGCCGGTCGCCCTCGTGCCGGGCGCGTGCCTGCGGATCGCGTCGGGCGCGCCGCTGCCCGGCGGCGCCGACACCGTCGTGCCGCTGGACGTGACCGACCAGGATCCGCGCGTCGTCTCCGTTTTCTGCGAGGCCGAGGTCGGCGAGAACATCATTTATCGCGGCGAGGATGTCGCCCAGGGCTCCGAGATCCTCACGTCGGGCACACGCATCGACGCCCGCCAGGTCGCGCTGCTGGCCGGCGTCGGCCGCCTGCGCGTCCAGGTGCGACCCAAGCCGCGCGTCGTCATCGTCTCGATCGGCGACGAGCTGGTCGAGCCCGGCCAGCGCGCCGACGTCGGCGCCGTCTTCGACGCCAACGGACACGCCCTGGCCTGCGCCGTTGCCGACGCGGGCGCGACGACGTTCCGTGTGTCGGCGGTGCCCGACGACCCGACGACGCTCAGCGAGGTGCTGCACAACCAGCTGATGCGCGCCGACGTTCTCGTCACCACCGGCGGCCTGTCCTACGGCAGCGGCGACACGGTGAAAGAGGTGCTGTCGCCCCTGGGGACCGTCCGGTTCGACAACGTCGCCATGTCGCCCGGCAAACAGTTCGGGGTCGGCACCCTGGATAACGTCCCGATCTTCTGCCTGCCCGGCGACCCGGTGGCCGCGCAGATCGGCTACGAGATCTTCGTCCGCCCGTGCCTGCGCAAGATGGCCGGCTGGGAGGACTACTACCGCCCCGCGATCCGCGCGAAGGTCACGCACGGGTGGCTGTCGCCCTCGGGGAAGCGCGAGTTCGCGCGCGTCACGCTGTCGGGCGACCCGCAGGAGGGTTACACGGCGACGCCGGAGGGCGACCAGGACCAGCTGCTGCTCACGGCCCTGGCGCGCTCGAACGCCCTCGCCGTCGTGCCCGAGGGCGTCGGCGAGGTGCGCGCCGGCGACGAGCTGTACTGCATGGTGCTCGACTAGCGTGAGCCTCGCCGACTGGTGGTGGGAGATCACCCACGAGCCGCTGCAGGCCAGGCAGACCGAGGTCACCGAGCGGGGCCTTATTAAGCCCGGGAATCCGCCGATCTCGACGGTTACGCTGTGCGAGATGGCCGGCCGGGACCACGCGCGCGCCGAGGAGCTGCGCGCCAACAACCGCGAGTGGCTGGCCCCGTGGGAGGCCACCGTGCCCGTCGGGTACCCCACGCCGGTCCCCACCTTCGACGAATACACCCGGCGCACCCGCCACCTGGTCCGCGTCGGCAAGGTCATGCCGCTGGCGATATTCGTCGATTCGCGTCAGGTCGGCCAGGTGACGATTTCCGACATCACCCGCGGGGCGTGCCATTCGGCGACGATCGGGTATTGGGTCATTCCCGAGGTCGCCGGGCGCGGCCTTATGACTCTGGCGGTGGCGATGGCGTTCGACCTCGCGTTTACCGATTTGGGATTGCACCGCGTCGAACTCAATATTCGCCCGGAAAATGCCCGCTCATTAGCGATTCCGCGGCATTTAGGCTTGCGGCAGGAGGGTGTGCGGCGGCGTTACATTAATATCGCGTCGGCGTGGGCCGACCATGTGTCGTTCGCCGCGACCGCCGAGGAGGTACCTCTGGGCGGATACGTGCGACAGCTCGAGAAAATGCGGGGCGCGTGAGGCAGCCGGGGCGCGTGGTGCACGTGTGACATGTGGGGAAAACTCTCATCGTGAGGGTTTTGCCGACACGTGGTGTGCCGCCGCGGGATTGCCCGATTCTTCGCCTACCGTTGTCAACGTGAACTTTATGGGGCTGGCTTTCGTCATCGGTGCCATCCTCATTGGGCTGGTGGCATTTCCGCTTTTCCTCAAGGAAAAGCAGATCGACGCGTCCGCGCGCTCGACCGACCGATTCTCCGGCCGGCAGCGGGTGCTCGACACGCGCGCGCATGCCTGCCGCGCGGTTCACGGGACAGGCGGTGGAGAAATCCACCCGGGGCGAAAAGGACAGATCATGGTGCAGGTTTCGAAGAGCACGGGGAGTGCTGCGGCGCTCGCGCACGAGCGCGCCCTCTATGCGGCCTCGATCACCCGGCGTGCGGCGGCGGCCAAGCGTCGGCTCGTGCTGGCGGTGTGTCTGGCGGCTGCGGCACTCGTCCTCGCCGCGTTTGCGCTGACCACCATGATCGGGTGGGCGTGGTGTGCGCTGCCGCTGGCGGCGCTGGTCGCCACGCTCGGGCTGGGCGCCCGCGCGGCCAAGGTGGGCCGCGACAACGACGCCCGCATGGAAGCCCGCATCGACCGCCTGCGCCACGAGGCCCAGACCCGCGAGTTTACGTTCCGCGACTCGGCGTCCTCGCGTGAACTGGGCGAGGCCGCCCTCGAATCGGTGCGCCAGGCTATGCACGACGCCGACGAGGCGCCGCGCCGCGGGCGTACCCCCGCGCAGATTCGGCACGAGGCCCGCGCGGCCGTGACGGTCCACGCCCCGGCCGTCGGCCTTCAGGATTCGTCTGCCGCCCAGACCGAGGACGCCCCGAAGTCGGTGGAGCACGAAGCGGCGAAGAAGTCGGTGAAGGAAGAGGCCCGGGTCGTGACGGTCGAGGCCGCCGACAAGCCGGCCTCCGATGAGGTCGCCGAGAAGCTGGCCGAGAAGGCGGACGCCGCGGCTGAGGTCGATGCGGTCGCCGAGGTCCCGGCGAAGGCCGAGGCCGCCCCGAAGCGCGCGACGATCGCCCGCATCGAGGGCGAGCACGGCGAGGTCGTCGGCGTCCCCGCGGCCCCGGCCACGCGCGGCGTGAGCGAGGACGCGACGGTCAAGCCGGCGACGCCCATGCGGATTCCCGCGACGAACTCCAGGCTGCGGCCGATGATCCAGGACACCCTGGACCTCGACACCAAACAGCTGATCGCCCAACAGCGCACCGAGGTCGGCACGCGCGTGCCGTATCGCCCGATCCGCCCGGTGACGCCCAACGGCGTCGTCCTCACCAGCGAAGAGGTCGCCCGGGGAGCCGCCGTCCAGTTCAACGTCGACGACATCCTCGATCGTCGGCGCGCCAGCGGAGACTAGCGGCGCAGACGCCCTCATTACTCGATGAACGTGACCTGAAAAGGTCACGTTCATTGTTTGTGGGGCATGAACGTGATGAAAGCGGACGAAAGGATCACGGTCACGGGGAAGGGTGCTGCAGCGCTGCAGTGCGCGGATACAAAAAAGTACGCCACCGGGGACTCGAACCCCGAACCCGCTGATTAAGAGTCAGCTGCTCTGCCAGTTGAGCTAGTGGCGCATGGAACCGATGGCTCCACAGACCTTGCGGCCTGGTACGCCACCGGGGACTCGAACCCCGAACCCGCTGATTAAGAGTCAGCTGCTCTGCCAGTTGAGCTAGTGGCGCATCGTGTCGCACGAACCGCGCGAACGAACATTAACTGTAACGGCTGAGGTGGCCCTCTACCAAATCCTCAGGGCAACTGCGCGCCATGTCACACACGCTCGGCGGTTGACGCTCGCCGCCTCCCCTCGAAGGAACTGCGGCAGGCCCGATACAATGACCTCGCGCCGGCCACGATGCGGCGCTTCCGAGTCCAAGACAAGGAGTCCGATGACTGCGTACCCCGACGCCGATCCGCTGGCACCGACCCCTCATCAGCTCGAGGGCGGCGAAAAGCGGTCGACGGCTATCGCCCTCGTCGTGTTGTCGCTGATTGGGGCCGTCGTCTCGTGCATGCTGCTGCACAGCGAGTACCTGCACACGACCAAGCCCGGCCAGGCGCTGATCTGCGACGTTAACCCGCTGATCGGCTGCTCCAAGTCGATGTCCAGCCCCCAGGGGCACCTGCTGGGGGTCCCCAACGCGATCTTCGGGGTCCTGGGCTTCGCCGCGCTTATCGGCATTGCGGTCGTCCTCGCGGCCGGCCGCCGGATCGCACGCTGGCTGTGGTGGTGCCTGGGTGCCGGCACGGTGATCGCCCTCGTGTGGGTCGTGTGGTTCCTCGTCCAGTCCATCACGGTCTTCCGGGCAATCTGCCCGTTCTGCCTGGTCGTGTGGGCGATGACGATCCCCATCGCCTGCATCGTGTGGACGCACCTTCTGCGCACGTCGCAGCCGGGTCCCGTCGAGGGGGGCCGTCGTATTGCGATCCAGGCACGGTGGTTTATTGTGGTGCTCATCTACGTCATGATCGTCGCGGCCGTCGCGATTGGTTTGGCAGACAAGGTGGCGATGGTTCTATGAGTTCGGCAAGTTCTTCGGATTCTGCGGTCGCGCAGGATTACGTCAAGATCATTTATTCGGCGACCGAGTGGGGCGGCGACCCCGTGTCGGTGACGGGCCTGGCTCAGCGGATGGGCGTCGCGGCGTCGACGGCCTCGGAGAACGTTCGCCGGCTGGTCGACCAGGGCCTCGTCGAGCACGTCCCTTATAAGGGGATGACGCTGTCGGAGGAGGGGCGGGCTCAGGCGCTGCGGATGATTCGCCGTCACCGGCTGCTCGAGACCTATCTGCACGACCGGCTGGGCTTCGAGTGGGACCAGGTTCACGAGGAAGCCGAGGCGCTGGAACACGCCGTGTCGGACATGCTCGTCGACCGCATCGACGCCGAACTCGGCTACCCGACCGCCGACCCGCACGGCGATCCCATTCCCTCGGCCGACGGCACGGTGACGCGCGCGAAGTACCGCGACCTTGCCGCCCTCGGCGAAGGCGAATCGGCCCAGGTCCTGCGCATTTCCGACCACGATCCCGAGTTGCTGCGGTTCTTCAACGAACGCGGCGTCGTCCCGGGCACCATGATTTCGCTGGTCGAGCGCCGCCCCTACGCCGGCACCATCGTCGTCGCCGTCGGGCAGGGCGAGGACGCCACGCGCCTCGAGCTGGCCCAGACCGCCGCCGAATCCGTGTGGATCACCGCCGACGAGGACGCCCCGGGCGGGCGCTAGCGCGAAACGCTCACCCAGACAGCGAAACGCTCACCGAACGTGTCAAAATCCGGCCCTGAGAGGCCGAAATCGACAAGTTAGGTGAGCGTTTCGATTTATGGGCTTACGCCAGCGGGGCGGAGTCGATGACGTGATCGCCCTCGCCCGCGGCAACGAGGGCGTCGCGGATCTTCGCGCAGGCGGCCGCGATCTGTGCGGGGTCGCCGGCCTTGGCGCGCGAGAGCGACAGCTGGCCCTGGTCGGTCAGCGGGACCAGGTGAATGTGCAGGTGGGGGACGTCGAAGCCGGCGACGATCTGGCCCACGCGGACGCAGTCGAACGCGGCGATCTGGGCGCGCGAGAGGACCTGGGCGACCCTGGCCATGTGGGCGACGGTGTCGGCGGGCGCGGTCCAGTAGCTGTCGTATTCCTCGCGCGGGACGAGGAGGAGGTGGCCGTCGGAGAGGGGCTCGATGGTGGCGAACGCGCAGCACACGTCGTCGGCCCAGACGAAGGTACCGGGGATCTTGCCGGTCATGATCTGAGTGAAAACAGTAGCCATGCCTTAAGCCTAGGTCGCCCTCGGCGGCCGCGGGAGGGGAGCCCAGAATGTGCGCTGTGGCACAGTGGGAACAGCTTCTCAGTTTCGCCGGTCCACCGGCGCCCAAAATGCGCCCCCGCGACCTCGGAAAATAAGGCGCACCTTGATTAAGATAAGTGACGGAGATTACGTCACGCCCGGCTTGGCTATTCTTGATCGGTTCCAAAAACTTGAATCACTCAAGAAAACGGGTAGACTAGGTGTCATCAGCGGGAAAGACCCGCAGACAGAAAGGATGTCTCTCATGAGCAATGCAGTTGTGGAAAAGGCCCTCCAGCAGGCCGTCGTCGACCTCATCGAGCTGTCGCTGCGCGGCAAGCAGATGCACTGGAACATTCAGGGCGAGGACTTCCGTTCGCTTCACCTGTTCCTCGACGAGATCATTGACGCCGTCCGCCTCGACGGCGACGAGGCCGCCGAGCGCCTCATCACCATCGGCACCGCCCCCGACGGCCGCGCCGAGACGGTCGCCAAGACGACCTCGCTCGAGCCGGTCGAGGCCGGGATCCTCTCGACCGACAAGGTCTACCAGCAGTACGAGGCCGACCTCATGACGGTGTCGAAGAACATCCAGGCCACGCTGGACGAGGTCGACGAGGCCGACCCGCTGACCGGCGACCTCCTCATCGGCATCTGCCGCAACCTGGAAAAGAACGCGTGGATGCTGCGTTCGCAGGGCAAGTAATCTTTCTCGGTTACCACACACCCGTCGGGGCAGGGATCAGGCTATGGTCTGGTTCCTGCCCCGACGGCTATCTGCGCTAGTGTGAAGCTGACTGATCAGACGTTCATTTCGAGACGGGGGAGAGGCCATGACCGAGGCCCAGGCGGCCAAGACGGCGCACCGCTATACGGCGGAAGTTGCCGGTGACATCGAGCAGACGTGGCAGAAGCGGTGGGACGAGGCCGGGTCGTTTAACGCCGACAACCCAGCCGGAGACCTGGCGGGCCCGCTGGCGAAGCACTCGCCGTTCTTCCTGCTGGACATGTTCCCCTACCCGTCGGGCAAGGGCCTGCACGTCGGCCACCCGCTGGGTTACATCGCCACCGACGTCGTCGCCCGCTACAACCGGATGCAGGGCAAGAACGTCCTCTACACGATGGGGTTCGACGCGTTCGGCCTGCCGGCCGAGCAGTACGCCGTCCAGACCGGCCAGCACCCGGCGATCACGACGCGCGACAACATCGCGAACATCCGCTCGCAGCTGGGCCGGCTGGGCCTGTCGCACGACAAGCGGCGTTCGTTCGCGACGACGGATCCGTCGTACGTCAAGTGGACGCAGTGGATTTTCCTCCAGATCTTTAACTCGTGGTACGACCCCGAGGCGCCGCACCGCGACGGTTCGGTGGGCACGGCCCGCCCGATCAGCGAGCTCGTCGACGAGTTCGCGTCGGGTAAGCGGGCCACCCCGGACGGGCGCGCGTGGGACGACCTCAGCGTCGTCGAGCAGGCGCACGTCATCGACGGCTACCGCCTGGCCTACGTGTCCGAGGCGCCGGTCAACTGGTGCCCCGGCCTGGGCACGGTCCTGGCCGACGAAGAGGTGACGAACGAGGGGCGTTCCGAGCGTGGCAACTTCCCCGTCTTTAAGTCGAAGCTGCGCCAGTGGATGATGCGGATGACGGCGTATGCCGACCGCCTGACCGAGGATCTCGACCTCGTCGACTGGCCCGACAAGGTCCGCACGATGCAGCGCAACTGGATCGGCAAGTCGCACGGCGCGACCGTCAGCTTCGCCGTCCCCGCCGGCGACGGGCGCGACGCCTGCGACCTCCAGGTGTACACGACGCGCCCGGACACGCTGTTCGGTGCGACGTTCATGGTGATCTCGCCGGAGCACCCGCTGGTGGGCGACGAGGGCGCTCAGGCTGCCGACCTCCACGTCCCGGCCGCGTGGCCCGAGGGCACGCGCGACGCGTGGACCGGCGGGTATGCGACGCCGGCCGAGGCCGTGGCGGCCTACCGTGCGCAGGCCGCGGCGAAGACCGAGATGGAGCGCACCGAGGACTCGACCGAAAAGACGGGCGTGTTCACGGGCATTTACGCGACGAACCCGGTCAACGGCAAGGCGACGCCGATCTTCGTCGCCGACTACGTCCTCATGGGCTACGGCACGGGCGCGATCATGGCGGTCCCCGCGCACGACGAGCGCGACTGGGCGTTCGCCAAGGCGTTCGACCTCGACATCATCACGACGATCTCGCCCGGCGACGAGTGGGACGGGACTGAAGCGTGGACGGGCGACGGCGTCATCGTCAACTCGGAAAACGACGAGGTGTCGCTCAACGGCCTGGGCAAGGCCGACGCGATGGCCCGGATCATTGAGTGGCTGGAATCGCGCGGCCTCGGCCACGCGACGACGACCTATCGCCTGCGCGACTGGCTGTTTAGCCGCCAGCGCTTCTGGGGCGAGCCGTTCCCCGTCCTCCACGGCGAGGACGGCCGCGTCCACGCGCTGCCCGAGTCGATGCTGCCGATCGAGCTGCCGGAGCTCGACGACTTCACGCCCCAGACGTTCGACCCCGACGACGCGCAGTCGTCGCCGGCCGCGCCGCTGACGCGTGCCGCCGACTGGGTCAAGGTCCGCATGGACCTGGGCGAGGGCGAGCAGACCTACTACCGCGACACGAACACCATGCCGAACTGGGCGGGTTCGTGCTGCTACGAGATCCGCTACCTCGACCCGACCGACGACAACGAGCTGGTCAACGCCCAGACCGAGCAGTACTGGATGGGCCCGCGCGACGGCAAGCCGGGCGGTGGCGCCGACCTCTACGTCGGTGGCGTCGAGCACGCCGTCCTCCACCTGCTGTACGCCCGCTTCTGGCAGAAGGTGCTGTACGACCTGGGGATCGTCAGTGCGAAGGAGCCGTTCCACCACCTGTTTAACCAGGGCATGATCGAGGCCTACGCGTTCATGGATTCTCGCGGCCAGTACGTGCCGGCCGACGAGGTCGAGGGCGACGAGCAGTCGGGCTTTACCTGGCAGGGCCAGCCGGTCACGCGCCAGTACGGCAAGATGGGCAAGTCGCTGAAGAACATCGTCACGCCCGACGAAATGTGTGCGACGTACGGCGCCGACACGTTCCGCCTCTACGAGATGGGGATGGGCCCGCTGGACATGTCGCGTCCGTGGGAGACCCGCGCGGTCGTCGGCTCGTACCGGTTCCTCCAGCGGCTGTGGCGTAACGTCATCGACGAGGAGACGGGCGAGGTCACGGTGACCGACGACGCGCCGGATCGCAAGACGGCGCGCCTGGTCGCCCGCACGATCGCCGACGTCACCGAGGAATACGACAACCTGCGGATCAACACGGCGATCGCCAAGATGATCGTCCTCAACAACCACCTGGTCTCGCTCGATCGGGTGCCGCGGTCGGCCGTAGAGCCGCTGATCCTCATGCTTGCGCCCGTCGCGCCGCACATCGCCGAGGAGCTGTGGGAGCGCCTGGGCCACGAGGGCACGCTGGTCCACGTCCCGTTCCCGGAGGTCACCGACCCGACGCTGCTCGAAGAGGACCAGGTGACCTGTGTCGTCCAGCTGAATGGCAAGGTCAAGTACCGGTTGGAGGTGTCGCCCTCGATCGACGCGGCCGAGCTGGAAGCGCAGGCCCTGGCCGCCCCGCCGATTGCCAAGGCACTCGATGGCGCGGAACCCCTCAAGACGATCGTTCGGGCGCCTAAGCTGGTGAACGTGGTGGTGCCGAAGAGGAAGTAGGCACTCCTCAAGGAGGCATCAATGGCGAACAAGACGTGGACCCTGCGTTCGGGCGATGATACCGCGGAAATCTCGGCGTTCGGCGCGATCGCGCTGTCGTGGAAGGTCAAGCGTGGCGACGAGCTGGTCGAGCTGCTCGACGGCTACGCCAGCGACGAGGAACGCGAGGAACTGCACGGCTACCGCAACGCCGTGCTGGCGCCCTGGTCGAACCGGATTGCGGATTCGCGCTTCAGCTTCGGCGGGCACGACGTCGACCTCGGGCCCGACGCCGAGGGTGTCCGCGAGGGCCTGCACGGGCTGATCGCGGCGAAGCAGTTCGTCGAGCTCGACCGGGCCGAGGACTGGATCCAGCTGGCCTGCCAGGTCGGCGGGGAGGGCCAGGACTACCCGTTCTCGGTTCAGGTGCACGTCCTGTACCGGCTGTACGGCACCGACGGCAAGCACCGCCTCGAGCTGACGATCAAGGCGGCGAACACTGGCACCGAGGACGCCCCGATCACGCTGGGCTGGCACCCGTATCTGCGCTACATCGCGCCGAAGCAGCTGGCCCAGGTGACGATCCCGGCGTCCGAGGTCGTGCGGACCAACGCCGCGAACATCCCGCTCGAAGGCGACGAGGCGTTCGTTGCTGCCGAGGACTCGGCCGCGGCCGGTGTTTTCCCCGAGGGCGTCGACGTTTCCGCTGGCGAAGACGGGTTTATTATCACCGGCCCCGCCGACCTCGATCACGCGTTCACGTCGCTGACCGTCGACCCCGACGGCTGGGCGCGCGGCTACCTGGCGTACGGCGACGGCTCGGCCACGACCGTCGAGTTCGTGCCCGACACCGTGTCGCGCGGCATCGGCATCTTCCAGGTGTTCACCGGCGAGGTCCTGCCCGAGCGCGGCGGCGAAGCGATCGCGTTCGAGCCGTGCCTGGCGATGACCGACGCGTTCAACCGCACCGAATGCTCCGAGTGGGTCACCGTCGCCCCCGGCGACGTGCGCGAGCTGCGCGCCGCACTGTCGTTTAGCGAACACGCGGAGTAACGCACTCACCCAATCTGCGAAACGCTCACCTAAATGCCAGTTCTGACCGATATTCGGCGGATTTTGGTATTTCAGGTGAGCGTTTCGGTTTTGGGGCGACCTCCCCGCCCGCGCCTCAACTGCTGCCGCGCTGTGTCCACACGGGACCTTAACGTTCGGTTATTCCATGACGACCAGGCGCCCTCGGGGCGTGGGAGCGGCGCGCGTGCCTAGCGTGGCGGCATGCGAAAACCCTTTCACCGCTCCCGGCGGCTGCTGGGGCTCACCCGGTCGGCCTGGGACGCCGCGCGCGTCGACCAGGCCGCCGCGTCGCCCCGGCTCGCGCGCCTGTTTCCGGCACCCGTTGCCGTCATCGTCCTCCTGGGAGTCATCGTCGCTGTCGCCGTGGCGGCCGGCGTCGCCCGCCTATCGACGCCCACACCCAGCGCGGCGTCGACCCCCACCGCGACCCATTCGTCGACGCCCGCGCCCGACGACTCCGGGCCCGACATCACCGGCAGCAAGGAGTCGGCGTCCGCGAGTGCGGGCTCGACGGTCGTCGTCCACGTCGTCGGCCACGTCGGCCGCCCGGGCCTCGTCACGCTGAGAGCGGGGGCGCGCGTCGCCGACGCCCTCGACGCCGCGGGCGGGCCGAGCGCGGATGCCGACCTTACGGACATTAATCTCGCGCGCCCGGTCGAGGACGGCGAGCAGGTCCACGTCTTTGCCCAGGGCGAGGCGCCGGCTGACGCCGCGGGCGCGGCCGCGTCGGGTGCAGGGACTGGGGCCGGGCAGTCGGGGACGGCGTCGGCTTCCGGGTCGGGCGGTGGGGGAGGCTCGGGCGGGGTCGTCAATATCAACTCGGCGAGTGCCGCCGACCTCGAGGCGTTGCCGGGGATCGGGCCCGCCCTCGCCCAGCGGATCATCGATTCGCGCCAGCAAGACGGGCGGTTTTCGAGCGTCGACGACCTCCAGCGGGTCAGCGGGATCGGCACGAAAACGCTGGACAAGCTGCGTTCGCGGGTGCGGGTGTGAGCGGCCGGCACGTCCGCGACCCGGCCGCGGAGGAGGAAGCCGAAATCCGCGAGGGCGCCCGGGCCCGTCCCGACGCCCGGCTGGTGCCCGTGGCGCTGGGCGTGTGGGCGGGGACGCTCGCGGGGCTGGCCGGCGCGGGGTGGCCGTGGGCGCTCGCAGCCGCGGCGACGGCCGTGGGGATCGCCCTCGCGCGGGTGTTGTCGGCCCGGCGGTGGCTGGCCGTCCTCGCGATCGGGGCCGCCGCCGTAGGCGTCGCGTCGGGCGCGCACCAGCTGGAGGTGGCGCGCGCCGACCCGCTGGCGCGGATTATCCAGGCCAGCTCGACGCCGGTCGAGGCCGTGGCCACCGGGAACGTCACCCGCCCGTGGCGTCCCGTCCGTGGCGGCTCGTTCATGCTGGTCGTCGACCTGTCGCAGGCGCAGATTCCCGACGGCGGAACGGTGACGACCCGTACGAGGGCGCGCGTTTTCGCCTCCAAGGAGCCCCGCGCGCGGCCCCAGGCGGGCGACCGCGTGCGGCTGCGCCTGCGCGCGACGGCGGTCGAGCGCAGCGAGATCATGGGCCGGGCCGTCGGCCAGGTCCGCGTGACCGGGCGCTCGCGGTGGGCGGACGTGCGGGCGTGCGTCCTTCAGCGTTCGCGCGCCGCATGGGAGGGCGTCGCCGGTCCACCGCGCGGCCTGGGCCTGGGGATGACGCTGGGCGCGCGCGAGGAGGTCGACCTCGACGTCGCGAATGCCCTGGCCGCGGCCAGTTTGTCGCACCTTGTCGCCGTGTCGGGCCTGCACATGGCCGTCGTCGTCGGGATCGCGCTGGCCGCCACCGCGCCGCTGTCCCGGCGGGGGCAGGCCGTCTGCTGCGCGGCGACGCTGGCGGGATACGCCGCCCTCGTGGGGCCGACGGGCTCGGTGATCCGCGCCGCCGGGATGGCGGCGATTTCGCTGGTCGGCCTGTGGATGGGGCGGCCACATGCGGCGCTGCCCGCGTTGGCGGCCGCGGTATCGCTGGCGTTGCTCGTGTCGCCCGAACTGGCGTGCGACCTGGGATTTAGCCTGTCTGCGGCCGCGACGGCGGCGATCGTCGTCACCGGCGGGCCGCTGGCGGGCGCCCTCGAGGCCCACGGCGTGCCGAAAAAGCTCGCCGGCGCGCTGGCCGTGCCGATCGTTGCGCAGCTGGCCTGCACGCCCCTGTTGGTACTGGTCAGGCCCGAGATTCCGCTGCTGGGCGTTCTCGCAAACCTCGCCGCCGCACCCGCGGTTCCCCTGGCGATGGGGGCCGGGCTCACCGTGGCGGCAACGGCGCCGTGGTGCCTGCCGCTGGCCCGCGTCGCCGCGCACGTGGCGGCGTGGCCGCTGCGGTGGATCATCCTCGTCGCGCGCCTGTGCGGGCCCGGCGCCCACGCCGCGCTGCCGTGGGCCGAGGGGCCGGTGGGTGCCGTCCTCGCGCTTGGGGCGTGCGTGGCCGCGGTTTACCTGTGGTGGCGGTACGACCCGATCGCGACGACCAGGCGTTTCGTCCGCCGCTGGCGGCTGATCGCCGGCGAGGGTTAGGAAAGTGACAGTGGTTAGTGGCACCCTGGGGGTATGGCGAGAAAGACTGCGATCACGGGCGTGGAGTGGGATCAGGTGGATCTCGCGCCGATCGTCCTCATCCGCGGCAGCGAGGGGCTGCTGGGCGACCGCGCGATGACCCGGCTGAGGGCGCTGGCCCGCGAAGCCGATCCGGCGGTCGAGATCACGCGGATCGACGCGGCCACCTACGCCGCGGGGCAGTTGGCGACGTACGCGTCGCCCTCGCTGTTTGGTGAACGCCGACTGATCGAGGTCGCCCAGCTGGAAAACCTCAACGACGCCCTGCTCAACGACCTGTTGGCCTACGTCGGCTCGGCCGAGCCGGACGTCTGGCTGATCCTCCGACACAACGGGGGACAGCGCGGCAAGCGGCTGCTCGACGCGCTGGCGAAAGCCAAGGTGCCGACGGTCGCCTGCAACGAGATCGTCTGGCCGAACCAGAAGGTCGCCCTCCTCATGGCCGACGCCAAGCGGGCCCATCGGCGGCTCAACTCGGATGCGGCCGCCGCCCTCGTCGACGCGCTGGGCAACGACGTCCGCGAGATGGCGGCGGTGCTCGACCAGCTGATGAGCGACACCAAGGGCGCGATCACGGTCGCCGACGTCAACCGCTATTACGGCGGGCGGGTCGAGGCGACGGGATACGCGGTCGCCGACGCCGCGGTGACGGGCCAGATGGCGCGCGCCCTCGTCCTCACGCGGCACGCGTTAGAGACGGGCGCGGCGCCCCAGCTGATCGTCTACGCGCTGGCGCTGCGGCTGCGGACGATCGCCAAGGTCGCGGGGGCCGCATCGCACGGCGGCGAGCGGGCGCTCGGGCTGTACGGCAAGTCGGCGCAGGTCGCACGCGAGCAGCTGCGCGGGTGGACCGAAGAGGGCCTGGCCAGGGCCATCACCGCCGTTGCCGCGGCCGATGAAGAGACGAAAGGCGGGTCTCGCGACCCCGAGTTCGCCGTCGAACGCGCGGTGCGCCGCGTCGCGCAGGCCCATGGACGCCGCCGCTAAAGGAGAGACGATGACACCCCAGACCACATGGGCCAGGCTCGGCCAGAAGCTGCTGCGGGCGCTGGGAACCCAGGCGTTGCGCCAGATGGAGGAATCGTCGCGGCCCCAGCGGCGGACACAGGCCCCTCATGGCCGCCCGGAGTCACGCCCCGGCAAGCCCCAATCGTCCACGGGTGCGACGGCCAGGCCCGAGGTCGCACGGGGAACCCGGGTCCTCGACACGACCGGCGGGCTGCCGAATTTCCGTTACGACCCCGAACCCGACGGCGACGCCGACCCCGGCGAGGTCTGCTGGACCTGGGTGCCGTACGAAGAGGACGCCACGCGCGGCAAAGACCGGCCCGTCCTCGTCCTCGCGCGCTACAACCACAAGCTCGTCGTCGCCCAGATGACGTCGAAAGACCACACGGGCACCGACGAAGCCAAGCAGGAACGCCACGGCCGCACGTGGATGGACGTCGGCACGGGCGCGTGGGACAAGCAGCGGCGCCCGTCGGAGGTGCGGCTGGACCGGCTGCTCGTCGTCGACCCCGCCGCTATCCGCCGCGAGGGCGCCACCTTGCCCAAAGCACGTTTCGACGCCGTCGTCGCCCGGCTGCGCGAGCTGCACGAGCAGTAAACGCGGCCCGTGGCCGGCCGGCGCAGTAACGCGTGTCACCTCGGGCGACCTGGGGTTTGCGGGGGCGGGCTGATAGGGTGGGATCCGTGCGGATTGGCCGGTCGGGTCTGATCCGCATAGTTATGACCAACCACGGGGTGCCCCACGCCCTAGTCCCGGTTGTAGCGATCCCCTCTACCGACCATGCAAGTACGCACAGAGAGTTGACTAATGGCAAACATTAAGTCGCAGATGAAGCGCATCAAGACGAACGAGAAGCGCCGTCAGCGCAACCGTTCGGTGAAGTCCGAGCTGCACACGTACGTCCGCAAGACGCGCGCGGCCATTGAGGGTGGCGACAAGCAGCAGGCCGAGGACGCCCTCCGCGTCGTCAGCCGCAAGCTTGACAAGGCAGTGTCGAAGGGCGTCATCCACAAGAACCAGGCGGCCAATCGCAAGTCGAAGCTGGCCCACCAGGTCAACAAGATGGACTAGTTGCGCCGTAAGCGTTACAGAATCCGCCTCGGGATATCCCGGGGCGGATTCGTTTATCGGCGGGGTGCTTGTGGGGTGCGGGCGCCCTCGAGGTGGTGCGAGATCGTTATCAGATGAGCCCTAAATGTGAGTTTTTTCGGTGCAGAACCGGCGACTCGACACCGAAAAAACGCACAGAAAGGGGTAAAGGCAAAGGGGTAGGTGCGGGGTTTTCTCAGCGCGCGCTGCGCACCGCGCCCTCGGGGATAATGGGGGACGTGAGCGAAAACGAGGGCGGATCCGTACGCGTCGACCGGTGGGTGTGGGCGGTGCGTCAGTACAAGACCCGCTCGGCGGCGACGACTGCCTGCCGCGCCGGCCACGTCGCCATTAACAGGCAGGTCGCCAAAGCCTCCGCGCCGGTCAAAGTCGGCGACCGCGTCCGCGTGCGCATCGGCGGCTTCGACAAGGACCTCGAGGTCGTCAAACTGTTGGACAAACGCGTCGGCGCGCCGGTTGCCCAGACCGCCTACGTTGACCACACGCCGCCTCGCCTGCCCCGCATCGCCGTCCCCGCGCCGATCGTTCGCGACAAGGGCGCCGGCCGCCCGACGAAGAAGGAACGCCGCGAGCTCGACCGGCTGATGGGCCGCAACCCGAACCTCGGGCGGCGCGACTGACGTGGCCGACCGCTTCTTTCGGCGGGCCTCCGCCGCCGACCTCGACCAGATCATGAGGGCGATCGCCGCAGGCAAACGCCAGCTGCAGGTCCTCGGCGCCGACCAGTGGTCGTTTGACGGCTATCCCAGCCGCGCCGACGTCGCCGCCGACATCGACGCCCGCCTCGCCCACGTCCTCGTCGAACCCGCAACCGCCCCCACGACCTCCGACATCGTCGTCGCCTCGATCGTCCTCGACCCCCGCCCCGACCCGTGGTACGACCAGCCGGGCCTGGCCTGGCGGACCCCGCGCGAGGGCACGCTGGTCCTTCACCGCCTGGTCGTCGCCCCCGAATATGCCGGTCAGGGCGTGGCGCGCGACGTCCTCGCCTACGCCGCCACGGTTTCCCCGAACGGGCATATGCGCGCCGACACCTCCGCTGAAAACGCGCCCATGCGCCGGGTTTTCGCGGCGTGTGGCTTCCGGGAGGCGGGCGAGATCGTCTACACGGATTTCGGCGAGATCCGTTGTGTGGCCTACGAGCGGTGAGTGGTCACCCCAGCCCGGCCGGACGTGAGAGACTTAAGGCAGCAGACGAAAGGGACATAGTCAGTGACCGAACAGACGCCAGGCCAAACGATCCCCGCGGCCACGAACCCGGCGGTGATCCGCAACTTCTGCATCATCGCGCATATCGACCACGGTAAATCGACGCTGGCCGACCGCATGTTGCAGCGCACGGGCATCGTGTCGGAGCGCGACATGCGCGCGCAATACCTCGACCGGCTGGACATCGAACGCGAACGCGGCATCACCATCAAGTCGCAAGCCGTGCGGATGCCGTGGACGGTTGACGGGCGCGCTTACGCCCTCAACATGATCGATACGCCTGGTCACGTAGACTTTGCCTACGAGGTATCGCGGTCGCTCGCGGCGTGCGAGGGCGCCCTCCTGCTGGTCGATTCGTCGCAGGGGATTGAGGCGCAAACGCTGGCGAACCTCTACATGGCGATGGAGCACGACCTCGCGATCATCCCCGTCCTCAACAAGATCGACCTGCCGGCGGCCCAGCCCGACCGGTGCGCGGACGAGTTGGCGGGCCTGCTGGGCATCGATCCCAGCGAGTGCCTGCGCACGTCGGCGAAGACGGGCGAGGGCGTCGAGGACATCCTCGACCGCATCGTCGCCGAGGTGCCGGCGCCCTCGGGCGACCCGGACGCACCAGCGCGCGCGATGATTTTCGACTCGGTCTACGACACGTACCGCGGCGTCGTCACGTACGTCCGCGTGGTCGACGGCAAGCTCGAGCCGCGCAAAGACATCGTCATGATGTCGACGGGCGCGCGCCACGAGCTGCAGGAAATCGGCGTCATCAGCCCGGAGTCGGTGCCCAGCGACGGCCTCGGCGTCGGCGAGGTCGGCTACCTCATCACGGGCGTCAAGGACGTCCGCATGTCGCGTGTCGGCGACACGGTGACGCGCGCCGACCGCCCGGCGACCGAGCAGGTCGCGGGCTACGAGGACCCGCAGCCCATGGTGTTCTCGGGCATCTACCCGGTCGACGGCGCCGACTTCCCCGACCTGCGCGAGGCGCTGGACAAGCTCCGCCTCAACGACGCGGCGATCTCGTACGAACCCGAGACGTCGGTGGCGCTGGGCTTCGGTTTCCGCTGCGGCTTCCTCGGCCTCCTCCACCTGGAAATCACCAAGGAACGCCTGGACCGCGAGTTTGGCCTCAACATCATCGCTACGGCGCCCTCGGTGATCTACCACGTGACCCGCGAGGACGGCGAGGTCGTCACAGTCACCAACCCGTCGGAATTCCCCGACGGCAAGATCCGGGAGATTCGCGAGCCCGTGGTCTCCGCCACGATTTTGACTCCGTCCGACTATGTGGGCGCGGTCATGGAGCTGTGCCAGTCGCGTCGCGGCACGATGGGCGGGATGGATTACCTGTCGCCCGAGCGCGTCGAGATGCACTACACGCTCCCGTTGGCCGAAATCGTCTTTGACTTTTTCGACCACTTGAAGTCGCGTACTCGCGGCTACGCCTCGCTCGATTATCACGAATCGGGCGACCAGGCCGCCGACCTCGTCAAGGTCGACATTTTGCTCAACGGCGACCAGGTTGACGCATTTTCGGCCATCGTCCACAAGGATGCCGCCTATGCCTATGGCGTACGCATGTGTAAGCGGCTAAAGGAACTCATTCCGCGGCAGCAGTTTGAGATTCCGGTCCAGGCGGCCATCGGGTCGCGCGTCATCGCCCGTTCGACGATCAAGGCGCTGCGCAAAGACATGCTCGCTAAATGCTATGGCGGCGACATTTCTCGTAAGCGCAAACTCTTGGAAAAGCAGAAGGAAGGGAAGAAGCGGATGAAAGCCATCGGCAGCGTCGAAGTGCCGCAGGAAGCCTTTATCGCCGCCCTCACCTCTGACGCACCGGAAGGAAAGAAAAAGTGAGCGAAGAACCCACAGATCTGCCCGACGATCAGGTGTTCATGGCCCGGACGAAGTCGTTCACGCGCCGCGCCCGCCACCTCGACGATGCCGCCCAGCGCGTATGGGACACCCATGCCGCCGACTACGTTGTCGATATTGTTCGTGGCGAGGGCGAGACGACGGTCGCCGAAGACTCGAAGCGGCTGGGCATGCGCAAGCTGTTTGGCCGCGACTCCCTGGTTCGGTGCGAGATCGGGACGGGTAACGGCGACCAGATCGTCCAGGCCGCCCTCGACCACCCGGACCGCGACTTCCTGGGCTTCGAGGTGTACCGCCCGGGCCTGGTGAAGACGATCAACAAGGCGGTGAAGGCCGGCGTGACGAACATCCGGCTGATCGAGGCCGACGCCCAGCAGGCGTTCCCAATCCTGCTGCCGGACGCCTGCTTGGACGAGGTGTGGCTGTTCTTCCCGGATCCGTGGCGCAAGACCCGTCACCACAAGCGTCGCCTGGTGCAAGAGGACTTTGCTCTCGAGGTCGCCCGCGTGCTGCGGCCCGGCGGCCTGTGGCGGATGGCGACGGACTGGGACGACTATGCGTTCTGGATGCGCGACGTCATCGAGGAATGCCCCCGCTTTACCAACCCGTACGCCGGCATGAACCCCGACCCGGCCGACCCGATGGGCGACCACGGCGGGTTTGCGCCGCGCTGGAGCGGCCGCGTGATGACGAGTTTCGAGAAGCGCGGGATCGAGGCGGGGCGCACGGTCCGCGACGTGTGCGCCCAGCTGCTGCCCTAGGCGGCCTCTCAGGCAGTGACGACGTTCTCGGCGTATATCCACGTGCCGTTTTGCACGGTGCGGTGCGGATACTGCGACTTCAACACGTACACGGTCGGGTTTGGGCCGGGCGCCGAGCCCGCCAGCTATGCCCGCGCGGTGAGCGCCGAGGTCGACCAGGCGGTCGCCTCGGGGCTGACCCGGGCCGCGGACACCGTGTATCTGGGCGGGGGCACGCCCTCGCTGTTGCCGGCTGACCAGATCGCCCAGATCCTCGAGGCCGTCCGGCGGGGGATCGGGATCCGCCCGGGCGCCGAGGTGTCGATGGAGGCCAATCCCGATACGGTGACGCGGGAACGCGTGGCCGCGTGGACTGACGCCGGGGTCACGCGGATCAGCATGGGGATGCAGTCGGGGGTCGCCCACGTGCTGCGGACGCTCGACCGCACTCACCGGCCCGAGGCGGTGCCGGAGGCTGTGGCCGCGGTGCGCGAGGCGGGTCTGGACGTGTCGCTTGACCTCATTTATGGGACGCCGGGGGAGTCGCTGGCTGACTGGGCGCGGTCGCTGCAGATGGCGTGCGAGCTGCGGCCGGATCACGTGTCGGCGTATGGCCTGGTGGTCGAGCCGGGCACGAAGATGGGCCGAATGGTGGCGCGCGGCGAGCTGCCGCGTCCCGACGATGACGACGAGGCCCGCAAGTATCGCCTGGCCGACGCCATGCTGGCGGATGCGGGCTACCGGTGGTACGAGATTTCAAATTGGGCGCGCCTGGACGCCGACGAGGCCCCGGCGGTGCCGTGGGATGCGACGTGCCTGCGCCACGTGTCCCGCCATAACCTCGCCTACTGGGTCGAGGGCGAATGGTGGGGGTTTGGGCCGGGTGCCCACTCGTTCGTTGGCGGACGCCGGTGGTGGAACGTCAAGCATCCCGGCGCGTACGCCGGCAAGGTGTTGGCTGGCGAGTCGCCGATGGCGGGGGACGAGGTCCCCGACGCCGAGGCACGCCGCCTGGAACACGTCATGTTGGCGATTCGGCTGTCGCGGGGCCTCGAGTGGACGGATGTGTGCGGCGTGGATGGCAGCCGCGGGGGCGAGGTCGCCCGGATGGTCGACCAGGGCCTGCTGCGGATCGCCCGCCCCGAGGGTGACGGGGGCCAGGCCGAGCCGGTGGCGTCGGCTGCCCAGGCCCGCGAGGGCGACCGCGTGGTGCTTACTCTCGACGGGCGGCTGCTGGCCGACGACGTGACGCGCCGCCTGGTCTTTTAACGCGCGAAGCTCGGCCGGGAGGGGCCGGGCGGTCGTCTATGTGGTGGTGAGAAATGCCCGCGGTGGGAAGTCGCGGCCGTCGTGGCTGTCAGAGAACGGATAGATGAAGGCCCCCGATCGTTTCCGATCGGGGGCCTTCGCTTGTCTAGCAGCTAACCGAGGTTAGCAACCGTGTCCGTGAGCTCAGTGCTCGCGGCGGGCCAGAACAACGCCCGAGCCAGCGGTCGCGATGCCGGCAGCCATGAGCAGCAGCAGCATCGAGGACGCACCGGTCTTGGCCAGCGGAGCAGCCTTCTTGGAGACCGCGGCCTTGGTCGTCGCCTTCGGGGCCGGCGTCTGGACCTTGTCCTTGGTGCCGTTGTCCTTGGTGCCGTTGTCCTTGGTGCCGTTGTCCTTGTTGTCGTTGTCCTTGTTGCCGTTCTCCGGCTTGGTGCTGGTCGTCGTCGGGGTCGGGTCGGTCGACGGAGGCACAGCCTTCTCGGCGCCCGCGAGGGCGACGTGGCCAGCAGCGGTGGCCTTGACGCCGCACTCGGTGACAACAGCGGTGCCCGTGCCCTCGGCGCGGTTCAGGTACGCACCCGGGGCATTGACCTCGGCCGACGTGAAGTCGAGCGTGGCGTCGAAGCCGTCGGGAACCTCAACCGTGAAGCCCTTGCGCAGGTCCTTGAGCGTCGTGGTGACGTCCGCCGGAGCCTCGGACTTGCCGTCCTTCGCAACGAACTTGATCGTGGCGGCGGTGTCGTCAGCGACCGGGTAGTAGGCGTTACCCACACCAGCCAGCGTGACGAGGTACGTGGTCTTGCCGTCCTTGTTGCCCTGGTCGGCAACCGTGAACTTACCGGCGAGAGCCTGGTCCGGTGTGACGAACCCCTGGTTCGTCACGAGGTCCTTGGCCTTCTCGATGGCCGGGATGTAGCTGCCGGAGTGGGCCTTCTCGGCGGAGGAGACGACCTCGGTGCCGATGGCGAGCTGGAGGATGGCGTCCGAGCGGCGCTCGGCGTTCATCATCGCGCCCTTGACGACCGGGTACGAGTCCTTGTTGGCGAACATGTAGGCCATCGCGGAGACGTCGGCCTGGCGCTCGGCCGAGTCGGCCAGCGGGCCCCAGTCGCCCGTGTAGGTGCCGTCAACCTTGTAGGTAAAGTTGTCGGCGATGTCGCGGTAGGCCTCGACCTTGTAGCCGCACAGGTCCTTGCTGCCGATGTTCATGAAGTCGCCGTGGTAGTAGTTGGCGAACTGGCGGGCGGTGGGCTTGCTCTGGTTGTCGTTAACCCAGGCGTTGCGGGCGGGATCCCAGTGGAGGAAGCGGCCCACGCCGATGTCGCTCGTCTGCTTGGAGGCGATGGCGATCGAGCCATAGCGCTTGTCGACCTGGCCGTCCTTAGCGGGGGCCCAGACGCCGGCGGTGTGGCTGCCGACGTTCTTAATGGGCTTGAAGCCGTCGTCGAGGATCTGGTCCTTTTCGGTCCAGATGAAGTCGCGACCGTTAACCGAGGCGGTGTCGCCTTCCTTGGCGTCCGTCTTGCCGAGGAAGTCAACCCAGCCCTTGACCTTCCAGGCATCGCCCATGTCGAGGTCCATGCGGAAACGGTGGCCATTGGAGTCGTAGACGAACTTCTGTGCGGCCGTGCCTTCGGCCGGGCTGAAGGTGACCGTGGTGTCGTAATTGTTGACGTCGCCTTCGGCGGCGTTCGCAGAACCCGTGAAGTTCAGGCCAGCGACGCCGAGGCCGGCAGCGAGGGCCATGGAGGCACCCGTCGCGATCAGCTTCGTGCTTTTCTTCGTGCTCATGTTTTGTCAACTTTCGATGGAGGGGAGAAAACCTTCACGATGTGTGCCCGCCGAAACAGGCGACCGAGCCCTCGTCCTATGGGCGGCGGTGACGCCGCCTTGCGTACGCTGGCCCGATCGGCTTCCGCGAACGACAGAATAAGGTTATCGCATTGAAACCTTCGCGTGCAGTAACCATTTTGCTACGTGGTACCCACGATTCGACCGTCAGCGGGCCGATCTGATCGGGGGGGGGGTAGTCGCCTTGCGGCCGACGTGCACATATGTCAAGAATCGCTGCCAGCTTTTGGCGGCGGCACGCGGTTCTGCGATGGTGCAGGTGTGGCGTCTGTGAACGATGTGACCTTCATTACGATATGATGAGCTTTTGCTGATCGTGTGATTTAGGCCATAAAGTTCACTGCTTTTTCATCCGATATGCGGAATTCTGCTGGGTAAATCGTTGCTGCGGCGGGGTCGGGGCGCACCGGGGGTGTCGCGCAGCCGGGAACGCGTCTTGTCTCCACGGACGACGTGTGTCATAGTTGTCCCTGCGTGTGAGGCTTTGCCTGCACGCCTTAGGGGGAATATCGAGTGGGCAGGTCCGCAAGGGCCTGCCCACTCGCGTCTCTCCGGCACCTCCCGCAAGCCTAGTGATGATGTCCATTCTCGGCATGCCCGGTCGCGTCGCCGGTTAGGGTGGCGGTATGAAGCGGAACTGGTGTGCAGGCGTCCTCGTCGGGATTGTGGCTCTCTCGCTGGCGGGGTGCGGCGGCAAGTCCTCCGACGCGTCCTCGGAGGACGATTGGCAGCCGTAGGTCTCGGCGGTCAACCCCCATATCTATATGTCGGAGGTCGACCAGATCGTGTTCCCCTCGCAGACCGAGAAGGACATGGTCCATTGGACGGTGACCGCCGTCATCACCCAGTGCATGGCGAAGCGCGGCTTCACGTACGACCCCGACAAGTATGGTGGCGCCCTGTTCTATGACAGCTCGATGGACGAACAGGGGATCGAGAGCGCCTACCACTATGCCGACGAGCAGCAGGCGCGCCTGACGGGGACGGACGGGCATCACCAGGGCTTCGAGACGCCGACCGTTGCCGACCGTGACATACCGCTTCCGCCGCCGGGATACGAGAAGGCGTTGACCGGGGGGTGATGAGCAGAGACTGGGCGATCCGACGAAGGACTCGTGTGCCGGGCAGGCCGTGGCCCAGATCATTCCTCATTACGAGCGGATGACGCAGCTGCAAGATCAGGCGAACACACTCAACAACGAGGCCGCCGACGCCACTGCGGCCCAGCGGAAGCAGGCAGCGAAACCCTGGGCCGCCTGCATGGCGAAGGCCGGATATCCGCAGTATCACTCGCCTGACGGGTTGTCCTATCCCGATGGGGACCCGGACTCGGGCGAGTTGTGGCCAGACCCCCGACCGAACGCCGAGGAGATCGCCGTCGCGCAGGCGAGCGGCCGCTGCATGATTTCCACCGGATATCTGGAAAAGGTATCGAAGGCGAAGGCGATCGCCGCGCACAAGCGCATCGCCAAGAAGCCGGGCCTCATCACCGAGTGGAAGAAACTCCATGACGAGGAAGTCAAGGTGGCGCAGAGCTACGCCGCAGGTTCCGGGAAATAGATCGGGCACGGGGCGGGTGCGCGGTACGGATCGGCCGGGCACGGGTCGGGTGCGCGGCGGGTAGGCCGTGCGTGGCAACTCTGCTCTCGCCACAAGAGTTAGGTCCCTCTACACTGGGCATTAGGTCCTACCCAAACGGTGGGCCCTGTCCCCAGTCGTCACAATGAAGCGAGGGCATCTTATGGCCGACCCAACCTCAGCCCAGTCCTACACACCCGAGGAAGAAGCGCTGATCCTGCGCAATTCCCGGGGCGTCCCCGTGGGAATCAAACCGCATACAAAGTGGACGTGGCAGAAGATCGCCATCTGGGTGCTTATCACCGCGGCCGGGACGCTCGGCTGGCTTATGCTGGCCGTGTTCCGCGGCGAACACGTCAACACGATCTGGTTCGTCATCACCGCCGTGTGCACCTATGCGATCGCCTACCGGTTCTATGCCTTATATATTCAGCGGCGCATCATGCGGCCCGACGACACGAACGCAACGCCGGCCGAGCGCATCAACAACGGCAAGGACTTCGACCCCACCCACCGCGTCGTCCTCTACGGCCACCACTTCGCCGCCATCGCGGGTGCGGGCCCGCTGGTCGGGCCGGTTTTGGCGGCCCAGATGGGCTACCTGCCGGGCACGCTGTGGATCATCTTCGGCGTGTGCATCGCCGGCGCGGTCCAGGACATGCTCGTCCTCTTCTTCTCGATGCGCCGCGGAGGGCGGTCGCTGGGCCAGATGGCCACTGATGAAATCGGCAAGATCGGCGGCCTCGTCGCCACGATCATCGTGTTCGTCATGCTGATGATCGTCCTCGCCGTCCTCGCGATGGTCTGCGTCAACGCGCTGGCCGGGTCCGCGTGGGGCGTGTTCGCCGTCGGGATGACCATTCCGATCGCCCTGGGGATGGGCCTGTGGCTGCGCTACGTCCAGCCCGGCAAGATCACCCAGGTGTCACTGGTCGGGTTCGCCCTGCTGATCTGCGTGATCATCGGCGGGCGCTGGGTGGCCGAGTCGTCGTTCGGCGAGCACCTGCTGCTGGCGCCGACGACGCTGGTGTGGGCGATGATCGTCTACGGTTTCCTTGCCGCCGTCCTCCCCGTGTGGCTGCTGCTGACCCCGCGCGACTACCTGTCGACGTTCATGAAGGTCGGGACGATCTGCATCCTCGCCCTCGGCATCGTCATCGTGCGGCCGCTGGCCGAAATGCCGGCCGTCACCGAGTTCGCGTCGAACACCGAGGGGCCCGTGTTCGCCGGCACCCTGTTCCCGTTCCTCTTTATTACGATCGCGTGCGGCGCCCTGTCCGGCATGCACGCCATGGTGTCGTCCGGCACGTCGCCCAAGATGATCCAGAAAGAAAGCCAAGCCCGCATGATCGGGTACGGCGGCATGCTCATGGAGTCGTTCGTCGCCATCATGGCGCTCGCGGCCGCCGTGTCGCTCAACCAGGGCATTTACTTCGGCATGAATACGTCCGAGGCGACCGCCCAGTCGCTGGCCGGCATCGAGGTGACCGACGGTTCCCAGCCCGCCCCCGAGGACGTCATGGCCACCGCCGTCCACAACCTCAACGTCACCGACGTCCACGGCAACCGGATCGAGCCGAAGTGGGAAGACACCGACGCGTCCGGCAAGAACGTGACGATCACCGGTGGCGACGCCTACCGCGCCGTTGCGAAGGACGTCGGCGAAAAGTCGATCGTGTCGCGCACCGGCGGCGCCCCGACCCTGGCCGTCGGCATGGCGCACATCCTCCACAAGCTCGGCGGCGGCAAGGGCATGATGGGGTTCTGGTATCACTTCGCCATCATGTTCGAGGCGCTGTTCATCCTCTCGGCGGTCGACGCCGTCACCCGTGTGGCCCGCTTCCAGCTGGGTGATGCGCTGGGGAACGCGTGGCCGAAGTTCCGCGACCCGTCGTGGCGCGTCGGCGCGTGGGCGTGCACCGCGGTCGTCGTCGCCGCGTGGGGTTCGCTGCTGCTCATGGGCGTTACCGATCCGCGCGGCGGTATTCAGACGCTGTATCCGCTGTTCGGCATCGCCAACCAGCTGATCGCCGCGGTCGCCCTCCTCATGTGCGTCGTCATGACCGTGCGTAAGGGGTACCTCAAGTGGGCGTGGATTCCCGCCGTGCCATTCCTCTTCGACACCGCGGTGACGTTCACGGCGTCGTGGCAGAAGATCTTCTCGACCGACCCGAAGGTCGGCTACTGGCAGCAGTGGCGTGACGCGAAAGACGCCCTCGCCAAGGCCAGCGACCCCGAGACGATCGCCGTCCAGCACGCCGTCGTCCGCAACACGTTCATCCAAGGCACCCTGTCGATCGTGTTCGTCGTCGCCGTCGCGTTCGTCATCGCGTGTGCACTGTGGCGCATGATCGCGTGCATCCGCAGCGGTGACTACCAGACGTCGGAGGACCCCTACGTCGAGTCCAACTTCTACGCCCCCGAGACGATGATCGCGTCGAAGCTGTCAAAGAAGCTCGTCAAGGAATACGCCATCGTTGGCGATCCCGCGCTGATCCCCGGATACAAGGGCAGCGCGGACGTCCAGATCGAGCGGGCGATCGCCGACGAGGACGTCGCCGAATGAGCGAGGTCGCAGCGAGGCGCGGCGGCGCAGGTCGTGACGTGGCTGGTAGCGAGTGCGCTGCCGGTCGCGTCACGGCCGCGCGGCCGTCGTCGTCGGCGGCGCGTGCCCACGTGATTCGCGAGAAGATTCGGGAATGGCGCGGGCTGTGGCGCGACTTCACGGGCGAGTCGGCGTACGAGCGCTACGTTGCCCGGCACGCGCGCGAGCACCCGGACCACCCGCCGATGAGCGAACGCGAGTTCTGGCGAGCCCGCGACGCCTGGGCCGAGGACAACGTCTCCTCGGGCTGCTGCTAGCGGCGCCGGCTGGCGGTGCGGGCGTCGGTGAGGGCTTCGCGCGGGTCCCGGCGAGGGCGCCAAGCCGCGAGCCAGATTGAGCGCTCAGCGGGTCGTGGGCGCCGTAACGAAGTCGATGAGCTCCTCGACGCGACCCAGGAGGGCGGGGGAGAGGTCGCGCCAATCGCGGACGCTGCGGAGGATACGCTGCCAGCCCGAGGCGACGTCGCCCCAGTCCTCGGCCGGCCAGCCCAGCGCCCGAAGTGTCCCGACCTTGATGTCCGTGCCGCGCGGGATGTCGGGCCATGCGTCCAGGCCGACCCGTTCCGGCTTGACGGCCTGCCAGATGTCGACGAACGGGTGCCCGGAGATCAGCAGGGCGTCCTCGCCGTAGCGGGCCCGCAGGCCCTCGGCGATCCGCGTCTCCTTTGATCCCTTGACGATGTGGTCGAGGAGGACGCCGGCGCGCCGCTGCGGGGTCGGGCGAAACTCGGCCAGGCATGCCTCGAGGTTGTCGGCGCCATCCAACAACTCGACGACGACGCCCTCGACGCGGAGGTCGTCGCCCCACACGTGCTCGATAAGCTCGGCGTCGTGGCGGCCCTCGACCCACAGCCGAGATTGCTTGGCGACGCGCGCCTTGGCGCCCTCGATGCGGCGCGATCCCGAGTTCGTCAGCGCCCGATTCGTCACGCTGGGCGGACCTGCGTGGCGGGGCATCGTCGCAGGTCGGACGAGGGTAACGGGCTCGCCGTCCACCCAGAACCCCGGCCCCAGAGGGAAGGCGCGGACCCTGCCGCGGCGGTCTTCCAGCTCGACGACGATCATCCCGCCCGACTTGTAGCAGCGGACGACGGCGCCGACGAAGCCGGTCGTCGGATCCTCGACGACGAGCCCACGCCGAGCCTCGATCGTCCGCGCCGGCCTCAGCTTGGGCGGGTGCGGGTCGTTGGCGAGGACGTCAGAACCGTAGCGATCGATCACGGGACCATGGTAACCGCCCTCGCTTCTATCCCAATCTGTGCGTTTTTTCGGTGTCTAACTGGCAGTCACGCACCGAAAAAACTCACAGTTAGGGCTTATGGAAGGTTCATGGGCGGGGTACGGCGTGGAGGGTGGGCAGACGATGGCCTGGCGGGGAGCGGACGAACGTCCACGGTGCGAGGAAGGTAAGCGTGATATAACCGAAGGGAACACATGACGTGCTCCGGGGTCGGTGAAAGTCCGAACCGGCGGTGATAGTCCGCGACCCGCCAGCTTTGGCGGCTGACTCGGTGGAATTCCGGGACCGACGGTTACAGTCCGGATGGGAGGAGCTGGTCGACGCTGCGTGCTATCCGCGCGCCGCGTCATCTGCCTGTTTGCCCTACCCGGATACGTCAGCGACGACGACGAGGAGGGGCGATGGCCAACGATACGCCGGGACATGTGGCGCTCAACGCTGCCCTGCACCGGGCGACCCAGTCGGCGCTGGCCGGCCCCGT
Source organism: uncultured Actinomyces sp. (assembly GCA_900545825.1). Lineage (GTDB taxonomy): Bacteria > Actinomycetota > Actinomycetes > Actinomycetales > Actinomycetaceae > Nanchangia. The sequence continues at coordinate 45,721 of URAS01000015.1, forward strand.
CACCGGGGGAAACCCGCAGGTCGGCTGCGTGATCCTCGACTCCACCGGGGCGACCCTGGCCGTCGGCCACCACCGCGGCGCCGGTACCGCACACGCCGAGGCCGACGCGCTCGCCAAGGTGACGAACCGCGCGCGCCTGCGCGGCGCCACCGCGGTTGTCACGCTCGAGCCGTGCAACCACACCGGCCGCACCGGGCCCTGCTCGCAGGCGTTGGCTGAGGCCGGCGTCGCGCGCGTCATCTACGCGGCGGCCGACCCCAACCCCACGGCCACCGGCGGAGCGAAATACCTGGCCAGCCGCGGAATCGAAGTCCAGACGGCCACGGAGGCCGGCCTCGAGGGTGACCTCATCGCCGCCGCGCAGGCCGTCACCGCCCAGTGGCGCGCCACGGCCGCCCGCGGGCGCGCCTGGGTGATCGCCAAGTCGGCGATGAGCGCCGACGGCTTCGTCGCCGCGGCCGACGGGACGTCGCAGTGGATCACCGGCCCTGCCTCGCGAGAACACGCCCACACGATCCGCGCGAGCGTCGACGCCATCGTCGTCGGGACGGGCACCGTCCGCGCCGACAACCCCAGCCTGACGGCACGCACGGCCGACGGCGACCTCGCCGCTCACCAGCCGCTGCCCGTCATCGTCGGCACCAGCGACATTCCCGCCCACTTCACCCTCGCCGGGCGCGAGCACCTGCACCTGCGCACGCACGACCTCGCCGCCGTGCTCGACGACCTGTGGGGTCGGGGGATCCGCCGCGTCCTCATCGAGGGCGGCCCGACCCTGGTCAGCGCGGCGTTGGCGGCCGGCCTGGTCGACGAATGGCACGCTTACCGCGCCCCGCTGCTGCTGGGCGCCGGCCGACCGGCGATCGGCGACCTCGGAGTCCACACGCTGGCCCACGCCCACATTCTTCATCCCGTGTCCGAGCAGCGGCTCGGCCCGGATTCGCTCGGCATATTCGCCACTTCCAAGGAGGCAATCGATGTTTACCGGACTCGTTGAGGCCAAGGGCCGCCTGGCCGCGCGCCAAGCGACCGACGGCGCCGCCATCGTCACGATCGAGGCGCCTTTCGCGGGCCAGCTGGCCGAGGGCGACTCGGTGGCCGTCTCGGGCGTTTGTCTGACGGTCATCGACCACACCGACCAGGTCTTTCGCGCCGACGTCATGCCCGAGACCCTGCAGATGACGACGCTGGGCGATGTTCCCGAGGGCGGCAGCGTCAACCTCGAGCGGGCGCTCGAGGCCGGCGCGCGCCTGGGCGGCCACGTTGTCCAGGGCCACGTCAACGGCGTCGGCACGATCGTCGAGCGACGCCCCGGCCCCCGCTGGGACGAGGTAACGATCGAGGTCCCGGCGGATTTGGCACCCTACATCGCCTACAAGGGGTCGGTGACGGTCGATGGCGTGTCGCTGACGGTCTCCGGCGTCACCGACTCGACGTTCCAGGTGTCGCTCATCCCCGCGACGCTGGCTGACACGACGCTGGGGGAGCGCGCCGAAGGCGACCGCGTCAATATCGAAACTGATGTCCTCGCTCGCTACGTCGAGCGCCTGGCCCAGATGGGCCGCGTCGAGAAGGAGGCCCTCGCATGAGCACCGACAGCACCCACGAACCGATCGAAGCGCTGCTCCAGCGCGCCTACGCCGACCTGCGCGCCGGCAAGCCGGTGCTCGTCGCCGACTCGCGCGATCGCGAAAACGAGGTCGACGCAATCGTCGCCGCGCAGACGGCGACGAAAAAGTGGGTCGCGTGGATGGTCCGCTACTCGTCGGGGTACCTGTGCGCGCCGATGACGCCGCAGCGCGCTGACGCGCTGGGCCTGCCCGAGATGGTGCCAGACTCGCAGGACCCCAAGCACACGTGCTACACGATCAGCTGCGACGCCGCCGAGGGCGTGACGACGGGCATTTCCGCGCACGACCGCGCGCGCACGCTCACCGTCCTCGCCGACCCGGCCGCGACGCCGGATTCGCTGATTCGCCCCGGCCACATTCTCCCGCTGCGGGCGCGCCCGGGAGGCGTCCTCGTGCGCGGCGGCCACACCGAGGCGACTGTCGACCTCGTGCGGCTGGCCGGCCTGGAACCCGTCGGCGCGATCGGCGAGCTGGTGACCGATGACGGCGACATGGTCCGCTACGAGGACGCCGTCGCTATCGCCGAACGCGAGGGACTCGTCCTGCTGACGGTCGAGGAGCTGGCGCAGTGGCGCCGCGTCCACGACCCCTCGCCGATCGAGGACGCCCCGGCGTCGGCCGAGGTGACCCGCCAGGGCGCGGAGTTCGGCGAGGCCAGCCCCAACCGGGTCGTTAAGATCGCCCAGGCGACCCTGCCGACCAGCTATGGCGACTTCATCATCCACTCGTTCCGCGACTGCCTGACGGGCGCCGAACACGTCGCCCTCACGCCGGCGCACGTCGAGTCCCCGGCCGAGATTCCGCTGGTGAGGATCCATTCGGAGTGCCTGACCGGCGAGGCCTTCGGGTCGCTGCGCTGCGACTGCGGCCCCCAGCTGCACCAGGCGATGATCGAGATTGCCCGCTGCGGCGGCGCGCTGGTCTACCTGCGTGGGCACGAGGGCCGCGGGATCGGCCTGGCCGAGAAGATCCGCGCCTACCACCTGCAGGATGAGGGACAGGATACGGCCGAGGCCAACCTCTCGCTGGGATGGCCCGTCGACCTGCGCGAATACGGCGCGGGCGCGGCGATCCTCGCGTCGCTCGGCATCACCCGCGTGCGCCTGCTGACGAACAACCCCGACAAGACGCGCCTGCACCCCGGCCTCGTCGAGGTCGTCGAGCGGGTGCCCCTGGAGGTCGGCATCGACCCCCACAACATCGACTACCTGCGCACGAAGGCTGCGCTGGGCCACACGTTCACCCGCCTCGACGACTACGTCCCGGCGCCCTAGCGAAAAGGAGACCGACATGTCCGCTTCCGGAGCCCCCACCGCCACCGTGCGCCACCTGGGTCCCGACACCCGGGTGACGATCGTCGCCGCGTCATGGCACGAGGCCGTCATGGACGGCCTGGTCGACGGCGCCACGAGGGCGCTGACCGACGCCGGCGTCACCTTCCAGGTCGTGCGCGTGCCCGGCACGTTCGAGCTGCCCGTCGTCACCCAGTCGACGCTGGCCAACGGCGCCGACGCCGCGGTCGCCCTCGGGGTCGTCATCCGCGGCGGCACGCCGCACTTCGACTACGTGTGCGACGCCGCGACGTACGGGCTGACCCGTGTGGCCCTGACGACGGGGAAGCCCGTCGGCTTTGGCGTCCTTACGTGCGACGACGAGGAGCAGGCGTTGGCGCGCGCCGGCCTGCCCGACTCGATCGAGGACAAGGGATACGAGGCCGCGGCGGCCGCCCTCGAGACGCTGCACGCCCTCGCCAAGACCCGCGGCCGGTAACCCGACCCCACCCGCAGGCCGCGCGCCGATGCCGCCCGCCGTGTTCGCCGCTGGCCGATCGCGGCCGGGCGAATCGGCGCTGGGCGGCGAAGACGGCTAGACTTAGCAGTCAGAGGGGCGGAGTGCTACCTATCTCCGCCCAGCCTGCATGCTTGAGGGGAAGGAAACCGCCGTGTCCCGGTCTGCCCAGGAACGTCGCGACACCGTTTTGCGCGTCATTGTGGCCGACTATGTCCACTCGGGCGAGCCCATCGGGTCGAAGGCGCTGGTCGAGAAACACGACCTCGGCGTCTCGCCGGCCACGGTGCGCAACGACATGGCGGCCCTGGAAGAAGAGGGCTACATCTATCAGCCGCACACGTCGGCCGGGCGGATCCCCACGGAAAAGGGCTACCGCGCGTTCGTCGATCAGCTGGTGGGCATCAAGCCGCTCTCGGCGCCGGAACGCCGCGCGATCGAGACATTCCTCATGCGCGCCACCGACGTCGACGACCTCGTCGACCGTTCCGTTCGTCTGTTGGCCCAGCTCACGCACCAGTTGGCGCTGGTCCAGTACCCGTCGCACAAGCGCTCGGGCGTGCGCCACCTCGAGCTCGTGCCGGTGGGGCGCGGCCGCCTGCTCATCGTCATCATCACCGACACGGGCACTGTCGAGCAGCGGACGATCGAGGTCCCCGACACCCTCACCGAGGGCGACGTCGCGGCCCTGCGGATCGTCTGCAACGCGGCGTTCGGGGGCCTCAAACCCAGCGAACTCGCCGATTTTGCGTTCAACGGCGTCGACCTGCCCCAGACCCAACGCGCTGTGGCCGAGCAGGTGGCGCGCGTCGTCAGCGAGGTCGTCACGGCCGACGTCGACACGCGGATCGTCATGGCGGGCACGGCCAACCTCGTCCGCAAGGGCGAGGACTTCTCGCGGTCGATCGGGCCGGTGCTCGACGCCCTCGAGGAGCAGGTGGCGCTGCTGCGGCTGTTCGCCGAGGCGTCGGGAACGTCACACCAGGGCGTATCGGTGCGGATCGGCACCGAGACTCAGCAGCAGGCGCTGGCCGAAACCGCCCTCGTCGCGGGCACCTACGGCGAGGAGGGTGGTAGCCTGTCGCACTTGGGTGTTATTGGCCCAACCCGGATGGACTACCCGACGGCTATGACGGCGGTGGGGGCGGTGGCACGCTACCTGTCCCACTTCCTATCCAATTAGAGGATTCAAGAGAAGAGTATTCGTTTCGTGAGTGACTACTACGAGGTTCTCGGCGTCAGCCGCGACGCGTCGACCGACGAGATCAAGAAGGCGTACCGCAAGCTGGCACGCAAGCTGCACCCGGACGTCGCGGGCGCGGATTCCGAGGACGCCTTTAAAGAGGTGTCCGTCGCCTACCAGGTGCTGTCGGATCCCGAGAAGCGTCGGCGCTACGACATGGGCGGCGGCACGGGGCCGGCGGGCTTCGGGGCCGAGTCGATGGACTTCGGCGCGTTCTCGGACATTTTCGAGACCTTCTTCGGTGGTTCCCAGACCGGCCCGGTGCCGCGTGGCCGCCCGGGTCAGGACACGCTGACCTCGGTCACCGTGTCGTTGCCCGACATCGTGTCGGGCACGACGAAGACGATCAGCGTCGCCACGGCGGTCGAGTGCCCGACGTGTCACGGATCCTGCTGCGCACCCGGCACCTCGCCGCGCACGTGCGACGCGTGCAGCGGCCGCGGGTCAGTCCAGCGGATGGCCCGGTCGTTCTTTGGCCAGACGATCACGACGGTCCCGTGCACGGCCTGCGCCGGCCACGGGACGATCATCCCCAACCCCTGCCCCGAATGTGCGGGCGAGGGGCGTATCCGCACCCAGGTCAGCAAGGACGTCCGCATCCCCGCGGGCGTTGAGGACGGCGTGCGGCTGCGGATGGCTGGCCAGGGCGAGGTCGGTCCCGGCGGCGGGCCGGCGGGCGACCTCTACATCGAGCTGCACGTCGAGCCGCACCCGGTGTTCCACCGCGAGGGCAACGACCTGGTCACGACGGTGACCGTGCCCGTGACCCAGGCGATCCTCGGCACGACGTTCACGCTCGACACGTTTGACGGGCCGCGTGAGATCGAGCTGGCCCCGGGCGTGCAGCCGGGCGACGTTATTACCCTGCCCGGCCTGGGCGTCGGCATCCTCCAGCGGTCGGGCCGCGGCGACCTACGGGTCGTCGTCGAGATCGTCATTCCGCGCAACCTCGACGCCACCCAGCGCGGCCTCATCGAGGCGTTCGCACAGTCCCGCGGCGACGAGCGGGTGACGATGAAGCGCACCGACGAGGGCGACAACGTGTTTTCCAGGCTGCGCCACAAGTTCGCGGGCCGCTCATGAGCCTGCCCGTCTACCTCGCCGCTACCACGCAGCCCGACCTCGCCGACGTCACGGTGGGGCAGACGATCTGCGTGGGCGGCGACCAGGCGAAACACGCGGTCGGCGCCAAGCGGCTGCGCGTCGGCGAGGCCCTTCAGCTGGTCGATGGCCGCGGCCGGCGGGTGTCGGGCCAGGCCACCGACGTCGCGCGCGGCAGCTTCACGGTCACCGTCACCGACGTCGCCACCGAGGACGCCCCGGCGCCCCGGCTGATCCTCGTCCAGGCGTTGGCGAAGAACAAGCGCGACGTCCAGGCGTGCGAGGCGGCCACCGAGGTCGGCGTCGACGCCATCTATCCGTGGGCCGCCAGCCGCTGCGTCGTTACATGGAAGTCCTCTGACCAGCGGAAAGAACACCGCTGGCGGGCGGCCGTCACCTCGGCGGCCGAGCAGTCGCGGCGCGCGTGGTGGCCGACGCTTCACCAGCTGCGTGACACCGCCGCGCTCTGCGACGACGTGCGGGCCGCGACCGAACGCGGCGAGGTCGTCCTCGTCGCCCACGAGCAGGAAGAACGCCCCCTCGCAGACATCCTCGCCGCCGAACGGGCGGCGAGCGCCTACTGGGTCATCGTCGGCCCCGAGGGCGGCATCACCGACGACGAAGTCAGCCAACTGGCTGCCGCCGGCGCGCATCCCGTGCGCCTGGGACCCACGATCATGCGGGCCTCGACGGCCGGGCCCGCCGCCCTCGCCGTGATCGCCGCGGCCACGGGCCGCTGGAGCGCCACGTCAAAGGAGACCAAGTGAGCGACTCATCCGGAATCACCACGATCGACATCCCCGTCGACGTCGACCCCGTCGCCGTGTGCGGCGTCGACGACGCCGCCCTGCGCGCCCTCGAGGACAACCTGCCGGGCGTCGAGGTGTGGGCGCGATCGGGCCAGATCATGATGGCGGGCACGCCCGTCCTCGTCGGCATCGCCCGTGACCTTGTCGACGAGATGATCGTCGAGGCCAAGCGCGGCGAGCCGCTGACGCCCGACGCCGTCGGCCACGCCGCGAGCCTGCTTAACCCCGCGTCGCCTGAGGACGGCGAAGGGCCCGTCGCCGGGCTGTCGGCGTGGGAGGTCCTGCGCACCCGCGGCGGGATCATCCGCGCGAAGACCGAGGGGCAAAAGGCGTACGTCGACGCGATCAGCTCGCACGAGGTGATCTTCGGGATCGGCCCGGCCGGCACCGGCAAGACCTACCTGGCGATGGCGAAGGCCGTCGGCGCGCTCATGTCGGGCCAGGTCAAACGCATTATCTTGACGCGTCCGGCGGTCGAGGCCGGCGAGAGCCTGGGCTTCCTGCCCGGCTCGCTGACCGAGAAAATCGACCCCTATCTGCGCCCGCTCTACGATGCGCTGCGCGACATGGTCGACCCGGCCGAGCTCACCCAGCTGATGGACGCCGGCGCCATCGAGGTCGCCCCGCTGGCCTACATGCGCGGGCGCACCCTCAACGACGCGTTTATCGTCCTCGACGAGGCGCAAAACACGACGATTCAGCAAATGAAGATGTTCTTGACCCGTCTGGGATTCCGCTCGACCATGGTCGTGACGGGCGATATTTCCCAGATCGACCTGCCGGGCCAACAGACGTCGGGCCTCAACCACGTCCGCAAGGTCCTCGACGGCGTCGACGGCATCTCGTTTGTCTACCTGACCTCGGCCGACGTCGTCCGCAACGAACTGGTCGGGCGGATTATCGACGCCTACGACGCGTACGACGCCCGGCACGCGAGGATGGAGGCCTACCGCAAGAACGACCGGTTTGGTCGGGGAAGGAAAGGACGCGCATGAGCACCGAAGTGTGTAACGAAACCGACGTCGCCATCGACGAAGAAGAGTTCATCGACCTCGCGGCGTGGGTGCTGAAAAACATGTACGTATCGCCCTCGGCCGAGCTGTCGCTCGTGTTCGTCGACCCGGACGCGATGGAGGCGCTGCACATGCAGTGGCTCGACCTGCCCGGGCCGACCGACGTCATGAGCTTCCCCATGGATCAGCTGCGCCCCGGCACCCCCGAGCGGCCGACGCCCGAGGGCATGCTGGGCGACATCGTCATCTGTCCGCAGGTCGCGGCCCAGCAGGCCCACATGGCCGGCCATTCGACGGTGGAAGAGATGCTGTTGCTGTTCGTCCACGGGATGCTCCACCTGCTCGGCTACGACCACGCGGAAAAAGAGGACGAGAAGGTCATGTTCGACCTGCAGAAGAAGCTGCTGCTCACGTTCCTCGCCCAGAAATAGGGGGGTACCGTGTCGCACGCCCCCGCCGTCTCGTCCGCCCCGGCGGGCTTCCTCATCGTGCTGGCGATCGCCCTCATCGTCGTCGCGGGACTCTATATTGCCGCACAGTCGGCGATTAACGAGCTGTCGCACGCCAGGGTCGAGGACCTGGTCGAGGAGCAGCGGCGGAACGCCGATTCGCTGGCTTTCCTCGTCGATCACCCGCGCCGCACGCTGTTGGCGACGAGGGCGGTCCAGCTGGGCTGCCAGGTCCTCGCGGTCGCCTGCCTGACGGTGGCGTTCGCGTCGTGGTGGCACACGTGGTGGATGCTCCTGCTTTTCGTCGTCCTCACCGCCGGCGTCCTCATGCTGTTTATCGACGGGATGATGGCGCCGCAGCTGGGGCGCACCCGGCCTGAAACGTGCGGGCTGTGGTTGAGCCCGCTGGTGCGCGGCGCCGTGCGGTTCGCCGTCATTGGGCGGCCGCTCACACATCTGCTGGCCGCCGTCGTGCCGCCGCCCGCGCTCACCTACGCCGAGGCGCGGCACGAGATGGTCGCCGATTTTAAGGAAATGGTCGACGACCTGGGCTCGGACGACGAGCAGCTCGAGATCGAGGACGACGAACGCGACATGCTGCGCAGCGTCTTCGAGATGGGGACCACCCTGGTGCGCGAGGTCATCGTCCCGCGCACCGACATGGTGACGATCGACAAAGAGGCCAGCGGCGAGGACGCCCTCGAACTGCTGTCGCACTCGGGGTTCTCGCGGATTCCCGTGACGGGGGAGGACAGCGACGACATCCGCGGCGTCGTCTTCCTCAAGGACCTTGTCCACCGGCTGATCAACCGGCCGGACGTCCTCGATCATCCCGTCTACGATCTCATGCGCGAGGCCCACTTCGTGCCCGAGACGATGCGGGTCGACGACCTGCTGCGCCAGATGCGCGAAGGCGAATTCCACCTGGCCGTGGTCTTCGACGAGTGGGGCGGCACGGTCGGGCTCGTGACGATGGAGGACCTCATCGAGGAACTGGTCGGCGAGGTGACCGACGAGCACGACAAGCCCGAGGTCGCCGTCGAGCAGCTGGACGAGACGACGTGGCGGGTGCCGGCGCGGATGAGTATCGACGACCTCGCCGAGTTGGTCGACATTGATATTGACGACGACGACGTCGACACCGTCGGCGGGCTGCTGCAGAAGGCGCTGGGCAAGGTGCCGCTGGAGGGCGACCGGGCGACGACGTTCGGCCTCGACCTCGTCGCGGACGCCCAGTCGGGCCGCAGACGCCAGGTTTCGGCTATCGTGGCTTCGCTGGCTAAACAGCCGAACAAGGAGGACGCGCAGTGACGGATTTTCCATCCGACGAGCAGATGATGGCGGGCGAGGCCGCCCCGATCTCGCCGGTCGAGGTGCCTGAGGGGTATCGCGCCGGCTTCGTCGCGATCGTTGGGCGCCCGAACGTCGGCAAGTCGACGCTGACGAATGTGCTGGTGGGACGCAAGATCGCGATCACCTCGCTGCGTCCCGAGACGACCCGGCACAACGCCCGCGGCGTCGTTAACCGCGAGGACGGCCAACTGGTCCTCGTTGATACGCCCGGCCTCCACCGCCCCCGCACGCTGCTGGGGAAGCGGCTGAACGACATGGCGCGCGAGACCCTCGTCGACGTCGACGCCGTCGTGTTTTGCCTGCCGGCCGACCAGAAAGTGGGCCCCGGTGACCGCTATATTGCGCGTGAGCTTGCCGACATTTCCGCGCCGATCATCGCCGTCGTGACGAAGGCCGACCTCGTGGGGCCCGAGCGGCTGGCGCAGGCGCTGGTCGAGGTGTCGCAGCTGGGCGATTTCGCCGAGATCATTCCCGTGTCGGCGCGCGAGGAGGACACGAACGACCTCGTCGACGTCCTTTTCGACAAGATGTCGCCGTCGCCGCCGCTGTATCCGCTCGACCAGATCTCGGACCAGTCGGACGAGATGATGATCGCCGAATACGTCCGCGAGGCCGCGCTCCACGGTGCGCGCGAGGAGCTGCCGCACTCGATCGCCGTCCAGGTCGAGGAAATGATGGACTTGCCCCCGCGCACCGAAGCGCAAAAGCGCGGCGACGAGCCGGTTCCCCTGCGCGTCATCGTCAACATCTACGTCGAGCGCGACTCGCAGAAGGGCATCGTCATCGGCAAGGGTGGCCGCGGGATCGCCCAGATTCGCGAGCGCGCGACCAAGGCGTCGCGGCGGCTGCTGGGGCGGCCGGTCGTCCTCGACCTCCACGTTCGCACGGCCAAGAACTGGCAACGCGACCCCAAGCTGTTGGGCAAGCTGGGCTTTTAGGGGCGCACCGTGGCCACGATCAAAGATGTCGCCAAGGCGGCGGGGGTGTCGATCGCGACGGTGTCGCGCGCCCTTAACGGCTCGGGGCCGCTGGCGGACGAGACGCGTGAGCGCGTGTTTGCCGCCGCCGACCAGCTGGGATACCGCCGCGACGCGCGGGCCGCGGGGATGCGGACGGGCCGCACGGACACGGTGGGCCTGATCCTCGGCGACATCACGAATCCCTATTTTTCGCGCCTGGCCGCCTATATCGAAGAGGCCGTCGAGCGGTGGGGCAAGACCCTGCAGATCGCGAATGCCCACGACAACCCCTATTTGCAGGCGAGGGCGATCAAGACGTTCGTCGCCCAGCGCGTCGACGGCCTGCTGGTCGTCCCGCCCACGCAGCCATTCCCCGAGGCCGTCGTGCCGATGCACACGTTCTGGCCGACCGTCCTGTTGGACCGCGAGGTTCCCGGCCAGGACGCGCCGACGGTGACGATCGACACGAGCGCCGCGTTGGAACAGTTGGCCGATCACCTGTTTGACGTGGGGTATCGGCGCCCGGCGCTGCTCGTCGGACCGACGACGACGTCGACCGGGCTGCAGCGGCGGCAGAGCGCCCACGACGCCCTCAAGCGGCACGGGTACCTGGACCTGCAGATTTCCGAGACCGACTATTCCAAGGGGCACGCGCGGCAGGTCGCCGGGCAGTTGCTCGTCGAATACTGCCCCGACGTCGTCATTTGCACGTCGAACCAGCTGACCGAGGGGTTACTGGGCGCCGCGAAGGCGTTGGGCTTGAGGATCGGGCGCGACCTCGGGGTGGCGACCGTCGACGACCTCGGGTGGTATCGCGTGGTGACGCCCTCGCTGACGGCGATCGAGCAGCCGCTGCGCGACCTCGCGTTCACCGCGGTCGATACGTTGAAAGACGCGATCGAGACGTCGCAGGCGCAGGTCCCGGGCCCGCACGGGCGGATTGTCGCGGCCGAGGGGCGCCTAATCATCCGCGAGTCGACGCCGGGGCCCGCCAATATCTACTAAGGGGAACCTTGGTCTACGTGGTGGAAAGGGCCGCGCGGGGCCTGGCGGTTTTGATAGGTTGACGACATGCGTCTGGGACAGCTGCTGCTAAGTGGCCGCGACGGGGAGCTTCGCTAGGTCGGCCCTCGTCGCGGAGTCGCGCTATCCGGCCGCCCTCTCGAGCGAAAGTTTCACCCCGTATCATGCGAACCACCGGTCAAGCCCCCATACAGCAGCCTTCGGGCATGCCCTACCAGAAGTACCGCCCCTATTGGGAAACCCAGAACTTCCAGTTCCCCGAGCGCACGTGGCCAAACGTCGACGTGAAGCGCGCGCCGCGGTGGCTGTCCACCGACCTGCGCGACGGCAACCAGGCCCTCATTTCGCCGATGGACCCCGCGCGCAAGCGCAAGATGTTTGACCTGCTGGTCCAGATCGGCATCAAAGAAATCGAGATCGGCTTCCCGTCGGCGTCCCAGACCGACTACGACTTCGTCCGTTCCCTCATCGAGGACGACGCGGTGCCCGAGGACGTGTGCATTTCCGTCCTCACCCAGGCGCGCCCCGACCTCATCGAGCGAACGCTCCAGGCCATCAAGGGGTTCCCGTGGGCGAACGTCCACATCTATAACGCGACGTCGCCGGTGTTTCGCGAGGTCGTCTTCCACAACGACAAGGCCGCGACGGTCGAGCTGGCGCGCACCGGCGTCACCGAGGTCATGGCGCAGGCCGAGAAGCTGCTGGGCGACGATCAGATCTTTGGGCTCGAGTATTCGCCCGAGATCTTTACCGACACCGAGCGCGACTTCGCCCTCGAGGTCTGCGAAAACGTCATGGAGCTGTGGCAGCCGGACGAGGACCGCGAGATCATCCTCAACCTGCCGGCCACGGTCGAGCGGTACACGCCGAACAGCTACGCCGACCTCATGGAGTGGATGGGTGCGAACCTGTCGCACCGCGAGCACGTGTGCCTGTCGGCGCACCCCCACAACGACCGTGGCACGGGGATCGCGGCGGCCGAGCTGGCGATGAAGGCCGGCGCCGACCGCGTCGAGGGCTGCCTGCTGGGCCAGGGCGAGCGCACGGGCAACGTCGACCTCCTCGTGCTGGCGATGAACCTGTTCAGCCAGGGCATCGACCCGATGCTCGACCTCTCGCACGTCGACCACATCCGCGAGGTCGTCGAATACTGCACCCAGATGGACACGCCGGTGCGGCACCCCTACGTTGGCGAACTCGTCTACACGTCGTTCTCCGGATCGCACCAAGACGCGATCAAGAAGGGCTTCGCCCAGCGCAAAGAGAAGGTCGACGAGGCCGGTGGCGACGAGATGGCCGTGCCGTGGACCGTGCCCTACCTGGCGATCGACCCGCACGACATCGGGCGTTCCTACGAGGCCGTCGTCCGCGTCAACTCGCAGTCCGGCAAGGGCGGCGTCGCCTACATCATGCACCGCGACCACGCGTTCGAGATGCCGCGCCGCCTGCAGGCCGAATTCTCGCGGATCGTCCAGCGCCACACCGACACCTACGGCGGCGAGGTCAACTCGCAGGCCCTGCTCGAGATCTTCACCGACGAGTACCTGCCCGCACCCGATACGGCCGAGTTCGAGTCGTGGGGCCGGTTCCGGCTGCTCGGGTCCCAGGCGTCCGCCGAGTCCGAGGGCGGCGAGGTCCGCGTCGACGTCGACATGCTCGACGGCGACCAGGCGATCACCCTGACCGCCACCGGCAACGGCCCGATCGACGCGTTCGTCAACGCCCTCTCGCAGGTCGGGGTAGACGCTCACATCCTCGACTACGCCGAGCATGCGATGGAGGCGGGCCGCGACGCCCGCGCCGCCGCGTACGTCGAAGTCGAGGTCGCCGACCAGGTCCTGTGGGGCGTCGGCGTCGACCCGTCGATCACGAGGGCGACCTACAAGGCCGTCATTTCGGCCGTCAACCGCGCCCTCCGGTAAGTACGCGGCGCGGGCGGGTGCGTGGGCGGGTAGGTGGGCAGATTAAACGCTCACCATAAAGTCGAAACGCTCACCTAAATTGTCGATTTAGGCCTTTTAAGGCCGGATTTTGACAAATTAGGTGAGCGTTTCCGGGAGTGGGCGAGCGTTTCGATTATCGGGCGCGCGGTGGGTGCGTTTGTCCGTGGTGCGGGTGGTGCGTTTGTCCGTGGTGCGGGTGGTGCGTTTGTCCGTTGGGTGGGCGGGGAGGCCACCTAGGCAGGCGACTCCGAAGCCTGCTACGGCGTCCTCCCCGCCCGCCCCCGCGTGTGTCCCCACGGGACGGTAACGCTTCGTTGTTCCATGACAGGGCCCGTCGGCCCCAGCAGCCTCGAGGGCGCCCTGCGAGGCTCGGAGCATGACTGAAATCCTTAGTGCTCCGCTCGTGCGGAAAACGAGCCTGTCACAGGCGGAACGTCGCAGGGGAAACGGCGCGTCCGTATCGCGCAGTTTCGCCTGCCTATCCGAGCTGCCGACGACGCCGGCCGAGCGAGTCGCGGCCCTCATGTGCCTCGCCTCGCAGGTCATCGCGAAATCGGCGACGCCGGTCTATCTCTCGCTCGAGGGCGCCGCCGCCCTCTACGGATGGGCGACACTGCGCGTGCCTGACGAGATCTGCCTCGTGCGCCCCAGCCGCGAGGCCTCGCGCGCGGTCACGCGCGTGGGGACCGACGCGGCGCCGCGCGTCACCGTGCGGCGATACGCCACGGAGCTACCACCCGAGGCATTCACGGTCGTCTCGGACCTGCCGACGCTGACGCCGCCCTACCTCATCGGCGAGCTGCTCGTTCACCTCCCGCGCGAACGCGCCCTCGTGGCCGCCGAGTCCGGCATCGCTCATTTTCTCGAAGCCGACCTCAGGCAGCGCGAGGCGACCGAGCGGCGTTGGGAGGCGCTGCGCGGCCAGCTGCACGACATCATCGCGGCCCGCGAGTCTCGCCGCGGCCGAACCCGGGCGCTGCAGCGCCTGCGGTTCCTCTCGCCATGGTCGGACTCGCCCGGCGAAACCCTGCTGCGCCTGCGTTGTTCGGACACCGGTTTGCTACCCGGCGTGCCGCAGTATCCCCGAGGCCGTTACTTCATCGACCTCGCCTGGCCCGACGAGGGGGTAGCCTTCGAGTTCGACGGCGCCATCAAGTACGAGGGCGCCCGCGGACGGGCGGCACTCGTCGACGAAAAGGCGCGCGAGGACGCCCTCCGGATGGACTTCCCTCGATTCTTCCGGTGGGTCTGGGACGACCTCTACGACACCCGGATCGACGACCGGATCCGTGCGTGTTTCCCCGAGAATTCCGCCGCCCTCTTCCAGGGGTCGATCGAACACCACCGGATCCGCTGACGCAGACGGTGCCGGCAGATTAAACGCTCACCATAAAGCCGAAACGCTCACCTAAAATGCTAAATCCACCGGTTATCGGACGGAAATGACAATTTAGGTGAGCGTTTCGAGAAAGAGGCCGCTAGGCGGCGTCCGGGGTCGGGTCGGCGTCGACCTCCTCGGCGGTCGAGGCGAAGCCCTCCTTGATCTTCCGGTTGATCCACGGGATCAGCAGGACGAGGACGACCGTGAAGGCCGCCGCGATGATCGCGAAGAGGAAGAACTCGGACGCCTGGCTCATCTCCGGCGCGTGGGCGAAGATCAGCGACGCAATCGACTGGCCGAACGCCGACGAGAGCAGCCACAGCGCCATGCCCTGCGACTTGTAGGCCTCCGGCGCCAGCAGCGATGCCGCGGCCAGGCCGACGGGGGACAGGCACAGCTCGCCGAGCGTCTGGATAAGGAAGCAGACAGCGAGGATCCACGCGGGCGCCAGCTGGCCCTCGTAGGCCTTAGCGAACGCGCCGAGGAAGAAGAACGACCCCGCGGCAAGCGCCAGGCCGAGGGCGAACTTCGTCGGCGTCGACGGGCGCGACCCCAGCTTCTGCCACATCGCGGCGAACACGCCGGACAGGAGGATGATGCCCAGCGGGTTGACCGACTGGAACCACTCCGGGTCGATCGTGACCGAGCCCATGTGGAGGTTCGTGCTCTTCTCGGCGAACGCCGCCATCGACGACGCGGCCTGCTCGAACACCATCCAGAACATCGCCGAGGCGAGGAACAGGGGGATGAACGCCATGAGGCGCGAACGCTCCGGCTTCGTCACCTTGGGGGAGCGGAACATCATCCCGAAGATGAGAACCGGCACGGCCAGGGCCAGCAGGTTGAGCGTCGTCACCGTCGTCAGCAGCACCGAGGTCGACGTAATGAGCTTGATGACGAACCACAGGACGACGAGGAGGGCGATGACGAGGACGATCAGCTTGATGACGCGGCTGCGCTCTTCATCGCTGATCGGGTCGGGGATGATGTCGGCGCGCTCGTCCAGGTACTTGCGGCCGTGAATGTAGAACGCCAGCGCGATCGCCATGCCGATCGCGGCCATCGCGAAGCCGGCGTGGTAGCCGCCCCAGCCGCGGGCCCACCCGACGACGAACGGCGAGAAGAACGAGCCCAGGTTGATGCCCAGGTAGAAGATCGAGAAGCCCGAGTCGCGGCGGCGGTCCTCGCGCGAGTAGAGCTCACCCAGCATGACCGTCGGGTTCGGCTTGAACACGCCCGAACCGACCGCCACGAAGATGATGCCGAGATAGGCGGTCACGGTCAGCGGCAGCGACAGGCAAATGTGGCCCATGATGATGACAAAGCCGCCATAGAGGGCGGCTTTACGCGGACCAAACAGGCGGTCGGACACCCAGCCGCCGATCACGGACGTCAAGAACACGGACGACGAATAGGTGGCGACGACGGCTTTACCGGTCGGGACGTCGATCGCCAGGCCACCGTTAAGGAACGTATCCGTGAGGAAGTACAAAAGGATGGCGCGCATCCCGTAGTAGCTAAAGCGCTCCCACATTTCTGTTGTAAAGAGCGTCATGAGGCCAATCGGATGGCCAAAGAACGCGCGGTCGATATCGCGCTTGTCTGAGGACATGGTCAATCCCATCAGGTCGTTGTGCCGTGGATGAGCACTTCGGACAGAAAACTCTCCTAGGCTACACCCGTTCGCTGAAGAATCGGTTGGCCGATTTTTGGTCAAACCTTGGTCAACCGCCTGGCGTCCTCGCGAGACCCCGACCCCCGTGCGACATAATGGGGGACGTGTTGAGGATTTATCGTGACCGCGCCGTCGTCTTGCGCGCCCACCCGATCGGCGAGGCCGACCGGGTCCTCACGCTCCTCACCATTGAAAACGGCCAGGTCCGCGCGGTCGCCAAGGGCGTGCGCCGGACGACCTCGAAATTCGGGTCGCGGCTGGAACCCCTCACCGTCGTCGACTTCCAGGCCCACCGCGGCCGGACCCTCGACACAATCACCCAGGTCGACACCATCGCGCCCCTCGGCATGCGCCTGGCCAGCGACTATGCGGCCTACACCGCCGCCACCGTCATGGCCGAAACCGCCGAGCGCCTCACCGCCGACGACCCCGACACCGCCGCGCACTATCGGCTCCTTTACGGGGCGCTCGCGGCGATGGATCGGCGCCTTGCCGACCCCAGGATCCTCCTGGCGTCCTACCTGCTGCGGGCGCTGGGGCTGGCCGGCTGGGCGCCGGCGCTCGACCACTGCGCGTCCTGCGACGCCACCGAGGGGCTGCGTAGCTTCTCGATCGCCGGCGGCGGCGCCCTGTGCGACTCGTGCGCCCGGCTGGGGGCGACCCGGGTCAAGCCGGAGGTCCTCCACCTGCTCGCGCTCATCGCCCGCGGCCAATGGGATCTCATCGGTCAGCCGCCGGAGCCGCTGATCGAACGCTGCGCCCACCTGGCGTCGGCCTACACCCAGTGGCAGCTCGAACGCCGCCTCAAGTCCGTCGCCGTATGGGAACGCGGCGCCTAACCGCCACAAAGAAAGAGCGCACATGAGCGACACGCAAGCCATGACCGTCATTCCCGGCCCCGGCGAGGGCGACACCCGCTGCCCCGCGCTGGAGGGCGTGCCCGCCCACGTTGCCCTCATCATGGACGGCAACGGCCGCTGGGCGAACCGGCAGGGCCTGCCGCGCACCGAGGGCCACCGCGCGGGCGAGGTCGCCCTCATGGATACGATCGCCGGCGCCCTCGAGGCCGGCGTCAAGGCGCTGAGCGTCTATGCGTTCTCGACCGAAAACTGGCGCCGTTCGCCCGCCGAGGTGCGCTTCCTCATGGGGTATTCGCGCGACGTCTTGCGCCGGCGCCGAGACCAGCTCAACGAGTGGGGCGTGCGGGTCCGCTGGAGCGGGCGCACGCCGAAACTGTGGAAGTCCGTCATCTCGGAACTGCGCGCCGCCGAGGAGCTGACGCGCCACAACACGCGGATGGACTTCGTCATGTGCGTCAACTACGGCGGCCGCGCCGAACTGGCCGACGCGGCCCGCGACATCGCGAGGGCGGCCGCCGCCGGGCAGCTGGATCCCGAACGCGTCGGCGAAAAGACGGTGCAGCGGCACCTGTACCTGCCCGACCTGCCCGACGTCGACCTCATGATCCGCACGTCCGGGGAGCAGCGGACGTCGAATTTCCTGCCCTGGCAGGCGGCCTACGCCGAGCTGGCGTTCGTCGACGAGGCGTGGCCCGAGTACAACCGCACGACGCTGTGGCGCGACCTGGCCGCCTATACGACGAGGCACCGCCGATTTGGCGGTGCCGTCGACGCGGTCTTGTCCTAGCGCCGCTGAAGATGCAGGTCGGGCCCTATTCCTCGTCGGGGCCGGCGCACTGGGTGCACAGGCCGAACAGGGTGGCCGAGTGCTCGGCCTCGGCAAAGCCGTGCGACGAAAACACGTGCTGCAGCGTGTTTTCCAGCCCCTCGTCGGCGATGTCCTTCGTCATCCCGCATGAGCGGCAGATCAGGTGATAGTGCGGGTGCGACTGGTTGAGGCAGCGGCGATACAGCGCCTCGCCGTCCTGGTTGTGGATGACGTCAACGAGATGGGCGTCGGCCAACGCCGTGAGGTTGCGGTAGACCGTGGCCAGGCCGATCGACGTGCCCTCGTGGATCAGTCGGTGATGAATCTGCTGGGCTGATTGAAACTCGGGAGATTCGTTGAGCAGATGTTCGACCGCGGACCTCTGCTTCGTCTTGCGGATCGTCCCCATGACTGCGCTCCTTAGGGTTTTCGGGCAATGTGCGCCAATTATGTCACGCGTCACGGCGCGTGTCGCTACTGGTTCGCTTTTTGCGTATATGCGTTGACGCGCATCCGGTTGACGAGGGGACGAAAGACCGCCCCGATGAGGTAAAGGAGGATGAGGACGACGACGATCGTCGCGCCCGACGACAGGGGATAGGCATACGAGAGGACGAGGCCGATCATGCAGACGAGGGTGCCGACGACCTGGGCGAACACCATCGTCGAACGGAACGACGGCATAAACAGCTGGGCGATCGCGACCGGGACGATCATCAGCGCCGAAACGAGGAGGACGCCTACGACCCGCATGGCCGTCGCGACCGTCAGTGCTGACGTCACGGCGATGAGGATCGTCAACACCTGGGTGGGCAGGCCCTGGGCGATCGCGAACTCCTCGTCGTGGGTCAGCGAAAACAGCGCCGACCGCAGCCCGATCCCCACGATGAGCAGGGCGATTGCCAGGCCGATCGTCCACGTGACGTCGGCCCACGACACCGACGCGATCGAGCCGAACAGGTACGAATTGAGGTTCGTCGTCGACCCGCCGGCCAGGCCCATAAGGAGGACGCCGCCCGCAATGCCGCCATAAAACAGGAGGGCGAGGGCGAGGTCGCCCGTTGCCGAACCGCGCTGGCGGACGACCTCGATGAGGACGGCGCCGACCACCGCGGCGACCATCGCGCCGGGGATCGCGAGGGCGCCCTGGTCGCTAAGGCCCATCCAGCCGCCCAGCAGCCAGCCGAATGCGACGCCGGTCAGCGAGACGTGGCCGATGCCGTCGCCCAGCAGCGACAGGCGCCGTTGGACCAGGTAGGTGCCGATGATCGGGGCTGTCGAACCGACGAGGATCGCGACGATAAACGACCGGGCCATGAACGGCGACGACAGCATGCTCGACCACATGTCGGGGTCGAACAGCGCGGAGGAGGCGGGAAGCATATCAGTCCTTGAGGTCGGGCGTAATCGCCGGCCCGCGCGGGTCGGTGTGGGGGTGGACGTGGTCGTGGTCGGGGCGGTCGTGGCCCGGCTCGGGTTCGGGCGGCGCGCCGATCGACACGATCTGGCCGGCCTGCAGCGACACGGCGTAGTCGAGCAGCGGGGTCAGCGTGCCCGTCTCGTGGAGGACGATGAGCATGGTGACGCCCTCGCCCTTCATCTGGGCGACCGTGTCGGCCAGCTGGTCTTTCGCCGTCGCGTCGATGCCGGCCAGCGGCTCGTCCATGATGAGCAGCTCGGGCTCGCGCACGAGCGCCCGCGCGATGAGGCAGCGCTGGGCCTGCCCGCCCGAGAATGTCTGGACCGTCTGGTTGGCCCGATCAGCCAGGCCGACGCGTTCGAGGGCGGCCATCGCCTTCGCTTTGTCGCCCGGGCGCGAGAACAGTCGCCCGGGGCCCAACAGGCCCGACCGGACGACCTCGAGCGCCGTCGACGGGACGCCGCCGCCGGCGTGAATACGTTGGGGGACGTAGCCGACCCGGCTTAACGCCCGACGGGCCGGGTGCTCTTCCCCAAAGAAGAGCACCCGGCCTTTGTGAATCGGATTGATGCCGACGATCGCCTTGACCAGGGTCGACTTGCCCGATCCGTTGGGCCCCATAAGGGCCACCGTCTCGCCCGCGTGCACGGTAAACGAGATGCCGGTGAGGATCGGGGTCGACCCGAGAGTCACGTGGAGGTCGTCGACCTCAAGGGGAGCCGCTACTTCGTCGCGGCGCACTGCATCGCCTCTGTCATGTTCTTCAGGTTATCCTGCATGACCGCGATGTAGTCCTTCTTCTTGTCAACCTGCGTCTCGAGCGGGTCGAGGACGCGGGTGGTGATGCCCAGCTGGTCGGAGAGGGTCTTCGTGTCCTTCGCCGACAGCGCCGACTCGCTGAAGAGGATCGTCACCTTGTTCTCTTTGGCGACCTTGGCGACCTCTTCCAGGCGCTTCGCCGACGTCTCCTGCTCCGGGTCGATGCCGGTGACGCCGACCTGCTTGAACTTGTAGCGGTCGGCCATGTAACCGTAGGCCTCGTGGGCCGTAACGACCGTCGGGACCTTGCAGTTCGTCAGGCCGGACGCGAAGTCCTTGTTGAGGTCGTCGAGCGACTTGTGGACGGCCTCGGCGTTCTTCTTGTAGTCGTCGGCGTGCGCCTTGTCGACCGCGCTGAGCTTGTCGGCGATCGGGTCGATCGCGTCGGCAAACAGGACGGGATCGAGCCAGAAGTGCGGGTCGTACGTGCCGTGTTCGTGTTCTTCGCCACCTTCGCCCTCGGCGTGGTCGGCGTCGGACTCGTGCTGGGCCATCGGGACGAGCTTGACCGAATCGGTGACGTTGACGACGTTCTTCGGCTTCGTCTTGCTGACCGCATCGTCGACGGCGGCCTGGAAGTCCTTTTCGTAGACGACGAGGTCGGCCTTCGACACGTCATCGACCTGCGAGGCCGACAGCTCAACATCGTGGGCCTCGCCCGACGGCGTGAGGTTCTCGACCTTGACGTGGTCGCCGCCGATCTGCTGGGTCAGGTAGACGAGAGGATAGAACGACGCGACGACCTTGACCTGATCGGAGGACGAATCCTTCGACGACGAGTTTGACGAATTGCTCGACGAGCAACCAACGAGGGCGAGGGCCACGGTCGCGGCGACCGCGGGAACGGCAAGAAGTTTTCTACGCATGGCAGCATAGTAACCATTTGCAATTAGTTAGTCCAATGTCGAAATAATTTCGGGTGCCCGATAAATCCCGCGAACGCGCGAATCGTCGGGCGTGAGGCCGGCCGTCTCGCACGCGGGGCGCTCGGCAAGAGTGTCAGTGGGAGCCGTTAGACTGGGGGAGACCCGCCAGCCAGGCGGGGACACGATACGAATATCAAGGAGACCGATCCGACGTGGCACCAGCACCTTCCCGCCTCGATGCTGTCATCAATCTCGCGAAGCGCCGCGGCTTCGTTTACCCCTGCGGCGAAATCTACGGCGGTACCCGCTCGGCCTGGGACTACGGTCCGCTGGGCGTCGAGCTGAAAGAGAACATCAAGCGCCAGTGGTGGAACCGCGTTGTGCGCCAGAGGGCGGACGTCGTCGGCCTCGACTCCTCGGTCATTCTGCCGCCCAAGGTGTGGGAGGCGTCGGGCCACGTCAAGGCGTTCACCGATCCGCTGGTCGAGTCGCTCCACACCCACAAGCGTTACCGCGCGGACGAGCTCATGGAGGCCTACGAGGCCAAGCACGGCCACCCGCCGGTTAACGGCATGGCCGACATCAATGATCCGGAGACGGGCCAGCCTGGCGCGTGGACCGAGCCGAAGGCGTTCTCTGGCCTGCTCAAGACCTATTTGGGTCCCGTCGACGACGAGTCGGGCCTCCACTACCTGCGCCCCGAGACCGCGCAGGGCATCTTCATCAACTTTGCCAACGTCATGACGTCGGCCCGCATGAAGCCGCCGTTCGGCATCGGCCAGATCGGCAAGTCGTTCCGCAACGAGATTACGCCGGGTAACTTCATCTTCCGCACCCGCGAGTTCGAGCAGATGGAACTCGAGTTCTTCTGCGAGCCGGGCACCGACGAGGAATGGCACCAGTACTGGATCGACGAGCGGCTGGCCTGGTACACCGACCTCGGCATCGACCGCGACCACCTGCGCCTGTACGAGCACCCGAAAGAGAAGCTGTCGCACTACTCCAAGCGCACCGTCGACATCGAGTACACGTTCGGCTTCGTCGGCAACGAGTGGGGCGAGCTCGAGGGCATCGCCAACCGTACCGACTACGACCTGGGGGTTCACCAGGAGGCGTCGGGTCAAAAGCTCGACTACTTCGACCAGGCCACGGGCAAGCGCTGGATTCCCTACGTCATCGAGCCGTCCGCCGGCCTCACCCGGTCGCTCATGGCGTTCCTCGTCGACGCCTACTGCGAGGACGAGGCCCCCAACACCAAGGGCGGCGTCGACAAGCGCACCGTCCTCAGGCTCGACCCGCGCCTGTCGCCGGTCAAGGTCGCTGTCCTGCCGCTGTCGCGTAAGGACGAGCTGACGGGCCCGGCCGTCGAGCTCGCACAGCAGCTGCGCCAGCACTGGAACGTCGAGTACGACCAGGCGGGTGCGGTGGGCCGCCGCTACCGTCGCCAAGACGAGATCGGTACGCCGTTCTGTGTCACCTACGACTTCGATTCGGTCGACGACAAGGCCGTGACCGTCCGCGACCGCGACACCATGTCGCAGGAGCGCGTGCCGCTGGCCGAGATCGAGTCGTACCTGGCCGGCAAGCTCATCGGAGCATAGAAGGGACCAGATGCACGTTCACCACAGCGCCGAGGTCCAGGACGACCTGCTGGCACCGGCCGCGCGCAAGCGGGCCCGGATCGTCCTGTCCATCATCGTTCTGCCGCTCTTGATCGCGACGATCGTCGGGATCGTCGCCCTCCACCCGGGGTCGAATTCCCGCATCGGGTCGCTGCCGCAGATCGCCAAGGGCATGGACCAGGCGCGCGTGCGCGTCGTCAATCAGCCGCTGTCGTCGTGCCAGCTCTCTGGCACGGCGGCAGTCGGCTCGAACACGGTCGAGCAACAGCTCGCCCAACAGAACGAGCAGTCGCAGCAGGCCACGGGGGCGCCCAACGACGCGGCGGGCGCCAGCCTGCTGGGGTCGGCGGTGTGCGCCCGGGTGCTGTCGGGCCAGGGCGCGGGGATGACCGTGCCGGTGCATGTGCCGCCGGAGTTCAAGAGTTCTATCCACGCGGGCACGGTCATCAAGGTCCTGTACGACCCGTCGCAGGTGTCGCAGGGGACGCCCTACATGTTCTGGGACGTCGAACGCTCGATGCCGCTGGCACTGCTGGGGATCCTTTACGTCGTCCTCGTCATCGCCGTCGCCGGGAAACGCGGGTTCGCCGCGCTCATCGGCCTGCTGGCGTCGACGGTCGTCCTCTGCGGATTTATCATCCCGGCGCTCATGTCGGGCTCGTCGCCGCTGCTCGTCACCCTCGTAGGGTCGGCGGCGATGCTGTTCGTCTCGGTCTATATCGCCCACGGCGTCACGATCCGCACGACGACGGCGCTGCTGGGCACCCTCGTCGGCCTGGGTATCACCGTCATGCTGGCGACGTGGGGCGTCCACGCGTCCACGCTGTCGGGGGCGACGAACGAGGACGCCCTCACGCTGTACTCGTACTTCCCCCACATGTCGATGTCGGCGCTGCTCATCAGCGGCATGGTGATCGCGGGGCTCGGCGCCCTCAACGACGTGACGATCACCCAGGCGTCGGCGGTGTGGGAGCTGCAGGCCGCGAACCCAGAGATGGGCAGGTGGCGGCTGTTTTCGCGGGCCATGCGGATCGGCGCCGACCACATCGCGTCGACCGTTTACACGCTGGCGTTCGCCTACGCGGGCACGGCCCTGCCCACGCTCATGCTGGCGATGATGGTGCGGCGCCCCATCGGGTCGCTGCTGGTCGCCGGCGACATCGCCGAGGAGGTCGTCCGCACGCTCGTCGCGTCGATCGGCCTCATCCTCGCGATTCCCATCACGACGGCGCTGGGCACGATCCTCGTGTCCGCGATCGGGGTCGACGAGGAGCGCCCGGCCTGGCACCACCGGCTGCGCCGCAAGCCGCTGGCGCCCGACGACAACATGTGGGAGGTGCCGGTTGACGCCGAGCAGTGACCACACACTGCGGATCGGCGCCATCGACGTCGGCGTCCCCATGGTGCTGGCCCCGATGGCTGACGTCACCAACGCGCCGTTTCGCCGCGCGTGCCGGCTGCAGGCCCAACGCGCCCTGGCCGAGCTGGGTGTCGAGGACGCCGCGTCGCCCACCCACGCGCCCGCCGGGCTTTACGTCTGCGAGATGATCACGGCGCGCGCCCTCGTGGAAAACCGTGAGTCGACGTGGCGGCTCGTCGCGCCGGACCCCACAGAGGCCACCCGGTCGATCCAGCTGCATGGCGTCGACCCGGCGACGATGGGCGAGGCGGCCCGGCTGCTCGTCTCGCGCGGCCTGGCGCACCACGTCGATATCAATTTCGGCTGCCCGGTCCCCAAGATCACCCGCAAGGGCGGCGGGTCCGCGCTGCCGTGGAAGACCAGCCGGTTCGCCCAGATCGTCGAGGCCGTCATCCGGGGCGCCAGGCGCGGATCCGAGCAGGTGGGCCTCGATTTCGACGCGCCGGTTACCGTGAAAATCCGCTCGGGCATCGACGACGACCACCGGGTCGACCTCGACGCCGCCCGGGTCGCCCAGGACGTCGGCGCGGCCGCGGTGTGCCTGCACGCGCGGACGACCTCGCAGTACTACTCGGGATCCGCCCACTGGGACCACATCGCCGCGCTGGTCGAGGCCGTCGATATCCCCGTCATCGGCAACGGCGACATCTTCTCCGGCGAGGACGCCGTCGCCATGATGACTCAGACAGGATGTGCCGGCGTCGAGGTCGGCCGCGGCGCCCAGGGGCGGCCGTGGATCTTTTACGACATCGCCCACGCGCTCGCGGGGTCGCCGCGTCGTGCGGCGCCGACCAGCGACGAGGTGTGCCAGCTGGTCCTCACCCACGCCCGCGACCTCGTCGAATGGGGCGGCGACGAGGCCCACGCGATGCGCGACATCCGCAAGCATTTGGGCTGGTACCTGCGCGGTTTCCGGGTCGGCGGCGACATCAAGCGGCGCTGGTCGCACGTGACGACGCTCGCCGAGCTCGAGCAGATTCTCGGCAACATCGAGCCCGGGCAGCCCTATCCGCCGGCGGCCCGCGGCGTCCACGGACGCACCGCGCACGCCCGCCGGCCCCGGCTGCCCGACGGCTGGCTGGACACGCGCGAGGTCGACGCCGCCGCCCAGGCCGTGTTGGCCCGGGCCGCCCTCGACGGCGAATTTCACTACTGACGCCACCCAACCCGCCGGGTGTGGTGGATGGTGAGGGGCCTGGTGGCCGATACCCTGGGGGTGTGAGTGTCCTTCCTGACCCCGCGACCTACTCAGACGCCGAACGCGAACGCTACGTCACCGAGGACCGCAAGTCGGCGGCGCGCACGGACTTCGAGCGCGACCGCGCGCGGATCATGTACTCGTCGGCGATGCGTCGCCTGGGTGCGAAAACGCAGGTGCTGGGGCCGTCCTCGGACGACTTCGTGCGGACCCGGCTGACCCACTCGATCGAGGTGTCGCAGGTGGGCCGAGCGTTGGGGCGCGAGCTGGGGGCCGACCCGGACGTCGTCGACGCCGCCTGCCTGGCGCACGACCTCGGCCATCCGCCGTTCGGACACAACGGCGAGCGGGCGCTCGACCAGGTGGCCAGCGACTGCGGGGGATTCGAGGGGAACGCCCAGACGTTTCGGCTGCTCACCCGGCTCGAGCCGAAGAAGATGGACGGCGCGGGGCGGCCCGTCGGCCTCAACCTCACGCGCGCCAGCCTCGACGCCGCGGCGAAGTACCCGTGGACCAAGGGATGCGGCCCGGACCCGGTGAAGTCCGTGCGCAAGTACTCGGTCTATCGCGACGACGAACGGATCTTCGACTGGGTCCGCGAGGGTGCCCCGCGGGGTGCGCGGTGCCTGGAAGCGCAGATCATGGACATTTCGGACGACATCGCCTACTCGGTGCACGACGTCGAGGACGCCATTCAGACCCGCAAGCTAGACCCCCAGGTGATCCGCGACGACCGCGTGCGCGAGCAGGTGTGGGAGACGACGCGGCAGTGGTATGGCCACTCGCTCTCGGCCGACGAGCTGGATGCTGCCCTCGACCGGCTGGTCCGTTCGGGGTTCCTCCTCGCCAGTTTTGGCGAGTCCTACGCCGATTTCGCCGCCCTCAAGGACATGACGTCGGCGATGATCGGGCGGCTATGCGACGCCGTCGTCACGGCAACACGCAACGCGTCGGGTGGCCCGGTCCACCGTTACGACTGCGACCTCGTCATTCCCCGGACGACGCAGGCGGAGATTCAGGCGCTCAAGGGGCTGGCCGTCCACTTCGTCATGGCGCCGCGCGAGGTCGAGCCCGTCTACCTCCAGCAGCGCACGGTGATCCTCGACGTCGTCGCCGCCCTCATGGAGCGCCGCGGGGAGCCGCTGCGGGCGCCCTACCGCGAGGAATGGGACCAGGCCGAAGACGACGCCGGCCGGCTGCGCGCGGTCATCGACCAGGTGGCGTCGCTCACCGACCTTTCGGTCAACCAGTGGCACGCCCAGCTGTGCGGGATGCTCTCCAGGCTCTAGCGCCGTCTCTTCGCCGAGGCGCATACCCGTATCATGGGAGGCATGCCCGGCCTCATCAAGCGTGAAGACATCGACCTCGTCCGCGAGCGTGCCCGTATCGAGGACGTCGTCGGCGAATACGTCACGCTCAAATCCGCGGGCGTCCACACGCTGAAAGGGCTGTGCCCCCTGCACGACGAGCGCACGCCGTCGTTCCACGTTGACCCGGTGCGCGGGCGCTGGCACTGTTTCGGGTGTGGCCAGGGCGGCGACACCATCGAGTTTTTGATCCAGTACCTCAAGATCTCGTTCGTTGAGGCCGTCGAGATGCTGGCCGAACGCTACGGGGTCGAGCTTCACCGCGAGGCCGGCGACGCCGTCGCCTCGAAGGAGCGTCAGTCGATTCGCCGCTCGATCCAGCTGGCGAACGCGGCTGCCCAACAGTACTTCACCGCCCAGCTCCACACGCCGGCCGGTCTGGCGGCGCGCACCTTCGTCGCCCAACGTGGATTCGGGCCCGACGTCGCCGCCACGTACGGCCTGGGATACGCACCCGCCGGGTGGGATGGACTGCTCACCCACCTGCGCAAACAGGGGTTTACGGAGGAGGAGCTCGACGCGTCGGGCCTGTTCTCGCGCGGCCAACGCGGCCTCTACGACCGCTTCCGTGACCGGCTGATGTTCCCGATCCGCTCGGTCACCGGGGTGACGATCGGATTCGGCGCGAGGATGCTTGCGACCGACGACGACGGCCCCAAATACCTCAACACCCCCGAGACGCCGCTGTACAAGAAGTCGCAGGTCCTCTACGGCATCGACATGGCCCGCAAGGAAATCGCCAAGCGGCGGCAGGTCGTCGTCGTCGAGGGCTACACCGACGTCATGGCCGCGCACCTCGCCGGCATCCCCAACGCGGTCGCCACGTGCGGTACGGCGTTCGGCGCCGACCACGTGCGGATCGTCCGCCGCCTCATGGGCGACACCGACGACCGTGCAGCCGGCGTCCAGTTCTCCGACGGCCGCTCCTACGGCGGCGAGGTCATTTTCACGTTCGACGGCGACGCCGCCGGCCAAAAGGCGGCGCTGCGGGCCTTCCGCGAGGATCAGAGCTTCGGCGCCCAGACCTACGTCGTCGTCAGCCCGGGCAACATGGACCCCTGCGAGGTCCGCCTCGCCGAGGGCGACCAGGTGCTGCGCGACCTCGTCCTCACCCGCAAGAAGCCGCTGTTCGAGTTCGTCATCCGCAGCTATCTCAACCAGTGCGACCTCGACACCGCCGAGGGCCGCGTCAAGGGGCTGCGAGGCTCGGCGCCGATCGTCGCTGACATCCGCGACGACGCCCTCAGCCGCGAATACGCCCGCGAACTCGCCGGCTGGTTAGGCATGCCCGAAGACCAGGTGATTAACGCCGTCGCCTCGGCGCGCCGCCAGCGCTCCCGCGGCGGAAATGGCGGCTATCAGGGCGGGGGATACCCCGGCGACGCACCCAACCCGGGCGAGGGCGCCGGCCCCGGCGCCCCCTTCGGTGGTCCCGGGCAGGCGATGGCCGGCCAGATGGGCGCCATCACCGACCCCATGACCCGGCTGGAAATGCAGACCCTCCAGGCCGTCCTCCAGGCGCCCGCCGCCGTCGCCGACATGGAGTTCGATCAGCTGGGCGCCGACGCCTTCACCAACCCCGTCTTCCGTACGGTCTACGACACGATCTGCGCCATCGGCGGCATCTCCCGCTTCCTCGAGCTGCAGCAGCAGGCGGGGCGCGAGCGGACGCCCGAGCAGGCGACGCAGGTGGCCGAGAGGGCCTGGGTCGACGAGATCCTCGAGGCCGGCAAGGGCCTGGTCGACGGGGCAATCTCGCAGCTGGCCGTCCAGCCGTTACCGGTCGATCGACCCGACCTCGAGGCCGACTATGCCCGTGGGATCCTCAGCGCGTTCGAGCGCAAGGCGATTATGCACGTCATCGGCCAGTTGCGCTCGAAGCTCAGTCGGCTGAGCGAGGATGACCCCGAGCAGGAGGAGATCGCCAGGCGGCTCATCCAGCTCGAGACGAAGCGGCGCGCCCTCGCCGAACGCGGCTAGTCGACCGCCAGGTCGGCGGCCGAGTGGTCGGGGGAGCTGAGGATCGCGATCAGGGCCAGGCAGGCGACGCCGGCCAGGTAGTAGGCCGGCGCCATCGCCGACCCGGTCGTCCGGATCAGCCACGTGCAGATGAACGGCGCCGTTCCGCCGAAAATCGCGTTCGCCATGTTGAAGGTGAACGCGAATCCCGTGTAGCGCACGTGGGTGGGGAACGACTCGGTGAGGAACGACGCGAGCGAGCCGTCGTTAATCGTCAGGCATGCGCAGAGCACGAGTTCGACGACGACCGTCGTGGCGACCCTCCCGGACGACAGGATGGCGAACGCCGGAATGGCCAGGACGATGAAGCCGACACACGCCGCGGTCAGCATCTTTTTGCGGCCCATCCGATCCGACAGGGTGCCGGTGGCGAAGATCATCGCGATGTAGCAGATCAGCGTGACCGACGTGATGACGTGCGACGTCGTCGACGGTAGGTCGGTCACCTGGTCGAGGTAGGTCGGCAGATAGGTGAGGACGATGTAGAAGCCGACGGCGTTGAGGCAGGCCGTGAGGAAGCCGATGAGGGCGCGCTTGCGGTAGCGCGTCAGCAGGTCACGGATCGGATGGGTGGCCCCCTGCGTCTTGTTGGCGATGTCGCCTTGCATCTTGAGGTAGGCCGGCGAATCGTGGAGGGTCCGCCACATCGCGAGGGCGACGAAGCCCAGCGGCAGCGCGAGGATGAAGGGGATCCGCCATCCCCACGAGGCCAGGTGGGCGGCGGACATCGTGTAGCCGAGGATCGAGGCGAAGGCCGACCCGGCCAGCAGGCCCGTGGCGGTCGACGCGGGAACGAGCGAGACGTAGGTGCCCCGGCGCGCAACCGGCGCGTATTCCGCGAGGAAGGTCGCGGCGCCCGCGTACTCGCCCGACGCCGAGAAGCCCTGGATCATCCTCAGGAGCAGGAGGATAAGGGGAGCGGCGATGCCGATCGCCGCGTGTGAGGGGACCAGCCCGATGCAGCACGTCGCGCCGGTCATCATGAGGATCGACACCGACAGCGACCATTTGCGCCCCCACTTGTCGCCGAAGTATCCCCACACCAGCGCGCCGATCGGCCGAAGGGCGAACGAGATGGCGAGGACGGCATACGTCTGCAGGTCCGCCAGCATTTTGTCGTCGGACGGAAAGAATGTCTGCGAAATCGCCGCCGTGAAGTAGAGGTAGGTGCCGTAGTCGAACCATTCGAGGAAGTTCCCCAAGAACGATGCGAAGGCCACCCTCCGGACGACGGCGGCGGTATCGGTGGATGACGTGTTCGGCACAGTGGTGGACATCGGCGTCCTCGAGATGTGACCCGCCGACTGTCCCCGTGCGCCGGTGGCGCTATCCGGCGACGGCCGGGCTGGCCTCGACCGGCTGCGACGGCAACAGGCGGAGGCAATCGGTGAGTGTGTGTGAAATAGACGTACTGACGTCGCGGCCCTCGGACAGGGCGGCGACGATGGCACCGTCAATGACCGCGGCGATGAGGTCGGGCGAGACCTCGTAGCCTGCGTGCTGCGTGATCGCATCGATCGCGGCGTTGAGCCGACTGCGTCCGCGTTGGTAGGCGGCGGTGACATAGGGACTGTCGGCCGACGCGACCAGCTGGACGTAGTGGCTGCGCAGCGTCCGGTGGTCATGCGGCACGCAGGCTTTGGTGAGGATATCGACGATGTGGTCGCGGCACTCGGTCGACGTCATGGCGGTGGCCGCCTGGGCGGCCTCGTCGGCGCGGCGGCACCAGCGGAGGATGTTCTGTTCGGCGGCGAGGGCCAGGAGCTCGTCGATCGAGTCGAAATAGTATCCCGTCGCCGACCCGGAAAGCCCGGCGGCCGTGCCGACATTCCGGTAGGTGACGCGATCGGGACCCTCTTCTCTGAGGATGCGCGCGGCAGCCGTAATGAGAGAAGTCTGGGTCATTTCGGCCTTGAGGGAACCTGGCCTTTTCATCGAATCACCACCCGTTACTCAAGATGCCATTATAGGGTGGCGATCCGCCGGGCCGCTCAGGCAGCGGGTGCCCGCCGCTTCTTCTTCGGGGCGGCAGCACGGGTCGACAACGCCGGTCCCATGCCGCCGATGATGATGAGCAGACCGCCGATTGCGCCGGTCACGGTGAACGATTCACCGAAAATC
The DNA here is from genome assembly GCA_900545825.1 of uncultured Actinomyces sp. Lineage (GTDB taxonomy): Bacteria > Actinomycetota > Actinomycetes > Actinomycetales > Actinomycetaceae > Nanchangia. The sequence goes on from URAS01000015.1 coordinate 76,609, forward strand.
AGCACGCCACAGAGGATCGCCACCGGGCATTCCCAGTAGGCGATCGTCGCGTAGTCGACGGCCGGCAGGTTGCGGCCCGCGACGACGAGGAAGCCCAACGCCACCAGGCCACACACGATGAAGAGGCCGATCGCCCACGCCCAGTTCGTCCCGGTGAACTGGGCGACGCCCTTCCACGGTTTGAGGATCAGCGACATGATCAGTGTGGCCACGGCCGCCCACAGGAAGTTCCAGACGCCGCGAACCGTCGAATCGAGGTCCTTGCGGTAGCCCAGGAAGAACATCGACAACCCATAGAGGACCCCGGAGATGAGGCCGTAGAGGTCGCCGAGACTCTTGTGGGGGTACTCGGGGGAATTCGCGGACAGGTTGAGGCCGAACGACAGGCCGCCCTGGTCGATCGTCAGAATCCCGATCGTCATCAGCATGCCGACGAAGACGAGGGCCAGGCAGATTCCCTGGAAGAGGTTGATCTTCTCCTTGCGGAAGATCAGGGCGAGAATCGCGCAGAACAGGGGGCCTGTGTAGATGAGGAAGACCGCGTTGGCGATCGTCGTCATCAGGGTTGAGGAAATATAGAAGCCCAGCGACAGACCGATCGTCACGCCGCCCATGATGACCGCGAAGGTCGGGCGGGTCTTGAAGGCGGCCCGAAGCTTCTTGGTGGCGATCGCCAGGATGACGAACCCGATGAAGGCGACGGTCATGCGCCCGCAGGCGAGGAACGCGCCGATTGTTTGCTTGGCTTCCGTCGGAAGGCCGTTTGTTGCGCCTCGCGAGAAGGTGCCGACTAGGCCCATTCCCGTGGCTGAAATGAGCATCGCGATGACGCCCAGTTTTCTGTTCATCTCATAGGTATCCACGACAACCTCCCACAACGGCCCGTGGCCCCTTGCGGGGCCACGGGAGTTGAGTGACGGGTTTGACCTACACGAGGGTGAGGTCTTTGACGCGGTTGGGGAAGTAGTCCTCGCAGCCGCCCTCGCGGTAGACGTCGGCGGTC
>URAS01000016.1 GCA_900545825.1 uncultured Actinomyces sp.
GCCACACCACACCCCCTAACCACCCTCACCACCCAATAACCAAACAACAATGGCTCACAGCCACTTGACACCCAGCGTAATCGCGGATATGGATATATCCTTGCGACGTATGCGCCAGAGCGCGCGACACCTCGTCTAATGACACACCACTTTGGGGGTATACATGGCTAAGCAGACCACCACCGTGCTTATCGATGACATCAACGGCAAGCCGGCGCAGACCACCGTCAAGTTCGGCCTCGATGGCGTGAACTACGAAATTGACCTGACGAGCGAGAACGCCGAGAAGCTGCGTTCCGAAGTTCGTAAGTGGGCCGACGCCGGCACCCGCGTTGGTGGCCGTCGCGTTATCGGTTCGCCGCGCGGCAAGTCCGAATCGGCGAAGATTCGCACCTGGGCGCGCGAAAACAACTACGAGGTTCCGGCCCGTGGTCGTATTCCCGCGAAGGTTCGCGACGCCTACTACCAGGCGCAGGGCTAATCGCTCCTTCTCGTCAGTGACCCCCTTTGCCAACGGTGGCAAAGGGGGTCACTCGATTGTTTCAGCCGCTTCGGGGAGGGCGCGCGAAGTAGGTCACAGCGGTCCAGCTTGCGCAGTGGCGCCCTCGTCGGGCATGATGTAACCCGTGCTTGCGCACGCCGCCTTAGCTCAGTCGGCAGAGCGATTCACTCGTAATGAATAGGTCGTGGGTTCGATTCCCACAGGCGGCTCCAGTCAACGCCCCGGCCCCGGCCGGGGCGTTCGTCGTATCTGCAACCTCGGCGGGGTCCGTGAACGTGATCAAAAAAGGTCACGTTCACCGGTTTTGGGGCCGTGAGCGTGATGAAAGCGGACGAAAGGATCACGGTCACGAGCAGAGGGCGCTGACCTGCCGTCGCGACATTCCCAGCGCGAGGGCGATGTCGGCCGCGTCGCATTCGCGCGCGCACAGCGTGACGAACGCCTGGTAGCGCTCGCGTTGCGGGGTCTGCTTGGTGCCGAAGCCGAAGCGCGAGGTCTTGAGCGGCCCGAATGCGTCGCGCGCGGCCTGGGCGGTCGTGAACAGCAGGGCGCGGATGGCCACGAGCACGCACAGGCTGCCCATGTGCTCGCGAATCGCCGGGTCAGAGGCGACCAGCCGGTTGAGCGCGAACGCGAGGTGTTTGGCGGGTTCGACCGCGTCGAGCGGGCCCGAGCCCTTGCGGGCGAGGAACGCGCAGAGCGCCTGGGCGACCTCGGTGTTGCCGGAGTCGGGCGCCGCGGCGAGAGCCCTGCGGGCGCTCTCGGCCCACGAGGCGCGCTCGGCGGGGTCCCCTGTCAGCGCCAACGCGTCGCGGGGGATCCGCCGGAACGCGCCGGCCCACGGCTGATCGCCGTTGGCCAAGCCGCTGCCGCACCACTGCCAGGCCATGCCGGCGGCGAGGTCGCACGCCTCGCCCAGGCTGACCTCGCCGGGAGTCCCAAACGTCGCCATTCCGTCGATCGCCGCATGTTCGGCGAGGGCGTCGAGCGCGAACGCGGCCAGTTTCGTCAACTCGTCGCAATAAAAGCCGCCGCCCGCCGCATATTCGTCGAGTGACATTTCCAGATCCATGACAGCCCCCTTACTGTGTATTGCCTAACAAAACGCTAACACGCCGCGGTTCGCGCGGTCATGGGCCAATGGCCCGAATGTTTGTGGTCGCCGGCGGGTGTGCGTTATCGCAGGCGGGGAGGTGGTTCGGGGGAGGGATTTGGGCGTGGCGACCTCGGCGGCCTCTGGGGTCCGTGAACGTGATCAAAAAAGGTCGCGTTCACCGGTTTGGGGTCGTGAGCGTGATGAAAGCGGACAAAGGGATCACTTTGACGGCAGGCGGGCTGGCTTACCCCGCCCGGCGCGGGTTTGTTAGGCTAAAACGGCCGGCGAGGTGACCCGCCGAGGGCTTGAGGGCGCGATCGTGCCCAGTCGAGGCGCCGAACCGCAGGCAGGTTGCGGCGTCGCGGAGCCGCCCGTCGGCGTCGTATTCCCGCTGCGGCGGGCTTCATGGAGGTTCTCCACGTGTCGCTTGTGCCCCCAAGAAGGCACCCTTATGCCATTATTTCGGCGGTCGCCCTGACCTCGTTCCTCGCGACCTTTAACGAAACATTCCTCAACGTCGCCCTCACTCCGATCATGGCGGATTTCCATATCGGCCCCGGCCTCGTCCAGTGGGTGACGACGGTCTATATGCTGGCGGCCGCGATTATGGTGCCGGTGACCGGGTTCCTTTCTCGCTCGGTGCCGACGCATCGGCTGCTGGCGATCTCGCTGGGCCTGCTGCTGGCGGGCACGCTCATCGGCGCGTGGTCGCCGGTCTTCGGCGTCCTCCTGGCCGCGCGTGTCGTCCAGGCCGCGGGCACGGGCATGCTCGTGCCGCTGGGGATGACGATCACGCTGGCCGTGTCGCCGCGCAACCGCATCGGATTGTCGATGGGCCTGGTCGCGGCGATGACGACCCTCGGCCCGGCGTGCGGGCCGATCGTCGCGGGCCTGCTCATGGTCGCGTGGCCGTGGCGGACGCTGTTTTGGGTGTTCGCGACGATGGTGCTGGTCGTCGCGATCGTCGTCCTCGTCGTCATTGGCAACATCGCCGAGCTCACCCATCCCGCGTTCGACCTCCTCTCGGTCGTCGAGATCGCATTGGCCCTGCTCGGCATCCTTTTCGGGATCTCGCAGATCGCCCAGGGCACGCCGGTTACCGCGGCGGTCGCCCTCGTCGTCGGGCTCGCCTGCGGCACCCTGTTCGTTCGCCGGCAGCTGCGGATTTCCGACCCGCTGATCTCGCTGACACCCCTGGGGACCCCGGCGTTCCGGCTGGGGATGGGCGTGTTTTTCCTGTCCCTCATGACGGTGTTTTCGATGAACATCATCCTCCCGCTGTTCATGCAAGGGGCCCTGGGGATGACGGCGTTCGGGGCCGCCTGCACGCTGCTCGTGCCCTGCGGCCTGCAGTTTTTCCTTGCGCCCGCGGCCGGCAAGGCCTTCGACCGCTGGGGCCTGCGGATCATGACGCCGGTGGGCCTGGCCGCGCAGGCGATCTGCTCGTTCGCCCTCGCCATGCTGGGGACGCAGGCGACGCCGCTGCGGATCGCCCTGCTCTACACGCCGCTGATCATCGGGTGTTCGCTGTCGATCGGGCCGTGCCAGTCGTTCGCGCTCGCGTCGCTGCCCCGGCGGCTGCACGCCGACGGCGTCACCCTGGTGACGACGGGTTTCCAGATCGCCGGGTGCGTGGGGTCGTCGGTGTTCGTCGGCGTCCTCGCGGCGGCCAGGTCGAGTCACCTCGCGGCCGGAGCGAGCGCGCCCGCCGCCCAGGCCGCGGGTTTCCACGTGGCCGCGCTGGTGGCCGCGGGCGTCGGAGTCGTCGGGTTCACGTTGGCGCTCGTCCTGGCCAGGCAGGAGATCCGCGGTGGCCGTGCGGTTGAGGAGCCGACGATTGCCGGCGAGGTCGCCGACGTCCTCGAGGAGGACGACCGAGCCTGACGCGCCCGGCGGCCCGCAGCGTCCGCCGGCGATGAACGTGATCAAAAAGGGTCACGTTCACCGGTTTGGGCCTGTGAGCGTGATCAAAGCGGACAGAAGGATCACGTTCACGGACTGGGGGTGCGGGGGCCGCCGCGGCTTTGTATCGTTGGTCACATGCGGATTGCTCGACTTCTGACCCCTGACGGCCCGACGTTCGCCTTGATCGACGAGGACACCGGCACGGTGACCCCCGCCGCCGGATCGCCCTTCGAGGACGGCTGGCAGCCGACCCCTACCGAGGGCGCCGCGCCGATTGCCCTCGCTGACGCCCAGCTGCTGGCGCCCACGCGTCCCGAAAAGGTCGTCGCCGTCGCGAAAAACTATCGCGCCCACGCCGCCGAAATGGGCGGCGAGCCGCCGAAGCAGCCCATGCTCTTCTTCAAGCCGCCGACCTCGGTCGTCGGCGTCGGCCACCCGATCGTCCTCCCGCGCTGGAGCAACGAAATCCACTACGAGGGCGAGCTGGCCGCCGTCATCGGCCGCAAGGCCAAGGACGTCGCGCCGGAGGACGCCCTCGACTACGTGCTCGGGTACACGTGCGGCAACGACGTGTCGGCGCGCGATGCCCAACGCAACGACGGGCAGTGGGCGCGCGCCAAGGGCTTCGACACGTCGTGCCCGCTGGGGCCGTGGATCGTCCCGGCCGCCGAGGTCGACCCGCAGGCGCTGACGATTCGCACCGAGGTCAACGGCTCGCTGGTCCAAGAGGGGTCGACGGCCGACATGATCACCGACGTCGCCCACCTCATCGCCTACGCGTCGGCGGCGTTTACCCTGATGTCGGGCGATGTCATCCTCACCGGCACGCCCGCCGGAGTCGGTCCGATCGTCGACGGCGACCGGGTGACCGTGACGATTTCCGGGATCGGCAGCCTCGACAACCCCGTCGCCGACGCCGGCACCCGCACCTGCGACTAGGCCGGGCCCCGACCGCGGGCGCCGAGCCCGGAGGGGGCTGGGCCCTGTGGGGGCCGGTGGGGGAGAGAGGACTGCCCTCATGTTGCCCTCATCACTCGTCTGACCATTGCTTTTCGGGCGGCGCCACGCCTAGACTGTAAACGTTTCCAGGAAGTGACCAAGGTCGGCAGGGCCGGCCAACCGGTTCGGCAGTCGGCCGAACCCCACAGAGAGAAGAGACCATCATGACTCAGTCCGAAATCTACGCCCAGGCTTACGCCAGCTCCATCGCGTCCACCCCCGTCAAGGCCGTCCTCGCCGTTGCGTTTGTGCTGGTCGGGGCTATCCTTGTCGTCGCCGGCATCGTCGCGAACGGGGCCGGGATCGTCGTGGCCGGCGGCCTCTTGGCGTTCGGTGGCGCCCTCTTCGTCGCGCAGGCGGCGATCGCGCACGCGCTCGACGCGGATCAGTAACCCCGGTTCCCACCCCCACCTCGTGAACGTGACCTCAAAAGGTCACGTTCTTTGTTTATGCCCGATGGGCGTGGCGAAAACCGAGGGAAGCGTCACGGTCACCGGGGGCAAAGATCGGCAAGAAAACGGCGGAAAATGGCGGAATCGACGGGTCGGGTGGAGGCCGGCTTCCAGCTTCCCATGGTTTTCCCAGGTTCGCTTCGGGGTCTTTCAAGATCGGCCTCCTATGGTGAAGACATCAGCTGAGGAACACACCTTGGCACTGAACTTTCGACATGGGGGAATCGCTTATAAGCGACACTGAGCTTCTTTGAGATGGGGAACAGGGTCCGGCCCGGGGGTAAAACCCCGGGCCGGACCCTTATCTTCTTCACGCCCCGAAGTCCCACGCGCCGCCCTCGCCGACGATTCTGGGTGGATGGGAGCGTCCGTCGCCGCCCCGCGTGGCGCGCGGGCGCCGACAAATCGGTACCATGGGAGGGATACAGTTTTGCCCGCCAGTTCGTGCGAAGGAGGACGCCCTATGCCTGGCCCCCGTCCAGCTCCTCCCGCATCCCGCGTTATTCGGGCGGGCGGCGCAGTCGTGTGGCGGCTGGCCGAGGGCGCGAAACAGCAGGAACCGCCCTCGTCGATCGACGACATCGAGGTCCTGCTGGTCCACCGTCCCAAGTACGACGACTGGTCGTGGCCGAAGGGCAAGCAAGAGCCGGGTGAACACATCCTTGCCTGCGCGACGCGCGAGGTCGAGGAGGAAACCGGCGTCGCCGTGCGGCTGGGCGCGTCGCTGACGACCCAGCGTTACAAGCTCGGCCGGAACACGACGAAGGAAGTCCACTACTGGGTGGCGACACCCGACCTGAGCGAGCCGGCTCTCATCGGTCGGCCGCCGGCGCTGCGGGCGCCGGAACGCGAGATCGACCGGGTGCGTTGGGTGAACCCCCACAAGGCGATGCGGCTGCTCACCAGGCGCGGCGACCGGCGGCTGTTAGCCGAGGTCCTCGGCCGTTTGGATGCGGGCGAACTCGACACGCACGCCCTCGTCATCCTCCGCCACGCCAAGGCGCTCAAGCGGTCGGCGTGGGGCGATAATCCCGAGGCGCAGCGCCCGCTCGTGCGCCGCGGCGTCTACCAGGTGGGCCGGCTGACGCCCGTGCTCTCGGCATACGGCGTTTCGACGCTGCTGACGTCGCCGTGGCGGCGCTGCCTGGCGACGGTCGGCCCCTACGCGACGCTGACGGGCGCGACCCTCGACATGCGGCCCGCCCTCACGGAATCGCAGGCGGCGATCGACCCCAAGGGTGTGCGGACGCTGTGCAGCCAGCTCATCGAGTCGGGCCCGCGCGACGTCGCGGTTTGCGTCCACCGGCCGACGATTCCCGCGTTTGTCGGGCAGTTGGCGCTGGTCACGCCCAACAACCTGTCGCGGTTGCTGCCGCAAAGCGACCCCTACCTGCGCACGGCCGAGGCGCTCGTCGTCCACCTCGCCACCCGGCGTGGTGCCGCGGGCCAGGAGCCCGCGATGCAGGTCGTCGACCTCGAGGTCGTCCGGCCGTAACAGCGTGCGACCTGCGCGGATACCCGTCCCCCGGAGGCAGGTCGACACAGACCCGTTCCCGAAGACACGTCGCCCTCGCGACCGCCGAAGCGGCCACGAGGGCGAAGGTGTTAGTCCTCGAGCCCGCGCAGGGGCACGCCGAGGATCTGGGCGATCGTCTGGCCGTGGCCTGCGGGGGCGAACGAGTGGATTTCCACGCCGGTCACCGCGCCGGGGCGCAGGAGGGCGGCGGTGAGGGCGTCCAGCTCGGGCAGGACGAAGACGCACGGCGAGCTGACTTCGCGGCCGTTCGCGACGCCGGCCAGCGGGTCGCCAGCCAACGCGCCGAGGATCAGCCGAGTGATCAGCCGGACATCGACGGCCTGCTCGCGCAGGATGTCGGTGCGGGCGTTCGACATTTTGCCAGCCAGCCCCTCGAGGTGCTTCTCGATGACGGTGTAGGCGTTCGGCCGATGCATCGCGCTCAGCCGGTCCGTCACCGTCGTCGCGAGGCGCCGGTCGTTGATCAGCCGCACCAGCGTCCGCAGGACCTCGGCGACCGTCGCGGCGCCCTCGGGCATGGTGCCGTCGTAGCTTTGCGCGACCTGCTCGAGCGTCGCACAGGCGCGGGCGCGGGCGACCTCGAAGCGCTCGACCTCTTCTTCCAGCGTGGGCGCCGGAGTGTAGCCTTCGGGGTTGATCGCCAGGGTGAACTCGAGGCGCGGCAACGTGGGCGAGAACGGGTCGACCGGCGCGGGCGCGGGCGCTTCGGGCGTGGCGGGTTCCGGCTTGGTGGCGGGTGCCGCGGCCTCGGCCACGGGTTCCGCCGTCGGCTGCGCCTCGGGCGTGGCGAGGGCGTCCTCGACCAGCGCCTCCTTCGGCATGAGGCCGCGCCGGGCCTCGCGTTCGACCTTCTGCCAGCTGCGGCCGGCGGACGCCTTCGCGGCCGACCCGACGACGCCCTCGACGAACGGCGCCCGGGAAATGTGGACGCGTTCAACGAGGTCGGGGTCGGCGAACTCGAGCGCCGTCTGCGTGCTCATGATCGCGGACCCCAGGTCGACGAACACGAGGACGTCGTCGGCGCGTTCCCCGACGTCCTCGAGGGCGGCGAGGACCGCCATCGCATCGGTGCCCAGGCCCCCGTCGTCGGTGCCCGCGGCGATCGCCAGCGGCAGATCGCCGGCGTTCGCCATCTGGAGGGCGAGGTCGCGGGTTGCCTCGGCCAGGGGAAGCGAATGGCTAACGAGAACGAAACCGCAGGTCACTGGGCGAACGCTTCCTTCGCGGCGCGGAGGATCAGCGTCGCCGACGCGGCGCCGGGATCCATGGTGCCGATCGCGCGCTCGCCGACATAGACGGCGCGGCCCTTGCGGGCCACCAGCGGCACCGTCGACTGCGCGCCCTCCTCGGCAGCGGCGACGAGGGCGTCCCACATATCCGCTCCGACGTGCGCTTTCGCGGCCTCGACGGCCGGCGTGAGGGCGTCGACCATCGTCTTGTCGCCGGGGGAGGCTTTCCCGCGCTGGACGACGCCGCCGAGGCCGGCCTCGAGGCCCGCGGCGAACGCCGCCGCGGCGTCGTCGGCCGGCTCGACCTTGCCGATCGCGCCGGAGAAGCGGAGGAAGAACGTGCCGTACAGCGGGCCCGACGCGCCGCCGACCTTCGACACGAGCGTCATCCCGACCTTCTTCAGATACGCCGCGGCGTCGGCGAAATCGGCCGGGTCGAGGGCCGCGACCTCGCGGAACCCGCGGCGCATGTTGATCCCGTGGTCGGCGTCGCCGATCGCCGAGTCCAGCTCGGTCAGGTAGTCGGCCTTCTCGTCAATCGCGCTGGCCGCGGCGCGCATCCACGCGGCGGTGTGGTCCAGAGGCAGAGTCATTGTGGTCCTTTCCGGTAGCGGACGGGCGGATCAGTGGAACACCGGCGAGGGCGTGTCGTACGCCTCGAGGATGCCCTCGGACGCCGTCGCCAGCGTCAGCGACGCCCCGGCCATGTCGAGGCTGGTGATGTAGTTACCGACCTTGCGCCGCGCGACCTTGACCCCGGCGTCCTCGAGGTACTTGGCGACCTCGCCGTAGAGCAGGTAGAGCTCGATGAGCGGTGTCGCACCCATCCCGTTGAGGATCGCGATCACCGGCTCGCCCGTGAAGTCCGCGTCGGCCAAAATCGGCTCGGCCAGCGCCTTCGCGAGGTCGTGCGCGCTGGTCAGCGGGACGCGCTCGCGGCCGGGCTCGCCGTGGATGCCGATGCCCAGCTCCATGTGGGTCTCGTCGAGGTCGAACGTCGGCTTGCCCGCCGCCGGGACCGTGCACGACGTGAGGGCGACGCCGAACGACCGCACCCGGTCGTTGATGTCGTTCGCCCAGTGGGCGACCTCGTCGAGGCTGGCGCCGCGTTCGGCGATGGCGCCCGCGACCTTCTCGACCAACACCGTGCCGCCAACGCCGCGCCGGCCCGTCGTGTAGAGCGAATCCTGGACGGCCACGTCGTCGGCGACAACCACCGTTTCGACGGTCGTGTCCTCGATCATTTCGGCCGCCATCTCGAAGTTCATGACGTCGCCCGTGTAGTTCTTGACGATGTGGAGGACGCCCTTGCCCGAGTCGGTGGCCTGGGTGGCCGCCATGATCTGGTCGGGCACCGGCGACGTGAAGACCTCGCCGCAGCACGCCGCGTCAAGCATGCCCGGGCCGACGTAGCCGCCGTGCAGCGGCTCGTGGCCCGACCCGCCGCCGGAGACGAGGCCGACCTTGTCGACCTGGCCGGCGTCGGCGCGCAGGATCAGGCGGTTATCGAAGTCGACACGCACGGTGTCGGGGTGGGCGGCCGCGAAGCCGACGAGGAAGTCCGAGACGACGTTGTCAGGAGAGTTAATAATCTTCTTCATAGCGTCCATTGTGGCCAATGACGCGGCGTCTGTCAGGCCCCTAGCGGAGAAATAATTCGCCATTGTCGGCCGGCCTCCGTCCTGAGAAGCAGGTGGCGGCCGATTAGGCTAAAAGATATGAGCAACGACCCCACCCCTCGCGATGTGCGCATGCCGGCGCCCCACATCACCGGCGACGAGGACGTGCTAAGGGCCGTCGCGGCCGGGCGCTCGCAGGCGTCGCTCGAGGTGTCGGAACCGGCGACGCCCTCGCAAGACCCGGACGAGGTTGAACAGCTCATCTACAAGCTCGGCCGCAAGGTCCCCCTGCAGGTAACCAACCGCCACACGCCCTATCAGCTGCTCGACTCGCTGTTCGTCCTCGCCTCGGCCATCCTCACGTGCTGGCTCGCGTGGGTGCTGTTGCGCGAGGGCTTCCACATCTCGCTGGTTCGCCTCGTCTACCTCGTCGTCTTTTGGCTGGTGTTGACGTATTTGGCGCTTCCGCGGCTGCACCAGATCCTCTCGCTGCTCTACGTCCCCGACTACTACATCGGGCGCTCGCGGACGGCCGACGGGATCCTCGGCGACCCCGTCAACGTCGCCTTTCTTGGCGAGGAGGAGGACATCCACATCGCGATGAACGCCGCGGGCTGGACGCTGGCCGACGACATCACCCTGTCGTCGTCGGCGAAGATCGTCATCGGCGCACTGTTCAAACGGTCGTACCCGGCCGCGCCCGTGTCGCCGCTCTACCTGTTCAGCCACCCCCAGGCGTTCGCCTATCAGCAGGAGGTCGACGGCGACCCGTCCCAGCGCCACCACATCCGGTTCTGGCCGGTGCCCGAAGGCTGGGTGCTGCCCGGCGGCTACAAGGTCGACTGGCTGGCCGGCGCGACCTTCGACAAGGCCGTCGGCCTGTCGCTCTTTACCTTCCAGGTCACCCACAAGATCGACGCGAACATCGACCTCGAACGCGACCACGTCGTCCGCTCGATCCGGCGGTCGTGCCCCCAGGCGAAGGTCGCCGTCATCGCTGACGCCCAGACGGCCTACCACTCGCGCAACGGCGGCGGCGACCGGATCGTCACCGACGGGCACCTGCCCGTCCTCGACGTCAATGCGATGAACGAGGAGCAGCTGGTCCGCTACGAGGACGGCGCGTGGCACCACCGTCACACCCTGGCGTCCTCGCGGGAAAAGGCGCGCCAGGCGATGGAGGCGGGCCGCCGCCGCATCCGCGACCATCACGTGCCGCCGCCGGCGATGATCGGGGCGTCCGTCCTCGTCGGGCTGCAGGTCATCGAGATGCTCGTCGCCGCCGTCCTCGTCCTGCGGCATCCCCGCATCGAGGAGGCCCTCAACGTCACCATCTACGCCGGCACCGCCGCCGGGATCGGGTTCATCGTCGTGGCCTGCGTTATGGCGGTGTGCCTGGGCGGCACCCTCAGGCAACGCAAGTGGATGCGGCTGGTGTTACTGCTGGTCATGACGGGAACGGCGACCGTCCGTCTCATCGAGACGGTCAACACGAACGCTCAGTCGACTTCGCTGTGGGTCATCTCGTCGACCCTGTCGGTCCTCGCGATCCTCGCCCTGACCTCGCCGACCGTCCGCGAATGGGTCCGCGCGGAGTAGCGCAAACGCACAGCTTCGGGTCAAGGCAGAAAGAGAAACGCTCACCCCGGATGAGGTGAGCGCTTCTCTGTGAGACGGGGAGAGGCGGGCTACTTCGCCGACTTCTCCGTAATCTTCTTCGTGGCCAGGCCGCCGACGTAGCGGTACAGCAGGGCCACAGAACCGATGAACAGGACGAGGCCGATGATCTGCGACGGCACGGCGAAGCTGTCGCCGACGATCGCCAGCGGCTCTTCCTTGCCGGAACCCGCGACGATGCCGGCGTAGATGACGCCGAACAGCGACTCGCCGACGATCAGGCCGGTCGACAGGAGGACGCCGAAACGCTTCGTCGCCTCGACCTCGACGCCGCGGCGGACGGCCCAGCGGTCGTAGGCGAAGCCGAGGACGGCGCCGACGGCGATCATCAGGGTCGACGTCTGGGGCAGGTAGAGGCCCATGCCGACCGCCAGCGGCGGCAGCGAGAACTTCTTCGTCGCCTTGCCGACCTCGTCAATGACGATGACGAGGACGCCGAGGCCGATGCCCAGGCCGATGCGGCTCCAGTTGAGGTCGCCGTGGAAGATGCCCTGCGACAGGGTCGACATGATCGCGGCCTGCGGGGCGGCCAGCGCGTTGTCGCCGGCGCCCGGCGCGCCCTGGAAGCCGAAGGCGTGCTGCATGAGCTCGAGGATCGGCGGAATAATCGCCGAACCGAAGACGACGCCGATGATGAGGGCAACCTGCTGCTTCCACGGGGTCGCGCCAACCAGCTGGCCGGTCTTCAAATCCTGGAGATTGTCGTTCGAAATCGTCGCGACGCCGAAGACGATCGCGGCCGTGAACAGCGTGAACCCGATGAGGGCCATCTGCTCGGACTTGTCGGCCGGGCCGTAGCTGACCTTGATGAGCAGCGCGCCGATCATGACGACGAGGATGCCGACGCCGGAAATCGGCGAGTTCGACGAGCCGATGAGGCCGGCCATGTAGCCGCACACCGAGGCAACGAGGATGCCGATGATCGCGATAAAGAGGACGGCGACGATCAGCAGCAGCACCTTCGAGTGGCCGATCCCGGTCTTGCCGAGGAAGTCCCACAACAGGAACATGATCGGCACGAGGCAGACGGCGATGACGATGCCAACGATGCGGATCGGGATGTCGCGCTCGGTGATGTCGACCTCTTCGCCAGCCTTGCGGGCGGCCTGTGACGCGGCGGCCTCGCGCATGCCCTTGAAGATGGGGCCGAGGATCTTCAGCAGCGTCCAGATGGCGGCGATCGCCATCGCGCCGGCGCCGACCAGGCGGACGTCGGCCTGGAAGTAGTGGCCGACGACGTCGCCGACCGGGCCTTCACCCAGGTGGCCCGACGAATACATCGGCAGGAGGACGCCGTAGGCGACGACCAGGCCGATGAGCATGGCGACACCGACGTTGATGCCGACGAGGTGGCCGACGCCGATGAGGGCGAGCGACAGCGAACCACCGATCATCGTCGCGCCCGAGCCGGCCTTAAACGCGGTCGACACCGAGGACGCCGCGACCTTGAGGTTCGTCAGCAGCATGAACACCGCGGAACAGATGCCGCCCCACAGGATCGCCCACATGCCCTTCTGGTTATCTTCGTTGCCCTGCTGGGTGTCGCCGACCTTCAAGACTTCGGCGGCGGCGACGCCCTCGGGGTATTTGAGATCCGAGCCCGTGACCAGCGCGCGGCGCAGCGGGATCGAATACATGACGCCCAAAATGCCACCGATCGCGCAGATGAGGACGGTGGTGATGTAGGGGAATCCCTGCCAGTACCCGACCATGATGAGGGCGGGGAGGACGAAGATGATGGCCGACAGGGTGCCGGCGGCGGATGCGATGGTCTGGACGATGTTGTTCTCTTGAACCGAGTGGTTCTTGAACTTGTGGAGCACCGCCATCGAGATCACGGCCGCGGGAATCGACGTGGCGAACGTCAGGCCCACCTTGAGGCCCAGGTAGACGTTGGCTGCCGTGAACAGCAGCGTGATGATGCCACCGAGGATGATGCCTCGGACAGTCAGTTCGCGAATCGAGTGTTGAGCAAGTGGTTCAGACACGTGCCCTCCTTCTTTCCTTTGCAGACGGGTGGTTCCGCGCGCGGGAAGTCTATCCCCGCGAAGGATGCGGGTTAGGGGAGGGTCACATAGCGGGCGCTGAGACCACCATCATGCAGGGTGAGGGTAGCCTTACCTGTCCGATAGGGGGCGGAGGGAATCGGACACCCGGTCGAACAGGCGGGTGATGACGGCGGCGTCGCCCGGCTCCAAGTGGGCGAGGAAATGCCGCTCGACCTCGACGCGGTCGGCGTCGCGCGCCGCGATGAAGGCGTGCCACCCGGCGTCGGTCAGCTGGGCGAGGGCGACGCGCCCGTCGTCCGGGCTGGGCACCCGTTCGACGAGGCCGGCGGCGATCAACTTGTTCAGCCGGTAGGTCAGCGCCGAGGGCGAGATGATGAGCTTGTCGGCCAGGTCGCCCAGCCGCATGCGCCCTCCGGGCACCTCGGCGAGGGCGAGGAGGATGTGGAAGTCGTACTCGTGAATCCCCGCGGCCCGCCGCATCGTCTGCTCGATGTGGGCGTGGAGACGCGCGGACCCCTCGATGAACGAGCGCCAGGCGCGCAGGCTGGCCAGTGTCTGGGTGGCTTCGGCGCGGTTGCGCGAAAAAACGACGGGTTCGGCGGGGAGGTGGGGCACGGGTGATGTCTCGTCAGCCATGCCCCAACCTCCCTCACGCGTGGTCGGAACGAGTGTAGCCCATCACTGCTGGTGGGCGCGCTCCCAGTCGGCGTAGAACCCCTCGATCGTGCGCAGCGAGAGGGCGTCGATGCCGAAGACGAAGGCGTTCTTCAGCGGCGACTGGTCGAGCATCGTCCGCAGCACCGGGTCGGCCGGCAGCTCGGCGCCGGTCGTGGCAAGGAACTCGCGCAGCGCGGGGCCGCCCTCGGGATCGTCAAGCCACTCGCCGATCGTGCTCATGAGGCCCAGCGGCATCCGCTGGCCGTCGTCGGGCACGTCGACCTCGAGGGTCGCCGCGATGTCGCGCGAGGACGTCGCGACCTCGAGCGTGTACGTGCCGCCCTCCTGCTTCCACGCGTCGAGGCCGACGTGGAAGTAAGAGAACGCGTGCTCGTCGAGCGTGACCTCGGCGGTGACGGTGTGGCCCGCGGGGACGGCGACCTTGGCGAAGCCGGCGAGCTCGTGGCGGGGGCGGCGAACCGCACTCTCGGGCGGGGCGACGTAGACCTGGACGACCTGCGCCGAATCGCGGTCGGACTGGTTCGTCACCTGCACCGTTACCCGGACGCGGCCGTCCTCGCCGCGCGTCGCCTGGGCGCCCGCGAGGGCGAACGTCGTGTACGAGCGGCCGAAGCCGAACGGGTAGGCGACCTCGGCGTCGATGGTGTCGGTGTAGCGGTAGCCGACGAAGATGCTCTCGCCGTAGACGACCTGGCCCAGGCCGCCGGGGAAATTGAGGTCGGCGGGCAGGTCGGTGACGCGGACAGGGATCGTCTCGGTCAGGCGGCCAGTGAAGTCGGCGTCGCCCATGAGGACGTCGGCCAGGCCGGCGCCGGACGCCTGGCCACCCAGCCAACCCTCGACGAGGGCGGCCGGCAGGTCGCGGATTTCCGCCAGCGAGACGACCGCGCCGTTGGAGACGACGGCGACCGTGCGCGGGTTGGCCTCGCAGACCGCGCGCAGCAGCTCGATCTGCTTGGCCGGCATGTCGAGGCTCGTCCGGTCGAAGCCCTCGGCCTCGGCCGGCCCGGGCAGGCCGATCATGACGAGGGCGACGTCGGCGGCGCGGGCCTGTTCGACGGCCTCGGCGACCAGCGCCGGGTCGCCCTCGGAGTCGTCGAGGGTGAAGCCGGGCGCGAACGTCACGTCGACGGGCTTGCCGGCGAGGGCGTCGAGCAGCGACGTCACCCGGGTCGAGGCGACGCGCGACGAGCCGGCGCCCTGGTAGCGCGGGGTCCGCGCGAACTCGCCGATGACGGCGACGCGCGCGCCGGGCGAAAGCGGGAGGACGCCGTCGTTCTCGAGCAGCACCGGCACCTCGCGCGCCACGCGGGCCGCGAGGGCGTCGTGGGCGTCCTCGTCGACGGTGATGTCGCGGGCCATCGCCGCGCGGACGCGATCGTGGAGGGTGAGCATGCGCGCCGCCGAGCGGTCGAGGTCGGCCCGGTCCAGCCGGCCGTCCTCGACGGCGGCGACCACGCGGTCGTCGGTCTGCGACGGCGGCATCTCGAGGTCGAGGCCCGCCTGGAGCGCCTGGATGCGGTCGTGGCAGGCACCCCAGTCGGACACGACGACGCCGTCGAAGCCCCACTCGTCGCGCAGCACCTGCGTCAGCAGCCAGTGGTTGGCGAACGCGTACACGCCGTTGATCTTGTTGTAGGCGCACATCATCGTCCACGGCTTCGCGCGCTTGACGGCGTACTCGAAGCCGGCCAGGTAGATCTCGCGCAGCGCGCGGGCGTCGATGCGCGCGTCGACGCGCAGCCGGTCGGTCTCCTGGTTGTTCGTGGCGAAGTGCTTGAGGCACGCGGCGACGCCCTGACTCTGGATGCCCTCGGCCAGCGAGGCCGCCATGTGGCCCCCGACCAGCGGATCCTCGGAGAAGTATTCGAAGTTGCGGCCGCCGTAGGGGTGTCGCTTGATGTTGAGGCCGGGCCCGAGGATGACGGCGACCGACTGGTCGATCGCCTCCTCGCCGATCGCCGCGCCGACCTCGCGGGTGAGGTCCTCGTTCCACGTCGACGACAGGCCGACGGCGGGCGGGAAGCAGGTGGCCGGGTGGGAGTGGCTGAGGTCCATGTTGCCGTCGTCGATCATCGCGCGTAGGCCGTGCGGGCCGTCGGTGATCATGTGGGCCTGGATGTCGGTGCCCTCGACGCCCTGGAGGTGCCAGGCGTCGCTGCCGGACGTCAGGGACGCGGCTTGGGACAGGGTGAGGTCTGCGGGTGTCGTCATTGAAACTCCTCGGGTTCGCGAAATTGGCGGGCGCGCCGCTGGCCGCGCCCGCCGGCCAATTTAGCGAACTTACGCGTGTAACGTCAGGGGGGGTTCCGTGTGAACTTGCACGCGTCAGTGTTGCTTCGCGGAGTCTCCTCGGTCCTTCGCCGACCCCTTCGTGGGCGGCAGCGACAGGGCGACGCACATGATCGAGCGCGAACTGTCCATCTTCCACGTGCTCTCGGTCGGGACCAGGGGATAGAGGTCGTACGTCGACTCCTCGTACCCGATGCCCACGTAGTCGCGGAAGTCCTTTTCGCAGTCCGATTGTGCCTGTTTGACGAGGACGTCCTGCCCCGGATAGTCGCCCTTCGGCAGTTTGTGGACGCCGACGACCTCGGAATTATGGTTGTGCGAGCACGACACCGCCGACAGGTCGTTGACATCCGTGCTGGACGTCAACGTGTTCGCGGACGCGTTGAAGCACTGGCCGGTCTGCAGCGAATAGGACGCGTGCGAACAGCCCGCCAGGCCACCGCCGACGACGAGGGCGGCGGCGAGGGCAAGGGCGAGGCGTGCGCGAGACCGAGACATCGCCCTCAGCCTACATGGACGGGATGAGGGCGTGGAGGATGTAGAAGCAGACGGCGGCGACACCCGCGGCCGCCGGCAGCGTGAGCACCCACGCGACGGCGATGTTGCCGGCGACGCCCCACCGCACGGCGCTCAGCCGCTTCGTCGCGCCGACGCCCATGATGGCGGCCGACACCGACTGGGTGGTGGAAATCGGGGCGTGGAACACGTAGGCGGCGAGGTAGAGGACCGTGGCCGACGTCGTCTCGGCGACGAAACCGTGCGCCGGCGTCACCGCGATGACCTTCGTGCCGAGCGTCCGCATGATGCGGCCGCCGCCGAAATACGTACCCAGCGAGATCGCCGACGCCGCGGCCAGCTTGACCCACAGGGGGATGACCAGCGCGCCGCCGTCGGGCTGCGGCGTGTGGTAGCCCGCGGCCAGGAGGACCATGACGATGACGCCCATCGTCTTCTGGGCGTCCTGCAGGCCGTGGCCCAGCGCCATCGCGGCGGCCGAGAACCGCTGGAGGAACCGGAACCGGCTCATCGTCTGGTGGTAGGGTGCGTTGGCAAACAGCAAGAGGACGAGCTTCATCAGCACGAACGCGACGAAGAAGCCGATGAGCGGCGACACGACCATGGGGATGATGACGTGGCTGACGATGCCCGACCAGTAGACGACCGTCGAGGACGCCAGGCCTGCGCCCGCTAGCGCGCCGATGAGGGCGTGCGACGACGAGGACGGCAGCCCGAACCACCACGTGATGAGGTTCCACACGATGGCGCCGAGTAGCGCCGAGAGGATGATCGTCAGGCCGTAGAGGCGGACGTCGTGGCTGGTCGCCTCGGTGTAGTGGGAAATGTCGATGATGCCTTCGCCGATGGTCGAGGCAACCCCGGTGCCCAGCATGGCCCCGAGGATGTTCATCCCCGCCGCCATCAACAGGGCGGCCTTCGGCTTCATGGCGTTCGTTGATACGCAGGTCGCGATGGCGTTGGCCGCGTCGTGGAAGCCGTTCGTAAAGTCGAATGCCAGGGCGACCGCGATCGTCACGATGACGACGACGAGGATGGGATCCACGTCAGGACTCCTTGAGGTAGACGGCTTCGACCGTGTTGGCGAGGATCTCGAAACGGTCGACACACGCCTCCAGGGACTCGATGATGTCCTTGAACTTGATGACGGTGATGGGGTCGGGCACAGCGTCGAACAGCTCGCCGATCATCTTGCGGTAGGCCTTGTCGCCCTCGTTTTCCAGGCGGTTGATCTCGACGGTGAAGGACCGCAGGTTCTTCAGGGTCTTGAGCTTCGGCATGGCCTCGGCGGTCAGTTCGGCGCACTGCTGGATGATCTCGACCTGCTCGGTGACCCGCGAGGGGATATCGCCGATCTTGTAGAGGACGATCTTGTCGGCGACCTCGTCGATGAGGTCGACGCAGTCGTCGAGCGTGGACGCGAGCAGCGAGATGTCGTCGCGGTCCAGGGGCGTGACGAAGGTCTGGTCGAGCATCGTCGCGACGGAGTGTGTCACCTCGTCGTTGCGGTGTTCGACGTCATGCAGGGTGTTGCGGTACTGGGCCCGTTCGTCCTGGGGGACAGAGATGGTCTGCGCCAACAGTCCGGTCGCTTCGAGAAGGTTGTCGCCCGCCTTGGTGAACAGGTCATAGAAGTCCGCTTTTGGACCTTTTCGTCGCAGTCCCACGATTCCTCCGAAAGGACGAAGTGACAATACCGGTCTTAAGGCTAGACCATGAACGCGAGGTTACGGGCATCGCCCAAAACCGTGAACGGGGCGCGCACGAATTCGTCACATGACGGACGGGCGGAATCGCTGGAACAATGCGACTAAAGTCCCCGCGGTTAGTTCAGGGTAGCCGAAATTTTTTCGCCCTCCTGGCCCCTGTGGCCGTGGCCCTTTGCCATGACGGTGACGCACTTCCGAGGGCGTCCGCGGGCAGCAAAAAGACGCCGGACCGAGAAGCGCCAGTCGGCGCGAAGGCCGCTCGTAGCGGCTGATAATGGAGCCCGGGGCTAAACGGTCCGGCGCCGATTTCCACTCTACCGGGGCGGAGCCGTCCGCGCACAATCACGGCGGCTCGCGGGCGTGGTGGGCGCCACGACTTTCCCGCATGGTTTTGGGGCTGGGGAAAGTGTGCAACCATGGTGGGCGATGAGTGAGACCGAAACGACGCCAAAGACGCGGACATCCATGGGGGTGGCCGCGGGGACGCTCGTGTGTGCGGGGTTGGCGTTGGTGCTGGCGGCGTACGCGCCCGCCGACATCATCACCGCGCTGGTCGTTGTCGCGATCGTCCTGTTCGCCGCCGGGTGGGGCAGGCTCACCCACGCTCCCGCGCCCGCCGTGTCGGGCGTCGTCGTCGCCCTCATCGGGCTGGCCAGCGTCGTCGCGGTGCGCGTGACGATGGACGCCGCGTGGGCGACAATCGTCGGCGCGTTTGCCCTGGTCGTCGCCTTCCTTGGCGAGATGTTCCGCGGTCGCTCGCGCACGTCGGTGCTGGGGTCGTTGGCGACCTCGATTACCGGCGTCATCATCGCTTTGTCGTCTGGGGGATGGGTGGCGTTAGAGAACTGCCGGATGTGGCTGGTTCTTGCCTATCCGATGGGGATTTGCCTGGTCGTCGCCGGTTTGTGCCTGCTCGTCAAGGGCGAGTTGTGGGTGCGCGCCAGCGTGTCGATTCTCGCGTGCACCCTGGCCGGCCTGGCCGCGGTGGGGATCGTCAAGGCGACGGGTCTGGGTGGGGACGATTCGATCCTCGTCCTCACGACGTCGGTGGGGGCGGCCGAGCCGCTCATCGCCATGCTCACGATCTTCGGGGCGTTTGGCCTGGTCGCGGGCCTGGTGGTCGCGGGCTGCCACATCCTTTTCTCGGGGCGGATGCGTCCGACGTCGGTGATTGGGGCGGTGGCGCTCGGCCTCATCCCGTGGCTGACGATGGCCGTCCCGGTCTACGCGTTCGCGCGTCTGGCCGGCGTTTAGTCGGCGTCTCGCCGCCGTCTCGCCGCCGTCTTGCCCTCGTGTGGCGCGTACCATAGCGCGGCCGGCCCGGGCACCATAGGCTGGTGGCCATGATGACCTTGCCGGAGAACCTTGACCCCCAGCTGTATCCGCTCGCCTGGATGATTGGGACGTGGCGTGGCTGGGGGACCGCGCCCGCCCTCGGCGACGCCTCGGAAGAGGACACGCCGTTGCTCATCGACCTCGACGTGACGGTTGACGGCCAGTGCGTGCGCCACGAACTGTCGGTGCGTTACGCGGCGCCGCGCCACGACCTCGAGGTGACGGCCGACGCCCGCAGCGGGCGGTTGGCGTTGCGGCCGACGGAGGGCGGCTGGACCGAGGACGGCGTGTGGACGCCAGAACGGTCCGAGCCGGCGGACGGGCCCGACACCGAGACGTTTAGCGAGGGCCCGTTGGCGATCGAGGGCGGCCGCTTCGGCGGGTCCGGCCTGTGGGCGATGCGCAGCCTCGGCCCGCGCGTGGCCGCCCGGCTGGCCGACATCACGGACATGCAGTACTTCGACACGCGCGTCATCGACGGCACGCGGATGTATGGCCTGGTGGGCGGCGAAATGATGTGGGCCGAAGAGGTCGCCCTCAACGGACAGGAGTTCTCGCCCTCGGTGACGGCGCGACTGGGGCGGGTGGAGTCGTGACGCAGCCGCCCGACTATCTGCAGATCATCGACGACGCCGCGGGCGAACAGTATGCCCTGGCCGTCGGCGCCGGGGCCTGCGTCCTGCCCGACCGCGACACGGTGACGGTGACGGGCCCGGACCGCCTGACGTGGCTGACCACGCTGTCCAGCCAGATCGTCAGCGATATCGGAGAGGACTCGCGTGAACTGCTGCTGCTCGATGCGGCCGGCCATATTTCGTTCGCCTGCGGGGTGATCGACGACGGCCAGACGACGTGGCTGCTGACAGACGCGGGCTGCGGCCAGCCGCTGGCCGCGTTCCTTGATTCCATGCGGTTCATGTTGCGCGTCGAGGTCGCCGACCGCTCCGCCGACATCGTCCACGTCGGCATGCGCGCCACCGGCCCGGTCGCCGACGCGTTCGCCGCGCTGGCCGCCCGGTCCGACGCGATCGTCGGCCTGTGGCAGGACCCGTGGCCCGGCGTCACCCCGGGCGGGACGACGTATACGTGCGTTCCCGAGCACCCGGGCGCACAGTGGTCGGGGGCGATCGCCCTCGTCGCGCGCGAGCAGGCCGACGCCGTCGTGGCCGACGCCCTCGCTGAAGCGGGCAAGCGCGCCGGTTTTCCGTTGGAGACCGAGGATGGGTACGCCGTTAATGCTCCGCGCCTGGTCGGGCAGGGCGCGTGGGAGGCTCGGCGGATCCAGTCGTGGCGTCCGCGTTTTTCCCGCGAGGTCGACGCCCGGTCGGTCCCGCACGAACTCGACTGGCTGCGCAGCGCCGTCCACCTCGAGAAGGGCTGCTACTGCGGGCAAGAGACGGTCGCCCGGATCGTCAACTTGGGACGTCCTCCGCGCCGGCTCGTCATGTGCCACATCGACGGCTCCCGATCGCTGATCCCGCCGCCGGGCACGCCCGTCGTCATTGGCACCCGCGAGGTCGGGCGGCTGACGTCGGTGGCGCGCGACGCGTGGGACGGCCCGATCGGCCTCGCCCTCATCAAACGCAACGCGCCGGATCAGGCGGCGCAGCTCGTGTGGACCGAGGGCGACACCGAATACCGCGTCGACGTCACGCTGGTGCCGATCGTCGACCCCGCGGGCAAGTCCGCGGTCAGCCCCGACCAACGCCCGGGCGCGGGCGTGGGGCGCCTGCCCGGCGCCGCCGACCACATGCGCCTGGGCGGCACGATTTAGCGCGGAAGGAACACGATGCGAGCAGTCATTCAGGTCGCCCGCGACGCCTCGGTGAGCGTCGACGGCCAGGTCATTGGGGCGTACGAGGGTCTCGGCCTCATGGTGCTGTTGGGGGTCACCCACACCGACGGCAAAGCCGAGATCGAACGCGTGGCGCGCAAGATCGCCCAGCTGCGGATCCTCCCCGACGAGCGCTCGGCCGAGGAAGAGGGCGCGCCGATCCTCCTCATCAGCCAGTTCACCCTGTACGGAGACACCCGCAAGGGCCGTCGCCCCACGTGGTCGAAGGCCGCGCCCGGCGATGTCGCCGAACCGATCTACGAGGCCGTCGCCGACGAGATCCGCCGCTACGGTTTGACCGTCGAGCAGGGGCGCTTCGGCGCGATGATGGACGTGTCGTTCACCAACGTCGGTCCCTGCACGATCCTTATCGAGGCTTAGCGCGCGGGCCCGGCGTCCCGGCGCGCTACTCCTCGCCGGGGTACACGGCCTCGTCGATGACGCGCCCCCATACCCGCATGTAACGGTCATCGAACAGGCAGAACGTGACACTCGGCAGGTCGGCGAGGGATTCCAACGCGATGCCGACGGCCTCGATGGCGCAGTGGGCGACCGTCTCGTGGTCCCACCCGTAGACGCCTGCACCCAGTGCGGGGAAGGCGATCTCGCTCAGGGCGAGGGCGTGGGCGACCTCGAGGCACGAGTAGAAGCAGCGGGTGAGCGTCTCTGGGCGCACGTCGCCGGCGTTCACGTTGGGCGCGACCGTGTGGATGACCCACGGCGCCGGCAGGTCGAAACCGGGGGTCGCCACGGCGCAGCCCGGTTCCAGGCCCTGCGGCAGGGAGGTTGCCCGCAGCTGGCGGCACGCGTCGAGCAGCTGGGGTCCCGCGGCCCGGTGGATGGCGCCGTCGACCCCGCCACCGCCCAGCAGGCCCGAATTGGCGGCGTTGACGATCGCGTCGACGTGAAGGGTCGTGATGTCCGCGGTGATGAGGTGGATATCCATACCTCGAGCGTAGGCCCACGCAGGGGAGCAGATATGGCGAACGGTCGGACACCATCCGAAGACGATGCCCGACCGCGTTCCCCATTCCAGAGAGAGGTGATCAATGATGATCAGATCTCAATGTCGCCGTTTCCGGCTACGCCTCACTTTACTCGTGCTCGTCTGAAATGGCACCCCGGTGCGCGACTTTTCATTCTGTTCGACAAGAATGCACCTTTGTGCAACGGGTACGGGGTGCGGCGGGGCGCGGCGGGGCCGTCCGGGCCTCTCGGGGTCGGCCAGTTGGCGCGGAAACCCTCACGCCGCTGGCGAACAGAAGAGCTAATCGGGCGCGGGGCCTCCATAATGGGTGAGTTACCAGAGTCAAGGAGACTTCATGTTTGAACGCTTTACCGACCGGGCCCGGCGCGTCGTCGTCCTGGCGCAGGACGAGGCGCGCAGTCTCAACCACAACTACATCGGCACCGAGCATCTGCTCCTCGGCCTCATCCGCGAGGGCGAGGGCGTCGCGGCCAAGGCCATGGAGATGCAGGGGCTGACGATCGACAAGGTGCGCCAGCAGGTCATCGACATCATCGGCGAGGGCCAGAACCCGGCGAAGGGACACATTCCCTTCACGCCGCGCGCCAAGAAGGTCCTCGAACTGTCGCTGCGCGAGGCCCTCCAGCTGGGCCACCACTACATCGGCACCGAACATATCCTCCTCGGCCTCATCCGCGAGGGGCAGGGCGTCGCCGCCCAGGTGTTCACCAACCTCGACGTCGACACCGCCGAGCTGCGCCAGAACGTCGTGTCGCTCCTGTCGGGCTACCAGCAGCAGTCCGGGATCGAGGGCGGCGAGACGGTCGGCGTTGGCTCGGGCAGCCAGGAGCCGCAAAAGTCCGGTTCGGCGATCCTCGACCAGTTCGGCCGCAACCTCTCGCAGGCCGCGGCCGAGAACAAGCTCGACCCGGTGATCGGCCGCAAAGTCGAGATGGAACGCGTCATGCAGATCCTCTCGCGGCGTACGAAGAACAACCCCGTCCTCATCGGCGAACCCGGCGTCGGCAAGACCGCGGTCGTCGAGGGCCTGGCCCAGGCGATCATCGCCGGCAACGTGCCGGAAACCCTCAAGGACAAGCAGCTGTACTCGCTCGACATGGGGTCGCTGGTCGCGGGCTCGCGTTACCGCGGCGACTTCGAGGAACGCCTGAAGAAGGTGTTGAAGGAAATCCGCACGCGCGGCGACATCATCCTCTTCATCGACGAGATCCACACGCTGGTCGGCGCGGGCGCGGCCGAGGGCGCGATCGACGCGGCCTCGATCTTGAAGCCCATGCTGGCGCGCGGCGAGCTGCAGACGATCGGCGCGACGACGACGGACGAGTATCGCAAGTACATCGAGAAGGATGCGGCGTTGGAGCGCCGTTTCCAGCCGGTCCAGGTCGAGCAGCCCAGCGTCGAGGAAACGATCGAGATCCTCAAGGGCCTGCGCGACCGCTACGAGGCCCACCACCGCGTCGTCATCACCGACGAGGCGATCGAGGCGGCCGCCAACCTTGCCGACCGCTACATTTCCGACCGGTTCCTGCCGGACAAGGCGATCGACCTCATCGACGAGGCCGGCGCGCGCCTGCGCATCCACCGGATGACGGCGCCGCCGGAAATCCGCGAGCTGGACGAGAAGGCTGCGAAGGTCCGCCGCGAAAAGGAAGCGGCGATCGACAACCAGGACTTCGAGGCCGCCGCGGCGCTGCGCGACGAGGAAAAGAAGCTCGGCGAGCAGCGGGCCAAGATGGAGGCCGAGTGGAAGTCGGGCGACCTCGACTCACTGGCCGAGGTCGACGCCGACGCCGTCGCCGAGGTCCTCGCCATGTCGACGGGCATCCCGGCCGCGCGCATCTCGCAGAAGGAATCGACGAAGCTCCTCAAGATGGAGGACGAGCTGCACAAGCGCGTCATCGGGCAGGACGAGGCCGTCAAGGCGCTGTCGCGCTCGATTCGGCGTACCCGCGCGGGGCTGAAGGACCCCAAGCGGCCCGGCGGCTCGTTCATCTTCGCCGGCCCCACGGGTGTCGGCAAGACCGAGCTGGCCAAGACCCTCGCCGAGTTCCTTTTCGGCGACGAGGACGCCCTCATCCAGCTCGACATGTCGGAGTTTTCGGAGAAGCACACGTCGGCCCGCCTGTTCGGCGCCCCTCCGGGGTACGTCGGCTACGACGAGGGCGGCCAGCTGACCGAGAAGGTGCGGCGCAAGCCGTTCTCCGTCGTCCTCTTCGACGAGATCGAGAAGGCGCACCCCGACATCTTCAACTCGCTGTTGCAGATCCTCGAGGACGGCCACCTCACCGACTCGCAGGGCCGCACGGTCGACTTCAAGAACACCGTCATCATCATGACGACGAACCTCGGCACGCGCGACATCAACCGCGGCGTCCTCACGGGCTTCCAGGCGCACGGCGAGCTGGCGACCGACTATGAGCGGATGAAGGCCAAGGTCAGCGAAGAGCTCAAGCGTCAGTTCCGGCCCGAGTTCTTGAACCGCGTCGACGAGGTCATCGTCTTCCCGCCGCTGGAGCGCGACCAGATCCGCCAGATCGTCTCGCTGCTCATCGGCCGCCTCAACGACCGGATGAAGGACCAGGGCATGTCGCTCGAGCTCACGCCGGCTGCCCAGGAGCTGCTGGCCGAGCGCGGCTACGACCCGGTGCTCGGCGCGCGCCCGCTGCGGCGCGTCATCCAGCGCGACATCGAGGATCAGCTGAGCGAGAAGATCCTCTTCGGCGACATCAAGGAGGGCATGAACGTCCTCATCGACGTCGCCGAGGGCGAGGACGGAACGAAGGAATTCACCTTCACTGGCCGCTAAACGCGACGAGGCGAAGAGGGGCGGGCACCACGCGGTGTCCGCCCCTCTCGTTTGTCCGCTGACCGGGCAGCATATCCCTGACAGCCACCGTGAGCTATGCGATAATTGAGTGTACTCATTTCGTGAAGGGGGAGCCATGAACAACCCGCTGCTACGTTACGTTTATGCCGTGGTTGCCACGCTGTTGCCGCTGGTGGCGTCGGCGTTGTGGGGCGACGGGTGCCGGGCCGACGGCGGGCGTACCTCCAGCGTCGGCGCAATTATCGGCACGGTCGTCATCGCGCTCCTGTGGACGTGGTTTATCTATCTCGTCACGAAAACCCGCCGCCAGATGGAGGCCCCGGGCACGTGCCTGTGCATCGTCATCTGCGCGATTCTTGGCGGGTTCTGCGCGGAAGTCTGGCCCTCCGCGATGACCAGCAGCGTCCAGATGGTCGTCTTCGCCTGGGTGGCGACGGCCATCGCGATTGCCGTGGCGATCCCCGCGGCCATGGGGCGGCCGGACTGAGGGCATCCAACCATGGCATGATGGGTGCTCGTGGGAGCAGCTTCGCCGTATCGCTGGATCACCGCGACATTCTTCGCGGTGATCGCGATTGGCACCCTCTTGCTCATGCTGCCCGTCGCGCGCACGGGCGCCCCCGCCGCGCCACTGGGCGGCTACCTGGCGACCTACGGCCCGACGATCGGTGACGGGGCACCACTCAGCGTCGCCCTCTTCTCGGCGACCTCGGCCACGTGCGTGACCGGGCTGATCGTCGTCGACACGCCCTCGTATTTCACGACGTTCGGGCACGTCGTCCTCCTCATCCTTATGGAGATCGGCGGCCTGGGCACGATGACCGTCGCCGCCTTCATCGCCAGGGCGGTGCGCTACCACCTGTCGCTGCGGCTCCGCCGCGACACCGCGGTGGCGGCGTCGGCGCCGGGGCTCGGCGACCTCAACCGGATCCTCACGCTGACCGTGCGGATCGCGGCCACCGCCCAGGGCTCCGCGGCCGTCATTCTGGCGCTGCGGTTTTATATCGGCCGCCACTATTCGATCGGGAAGTCGATCTGGTACGGCATCTTCCACGCCGGGTCGGCCTACAACAACGCCGGTTTCGCGCTCTATACCGATTCGCTGATGAGCTTCGCCGGCGACCCCTGGGTGATCCTCACGATTGCCGCCCTCATCATCGTCGGCGGCCTGGGCTTCCCCGTCATCATCGAGCTGCTCAGGGGCCGGGGCATCCGCTCGCTCCAGGCGTACGTCGTCTTATGGACGACGGGGTGTCTCATCGTTTTCGGGACCATCTTCATGGCCGTGTGCGAGTGGCACAACCGCTACACGCTGGGGCCGATGCGGCTGGACAACAAGATCATCAACGCGTTCTTTACCGCCGTCTCGCCGCGCACCGCCGGCTTCAACAGCATCGACCTCACCCACATGCACCCGTCGGGCTGGTTCGGCACCGACATCCTCATGCTCATCGGGGCCGCGCCCGCGTCGACCGGCGGCGGCCTCAAGGTGACGACGCTCGCCGTCGTCTTCGCGATCACGTGGTCGCAGGTGCGGGGAATGGACCGCGTCCACATCGCCCGGTGGCGCGTCGCCGACGCCGTCCAGGGGCAGGTCGTCACCCTGTTGGGCCTCACCAGCGTCCTCATCGTCGGCGCGACGATGGTGCTCATGGCCACGACGCCCTACAGCCTCGACCGCTGCCTCTTCGAGGTCATCTCGGCGTTCGCCACCGTCGGCCTGACGACCGGGATCACCCCGAACCTGCCATCGATTGCCCAGGTCATCATCATCTGCCTCATGCTGATCGGCCGTGTCGGGCCGTTTACGCTGGCCGCGGCCCTGTCGATGAAGCAGCAGCCGCTGCTCTACGACCGGCCCCAGGGCCAGCTGCTCGTCGGCTGACGAATCGCGGGCGGGCGGCCCGATAGGGTTGAGGGCGTGACTGTGACTGACGCTGACGCCCTCGCGCTCATCGGACGACGCGCCCTGCCCCTGACCGACGCGGCCCTCACCCGCCTGGCCGGGGCCGGCCGAATCCTCGTCACCGGCGCCGGCGGGTCGATCGGGTCGATCCTCGTCGGCGCGCTCGCGGCGGCGGGATGCGACGACCTCGTCATGGTCGACCGCGACGAATCCCAGCTGCACGGGTTGGAAATGTCGCTGTCGCGGGAGGGCCTGGAGGTCGACCCGCGATTCGTCCTCGCCGACATCACCCAGCCGGACGACATCGCCGAGGTCGTCGGCCGGGCTGCGCCGGACGTCGTCATCCACGCGGCCGCCCTCAAGCACGTGCCGATGCTCGAACGGTTCCCGCGCGAGGCGTGGCGGGTTAACGTGGCCGGCACCCTCAACGTCCTCCGCGCGGCCCGCGCCGCTGGGGTCGCGCGGCTGGTCAACCTGTCGTCGGACAAGGCGTGCGAGCCGACGTCCGTGCTGGGCCGCACGAAGGCCGTCGGCGAGCGGCTGGTCGCCGCGTCCGGGGCCGAGGCATGGGCGTCGGTGCGGCTGGCCAACGTCTTGGGGTCGCGCGGGTCGGTGTACCCCGCGTTTTGCGCACAGATTCGCGCTGGCGCGGCGATCACGCTGACCCATCCCGACGTCGAGCGCTACTTCCTCACGCCCCTCGAGACCGCGAGGACCCTGGCCGAGGCGTGGGATCGGGCCGCGGGCGGTGGCGTCCTCGCCAGCCGCATCGACTCGGCGTGCCGGATCCGCGACCTCGCCGAGCGCCTCATGCTGCGCGAGGGCGCTCGGGTCCCTATCCGCTACACGGGCCTGCGCCCGGGCGAGAAGCTGTCGGAGGACATCGTCGCCGAGACCGAGCCGCGCGAGAGCGCCGGCGCCGCCCTCTGGCGGGTCACCGTGCCGGCTTTGGCATGGGACGAGGTCGACGCCGACTACGCCTGGGTCATGGGCGAGTCGGCCCACACCCCGTCACCGTAATCGGTGTATCCGCTGTCGTCACGGTCATCGGCACGCACCGGTGACCGGGACCCTGGGTGGTCGCGGTCGCTCTCCGGGCGGTCCAGACAGTCGCGGGCGACGAACCAGGCGAGGACGGCGATCGCGACGAGGACGAGCAGTGGCACCAGCGTCGAGCGGTACCACAGGGTAAACGCGTGCGGCGCCAGGCCGTTCGTTGTCGTGAGGTTCCACAGAAGGTGGCCGATGATCAGCGGCAGAATTCGGCGGAACCGCAGGAAGAACGCGGCCGACAGGGCGCCCATCACCCCCGCGTATCCCAGGGCCTGGAGGAAGGCGTCGTTGCCCATGTGGAGGCTGCCGCGGACGAGCATGGCGATGACGATGATCGCGGGCACCCGCAGCTTCGTGTGGCGCACCAGCCAGGTGACGAGGACGCCGCACAGGACGACCTCTTCGCCGGGGCCGTCGATGATGTCGACCAGCGGAATGAGCGCCGTGTTGCCGACGTCGTGAACGATCGTCGTCGAGCCGCCGTGGATGCTATCCCAGATCATCCGGTCGACGTTCGCGAAGCTGGACCCCAGCGACGCACCGAGCATGAGCGAGGCCGTGAGGACGCCCCACCCGAGGGCGATCATCGACGCCCACCAGCCAAATCGCGACCAGTCGGCGGGCTTCCCGTCCTCCCGACCCGGGTGGACGAGCAGGTAGCCGACGAGGGCGAGCGCGATGACCACCGCCGCGATGATGACGACGCCGTGCGTGTACCCGTAGGGCGTCAGGGTCGTCGGCAGGTGACCGATGAGCCGGACGTAGGTTTGCGGCGCGACCCACTGGACGAGCTTAAAAGCGATGAACCACAGGTAGTAGCACACCGCGGGGATCGTCAGGACGTAGCCGATGGGCAGGCGCACCGATTCTCTCATCCAGGTCCTCTCGTTCTTCAGCCCCGCACGCGGGGATTCGCGATTGGCCCAGCCGGGCCTACTTGTCGGGGTTGGGCCATCCGTTGGGGACGCATCCGTTGTTGTTGCCGCTGTCGCTTGACTGCTGCTTCATCACCGGGGCCAACGCGCCCGGCGAGGGGCAGTTGACGTGGCCGTTGCCAAGGAAGTGCCCCATCTCGTGGCTGACCATATAGATGTGGTAGTCGGTCATCGTTTTGCCCATCTGCGGCCATATCGCGGCGCCGTTGACCCACCGGTTCGCGTTGAGGGCGACCGTCGTCCCGTTGCGGCACGACGTGCGTCCCTGGGTCGTCAGCGGCGCGCACAGCGTGTCGACGAGGTTGGGCGAGGCGATGACGATGCGGACGTCGGCGGGCCCCGCGGTCCGCGTGAAATTGCGGCCCCAGCCGCGCGGGTCGTTGAGGATCGCGTGGATGTTCTCGGCGATCGCCTGGGGGATGATCGGCAGGTTGTCCTCGATCTCGATGCGGTACTTGACGACGGGGCCGCCCTCGCGGCCGGGGACCTCGCCGGGGACGACGGTCGTGTGTCCGCCGCCGCTCTGGGGGACGTCGGTGCCCGTCGTGTCCTTCTTCAGATCACCCGTGACCTGCAGTGCTACGGGTGAAAGCGTGGTCATCGGCGCCGAGGTGACGGGGGCGGACGTCGTCTGGTGGGGCGAAGCCGAAGCGGTCGCCGTCCGAGCGTCGTGCGCCGAACCGGTGGCGCCGGAGAGAGCGTGGACGCAGATGACGATGAGCAGCGCCGCCGCGACGAGCCCCGCGGTGAGCTGGGCGACGATCTGGCGGCGGGCCCGTTGGGCGCGGCTGCGGCGGGTGCCGGCCGGCCGAGTGAGCCGGCGGTGGGTGGCCGTCTGTGACGCGTTGTGGCTGGTGGAACGCGACGGCCACGGGAAAGCATCGTCCGTATGCTCGGGCCGGCGGCTCGAGGGCGCCTGCGCCCTCGGCTTGGGAGAAGCGTTTCGGCGCCTGGACGGCGTCTGCTTGGCGGGGGGCGTCTGCCGACGCGAACGCGTCGCGCGTGTGGGCTCGGAAGCCGTCGCGCGGTGCGCGGGACCGGAGCGGGCGTGGTTAGCGCGAAGCTTCGAGTCGTCGGTGCGCGGCCCGGCATTCGCGCGGGTGCGGGCGTCCTCGTGAGGGCGTGCGGCCGCGGCGCGGCCTTTGCCCGACGTCGACGGTCCGGCATGGGCTGCGGCGTTGTGGGCGCGTTCGCTAGCGCGGGACGCGCGCGGGCGCACGGGACGCGACTCGAGGTCGCGGCGGCGCAGGGCGGCGCGGGGTTCGTAGACGCGACGCTGGGACCCGGTGGGCTCCGCGGGTTCGACGACGCGGGGCGCGGCATCGGGGTCAGGGATCGCGGGCAGGGGCTCCGCCGAAAAGTTGAGGGAGGGGCCGGCCGAATTGGCGCGCGAACGCTTGCCGCTATACCCCGACTCCTTATACCCCACGGGCCCAGTCTAGGGACCGGGGCGCGAAACCGACAACAATACGGTAACGGCGTCCTCGTCTTGTCGCAGGCGGGCACGTTTAAGCCGAGATTTCGCGAATTGGCGAACCCTCGCGAGGGCGGACTGCGGTCCCAGGAGCCGCCCGGTGTTGCGCATCACACGTAGGACGTGAGGCCTAGGACACATCGGGGGTTTGTTAAGCTGGTGACGACTGCGCGGACGCACCAAGTGGCGCCGCGGCCATGCGATACGGACAATGGAGGCCGGAACACACAATGGTCAAGTACGTCTACTCCTTCTCTGAAGGCAACAAAGACATGAAGGACCTGCTGGGCGGCAAAGGCGCCAACCTTGCCGAGATGACCAGCCTGGGACTTCCCGTTCCCCCGGGATTCACCATCACCACCGACGCCTGTAAGGCGTACCTCAAGCAGGGCCAGGTTCCGGAAACCTTGCCGATCGAGGTGACGAAGGCGCTGCGCGACGTCGAACGCCAGATTGGCCGCCGCCTGGGTGACCCCGACAATCCGCTGCTTGTCTCGGTGCGTTCGGGTGCGAAGTTCTCGATGCCCGGCATGATGGAGACTGTCCTCAACATCGGCCTCAACGACGAGTCGGTGCTGGGCCTGGCCCGCAAGTCCGACAACGACCGCTTCGCGTGGGATTCCTACCGCCGTCTCATCCAGATGTTTGGCAAGACCGTCATGGATGTGGACGGCGATCTTTTTGCCGACGCCCTTGACCAGATGAAGGCCGACCGCGGGGTCAAGCAGGACACCGACCTCAACGCGTGGGACCTCAAGGAACTGACCGAGACCTTCAAGGTGATCTACCGCGAGGCGACCGGCGAGGACTTCCCGCAGGATCCGCGCGAGCAGATGGACAAGGCCGTCGAGGCCGTCTTCCGTTCGTGGAACACCGAGCGTGCCGCCATCTACCGCCGCCGCGAGCGCATCCCCAACGACCTGGGCACGGCCGTCAACATCTGCACGATGGTGTTCGGCAACATGGGCTCCGAGTCGGGGACGGGCGTGGCATTCACGCGTGACCCCTCGACGGGTAAGTCGGGCGTGTACGGCGACTTCCTCATGAACGCTCAGGGCGAGGACGTCGTCGCGGGTATCCGGAATACGCTGGCGCTGGCCGACCTCGAGCGGATCAACAAGCCGGTGTATGACGAGCTGCTGGGCATTATGCGCACGTTGGAGGCGCATTATCAGGACCTGTGCGACATCGAGTACACGATCGAGCAGGGCAAGCTGTGGATGCTCCAGACCCGCGTCGGTAAGCGCACGGCGGCGGCCGCGTTCCGCGTGGCGACGCAGCTGGTCGACGAGAAGCTCATCATCATGGATCAGGCGGTCGAGCGTGTGACGGGCGACCAGTTGACGCAGCTGATGTTCCCGCAGTTCGACAGCGATTCGCCGAAGGTTCTGTTGACGAAGGGCATGGCGGCGTCGCCGGGTGCCGCGGTTGGCGGGATCGCGTTCGACAATGCCGAGGCCGAGGCGGCGAAGGAAGCGGGTCGTCCCTGCATCCTCGTCCGTCGCGAGACGAACCCCGACGACCTCGCGGGTATGGTGGCCGCCGAGGGCGTTCTCACGGCGCGTGGCGGCAAGACGTCGCACGCGGCCGTTGTCGCGCGCGGCATGGGCAAGACCTGTGTCTGTGGCGCCGAGGCCCTGGTGATCGATCTCGAGGCGCGGACGCTGACGGTGGGCGACAAGGTCCTCCACTCGGGCGACACGATCGCGATCGACGGGTTGACGGGCGAGGTCTTCGACGGTGACGTTCCCGTGTCGGATTCGCCGGTGACGACGTATCTGCTGTCGGGTCTCGAGGCGGGTCTCGAGGCGTGCAAGGGCGACGAGGACATGGTCGAGCTGGTCACGTCGGTCGACCGCATCATGACGTACTGCGACAAGCGGGCGAAGCTGCTGGTTCGCGCGAACGCCGACAACCCGGAGGACGCGGACCGTGCGGTTCGTTTCGGGGCCGGCGGCATCGGCCTGTGCCGTACCGAGCACATGTTCCTCGGCGCGCGGCGCCCGCTGGTCGAGCGCGCGATTCTTTCGCAGCCGGACTCGGCCGAGCGCAAGGCCGCCCTCGCCGAGCTGGGCAAGCTCCAGCGCCAGGACTTCAAGGAGATGCTGGCGACGCTCGACGGCAAGTCGATGACGGTCCGTCTGCTCGACCCGCCGCTGCACGAGTTCCTGCCCGACCTCACGGAACTTGAGGTCAAGGTCGCGCTGCAGCACGAGCGTGGCGAGCGCAACGAGGATGACGAGCAGATGCTCGCCGCCGTCCGGAAGCTCCACGAGGCCAACCCCATGCTCGGTCTGCGCGGTGTCCGCCTGGGCATGTGGATGCCGGGCCTGTTCGCCATGCAGATCCACGCCCTCGTCGGCGCGGCCGCCGAGCTCAAGGCCGCCGGCAAGGATCCGCGCCCGGAGATCATGGTGCCGCTGGTCGGTTCCGACGCGGAGCTGCGTCTGATCCGCCGCGAGGCCGAGGAGATCATCGCCGAAGAGCTGGGCGCCAAGGGCGTCGAGATCGGCATTCCGATCGGCTGCATGGTCGAGCTGCCGCGTGCCGCGATGATCGCGGAAACGCTGGCCGAGGAGGCCGACTTCTTCAGCTTCGGCACCAACGACCTCACCCAGACGACGTGGGGCTTCTCGCGTGACGACTGCGAGGGCGTGTTCTTCCCCCGCTACATCGAGGCCGGCATCTTTGGAGTGTCGCCGTTCGAGTCGCTCGATACCCACGGCGTCGGCCGTGTCGTCGAAGAGGGCGTTCGCCGCGGCCGCTCGACCAAGCCGACGATGAAGATGGGCGTGTGTGGTGAGCACGGTGGCGACCCCGACTCGATCGACTTCTTCTCCGAGGTCGGCGTCGACTACGTGTCGTGCTCGCCGTTCCGCGTGCCCGTGGCGCGGCTGGAGGCGGGCCGCGTCGAGGCGATGGCGCACCTCAAGGAGCTCGACGTCAAGTAGCCGGGCACAGGCGACCTCACCGGTCGACTGACACACAACGCTGGGGCGGGTTCTTGTCGGAAATGGCGAGGGCCCGCCCCGGGTGTATCCGGGGGCCGATCGCTCCGCTGAACGTGACGACAGCGGAGGAAAGGGTCACGTTCATCGATAGTGAAGGGGCCGACCTCGGAAGCATGGTCCCGAGGTCGGCCCCTTCAGCGTGTGGCAAGAACTCTTACACGTCCATCCAGGGATCAACGAGGATGCGGATGGGGTTGTTCACCTTGTGTGCGAGGTTGTAGATGCCCGTCTCGATGTTGGGCAGCGAGACGACGTCGCTGATCGACTCCGACAGGTCGAGACGCCCGAACTCGAGCATCTCGGCGAGAATCGAGATGTCGACGTTCTTGTAGCCCAGGTGGCCGACGACTTCCTTGCGTTTGAGCGTGAAGTCGAGGAACGGGCCGATCTCCATCTGCTGGGCGGAGATGCCGACGCAGACGCAGCGTCCGTTGTTGTCGAGCATGCTGACGGCCTGCTTGACGGTCGGCGAAATGCCGACGGCGTCGAACGCGACGTCGATCATGCGCCCGCGCGTGGCGTCGAAGATCTTCTGGCGCAGATCCGGGTCGTCGCTGCGGAACATGAAGTCGGCGCCCAAGCGCTGTGCGCGCTCGAGGGCCGCGTCGTTGACGTCAACCGCGATGACGGGGAGGGCACCGGCCAGCTTGGCCAGCTGCATGATGTGGGTACCGACGCCGCCCAGGCCCCACACGCCGACGGCGTTGCCGGGGTGGACCTTGCCGGTACGGACGACCGCGCCGAACGGGGTGGCGACGGCGTCGGGCAGGATCGCTGCCTGGCGCATGTCGACGCCCTCGGGGATGCGGGTGAGGCCCTGGACCCGAGAGATGCAGTACTGCGCCCACGCGCCGTCGAACGCGAAGGCCATGAGGCGCAGGTCAAGGCAGTTGTCGTAGTCGCCGCGTTGACAACGACGGCACTTGCCACAGGGACGGCCTGCCGAGGGCGACACCCGGTCACCGATCTCCCATCCTTCGACGCCAGGGCCGAGCTCGACGATCTCGCCCGAGCATTCATGCCCTTGGGTGATGACGGGAAGTTCAGCTGGGAACGCCCCCGAGATGAGGGACAGATCCGAGTGACAGATGCCGCAGTAGGCAACTTTAATCAACACCTCACCCGGTCCGGGGTGGGGAATCGGGATCTCCTCGACCTTGATGGTCTTGGTGTCAGCGTAAAAACGCTCTGCCAGCATGGTTTCGACCATCTGACTCACTTCCTCTTCGTTGAGCTCCGAGTGACTATTCCATTATGGGACCTCCGCCCTGAGTTTGCTAGCGGTTGGGGGTGTAACCCAGATTTTTGTCCACATAGGGCAAGAACCCGGGGAAAATAGGGCACCCCCATGACATAAATGGGAATCGTTTGCGGCAGTGGGCGGGAGAATTCCTGGTCGCGGTGGGTGTTGGGCTGGGGTTTCTCGCTCGGGGGTGTCGGCGGGGCGGTCGTCTAGCGGCGTCGAGGGTGTCCTTGGGGTTGCGGCCTGGGTGGCGGCGCATGGTGTGCGGGATTGTGGCCCTAGCCTGGGCGGGATTGTGGCCGCCGGTTCGGGCGCGGGTCGCCGCGTGAGGCGCGATCTGGCGGGGATATTTGCCCTTCCTTTCGGGGGGGGTGGCGACCCCATGGAAATGAGTATCGCTGAGGTGTGCTTTTCCTTATAAGTAAGGGCCGACTTGCTAAAATGAGGTATCTGAAATTCTCTCGGCGCCCTCAGTGTCTGCCCAGGTCGAGCACGAGTAAGGTAAGCCAAACAAAGAGTTTCGGCTTATTTCGCGGAGGGTGTAGGCCCTTAGTGTATGGAAAACGCACCTTGGGTGTCCTATGCTCACTAACTGTGTGGCTAACTAAAGTACCGAAGAATACGCTGGTGCGGCTCGTTGATTTCCCCTGCGCGCCCCGCCATGCGCTGCGAGTCAAGGAGCTCGGATTGCGCCCGGGCACGACCTTCCACGTCACCCAGCACGCCGGTTTCGGCGGGGTGGTGATCAACGTGGCCGGGTCGCGGATCGCCGTCGACCACGGGTCGGCCAGGCGAATGGAAGTCGAGCCGTTGGAGGTTGAGGCATGAGCTGTCCGCATTGCCAAGGGGGCGTCGCCGTCGCCGACGCCGCCGACGTTTCCCTCGACACCGTCCTCCTCGTCGGCAACCCGAACGTCGGCAAGTCGACGCTGTTCAACGCCCTCACGGGCGCGCGGCAGTCGGTGCGTAACGCGCCCGGCACGACGGTCGAAGTCTTCTCGGGCAAGTGGAAGGACCTGGGCGTTCGCCTCATCGACACGCCTGGCACCTATTCGCTGCTGCCGAACTCGCCCGACGAGGCCGTCGTCGTCGACACCGTCGGCGGGATCGAGGGATCGCTGACCGATCCCCACAAGAGCTCCGGCGCCGGGCTGGCCGTCGTCGTCCTCGACGCGACCGCGCTGTCGCGTTCGCTCTACCTGCTGGGCCAGGTCGTCCAGACGGGCCTGCCGGTCATTTGCGCGATGACCATGCAGGACGTCGCCAAGGCCTCCGGTGACGACGTCGATCCCGCGCGGCTCGAGGAGATTCTCGGCGTGCCCGTCGTCGCCATCGATCCCCGACACCGCTCGGGCCTCAAGGCGCTGACGTCCCTTGTCCGCAAGGCCGTCGTCGACAAGCCGCACGTCAAGGGCCTGCCGATCGACCCCGACGCGCCGGGCTACAACGCCCACGCGGCCGCCCTCGCCACCGACGTCCCCGTCCTCGGCGAGGACGAGCGGATGGACGAGACGCAGCGGGCGACCGTCCTCTTCGACTGGATCGGCAAGGTCGCCGACCGGCTGGGCGAAGCCGAGGTGCCCGAACACCACGTGTCGACCTCCGACAAGATCGACCAGTTCCTCCTCAACCCCGTGTTGGGTATCGGGTCGTTCCTCGTCGCCATGTACGTCGTGTTCTGGCTGTGCAACACGTTTGCCGCGATTTTCCAGGACCCGTTCGAGCAGATCTTTGACTCGGGCGAGGGCTGGGACCTGACGATCCCGGCCGAGACGTTCTTCGGGTGGCCCGGCGGCGACATTTCCCTCATCCACGGGCCGTCGATCGCCCAGGGTGTCAGCTGGATCCTTGGCCACATCGGCCTGGGCGGCGGCATTGTCGAGGGCATCATCAACGACGGTTTCCTCACGGGCGTCGGCGTTGTCGCGTCGTTCTCGCCGCTGATGATCGTCATGTTCATCGCGATCGGCATGCTCGAGGATTCGGGCTACATGGCGCGCATCGCGTTCCTCGGCGACCGCGTCATGCGGATGATCGGCCTCGACGGCCGCGTCATCATGCCGTTCGTCGTCGGCTTCGGCTGCAACCTGCCGACCCTGGCGGCGATGAGGACGCTGCCGAACTCGCGCCACCGCAAGATCGCGGTCATTCTGACGCCGTACATCACGTGCAACGCGCGCCTGGTCGTCTACCTGATGATCGCCAACGTGTTCTTCCCCAAGCACACGACCCTCATCGTGTGGATCATGTACATCTGCTCGATCCTCATGGTGATTCTCGGCGGCCTCGTGCTGAAGCCGATCTTCTTGAAGGACGAGCAGGCGGCCCCGCTCATGCTCGTCCTCCCGCCCTACCAGACGCCGAGGGCGCTGGTCACGCTGCGCTCGTCGGCGCAGCGCACGTGGGCGTTCCTCAAGGGCGCCGGCAAGGTCATCGTCATCCTCACCGTCGTCGTGTGGCTGCTCATGCACACGCCGGTCGTGCCCGACCACAAGTTCGGTGACGACATGGCGCCCTCGGACTCGGTTTACGGGTCGATCGCCGAGGGGATCGCGCCGGTGTTTAAGCCGGCGGGCTTCGACGACTGGCACCTGGCGGGCGGCCTCATCACGGGCTTTATCGCGAAGGAAACGATGCTGGGGTCGCTGGCGGCGACCTACCAGGTCGGTAACGACGCCGCGTGCACGCCCGAGCAGAAAGAGCTGGCCGAGACCTACAACCCGATGAGCGACGACGACATCAACGCCGACCTCGCCCAGAAGATCAAGGATCACGACCCACTGGTCGCGAAGTACAAGACGGTGAAGGAGGCGCGCGCCGCGGTCGACGATTCGTTCAAGGCGATGTGCGTCGGCGTCCACCTGGGTACCGCCGAGGACGACTCGCAGGCGACCAGCCAGATGAGCGACCAGTTGCACTCGACTCTCAAGGGCACGGCGGGTGATGCGGCACCGATTGCGGCGTTCGCGTTCTTGATCTTTGTCCTCACCTACACACCGTGCCTGGCGACCGTCGCCGAGCAGTGGCGGCAGCTCGGGCCTAAGCTGACACTGTCGGCGGTAGCCGGCCAGCTATGTGTCGCCTGGCTGCTGGCCACGTTGGTGTTCCAGATTGGGAGGTTGTTCCTGTGAGTCGTGTGGTCGGTTTGGGTCAGCCCACGGTGTTGACGCCCACGCAGCGGCTCATGGCCGCCCTCGAGCGTGGGGCGACGACGGCGCGGGCGGCCCAGCTGGCGGGTGTCAGCGAGGCCCAGGCCGAAATGTTCGTTGACCACATGCGCCGCGCCGGTATCCTCCAGGTTGCCGGGCAGGGCGGAGGCTGCGACCACGGCCTGTGCTGTGGCGAGGGCGCCGACGATCCGAACACCGTCCTCCACTGCGCGGGGTGCCCAATGATCGCGTGACGCGCGCGTGACGTGCGCGCCAAGACCCGAAACGCTCACCTAATTTGTCGAATCTGCCGATTATCGGACGGAAATGACATTTTAGGTGAGCGTTTCGCCGCCGGAGGGTGGCCAGCGTGTCCGCTGAGCGCGCATAAACGCGCGTGGGGGTTCGTCTAATCGGCGGGCGCGGCGTGGGTGTTGCGGACGGTGCAGGGGTCTGCGGGGCGCGCAAGGTCGCGCTATTGGAGCTGGTCGGCGGCCCTTTGAGGGGTGCAGCGCGGCCGCAGGGTGACCGGGCTCACCTGGTCCGGCCCGGTTATGGAACGATTGCCCCATGGGTAGGGCATGGGAATCGCGGGTGCACAGCCACATGGGCGCGGGCCGGACACACGACGAGGGCGAACCGCTGGTCGGGCCGGCCGCCGAATACGTCGCGCGGGCACGCAAAGCCGGCCTCGAAGTGTCGGCGTCGCGGCTGGACCGCGCGCTGGCCTCGACCGACGCCGGGAACTACCGGATCCCGCCGGCCGCCCTCGTCTATCCACACGACGCCGACGAGGTCGCCGCCGCCCTGGAAATCAGCCGCGACCTGGGTGTTCCTGTGAACTCGCGGGGCGCGGCGACCTCGTGTTCGGGCAACGCGATCGGGCCGGGCGTCATCCTCGACTACCGCCGCCACATGAACCGGATCCTCGAGGTCGACCCCGAATCGCGGCTGGCCGTCGTTGAGCCCGGCGTTATTCAGGCGCAGCTGCAGGCCGCGGCCGCGCCTTTTGGCCTGCGTTTCGGCCCCGACCCGTCGACCTCGAACCGCTGCACGATCGGCGGGATGATCGGCAATAACGCGTGCGGACCGCGCGCGACGGCCTACGGCAAGACGGCGGAAAACGTCGCGGAACTGCGCGTCATCGACGGCCTCGGGCGCCGGATCGTCGCCGGCCAGGGCCGCGACGGCCTGTCCCAAATCCCGGGGCTTGCCAGCCTGGTCGACGCGAACCTCGCCCTCATCCGCCGACAATTTGGCACGTTCGGGCGGCAGGTGTCTGGCTATTCGCTCGAGCACCTCACCCCCGAGGGGCGCTTCGACCTCGCGTCGTTCCTCGTCGGCACCGAATCGACGCTAGCGACCGTCACCCGCGCGACGGTCAAGCTCGTCCCGATCCCCGCGTCGCCGGTCCTCGTCGTCCTCGGCTACCCCGACATGATCGCAGCGGCCGACGACGTCCCCGCGCTGCTGCGCCACAAACCGATCGCCATCGAGGGGCTGGACGCCCACGTCGTCGACGTCGTCCGCGCCCACCGCGGCCCCGGCGCCGTCCCCGACCTGCCGAAAGGCGGCGGCTGGCTGATGATCGAGGTCGGCGGCGAACACCTCACCACCCCCGAACAGACCCTCGCCGCCGCGCACGCCCTCGTCGCCGACGCCGGAACCGATGCGGCGATGGTGTATCCACCGGGATCCGAGGCCGCCGCGCTGTGGCGCATCCGCGCTGATGGCGCCGGGCTGGGCGGGCGCACCCCCGTGCTGGCCGACGGCTCAGGCGGCGAGCAGGCGTGGCCCGGCTGGGAGGACGCCGCCGTGCCGCCGGAAAACCTCGGCAACTACCTGCGCGACTTCACCGCGCTCCTCGACGAGCACGGCATCACCGGCCTCATCTACGGCCACTTCGGCGGCGGCTGCGTCCACGTCCGCCTCGACATGCCGCTCGGTTCCGCCGCGGGCGTCGGGCGGTCGCGGGCATTCCTCGAGGACGCCGCCGACACCGTCGCCCGCTACGGCGGGTCACTGTCGGGCGAACACGGCGACGGGCGCTCGCGGTCCGAGCTTCTGGCGCGCATGTATTCTCCCGAGGCCGTCCGGCTATTCGAGCAGGTCAAAGCCCTGTTCGACCCGAACGACCTCATGAACCCCGGCGTCATCACCGGGCCGGCCGCCGGCGGCGTCGACCCGCTGGACGCCCACCTGCGCCGGCCCGACGCGGCCGAGTGGGGCGACGCGGGCGGCTTCGATTTCGCCGAGGACCACGGGTCGTGGACGACGGCGATGCACCGCTGCACCGGCGTATCGAAGTGCCGTGCGGACGGGCGCGCCGCCGGGCAGTTCATGTGCCCGACGTGGCTGGCCACGGGGAAAGAAGCCGACTCGACGCGCGGGCGCGCCCGGATCCTCCAAGAGGCCACCAACGGCACGCTGATCGGCGGCCTCGACGCGCCGGAAGTCGCCGAGCTGCTTGACCGCTGCCTCGCCTGCAAAGCCTGCTCGAGCGACTGCCCGACCGGTGTCGACATGGCCCAGTGGCGCAGCGAATACCTATACCGCCGCTACCGGGGCAAACTGCGCCCGAGGACGCATTATGCGCTGGGCTGGCTGCCCACATGGCTGCGCCTCGCCGCCCACATCCCCGGTTCGGCGGCGCTGGCGAACGGCGCTCTCTCGATTGCGCCGCTGCGGCACCTGGTGTTCCGCGTCGTCGGCCTCGACGCCACCCGGCCGATGCCGGCGCTGGCGACCCGCCCGTTCGACCGTTGGGCGCAGGCGCGCGGCGTCGCGAGGGCGGAAACCCGCGGCAAAGCGGCCGAGGCAAGCCGCCGCCACCAGCAGATCGGGTCGCGCGGGAAGGTCGTCGTGTGGGCTGACTCGTTCAGCCAGGGCCTCGACGACACCGGCGCCCGCTCGGTCGTCGAATTGCTGTCTGACCTGGGGTTTGACGTCCTCGTCGCGCCGCCGGACGCCTGCTGCGGGCTTACGTGGATCACGACCGGCCAGCTGGACCAGGCGCGCGCGAAGATGCGGCACCTCCTCGACCGGCTGGGTCCGTGGGCCGTCAACGGCGTCCCCATCGTCGGGATCGAGCCGTCGTGCACCGCCGTGTTGCGCGACGACCTGCCAAAACTGCTGCCCGACGACCCGCGGGCGCTGGCGCTCAAAGAAGTCACGCACACTCTGGCGGAGTTCCTCACCGAGCACGACCTCGTCGGCGAATTGCCGTCCCTCGAGGGCGTCGAGATCGTCGCCCAACCGCACTGCCACCACCACTCCGTCATGGGGTGGGAGGCCGACAAGGCGCTGCTCGAGGCGCTGGGCGCGCAGGTCACCGCGCTGTCCGGGTGCTGCGGCCTGGCCGGGAACTACGGGATGGAGGCCGCGCATCACGACATGTCGCGCGCCGTCGCGAACGTGTCGCTGCTGCCCGCCCTCGAGGAGCACCCGCACGCGGTCGTCCTCGCTGACGGGTTCTCGTGTCGCACCCAGGTGGCGCAGCTGGGTCACCGCAACGCCCGCCACCTCGCGACCCTGCTGCGCGAGGGCCGGTAAGGCGGGCACCGGCGGGTGGCGCCGGCGGGGAGGTCGTTCCGTCGGCGAGACGCCCACCCGCATAGCGAAACGCTCACCTCAATTGTCATTTCCGGCCGATTTTCGGCGGTTTTTGACAAGTGAGGTGAGCGTTTCGGGTTTGGGGTGAGCGGTTACTGATCGCCCTCCGGGTGCTGGCCCGGGTGGGGGATCGTCGACGGGCCCGTGTGACCGCTCTGCTGAGCGCGCGCCTCGGCGCGGCGGCGCTCCGCCCGAGTCGGCCTGCCCAAGAAACTCCTGCGCGTCTTCTCGTCGGCTCGCTTGGCCGGTTCGGCGGGCTTCGGCTCAGGAGCAGGTTTGGCCGGTTCTGTCGGCTTTGCTTCGGCGGCGGGCTTGGGCTCTTCCACCGACTTGGGTTCCTCGGCGGGGGCCGCGTGCTTGGCCGGCTCGGCAGCCGCGCGAGCCGCGTGCTTCGGCTCTTCCGCCGGTTTCGCTTCGGCAGGCTTGGGTTCCTCCGCGGGCTCGGGCTTCGCAGCCGGTTCGTCAGCGGGCTTCGCAGCCGGTTCGGCGGGCTTCGCCTCGGCGGCGGGGGCCGTGTGCTTGGCCGGCTCGGCGGGCTTCTCCTCGGCGCGGTGAGCCGGCTTGCTCGGCTCGGCGGCGGGGGCCGCGTGCTTGGCCGACGTGGCCTCGGCAACCGGTTCCGCGTGGCGCGGCGCATGGTCGCTATGGGCGCTCTTGCGCGTCGGCGGCAGCGCATCGGCCATGAGGAGGTCGGCGCCGCTCACCTCGACGAGAGGCTTCCGGTGCGGTGCCTCACCCGCCTGGTCAGCAGAGGTTTCCGAGGGCGTCGTCGAGGGTGTTTCCGCGGGCTTCTCGGCCGGCTTGGCGGCGCGCTTGGCGGGACGCGGGAGGATGTCCTCGTCCTCGGCCGGTTTGGCGGCCTCGGGGGCGGGCTCAGGCTGAGCGGCCGCTTCGGCGGGCTTCTCCTCCGCCGGCTTTTCCGCGGGTTCTGCGGGCTTCTCGGCCGGTTTCTCCGCGGCAGGGGCGGCCGGCTTGGCCGCGCGCTTGGC
The DNA here is from genome assembly GCA_900545825.1 of uncultured Actinomyces sp. Taxonomy (GTDB): domain Bacteria; phylum Actinomycetota; class Actinomycetes; order Actinomycetales; family Actinomycetaceae; genus Nanchangia. The sequence goes on from URAS01000016.1 coordinate 42,577, forward strand.
CGGACGCGGGAGGATGTCCTCGTCCTCGGCCGGTTTCTCGGCGACTGGGGCCTCCTTCACCGGGGAGGTCGGCTTCTCGGTGACCTCGGTGGGCGTGGCCTCCGCCGGCTTCTCGGCGGGCTTGTCCGCGGCAGGTTCGGCCGGGGAGTCCGCGACGGGCTTGACGTGCTTGGCCGTCGGCGCCTCGGCCGCAGGCTTGGCGTGCTTCGCCGACGAGCGGCTGGCCAGCGGCTTCGCGTGCTTCGCCGCGGACCGCTCGATGGCGAGGGCGGCAGCGTCGGCAGCCGGAGCCGCCGGCGTCTCGGTGACCGCTTCCGCGACGGGCTCTTCCGTAACCGGCTCGGTCGGCTTCTCGGCGACCGGCTTCTCCGCCACCGGCTCGGCGGGCTTCTCGGCGACCGGCTCGGCGGGCTCAGCGGGCTTTTCGGCGACCGGTTCGGCGGGCTCAGCAGGCTTTTCGGAAACCGGCTCGGCTGACTTCTCCGCCACCGGCTCCTCCGCGACGGGCTCGGGCTCGGGCGCCGGGGTCGGGTACGCGGTCTTGACGTAGATGGCGTCGGTGTGCGGTTCTTCGGGGGCGACCTCGCCCTCGGTCGTGACCGGCTCTTCGGCCTTCGCCGGCTCTTCGGCCTTCGCGGGAGTCGGCTGCGTGGCCTTGTCAGTCTCGGGGAGGACCGTCGCGGGCGTGTCGTCGGGCTCGACGGCCGGCTGGGCCGGCGGGAGCTCCTCGTCGGCGGCCTTGTCGGAGTGTGCTTTCTTGGCGGCGACCGTGCCAGCGGCGGCCGCGGCGGCAGCAGCAGCGGCGGGAGCGGCTGCGGGGGCTTCCTTGCCCTCGCGGGGAGCTTCCTCGGCATCCTCGGCTTTCTCGCCCGCGGCGGCGCCTTCCTCGGTCTTCTCGCCCTCGCCCGCGGCGCCCTCGCGGCCACGTCCGAGATACATGCCGATACCGGCGAAACCGAAACCGATCAGCGCGCCGCCGATCGCGGCGCACGGCACCGACCCCCTGATCCCGATAATAAAGAGGATGGCGCCGACGACGAGGAGGACAGCCGACACGGTGAGTCCGCGCGTGTAGGTGAGGCCGAGTAGCCGCTTGTCAGGGCTGATTTGGCGATGGTGTAGACCCAGGCAGTAGCACGTGGTGACGAGGCCGGCGCACACGAGGATCCAGCCGAGAATGGCCACGAGCAGTACCGGGACAAACAGAGCGAGGCATGCGCCGATGAGAGCGATCACCAGCGCGATGACCATAGTTCTTTGCACATTCTCCATAACTGACACTATTCCACGGTTTCCGAGTTTTATGTGAGCAAAGCTCACGTGAGGCGCTCGTCACGTCGAAGCGCCGAAAGCGTGTGCGCATTGACACCATGACGTGAGACAATGGCGCGGACAGGTGGATCTCAGCAAGGGGGAGACATGGCACTTTTCGAGCTGGAACGAGGACGGCTGATTCCGGCGCAGTTTGGGCGTCCGATCGAGCAGGGGCTTGGGCCCGACATCTTGGAGTCGATTCGTTCCCAGGTTCTCGAGGTCATTGGCCGCCCGCTGTTTCCCGTTGCGTGGCAGGTCCCCGAGTCGGAGACGGGTCCGGACGGCGGGCCGCACTGCCTGACGGCGCTCGACGCGTCAGGCCAGGTCGTATCGGTTGAGGTCCTGCGCCGGCTCGATGCTGTCTCACTGATTTCCGCGATGGGCCGCCTGGGCGAAATCGCGAAGATGGGGTGGCTCGACCTCGCGCACGTCTACCCGGGTGGGCCGGATTCGTTCCGCGCCGGTTGGGCCGAGTTCCGCGAGTCGATGCCGCCGACGGTCGAAACCGGGCCGCGGCTGTTCCTCGTCGTCGGCGAGGTCGACCCGGGAGTGGATTCTGCGCTCGTCATCCTTGCTGCGGCGGGACTCGAAATCCACCAGGTGCGGCTGCGTGAAATGTCGAACGGCCGCCGCTTCCTTGAAGTCCACCCCGTGTCGCTGTCGGCGTTCGCGCCGCGCCCCCAGCTGGGCGGGCACTCCTCGCCGGCCCCGCAGCTCGAATGGTCGGGCGAGACCGGCGCCACGCCGGTCCTCCAGCAGGCCCCCGAGCCGCCGCAGCCGACCGAGTCGCGTGAAGCGTTCACGCCCCAGCCGGTCGCCGCACCCGAGCCGCCGCGCCCGGTCTCCCAGCCTGCGGCCCCGGCGCCCTCGCACCACGAGGGTCCCGCCTACGTCAGCCAGATGAATGTCGCCGAGCCGCCCGCCGTGCCCGCGCCGCACCCGCACGGCGAGCACGCCACGTCGGCGCAGGCCCCGGCGGCCGACGGCGCCCTCCACCGCGACTACTCCGGCCTGAGGGCGATCGCCGACGTCATCGGCTCCGCCACGGTGCTGTTGTACCGCGACGCCGAGGACCAGGTGTTCGAGGCGATGCTCGAGTCCAACGGCATGATCGTCACGGGCGACGGCCAGAAGTTCGACGACGCCGACGCCGCCTACCTCAACGCCGTGGGGCGCACGGGCGATGGCTGGGCCAGCTGGCGCATCGGCATCTTCGACGGCCCCACGCTGGGCGAAGCCATCGACGAAATGAATGCTGACCTGGAGCGCGATCGATAATGCTTCCTCTGCACACCGCCGCGTTTCACCCAGCCTATGCCGGGTTGCCGGCGGTTGCGCCCGCGCAGCCGGTCGGCGACACCTGGCAGCCCGACGTCCTCGGACCCGGTTTTGTCGCGCGGACGATTACCGTGCCGCGCGGTTCCGGCATCGCCACGCTGATCCGGCACGTCCCCGAGGACGATCCCCAGGCGATCCCGACGCCGTGGAAGGGCCGCGGATGGGCGATGCTGTACGTCCACGGCTGGAACGACTACTACTTCCAGCGTGAGCTGGCCCGCCACGTGTCGGCGGCCGGTGGTTCGTTCTATGCGATCGACCTCCACCACTATGGGCGGTCTCTCCGCGAGGGCGACATGCCCGGCTGGTGCACGTCGATGGGCGACTTTGCGCCTGACCTCCACGTCGCCCTCCAGTACATCGCGGAGGAGCATCCGGACACGCCCGTTATCCTTACCGGGCACTCGACCGGCGGGCTGTTGGCCGCGCTGTGGGCGATCCACCGGCCGCGCTCGATTGCCGGGATGTGGCTGACGTCGCCGTGGCTGGAGCTGCAGCCGGGGCCCCGTCGGCGCCAGACTTACCACCGCGTCTTGCGGGTGGCCTCGACGTTCGGGGCGGCTCGGGAGATCCCCATGGCCTCCGACCGGTCCTATGCGCGGTCGATGGAGGGCTGGAACCGCGACGCCGTCCCCATGCCCACCGAATACGTCGAGGCCGGCTACGAGGGCGACCCGTCCCTGTCGGGGTTCACGTTGATCAACGACTGGAAGCGCGCCGAGGGCAACCCCGTCCGCGCCGGCTGGCTCTACGCCGTGACCTCAGGACACACCGAGATTGCCGCCGCGGACCCCATCGACGTCCCCCTGCTGCTCCACGCCGCCGAGCAGACGTACCACAGCGAGGGCGACGAATGGGACCCGCAGCTGCTGATGTCCGACGCCGTCCTCACGACGAAATACCTGGTCGCCGCCGGATCTACACTGTCGACTGACGTGACAATCAAGCGTCGACCCATGCGGCACGACCCGTTCCTCTCGCTGCCCGACGTCCGCCAAGCCGTCTGGCACGACTTCCACGCCTGGAGCGCCCGCACCCTGCCGGGCCTCGCGCCCTCGCCGGACCAGTTGGGTGAGGCCGCGACCTACGCGATCTGCCCGTAGGGGGGGGCGTTTGGGGCCGTTCGTCGGCTTGCGGTGATTCGGGGGTGCGTTTGGGTAGCTTGCGTTGGTTTTGGGGCTGAGCTGGTCCGAGCATTGACGGCGAGGGCGGGTTCCGCCGCGGTTTGGCACGCCGGCTTGTGGTGAATTGGGCTATTGGTGGCGTTAGCACCGATGAACGTGACCTTTTTCGGGCGATTCCATCACGTACACCGCCCCCAAAACATGAGTCCCAAATGTGCCATCTTTGGCGGTGTAGGTGGCTCTTACACCTCAAAAGCCGTCAAGTTTGGCGGTGTAAGTGGACGGGTAAGTGCCCCACCCTAGAAGCCCGCGGCGTAGGCGGTATCGGCATCGAAAGCCTGGACCAGCTGGGCGACCTGGTCGCGCTCGATAAGGAAGCCGTCGTGGCCGGCCGGCGAGGTGATCTCGGCGTAGCGGGCCTGGGGGATCTTCGCGGCGAGCTGCCGGCACGCTTCCGGCAGAAACAGCCGGTCGGTGTCGACGCTGACGACCAAGGTCGGCGCCTCGATGAGCGACAGCGCCCTCGCGACCCCGCCGCGCTCGCGGCCGACATCGTGGGTGAGCATCGCCCTCGTCAATACCCGGTAGCTGCCGGCATCAAAACGCCTGGTCAGCTTGTCGCCGTGATAGTCGAGGTACGACTGGACGGCCAGGCGCCCACCCGTCATCGGGTCCTCGTCGCCCTGGGCGACCCGCCCGAACCGAGCATTGAGCTCGCCGGCGCTGCGATACGTCGCGTGCGCAATCTGGCGGGCGAGGGCGAGGCCGCCGGTCGGCTGAGCGTCCTCGCCGTAGTAGTCGCCGTCGCGGAACGCGGGGTCGAGCTCGAGGGCGCGCAGCTGCATCGACGCCCATGCGGCCTGGTCAGCCGTGGTTTCCGCAGAGGTCGCGATGACGATCAGTCGGCCGACGCGTTCGGGATACATGCACGCCCATTCCAACGCCCGGTGTCCCCCGGCGGACGGGCCGACGACCATCGAAAACCGCCCGATCCCCAGGTAATCGGCCAAGCGCGCCTCGGCGATCACCATGTCGCGGACGGACAGCTGGGGGAACCGCGACCCCCACGGCCGCCCGTCCGGCGCCGGCGAGGCCGGCCCCGTCGACCCCTGACACCCACCGAGGACGTTCGCCGCGACGACGAAATACCTGGTCGTGTCGATCGGGGCGCCGGGGCCGACCATGCCGTCCCACCAGCCGGGCGTCACGTGGTCGCCGTCGGCCTCGCCGATGACGTGCGAGTCGCCGGTCAGCGCGTGAAGGATGAGCACGGCATTCGTCCGCTGCGCGTTGAGCCGCCCCCACGTCTCGTACGCCAGCTGCGCGGCCGGCAGCACCTGGCCGGACTCGGCGCGCAGTGGCCCGATGTTGGCGAGGCGCAGGCCGGAACCGCCGGTGTGGGCCGCGGACGTCGCCGCGGTGCCGGGCGTGAACGGGTCGTCCTCGGGGTGGGCGTCGCAGGTGGGCAGGGACGGAACGATCGTGCTCATGGCGTCCTCCTAAATGGCGTTGAACCCGCGGGCGAGGTCGGCGATGATGTCGTCGACGTGCTCGAGGCCGACCGACAGGCGGATCGTCGACTCGGAGATCCCGCAGGCCGCGAGGTCTTCCGGCGTGCACTGTGAGTGCGTCGTCGACGCGGGGTGTGCGACGAGGGACCGGACGTCGCCGATGTTCGCGAGGTTGTAGTGCAGCTCGAGGGCGTCGACGAACCGTTCGCACGCCGCCTTGTCAGCGTCGATATCGAACGCGAGGACGCCGCCCGCGCCGCCCGGCGCGTACTTCTGCTGCAGCGAATAATAAGGAGACGACTCGAGCCCGGCGTAGTTCACCGACCGCACGCGGTCGTGCGCCTCCAGCCACTTGGCGACCGCGAGGGCGTTGTCGCAGTGGCGCTGGACGCGCAGCGACAGCGTTTCGATGCCGAGGTCGACGAGGAACGAGTTGAACGGCGACGCCGCCCACCCGAAGTCCCGCAGCCCCTGGGCGCGGGCCTTGACGATAAACGCCTGATTCCCCAGGTCGGAGTAGACGAGGCCGTGATACGACGCGTCCGGCGTCGAGAATTCGCGGAACCGCTCGGGGTCGGCCGACCAGTCGAAGGTGCCGCCGTCGACGATCGCGCCGAGCACCGACGTGCCGTGGCCGCCCAGGTACTTCGTCGCCGAGTGGATGACGATGTCGGCGCCCCACTCGATCGGCCGGGTGAGGTACGGCGTCGCCACCGTGTTGTCGATAATCAGGGGCACGCCGACCTCGTGTGCGGCCTTGGCGATCGGCTCGATGTCGAAGATGTCGCACTGGGGATTGGGGATCGTCTCGCCGAAGAACGCGACCGTCCGCTCGTCGGCGGCGGCCTTCCACGCGTCGGGATCGCGGGGGTCGTCGACGAAACGCGTCTCGATGCCCAGGCGCGGCAGGTTATTCGTCAGGGCGGCCTTTGAGCCGCCGTACAGCGACGGGGACGCGACGATGTTGTCGCCGGCGCGCCCGATTGTCGTCAGCGTGAGGATGAGGGCGCCCGCACCGGACGCGACGATCAGGCCGGCAATACCGCCCTCGAGGTCGGCGATGCGGTTTTCGACGACCTCGTTCGTCGGGTTCGTCAGGCGCGTGTAGATCGGGCCGGGATCGGCCAGCTTGAAACGGTTGGCGGCCTGCTCGGCCGAGTCGAACACGTAGGCGGACGTCTGGTAGATCGGCAGAACCGGTGCGCCCGTCGTCGGGTCGGGGCGCTGGCCGGCGTGAATCTGGCGGGTATCAAAGTGCAGTTGGGACATTTTTCGGGGCCTTTCGATGAGTGCTGTGGAGCTACAGGGCGGTCCCGAGATACAAAAAAGCCGCGCAGGCTCGGTCCGGGGACCGCTTTCGTGCACGGCAGATATCGGCGCTAAGGCGCTGGGGTGATGCTGACCGCGCGGGTCAGCTGAACATTCGTTGGCTCATGTCTTCGATAGTAGCAAGGCTTCCGCGGACGGCATCCGCATCTCAGATTCCGGACACCAGATTGTCGAGGGTGCCCTCGGGCGGGCGCGCCGACCGGGGGAGGGAGACGCCCTCGGGCGAAACGGTCACGTTCACAGGCTGGTTGCCACGCGGTCACGGATCGGCCGCCTGGCGATCACGGGTCGGTTGCGGCGCGGTCACGGCGCCGGGAAGCGCGGCGGCAAAAGTGTGATCTGTCTGTTATCACGCGTCCGGCAATCGGATCGTTGCGACACGCCGAGGCGCCCGAATGCGAACCGGAAAAATGCGTTTGTCCTGGCCAGAACGCGGCGAAAACTGTGGGGAGAGTGGTTCTCGTGTGACTATCGGGGCGGGTGGGGAATCTGTGGGGGCTGTTGCGGGTGTGGTAACAGTCGGGTAACGTGAAGGAAGTTTCAACTGTGAACACTGGCAAAGTATCAGGAGGACGGCATGGGTCGATCGACAGGCGTGCGGTTCCGGTACCGCACCGCGCGGGTCATCGCATTGACTGCGCTGTGTGCGCTGGGAACCTCGACGATCGTGATTCCTGCTTACGCCGATAGCTACGACGATGACGTCGCCGCCGCGAAGTCCCAGGAAAAGGCCGCGGCAGACTCCGTGGCCGGCATCGAATCCCAGCTGGCTGAGGTCGAAAAGCGTGCCCAGTCCACGCAGGACGACGCCCAGGTGGCTGAGGACAACTACAACGCGGCGATGTCGAACCTCGTGATCGCGAAGGATCAGGAAAAGGCGTCCGATCAGCAGCTGGCCGACGCTAACGCGAAGCTCGAGAAGTCCCGCGAGGACCTGCGGTCCCTCGTCCAGGCGGTCTACACGACGGGTGGCGGCTCGCTGTCCTCGCTGACGCCGTATCTGACGAAGAACGGGCTTGACGCGGTCGAGATCCGCCAGGTCGCCGTCCAGGTGTTGGGCTCGCGGGCGGAGGGCCAGCTCAAGCAGTTCGAGGCCGCCAGCGATTCCGCGAAGAAGGCGTCGGACGAGGCCAAGGCCGCCGTCCAGCAGCGTGAGCAGGCCGCCCAGCTGGCCCAGCAGGCCAAGGACCGTTCCGAGCAGGTCGCCGCGCAGACGCAGACCGAGCTGCAGACGCTGCAGGGGCAGCACGACGCCCTTGTGGCGAAGCTCGCCCAGGCCCGCGGCGTGACGCTGGAGGCCGAGAAGGCGCGCCAGGCCGAGCTTGACCGCCAGGCCGCCGAGCGTCAGGCCGCCGAAGAGAAGGCCGCGATCGAGGCCGTCCAGAAGCAGGCCGCCGAGGCCGCCGCCAAGAAGGCTGCCGAAGAGGCCGCGGCGAAGAAGGCCGCGGACGACGCCGCCGCCAAGAAGGCTGCCGAGGACGCCGCCGCCAAGAAGGCTGCCGAGGACGCTGCGGCCAAGAAGGCTGCCGACGCCAAGAAGGCTGCCGACCAGGCTGCGGCCAAGAAGGCGGCGGACGCTGCCGCGAAGAAGGCCGCCGCCGATGCCGCGGCGAAGAAGGCTGCTGCCGCCAAGAAGGCCGCCGAGCAGGCAGCGGCGAAGAAGGCCGCCGAACAGGCCGCCGCCAAGAAGGCGACACCTAAGCCGGCCGCCTCGGCCACGAAGAAGACGACCGTTTCCAGTGACGGCAGCCGTGGTGCGGCAGTCGCCAACTACGCCCTCAGGTTTGTCGGCGTCCCCTACGTGTGGGGCGGGACGACGCCGAGGGGCTTTGACTGCTCCGGCCTCGTCCAGTACTCCTACCTGCACGCCGTCGGCGTCCAGCTGCCGCGCGTGTCGTGGTCGCAGGGCGCGTCGGGCCGCGTGATCTCGAAGTCGCAGGCACGCGCCGGTGACCTCGTCTACTACGGCGGTCACATCGCCATCTACTTGGGCAACGGCATGATGGTTCACGCGCCGAAGCCGGGCGACCACGTGAAGGTTGCCCCGGTCTACGGCCACCCGCAGTACGTCAGGATTCTCTAGGAATCCTTGCATCCCTCTCTCAAATAACACGTGGGGCGGACCAATGAGTGGTCCGCCCCACGTGTGTGTTCTGTGGCGACTTACTCGTCCAGCGGCGTCGCCAGCTGCCCAAAGATGTGGCTGACGTTGCCGAAGTACTGCTCGTTGTTCTCTTGCTCCCACTTGTGGAGGCGCTCTTCGGAGCGGCGGATTTCCTCTTCCGCGCCCTCGCGGCCAACCCAGTGGGCGCCCTCGACGGACTTGCCGGGTTCCAGGTCCTTGTAGACCTCGAAGAAGTGCTGGACTTCCAGGCGGTGGAACTCCGACACGTCCTGGATGTCGGTACGCCACGACGCGCGCTGGTCAGCAGCAGGGACGCAAATGACCTTGTCGTCGCCGCCGTGCTCGTCGCGCATACGGAACATGCCGAGGGCGCGACAGCGGATCATGCAGCCGGGGAACGTCGGCTCTTCCAGCAGCACGAGGGCGTCGAGCGGGTCGCCGTCCTCACCCAGTGTGCCGTTGATGAACCCGTAGTCGTCTGGGTAGCGGGTCGAAGTGAACAGCATACGGTCCAGACGGATGCGGCCAGTTCGGTGGTCGATCTCGTACTTGTTCCGGTTGCCTTTAGGAATCTCGATTGTGACGTCGAACTCCACGGTTACCCCCTGTGGCTCGTGTGCCGATGGTAATGGGTCTAGCCTAGACCGTTAGACTTCTAGTGTTCCAGACCGCAGCGCTTGACGTGCGCTGTTGCTAGAAATCTGCAGGAAGGTGCGCAATCGTGCGATCGCGAGTCCTCTGGCCGGTCGTTTCGACCATCGCCGTTGTCGCCGTCGCGGGGGGCTATCTCGCACTCGACGCGTACGACATCGTTCCGGGCATCCTCACGACGAAACCCGTGATCGGGGCTAGCGAAACCTTGGTTAGGCCGGCATCGGTGGCCCCGGCCGCGGCCGTCCTGCCGCCGGCCGCGCAGACGACGACGATCAACAAGCAGGCGGTCCAGGCCCAGGTCGACACCCTCGTCAACACGCTGGCGCAGCCGAACGACCCGAACCAGCCGCCGCCGGCGCAGAACGCGCCCGCCTACGTCGCGCCGCACATTTCCGTCGAATTCCTCGATGCGGCGACGGGGGAAGAGGTCGCCGGCCACGAGTCCGAGGTCGCCTACACGCCGGCCTCGTCGACGAAGATCACGGCGATCGTCGCCGCGATGGAGAAGCTGGGGCCGGATCACACGTTTACGACGAAGACGGCGCTCAACGGGACGACGGTGTCGCTGATCGCCGGGGGCGACCAGCTGCTGGGCGCGGGCGAGTCGAATCCGCTGGTCACGCGCGGTCACGCCGGCCTGGGGACGCTGGCGGCCCAGACGGCCGAGAAGCTCAAGGCCCAAAAGGTGACGAGCGTGGCGGTCGCCCTCGACGACACAGTGTGGGGCGACGAATCGCAGTCGCCGGACTGGCTGAGTCAGGGGATGGGGCAGTACGCCGGGCGGATTTCGCCGATCGCCATCAACACGGGCCTGTCAAACCCCCAGCTGACCTACGGATACGTCGCCGATCCCGCGTTGAGTGCCGCGACGGTTTTCGCCGACGCCCTCAAGGCCCAGGGGATCGCCGTCAGTGGCGTCTCGCGGGCGAAGGCCAGTCCGGACGCGAAGCCGCTGGCCTCCGTCGAGTCGGCGCCGCTGGCCGACATCGCCCGGTCGCTGGCCAAGGCGTCGGACAACGTCCTCGCCGAGGGCGTCTGCCGGGCCGCCGCGCTGGCCGACGGCAAGCCGGGAACCTACGACGGGTCCGTCGCCATGGTGCGCGACACCGTGGGCGCCCTCGGGGTCGACATGTCGACGTACCAGGCCAGGGACTGTTCGGGCCTGTCGGAGCAGGGCAAGATTTCCGCCGGCGTCCTCGCGCACACCCTCTATACCGCCATCCACGGGAGCGACCCCAAGCTCGCGTCGGTCGCGGCGGCGCTGCCCGTCGCCGGGCTGGACGGGACGCTGCACGATCGGTTCCTCGGCAAGGGGAGCGCGGGGATCGTCCGCGCGAAGACCGGGTCGCTGTCGCACGCACGCTCGCTGACGGGGATCATGCCGACGGCGTCGGGGAGCATCCTCGTCTATTCCGTGGTCGTCGCCGACTATCAGGAGGGGCAGGGCGGGCGCGTCCTCGACCACATCGACCGGATGATCGACGGTGTCGCCGCGCTCTAGCCGCGCGGATTCCGCGGGGGGTACTTCCGGCGATTTCGCGCGGCCGTGCCTGGCCGACGGGTCGCTGCCGCCGACCGCATCGGAGCTGGTGGGACGCAATCCGCGGGGTGCCCTCGGGCAGGTGTCGCTGGCCGTGCGCCGCCACCTCATCGCCGCGTTTCCCCAGCCGGTTACCCTGCTGCTCGCCGTGTCCGGCGGCAGCGATTCCCTGGCGTTGGCGCTGGCCGTCGCCGACCTCGCGCCCAGGCTCGGCCACCGCGTCACCGCATGCACGATCGACCACGGCCTGCGCCCCGAATCGGCCGCCGAGGCCCGCCAGGTCGCCCGCGTCCTCGCCGCCCTCGGGGTAGCGAATCCGCAGGTCGCAACCGTGTCGCTGCCGGAGGGCGGCGGACCCGAGGGTGCCGCCCGTACCGCCCGCTGGCGGGCCCTGCGCACCTACGCCGGCCGCCTGCACGCCGCCGACGGCCGCCCGGTCGCGATCTGCACCGGTCACACCGCCGACGACCAGGCCGAGGGCGTCCTCCTCGCCCTCGCCCGCGGATCGGGGACACACGCGCTCGCGGGGATGGCCAGCGGCCTCGAGCCCGGCCCCCGCCAGATGGTCGAGGTCCACCGGCCGCTCCTCGACGTCCGCCGCTCGACCGTGCGCGCCGCCTTGGCGCAGGCCGGGCTCGCTTGGATCGAGGATCCGACGAACCGCGCCGACGGGCCGTGGCGGGCCGCGGACGGGTCGCCGCTGCGCCGGGCCGCCGTGCGCGAGGATGCCCTCCCGGCGCTCGCGCGGGCGTTGG
>URAS01000017.1 GCA_900545825.1 uncultured Actinomyces sp.
CACCCCCTAACCACCCTCACCACCCAATAACCAAACAACAATGGCTCACAGCCACTTGACACCCAGCGGAGCGTGATAAAAGCATCCAGAAAGGTCACGTTCACGGGCGGGGTCGTAGGGTGGAGGCATGGCAACAAACAAACGACTGGTTCGCCCGCTCCGCGGCCGCTGGCTGGGCGGCGTGTGCGCGGGAATCGCCGACTACTTCGGCCTGTCCCGCGACGCCGTGCGCATCGCCGCCGTCCTCTCGTGCCTGTTGCCGGGCCCGCAGTACATCGCCTACATCATTGGCTGGCTGCTCATCCCCAGCGAGCGCTGACATGCCCGCGAAAATCTCCGACTCCGACGGCCGCGCCGCCGTTGCCGCCTGGCGAGCCGACCCCGCCGGCGCCCCGAGGGCGACGCGCGCCCGCGCCGTCCGCTACACCCTGCAGGAACTCGCTCTGCTCTACCCCGGCCGCGCGGTCGAGGTGCGCGTCCCGCCGTTCGGCGCCGTCCAAATCCTCAAAGGGACGACGCACCGGCGCGGCACGCCGCCCGCCGTCGTCGAAATGAACGAGGCGACGTGGATGACCCTCGCTTTGGGGGAGCGCGCGTGGGCCGACGCTGTCGCCGCCGGCGACGTCGCCGCGTCGGGGGAGCGGACCGACCTCACCGACCTCCTGCCGCTCCCGTTCATCGGGTAACCGGCGCCCCGCCGACGCGCCGGTGCATCGCGCGCGCCCGGCGCTCCTCGCCGATAATCCCCGCAAACCCGCAGGATGGTGCGCTTTTAGGGGTCCCCTCAGTCTAATTATGAACACGGCGCAGAATGAGGTAAGCTGCACCTGTGTTAACCGAGAGTAGCCGAACGGACGTCCCGTCGCTCGCCTGCGCTGCCGGCAGCGACACCGCCGGCACCAACTCCGCCGCAACCCGCACCGAGGGCGCGACGCCCGGCGCGGCGCGCCTCGCCGCGAAGCCGTGGCGGCTGCGGGTCGTCGACCCGCGCAGCATCGTCCTCTACGTCGTCATCACGAACGTCATCCTCTCGGGCACGGGCTCGGAGGCCCTGCTGTTCACGACGCTCGGCATCATCGCGGCGACGGTCGCCCTCATGGCGCCGCCGCGCGTGTCGCTCGGTTGGGGCGGCTTTGTGGTCTTTTGGGTGCTCTGCTACGCGGTCTTGCCCTACGTGTGGCACTCGAAGGTCGCCGCCGCCCTCGCGTTTATCGCGTTTTGGATGTTCCGTTTCGCCGGCCTGTTCGGCGCGTTGATCGCCGCGGGCTGCGCCCTCGACATCCAGCGGGTGGGCGCGGTGCTCACCCAACTGCGCGCGCCGCACGTCCTCTACGTCCCGATCATGGTGGTCATCCGGTTTTTCCCCATGGCGATGGGCGAGCTGCGCGCGATCATCCAGGCGATGACCCTGCGCGGCCTCAAACCCGGCGTCGGGCAGGCGATGCTCCACCCCCTGCGCACGGGCGAATACGTCGTCATCCCGTTCCTGGGGTCGGCGGCCAGGATTGCCGACGAGCTCTCGGCCGCCGCGATCATCAAGGGCCTGGGCAGCGAGGGCGCCCGCGAAACCGCGTGGACCTCGCGTTTTGGCGTGGGCGACGCCGTCGTCGTCGCGACGATGGTCGTGCTGGTCGCCTGGCGGATCGGGGAGGTCGTCGCGTGAGCATCGTCGACCTCGCGGGCGTCAGCTACGCCTATCCGGTGCCCGACGTCGCTGACTCGCCGTTCGCCGAGTCGGGCCAGGCCGCCCGCGGCCCCGTCGAAAAACGCCGGCAACTGCGCGACATCGACCTCTCGATCGACCCGGGCACGTGCACGCTGATCGTCGGCGCGTCGGGGTCGGGCAAGTCGACCCTCCTGCGGACGATGAATGGCCTGGTCCCGAAGTTTTACGAGGGCGACCTATCGGGCGCCGTCACCGTCGCTGGCCAGCCGATCGCCGACGTCCCGCTGCACGCCGTCGGGCTGACGTCGGCGATGATCTTCCAGAATCCGCGTACCCAATTCTTCACGTCGTTCGCCGACACCGAGCTGGCGTTTTCGCTGGAAAACTACGGAATCGCGCCGGCCGAAATCCGCCGGCGCGTCCTCGCCGCGGCCGCCCAGGCCGGCGTCACCCACCTGCTGCCGCGTGCCCTCGACACCCTGTCGGGCGGCGAAATGCAGCGGGTGGCGTGCGCGTGCGCGTTGGTCGCCGACGTCGACCTGTTGCTGTTCGACGAGCCGACCTCGAACCTCTCGCCCGCGGGAATCGAAGACTTCCGCGCCCTCGTCGGCACGCTTAAGGACGCCGGGAAAACGCTGGTCATCGCGGAACACCGCCTCCACCTGTTCGCCGGGATCGTCGACCGGGTGTGCCTGGTCGAGGACGGACGCATCGCCGAGGAAATGACGGGCGAGGCGCTGTTCGCCCTCTCCGACGCCGAGCGTTGGGCCCGGGGCCTGCGCCACCTCGACCCGCCGCGCCCGAACCTGCCGGCGCCGCCGGACACCGACGCCGGCCTCACCGTGTCCGACCTGCGCTTTTCCTATCGGCGCGGCCCGCAGGTCCTCGATATCGACCGGCTGCACTTCCCCGTCGGCGCGGTCACCGTCGTCGCCGGCGAAAACGGCGCCGGCAAGTCCACCTTGGCGCGGACGATCTGCGGCCTCGAAAACGTCCGCGGCCCCGCCCGGTTCACGCTCGGCGGCAAGGCGCTGTCCGAGCGCGCCCGCCAGCGCCGCTGCGGCATGGTTATGCAGGACGTCCGCCGGCAGCTGTTTAGCGAGTCGGTGACGCACGAGGTCACGCTGGGTTTGCCCGCCGAGGACGCCCGGCGCTGCGACGTCGCCGACCTGCTCGAGACCCTCGATCTCGCCGCCGAGGGCGACCGCCACCCCCTGTCGCTGTCGGGCGGGCAGGCCCAGCGCCTGGTCGTCGCCGCGACGGTCGCGGCGAACAAGGACGTTGTCATTTTCGACGAGCCGACCTCGGGCGTCGACTGGCGCCACCTCACCTCGATCGCCGAGCTGCTGCAGCGCCTGGCGGCCGAGGGGCGCGTCGTTATTGTCATTACCCACGACCCCGAATTGATCGCCGCGTGCGGCGATTATCAGGTCACTATCCCCACCCTCAACCCAGCGAAAGGCTAATCCCTATGAAGATCAACCTGACAACGCGCGACCTTATCAATATCGCGATTTTCGCCGTCATCTACTTCGTCCTCTTCTACGCGTGCGGAATGCTGGGGTTTGTCGGCCCGGCCTTCATGTTCGTCGGCTGGATTATCGGCATTATCCTCAACGGCATCGTCGTCATGCTCATGCTGGCGCGCGTGCCGAAGATCGGCGCGATGACGCTGACCGGCCTGCTTATGGGCATCGGCATGATCCCCGGCCACACGATTTGGGTGCTGCCCGCCGGCATCATCCTCGGCTTTATCGCCGACCTCATCGCGACGAATATGGGCCGCAACACCCGCCTCGAGCCGAAGCGCGGGATTATCGCCTACGCCGTCTACCAGCTGATCATGATGGTTCCCTGGTTCCCCATCGTCTTTAATTCCGACGAATACTACGCCAAGCTGACGAAGGTGATGGGCGCCGATTACGTCTCGGGCATGAAGTCGCTGTTTACCCCGACGACGATGGCGATTTGGGCGGTGTGCGTCGTCCTCCTGGGCCTCGCCGGCGGCTGGCTGGGCGTCAAGGTCGGCCGCAAGCACTTCCAGCGCGCCGGCCTCACGAAGTAGGAGTCCGCCCTTGTCGACGACCGTTGAGCGCGATCTGCCGCAGACCGCCCCGCCCGACCCCACGCTGCCCGCGCCCCAGCCGGACACCGACTACGCGGCGAAACGCAAGGCCGGCAAGGAGGCGCTGGCCGACATCATGGCGCCGATCCGCGGGTCGATCCTCGCGGGCCGGATCCTCACGATCGCCTCGTGCGTCGTCGGCCTGGCGCCCTACATCGCGTTGACCCGGCTGGGGAACCTCCTCCTCGCCGGCGGCGCCCACGCCGACCACGCCGCCCTCGCGAAGACGGCGAATTGGCTGATCATCGCGTTTTGCACGCAGGCGTCCCTGTACGCCCTCGCGCTGGCGATCACCCACTTCGCCGACCTGCGGATGCGCAACGCCCTCCAGGATCGCATCATCGCGCGGATCGGGAAGGCGCCGTTGTCGTGGTTCTCGGAGTCCTCGACCGGCCGCGTTCGCAAGGCCATTCAGGATGACACCGTCCAGGTCCACACGTTGGTCGCCCACGCGCCGGTCGAGCAGACGGCGGCGATGGGCCTGCCGATCGTCCTCGTCGTCTATGCGTTCGTCATCGACTGGCGCCTGGGGCTGCTGTCGATCGCGACGTTCCCGCTGTATGCGTTCCTCCAGTGGCTGATGATGCGTGACATGGGTGTGAAAACCGCGGAAATGGACGACAAAATGGGCGACGTGTCGGCGCGGGCGATCGAGCTGACCGAGGGCATCCACGTCGTCAAGAACTTCGGGCAAACCGGTAAGGCGCACCGCCGGTTCACCGAGGCGTGCGAGGACTTCGCCGACTTCTACTGGCGGTGGTGCGGCCCGCTGATCCGGCTGTCGTCGATGTCGGTGGCCGTGATCTCGGTGGCGACGCTCATGGCGATCAACCTGGGCGTCGGCCTGCTGCTCGTGCGCGGCGGTTGGGTGAGCGTCCCCGAGGTGCTGACCTGCTGCCTTATCGCCCTCGTCCTGCCGCGGACTATCGAGGTGCTGGGCAACATGGCGTGGTCGTATCAGCAGGCCGGCAACGCGGCGCTGCGGATCCGCGAGGTCCTGGCGACCGAGCAGATCGCCTACCCCGAGGTCGGCGCGCCGATCCCGACCGACCTCACCGTCAGCTTCGACGCGGTCAGCTACGCCTACCACACCGATAACGGCGAGATTCCGGCGCTCTCCGACGTCTCGCTGACGCTCAAGCCGGGCACGGTCACCGCCCTCGTCGGGCCGTCCGGGTCGGGCAAGTCGACGCTCGCGACGATGCTCGCGCGTTTCCGCGACCCCGACGCCGGCGCCGTGCGCATCGGCGGCGTCGACCTGCGCGAATTCGCCGTGGGTGACCTCTACCGCCTGGTCGCGTTCGTCCTCCAAGACCCCTACATGCAGCGCCGCTCGATTCGCGACATCATCACCCTGGCCAGGCCCGACGCCTCCGACGAGGACGTCCGCGCCGCCGCGAAAGCCGCCAGGATCCTGTCGGATATCGAGGCGCTGCCGGCCGGCTTCGACACGATCGTTGGCGAGGACACCGACTTCTCCGGCGGCCAGAAACAGCGCCTCTCGATCGCCAGGGCCGTCCTCGCCGACGCGCCGATCCTCGTCCTCGACGAGGCGACCGCCGCGACCGACCCCGACTGCGAGGCCGAAATCCAGGCGGCGCTCGCGGCCCTGGCGGCCGACCGCACCGTCCTCGCGATCGGCCACCATGCCGAATCAGTGGCCGGCGCCGACCAGATCTGCGTCATGGAATCCGGCCGCATCACCGCGGCCGGAACCGCCGAAGAACTGGCTGACCAGCCCTATTGGGCGCGCCTGGTCGAAGGGAGAATCGCATGACCACCACCCGAAATCGCCAGTCGTGGCTGACCTGGGCCGGCGACATTTTCCTTCTCGACGCCTACAAATCCCTCCTCACCGAGGGCGGGCAGAAGAAGTTCCACCAGGGCCTCGGCCTGGCCGCGGCGCAGGGCGCCCTCGAGGGCGTCGGCCTGTTCGCGGTGATCCCGACGATCACGGCGTTCGTCACCGACGCACCGAGCATGGGGCTGACCTGGGGCGGCTGGGTGGTCGTGCTCATCGTCCTCGCCGTCGCCGGAATCGTCCTCACGTATTTCCAGACGACGATCGCCTACATGGCGGCGATGGACCTGCTGCGCCACCTGTCGGTGCGGATCGGCGACCACGTGTCGCGCCTGCCGCTGGGCTGGTTCAAGGCCGGGTTCGCCGGCCGGCTGTCGCGGCTGCTCACCCAGTCGTTGATGCACGTCGGTGAGGGTTTGGCGCACTTCACGACGCCGTTGGTGCGGGGCGTATCGATGAGCGTCGTCATGATGCTGTTGGCGTGGACGTGGTCGTGGCAGCTGGGGCTGTCGCTGCTGCTCGCCCTGCCGATCATGTACCTGTTGACGCTGGCGTCGCGCGCCCTCAAGGCCCGCGGCGAGGAGATCGCGGCAGTCACGGAATCCGAGCTGGCCAGCCGCATCGTCGAGTTCTGCGAGTCCCAGCCGGCGCTGCGGGCCGCCGGGCGCGCGGGCCACTACGCGCCGCTGGCCGAGGCCCGCGCGGCGAACCAGCGGGCCAACCACAAGAACCTGTGGTTTGGCCTGTTCGGCAACCTCATCGGCGGCATGGGGGTTCAGGCGATCACCGTCGTCCTCATCGTCCTCGCGACCCGGCTGGGGGACGCGGGCACCCTCGATCCCGTGGCGACGATCGCGTTTATCGGCGTGTCGCTGCGCTACACGAAGGTGCTCGAGGACATCCTCTCCTCGATGCTGGCCATCGAGTTCGCCCGCAAGCCGATCAGCGATTTCCAGGACATCCTCGACGCGCCCGTCCTGCCCGAGGCGTCGCAGCCCGCCGAGCTGGACGCGCCCGGCACCGTGACGTTTGAGGACGTCAGCTTCGGTTACACGCCCGACAAGCCCGTGCTGTCCGGCGTGAGCTTCACCGCGCCGACCGGCAGCCTCACCGCGATCGTCGGGCCCTCCGGGTCGGGCAAGACCACGCTGTTCCGCCTGGCCGCGCGGTTCTGGGACGTGTCCGCGGGCCGGGTCCTGGTCGGCGGCGCCGACGTGCGCGACCAGCCGACCGAACAGCTCATGGAGCAGCTGGCCATGGTCTTCCAGGACGTCTACCTCTACGACTCGACGCTGGCCGACAACATCCGGGTCGGCCGCGAGGACGCCACCGACGACGAGGTCCGCGCCGCCGGGGCGCTGGCCGGCGTCGACGAGATCGCGGCGCGCCTGCCCGGCGGCTGGCAGGCCAGCGTCGGTGAGGGCGGCAAACGTCTCTCCGGCGGCGAGCGCCAGCGCGTCTCCGTGGCCCGCGCGCTGCTCAAGCGCGCCCCCATCCTCCTGTTCGACGAGGCGACCTCCGCCCTCGACCCCGAAAACGAAGCGCAGGTCGCGCGGGCAATCGACGACCTGAGGGCGACCTCGACCGTCCTCGTCATCGCCCACAAGCTCGCGACCATCCGGTCGGCCGACCAGATCGTCGTCCTCGGCCACGACGGTACAATCGCGCAGGTGGGGACACATGACGAACTGCTGGCCGCTGGCGGCGTCTACGCCGATCTGTGGGCGGCCAGGGAGAAGGCGCAGGGGTGGTCGCTGGTGACGCGGCGGTGACGCGGCTCAAACCCGGCCGCAAGCAGGTCTTTACCCGGGACCAGGCGATCGCGGCAGCCCTCGCGGAAGGGGTCGGATCCTTCACGCTGAGGGCGGTCGCCGCGCGCCTGGGCGTGCGCCCGTCGGCGCTGTACCGCGAATTCGGGTCGCGTGAGGACCTGCAGATCGCGGCGATGGCGCAGATCGCGCGCGATTTCCTCACCGATTCCCAGTGGGCGACGTGGCAGGACGGCCTGCGCCATATGGTCGACACCCAGTGGCGGATGCTCACCCTGCACCCCGAGGCCGCCAACGTCATCATCACCCAGCCCGAAGCCTGCGCGGTCGCCATGCCGCACTTCGCCGCCCTCGTCGACAAGCTCGTCGACCTGGGCATTCCCGGAGGGCGGGACGCGGCGACGTTCGCCCTCGACTTCGCCGGCGACACGACGATGATGACGTTCGTCAGCATGCAGCCGTACGTCACCGTCGACGCCGAAGGGCGCACCGGCCTCGAGCGCGCCACCAGCCACATGGGCGACGCCCCCGACGTGTTCGACATGGCGGGAATGGGCGAGCGAGGTTTCCTCGACCGCAAAATCGCGTTCATCATCGCAGGCCTCGAGGCTGGCCTCCTCCCGCCGGCGACGCCCGGGGCATAGCCGCCCTCCCACGAAATCTGAGGTCGGCGGCCAGCCCCGCCCGCGACGTCCGCCACAGAGTGCGCTGCTGATTCCCAATCGGCCATACTTACGCGTTACAGTAGGCCTGTCCCTTCGCTGAGCGCCCAGGAGCACCCATGTCGCCACTCATCGCCGTCATCCCCGCCGTCCTCCTGGGGACCGGCAACGTCCTCATCGGGAAATTCGGCGGCAACCTGCGCCAACAGCTCATCGGGATCGCCCTGGGCTGCCTGGTCGTCGGCACGGCGTCGTGGCCCATCATGGGCGGAGAGTTCCACGCGTGGCCGTTCGCCCTCTGCATCCTCTCGGGAATTATCCTGGCCGGCGCGAACCGGATGCTCTACCAGTCCTTCAAACTGTCGGGCGTCGCCTACTCGTGCGCGGTGACGACCGGGCAGCAGCTTGTCCTCGTGGCGCTGCTGGGAGTCATCATTTTCGGCGACTGGGCAACCTCGGCGTCGAAAGCGTGCGGCGCGGGCGCACTCCTCTTGCTCATCATCGGGACGACGCTCGCCGTTTACAAGGAAAAAGACCCCGACGCCGCGCCGGTCTCGCAGGCGTCACCCGGCAAGCGGCTCGCCGTCGTCACCGCCGCGTCGCTGCTGTATTCCATCTACCCGATCATCGTCCAGGCGTCCGGCGCCGGCGCCGAGTCGATCGGGATGCCCGTCCTCTGGGGCCTGTTCATCGGCGCGTTTATCCTCTCGGCCCCGCGTCCGAAGCCCCTCCCCGAGGGCGTCGAGGATACCTACGGCGACTGGGTCGATGGCGGCAGCCGGTGGGGGAAGCGGACCCTCCAGCTGGCGCTCGCGGGCATGTGCTGGGGCCTGGGAATCATCGGGATGCTGTGGTGCAACAAGCACGTCGGCGTCGCCACGGCGTTCCCGCTCTCGCAGCTCAACGCCGTCGTCTCCGCCCTTGGCGGGGTCTATATCCTCGGCGAACACAAGACCAAAGTCGAGGCCCGCGCCCTCGCCCTCGGCATTGTCCTGCTGCTGGCCGGCGCGACGTTGATCGGCCTCGCGAAATACTTCGACGCGGCCTGAGGGGCGCCGGGCCCTGGCGAAGCCCCTCCCTGCGCAGTTACGAACATATGTTCACGAGGGCGCTTCCAATTGCTCGTCATTTGTCATAGCATTATGCGATCCCATTGGCAGATGACGCTCCAATGATGAGGCGCCGCCACATCGGTCGCGGTGGCTTCGGTGTCGCGGCCAACGGGGTGACCACCTGTTCCTTCAACACAAATGGAGACACGATTTTATGTCTTTAGGGTTTTTGACGCCCCCACCGGTGGCCGAGCGCCGGCCCATCGACGAGCAGCGCGAGATGTACCCCAAGCTGCGCTTCCAAGTGTTCATGGGGATTTTCATCGGTTATGCGGGCTTCTATTTCGTCCGCAACAACCTGCCGTTCGTCGCAAAGACGTTTAAAGACCTCGGCGCCATGGACGAGACGGCGATCGGCGCCGTCGGCACCTGCATCCTCGTCGCCTACGGCTTCTCGAAGTTCCTCATGGCGACGCTGTCGGACCGTGCGAATGCACGTTATTTCATGCCGCTGGGCCTCGCCCTCTCGGCGATCGTCAACCTCATCATCGCGTTCACGCCGGGCATCCTCAACTACGTGGGGCTGCTGTGCGTCCTCATGTTCATCAACGGGTGGTTCCAGGGGATGGGCTGGCCTCCCTCAGGCCGTGTCCTCGTCCACTGGTTCTCGACGAACGAGCGCGGCATCAAGACGTCGATCTGGAACTGCGCCCACAACGTCGGCGGCATCTGCCTGGGCTACCTGACCTCGTACGGCATCCAGTGGTTCGCCACGTCGAATGACGACTGGCGCCCCGCCTTCTACACGCCGGCGATCGCCGCGCTGGTTGTCGCCCTCATCGCGTTCCTCCTCATCCGTGACCGCCCGGAGGCGATGGGCCTGCCGCCGATCGAGGAATGGCGTGGCGACATCGCCAAGGTCGAGAAGGTCGACGACAAGATCGCGGGCCTTAACACGTGGCAGATCCTCTGGCGTTACGTCCTCAAGTCGCGCGTCATCGTCATGCTGGCGATCGCCAACATCTTCATTTACACGCTGCGGTACGGCGTCCTCTACTGGGTGCCGCTCTACATTCAAGAGACGCAGCACGCCGACACCAAGGCCGGCGCCATGGGCTTCGTGCTTTACGAATTTGCGGGCATCTTCGGCACCCTGCTGTGCGGCTGGATCTCGGACAAAGTCTTCAAGGGCTACCGCACCGGCGCCGGCCTCGTGTTCCTCGTCGCCGTGGCGGTGTGCATCGTCCTGTTCTGGCAGTTCGGCCCCACCGCGCCGCTGTGGGTGGTTTATCTGCTCATCGCCCTCATCGGCGGCCTGATCTACGGGCCCGTCATGCTCGTCGGCCTCCAGGCGATCGACCTGTCGCCGCGCGAGGTCGCCGGCCAGTCGGCGGGCCTCACCGGCCTGGCCGGCTACCTGCTGGGCGCCACCGGCGCGTCGCTGCTCGTCGGCTGGATTATTCAGCACTTCGGGTGGGACGCCGCGTGGGGCTTCCTCGCGTGCGTCGCCGTCCTCACCTGCGTCGTCATGGCGCTGGTCGGCAGGGACGAGAAGGCGATCATCGCCTCGCACAAGGCCCGCGCAGCCGCCGAGTAGCCGCGCCCGCCGCATCGCATTTCCCCCTCCACGAGGGCGGGGCCGGCCGCCGCCTGCGCCGGTCCCGCCCGCTGGTGAATTCACGACACCACAGGAGAACACCCATGACACAACCCACTCACTCCCGCCTGGCCGCCGCCTGCCTGGCCCTCACCCTCGTGACCGGCGGCGTCGCCCTCACTGGGTGCGCAAACAAGCCCGGCACCGGCGCCGACACGTCGTCGACGTCCTCGTCCGCCACGGCCAGCTCGTCGTCGAGCTCGGCCGGCTCGTCGAAGTCGTCGAGCAGCGCGAAGAAGACGCTCGACCTCGAGGCCCACCGCGGCGGACGCGGCGAGCACACCGAAGAGTCGCTCCAGGGCTTCAAAGAGGCGCTGCACACGGGCGTGACGACGCTCGAACTCGACATCGTCCTCAGCAAAGACAACGTCCCCGTCATCTGGCACGACCCGATCGTCCTCGCTTCGAAGTGCACCGACGCCGCCGGCAATAGCTTCGTCGGTCAGAAGGTCCACGACCTCACGTGGGCCCAGCTGCAGACCCTGACCTGCGACAAGAAGCTCGACAACTTCAAGGATCAGGAGCAGGTCGAGGGCAACAAGATGATCCAGCTGTCCGACCTCTTCGCCCTGACGAAGAAGATGAACGCCGACGTCCACTTCAACATCGAAACGAAGGTCGAGGGCGAGCACCGCGACTGGTCGGCCACGCCGGAAGAGTCGGTCGCCGCGATCCTCAAGGCCGTCGACGACGCGGGCGTCGCCGACCAGGTGATGATTCAGTCGTTCGACTGGCGCACCCTGCCGCTGGTCAAGAAGACCCACCCGAACATCCCCACGGTCATGCTGTGGGACGAGACGACGTGGAAGGGCTACTCGATGTGGACCGGTGACGTCGACTACGACGCCGTCGACGGCGACATCATCAAGGCCGCCAAGCAGATCGGCGCCGACGTCCTCTCGCCCGGCTACACCGTGCCCTACGGCCTCACGCCGAAGGATAAGAACTTCAAGCTGGTCGCCGACAAGGACTTCATCGCCAAGGCGCACAAGGCCGGCCTCACCGTCGTCCCGTGGACGATCAACGACGAGGACGCCATGCGCGAGCAGATGAAGGCCGGCGCCGACGGCATCATCACGGACTACCCGACCAAGCTGCGTCACCTCATGCAGAAGGAAGGCTACGCGTTGCCCAAGCCCTACACGGACTAGGCCGCAGGCCGGGTGAGCGGCGACGCGGGGCCGGGGATGCGAGGGCGTCCTCGGCCCCGCGTTTTGTTGCGCTCCGGCTGTCCGGAATGTGTCCGGTTTCACGCGTTGGAGTCGCTGCGCTACGCGCGAACGGACGTGCACGTCACGCAAAGGCGCCACGTGCATATGATCGAGGCGTCGGACTACTAGACGACACCTCGGAAGGATATCCAATGGCTCACAATAACTACACGTCACCGTCCTACACGGCCTCGTACCGCATCCTCCTCGACGAATCCCAGACCCCGCTGTCTGAGGTCGTCAACGCGGTTGCGGCGACGGGAGCGTCGATTAAGGGCCTCGACGTCGTGGGCCAAGAGGAAGACCGCATCAAGGTCGACGTCACCGCCGACATGTCGAATTCGCAGCACCGCCGCCAGATTTCCGACGTTCTCTCGTCGCTGCCGGGCGTCGAGCTGCGCACCGTCGCCGACCAGACGTTCCTCCTCCACATCGACGGCAAGATCGAGATGCGGCCGAAGTACCCGATCCGCAACCGCGACGACCTCTCGCGCGTCTACACGCCCGGCGTCGCCCGCGTCTGCCAGGCCCTCTACGACGAGCCGCGCAAGGCGTACGGCCTGACGATGAAGTCGAACACGGTCGCCGTCCTCACCGACGGCACCGCCGTCCTCGGGATGGGCGACATCGGCCCGACGGCCGCGCTGCCGGTGATGGAGGGCAAGGCGATCCTCTTTAAGCAGTTCGGCAACGTCGACGCGTGGCCGGTTGTCCTCGACACGAAGGACACGGAAGAGATCATTCGGATCGCCAAGGCGATCGCACCGGCGTATGGCGGCATCAACCTCGAGGACATTTCGGCGCCGCGCTGCTTCGAAATCGAGCGTCGCCTGCGTGCCGAGCTGGACATTCCCGTCTTCCACGACGACCAGCACGGCACCGCCGTCGTCTGCTTGGCCGCGCTGATCAACGCCCTCAAGCTGGTGAACAAGAAGATCGAGGACGTCCGCATCGTCGTCTCTGGCGTCGGCGCGGCGGGTTCGGCGATCATCAAGCTGCTGCAGGCCCAGGGCGCCACCGACATCGTCGGTTACGGCCGCACGGGTGCCCTCAACGCCGACGAGGTCACCGACGACATGAACCCCGACCGCCGCTGGCTGGCGGAAAACACGAACCCGCGCCGCGTCAAGGGCTCGCTGAAGGACGGCCTGCGCGACGCCGACGTGTTCATCGGGGTGTCGCAGGGCAACATCCTCGAGCCGGAAGACCTCGACGTCATGGCCGACGACGCGATCGTCTTCGCCATGGCCAACCCGACGCCCGAGGTCGACCCGGTCGCCGCGGCGGAACACGTCGCGATCGTCGCGACCGGGCGCTCCGACTTCCCCAACCAGATCAACAACGTCCTCGCGTTCCCCGGCCTGTTCCGCGGGATCCTCGACGCCAAGGTCTCGGAGATCACGACCGAGCTGCTGCGCGTGTCGGCCCAGGCGATCGCCAACGTCATCGACGAAAAGAAGCTGCGCCCGAACTACATCATCCCGGGCGTCTTTGACAGCCGGGTGCCTCGCGCCGTCGCCCAGGCGGTGCGCGAGAACACCCGCGACCTGCCGCACGTCGAGCTCATTGACCAGGAGTCGGCGCGGCCCCTCGACGACGAGGACGGTGAGGGTCCGCACTTTGACCAGGTTGACCAGCACTAGCCGCATGACGTGGTGATGGCCACCCCGGCCGACGGGAACGGCTGGTCGGGACGTATCGGCGTCCTCGGTGGGGGGTTTCCCCAGCGAGGGCGCCGATTTTGTGCCCATAATGGGCCTATGGCTACCGACCAGTCTCCCCTGTACCTGACGCGCGATGGCGCGCGCCGCTATGTCGCCCATAACGGCTCGACGACGATCATTGTCGGCGACAAGAATCTGTACGACGACGTCTTCAATCCCGGCGAGCTGCTGCAGCTGGCCCTTGCCGGCTGCGCCGCCATGTCGGCCGACACCACCCTGTCGCACCGCCTGGGCGACGATGCGGTGATCACGGCGGGCGTCGGCAGCGAGCTCGACGAGGATACGAACCGCTTCACGGCGATCGCCGTCGAGATCGTCGCCTCGATGGACACCCTGGACGAGGACGACCGCGCCGCCCTTATCGAGCGGACCTCGCGGGCCATCCAGAAGTACTGCACGGTCGCGCGGACGGTGACCGCCGAGTTCGACTATTCGGTTTCGGTCACGGGCGAGCTGTCGTAACAGCCTGGCTGCGCCCTCGCGGCGCGCGGTGGCAACGTGAAGGGGCGGGACCCTGTCGGGTCCCGCCCCTTGACTGTAGCGTGCGGTTGGACTTACTTGCCCAGCTTGTCGGCCACCTTGGCGGCCGCCTCGTTTGCCTTGTCGACGACGTCGCTGACCGTCTCGGCAGCGTGCTCCTTGAGGTCGTCGGAGCTGGTGCCGCGGAAGTCGACGTCCTCCCAGTATTCCTCGGCCCACGGGTCCTCGATCGGCTGCGAGCGGCGGTAGATGACCGCGGCCGCGGCGCCGATCGCCAGCAGCGGGCCGACGACGAGGAAGAACTTGAGGCCGCGGTGCGGCTTCTGGGCCTTCCCCGCGTGACGGTCGGCCTTGGCCGCCGCCTTGGCGGCGCGCTTCGCGACCTTGTCGGCACGCTTGTGGGCGCGCTTGGACGCGTGCTTCGACGCCTTCTCCGAGGTCTCGGCGGCCACCTTGGACGCCTGGTCGACGTGATCGGCCGTGAGGGCCGCGGCCTCCGACACGCGGGTCGACGCCTCGTTCGCGACCTCGGCGGCGCGGGCCGCCAACTGTTCCTTCAGCAGGAGGGCGTCTTCACGGGCGCCCTCGAGCGTCTTCGAGTTCTCGACGATGCTGGCTGCCTTTTCCTTTGCGATTCCGGCTTTCACTGGAGCCTCCTCAACGATAAGTTGCTTGACCTGGGTGGCCGCATCCGTCACGCGCGGAGCCCACAGGTTTACCTGTTCCTGCAGTTGGTCGACGTGCGGGGCCACGAAGTCACTACCGGACTTAACGAAGTTGCGGGCCTGCCGTACCTTTCGGCCCAGTTTGATGATTCCCACAGCGATGCTCCTTCATACGGGTGGGACCGGCGGTGCCGGTAGCTGCTTCCAAGGTTCCATTCTTCCGTAAAACGCTTAGATATGCGAGACTTTTAGCTGGATGCTTCCTGGGAAAACGCTTAGACCTGTGCTGTGCGTGGATCACTGGGCGAATTCATGCGACGATGGGGACCATGAAGGCAACGATTCACACGACTGAGGGCGACATCGCCCTCGAACTGTACCCCGATTCCGCTCCGATGACGGTTCGTAACTTCGCCCAGCTGGCGAAGGGCGAGCGCGAGTGGATGAACCCGGTGACCGGCATGAAGTCGAACGACCCGCTGTACGACGGCGTGATCTTCCACCGCGTCATCGACGGCTTCATGATCCAGACGGGCGACCCGATCGGCAACGGCACGGGCGGCCCGGGCTACCAGTTCGACGACGAGATCGATCCGGCGCTGACGTTCGAGCAGTCGTACGTCCTCGCGATGGCTAACGCCGGCACCCGCATGGGGCACGGCACGAACGGCTCGCAGTTCTTCATCACGGTGGCGCCGACGACGTGGCTGCAGGGCAAGCACACGATCTTCGGCCGCGTCACGGACGACGAGTCGAAGAAGGTCGTCGACCGCATCGCGACGACGCCGACGGGCCCGCAGGATCGCCCGATCGACGAGATCGCGATCCTCCACATCGACATCGAGGACTAATCAGCCACGCGACGCAGCGTCCCCGTCGGGTTTCCGGCGGGGACGTTTGCGCCCGACACTACCGGCCAGCCCCGCAAGGACCAGGATGAATCAACTGAGCGTGGACGAATTCAAGAGGACGTGGGCGACCTACGCGATCATCATCGTGTGCGTCCTCATCCCGACGACGTCGACGGCCCATTTTTTTGGCCCGCTCGGCCAGGTGACGAACGCGCTGGCGTACATGCCGGCGGCGGCGCTCTATCAGCCGTGG
This sequence comes from uncultured Actinomyces sp., assembly GCA_900545825.1. Classification (GTDB taxonomy): domain Bacteria; phylum Actinomycetota; class Actinomycetes; order Actinomycetales; family Actinomycetaceae; genus Nanchangia. Next base: position 15,917 of record URAS01000017.1, read on the forward strand.
CGGCTGGTCGGTGGCGGTTTCGTCCACGTCGGCCTGCTTCACCTGCTGTTTAACATGCTCACGCTGTGGCTGGCGGGGCGGCAGCTCGAGGAGCTGCTGGGTCACTGGCGCTTCCTGTTCCTATGGCTCGTCTGCACGACGGGCGCCTACGTGTTCGATCTGCTGCTCACCGTCTACGTCCAGACCAGCAACCTCATGGGGGTGACGGTTGGCGCGTCGGGCGGCATTTTCGCCCTCTTCGCGGTGATCCTCGTCCTCGAGCGGCGGGCCGGCGCCGACGTCGGCGGCCTTGCCATCATGATCCTCGTGTCGATGGGCTATAGCTTCGCGGTCAGCGGGATTTCGTGGCAGGTGCACCTGGGCGGCCTCATCGTCGGCGCCCTCGTGGGGTTGGGGATTCACGCCTCGACCAAGGCGGGCGGCCAGATTACGGCCGGTGTCTTCGACTACTACGCGGTCGCCGACCAGCGCCGCCAGATCCAGGCACGCCGCATCCGGGCCCAGTACTTCGTGCTTGCGCTCACCGCGCTCATCGAGGTGGCGCTGTGGGTGCTCATGCGTCTGACGGCCACCGTTTAGGCCTGTTTGAGGTGCAAAAGGGCGGCGCGCCGTCCTCGAAGACCGATAGGCGTCGCGCCGCGGAAAAGATATGGAACGGGCGCTACTTCCAGCGCATCGTCATAAGGAAGCCGACGAGGGCGACGCCCAGGCCGACCGCCAGGTTCCAGTTGCCGATGCCCGGGATGGGGTACTTGGCGCCGGTGATGTAGGTGACGACGACCAGCAGCAGACCCACCACCATGAGGGTGACCATGACGGGCGCCCACCACGACGGCGACAGTTTCATCCCGTCGCTCCACGAGGACTGCAGCGGGGCATCTTCCTGCTGGACCTTGTGGCCGGAGGCGTTCTTGCGCTTGCGGGACTCGGGCACGGTTGTCTCCCTTGTGCGAACTCAATACCTAACCCGGCCCATTGTAGCGGCCTTCTAGGCCACAGCCGACTTGGGGAGCGATTACTTCGCGCGTTTGTCAGGGTGGTCGATTATGCTGAGAACGCTTAGGGGCATGAAAGGAGCCGCGTGATGCCGCAGGATTCGCCGCACTACCCGCCGCGTCGCCAGATGCGTGACGGCGATGCGTTCCGGGGCTCGCGTGCGTGGATCGTCAACTCCGAGGACGCGTCCGGGCAGGCCCCGCAGGCACCACAGGCCCCGACTCCGCCGGCCTATCCGCCCCGGCACTCCCGCCACGCGGCGCCGGACGCCTACCAGCCCGAACCCTACGCGGATCCCGCGGCGGGGTATCAGGGGAGCGACGGCTACGGCTACGACCAGGGCAATTACGCGGATCCCGGGTATGCCGATCCCGGCTACGCGCCCCAGGGCGGCGACTACGGCTATGAGGCTGCGGGGTACGCAGCCGACCAGGGGTACGGCTACGCCGACGGCGGCCAGTACGGTGCGGGCGCCTACGAGGGCGATGCGCCCGGCGGTCACGATCCGTATGCCGCGCCCGCCCCGGCGCCCGATGCCGCCGACACCCAGGCGTTCGCGGCGGCACCGGTTGAACCGGCGGCACCGGCGGCACCGGCGGCCATGTCCTACCCGCCGCGCGCATCCCGCGCCGGCCGCCACGCGCGGCCGGCAGCCGAGGCGCAGCCGACGATGGCGCAGGCCGCGGTACCGGCAGCAGCGCCGGCCCCGGCAGCGGCTGCTCCGACGCCGCCCCCGGCCGCCCCGGGTGAGCCGCCCTCTCGGCGAAACCGCAAGGGCAAGCAGAAGAAGCCGGTGCGTTTCGACCCCATTGCGGCGTTCGGCGACCTGCTGGTGACGGTCGGCGTCATCCTCGCGCTGTTTGCTTTCTGGCAGGTTTACGTCACCGACTGGCAGGTCGCGTCGGCCACGCAGCAGCAGGTGTCGGTGTTCGACAAGTCGGCGCAGGCGGTGCCCGACAAGATCTCGACCGACGAGCGTAAGACGGCGCCCCCGGCCGTCCCGACGACCCCGTATGGCCAGGTCATGGGCGCCCTCCATGTGCCGCGGTGGAATTACATGGTGATCCCGGTCCGCGAGGGCACGGGCAGCGACGTCCTCGACACGGGCGCCGCCGGCCACTATCCGACGACGGCGATGCCGGGCGCGATCGGGAACTTCTCGGTCGCTGCACACCGGCGTTCGTACGGGTCGAACTTCCGCCGGATCGACAAGCTGACTGACGGCGACGTCGTCATCATGGAGACGAAGGACGCCTGGCTCGTCTACAAATACCAGTCGCACGAGATCGTCAGTCCGCAAAACGGCAACGTCATTCTGCCGGTTCCCAATCAGCCGAATGTTGAGCCCACGCAGCGGCTCATGACGATGACGACCTGCCACCCCGAATACGGGAATTCGCAGCGTTTTATCGTTCACTTGACGTTCGATCACTGGGTGCCCAGAAACTCGGGTATCCCCAAGGAATTGGCGGAGGCGAAGTAAATGTATCGATGGCTCATGTCGAAAATCCCGGCGCCCGCGTGGATCAAAGTGCTGATCGTCCTTGTTGCCTTTGCCGCGCTGGTTCTCGTGTGTTTCCAGTGGCTGTTTCCGTGGGCGCAGATCGCGTTCCATCTGACCGATAACACCGTCAATTAGCCCGAAAGGGGTTTCCGTGTCGCGGGTTGACCAGGGCGAGGGCGTGCGCGTCCTCTGTATCGACAACTACGACTCGTTCGTCTACACGATCGTCGGCTACCTCACCCGGCTGGGTGCGCAGGTCGACGTGCGCCGCAACGACGACGTGCCGCTGGCCGACGTGCGCGAGGGCGCGTATGCGGGCGTCCTCGTCAGCCCGGGGCCGTCGTCGCCGGACCAGGCGGGCAGCTCGATCGAGGCGATCGACCTGTGCGCGCAGCAGGCGATCCCGCTGCTGGGCGTATGCCTGGGGCATCAGGCGCTGGGCCAGTGGGCGGGCGCCCGAATCGTCCACGCACCCGAGCTCATGCACGGCAAGACGTCCTCGATCACCCACATCGGCGAGGGCGTCTTCGAGGGCCTGCCCAGCCCGCTGACAGTCACGCGCTACCACTCGCTGACGATCGACCCCGACACCGTGCCCGACACCCTGCAGGTGACGGCGACGACCGATTCCGGAATCATCATGGGGGTCAGGCACCGCGTCGCGCCCTTCGAGGGCGTCCAGTTCCACCCCGAGGCCGTCATGACCGAGCACGGCTACCCCATGCTGGGCCGCTGGCTCGAGCGCGTCGGCGTCCCCGGCGCCTACGCCCAGGCCCAGGGCTTCAGCCCCCAGCTGGCCCGGTAGCCGCGCGAAACGCTCACCTCAATTGTCATTTCCGGCCGATTTCCGGCGGTTTTTAACAACTGAGGTGAGCGTTTCGGGTTTGGGCCCGCGTCCCTTACGGGGTCGTCGCGGACGTCGAGGGCGTGCTGGGCGACGAGGACGACGGCGAGGGCGTCGACGGCGAGGGCGGCTGCTCGGCGACGGTGATCGTCACCGACGAGCCGACCTTCTGGTGCCCGGTGGGGCTGGCCTGGATGACCGTGCCCGGCTGTGCGTCCGACGACTGCTGCGTCTGCGTGTTAACGCGCATCCCCAGGCCGTTGAGGTAGGCGATGGCGTCGTCCTTCGACTTGCCGATGACCTGGTCCGAGTCGATCGTCATGTAGCCGGACGCGACGACGAGGTCGACCGTGTCGCCCTCGGAGGCCGCGGAGCCCGCGCTGGGCGACGTGCGGATGATCGTGCCGGCGTCGACGTCGGGCGAATCCTCCTGCGTAACGTTCCCGGCCTTGAGTTTCGCGCTTTCCAGCATCTTGCGGGCGTTTTCTTGCGTCTGCCCCTTGAGGTCGGGCACGGTGACCGACGACGGCCCCGACGACGGCTTGAGCGTCACCGTGGACCCCGCGGCTACGGACGTTCCCGGCGCTGGGTCGGACTCGGCGACGAGGTTCGCGGCGATCGTGCTGGACGCGACGGGGTCGCCCTCCTTGACGACCAGCCCGAGGTCCTCGAGCGTGGCCTTAGCCTGGTCGAGGGGCTGGCCGATGACGGACGACGGGATCGTCACGGTCTCGGGCGAGGCGTCCTCGTGCGACTTGTAGACGTAGACACCGGCGGCGACGAGCGCCAGCACGATGACGGCGGCGACGAGCGACCAGATCGTCGCCTTGCGGCGGGATGCTTGCTTGCGTTCGCGTTCCTCGGCGGCAAGGTCGCGTTCGGCCCGCTGGGGCCGATCAAGCGTGAGCGGCGGCGCGGCGTCGTGTTCCTGGGCGCGCTGGAGCGGCTCGTTGACGCGGGTCGTCGTCATCGCCCGGGTGGGCTGGGTGGCCTCGCGCCACGTGTCGACGGTGGGCGCGGCGACGGCGGCGCCACGCGAGGCCGCCTGGAGGTCACGGCGCATGCTCGCGGCGTCCTGGTAGCGGTCGATCGGGCGCTTGGCCAGGGCTTTCATCATCACGCGGTCGAGCGCCTCGGGGACGTCCGGCGTGATCGAGGACGGCAGCGGCGGCTCCTCGGAGACATGCTGGTAGGCGACAGCGACCGCGGAGTCGCCGCGGAACGGCGGCCGACCAGTCAGCAGTTCGAACAGCATGCAGCCGGCCGAGTAGAGGTCGGAGCGGGTGTCGACCTGTTCGCCGCGGGCCTGCTCGGGCGAAAGGTATTGGGCGGTGCCGACGACGGCGTCGGTCTGGGTCATCGACGCGCCCGAATCCTCGAGGGCGCGGGCAATGCCGAAGTCCATGACCTTGACCTCGCCGGACATCGTCAGCATGACGTTGCCGGGCTTGATGTCACGGTGGACGAGGCCGTGGCGGTGCGAAAACTCGAGGGCGTTGAGGACGCCGGTGATGATCTCGATGGCCTCGTTGATGGGAACCGGCTGGCCGTCGGTGAGGAGCTCGTGGACCGTGTGGCCCTCGACGTACTCCATGACGATGTAGGGGACCGTCACCGTCGTCCCGTCGGGGATGACGACCGTGCGCTCGCCGGTGTCGTAGACCGCGACGATGTTCGGGTGGTTGAGCGACGCGGCCGCCTGGGCCTCGCGGCGAAACCGGGCAAGGAAGATCGCGTCGCGGGCAAGGTCGGTACGCAGCATCTTGATGGCGACCGGGCGCCCCAGGCGGGTGTCGTACCCCAGATGGACCTCAGCCATGCCGCCGCGCCCGATCAGCTGTCGGACCTCGTAGCGGCCGTCGCTCAGACGTTCAGGTGTGGCATCAGCCATGGCGACTCCTTTGACCAGACGGATGTGGAAGTGGAGGGTTCGGGCCCCAGGTCGGAGCCGGAATGCGTCGGTGAATCGTGGGCGATGACGAGGCCCATGAACGTGATGAGGAAGATGACGATGCCCGTGAGGACGGGGCCCAGCCACATCTCCTTATCGAGGACCGGGGTCTCGGCGGAGTGACGGATCGACTCGTCGAGGTCGGGGGACATCGGCGTGGTAAAGATTTCGTCAAACGTCGCTGGCCCGGGCTGCGCGGACCAGCCGGTCGGCATCGGGTGCGCGGGCTGCAGGCTGAGGCCGCCCCACAGGGGCGCGTTGGCGCTCCAGCCGGCCGGTGCGGGTGGTACGTCGGCGGGGGCGGGCGGCACCTCGGCAGACGCGGCGGCCGGGTAGGGCGTGGCCGGGCCCGCGGGCTGCGACGGCGGATAGGCCGGGGCCTGCTGGTCGGGGTAATCCTGCTGGTCGGGGTAGTGCGGCGCGTCCGGCACCGGGTAGGCCGGCGGCGAGGGCGGGAACTGGTCGGCGCCCTCGTAGGGGGCAAACGGCCTGGTCGGCTGGAAGTCGTCGGCGGCGTCGGGGACGGGTGCTTGGGCGGCGGCGTAGTCCGCGTCGGCCGCGTCGGGAGTGGGTGCCTGGGCCGTGGCCTCGTCCTCGCCGGTGGCCGGCGGGTAGTAGTCGGTGTGGCCCTGCGGCCCGGCGAACGGGTCGTCATCGTACGGCTCGTCCGGTTCCAGGGGGACGAACGAGTCGCCGCGGCGGTAGTCCGCGTCAAAGGCGTCCTCGGCCGGCGAGGCCGTGGGGTCGGCAAAGTCCGCGAGGTCGTCGGTATCGGCCTGGGCCGGCTGGTCGGCGAAGTCCGCCGAATCGTCGGTAAACGTCGGCGCGTACTCGTCGTGGTATTCGGCCTCGAACACCTCCTCCTGGCCCACGAAATCGCCGGCAAAGTCGCCCTCGGCCTGCGATGATGCGCCATCGAAGTGGTCGAGGGCGTCATCTTGCGCGAACCCGAACGCGGCGTCGGAGTCGTAGTCGCCCGCGGGCTGGCCCTCGTCGGCGAGCGCCTGCTCCATGATCGCCGCCTGGTTCTCGGCGTCGGGCAGGGCCGCGTCCTCGTCGGGCCCGGGCGCCGGGCGGTGGAGGGTCTGGCCCTCGAACTGCTGGAGGATGTCGATTTGAGGGTCGAGGACGACCTCAATCGGCCGCGACGTCGTGTCGGAAATGTCGATGCCCAACGACGACTCGAGGCGCGTCGCGCGTTGCGCGCGGCGTTCGGCGACGGCGTCGGCCGGCGGGAACACCGAGTCGGGCATGACGTCGGGCGCGGGAACCGTGCCGCCCTCGAGGGTGATGAGGGGCGTCCCGTCGGCCTCGAGCGGCACGTAGGGGGTCTGGGCGCCCGACTGCGGCAGGGGAGCGATCGGCATCGAGGGCGGCGTGACGTCCTCGACGGTGACGGCGTGGGCCCGTGGCTGGGGTTCGGGCTCGGCGGCCTCGGCGGTGGGCTCGGCTTCTTCGAACGCATCGAGGGCGCGGCCCTGGGTGGCCGCCGAGACCAGCTCGTCCTCCGCGGCCTCGCCGCTCGGTGCTTCGGTCTGCGCCGGTTGCGCGGCCTCGGTGGCTGCGGCGGGCGCGGCGGCAACCTGCGGGGCCTCGGCTGCGGCAGGCTGCACGGCCTCGGCCGGCTGGGACTCGACGGATTCCGCGGATTCTGCGGATTCCGTGGACTCGGCCGACTCGTAGACGGCCGGCGCGTAGCGTTCGCGCTCGGCCTCGTCCTCGGCGCCGGGCGCCTGGGCCTGCTCGGCAGGCGCGAGAGTGTCCTCGGACTGCTCGATGATCGGGGCGGGCTCGACGAACTCGGGCCGCTCAACCTCGGCCGCAGCCGCCGACGCCGGGGCCTCAGCGACCGGCTGCGGGACCGCTGCCTCAGCAGCAGCCGGCACGGCCTCAGCCGCCTCGGCGGCGACGGGCACGACCTCGCCGGCCTCGTCGGCCAGCTCGGCCTCGCGGATCGCCCGCGCCTGCTCCTGCGCCTGGCGGTCGGCTTCCTTCGCGGCGGCTGCCGCGGCCTCGACGTCCTCGGGGCTGCGGGCGAACGAAATGCCCAGCTGGGCCATCACCTGCTCGATGCGATCGCCCAGCGCGAGGGCGGACGGCGGCCGGCGCCGAGGATCCTTTTCCAGCAGGTCCATGACGAGGTCGGCCAGCGGCTGCGGCACCGAGTCGGGCAGCTTGGGCACCGGCTTGTTGACGTGGGCAAACGCGATGTCGACCTGGCGTTTCCCGGTGAACGGGCGCCGCCCGGCCAGCGACTCGTAGGCGATAACGCCCAGCGCGTAGAGGTCGCCCGCGGGCGTCGCCGGATTGCCGACGGCCTGCTCCGGCGGCAGATACTGGGCGGTCCCCATGACCATGCCGGCGGCGGTCAGCGTCACCTGGTTGGTCGCCCGCGAAATCCCGAAGTCCGTCAGCTTGACCATGCCCTGCGGCGTCACCATGATGTTGCCGGGCTTGATGTCGCGGTGGACGATGCCCGCGCGATGCACGGTGTCGAGGGCGTTCGCCGTCTGCATCATGACCGACAGGAGGAAGTCGATCGGCAGCGTGGGGTTGTCCGTGAGGATCTGGGTCAGAGGCGTGCCCTCGACCAGCTCCATGGCGATCCAGCCGAGGCCGTCCTCCTCGCCCGAGTTGTACACCTGGGCGAGGTTGGGGTGGTGGAGCTTCGACGCGTTGGCCGCCTCGATCCGCAGCCGCGACAGAAACAGTTCCTGACCAGCCAATTCGGGTCGCAGCACCTTGAGGGCGACGGGCTCGGACGTCTGGTCGTCGATCGCGCGCCACACCTCGCCCATGCCACCGATCGCCAGGCGGGACGACAGAATGTAGCGTCCGCCAATGACGCGGCCGGCGTGGAGGCTGGCCAGGGACTTGTTGTCGTGGGCCGGACGCGCGGCCGGGTCGACCGGGGTAACCGGGTCGGACACCTGGGTCTTGCGGGTTTCGACGGCGGTGGTCATTAGTGGCTCAACCTCGCGAGAATCATCTGGCGGGCCACCGGCGCCACCTGGGCGCCGTGAAGGGCGCGGATGCCGTCCTGGTCGCCCTCGATGGCGACGGCGAACGCGATCTTCGGGTCGTCGGCGGGCGCGAAGCCCACGAACCAGCCGTCGGCACGGCCGGAATCGCCGACCTCGGCGGTGCCCGTCTTACCGGCCACCTGGACGTTGTTGATCTGGGCGGTCGTGCCGGTGCCCTCGTTGACGACGGCGGTCATCATGTCCTTGAGCTGGTTCGCGACAGACTGCGAAATCGGCTCGCCCATACGGGTCGGCGACGTGGTCGACGTGGGGTTGAGTTTCGCGTCGAGCTCGTGCGCCACCAGGTACGGCTTCATCTCGACGCCGCCGTTAGCGATCGTCGCGGCGACCATCGCCATCTGCATGGGCGTCGCCTGGTCGTTGTACTGCCCGATCGCCGAGTAGGCGAGCTGCGGCGGCGCCATGACGTCGGCGTCCTTCCCGCTCTTTTGCGGGTACACGGACGCCGTGACGGCCAGCGGCATGGTGAACGACTTGTTGAAGCCGAACGCCTCGGCCATCGCCTCCATCTGGTCCTGCCCCAACGCCATGCCGGCCTGGGCAAACGGCGTGTTGCACGAAAGGGCGAACGCCGTCCTCAACGTTGGGCGGCCGCCGGCGCAGCTCTCGTGGTCGATGTTCGAGAGGGTCTTCGTCGTCTGCGGCAGCGAGATCTCGGTCGGCGCATTGACGCGGGTGTCGGGCGTGTACTGGCCCGACGACAGCATCGCCGCCGCCGTGATCAGCTTGAACGACGACCCCGGCGAGAACCGGTGCCCGCCAAACGCGCGGTTATCCATCGGCCGCTGCGGGTCGGCCTGCAGATCCTTCATTGCCTTCGCCGCGACGCTCTGATCGAGGCTGGCCAGCGGGTTCGGGTCATACGAGGGCGACGATACGGCCGCCAAAATCGCGCCCGTCGACGGGTCGAGGGCGACGGCCGCGCCACGGCGTCCTCCCAGGGCCTTCCACGCGGCCTGCTGGACCGCCGGGTCGATCGTCAGCTCGATCGCGCCACCCGTCTGCTCGGACCCCTTGGCCATCTGGGACAGCCGGGCCAGCAGCTGCGAGGGCGCCTGCCCCAAGAACACGTCGTTCTCGGTCTGCTCGAGCCCCGTCGACATGCCCTGCAGCGAATAGAAGCCCGTGATCTGCGAATACATGCCGTCTTTCGCGGTGTACGTGCGCTGGTACCGCTTGTTCGTCCCCTTCGACGGCAGCGCCGTCGACGACGCGATCGGCGTGCCCTGGACGATAATCGGGCCGCGCGGGCGCCCCTGGGCGTTGTAGATCGCCCTCGTGTTCCGCGTGTCCTGATTGAGCTTCTCGGCCGAGAAGAACTGCGTGACCGTCGTCGACACCATGGTCGCGAGAATCATGATGAGGACGACAACCATCAAACGCTTGACCTGGGCATTCACGCGCGATCGCCCCCTTCGTTCGGCATGACGACGTTCGTTGTCTTGCGCTCCTGGGCGTGCGGGGCCGGGCTGGCCGACTTGGCCGAGGGGCGGCGCGTGCGCGGGCCCGACAGGGCGGCCTCGGCGCGCTCGCGGGCCTCGCGGTCCAAAATGAGGTTGATCTCGGTCGTCGACACGGCGCCGCCGGGCGTCGAGGGCCGACGCGCGGAATTCGAAATGCGCAGAAGGATCGCCAAAATGATCCAGTTCGCCAGCAGCGACGAGCCGCCGGCCGCGACAAACGGCAACGTCAGGCCCGTCAGGGGGATCAGACGGGTCACGCCGCCGACAACGACGAACACCTGCATGCCGATGGCGAAGCCCAGGCCGGACGCCAGCAGCTTGCCGAAGCCGTCGCGGACGGTGATAGCGACCCGCATCGCCCTCTCGACGAAGATGAGGTAGAGGACGAGGATGACGAGGGCGCCAGTCAGGCCCAGTTCCTCGGCCAGCGACGCGTAAATGAAGTCGGAGTTCGCCTGCGACACCAGCCACGGGTAGCCGCGGCCCCAGCCGGTGCCGACCATGCCGCCGTTCGCCATGCCGAACAGGCCCTGGACCAGCTGCCATGACCCGCCGAACTGGCGCGAATACACCGACTGGTCGAACGCGTGCAGCCACACGTCGAAACGCGCGCCCACGTGCGGGAACACGGTGGCCGCCAGCCATGCGCCGGGGATGAACAGGACGGCGCCGATGACCAGCCACGACACCTGGTTCGTCGCGACGTACAGCATGGCGACGAACAGGCCGAACAGCAGCAGCGACGTGCCGAGGTCGTGCTGCAACACGAGGACGGCGAGCGACACGCCCCACACGATGACGATGGGGCCGAGGTCGCGGAGCCTCGGCAGCCTGAGGCCGAGGATTTTCTTGCCGCCCAGGGCCAGCGAGTCGCGCCGGGCGACGAGGTAGCCGGCGAAGAAGATCGCGAAACACACCTTGGCCAGCTCGGACGGCTGGAACTGGAAGCCGAACAGGTTGATCCAAATGCGGGCGCCGTTGATCTCGGAGCCCAGGCCCGGGATCTCCGGAAGGATGAGGAGGGCAAGGCCGATCGCCATCGACGTGTAGGTAAACCGCCGCATCTGGCGGTGATCCTTGACGACCGCGAGGGTCAACGCCATCAAGGCGATGCCGGCCAGCGTGATGATCAGCTGTTTCGGCGCCGCATTCATCGGGTGATTCTGTGCGGCATACGACAGGTCGAGGCGATAGATCATCGCCAGGCCCAACCCGTTGAGGGCGACCGCACACGGCAGCAGCAGCGGGTCGGCGTAGGGCGCGAAATAGCGCACGAGCAGGTGCGCGACCACGCAGATGACGAAGAGGACGCCGCAGTTACGGAGGAACGACGGGTCGAGGCTGCCCTTGAGGTTCATCATCGTCGCCGCGAAACCGCCGGTTCCAATAAGGAAGGCGATGATGAGCAGGCTCATCTCGGCGAGCCTGCCCGTAGGGGCACGATCGACGGCGAAAGATGACATCAGTGGGTGGCCTCCGGACTGGGCGACGTGGTGGCCGGTGACGACGAGGGCGTCGGCGTGGCAGACGCCGTGGACGACTCGGTGTTGACGACCAGTTCGGACGAGTTCCGCTGCAGCCACTGGAGGGCCGTGCGTTCGTCCGGCTGCGACAGCGACGGCGTGAGGGTCCGCTCGGCCGCGCAGGTGAGGACGCGTTCGGCCTCGGGGTTAACGAACATCTTGGGGTCGTGCGACGTCTCGATCTTGTCGCAGTCCGTCGACGACTTGACGACCGTGTACCCCTGGAGGACACGCCGCGACTGATAGAGCGGGACCGGCCCGACCGTGCCGGGCGTGCCGTTGTAGATGACGACCTGGTTGTCTTCGATCGTCAGCGCCCACCCGTCGCGCATGTAGGCGAGGCCGCGGTAGCCGGCGAACACGAGGAGCGCGATGATTGCGAGCGTCGTCAGCAGCGAAATCCACACGCGCTTGTGGGAGCGCTTGGGCGGGTCGACCTCGTCTTCGTCGTCGATCGCGGGCGCGGCGGCGACGGGAACCGGGTCGGGCGTCGCCTGCGGCTGGGGCTGGCTGGGCTGCGGCTGGCTGGGCTGCGAGGGGGCCGCGGCCTGCGGTTTCGTGGCGATCGGCTGGGTGGCGCGGTCGTCCTCGCTAAGGTCGGCGGCCGGTTCCGGCTGGGCCGGGGCCTGCGGCGTCTGGACGATCTCGGCGGTCGGCAGGTCCGGGGTGACGGGGATGTGCGCCCCGTTGGCGTCGGCGTGCGCGGCCGCACCGACGGTGATCGGCGCGGTGGGCAGGTCGGTCGCGACGTCCTCGTCGACGATGTCGGCGACGATGCACGTGATGTTGTCGGGCCCGCCGCCGGCGAGGGCGGCCTCGATGAGCTTCTCGCACGCCATGTCCGGGTCGGCGTAGGTAGCGAGGATCCGCTGGAGCTCCGAGTGGGGGACGACGCCCGACAGGCCGTCCGAACACAGCAGCCAGCGGTCGCCGACCTCGGCCTGCGAGGTCGACCGGTCGAGCTCGACGCGGCCCTGAGTGTCGCCGAGGACGCGCAACAGCACCGACCGCTGGGGGTGCGTCGCCGCCTGCTCCGGCGTCAACTGGCCCTGCTGGATGAGGTACTGGACGAACGAATGGTCCGTCGTCTGCTGCTCGAGGACGCCGTCGCGCATCCGGTACGCCCGCGAATCGCCGATGTGGGCGAGAGAGAGCAGGTCGCCGGAACGAATAATCGCCGTGCACGTCGTCCCCAGGCCTTCGAGCGTGGCGTCGTGCAGCGACGAGGAGACGATCTGGTCGTGTGCGGCGTTGATCGCCTGGACCAGCTGGTCGCCCATGTCGGTGGCGAGGAACGAGTCGCCGTCGAGCTTGCGCAGCTCGTGCACGGTGACCGTCGACGCGATGTCGCCGCCCGCGGGGCCGCCCATCCCGTCGGCGAGGACGAGGAGGTGGGGGCCCGCATACGCGGAGTCCTGATTAGACGAGCGCACCCGTCCCTGATCGGAACGGGCACCGTAATTCAGCGCGATCTTCATCGGGAAAGCTCCATGATGGTTTGGCCGATACGCACCTCGGTGCCGACCGAAAGACGGCGTGGCGAGGTCAAACGTTCGCCCTCGACGAAGGTGCCGTTGGTCGAGCCGAGATCCTCGACATACCAATCGCCGTCGGACTTATAGAAACGGGCGTGCTGCGAGGACGCGTACGAGTCGTCGAGGACGAGGTTGCACGCGTTCGAGCGGCCGACGCGGATGGCCGACGACCCGAGCGGCAGGCTGGCGCCGGCCTGGGGGCCGCCCGTCACCGACAGGGCGTGCGGCTCGAGGACGATCGTGCCGCGCGACCGGCCCTTCTTCTGTTTGCGGGCCGCACTGGCGCGGGCGCGGGCGCGGCGGCGGCCGCCGACCGCCTGGCCGAAGACGTCCCGGCGCAGCACGAGGATCGCCGCGAGGACGAAAATCCACAGCAGCGCCAGGTAGCCGAAACGAATAAGGACGTAAAGAAATTCGGAGCTCACGGGCATCCTCGCTTACTCATCATCGGCGGCCGACGTCCAAAAGAGGATGTGGGTGCGACCAATCGTCACTTCGTTGCCGTCGAGCAGCGTCGCCGCGTCGATGCGGTGGCCCTCGATGTACGTGCCGTTGGTCGACCCCAGGTCGGTCGCGATGACGCCTGTGGGGGTGATCCGCAGCTCCAGGTGGCGGCGCGACACGCCGGAGTCGTGGACGACGATGTCGGCCTCGGATCCGCGGCCAATCACCGTGACCGGTTCGGTCAGCAGCCACTGGCGGGATTCGATGTCGATGATCGGGTGCTGGGGGGTGGCCTGGGCGGTGGTCACCGGCGCGGCGGGGCCGCGTTTCGTCAGTGAGTGGACCGCGATAGCGCCGGTCGTTTGGCCGGGATCGACGCTAAACGTGATCGAAATGGGGCCGACAAAGCTGTAATTCTGCTCCTTCGCGTGGCGCGTGATTTCCAGCTCGAGCTCCTGGGAAAGGACCTGCGAATTCGAGTTTTCGACCGCGTCGAGGTCGGCCTGGGCGAGGAAGACCTCGTATTCGTTGGGGACGACCGTCTGGCCGTTTGACAGGGTGGCCGCGTGGGTTTCCATCGACTGCCGAATCGCTGACGCAATATCGACGGCCTTGATGTTCGATTTGAAGATCTTCGAGAACGGGGCATTGACGCCCTGCTCCACCGCCTTTTCGAAGCGGTCAAACACGCCCATAATGGTCTCCTCCCTGCGCGCCGTATGGTAGCGCCGAACCCGGCCAGTCCTTCCCGTAGTGTATCGGGGCGGGCGGCCCGCCTCTAGCCCAGCCTAATGCCCGGGCGGCACACCGGCGCACGTGCCCCGATGTTGCCAGCATAATCCGCGACGTTGCAGGAAAAAGTGGCGAGATCGTGGGCCTGGCCACATTTTCGCCCGGAGAAACAAATGGGCAGGCAGCGTCCCATTTCGTGGACGGGGCGGGCGGAGGGGCGCGCCGCTTGCAAACGCGAGTGAGAGGCGTTATCAATTGACGGGTCAAGATATCCGATCGAAAGGACTTCGTTCATGAAACGCATCGTTGCCAGCGCTGTTGCCGCAAGCGCCCTCGCCCTCGCCGTCCCCGCGACCGCCCTCGCCGCGACGGGCGGGACCGAGGTCGACGCGTCCGCGAACCCGGGCGTCGTCGCCCTCTATGATTCGGATGGCGATTACGTGTGCAACGCGTCGATGGTGTCGGACCAGTGGGCTCTGACCTGGGACGGCTCGGCGCCGTGCGCGGGCGCTACCACGGCCAAGGTGGGGCCTGACGGCCAGCAGGTGGCGATCGACCGCCGCGAGAAGACCCCCTACGACCTCAACACGTCGCAGGCGGTCGCGCTGCACTTTGCGTCCGCGCTGCCCGGCCTCAAGGCGAGTCCGCGCGTCGCCGAGATGCCGAAGGTCGGCGACAAGCTCGACGTCTACACGTTCAGTGAGGACGGGAAGGGGCTCGTGCGCCAGGAGGTCGTCGTCGACCACCAGAACCCCAAGGCCGGGTTCATCCACTTTGCGCCGGTTGCCGGGTTTGAGACGCAGACCGGTTTCGACACGGGCAGCCCGGTCGTGACGAAGGACGGCAAGCTTGCCGGGTTCGTTGGGATCGCCGGCACCGGGACCGGCGCGTTTGACGCCGACGGGGTCGCCCAGATCGCCCCGTGGATCGACAAGCTGGTCGCTGAAAAGTAGCGTCCTCGTCTCGCGTCCCTTCACCGATACGCCCACCCACCTGGTCGTTGCGTCGCCTTGCGGCGGAAACGACGGGTCGGGTGGGCGCCGTCGTCTGTGGGTGGGGGGAGGGGGATGGGCTGGGATGCCGGCTTGTGTCCACATTCGGACATAACGCGCCGCCTATCCACAGCGTGGGGAGGGCGCGTGAGCGTCGGTGCGGCGAAGCGTCGATCGTGGGGGTCATGACGATTCTTCATTCCTTCCTCGCGTTGAGGCACGCGGGCCGCCATGCCCGTCCCCTCGGCGCCGTGCCGGTTCTGCAGCCCGGCCGGGCGGGCGCGCGTCACCCCGCGGAACCGACCGCCTCCGCGAGCGCCTGGCGCGCCGCGGATCACCCCATCCCCACCGACTCTTCGTGGAGCGACACCATGACAGCAAAACGTCCAGCCCATTCCTTCCACTCCCATCGTGCCGACCAGCCCCGACGGCGCAGCGGCCCCTCCCGAGGGCGCCGCGCGGTCCGTGCTCGGGTGCGCCTGACCCGTCGGGTGCGGGTGTTTGCGGCGGTGGCCGCCGTCCTCGCCGGGGCGGCCCTGATCCTGGCGCCGGGCGCGCCCGTCCATGCGGTTGTCACCCAGACGGCGACGTGGGCGCCGGTCAGTTCCGGCTACCGCGGCGCTAACCTCGTCGCGACCAGCGACGGTGGGCGGCACGCCGTGTGCGCGACCGACCGCCAGGCCGACCAGACGGCCCGCGGCGGGACCTTCACCTACCAGTCGTCCCAGCTCATCGGCGCTGGTCAGGCGTATGTGGCGAACGCGAAGACCTTCCAGACCCAGGCGGGCACGTTCGGCAGCGTCGAGGTCGTCCCCGCAGCCCGCCAGGCCCAGCTCGCCTACCTCCTCGACGTCGGCTATGCGCCCTCGCGATTCCCGGGCGTCGGCCAGGCCCTGGCCACCGACGCGGTGACGGCCGCGATCTACCAGCTGGCGCCGCGTGACACCGGCGGCAGCCACCAGGCGGCGCAGGCTGCTGCCGGGACGCAGGCGCTTCAGGCGATCCAGCCGTTCGTCGGGCCCTACCGGCAACCCGCGCCGCAGGTGACGTTCGCCGACGCGACGCATGCGACGGTGCAGGTAGCGGCCCCGACGTCGGCGAAGGGCACGGCGATGACCGCGGGCGCGCTGTCGGTCAGCCTCAAGGGAGCGACGTTTGCGGCCGGCGGCCACGAGGTCGTCCTCAAGGCGACGGCCCAGCCGCAACGCCTGGAGGTCACCGTCGATGCGGCTCGTGTCGAGGTGAGCGTGCGCGCCGAGGGGCTGCCGGCCACGACCTACGAGGTGTGGGAGTCGGCGACCCTGCAAGACCGCTTCGTCTCTGGACCGCCGACGGTCGTTTCGGCCCAGACGAGCGCCGACGCGCCGACGCCTACTCCCACGCCCACCCCGACCCCGACGCCGACGCCGACTCCAACCCCGACTCCCACGCCGACTCCCACGCCGACTCCCACGCCCACGCCGACGCCTACGCCGACGGTGACGCTGACGGCGCCTCCCGCGGCTGCGACTCCGACGTCACCCACCTCGTCGGCGACTCAGCCCCAGGTGTCGACGCCGCCGACGCAGGCGGCGGGTGCGGCCCCGTTGGCCCGCACGGGCGCGTGGGCGCGCAAGAGCGTCGGCTTGGCGTTCCTCGTGGCGGGCGCGGGCGCCCTCATCAAGGGGGTGGTGCGTATACGACAGAATGCGTAAGCACCGAGATCAGTGTGTGGAAGCACGTACTGTAGTCATCTGCCGATCGGGTGGCGCGGTCGCGTCACCCGACCGGCGGGCGCCCGCAGGGTTGGGCTAGAACCCGACGATTCCGTCGACGGAGAACAGGGCGCCGTGCTTCGTCTTGATGTTCCAGCAGGTCATGCCGTTCTTTTCGGCGTGGCAGGCGAAGTCGCCGCGGATGACGGTCGAGCCATAGTCAACCGTCTGAATCGGCTGGTTCGCGGCCTTGGCGTAGCTGTAGCCCGACAGGTCGGTCACCGAATAGATCTGGTCGGCCGTCGGCATCTGCTTTTGGATGGTCGCGGCGCAATTCTCGTTCGTCTTGTCGGGCCCACCGGCGTCGAGGCACTCGAAGTTGGCCTTGGGGATCTGGCAGAGGACGCGCGGCGTCTGCAGCGTCACCTCGCAGCCCACCGAGCCGTCGGGCAGCTGGATGACGGCGAACGTCTCGCCGTCCGCCTGGCCGCCCAGGTCGTTCGTCGTCGTGATCTGGTGGGCGCCCTGGGGGACGCCCTGGGCGACGCCGCTCCACACGCCGGCCGGCAGCGACATCGTGGGCGTCGGCGTCGTGTCGGGGGCACTGCTGGATTCCGTCGTGGGGGTCTCAGTTTTCGAGGCCGTGACCCGCGGGTTCTTCGAGTCGGACGCCAGCGTCTGTGACTCGTGCGAACCGGAGCTGTCGGAGTGGGAACAGCCCGCCAGGCCACAGCAGGCGAACGCGAGGGCGGCGAGGACGGCACAGGTGCGGGTGGGAAGAGACATCGGACCTCCTTGATGGGCGGGCCTGAATTACGGCCACCCTTATTCTGCTACGACTCCCGGCATATCCGGTAGTACGGGTTCCACGGGCAGCTGAACGTCGATCGGCTGGTTGCGGTAGTCGAAGGCGGCGACCGTCTGGTAGCGGACGCCGGGACGTGGCGCGATGACGGCCTCGCGGGTGACGTCGCCGCGGCGGACGCGCCACTCGACGAGCGCGACAAACAGCAGCTGCCCGGCGAGGGCGACGACAAAGGTTCCCGCGGTCCCCGAGGTCGTGGGGTCCTCGGCGCCCTCGATAAACACCGTGACAAAGAACGCGAGGAGGTTGTTGGTGAAGTGGAGCGCGAATGGCGCCTCCAGTCCGCCGGTTCGCCACGCGAGATAGCCGTTGACCAGCGCAAACGTGGCGATCTCGGCCATGGCCCAGCCGTGGTAAAGGTGCCCGACGACGAAGAACGGCACCTGGAGGACGATCGCGAAGACGGGGTGGGCCAGCCACGTGCCGACGGCCTGCATGAGGTAGCCGCGGAAGATCAACTCCTCGGTCAGGCACTGCAACGGCAGCAAGACGAGGAAACAGAGGAGGGCCCACGCTGGCCACGACGCCGACATCTCCATGGGGTGCCACGTTTCCGGCGCGATCGACCCGTCGCCGAGGGCGCCGACGAGCCCCGGCACTACCGTCGAGACCAGGGCAAACGCCAGGCAGACGGCCAGCCACCGCCACCTCACGTGCCCGGTCACGCTGAGGAGGAACCCCCAGTAGCGTTGCCGCGCGACCGCATACCCGACAAGCAGGCCCGGCAGCATGAGGATGACGGAGGAGAGCTCGATCGCCAACAGCCGGAAGGTCATGGGGATGTCGCCGGACTCATTCTGGGCGAGCATCGAGAAAGCGTGCGCCTCGGGACCCTGGAGGACGACCCCCGTGAAAACCAGCATGAGGATCGCCGTGACCGCCGCCGCGACGACGAGGACGACCAGCGGCCGCCACCAGTGTTTGTGCGGGTTGAGCCAGGGCAGCCGGTGAAACTCGTATGTGCCGACCCCGCCCGGGTGGCCCGGCGGCAGCAACAGGCCGGGGCGCTCGAGGGCGGCCAGCGGCCACCGAGCCGGCGCGGGCTCAAAACCGGCGGGCGGCTGGGGGTTCGGGTAACCCGCAGCGGGATACCGCTCGGGCGGGTAGCCGCTACGCGAATACCGCTCGTCCGGCCCGACGCCGGCCTGGTCCTGCGGAGGCCACGCGTCCCACGGGAGTCCGCCCTCGTCTTCCGGACGGGACGGGTCGGGACGCGAGGGCTCGGTGGGGTGGGACGGCGGAGGGTAGGTCACTCGTCGACTATTCCACACCTCACGGGGGCACGAAAGGTTGGACAGCGAGCTCGCGTGGCTTCTTGGGTAGAGTAGGGGCGATGGTCGATCCACAACCCGATCCCGTGACGCCGCCCCAGCCGCATGATTCGATGCGGGGCGCGGGACAGCTCACGGTGTCTCACGGCGTCGCGCCGCTCGCGGTGATGGCCGATCGGGCGGGGGCCGTCCTCGTCGGGCAGGCGTGCGGCGACGCCCTCGGGGTGCCCTACGAATTCGTTGCCCCCAAACTCGAGGGGCGTCCCGTCATGAAGGGCGGCGGGATCGGCGGATACGAACCCGCCGAGTGGTCCGACGAAACCCAGCTGTCGATCTGCCTGGCCGAGGTCGGCGCGCGCGGCACGGACTTCACGCTGGAAAGCACGCTCGACGAGATCGCCACCCGCTACATCGCCGGCCTACGCACGGGCGTCAGCGAGCTCGACGCCCAGACGCGCGTCGTCTTCGACTCGGTCCTCTACGACGAGGTCCCCGGCCGGCCGGCGCAAAAGATGCGACGCGCGGCCGCCTACTTCCACCGGAGGACGTCGCGCTCAGCCGCGAACGGCGCCCTCGGGCGCGGCGCGATCATTGGCCTCACCCGCGTCCTCGACCCCGACTGGACCGCCGAATCCGCCCGCGCGGTCGCCGAACTCACCCACGTCGACCCCCTGGCCGGCGACTCGTGCGTCCTCCTCGCCGAAGCCATCCGGGCATCCGTCACCGACCCCCAGGTCGGCGACCACGCATGGCGGCGGCGCATCCACCTCGAGGCAGGCCTCGAACTGTTGCCTCCCCAGCGGCGCACCGACTGGATGGACTGGTTGGGCCAGGCGGCCGAACAGTACTTCAAGCCGCCGATCGACAACTCGTTCACCGTCGCCGCATTCCAGGCGGTCGTCGGCGCGATCGTCACCGCCGCCAACGATCCGGCCTGCGACGACCCCACCCGCGCGTTCACCATCGCCGTCGAGGAGGCCGTCCGCGTGGGCGGCGACACCGACGCGATCGCCGGCGTCACCGGCGCCCTCATGGGGGCTGCGGTCGGCCTCGACGCGATCCCCCAAACCTGGCGCGACCGCATCCACGGCTGGCCCGGGCTCGACGTCGACGGGCTGCAAGACCTCGCGATCGCGACGGCGCTCGCGGGCGTCGTCGGCGAGGCCAAAATGTCGGCGATCATCGAGCGCGGGATCGACCTGCGCGCCCTCATCGAGGAACGCGCGCGGGCCGAACATGCCGCGGCCGCCGAGATGGCTGGCGAGGCGGGCGGCGACACCCTCCAGGGCCAGGCCCCGACCCTCGACGTCTGACCCCGCCGCCCCACCGGTCACTGCCGTCCGATTGATGAACGTGATCAAAAAAGATCACGTTCACCGATTCACGCGCGTTAAGGTGATGAAAGCGGACGGAAAGGTCACGTTCACGGGCGGGGCGCGGCAGCGCTACGCGTGGTCGATGAGCGAGACCGCCAGCGCCGCGGCGCGCGCCGACGCGTCGGACAGGTTTTCCTTGAACTCGTCGGAGCCGCCCTCGCCGCTGCACAGGTCGGAGACGCAGCGCACCGCGGCGAACGGCGTGTGCCACGCGTTCGCGACCTGGGCAAACGCCGTCGACTCCATGTCGGTGCCCAACGTGTTCGGGAACGTATTGAGCAGCTTGGCCACCGCGTCCGCACCCGAGACGAACGACTGCGAGCTCAGCAGCTGACCGACGTGGACGCCCTCGTGGCCGCGTGCGGCGTCGGCGAGGAAGTCGGCGGCCGTAAAGAACTCGGGCTGGCCGGGAACCTGGCCCGGTGCGTACCCGAACACCGAGGCGTCGGCGTCGCCATACCGGTAGGTGTCGCCGACGATGAGGTCGCCAACCTTGACCCCCGAGATTCCCCCGCACGTGCCGACCGACAGGAGGGCGGCGGGCTTCACCCGGTCGAGGATGACCGCGGCCGCCGAGGCCGCGGCCTCCGGCCCGATCCCGCTGACTGCGGCAAACACGCGCCGCTCAGGAACGTCGACCGGATACAGCGTGACCGGTCCAAACGCGGCCGCCGGCTCGGGCAGGCCCTCCGGGAACAGGGGTGCCATCTCGTCGGGCATGGCGAAGACGAGGACGGCGTCGACGTCGGCGTCGATCGAGGGGCGAGAAATGTCGCTGTTGACGAGCGCCTGGTTCGAGGCCGACAGCGGCGTCTCGTCGCGGGGATAAGGCGTGTCGCGGGTGACCTGCTCCCACCCGTCGCGCCCGGCGAGGAACGCCCTCACCGCGGCCTTCGCGCCGGCGAGCGAGTGGTGGGCCCCCCAGCCGCACTGGATGGCGTTGGCTGCGGGAACCTCGTCGGCATTGAGGATGTCCTCGCAGGTGGCGGCCAGGATCGGCAGGAACTCGTCGGGCTCCATCCCCAGCGTCAGCGCGTAGAAGCCGGTGCGGCAGCCCATGGGGGAGAAGTCGATGAGTTTGTCGGTGTGGTTGCGCATGAGCTCGGCCGTCATGTGCTCGATCGAGTGGAGCGCCTGGGTGTCCAGCCGCGCAACGTTCGGCTGGGTGAACCGCACGTCGTACTTGACGAGGACGTCGCCACCCGGCAGCGTCTTGCGGTCGGCGATGCGCACGTACGGCGCGGACACGTAGCGGTGGTCAAGATTGAACGATTCGGCATTCATGCGTTTCCCCATGGCATCCAGTTTCGGACGTTGCGAGGTTGCACGCAACAGCCTGGGCCCCACTCGGCCGCCGCGCCGCCACGTTATCCACAAATTTGCCCGGAGAATCCGTCCGGCCCCGATCCACAGGTGGGGATGGCGGGGATCACTAAGTGACAGTGGTGTGACGAAGAATGATGATGTCGCCCGCGGGTGGGCGACACCGGGCGCCCTCGCGGCCACTTTGCCGCGTGTCGGCGTGCCTGGTGGCCACGCAAGGAAAGGGGGTGAGGCCGGGTGCCGACGGGTCGGCGACCGCTAGATGTAGTCGAAACGGGGGCCGCGACACCCCGGCGTGTCGCCGCCAGATCCACAGGGAATCCCCAGTCTGGCGCGGGTATCCCCAGGAAATCCCCAGCCATCCACAACCCCTACATCTTGTGTCGCTGGCATTTGCCGGGCACTAGGTATAGTGTCTTCACAGACGGCGCACTTACGCGCCCCAGATGAAATGACAACCATGTGATTCGCCCTCGGGTGGATCGACCAAGCGAAGGAGTCGCCCCATGAGCATCACCCTGTATTCGAAGCCCCGCTGCGTGCAGTGCGATGCGACCAAGCGCGCCTTTGCCAAACAGGGCATCGCGTACCAGGAAATCGACATGACGCAGGATCCCTCGGCCCTCGAATACGTCAAGGGCATGGGATTCAAGCAGGCCCCGGTGGTTGTCGCCGGTGACGATGCGTGGTCGGGCTTCCGCCCCGACAAGATCAAGAGCATCGTCGCCCAGAGCGCCATCGCCTCGGCGTGATCGTCCCCACCGGCCCGACCCACAGGTTGGGCCGGTGGTGTGTTCGCAAGGCTTCGTCCAGGAAGGGGACCAGGGGAGTGGGCCAGTCCCAGCCGTACATCGTGTACTTCTCGTCGGCGACCAACAACACGGCACGGTTCGTCGCCAAGTTGGGTTTCGAGGCCGACCGCATCCCCCTACGGCGCACCGAGGACGACCTCCATGTGACGCGCCCCTACGTCCTCATCGTCCCCACCTACGGCGGCGGCAGCGCGAAGGGCGCCGTCCCCAAGCAGGTGATCCATTTCCTCAACGACGAGGAAAACCGCAGCTGGTGCCGGGGTGTCATCTCGTCGGGGAACACGAACTTTGGCGAGGGCTACTGCCTGGCCGGTACGATCATTTCCAGGAAGCTCCAGGTGCCCGACCTCTATCGCTACGAGCTGCTGGGTACCCCCGAGGACGTAAAGAACTGCCGTGAAGGATTGGTGAAGTTTTGGCAGAGTATCTGACCGACACGGGTGTTGAATCGACCCGGGACCCCGCCCAGGACTACCACGCGCTGAACGCGCAGCTCAATCTGTACGATGCCGACGGCAACATCCAGTTTTGGGCCGACAAGGCCGCGGCCCGGCAGTACTTCCTCCAGCATGTCAACCAGAACACGGTCTTTTTCCACGACCTCCGCGAAAAGCTCGACTACCTGGTAGAGAACGGCTACTACGAGGGCGAGGTGCTCGACCAGTACGATTTCGCGTTCATCAAGTCGCTCTACCAGCGTGCCTACGCGTTCAAGTTCCGGTTCCCCACGTTCCTCGGGGCCTTCAAGTACTACACGTCGTACACGTTGAAGACGTTCGACGGCAAGCGCTACCTCGAGCGGTTCGAGGACCGCGTCGCCATGGTGTCGCTGTATCTGGCGCGCGGCGACGAGCGCCTGGCCGAGCGCCTGGTCGACGAGATCATGGGCGGCCGCTTCCAGCCGGCCACGCCGACCTTCCTCAACGCCGGAAAGAAGGCGCGCGGCGAGCTGGTCTCGTGCTTCCTTTTGCGCATCGAGGACAACATGGAGTCGATCGCGCGCGGCATCAACTCGGCGCTGCAGCTGTCGAAGCGCGGCGGCGGCGTCGCCCTCTGCCTGACGAATCTGCGCGAGGCCGGCGCGCCGATCAAGAAGATCGAAAACCAGTCGTCTGGCGTCGTCCCCGTCATGAAGCTGCTCGAGGATTCGTTCTCGTACGCGAACCAGCTGGGGGCCAGGCAGGGCGCGGGCGCGGTCTACATCAACGCGCACCACCCCGACATCATGAGCTTCCTCGACACGAAGCGCGAGAATGCGGACGAGAAGATCCGCATCAAGTCGCTGTCGCTGGGCGTCGTCATCCCCGACATCACGTTCGAGCTGGCCCGCAACAAAGAGCCGATGTACCTGTTCAGCCCCTACGACGTCGAGCGCGTCTACGGCAAGCCGTTCAGCGACATTTCGGTCAGCGAGCACTACCGCGAGATGGTCGACGACGGCCGCATCAAGAAGCGCAAGATCGACGCCCGCAAGTTCTTCCAGACGCTCGCCGAGATCCAGTTCGAGTCGGGCTACCCCTACATCGTCTACGAAGACACGGTGAACCGGGCCAACCCGATCGCCGGGCGCATCTCGATGTCGAACCTGTGCAGCGAGATCCTCCAGGTGTCCGAGCCCAGCGAATACAACGAGGACCTGTCGTTTGCCCACGTCGGCAAGGACATTTCGTGCAACCTCGGGTCCCTCAATATTGCGAAGACGATGGACTCGCCGGACTTCTCGATGACGATCGAGACGGCGGTGCGCGGGCTGACGGCCGTGTCGGACCTGTCGAATATCGCGGCGGCGCCCTCGATCGAGCGGGGTAACCGCCTGTCGCACGCGATCGGGCTGGGCCAGATGAACCTCCACGGCTACCTGGCGCGCGAACGCGTGATGTACGGGTCGCCGGAGGCCCTCGATTTCACGAACATCTACTTCCTCACGGTCGCGTACGAGGCGATCAAGGCGTCGAACAAGATCGCCATCGAGCGCGGCGAGACGTTCGCCGGCTTCGAGGACTCGAAGTACTATTCGGGCGAATTCTTTACGAAGTACATCGAGGGCGACTGGACGCCCCAGACCGACAAGTGCAAGGAGCTGCTGGCGAAGTCGTCGATCCACGTGCCCACGCCCGACGACTGGCGCGAGCTGGCCCGAAGCGTCCACGAGCACGGGATGTACCACCAGAACCTCCAGGCCGTCCCGCCGACGGGGTCGATCAGCTACATCAACAACTCGACGTCCTCGATCCACCCGATCGTGTCGAAGATCGAGATCCGCAAGGAAGGCAAGATCGGTCGCGTCTACTACCCGGCGCCGTTCATGACGAACGACAACCTGGAGTACTACAAGGACGCCTACGAGATCGGTCCGCGCGCGATCATCGACACCTATGCGGTGGCGACGCAGCACGTCGACCAGGGGCTCAGCCTTACCCTGTTCTACCCGGACACGGTGACGACGCGCGACGTCAACAAGAACTACATTTACGCGTGGCGCAAGGGCATCAAGACCCTGTACTACATGCGGCTGCGGCAGCAGGCGCTGTCGGGCACCGAGGTCGAGGGCTGCGTGTCCTGCATGCTCTAGCGGGCCCGGCCTGCACACCGTCAAGGAGGATTGATGATGGACCATCCCGCGCTGGAACACGTGCGCGTCCGTAAGGCGCGCGTCGGCGACGAGGAGCAGCTGGTCGCGCTGACGCGCCAGATCGCGCAGGCCGAGGGCTGCCCCGAGTCGTGCACGGTGACGGCCGAGAACCTGCGTGAGGTCGTCCTCGAGGACGGCTGGGCCGAGGGCCTGGTCGCGGTCGAACCGGACGACGACACGCAGATTCTGGGGGCGATCCTTTACTACCGGTCGTACCCGTCGTATGCGGGCGTGCGCGGCTTTTTCCTAGAAAACGTCGCCGTCGTCCCCGAGGCCCGCGGCCGCGGCGTCGCGACGGCGCTGTTTGTCGCCCTCGCGCAGGAGGCCGAGGCGCTGGGCGTGACGAAGTACGAGTGGGGCTGCCACCGCGACAACGTGGTGGCCCAGCAGTTCTACGAGAACCGCGTGAGGGCGTCGCGCGAGGACCAGTACATGCTGTACTCGCTGAGCCCGGTCGACCTCGCGGAGGGGTAAGCGCCGGGATACTGGGTCGGTCTTCGGCGTGGACGGGGGAGGTCGCCGTAGCAGGCTTCGTCAGTCGCCTGCCGAGGTGACCTCCCAGCCCGCCCCACGCAACCACCCGTCCCTGCGCCGCCTACCCCCTCGGCGCGAAACGCTCACCGGCCACGCGAAACGCTCACCTGAATTGTCGATTTCGGCCTCTCAGGGCCGGATTTTGACAATTGAGGTGAGCGTTTCGGAATTGTGGTGAGCGTTTAATCTTCGGCGGGGCCGTCGGAGGAGGCCGGGCTGTCTGGCTCGGCCGGGGCGGCGGGGTTTGCCCAGGGGGCGGTGGCGTCGGTCTCGTCGAAACTGGTGCCGACGCCCTCGCCGCGGGCATGGGCACCACCGGCCGCACTGCCGCCCAGGCGGGACGCCGCGAAATCCAGCGCCTGCAGGGCTTTCGCCGAGCCGAAGCCGAGGATCGACGCGACCTGCTCGATGACGCCGACCTCGGCGGGCGTGACGACGCCGTCGCGGACGGCCGCGGTGGCCAGCGCGCCGACGAACAGTCGGTTGAGCCGCTTCTGCTCGCCCTCGGCCATGCCCGCGCGCCGCGCCATCGTCTCGATGACCGCGGTTTCGTCCGTGGTGATCGTGCGGTCAGCCAGCGACTCGACGAGGGCGGCCAGGTACTGCTGCTCGACGTCGGTCGCGTGGATCTGCTCGATGAGGGTACGCATCGCCTCGACGAGGCCGTCCTTCCACGCGTCCAAGTCCTGCTCCTCGCCCGACCCCTGAGGGCGTGCGAGCGTGCGCGGTTCCACCGGCACGACCGGCGGCGGCGCAGGCCACGGGTAGTTTTCGGCGGCCTCGAGCCGTTCCTGCCACTGCCGCGCCCGCTCGGGGTCGGCCTGGGCCGCGCGCAGACAGTGGACGAGCAGCTGCGCCGTCGCCCGCGTGTCGCCCAGCGCGGTGTGCGCGTTCGTCAGCTCGACGCCCAGTGCCCGGCAGCAGTCGACGAGCTTGTGCGACGTGACGTCGACGATCTGGGGGACCTCGAGCCGCGTGTCGACCTGGGGGAGCGCTGAATCGTCCAGCTCGACACCCACCCGCTTAAACTCGGCCGCCAAAAAGCCCAGGTCAAAGGGTGAAAAGTGGGCGACGAGGACGGTGCCGCGGATCTGCTCGAGGATCCACGGCGCGATCTGGGCGAACGTCGGCGCCTGGGCGACGTCGGCGTTGCGGATGCCGTGGACGTGCGTGGGCCCGACGTCGCAGCCGGGATTGACCAGGGTCGACCACTCGCGGTCGATGATGCCGGCCGCCGTGACGTGCACGAGCGCGATCTCGATAATGCGGTCGGTCGCGGCCGAAAACCCCGTGGTCTCGACGTCGATGACTGTGTAGCTGCCACTCATTCCTCCATGGTGGCACAGGGCACTGTTACTTTGCGGGCGCTTACTCCTGATCCGCGGCCGGCCCCGGCAGCGGCGCGTCCTCTGTCGGGCGCAGGTGCGTGCCGACGATGTGGTCGTTGACCACGCCAATCGCCTGCATGAGGGAATACGTGGTCACCGGGCCAACGAACGTGAATCCGCGCGCCTTGAGTTCCCGCGCCAGCTGGGCCGAACCCTCGGTCGACGGCGGCACCGCGTCGCCCGAGTACGGCGCCGGGTGCTCGGAGGGCGCGAACGACCAGACGAAGTCCGCCAGCCCGCCCTCGTCGCGCATGGCGACGCAGGCGCGAGCGTTCGTGATGACGGCCTCGATCTTTCGGCGATTCCGCAGGATCTGCGGGTTCGTCAGCGCCCGCTCGACGTCGTCCTCGGTCATCGCGGCCACCCGGTCGGGATCGAAACCATGAAAGACCTGGCGGAACGCGTCACGCTTGCGAAGGATAGTCAGCCAGCTGAGGCCGGCCAGCAGCGACTCGAGGCACAGCCGCTCGAACACGCCCTGCTCGTCGGTAACCGGCCGCCCCCACTCGGTGTCGTAATACCGCGCAATCTCGGGGTTTTTGGCCCACGCCGGCCGCACGAGGCCGTCCTCGCCGCGGATCAGCCCGCGTACCTCGAGGGCGTCCTCGCCCCGCTTATCGGCCGAGCCATCGGGCGCTGCACCAGCGCCCTCGCCCTCGCACGTCGCCTGGTCGGTCGTCTCGACAGTGGTCATAGGGTCCTCCTCACATCTCGGTGGTGATAGGTCCACGCTAGGGCGCCTCCGACCTCCACGCTCGTGCTGCCCTCGGCGACTGTGGATAACTCGACGATTATCGCCCGTGGGGACACAGGCGATAATGGGGAAATGATCGAGTCGTTCCTCTCCGACCCCCAAGCCTGGCTGCACGCGTTCGTCGACCAGGCCCGATATCCGCTGATCCTCCTCGGGATCATGTGGATCGTCGAGGTCGTCGCGTCGAGCACCCACCACCATCTTTCGCGGGCCCTCGCGATCCGCGCGTGGATGCCGACGCACCTGTGGGCGATCGTCACGGCGCCCTTCGCGCACGGAGGCTGGTTCCACCTGTTCGCCAACACGCTACCGTTCCTTATTTTCGGCGCGATCCTCAGCTACCAGCCCACGCCGGCGCTGCCCCCGAGTCTCGCGTCCGTCCCCGGCCTGGCCAGTCTCGACCTGTTCGGCCTCGTGACGATCGCCGCGATGATCACGTCCGGGCTCGGGGCGTTCTTCATCAACCGGCCGGGCGTCCCCACGGTGGGTGCGTCGGGCCTGATCTTCGGCTATTTCGGCTACATCATGACCGCGGGCGTGAGGACCGGGCCGGGCCCCGAGATGGCGACGGCCGTCGTCGTCGGTGGCATCTGGGGCCTGTCGATGTTGCGGGGGATTCTCCCGCGCTTCGGCTCGAAGGTGTCGTGGCAGGGCCACCTGTTTGGCCTGGTCGGCGGCATCGGCACCGCCATGCTCCTCGTGCCCGCCGCCAGCTGACGCGCAGGATGCCCTCGTGCGGCAGGCGTGAGGTGAATGTCACCATTCTGCACGTTGCGCAAAACTTGCACTGAGTGCACTATGGAGGGCGTGAGTGATTGTTCCGCCCTGTCGCCGCGTGCCGCCCGCACGCTCGACGACCTTCGTGACGCCGCGCGCACCCTCGCGTGTACGCAGCCGCTCGACCAGATCAGCGTCGACGACATCGCCCGCCAGGCGCGGGTGTCACGGCGGACGTTCTTCAACTACTTCCAGACGAAGAACGAGGCGTTCCTGCCGAACATCGACAACCCGCCCGAGGTCCTCGCGCGGGTCGCCGCCGGCGAACCACCGCAGCTGGCCGACGCCCTCGGCGAGGTCGTCGGCGCCCGCGCGGCACAGATCATCGAGCTGCGCGAACGCTACCCCGGCTACTTCGAGGCGATGGTGTCGAACAGCGACATGCTGCCGCTGCTACGCGAAGAGCGCATGGACCGCGAAGCCGACGTCCGCCGGGCGTTCGCCCGACGGCTGGGCGCCGACGAGGACGACGCGCTGATCCACCTCATCGCGACCCTGAGTTTCGCGGTCGAACGCGTGGCGTTCCTCGAGTGGAAGAAGGATCCCGAGGGCGACGACCTCGGCACGATCACCGCGCGGATCACCCGCGAACTTGCGCACGCCCTCGGGTGCCCGCGCGACTGACAAGAAAGAGGAAAAAGAGAGTGTCTACCCCCAGTTTGAGTTCCGTCCGCGAGGGTGTTGATTTCCGCCCCGACCGCGACTTTTGGATCATCTACGTCTGTTTGATGATCGTCATGTTCCTGTCGTCGCTCGACCAGACGATCGTCGCGACCGCCCTGCCGACGATCGTCGGCGACCTCGGCGGCGCCGAGCACATGGCGTGGGCGATCACCGCCTACACCCTGGCGATCACCGTGTCGATGCCGGTCTATGGCAAACTCGGCGACCTTATCGGCCGCAAACACACGTTCCTCGCGGCGATCGCGATCTTTATTGTCGGGTCGGCGTTGGCCGGGTCGGCGTCCTCGATGCTGCCGTTCATTGTCTACCGCTTTATCCAGGGCCTGGGCGGCGGTGGCCTCATGATCTCGTCGCAGGCGATTACCGCCGACATTTTGCCGGCGCGCGTGCGGTCGATCTATATGGCGCCGATGGGCGCGTTGTTTGGCGTGTCGTCGGTGCTGGGGCCGCTGATCGGCGGTTGGCTGACCGACTCGGTGTCGTGGCACTGGGTGTTCTACATCAACCTGCCGCTCGCGGTCATCGCGTGGGTGCTCATCGCGATCTTCATGAAGCTGCCGCGCCACTCCGGCCGGCCCACGGTCGACTGGCTAGGCCTCGCCCTGCTGGACGCCGGCGCCGTTTTCGTCGTCCTCTTCACTGCGTGGGCGGGCAGCGAGTTCGACTGGATCAGCTGGCAAACCGCCGCCCTCCTGGGAGGCGCCCTCATCGTCTGGCTACTCGTCCTCCCGGTCGAAAAGCGTGCGAAAGAGCCGATCCTTCCGCCGACGCTGCTGCGCGACCGCACGTTCATCGTCTGCACGATCATCGGCGTCCTCGCCATGGGCTCGATGTTCGGGGCCCTGAGCTACATCCCGACGTATCTGCAGGTCGCCTACGGGGTCAGCGCCACCGAGTCGGGCCTCCTCATGCTGCCGATGACCGCGGGCATGATCATCGCGTCGACGGCGTCGGGCTTCCGGGTGTCGAAGACGGGCCGCTACCGCTTCTACCCGCTGGTCGGCTCGTTCATCGCGGCGGCCGGTATGGTCGGCCTGTCGACGGTCACCAAGGACACGTCGGTCGTCTGGCTCGAGGTCTACACGTTCGTCCTTGGCTCTGGCCTGGGCCTGTTCTTCCAGTTGCTCGTCCTCCTCGTCCAAAACGCCGTGCCCCCGACGATGGTCGGGGCTGCGACCTCGGGAAACAACTTCTTCCGCGAGATCGGCGTCTCGGTGGGCGCGTCGGCGGTCGGCACGTTGTTTACGACGCGCCTGACCGACCGGATCACCGACCTGTTCACCCAGCTGGCGCACTCGACCGACCCGACGGTGAGGGCGATGATGGCGCAGGCCCACGCGAAGGGCCTGAGCACGGGCTCGTTGACCCCGGCGCTCGTCAAGTCGCTGCCCGAGGTCGTCAAGAACGGGATCGTCGATTCCTACGTCCACGCCCTCACCCCGCTGTTCCTCTGGATGGCGCCGATCGTCTGCGTGGCCGGCCTGTTCTCGTTCCTCCTGCCCTCGCTCGACCTCGCGACGAAGAGCGGGCTGCAGCAGATCCGCGAGTCCGAAGAGGGAGACCCCGTGGCCGCCGTGTAAGCCGCTTCCATGGTGCGGATGGTCCCGAGACGCCCGAAAGAGTGACGTGTATCCTTATGCGTAACCCTGTGTGGGTATACGTCGATAAGGAGGGGCCTCGATGACGAAGATTGTCAATTCGTGGAATGACTTTGATCCGTTGAAGCGGGTCATTGTTGGTCGTGCCGATAATTCGGTGATTCCGCCGGAGGAGCCGGCGACCTCGGAGAAGGTGCCGGTGGATTCGAAGATGCGGGGCATGTGGGGTCCGCGTCCGACCGAGACGGTGGAGAAGGCGAATGCCCAGCTCGACTATCTGGCCAAGGTGTTGGAAGAGCACGGGGTGACGGTGGATCGTCCGACCCCGCTGCAGTGGAACCAGCCGGTCATCACCCCGGACTTCCGCACCGACTCGATGATGACGTGCATGCCGCCGCGTGACATTCTCCTGACGATCGGGTCGGAGATTATGGCGTCGGCGAACTCGTTTAGGTGCCGCTACTTCGAGTACCTGGCGTATTGGCCGCTGATGGAGCAGTACTTCGAGGAGGACCCGGAGTTCAAGTGGACCCAGGCTCCCCGTCCCCGCCTGACGGATGCGTCGTATAAGCACAACTATTACGACGAGAAGATTTCCCTGGAGGAGCGCCTGGAGCGTACCGCTAACAAGGACTTCGTCACGACCGAGGTCGAGCCGATGTGGGATGCCGCAGACGTCCTTCGTCTGGGTAAGGATTTGTTTATCCAGCACGGGTTGACGACGAACCGTAAGGCGATGGAGTGGTTCAAGCGGTACTACCCGGATTTGACGGTTCACGCGGTGAACTTCCCGGGCGATCCGTACCCGATCCATATTGATGCGACGTTTGTGCCGCTGCGTCCGGGCTTGATCATTAACAACCCGCATCGGCCGCTTCCGGAAGAGCAGCGGGCGATCTTCGAGGCGAATGATTGGCAGATCGTTGAGGCTGCTTTGCCGGCTCACAAGGAGCCGCCGCCGCTGTGCTACTCGTCCGTGTGGTTGTCGATGAACTGCCTGGTGCTCGACCACAACACGGTGATTGTTGAGGCCAGTGAGCACAACCAGCTCGAACAGATGGACAAGCTGGGCATGAACGTGATCCCCGTGCCATTCCGCGACGCCTACCCGTTCGGTGGCGCACTGCACTGTGCGACCGCCGACGTCTACCGCGAGGGCGGCTGCGAGGACTACTTCCCCAACCGCGTCAAAGACCTCACCCTCGTGTAGG
>URAS01000018.1 GCA_900545825.1 uncultured Actinomyces sp.
CCCGCCGGCGGCGTGTCCGGCGGAACCGGACGCGCGTGCGCCGGGCCGGCCGGGCGGGTGCGTCCGGGGCCAGCCGCGCGGGTGTCGGCCTGCTTCGGCGTGGGCGCCGTCGGCGCGTTCTGCGCGGACTTGGGCGCATCCTTGTCGACGTGAGGCGCCTGGTGGAAACCCGGCGTGGCCGGGATCCGCGTCGTCTGTTCGCCCTCGGCCTCTTTGCCGGGAGCGGGATGGAAGCCCGGCGTCGGGGGAACCTCGTGCTTTCGCGGGGCCCCGGACGGATCGGGACGTGTGGGTTCGGTCTGGTCAGCCACTCTGTGTTCTCCTCGTCACGGACCTTTTCTTTTCATTTTTTCTTACTTTGCGATCCCGCGCCACCCCTACCGTGAATCTGTTCACGCGCGGGCGATCGCATCGAGCAGCTTGTACCGCACCGCCTTGACGGCCGGGGCGATCGCCGCGAGGGTGCCGACGACCACCGCGGCGACGGCCATGATGACGAGCGTCCCCCACGGGACGACGACCGAGCTCAACCCGTCGTTCGACAGGTACGAGCACAGGCCATAAGCGCAGGCCGTGCCCAAAATCAGGCCCAGCACGGTGCCGAAGACCGAGATGAGAATCGACTCGATGACCACCATGAAAGCGACCGACGATCGAGACATCCCCACCGCCCTCAGGAGGCCGATTTCGCGGACGCGTTCACTGATCGACAACGACAGGGTGTTGATGATTCCGAGGATCGCGATGACGATCGACAGGCCCAAAAGGGCGTAAAGGATCCCCAAAACCTTGTTGACCTGCCCAGCAAGCTCGCCCTTGAACTCGTCGCGATCTTGGACCTGGTACATGTGGAGGCTGGCCAGCTTGGAATCGATCGCGTGCTTGACGGTGTCGACGCTCGTCCCGTCCTTGACGGTGACGAACAGGTGCACCCGCTCGCCGGCGTTGATGCCGATCGCCTGCGGCAGGTCGGGCGGCACCATGTAGCCCTGCTCGACGGTCGCCGAGTCGATAATCGCGCGCACCGTCAGCGTCCGCTGGCCCGTGTTGCCCGTGACGACGACGCGCGAGCCGACCTTCAGATGCCCCCGCTCGGCCTCGCCCTTGGAGAGGATCATCGAGGAGGCCGGGTGCTGCTCGTACTCCTTGACGTCGCCCGACGTGACCTTCGGCGCGATGAACGTGCGGAAATCCTTGGGCAGGACGAGGACCATGTCAGGCTTGCCCTGCTTGCCCTCGGGCCCCACCAGCGCGGTCGTCACGGTAAAGTCGCTGCTCACCCGGTCAACGCCGGAAATGTGCGAGACCTCGTCGACGACCTTCGTCGGCACGCCGCGGCTGACGATCGACGACACGACGAGGTCGGACGACAGTTCGGAGTCGACGAGGTCCGAGGTCGACGCCTTGACCGTCGCCGCCACCACCGAGCCCGCGGTGACGAGGATGACGCCCACCATGAGCGCCGCCGACGTAATCGCCGACCGCCTGGGGTTCGCCAACGCGTTGCGCAGCGCCAGGCGCCCCAGCGGCCGGATCAGGCGGAACGGCAGCGCGAGGACGGCCATGACGGGCCGCGCCAGCACCGGCCCCAGCATGAGGGCGCCCAGCACCAGCGAGCACGCCGCGATGGCCATGACGGCGCCGGTCGGGTGGGACGCGCGGATCACCCAGATCATCGTGCCGACGCCGACCGCCGTCACCACCGCCCCGAGGATTCCCCGCAAGACCAGGGGTTTCTCGTGGGACTCGGTGGCACGCATGGCCTCGACCGGCGGCGTGAGGGCGGCCTCGCGGGCGGGCAGGATCGCACCCAGCAGGGTGATGATCACGCCGACGACGAGCGACCAGCCGATGACATCGGGCGCCATCGAGATGTCGCCCAGCGGAATACCGAACCGGCGGTCGAGAAGCGCAGCGATCCCGCGAATTAGGCCGCCACCTGCGACGACGCCCAGCACCGACCCGACGAGGCCGACGATCAGCCCCTGGAGGGCGACGACCCGGAACACCTGGCCGGACGACGCCCCGATCGCCCTCAGGGTCGCGTATTGCTTCTGTTCGGCCCGCACCGACATGCGGAACGTGTTCGTGATGATGAAGATGCCGACGAAGAACGCGACGCCGACGAACACGAGGAGGAACGTGTTGACGAAGCCCAGGGCCTTGTTGACGGTTTTGTTGGCCTCGTCGTTGATCTGCTCGCGGGTCTGGACGGTCACCTTCGACCCGAAATGCCCCTTGAGCGCGTTGATGACCTCGATGGTCGAGTGCCCCGACTGCGGCGTCACGCCGATGCGCGCCACCCGGGTCGTCGCGCCGCTCAGCTCCTTGGCGACCTCGGGCGTCGTCACGCCGACGGACACGAGGGCGACGTCGGTGCGGTAGGAATACAGGCCCGAGATGCGGTAGCGCACGGGCGTCGTCCCGTCGATGAAGTACAGGCTGTCGCCCGTTTTTAGACCCAGCCGGTCGGCCGCCGACGACTCGAGGGCGACTTCGCGCTCGCCTTTCGGGGCCGCGCCCGACGTCAGCTTCGGCCACTCGGTCGCGCCCTTCTGCTGCCCGATGACGACGATCGTCGACCCCTGCACCGGCAGCGGCTTCTTGTCGGGCCCGAGGACCGACACCGCCGCCGAATACAGGGGGTCGGCGCGGTTGACGCCCTCGACCTGCCGGACCTCCGACGCCATCGACGCGTCGAGGGCGGCGTACGACGCCTGGTCGGTACCGGTCGAGACGTGCTGCTTCGGCCCTTCGACGTAGATCGGGTAGGTGTTGAATGACCCCAGCGCCGCCGAGAACGAGTTGGCGAGCACCCCGCGCAGTGCGAGCGTGCCGGACAGGAATGCCACGCCCAGCAGCACCGCCAGCAGCGTCAGCACAAATCGGCCGATATTGGCCTTGAGGCCGCGCAGAACGACACGCCGCATCTAGCCGTCCCGCCTGCCGTCGTAGCCATCCGCCCGCCACGAGCCGTCCTCCGGGTAGCCGTCCTGGCCGCCGGTGACGCCGCCCTCCGGGTAGCCCTCCTGGGCGCCATAGGGGGCCTGGCCGCCGTAGCCGTCCTCGGGGTATCCGCCCTGGTAGTAGGGGTCGACGGCCTGCCCCGGATAGTCGGGCGCCCCGGCGACCTCCTGGTCGACCGGGTAGCCGTGCGCCGCATAGTTCACCGGGCCGGAGTAGTCGTCGTAGCCATAGGGCGGCTCGCCCTGGTTGACGTAGTCGGGCGAGGACGGCTGGACGTGGGGGATGACGACCGGGTAGCCGCCCGGGTCGTAGCCGACATACGGCGGATAGGGGTCGCCGTACTCGGCCGGCACGTCCGTGTACGGCAGCGGCTCCGGCTGCGGCTGGCCGCCCATCGGCCCGCCCATCGCCGCAAGCTCCGGTTCGAGGCCCATCGGCGCACCCAACGGCGGCTGCCCCGCCATCGCGCGCTCCTCGGACGAATCGAGGGAGGCCAGCGAGTCGAGGATGTCGTCCTCGGTCGGCGCGTCCAGCTGCGCCACCACCGAACCGTCGGTGAGGAAGAGGACCGTGTCGGCATACGACGCCGCCTGCGGCTCGTGCGTCACCATGACGACGGTCTGGCCAAACGTGTCGACCGCGCGCCGCAAATACATGAGGACCTGGTCGGTCGAGTGCGAGTCGAGGTTCCCGGTCGGCTCGTCGGCAAAAAGGACGGTCGGCGACTGCATGAGCGCCCTCGCGCAGGCCACGCGCTGCTGTTGGCCGCCCGACAGCTCTGACGGCCGGTGCCCCAGACGTTCCCGCAGCTCGAGGGCATCGACGACGGCGTCGAATCGGTCCTGGTCGATGCGTTCGTGGGCGATGTCTTGCGGCAGGCGGATGTTTTCGGCAGCCGACAGCGTGGGGATGAGGTTAAAGGACTGGAAGATGAAGCCGACCCGCTGGCGCCGCAGCTTCGTGAGGTTCCGTTCGCTCATCCCGGCGATCTCGACGCCGTCGAGGACGACCGAGCCCGACGTGATCGACTCGAAACCGGCCAGGCAGTGCATAAACGTCGACTTGCCAGACCCGGACGGACCCATGATCGCCGTGAAACGGCCGCGCTCGATATCGACGTTGACGTGGTTGAGGGCGAGGACGGCGGTCTCGCCGGTGCCGTAAATCTTCACGAGGTCGCGCACCCGCATCACCGCGTCCTCGAGCGGCTGCGGCACCCGCAACCCCGCGGGGGCCGTTCGCCTGGTCTTATGCCTTCTCGCCATACTTCCCCATGTTACGTGCCTCACCAGGGTTTCGGCTAAGGCCCCGGTCACTCGCCCCGACCCCGGGGGAGATTGGGTGGGGATAAACCAAAACCCCCGCTGCCGCGAGGGTTTCGAGTGGTGGCTCCGACCGGCGTCGATCCGGTGACCTTCCGATTTTCAGTCGGACGCTCTACCAACTGAGCTACAGAGCCGAGCTGCTGGCCGGTTCACCAGCCAACTGGCGACCCTGACGGGACTTGAACCCGCGACCTCCGCCGTGACAGGGCGGCGCGCTAACCAACTGCGCCACAGGGCCATATGAAGTTGTGACATCCGCCGAAGCGTCCGTCGTACCCCCAACGGGATTCGAACCCGTGCCGCCGCCGTGAAAGGGCGGTGTCCTAGGCCGCTAGACGATGGGGGCCCGTCTTCGGTACTTGGTTCGTCCCGTTGACAAGGTGAAACTATATCCACAGAAATCAGGCGAATGCAAAATCAGATCCGCGTGATCGCAGCCACACTACCACTTTTCGGCGCGATTCCCCCACTTTTTCGCCACACGAGTCTCCGACATGCGCCCCCCACACCTCCGCTCCGCCACCAATGGCCAGCGACCGAGCGCGACCGAACGTCGAACACTCCCAGCCGCCCTCGCCGCCCGAATCGGTGCGCCCTAATCGCCGCCCGCGAGGGCGCCAGAAGTCCCGTTTGCTGGGCCCTTTGGCCCTTATGCTCAGCGTCACAACGCGACTATTTGGCGGGATATCGGGACGTGTGTCCCCTACCACGTCTAGACCTCTCGTGATACGCGCACGGGAAATCTAAATTAGGAAGTGCTCAGCCAAGGAAAGCCGGTTGAGATCGCGCCCCACCGGGCCGATACCGCCGGCAGCCCAGGGCGGGAAACCGCCCGCCCCGAGTTCAACCATAAGGAGAGAGACGACAGTGTCTACCGAGACGGAAAAGGCGTCCTCGACAACCGAGACGTCGAACGCCTGGGAGGGCTTCACCCCCGGTTCGTGGAGTGAATCCATCGACGTTCGTGACTTCATCCAGAAGAACTACACGCCGTACGAGGGCGACGCGTCGTTCCTCGCCGGCCCCACCGAGAAGACGCTCCGCCTGTGGGACACCCTCGACAAGAAGTACCTCTCGGTCGAGCGCGAAAAGCGCGTCTACGACGTCGACACGAAGATCCCCGCGGACGTCGACGCCTTCCCCGCCGGCTACATTTCCGATGACGACGACGTGATCGTCGGCCTCCAGACGGATGTCCCGCTCAAGCGCGCGATGATGCCGAACGGCGGCTGGCGCATGGTCGAGACCGCCATTAAAGAGGCGGGCAAGGAAGCCGACCCGGAGATCAAGAAGATCTTCACCCGCTACCGCAAGACCCACAACGACGCGGTCTTCGACATCTACACCCCGCGAATCCGCGCGGCCCGTTCGTCGCACATCATCACCGGCCTGCCGGACGCTTACGGCCGCGGCCGCATCATCGGCGATTACCGCCGCGTCGCCCTCTACGGCGTCGACAAGCTCATCGAGGAAAAGACGAAGGACAAGGACCGTTACGCGGACAAGCCCTTCTCGGAGCACTGGGCGCGCTACCGCGAGGAGCACTCGGAGCAGATCAAGGCCCTGAAGAAGCTCAAGGCCATGGCTGCCTCCTATGGCTTCGACATCTCGGGCCCGGCCACGAACGCCAAGGAAGCGGTCCAATGGACGTACTTCGGCTACCTCGGCTCGGTGAAGTCGCAGGACGGCGCGGCCATGTCGATCGGCCGCCTGTCGGCGTTCTTCGACTGCTACTTCGAGCGTGACTTCGCCCGCGGCATCCTCACGGAAGAGGACGCGCAGGAGATCATCGACGCCCTCGTCATCAAGCTGCGCATCGTGCGCTTCCTCCGCACGATCGCCTACGACGCGATCTTCTCGGGCGACCCCTACTGGGCCACCTGGTCGGACGCCGGCTTCGGCGAGGACGGCCGCACCCTGGTCACCAAGACGTCGTTCCGTCTGCTCCAGACCCTGATGAACCTCGGCCCCGCCCCAGAGCCGAACATCACGATCTTCTGGTCGCCCCGCCTGCCCGAGGGCTACAAGAAGTTCTGCGCCCGCGTCTCGATCGAGACGTCCTCGGTCCAGTACGAGGCCGACGACCAGATCCGCGAGCACTGGGGCGATGACGCGGCTATCGCGTGCTGCGTGTCCCCGATGCGCGTCGGCAAGCAGATGCAGTTCTTCGGCGCCCGCGTGAACGCCGCCAAGGCCCTGCTGTACGCCATCAACGGCGGCCGCGACGAGGTCTCCGGCAAGCAGATCGTCCCCGGCTACCAGCCGGTCGAGGGCGACGGCCCGCTGGACTTCGACGACGTGTGGGGCAAGTACGAAGAGATGCTCGACTGGGTCGTCGGCACGTACGTCGAGGCCCTCAACATCATCCACTACTGCCACGACCGTTACGCCTACGAGGCGATGGAGATGGCGCTGCACGATTCCGAGATCGTCCGCACGATGGGCTGCGGCATCGCCGGCCTGTCGATCGTCGCCGACTCGCTGTCGGCCATCAAGTACGCCAAGGTCACGCCGATCCGTGACGAGACCGGCCTGGTCGTCGACTACAAGACCGAGGGCGAGTTCCCGGTCTACGGCAACGACGACGACCGCGCCGACGAGATCGCCGCGACGATCGTCCACACGATCATGTCGAAGATCCGCGCGATCCCCATGTACCGCGACGCCATCCCCACCCAGTCGGTGCTGACGATTACGTCGAACGTCGTCTACGGCAAGGCCACGGGTGCGTTCCCGTCGGGCCACGAGGCCGGCACGCCGTTCGCGCCCGGCGCCAACCCCGAGAACGGGATGGACACGCACGGCATGCTCGCGTCGATGCTGTCGGTCGGCAAGCTCGACTACAACGACGCCCTCGACGGCATCTCGCTGACGAACACCATCGTCCCGTCGTCCCTGGGCCGCACCGAGGACGAGCAGATCACCAACCTGGTCGGCATCATGGATGCCGGCTTCATCCGCAAGGGTTAAGCAGCGCGCTTTCCCTTGGGATTCGAACAATCGATCCCGATATCACCCACAAGGAGAACAACAATGGCCATCAAGACTTTCGACGAACGCCTCGAGTCGATGAAGGCGGCGCGCGAGCAGGACGGCGGCGGTAAGGGCCTGTACCACGCCAACATCAACGTCCTCAACCGCGAGACCCTCGAGGACGCCATGGAGCACCCGGAGAAGTACCCGCAGCTGACCGTCCGCGTGTCGGGCTACGCGGTGAACTTCGTTCGCCTGACCCGCGAGCAGCAGCTCGACGTCATTTCGCGTACGTTCCACCAGGGCCGCTAAGCCCTAGGTCTTTCGTTTCGCTTCGCGCGCCGGGGGCGGGCTCAGGCTCGCTCCCGGCGCGTTCTTTGGCGCATCGCGCCCTCTTGACCAACACGTGGAGGAAAGCCATGGCGGTGTCACTACCTACCCCATCGGTTGCGTCGGCCGGCGACGGCACGACGGGCGAATATCGGCCGCAGCCGATTGAAGAGGACGTTCCCCGGCTGCGCGGCACCGGGCTGGCGGGCATCCCCGATGCGCCGCTGATGAGCCACCACGAGCACGTCGTCAGTGTCCGCAGCGGCGAGCTGGGTTCGGTCCACTCGTGGGAGCTCGTCACCGCCGTCGACGGGCCGGGCACGCGTCTGACGATGTTCCTCGCCGGCTGCCAGCTGCGGTGCCTGTACTGCCACAACCCCGACACGTGGAAGATGCGTGACGGCCACCCGATCCTCCTGGCCGACGCGATCGACCGGATCATGCGGTACAAGCCGATTTACGACGCGACCGGCGGCGGCGTGACGTTCTCCGGCGGCGAGCCCATGCTGCAGGCCGCGTTCCTGCGGAACCTCCTGCGCGAGGTCCACGCGCGCGGCGTCCACACGACCGTCGACTCGTGCGGCTTCCTCGGCGCGTCGATCCCCGACGACGAGCTGAGCAACATCGACCTCGTCCTGTTGGATATCAAGTCCGGCGACCCCGACATTTACAAGAAAGTCTGCGGGAAAGAGCTGGCGCCGACGATCACGTTCGGCGACCGCACCGACAAGTTCGGCGTCAAGAAGTGGATCCGGTACGTCCTCGTGCCCGGGCTGACCGACGACCCCGACAACATCGCCAAGGCCGCCGACATCGCCGCCCGGTGGAAAGACACCGTCGAGCGCGTCGAGGTCCTGCCCTTCCACAAGATGGGTGAGGACAAGTGGGAGCGCCTGGGCATCCCCTACCAGCTGGGCGACACCCAGCCGCCCTCGAAGGAAGAGGCCGAGGCCGCCCGCGACATCTTCCGCTCCCGCGGCTTCGAGGTGTACTAGCGGGCGCGGCACTGTCCACACGGATGTGCTTCGAGGACGCCCTCACCGTTTGGCGGGGCGCCCTCGTTCTGTGATGAGCCCCGGGGCGGCTAGGCCGCGGTTCTCGCCGGGGCCTGCGCCTGTGCCTTCGCCTTGACGGGCCTGCGCGAGGTGACCGCCCTCAGGCCCTGGGGCGAGACCAGGTAGACGATCGCGAACACGAGGCCGTGGACGGTGACGACCGTCGCGCCCGACGCCGTGTTCCACCAGTACGACACGTAGACGCCGATCGTCACGGACACGGCGGACATGCCCATCGCCCACCACATCATCCGCTCGAAGTCTTTGGTCAGCAGCCTGGCCGTCGCGCCCGGGATGATCAGCAGCGCGACGATGAGGACGGCGCCCACGGCCTGCATGGCGACGACGACCGTCACGGCCATGCACGCGAGCAGCAGCGCCGACAGCCGCTTGGTCGACAGCCCAATCGCCGCGGCGTGCGTGGGATCGAAGGCGAACAGCGTGAGGTCACGCCGCTTGAGGTACAAGACGATGCCCGCCAGGGGCGCGAGAATGACGACCTGGATGACGTCGGACATCGTGATGCCCAGCATGTCGCCGAAGAGGACGTGCTCCATGTTGATCTGCGACGGGAATACCGACACGAGGACGAACCCGAACGCCAGCATCGTCGTGAAGACGACGCCGATCGCCGCGTCCTGCTTGATTCGGGGGTTATGCCTGACGCCGCCGATGAGCCCGACGCAGATGAGCGCCGCGATGAGGGCGCCGATCGAGAACGGCACCCCGAACAGGTAGGCGAGGACAATGCCGGGCAGGACGGCGTGCGAGAGGGCGTCGCCCATGAGCGACCAGCCGACCAGCACCATCCAGCACGACAGCATGGCGCACACGAGGGCGGCGATCAGCGTCACCGCGAAGCCGCGCACCATGAACCCGTGGGTCCACAGCTCGGTGAGCACGGACCACCAGGGCTTGCGGGCGACGGAGCCGACGTCGCCCCACATGACCGCGGCCGACGCGGCCGCCACGACGCTATTCACCGGATTCCTCCTCATCTAGGGACCGGAATGCCTGGTCCAACACCTCGGGACTCATCGCCTGCTCGACCGGCCCGACGAAACAGATCGACCGGTTGAGGAGGACGACCTCGTCGCACAGGGCCGGCACGGCGCCGAGGCCGTGCGTCGAGACGACGATGCCGACCCCGTCGGCCGCGAGCGTGCGCAGCAGCTCGGTGATCATTCGTTCGGACGTGCGGTCGACGCCGGCGAACGGCTCGTCGAGCAGCAACAGGCGGGCGCCCTGCGCGAGCGCCCTCGCGACGAACACGCGTTTGCGCTGGCCACCCGACAAATCGCCGATGCCGCGGTGCGCCAGGCCCGTCAGTCCCGTCGTCTCGAGGGCGGCGTCAACGCGGCGTTCGTCCTCCTCTTTCGGGCGCCTGGTGAACCCCATGAACCCGTAGCGGCCCATCATGACGACGTCGCGGACGCGCAGGGGGAACGTGAGGTCGATTTCCTCGTTCTGCGGCACGTAGCCGACCCAGCCATGCTTGCGCGCGGTCAGCGAGTCGGTGCCGCACAGCTCGATGTGTCCGGCCTGGTGGGGAACCAGCCCCATCAGGGCCTTGAACAGCGTCGACTTGCCGGACCCGTTCATCCCGACGAGGCCGCAAACCCGCCCTGCGTCGACGGTCAGCGTGACGTCGCGCAGGGCGGGGATCGGTCCGTACGAGACGGACAGGTCAGTCACCTCGAGGACGGAGGAGACGTCCCCGAGGGCTGACCGGGTACTCACTTGCCTGACCCTGTCAGTGCCGAAGTGATGGTCTTGGCGTCGTAACTGAGCAGGTCAAGGTACGTTGGGACGTCGCCCTTCGGGCCCGACAGCGAGTCGACGTAGAGGATCCCGCCGAACTTCGCGCCGGTGGCCTCGACGACGGGCTTCATCTTGTCGCCCACGGTCGACTCACAGAACACGGCGGGCACCTTGTTTTCCTTGACGTACGCCTCGACGTCCGACACCTGCTGGGGCTTGAGGGCGCCCTCGGCGTTGACGGCCCACAGGTACTTTTCGGTCATCCCCGTGTCGCGGGCGAGGTACGAGAACGCGCCCTCGCACGTGACGAGCACGCGCTGGCTCTTCGGCAGCGACTCGAGCTCGTCGGTCATCGTCTTCGAGATGTTCTCGATCTTCTGCTTGTACTTTTCGGCGTTCGCCTTGTAGTCGTCGGCGTGCTTGGGGTCGATCTTCGCGAACGCCTTCTCCATGTTGTCGACGTAGATTTCGCCGTTCTTCGGCGACATCCAGGCGTGCGGGTTCGGCTCGTTCTTTTCGGGGCCATCGGCGATCGGCATCGGCGTGACGCCCTTGGAGACGTCGACGGTCGGCGCCTTGGAGTCGGCGACGAACCGCTTAAACCAGCGCTCGAGGCCCAGGCCGTTGTTGATGATGAGGTCGGCGTCGGCCGCCTTCTTAATGTCGGCCGGCTTGGGCTGGTAGTCGTGGATTTCGGCGCCCGGCGTCGTAATCGACACGACGTTGAGGTGGTCGCCGGCGACGTTCTTCGCCATGTCCGCGAGGACGGTAAACGTTGTGATCACGGTGGGCTTGTCGCCATCCTTCGACGAGGACGACGAACCAGAGTCGGAATTCTGACAGCCCACCAGACCGAGGGAACAGATAACTGCCGTAGCGGCAATGACTCGCAATTTCTTCATAGTCACACCTTATAATTCGGCTACCCGAACTCGCAAGTCACGCCTAGCCGCCCCTTCTAATAACAGGGCTCCACAATTCCAGCGACGCCCACCCTAACCGGACGACGCACCCCACCCGGCGCCCCGCGCACACCTGCCCGCACCCCACACACCACCGGCCCGCACCCCCGGCGCCCTCGAAAACATTCACACAATTCATCACACCTCGTACGTCTGACGACTGATCAATATATGCTGGTCCCACGGGGCGACCGCCACGGTCGCCGTCGCCCCCACCCACATCACAGAGGAGTGTCCATGTCCACAACGACAAAACAGTCCTGGGTCTCGGAAATCTCGAAGACCCAGTGGAAGGCTTTCTGGGCAGCCTGGATGGGCTACCTGCTCGACGGCTTCGACTTCGTCATCATCTCGCTGATCCTCTCGGAGATCCGCCACAGCTTTAACCTCTCGCTGGTCGCCGGCGCGTCCCTGGTCTCCGCGGCGTTCATTTCCCGCTGGTTCGGCGGCCTCGCGCTGGGCGCCTACGCCGACCGCTTCGGCCGCAAGTCCGCGATGATCGTCTCGATTCTCCTGTTCTCGGTCGGCTCGATCATCTGCGCGCTCGCCCCCGCCTACTGGGTGTTGTTCGCCGCGCGCCTGCTCATCGGCGCCGGTATGGCCGGCGAGTACTCGTCGTCCTCGACGTACGTCATCGAGTCGTGGCCGGTTCACCTGCGCAACAAGGCGTCGGGCTTCCTTATCTCGGGCTTCTCGATCGGCGCCGTCATTTCTGCGCAGTTCTACCGTTTCGTTGTCCCGTTCGGCGACTCGGTGCACCCGAACTGGGGCTGGCGCTTCATGTTCGCCCTCGGTCTCGTGCCGATCGCCCTCACCCTGTGGCTGCGCCGCGCGATCCCCGAGTCCAGCGACTGGGAGGCCGCCCAGGCCAAGGCCAAGGAGCAGAAGACCGAGATGGCCCCGACGATGCTGGCGACCCTGTACAAGGGCAAGCTGCGCGTCGTCAACATCATCACGACGATCGGCGCGTTC
The DNA here is from genome assembly GCA_900545825.1 of uncultured Actinomyces sp. Lineage (GTDB taxonomy): Bacteria > Actinomycetota > Actinomycetes > Actinomycetales > Actinomycetaceae > Nanchangia. Next base: position 12,346 of record URAS01000018.1, read on the forward strand.
GCTGCCCTCGTCCTTATCTTCGCCGTGTCGGTCCCCAAGGTCCTGACGATCGCGCTGGGCATCTTCATCGCCGTCGTCTTCATCTCGTACATGGCCCAGTTCGAGGGCAAGCGCTGGCCGACCGGCATCGCCGTCATGATCGTCGTGTTCTGCGCGTTCCTCTACTCGTGGCCGATCCAGTCGCTGCTGCCGACCTACCTGTCCGACGCGAAGGTCGGCATGGGCCTGGACCCGACGCACGTCGCCAACGTCATGTTCTTTGCGGGCTTCGGCGCGGCGGTCGGCTGCATCGTCGCCGGCTTCACGGGCGACCGCTTCGGCACGCGGAAGGCGTACTGGGTGTCGCTGCTGGTTTCGGAGGTCTTCATCTTCCCCGTGTTCATGCTGGGCCACAACCTGTGGATCCTCGGTATCCTCCTGTTCTTCCAGCAGGTGTTCGGCCAGGGCATCGCCGGCCTGCTGCCCAAGTGGATCGGCGGCTACTTCGAGGTCGACAAGCGGGCCGCCGGCCTGGGCTTCTGCTACAACGTCGGCGCGCTGGGCGGGGCGATTGCGCCCGTCCTCGGTGCGAAACTCGCGTCGACGATGAGCCTGGGCACCGCGCTGGCCGTCCTCTCGTTCGGGCTGACGTTGATCGTCATCATCCTCATCGGCACGAACTTCCCCCGCGTCGCGCAGAAGGTCATCGACCCGACACAGCTGCGCGACTCTGACGGCGCCGATCTCCTCGAGTAGCCGTCACGCTGTTCCCCCGTCGCCCTCGCGGGGCCGCCTGCCGCAGAACATGCCGGCGGCCCCGCGGAGGGTCTCGCCACACCGCAACGTCCACCCTTTGACGATGCCGGTGTGCCTATGATGAGTCCACACACATCAGAGGGGTGAGCATGCCACCGACAATCAAGCGCGCCACAAGCGCCGACGTTGCACGGGCCGCCGGGGTTTCACGCGCGACCGTCAGCTATGTCCTCAACAACACTCCCGGCCAGTCGATCTCTGACGCCACGCGCGAAAGGGTCAAGGAGGCCGCCGACTCGCTCGGCTACATCCCCAACGGGTCCGCGCTGGCGCTGCAGCAGGGCAGCTCCGACATCGTCCTCATGGCCATGCCGAACTTCCCGCACTCGACGACCCTCTCGCACACGCAGGAGGCCGTCGCCACGTTCATGTCGCAGGCCAACAAGGCGCTGGCCGTGTGGCTGCAGGGCACGGTGACGCTGCGCGACATGCTGCGCAACGTCCACCCGTGCATCGTCATCGCGCCGGCTGGGCTGACCGACAGCGACCGCGACCTCCTGGCGCGCGCCGGGATCCCCCTGGTCGACCCCAACGACGCCGCCGACCCCGCGCCGGCCGGCGGCGACGGCGTCCGCATCGGCCGCGCGCAGATCGACTACCTGGCCGGCCGCGGCGCCCGCGCCATCGCCGCGACCACGCCCATCGAGGACGCCCTGACGTTCTTCGCGACCCCGCGCCTCGAGGGCATCCGCGCCGCGCTGGCCACACACTCGCTGCCCGAACCCGAGGTGCTGCGCCTGCCGACGCCCTCGACGATCGAACACGACCCGGCGCTGGTTCAGACGCTGCAGCAGGCGATCGACGCCGGCTGCGACGCCGTGGCCTGCTACAACGACATCCACGCCGCCCAGCTGCTGGCCGCCGCGACGACGCTGGGGATCGACGTGCCCGGCGACCTCATGATTATGGGTGTCGACAACGAGCCGCTGGGCGCCTACACGACGCCGCCCCTCACCACGCTGGCGCAGGGCCACGAGCGGTACAGCTACGACCTCGTCGTCGACGCGTTGACCCGGATCGGTCAGCCGACCGACACCCTGACGTGCCCGGACGAGGATTACGTGACGGTTCGTGTGCGCGAATCTGCGTAGCATCGCGGGCGCCACACCGACTTTTTGGGGCGATAACGCGGTTTCTTTGCGTTTGGTGGTGTTACAGGTCACATGTGGTGCACAATAGGAATGATCAAGCCATTTTCGATTGGCAGTGAGGAGTAACGCTGATGGCCGTTGACGCCAATTTCTTGACGAAGGTGTCTCTGTTCGAGACGCTCCCCGCCCACGCGCAAGAACAGCTCGCCCGCATGATGGGCGAATGCGTGCTGCGTCGCGGCGAAAACCTGTTTGACGAGGGCGACCCCGGCGACCGGCTGTACGTCATCGTCGAGGGCAAGATTAAGCTCGGCCACCAGGAGCAGCGCGACGGGCGCGAGAACCTGCTGGCTGTCCTCGGGCCGCGCGAAGTCCTTGGCGAGCTGACACTGTTCGATCCGGGCCCGCGCTCGACGACGGCGACGGCGATCTCGCCGTGCAAGCTGTACTACCTCGATCACAAAGACCTCATGGACTTCATCGAGAAGAACCCGTCGCTGGCCCAGGAGATGCTCAAGGCCCTGGCCCAGCGCCTGCGCCGCACGAACGAGGCGCTGGCCGACCTCGTGTTCGCCGACGTCCCGGGCCGTGTCGCCAAGGCCCTGCTCGACCTGGCCGACCGTTTCGGCACGCGGACGGAGTCGGGCGCGATCCACGTCCCGCACGAGCTCACGCAGGAAGAGCTGGCCCAGCTGGTCGGCGCGTCGCGCGAGACGGTCAACAAGTCGCTGGCGCACTTCGTGTCGCGCGGCTGGATCCACCTCGAGGGCCGCGCGGTCACGCTGCTGGACGTCGAGGGGCTGCGCCGCCGCGCCCGCTGACGCCCTCGCGCTCTGATAAGCCTTCGCCCCCGGCCGAATCGTTCGGTCGGGGGCGACGTATGTCAGGCGCGCGGGGCGCGGGGTGCGCCGGCCGGCTTACTGGGGGGCGAGGGCGAGGAACTGGACCTCGACCTCGACCGGCGCGTTGAGCGGGAGGACGGCGACGCCAACCGCCGAGCGGACGTGCGCGGTCGGGTAGGGCCGGCCCTCGGGGTCGACGCCGGGCGTGCCAAAGACGTCGCCGAACAGCTCGGATGCGCCGTTGGCGACCGCGGCCTGGCCGGTGAACGTCGGCTGCGAGGCGACGAACGCCGTCACCCGCGTGACCGCGAGGAGGTTGTCGACGCCGCCAGCCACCTGCGCGGCCGCGGCGATCGCGCCCAGCGCTGAATACCGCGCGCACTGGTACGCCGTATCCGGGTCGACGACGGGACCCGACCAGTCGGCGTCGGTACCGACGTGGCCCGTGGCCGCCAGTTCGCCCTCGTGGAAGGGCAGCTGGCCCGAGGTCGCGACGACGTAGAGGTCGCCCGGGCTCGGCGTGAGCCCATCGAGGACGGCCGCCGGCGTGTAGGCGGCGATCGGCTTGGCGACAGGCGGCAGGACGAGGCCGGCGTCGGCGAGGGCGACGGACGGCAGCCGACGCCCGGTGACGGGAGCGTGCTGGGTCATCGTGCTACTCCCCGATCGGCCGCTTGAGGTAGGCGACGAGGTTGTCCGGGCCGTTCGGGCCGGGGATGACGGTGACGAGTTCCCACCCGTCCTCACCCCACGTGTCGAGGATCTGCTTGGTGTTGTGCGTGAGCAACGGAATCGTTGCGTATTCCCATTTCGTCATAAAACCGAGTCTATCGGCGCATCATCGGGCCGGTAAAGAGTTCCACCTGACGGAAGCGAGGGCGCCCTCGCGAAAACCGGCCGTGCCCGCACCCCCATCGGTGCGGGCGGCGACCAGAATCGCTTGGCGAGAAACGTGCGCCTAGCGGCGCGTGTGCGCGAGAACCCGCGGCGCACCCGGCGTGCGGATCTCCTGAGCCAGATCGTCCGACGAGGTGGTCAACCACTCGAACCAGTCGGTGACGTCCGGGTAGTGGCGCAGCATGGCGCGGCGTTCGCGTTCCGTCAGGCCGCCCCACACACCGAAATTGGCCTGGGACTGGAGGGCGTCGGCCAGGCATTCGAGTCTGACCTGGCACGCAAAGCAGCGAGTACGTACTTGGCGCTGAGCAGCGCCCTGAACGAATAATGCATCGGGCTCGTCCTGTGCGCACAAAGCCCGTGCTGCCCACGTCTGGTCGTCATTGACACTCATGGTTCACTCCTTGTAAGCGTTCTGTACGCTCCCCATTGACGGTACATGAAGAAATATCAAAAGCCAAAACATGAGAGTGAAGACGACTACATTTCGGCCGGTGACCGCCCTCATGCGGACCGGGTCTCGCTAGTCGACAGGGGTGCCACGTACACTAGGCCCATGCCTAACCCTTCGCGCACACGCTCACTGCCTCGCGGGGAGCTGCGCCGCATCCTCTCGGCGATCGGCCTGCTCATCCTCGCCCAGGCCGTGCTGTTCGCCGGCTTGGCCCTTCCCGCGGTGGGCACCGTGGGCATGATGTCGCGTGCCGGTGCGGCCACGTTTAACGAGCTGCCCGACGAGTTTGAGCCGGTCCCGCCCTCGGAACAGTCGCTGCTGCTGGCGGCCGACGGCTCGGTAATCAGCCGGTTTTACGCGCAAAACCGCGTCGTCGTCCCGCTGAAGGATATGTCGCCGTGGGTGCGCAAAGCGGTCATCGCCATCGAGGACCACCGCTTCTACGAGCACCACGGCGTCGACCTCGAGGGCAACCTCCGTGCGGTCGCGAACAACCTCGCCGGCGGCGGCACCCAGGGCGCGTCGACCCTGACCCAGCAGTACGTGAAGAACACGCTGATCGAGATCGGCCTCCAGTCGGGCGACGACCAGGCGGTGCGCGACGCCAAGGCGCCGACCATCCAGCGCAAGCTGCGCGAGGCGAAGTACGCGACCAGCGTCGAGCGAAAGTACTCGAAAGACCAGATCCTCGCAGGGTATCTCAATATCGCTCCGTTTGGTCCGTCGGTTTATGGCGTGGAAGCCGCCTCTCATCATTACTTTTCACAAAGTGCTAAAGATCTAACAATTGCACAGGCGGCATTATTGGCGGGCCTCACCCAGTCGCCCACGGCCTACGACCCGCTGCAGCACCCCGCCGAAGCCAAGCGCCGCCAAAACCAGGTGCTCTCGGCCATGCTGGGATACGGCGACATCACCCAGGCCCAGTACGACAAGGCGCACGACACCCCGCTGAAAGACCTGCTCAAGCCGTCCGACACCCCGCAGGGCTGCGGCGTCGCCGGTACGGCCGGGTATTTCTGCTCGTATGTCGTTAACGAGATCTACAACAACCCGATCTACGGCAAGACCGTCCAGGAGCGCCGGCGCCTGTTGCTGCGCGGCGGCCTGCGGATTCACACGACCCTGCAGCCCGACAAGCAGGCCGAGGCCCAGCAGGCCATCGAGGCCCAGGTCCCCAAGAACGACCCGTCGAACGCCAAGATCGCCCTCGCATCCATCGAGCCGGGCACCGGCAAGATCGTCGCGCTCGCGCAAAACACGACGTTCGGCGTGACGGTCCCCAACGACCCGTCGGCCACCGAGGTGTCGTTCGCGGTCGACAAGGCCCACGGCGGCGGCGCCGGCTACCAGCCCGGGTCGTCCTACAAGGTCTTTACGCTGGCCGCGTGGCTGGACGCCGGAAAGTCGGCGTACGCCTACGTCGGCGGCAAGACGTTCTATCCGATGAGCGCGTTCCACTCGTCGTGTGACGAGGCCGCCGTCGCCGACTGGCCTCTGAAGAACGCCGAGTCCGGGCACGACGCGGCGACCTCGGTGATCGTCGCGACCCAGAAGTCGCTGAACACCGGCTATGCGTCGATGGAATCGCAGCTCGACATGTGTTCGATCGTCAAGATGGCGAAGGCGGCGGGCGCGCAGCCCGGCGACGGCACGTGGTGGTCGAAGGATCACCCGTTCACGCCCTCGGCGATCCTCGGCGCCGGGTCGGTGCCGCCGCTATCGATGGCGAACGCGTATGCGACGTTCATCAACGACGGCACGTATTGCACGCCGATCGCCATCGAGTCGATCGAGGACCACTCGGGCAAGTCCATGGCCGTGCCCGAAGCCAAGTGCCACCAGGTGATCAGCACAAACACGGCCAGGCGGGTCACGCGGGTCCTCAACCTCACCTATCAGGACTACGGCGGGCGAATCTGGATCGGGCGGCCGGCCGCGACCAAGACGGGAACGACCGATAACGCCAACGCCGCGTGGCTGGTCGGCGGCGTGCCCCAGCTGGCCACCGCCGTGTGGGTCGGCCACTCCGAGGGCCTCAAGTCGCTGACGAACGTCCAGATCGGCGGACACTACTACTCAACAGTGTGGGGCTCGACGATCCCCACGGCCGCATGGAGGCAGTACATGGCCGCGGCGACGGAAAACATGGAGGTCAAGGACTTCGCGCCGGCCGACCTCGGCGGCAGCGGGTCCACGGTCGCGCCACCACAGAAGGCGAAGGCCTCCAAGCAGGCCAACCAGGACCAGGGTGACCAAGGTGACCAGGGCGACCAGGGCGACCAGGGCGATGGCGACGATGGGTAGCGCAGGGCGCGGCGCGGGCCGCGGCGGGCGCCTGATGCGGCCGCTACGGGTCCTCGGCTACGGCGCGGCGGCGGCCACGCTCGGTGGCGGCGCCCTCGTCGTTGGGGCACTGGCCGAGGCGCGGGCCCCGATCCAGCGCGGCGTCAGCGTACCGGTGTTGCGTTCGGGCCTAGGTGACCTGCGGGTTCTCCAGATTTCCGACGTGCACATGTGGCGCGGCTCCCGGTGGGAGGTCCGGTGGATTCAGTCGCTGGTCGACCTCGAGCCCGACCTCGTCATCCTCACGGGCGACAACCTGTGCGAGGCCCAGGGGCTGCCCCTGCTGCAGCGGGCGCTCCAGCCGCTGGCCGGCATCCCCGGCGCGTTCGTGTTCGGGTCGAACGACTACTATTCCGGCACGTTTTCGCTGCCGTTCCGCTACGCCGGGCCCGCGACCCGCAACGCGGCCAAGCGCCTGCTTTCGCTCGGCCGCGGCCTGGGCGACGCCAGCGGCACGGATAGCTCCTCGGCTGCCGAGGGCGCCGGGGGCGCGCACGCCGACGCCGCGCCGCGCAAGCCCAAGCGGACGACGCCGGATCTGCCGCATCGCGAGCTCGCGGCGTTCCTCACCGAGCAGCTGGGCTGGGCCGACCTGCGCAACGGCGGCGCCGTCCTCCAGGTGCCGCTCCACCGCCCGGGCCGTGTCGATGAGGTGCGGCAGACGACGCTCACTGTGTCGCTGACCGGCGTCGACGACCCGCACATCAACTACGACGCACCCGTGTATCCGGGGCCCGACTGGCAGCGTGCCGACGTGCGGATCGGCGTCACTCACGCGCCGTATGCCCGTGTCCTCGACGCGATGACGGCCGCGGGGGCGGACCTCATCGTCGCCGGGCACACCCACGGCGGCCAGATCTGCCTGCCCGTCGGGCGGGCGCTCGTCAACAACTCGGACGCGCCGCTGTGGGCGTCGGGTGGGCTTCATCGGTGGCAGCGCGGCTGCGTCGCGAGCCCCAAGCCCAACACCTACCGCGGGTCGCTGCGGCCGCTGCCCACCTATCCGGCCGACGCGCCCGATTCGACATGGCTGCATGTCTCGCGCGGTCTCGGCACGTCGAAGTACACGCCGATCAGGCTGTTCTGCCGGCCCGAGACCACGCTCGTCACCCTCACCCGGCGCACCCACTCCTGAGGGCGTTGCGCCGCGCGAGGCGGTCAGTCGGCCCTGCGTGGTCAACGCCACAGCGTGAACGGGGGTCGGGATTAGGTGCGCGGGCGCCTCTGACTTATACTGGTACGCGTTGCTTCACGGGGTGTGGCGCAGCTTGGTAGCGCGCTTCGTTCGGGACGAAGAGGCCGCAGGTTCAAATCCTGTCACCCCGACAGAAGAAAAAGCTCGAGGCTTTGAGCCTCGAGCTTTTTCGTTTGCCCGCCGCGGACCTGCGCCTTCGCCTGTTTCCCCGGCCGGGCCGGCCGCGCCGGTGAACGTGATCTTTTTTGGTCACGTTCGCGGGCCGGGGCGCGGAGGGCGGCGGGCCGCTAGGCTCCGGCCGCTAGGCGCTGGGCGCTATTCGAAGTCGACCGAGCGGCCGGTTTCCGCCGGCTTCCGGGCGGCCTCCATGATCTGGTCGAACTCGGCGACGGTCATCGCCGCCGGCTTCTCGAGAAGGCTGTTCTTGCCCGCCTGGGCCGCGGCGACCGCGATCTCCTTGTGCCGATTGTTCGGCACCGAGATGACGACCGCGTCGACGTCGGCCTGGGCCAGGAGGTCGGCGTAAGACAGGTAGGTCTGGGTCTCCGGGTGGAGGGCGAGAATCTCGTCCAGGCGCACCTGGTCGCAGTCACACACCGCCGGAATCGACCAGCCGTCGATCCCCCGCAGCGATTCCACGTGGCGCCGGCCGATGAAGCCGTAGCCGATAACAGCCCGTTTTATCGCGCCGTCCCCCTACTTCTTGGCGAAGACGACCTCTTTGCCCGTGCGAGCTGAGGTGTAGATGGCGTCGATGATCTCGGTGACGACGACCGCCTGCTCGGCCGTGACCAGGGGTTCCGTGTCGTTGACGATGGCGTCGAGCCACTGCTCGCACTCCATGGCCCCCATCGCCGCCATCGGGTCCATCGCCTCGCCGGCGGGGCCCAAGTATGCGGAGCCAGACTCGTTGCGCGTGAGAACCGGCTCGCCGCCGACGATGTGGTTTGAGCGTGCAGATGTAGTCCCGGCCCTTCTGGATCGTCTCGGACCCGCCCTCGGTGCCGCAGAGCGTCGTGCAGCTCTCGCGCGAATCCGTAATGTTGAGCGCCCACGACGCCTCGACCTGCAGGGACGCGCCGTTGGTGAACCGGACGAACCCGAAGGCCGAGTCCTCGACATCAAAGGTCGCCGGATCCCACGGACCGCCGAAGTTCCCTTCGGGCTTGTCGCGCAGCTTGTAGTTGACGACGCCCGTCACCGAGTGCACGTCGTAGTTGTCCATCAGCCACAGCGCCTGGTCGATCGCGTGACCCCCCGAGGTCGATCAGCGGGCCGCCACCCTGCTTCTCTTTATCCGTAAACACGCCCCACGTCGGGACGCCCCGACGCCGGGTCGCGTGCGCCTTCGCCGCGTAGATTTCCCCGAAAAACCCCTCGTCAACGCACCTTTTAAGGAACTGCACGTCGGGACGGAACCGGTACTGAAAACCGACCGACAGCTTCTTGCCCGTCCGCTTCGCCGTCTCGAGCATCTTTCGGGCGTCCTCCCCGGTGATCGCCATCGGCTTTTCGCAGAGGACGTGTTTGCCGGCCTCGAGGGCGGCGCAGGTGATCTCGCAGTGGGTGGCATTGGCCGTGCACACGTGGATGACGTCGAGCGAATCGTCCGCCAGCAGGTCGCGGTAGTCGGTCGTCACGTAGGCGTCCTCGGAGCCGTACTGGGCCTTCGCCACCTCGGCCCTGTCAGGGTTGCGGTTGCAGAACCCGACGACCTCGGCACGGTCGGCCTGGGTGGCGAGGCCGGGCAGGTGCTTGTTCATCCCGACGTAGCCGAGACCGACGATTCCGACGCGGAGCTTCGTCATGATCTGTCCTTTCCGATAGTGTCTCGGGACCGGATGGCCGACGGGCGGGCGTACCCGGCCGACGCCCTCGGCCGTGAACGTGATCAAAAAGGTCACGTTCATGGGTTTAGGCCCTTGAGCGTGACCTTTCTGGACAGAAGGATCACGTTCACGGGGGTTAGGCGTCGGTGTCGTCGACGATGCGCTGGATGCGGTGGGTGAGCATGTCGAGGGCGACGAAGTTGTTGCCGCTCGAGGGGATGATGAGGTCGGCCTGGCGCTTCGAGGGTTCGACGTAGAGCTCATGCATCGGCTTGACCGTCGTCATGTACTGTTTTTCGACCGACTCGAGGGACCGGCCGCGTTCGACGGCGTCGCGGCGGATACGGCGCATGAGGCGGACGTCGGCGTCGGCGTCGACGAAGATTTTGATGTCGAAGAGGTCACGCAGCGCCTCCTCGGCCAGCACGAGGATGCCCTCGACGATGATGACCGGATGCGGTTGGACGGTGATCGTCTCGGCGGCGCGGTCGTGGTGGACGTAGTCGTACGTCGGCATCTGCACCGGGCGCCCTTTAAGGAGCTCCATCAGGTGCTTGACCAGCAGCGACGTCTCAAACGCGGCGGGTTCGTCGTAGTTGAGTTTCGCGCGTTCCTCCAGCGGCATTTCGGGGTGTGCGCAATAGTAGTTGTCGTGGAGGACGACTGCCGTTCGATCAGGGAACCGCGACCCGAGCGCCCTCGTCAACGTCGACTTCCCCGAACACGTTCCGCCGGCGATCCCGATGATTGTGGGGTTCTCGGAGCCTGCCATCTCGTCCCTCCTGTTGCACTGCTGTGTACGGGATTTATTGTGACACGCGCGCGTCGGCGCCCCTTTGCGAAACGCTCACCTCAATTGTCAAAATCGCCGGTTTCGGGGCCGGTTTCGACAAACGAGGTGAGCGTTTCCGTTCGGGGGAATCCCCCACCCCTACCCCACGTCCCCGGCCACCTACCTCGCCCCCGGGTTCCGGCGGACATGCACCGCCCTCGGGCCTAGACTGGGGATGTTGTACGTCTCACACCTGCAGCGAGGAGTCCGGCCGTGAGTTCGAAGAAACGCTCAGCAAAGAACATCGTGGTTCCCGAGGGCATGGAGCCGATGAAGATTCCCGACGATATTTACGAGAAGGAGCTTTATCGACTGCAGGGCGAGCTGGTGAAACTCCAGCGGTGGGTGAAGGAAACCGGCGCCCGCGTCGTCATCATCTTCGAGGGCCGCGACGCCGCCGGCAAGGGCGGGACGATTAAGCGCCTCACCGAATACCTGTCCCCGCGCGTCGCCCGCGTCGTCGCCCTCCCCAAGCCGACCGAGCGCGAGGAAACGCAGTGGTACTTCCAGCGCTACATCGAGCACCTACCCGCCGCCGGCGAAATGGTGATCTTCGACCGCTCGTGGTACACGCGCGCCGGCGTCGAAAAGGTCATGGGCTTCTGCACCGCCGAGGACGTCCAGCTGTTCATGCGGCAGTGCCCGATCTTCGAGAACATGCTCATCGACGACGGCATCTACCTGCGCAAATACTGGTTCTCGGTGTCCGACGAGGTCCAGTACGAACGATTCCAGAAGCGCCTGTCCGACCCGCTGCGGCAGTGGAAGCTCTCGCCGATGGACCTCGAATCGATCACGCGGTGGGAGGACTACTCGCGCGCCAAGGACGACATGATGGTCCACACCGACACCCCGACGGCGCCGTGGTTCCACGTGATGTCCGATTCAAAGAAGCAGGCGCGGCTCAACATGATCGCCCACCTGCTCGACTCGCTGCCCTACCACGACATCCCCGAGGCCGACCCGATCAAACTGCCTGATCGCCCCGAGTCGACCGGCTACGTGCGCCCTCCGGTCAGCATCTCGTCGTACGTCCCTGATTACGCCGGCGAACTCGTCAGGCAGGCCAAAGAGGCCAACGGGAAGAAGAAGTCGAAGAAGTAGAAACCGCGGAATATCACGGTTATCACACCTTGTCTTGACCTATTCAAGTTTTAGGATATGCTCGCTTGGTGGCACAGCAATTCGGCTGGCGCCGCCACTCACCGGACTGGCCGGACGCGGGTCTCGACCGCCCGGATACACCGTCCCATAGAAATGGAGATCCGAATGTCTCTGATTGATCAGGAAATCGCGCCGTTCCACCTCAACGCCTACCGCAACGGCGAATTCGTCGAGGTCGACTCCGAAGACCTGCGCGGCCGCTGGAACGTCATCATGTTCTACCCGGGCGACTTCACGTTCGTCTGCCCGACCGAGCTGGCCGACCTCGCCGACCACAAGGCCGAGTTCGACGCGCTGGGCGTCGACCTCTACTCGGCGTCGACCGACTCGCACTTCGTCCACAAAGCCTGGCACGACGACTCCGACGCCGTCGGCAAGGTGACGTACACGATGCTCGCCGACATGACCCTGTCGCTGTCGCGCGCGTTCGACGTCCTCGACGAGGAAGCCGGCCAGGCGATGCGCGGCACGTTCCTCATCGACCCCGACCTCAAGGTCCGCACGATCGAGATCCACGACTCCGGCATCGGCCGCGACGCCAAGGAGCTGCTGCGCAAGGTCAAGGCCGCCCAGTACATCTACAACCACCCGGGCGAGGTGTGCCCCGCCCACTGGGAAGAAGGCGACGCCACCCTGTCGCCGTCGCTCGACCTCGTGGGGAAGATCTAGTCAATGCTTGATGCCGCAATGAAGCAGCAGCTCGCCGAGCTGCTCACCCGCCTGCAGGTGCCCGTCGAACTGCGCCTCGCGTCGGACGATTCGACCGTCGCCGCTCAGCTGAAAGAGCTGTGCGACGACGTCGCCGGCACGTCCGGGCAGGTCAGCGTCGTCGAGGACGACCGCACCGACATTCGGCGCCCGTCGTTCCAGATCACGCGCCCCGGCGAGGACGTCGGCATTCGCTTCGCCGGCGTGCCGATGGGGCACGAGTTCACGTCGCTCGTCCTCGCGCTGCTGCAGGTGGGAGGCCACCCCTCCAAGGAGGACGAGGCCGACCTCAAGCGCGCCCAGGCCCTCCAGGGGCCGCTGCACTTCGAGACCTTCTTCTCGCAGTCGTGCCAGAACTGCCCGGACGTCGTCCAGGCACTCAACCTCCTGGCGGTGCTGAATCCGCAGGTCACGCACACCGCGATCGAAGGTTCGGCGTTCAAGGACGAGGCGGAGGCCCGCGGCGTCCTGTCCGTGCCGACCGTGTTCCTGAACGGCGAGGACTTCCTGTCCGGGCACCAGACGTTCACGCAGATCCTCGACGCCATCCAGCCGACCTCGGCCGTGTGGGAAGAACGCGAGCCGTACGACGTCCTCGTCGTCGGCGGCGGCCCGGCCGGTGCGACCGCGGCAATCTACGCGGCACGCAAGGGCCTGCGGACCGGCATGATCGCCGGGCGCGTCGGCGGCCAGGTGCTCGACACCGCGTCGCTCGAGAACGTCCCGTCGATCGAGCACATCGGCGGCAACGAGTTCGCGTCGAACCTCGAAGCGCACGCCCGCAAAGCCGGCGTCGAGATCATCTCCGGGCGCGAATGCGTGTCGCTGACGCGCGACGAGAAGGACGCGCCGGTCGGCGGCTCCAGCACCGTGTCGAAGGTGCCCGCCGCGCTGCGCCTCGAGGTCGCCGGCGGCGGCGAGCTGCGCGCCCGCGCCGTCATCATCGCGACCGGCGCGAAGTGGCGGAAACTCGGTATTACCGGCGAGGAACGGCTGCGTAATCACGGCGTCACCTACTGCCCGCACTGCGACGGGCCGCTGTTCGCCGGCAAGCCGGTCGCCGTCATCGGCGGCGGCAACTCCGGCGTCGAGGCCGCGATCGACCTCGCGGGTGTCTGCTCGCACGTCACGCTGCTCGAGTTCCTGCCCGAGCTGCGCGCCGACGAGGTCCTCCAGCGGTCGCTGGCCGCCCTCGACAACGTCGACGTCCGCGTCAACGCCCAGACGACCTCGATCTCGGGCAAAGACAAGGTCGACGGGCTGACGTACACCGACCGCGTGACGTCGAACAGCTACCGCGTCCCCGTGGCCGGCGTGTTCGTCCAGGTCGGCCTCGAGCCGATGACCGAATGGCTGGGCGACTCGCTGGAACTCAGCGAACGCGGCGAAATTGAGGTCGACCCGCAGTCGCAGGCCACGTCCATGCCGGGCGTGTTCGCCGCTGGTGACTGCACGACCTCGCGCTACAAGCAGGTCGTCATCTCCGCTGGCGACGGCGCCCACGCCGCCCTCAGCGCGTTCGACTACCTCATCCGCACCGGCGTGTAACGCGCTGGGGTTGTAGAGCACAAAGCCCGCGGGCGCCCTCCTTCCGGGGAGGGCGCCCGCGGGCTTTTGCGTGGGGTCGGGCTGTGGGTGCGGGTGCGAGGGCGCGGATCGGGCGCCCTCGGGGTGAAATCCGGGTGTCCGGTTTACGGACGTGACCTTTCTTGTCCAGAACCATGACGTTCACGGAGGAAAGGCGCCTGGGTAGGGGAAGAGGGCGCTTGTTTCGCGTGTGTGGCACGAAACAAGCGCCCTCTGTATTCACCAAGCGCTACCGGCGGATGCGCAGGGCCTCGGTCTTAGGCGTCATTACGACGACGCAGAGCGACGAGGCCGAAACCGGCAACGAGGACACCACCAGCGAGCCCGGCAAGGACCCCAGCGTTCACACCGGTCTTCGCGAGGAAGCGGTGGACGCGCGCCAGCGGAGGAGTGATGACCGTGCGGCCCGAGCTGGGAACCGTCGGCGGGACGACGCCCGGCTGATTCGGCGTGACGTTCCCGTGGTTGCCGGGCTGACCCGGGGTCGGGGTCGTGCCCGGCTGATCCGGGGTCGGGGTCGTGGACGTCTCGGTCGAGGTCGGCGTGGTCGGCGTGGTCACCGGGGTGGCCGGCGTGCTGGGCTTCGCGACCGTGACGGTCTGGTTGCCGTCGTTGATGTTCGCGTGCTCGGCGTACGGCGTCTTACCGTTCTTGACCTGGCCGTTCGCGTCGACGTCCTCGGCGCGGTAGACCCGCTCGAAGACCACCATCTGGGCACCCGGCTTGGCCTGCGCGGCCGGAACCGTGAACTCGATGACGACCTTGCCGCCGTCGTGGTCCTTGGCGACCGTGACGGTCTTGACCGCAACCTGGGCAGCGCCCTCGACGGGCTTGCCGGTCGCCTTGTCCATCAGCGTCCCGACGACCTTGTAGTCACCGGCGGCGAAGTCGGAGTACGACACCTCGTCCTTCACCTTGCCGTCAACGTCGGCCTGGAGCAGCTTGTCCTGATCCTTGCCGTCAACCGCGGAGGTCTTGACCTGCGGGTGGCAACCCGGCGTCGTCGTGCCCGGAGCGGTCGGGGTCGTGCCCGGAGCCGTCGGCGTGGCCTCACCCGGCGTGGCCGGCTGGTTCGGCGTGGTCGAACCGGGGTTCGACGGCGTCGGCGTCTTGTCGCACGGAATGTTCGGCGTCGTGACCGGGGTGGCCGGCTGATCCGGCGTCTTCGTGGTCGACGGGGTCGGCTCCGGCGTCTTGGTCGTCGGCGTCGAGGTCGTCGGCGTCGGCGTCTTGGTCGACGGGGTCGGCGTCGGCGTGTTCGGCTTGGCAACCGTCACCGTCTGCGCGGCATCGTTGATCTCGTGGTGCTGCGCAACCGGCTTGGTGTCGGCCTTCACGTTGCCATTCGCGTCGGCGTCGCTGGCCTTGTAGACGTCCTCGAAGACCACGTACTGGCCACCGGCCTTGAGCGTCTTCTCCGGCGCAACCAGCTCGACGTCAACGGCGCCGTGCTGCTTGTACTCGGTGACGGTGATCCGACCAACAACCTGGACGGCGGCGGAATCAACCGGCTTGCCCGTGGCCTTGTCGATCAGCTTGCCCGTGACGATGTACTGGCCGGGGGCCAGGTTTTCCCACGTCACGTGGTCAACGATCGTGACGATACCGGTCGCGGCAACCGTCTTGTCGCCGTCAGCCTTATCCGTGGCCGACGTCTTCACCGACGGGATGCACCACGACGGGATGTCGCCACCCGGCGTCGAGGTCGTCTCGCTGGGCGAGGTCGGCTGGTTCGGCGTCGAGGACGGCTGACCCGGGGTCGAGGTCGACTCACCCGGCGT
The DNA here is from genome assembly GCA_900545825.1 of uncultured Actinomyces sp. Taxonomy (GTDB): domain Bacteria; phylum Actinomycetota; class Actinomycetes; order Actinomycetales; family Actinomycetaceae; genus Nanchangia. Next base: position 27,867 of record URAS01000018.1, read on the forward strand.
GGCCGGCTGGTTCGGCGTCGAGGTCGACGGCGTCGGCGTCGGGCCGCACGGGTTCGACGGCGTGGTCACCGGGGTGGCCGGCTGATCCGGCGTCTTCGTGGTCGACGGCGTGGGCTCCGGCGTCTTGGTCGACGGGGTCGGCTCAGGCGTCTTCGTGGAAGGCGTCGGGGTCGGCGTCTTGGTCGACGGCGTGGGCTCAGGCGTCTTCGTGGAAGGCGTCGGGGTCGGCGTCGTGGTCGACGGGGTCGGCTCGCTCGGCGTCGTGGTCGACGGCGTGGGCTCAGGCGTCTTCGTGGTCGAAGTCGGCGTCTCCGGGTTCGACGGCTTCGGGTACGTGTTCGTCGCGGTGATCGCGATCTGCGTGCCGTCGCCCTCGGGAACCGTGAACGTGCCCGTCAGCTTGTCGGAGGCCACGGCCACCGTGTCGATGTTCGACGACCAGGTGATCGTCGGATCGGCGTCGTCGATGCGCGCGGCCTTGCCGTCCTCGACGATCGTGCACTGCGCACCCGCCGAGACAACGACCGGCTTCGTGGTCTGGCCGGAACGAACCTTCAGGCCCTCAGCCTTCGTTTCCTTACCGTCCGTGCCCGTGCAGGTGACGTCGAACGAGAACTCGTGGTCGGCAATCTCGGTGCCATCGGCGGCCTTGGCGATCTTGGTGATCGTCAGCGAGGTCGGCTTCGGCTCCGGCTTCGACACGGTGATCGTCTGCGACTCGGCGTTCGGATCCTCGTGCGTGGCGACCGGGGTCGCGCCCTCGGTCACGCCCTTGTCCGTGACGTCGGCGGCCTTGTAGATCTTCTCGAACACAACGAACGTCGCGCCCGGGACGACCTGCTTGGCGGGAACCGAGAGGGTCGAGACGACCTGGCCCTCGGTCTGGCCCTCGGCGACCGTGAAGGTCACCGGGGCGCCCTTCGCGCCCTCGACCGGCGTGGCCTGCTCGCCCTTAACCATGAGGGTCGGGACGACCGTGTACTGGCCGGCCGGCAGGTTCTTCCAGCTGGTGACGTCGGTGATCGTGCCGTCCTGGCCGGCGGGGAGCACCTTGACGGTGTCGCCCGAACCGTTCGCGTTCGAGGCGACCGTGCCGACCTCGATCTGCGGCTTCTCGACCGGGATGTACTTATTCGTCGCGATGACCTGGATCTGGCCGTCAGCCGCGGCCTGGTTCGGGACGGTGAACGAGGCCTGGAGGCCGTTCGCCGTCACGTCGACGCCCTTGCCCGCGAACGCGACCTCGTGGGTCGTGTCGGCGATCGGCGCGTCGGCCTCGGTCAGCGTGCACTTGGCACCCGGGGTCAACTCGACCGTCTGGGTCTTGCCGGCAGCCAGCGAGATCTGCTGGGGCTCGTCACCGCAGGCCAGCGTGAACTGGAAGGCCTTGTCGCCCGTGTCGGCGCCCTCGACCTTCTTCGTCAGGTCGATCTTGACCTTCGGCGCCTGCGGCGTCGGGTGGATGATCGTCACGGTCTGCGACGGATCCTTGATGTCCTCGTGCTTGGCCGTCGGCTCCTCACCCGGCTTCGGCTCAATGGTGTTGGCGCCCTCGACCGGCTTGGTGGTCAGCTGGGTGCCGTCCCACAGCTTCTCGAAGGCGACGACCTTGGCCGTGTCCTTGAGCATGCTGACCGGCAGCGTGAACTGCATGGTCGCCGTGCCGTTGACCAGCGTGTTGGCGTCGCCGGGAACCTCGATGCCCTTCGACACCGCGTGCATGCCCTGCAGCGGCTGGCCGTTACCGTCGACGAGGGTGCCCTCGACGTAGTAGGTGTGGCCGGCGAGGAGGTTGCGGTACGTCACCGTGTCGGTGAACGTCACCTGGTCGGTGTCGGCCTTACCCGTGAGGTCGAGTTCCTTGGCCTTGTTGACGTCGAGGATCGTGCCCAGCGTGGGCTTCACCGGGATGACGTCCTTGTAGGAGTTGACCGCGTCGAAGACGACCGGCTTGGTCGCGTCGGCGATCGTGAACGTCGCGCTGGAGTCGGCCTGCTTCGAGGCGAACTCGCCCTCGCCCGCCGTGCGGTTGAAGGTGACGCCCTGGAACGTCACGCCCTCGGCGGCGGCCGGCTTGCGCTCGGTCACCGTGCAGGTCGTGCCCTGCTTGAGGGCGACGCCCTGCTGGACCGACGAGTAGGTCTGGCCGGCCTTGAGGTCGAACGAGCCCTTAACGTCGCCACAGGCGTAGTCGAACGTGAAGGTCTGATCCTTCAGCTGCGCCGATTCGGAGCCCGTGACCTTCTTCGTCACCGAGAACCCGGCCTTCGCCGCGTCGGTGTACGTGTTCGTCGCGGTGACCGTGACGTCGGCACCCTTCGTGACGGCCTGGGACTTGACGGCGCCCTTCAGCGCCTTGCCACCCCACGTGAAGTCGGCCGGCTGCTGGCCCTGGCCGCCCACGGTCCACGAGGTCGTCAGCTGCGCGCCCTCGACCGAAGCGTCGGCCTCGGAGATCGCGCAGATTGTGCCTGCCGGAACCTCCGGCAGCGCCTTGGTGTCGGCGCCCGTGATCTCGAGCGTGCCCTCGGCAACCTTGGCGCCAGCGGCCTCGCCCATCGCGCAGACGTAGGGGAAGCGGAAGGTCTTGCCCTTGGCCAGCTGGTCCTTCGTCGAGTCGGTCAGCTGCTTAGCGACCGTGACGTGGCCCTTCGGGGTGACGTAGGTGTTCGTCGCGGTGACGGCAACCTGGGCGCCCTCGTTGATGGCGAACTTGATGCCGCCGTCGACCTTCTGGGCGGCCTGCGGGTTCGCGCCGTCGATGAGGTAGGAGGTCGTCAGCTCGGTGCCGTCGACCGTCGCGCCCTTCTCGCGCAGCCAGCAGGTCTGGCCGGCCTGGACGTTGTCGACCGTCGCGGCCTTGTCGGCCGTCACCGTCAGCGACTTCCAGTCGGTCGGCTGGGCGTCAGCCGCGCCGCACGCGTACCCGAAGGAGTACTCGGCCGGGGTCTTGATGCCCTGGTCGGCGACGACCTTCTTCGTCACCTGGAACGCGCCGGGCTTCGGGGCCGGCTTGGTGATCGTGATCGTCTGGGCGGCGTCGTTGATGTTCTTGTGGTCGGCGACCGGCTTGCCGTCGAGGTCGTGGTCGCCGTCGTTGCCGGCGGTCTTCTGCGTCAGCGTCTCGAACACGACCGCGGCAGTCAGGTCCTTCGTGGCGCCCTCGGGAACCGTGAAGGTGACCGTCTGCGTCTCGTCGGCCTTCGTGGCCTTGAACGTCGTCGAACCGGTGACGCCCGGGACCTCGGTGTTCGTCGCCTTGTTCATGAGGACGCCGGAGATCGTGTACTCGTTACCGGGAACCAGGCCGGTCATCGTCACGGTGTCGACGATCGTCGCGGCCTTGCCGGCCTCGATCTTCTGGGTGCCGCTGGCCTGATCCTTCGCGGAGGTCGCGACCGTGATCTTCGCGGCCTCGGGCTTGGTGACCGTCACCGTCTGGGCGGTGTCACCGATCTCTTGGTGCTTGGCGACCTCGGTGTTGTTGAGCTTCGCGTCGCCCTTGTCGCCGGCCTTCGTCTGAGTCAGCGACTCGAAGACGACCGCGGCCTTGAGGTTCTTCGTCTGCTCGGCCGGAACCGTGAAGGTGACGTCCTGCGTCTCGTCGGCCTTGCTGGCGGTGAACGTCTTCGAACCGGTGACGCCGGGGATTTCCGCCTGCGTTTCCTGGTTCATCAGCTTGCCGGAGATCGTGTATTCGTTGCCGGGAACGAGGCCGGTCATCGTCACCGTGTCGACGATCGTGGCCGGCTTGCCCGCGACGATGGTCTTGCCGTTCGTCGCCTGGTCCTTCGCGGAGGTCTTCACCGTGATCGGCGCGGCCGGCTGCGTCGGCTGCGTGGGCTGCGTCGGCTGCGTGGGCTGCGTCGGCTGCGTCGGCTGCGTCGGCTGCGTCGGCGTGTTGCACGGGACCGTGGTCTCGGCCGAGCCCTTGACCTTGACGCTCAACGGCGACAGGACGTACTTGACCTGGTCACGACCGAACGTGTCGGCCGCGGTGACGCCGGCGAGGGCCAGCGAGCCCTCCCACGACGCGGAAATCTTGACGTCCGAACCGCCAGCGCAATCGACGGGGACGACGATGCCGTTGCCGAGGGCGTCGGCAACCGTGCCGGTCACCGGCTTGCCGTTGACCGTCACCGTGATGGTCGACTGCATGCCCTGGGCCGAACCCTGGATGGCGGCCTTGGCCTGGTCGGAACCGATCAGGCGGACGACCTTGGTGCCCGGCTGACCGTCGGAGATTTCGAGCTTGATCGACTTGAGGAGTTCAGCGTTCGTCTGGAACTGCGCGGCCGAAGCGTTCGCCTGATCAATGATCTGCTGGATCGCGGCGGTGTCGGCCTGCCGCGTCGAGGTCGTCGTCACCGTCCACTTGTTGCCGAGGATGCCCCACACGGCACCCTGCCAGTAGTAGGTCGGGAACTGCGACGCCTGCTGCTGGAACATCTGCGCCAGCGCCTTGAGGGCGCGCTGCTGCTGCTCGGTCTGGTTGAAGGTGCCGAACGTCGAACCCCGGCTCCACGTCATGTCCGCCGGATCGACGAACGCGACCGTGCCGAACTGCGACTCGGTCTTCTGCTTGCCGCCGCCCTGGCCGGGAACGCCGGGCTCGCCACAGAAGCCGGTCGAGCCGTCGGAGTAGGTGACCAGGGTGCCCGGGTGGCCCGCGGCGTTCTTAATGCCCTGGATGCCGTCGAAGTTGACGACCTTGACCTGGGCGTACTTGTCGGGGGCGTTCTTCACCTGGCTGTTGCCGCCGGAGAAGTGGACTCCGAGGTCGGCGACGACCGGCGAACCGGACGTGGTTTCAGGCTGGCCGTTCTGGGCCAGCGACGGCACGATCAGCGACATCGTCACCCACACAGCGGCGATGACGGCTGCCACGGCAGCGACGCCCCAATGGCGCAGCCGCGCGGGAACCGACGGAATCATCGAGTTGCGCATCTCTTGTTTTTCTCCTCAGGTTAGGGCGCCCTCGCGGGGAGGGCCCTTACCACTCTGTCAGACTTATACGTTGACAAGATTAAAGCCTCATATTCCGAGATGTCAACCGCCCGGGAAGGAAACTTTCCGGGCGTTAAGGGCATGTGATCTGCGGTTTTACATGACGGTGACCTGAACCACTGAACTTTGAGCATGCGTTCACCGTCAACCAGCCACTATGAGGACGCGCTCACCAATTGACCGGCTTGGGTCGGGGGTGAGGGCGCCCTTTGGGCGCGGCGGCGCGGTTTTGTTTTGGAGCGCGCAGGGGCAGGCAGACATGAGTATATGAGCGTTCCATGAGCCCCACATGGGAGGTGCGGCCGGGCGTCGAGAAGGGGATTCGCAGGAGCGCGATCCTTGACCCCTTGGTAACCATCGAGGGAGGCGCCAGGGCCAGCCGCTGCGGTGCGATCAGCGTTTTCGCAGCCCCACGCCGACGACTACCCTGGGAGCGGGCGCGGCCCGGTAACGCCGCGTCGACCCACCCCTCACGACCCGACCCCGACCCGAGGGCGCCCTCCAGGCGAGCGCAACGAAAGGAACGCCGATGACGCGACAGACGACGCGACGGATAGTGCAGTGGGCACTGGTGGTGCTGGGCGCGGCCGGCCTGATCCTCGCGATTGCCGAGCTGGCGGCGCGGCACAGCCTCGGCGCCATGTGGGTGATTGCCGTGACGGCGGTGGGGATGCTCGTCGTGTCCCTGCTCGAGGTCATCAAGACGGCGAACGCCAACCGGAAACCCGCGCGGCACTCGACGAAGGCGCCCGAGGCCGTCGGCCCGCAGACGGGCGCGGGTGATGCGGGCGTGGACGCGGATGCGTGTGATGCGGGCGTGGACGCGGCCTCGCAAGAGGCCGACACGGATGCGGCTGGCACGGACGCAGCGGCAGTACCTAGTGATGAGGCCGCTCTGAGTGTCGACGCCCTCGGGGATAAGGAAGCCGAGGCCGCGCAGACGGGCGACTCAGACACGGCTCAGCGACCCGCAAAGCGGCAGGCCGCGCGGGTTTACCGGATCGTCGCGGGCGTCCTCATCGTCCTCGCGTGCGTGTTGTTGGTGGCGGGGTTTGCGGGGCTCAAGATGGCGAACCTGCCGATGGCGCTGCTGGTCTTCGGCCTGACCGTCAACGTTTTCGGTCTGATGGCCGAGCCGGAGGAGCCGCGGGACTAGGGCGGCGGTCGAACTCCAAGGCGGCGAGGACGAACGCGATCCACCATAGCGACGTCACGCTGATGTAGACGCGTTGCCAATAGCCAAAGTAGACGCGCACCATCAGCGAGTGGTCGCCCAGCGGCCCCCACGTGCCGAGGTCCTGGTGCGACACGACGACCGCCAGCGTCGAATACACCGAAAGCAGGCCGAGGACGACGACCGCGATCATCCACAGGCGTTCGGCGCGTTCGGCCTCGCGGAGGTGGCGCAGCGCCCAATCGACGCTGAGGACGCCCGCCGCGAAAAGGGCGATGCCGCCGCCCGTCGAGAAGATTTCGTGGATGGCGTCGCGGACCGGCAGGGGCCAGCGGAAGTCGCCGATCGGGCAGCCGGGGACGGAAGACGCGCAGGTCATCGGGCAAATCGCACTGACGACCGAGCTGAGCGCTTGGACCAGCTCGCCGACGAATACCCACCACAGCAGCCTGTGTTCGTTGCGCGGGAAGCGGCTCATCCCCCACGCCGCCACAAGGAGGGTGAGGATCGCCGTCGCGGCGTCCAAACCGTTGAAGAACTGGACATGTGGCTGGCCGAGGGCGCCGTACTCCGACATGTACGCCGAGGTCGCCGGCAGGCCCGGGTTGAGCAGCGGCGTCAGCGGCCACGTGCAATATAGGAGCGCACTGAGGACCGTCGCCACCACGATCAGTCCCCGTTTCCGCATGATGTCGATCGTACCCGGGGTTGATTCCCGGCGGCGGATCGGGGGCTGGCGCCTCTTCTTTCATGAGCCCGACATGTGAGTTTTCCGGTGCGTAGCTGGGGGTTACGCACCGAAAAAACGCACAGATTGGGGTGAAGCCAATAGGCTGGGAGGGCACTGTCAAGGAGGCCTCATGCTGGCGGACGTCGAGCCCTACCTGGTCGAGCGGACGTTGATGGCGAACTACATCGTCCTCGACCTTATTGTTCTGGCGATTTTCCTGACCCTGCTGGTGCGGACGAAAAACTGGGCGGCGATTGTTGTCGCATTCGCCGGCGGGATACTGTACTTTGTCGTCGATTATGGATACTTCTATCTGATCGCGGGGACGCGCGAAGTGACGGGCGCCAATGTGGCGCTTTTCCTGTTCTGGATGTCGATGTCCTACGGGATCACCAACATGGGGTGGATGTGGCTATTTTTCGACGACGTCCACCACCGCTGGGAGTGGTCGCTGTTCATCATCGCCGGCTGGCTGATGTGCGCCTACCTGTCCCCCGCGCTGCCGTTTTTGCGGAACCAGATCCACTGCCAGCGCGGCGTCAGCCAGTACCACGGCTTCATGGCGCTCATCCTGTTTGTCGCCTATGGGTATCTCATTTGGCGCAATCTCACGCTGAAAGAGGGGCAAACCCGCGCGCCGATTCCGACGATCCTGTTCTGCGGAATCCTCATCCAGTTTTCGTGGGAGGCCGTCCTCCTGCTCGCGGGGATTCGGCCACCGAACTTCTATCCGCTGATCCGTAATTCGCTGCTGGAAACGAACCTCGGCGCGCCGATCATGTGGCTGATCCACGAGTGGTACGTCGGCCGGCAGGAGCGGCGGCGCGACCTCGTGAGGCCTGGCGCGGCGACCTCGTGAGGCACCTCCCCCTTTCACGAGCCCGAAACGTGGGTTTTCTGGGTGGAGAGGCGGCGGTCTTGCACCGAAAAACGCACAGATTGGGGTAGAGGCAATTGGGGATCTTTCCGAGATACGCTTTCGGCGGATTTTGCGCCGGACCCCGAGGGCGGGGCTTGGGATGCGCCATGAACGGGTTTAGAATGAGGGCAATCCCCTACGGTGGTTCCCACGTCTCACCATGATCCTGGAGGATCCGATGAAGAAGCTCTCGAAGGTCGCGGTGTTTGCGCTGACCGCGCTCACTTCCGTGGCGCTGGCCAGCCCCGCCCAGGCCTGCACCGGCGTGATCGTCGGCGGCGATTTGACCAGCGACGGTTCGACGATTTTCGGTCGCACCGAGGACCTGGAACAGAATCACCCGAAACACATGGAAGTTCACCCGGCCGCGCAGTTCGCCAAGGGTTCCCAGATTGCAGATTCAGATACGTCGGCGAAGTGGACACAGCAGCAGGATTCGCTGCAGTACACGTCGATTTCCGACGACCAGGACCCGGTGGGTGATTACCGGTTCGACGAGGCCGGATATAACTCGGCGGGCGTCGCCATTGACGCGACCGTCAGCGCGTCGGCGAACGACCAGGTCCTCACAGTCGACCCCTACGGCGGGGACGCCGATCCCGCGACCGGGTGGGAGGAAAGCACGCTGACCACGGTGTTGCTGGCCAACGCGCACAGCGCCCGCGAGGCCGTCGACCTCATGGCGACGATGGTCAAGAATGACGGGATGGCCGAGGGCGATATTCTGGTGGCGGCGGACCAGAAAGAGCTCTGGTATATGGAGCTTTACACCGGCCACCAATACGCCGCGATGAAATACCCGCGCGATAAGTATTCGGTGTTCCCGAACGCATTTTGGCTCAATTATGTCGATTGTACCGACACGGCGAATTATGTGTGTTCCGCGGATTTAGAGAAGGTGGCGAAGGACGCCGGAACATATAAAGAAACGGACGGGCATTTCGACCCGGCGCTCAGCTATAACCCGCCGAACGAGCAGACGGACCGGAACGGGTCGCGCGTCTGGTCCGGCCTCAAGGTGCTGGATCCGGGCAACCCGGCGCAGGTGGATCAGGCGCAGTATCCGCTGCTCAACACCCCGTCCTCCAGCTTTACCAAGGTCGACGTCGCGCGCGTCATGGACCTGCAGCGCAACCGGTTCCAGGGGCTCCAGCCCGACAGCTACGCCGCGGCCAGCCAGAAGGTCGCCGACGACGGGGTGATGACCGACGCGTCCGGCAAGAAAGTCGAGGGCGCGCTGTATCCGATCGGCAACACGAACACGATGGAGGCGCACATCTTCCAGATGCCGGCCTCCGGGATGCCGGCCGCGGTGCCGGGCACGCTGTGGATGGCGGTCGGCAGCCCGCAATCCAGCCCCTACCTGCCCTTCTACGGCAACATTCAGTCGGTCGCGGCGCCGCTCGCCAGTGGCAAGGCGACGGCGGGCGTCAAGGGGCAGCGGCCGAAGCACCCGTACGCTGACGATGCGTCCAGCTTCTATTGGATGGCGACCGGCCTGGGGCACGCGGTCGAGCGGGATCGTGCGACCTTGGAGAAGCCGACGCTTGATTGTTTGCGCGCCTACGAGAAGACGCTGATCGACCAGCGCGGCGCCGATAACGCGAAGCTCGCGCAGCTGTATTCGCAGGATCCGGACGCGGCCGCGAAGTGGGCGACCGACAGTTACGCGAAGACCGCGACCACGGCGTTTGCCGGGATTTCGGCGATGAAAGCCAAGCCGGGCTCATGCGCGCTGTCGCCCAAGAATGTGACGGACGAGGGCGACAACGGGTCGAGCGGCTCCGACGGCAGCACCGCATCGAACGGGTCGAAGACGCCGACCTCGGTCGCCGGCCCCGGGCACAGCACGCACCACGACGCCGGCGTCCCGCACCAGAATCCCGCGATGACCGGGTCGACGGCCGGGAAGGTGGGCCTCATCGCCCTCATCGTTGCGGCTGTCGGGTTGGGGATCGTCCTCGTGCGACGTCGCCGGAACTAGCGGCGTTTCGGTCTTCGGTTTCTATTTTTCGGGCCCCGCGGCCCCTGCGGTTCGAGTGTTATCGCAGGGTACGCGGGGTTCCGAGTATTTCGCGTGGCAGCAGGCTGGCCATATGGGTGCCGGCGCGGTCGTTCCAGAGCTCGCTCCAGCCGACGCGGATGAAGCGTGGGAAGTCGCGGCGCAGGGCGTCCTCGCGGGTCTTTTCGGCCCAGAGCTTGTCGGCGCCGTCGGGGCCGGCGTATTTGATTTTTCCGTCGACCTCGAGGGCGACGCCGAGCTCGTAGTTCGCGAAGTCGAGGAATGCGTCGCGGCCCTCCCACCGCCAGCGGATCTGCTGTTGCAGCGTATCGACGCCGCATTGCCACAGGCGGCATTTCGCGAGACTTTCGGCGGCGGACTGCGAGAACGGGCCGACGATTCTCAGCCGATCGCGTGCGCGGGCAACCTGTGGGGCGCGGGGCCTGCGGTCGAGCTGGCCGACCAGCCATTCGCTGAGGTCCGCCCACGCCGTCAACGTTTCGATGCGGCGGCGGTAGTCGGGGGTGAGGACGCGCGCGACGGCGGCCTCCGCGCCGATCACGGCGTTGAGCGGGTCGGCGTCGCGGAGGATCTCGAGGATGACGTACGGCAGCTTGAGGACACGCACCCCGTCGACGGTCGTAATGGCGTCCTCCGGGTACGGCAAGTTGCGGCGGCGGATCCGTGAGAATGGCAAATCTGTGCGCGGGTCACCGAAAGTTGAGGCGTGGTTGGGCTTGCCTTTATGCCTGGCGATTTCGATGTCGAGGCGCGGGCAGGCCTGCGGCAGGCCCCAGATGAGCGCCGCCGTTTGGCCGACCGCGACCCACTGCGAGCCCGCGCGTGACAGGAGGGCGCGGGCGCGCGCTTGCTGGAGGATCGCGTTACGTTCGTAGGTTCTCTCCGGCAGCGGGCCGTCGATATACCAGTGGCGGCCGATCGAGGTGACAGATTCCATGTCGGGCAGGGATGGGTATGCGCGCACGGTGATGTGGCGCGGCGTGGTTTGAGTATGTGTCATGCCGCCGAGCATCCCAACTCTCCCCGGCCCGCGCGTGCCTCGGGTGGCGGCGTTATGGAACAACGAAACGTTACGTGCCCGTGTGGACACGGGACGGGGGTTGGGGTGGGGGTTGGGGTGGGTCGGGTGGGGGTTGGGGTGGTGGATGGGGTGGCGGTGGTTGTGTTTGTGTGTCGGGTGAGGTGGGCGCTTTGGCAGGTGGGGTCGGTGGTTGCGTTAGCGCGTTGGTGAGCTGGTGACGTCGGCAGGAATGGTTGCGCTGGCTCAAGCAGGAACGGCGGTGGGTGGGGGCTTTGGCGCGGGCCGTTGCGCTGGCGCCGAGGCGAGTCGTTGCGTCGGCGCCGAGGTGAGCTGGTGGCGTTGGTCTGTCGGGACTGCTGGTTGCGTTGGCGGGAAACGTTGCGCTGGCTCAAGC
>URAS01000019.1 GCA_900545825.1 uncultured Actinomyces sp.
TCGCGTCGATGACCGCCAGCGACTGCGGGGCCGAGAACGACCCCGAAAACTCGACCTCCTCGTCCCCGCGCGTCACGGTCACGCGCCGGGCTTCGGGGTAGCCGAAAGCCTGCCTCACGAGGGCGTTCGCCCCGGTCACCGCGTCGGCGGTCGCGTCGCGCTCGGCGGCGGCCTCCGTATCCGCCGCCCCGGCGCCCTCGGCACCCTCAGCATCACCGGCGCCACCAGCCCCGGCACCACCAGCCCCCGCCGCCTGCGCCTCGAGGACGTCGACGCCGACGGTCGCCACGACCTGCGAAATCGCATCACACTGGTGCCGCAGCCGGGCCACGGGATCCTCGATCCCCAGCGTCTCGGCGTCCTGCCGCCACTCGCCAACCCGCGTCTTCACGCGTTTCTCGAACGACGCGCCCTTGCCCGCCGGCGTCGTGAAATAAAAATCGGCCAGCCACTCATCGTGGTTCACCAGCGAATCGCTGCGCGGCACGAGATCACGTCCTTTCGCGGGCCACGGCGCGGCCCGGCATCGCCCCCGGGGCGGCTAAAAAACCTCGCTCGACGTCGTCACGTCGATGCCCGCGTCCCGCATCTGCGCGACGGCGGCCTCACCCAGCTCCGGGCTGACCGGCACCGACAGGTCGGTAAAGACCCTGGTGGCGAACCCTTTTCGCTGAGCGTCCAGCGCGGTCTGCGCGACACAGTGCGACAACACGAGGCCGACGACGTCCACGGCATCCACCCCACGCACGCGCAATGCGTCCTCCAACGAACGGTCATCGAGGTCCGTCCCGTCGAACCCCGAATACGACGCCGCATACTGGCCCTTTTTCACGACGACGTCTGGAATAAAGCCGGCCAGTGCCGGGTGGAGGGCGGCGTTCGGCGTCTCGGCCACCCCATGCGGAGGCCACGTGTCGACAAAGTCCGGGTGATCCGAAAAGTGCGAACCCGGATCAATGTGCCAGTCCTGCGTCGTCGCGATCACCGCATAATCCCGCCGATGCGCTCGGGCGAAATCCGCACACGCCTGGGCCACCGCGTTGGCGCCCTCGGTGGGCAGTTCGCCGCCCTCGCAAAACGTCGGCTGCAAATCGACAAGGATCAGCGCGCGAGACATTTCAGGCTCCTTCGGTCGGGTATCCCGGGCCCTCTCAGCGTATCCGACCGGCACCCACAGACCCCAGACATCGACAGAAGTGGGACGCGCGGGAGGGCACGCAACCAACGCACGCGAGCCCGCCCCTCCCCCACCCTCACGTCACGAGGGCGAGGACGACGCCGTAGGTCGCGACGCCGCCGACGATCGACAGCAGCGCCTGTTTGCGCCACAGGTGCAGCCCCGCGGTGACGGCGACGCCGGCCGCGGCCGCCCACGCGGACTTGTCGGCGACGCTCGAGAGCGAGTAGACGACGAGGATCACCATGATCCCCGCCGGCATCAGCGCGGACAGCCGTTTGAGGACGGTCGAGGTCACCATTTTCGCTTTGAACAGGAACGACGACGCCCGCAGCGCGTACGTGCACGCGAACATGACGGCGATCAGGGCCCACGAGTGCGCGCTCACGCTAACCACCTCCCCGCCGCGACGATGATCACCGCGTAGGCACACATCGCCACCACCATCATCGCCTGGGGGACGACCGCGAGCGCCACCCCCGCGCAGGCCAGCGCGATGAGCGCGAGCGGCCAGGGGTGTTCGGCCGCGCGCAGGACGTCGATCGAGAGGACGACGAAGAGGGCGGTCAGCGCGAATCCCATCCACGAGAGGTCCCACGGCAAACGGGTCCCCACCAGCGCGCCCACGGTCACGCCGGTGACCCAGTAGGCCTGGCAGATCGCCTCGGTCCACAGGATGCGGGCGCCGGAGTAGCTGCGCGCTTCGGGGCGGATGAGGAGGGCGTAGGCTTCGTCGGTCATCGCGTGGATGCCGTAGAGGCGGCCCGGCAGCGAGCGGATGTTGCCCAGTGGGAAGGACAGGCCGTAGAACGCGTGGCGGAAGTTGACGAACAGCGTGGTCAGCGCGGCTTGGCCCAAGGGGACGCCGCCCATGATGAGGCCGATGGCGAGGAACTCCATCGAGCCGGAATAGACGATCGCCGCCAGTACGGTCGCCCACCACCAATGGAATCCCTGGCTAATGGCAAACAATCCACACGCCACGCCCAAAGGGATATACCCCATACCAATCGCGACGGTGTCGCGAGCGGCTTCGATAAACGGAGAGTGTGGATTTCCTTTCACGCGTCAACGCTACGGGGAAGGCGCCGCCCTCGCGCGCGCTATTCCACTTAGTGAACGCACGAACGGGCGCTCTCACCCCGCGTCAACCTAACAGATGTTCAACCTCCATTTTCCCGCTCCCACCAGCGCCGTTGCCACGAGGGCGGCGTTAGCCTGTGAGCTGCGCAACGCAACGGTTCTCACTAGCCGAAGGAGTCTGATGACTATCAACCGTCACCCACACGGTTCGACGAAGGTCACGACGAAACCCGCCGCCAGGTCGTCGAACCCCCACAACTCGTCCCGCATGAAATGGCTGTTCATCCTCGTCTTGGTCGGTGTCGTCGCCGGGATCGCCGTCGGCGCGATCGGCGGCGAGAGGGTCGCCGGCCTCGCCATCCTCGGGACGATCTTCGTGTCGCTCATCAAAATGATGGTGCCCGCGATTATTTTCTGCACGATTGTTTTGGGCGTCGGCTCGGTGAAAGAGGCGACGACCGTCGGAAAAGTCGGCGGAATCGCTATCGCCTATTTCATTACGATGACGACTTTCGCCCTCACGATCGGCCTCGTCGTCGGTAACTTCGTTCATTTGGGCAGCGGGCTCAACCTCTCGAATCTCCATTACGACGCCCCGAAAGGTGCGGAGACCCCGCACGGCGTCACCGGCTTTATCCAGGGACTGATCCCCGAGTCATTCTTTGCCCCCATCGTCACCCACAACGTGTTGCAGGTGCTGATCGTCGCCCTCGTGTTTGGATTCGCCCTGCTGAGCCTGGGCGACAAGGCCAAGCCGGTCATCGACATCATCGCCGTCGTCCAAAAGGCCGTCTTTACCGTCCTCAGCTGGATCCTGTGGCTGGCGCCGATCGGCGCGTTCGGCGCGATGGCCGGCGTGCTGGCGTCGACCGGGTGGCGTGCCGTGCTGGAGCTCGGCAAACTCATCCTCTTCTACTACGCCACCTGCGCGATCTTTATCTGCGTCGTCCTCGGCCTGATTCTGCGGGTCTTCACCGGCCTCAGTTTGCGGAAACTGTTCGGCTACCTGTCGAACGAGGTCATTATCGTCCTCGCGACGTCCTCGTCCGAAACGGGCCTGCCCCACCTCATGAAGAAACTCGAGCACATGGGCGTCGACCAGGCGACCGTCGGCCTCGTCGTTCCCACCGGATACTCGTTTAACCTCGACGGGTCCGCCCTCTATGTGACGATGTGTTCGATTTTCATCGCCGACGCGATGAATAAGCCCATGCCCATCGGGCAGCAAATCGGGCTGCTGATCTTCCTCATTATCGCGTCGAAAGGCATCGCCGGCGTCACCGGCGCGGGCCTGGCCACCCTGTCGGCCGGCCTCCAGACCTATCGACCCGACCTCGTCGACGGCGTCGGCCTCATCGTCGGCATCGACCGGCTGATGGACGAAGCCCGCACGCTGACCAACTTCATCGGCAACGCCGTCGCCACCCTGGTCGTGTCGAAGTGGACGCACACCGTCGACATGCAGCGCGTCCGCGAAACCCTCGATGGCCTGCACCCTTACGACTACACCGAGGACGTTAGCGACGCCGACACCGAGGACACCGAGCTGGCCGACGACCTCGCGGCCGAACTGGCATCCGATCTCGCCGACGAGGGCGCCGAACGGTAGCGGCACCCCCGTCAGCACCCGCGGTGGCGGGGGACGCACAAGCCGGCGTCCCCCGCCACATGCTGTCGGCGCCCCCCTGCAGAAAATTGAGCGTGCTTCAGTTATCGCGCATAATTGGCCCAGCCGATTTACAGTAGGAGGCGTGACTGTGGGTAGGACTGTGACCGAAATCGGAAGCGCGCTGGCTCAAAAGATCCACGTCGGGCCGGGCCTCGACGGCCGCGATATTACGCCGATCGGCTGGTGGGCGCACCAGCAGGGCGTCGAGCGCCTGCAGCGCAGCTTCGAGGCCGTCCCCAAGGGTCAACGCGTCCGCCTGGCGAAGAAAACGTCGAACCTCTTCCGCTCGCGCGCCGGATCCGAGGCCGGCCTCGACGTGTCCGGCCTGACCGGCGTCATCGACATCGACCCCGTCGCCCGCACCGCCGACGTCCAGGGCATGTGCACGTACGAAGACCTGGTCGACGCGACGTTGGCGTACGGCCTCCTCCCCACCGTCGTCCCCCAGCTGCGGACGATCACCCTGGGCGGCGCGGTCACCGGCATGGGCGTCGAATCCAGCTGCTTCCGCCTGGGCCTGCCCCACGAGGCCGTCACCGAGATGGACGTCCTCACGGGAACCGGCGAGATCCTCACGTCTTCGCCGACCCAAAACCCCGACCTTTACCGCGCGTTCCCGAACTCGTACGGGTCGCTCGGCTACGCCGTGCGCCTGCGGATCACGCTGGAAAAGGTGCCGCCCTTCGTGGCCCTCAGGTACGTCCGGTTCGACGACGCCGCCGACCTCGCCCACGCGATCGACCAGATCACCGCCGAGCAGTCGTGGGAGGGCGAACGCGTCGATTACGTCGACGGCGTGGCGTTTGCGCTAGACGAGATGTATTTGGTGCTGGGCCGCGGCTGCGACGACGAGGCGCCGGTCAGCGACTACACGCGCGACAAGATCTTCTACCGCGCCCTCCAGCACCCGCGCGGCACGACGCGCGACTGGCTGACCATCCACGACTATATCTGGCGCTGGGACACCGACTGGTTCTGGTGCTCGCGCGCGTTCGGCACGCAAAACCCCAAGATTCGGCGGTTCTGGCCGCGCGACCTGCGCCGCTCCAGCGTCTACTGGAAGTTCGTCGCCCTCGACCGGCGATTCTCGATCGACAACAAGATGCAGGCCCACCGCGGCCTGCCCGACCGCGAGCGCGTCGTCCAAGACATCGAGGTCACGTCCGACCGGCTGAAAGAGTTCCTCACCTGGTTCTTTACGACCTGCGAGGTGCAGCCGGTGTGGCTGTGCCCGATCCGCCTGCGCGAGGGCGCCGAGCAGCTGACCACCGTCGGCGACCTGCTGACCGGCACCGCGGCGCGCAGCTGGGGTGCCGACCGGGCGCCGTGGCCGCTGTATCCGCTGGAACCGGGCGCCATCTGGGTGAACGTCGGCTTCTGGTCGACCGTGCCCGTCGACCTGTTGGGGCCCAACGCCCCCGAGGGCGCCTTCAACCGGGCAATCGAAGACAAGGTCGAAGAACTGGGCGGCCACAAGTCCCTCTATTCCGAGGCGTTCTATGACCGCGCGACGTTCGAGTCGCATTACGGCGGCAAGATCCCCGAAATGATGAAAGAGGTCTATGACCCCGCGGGGCGCTTCCCCACCCTCTACGACAAGGCCGTCACCGGGAAACCGCTGCCGCACCCGGCGTCCTCTGGGATGCAGCCGGGCTCGGCAGGCACGCAGCCCGGGCCGACCGGCGGCCAGGTGAAATAAACGCGACGAAATGCGTGGATATTGAAAGGTAAAATTATGCATGGTGAGAATTCCCAGCCGATGACTATCGCCGAGATCATCGAGGCCATCGCCACCCCGCCGTTGCCCGTCTACATCACCGCCTACGACGGTTCCGCCACCGGCCCCGCCGACGCGCCGTTCCACTTCCACGTCGCGTCGAAGTCCGGCCTCGCCTATATCGCCACCGCCCCCGGCGACCTCGGGCTGTGCCGCGCCTACCTGACCGGCGGCCTGCAGGTCGAGGGCGAGCACCTGGCCCACCCGTACAAAATTTTCGACGCGCTGCAGGACATGTACCACCGCATCCACAAGCCCAGCCCGGCCGACTCGGTGCGGATCGTCAAGTCGCTGCGCGCCCTCGACGCGTTCCACGTCCAGCCGATGCCGGCGAACGAGCAGACCAGCCGCTTCCACAAGACCGTCGTCGAACACATGGCGCGCCACTCCGAGGAACGCGACAAGCAGTCGATCTCGGCACACTACGACCTGTCGAACGACTTCTACCGACTGTTCCTCGGCCCCTCGATGACGTACACGTGCGCCTACTACCCCGAGCCGACCTCCAGCCTCGAGGACGCCCAGCAAAACAAGTACCGCCTGGTGTTCGACAAGCTCCACCTCAAGCCCGGCGACCGGCTGCTCGACATCGGCTGCGGCTGGGGCGGCATGGTGATCTACGCCGCCAAGCACGGCGTCAAGACCCTGGGCGTCACCCTGTCCGAGGAGCAGTACAAGTGGGGCGCCCAGGCGATCAAGGACGCCGGCCTCGAAGACATGGCCGAGGTGCGGTGCATGGACTACCGCGACGTCCCCGAGGGCGACTTCGACGCGATCTCGGCCATCGGGATCCTCGAGCACATCGGGTACGCCAACTACCGGTCGTACTTCGAGCTGTTGTACTCGAAGCTGGTCCCCGGCGGGCGGATGCTCAACCACTGCATCACCTACCCCGACAACCACCGGCGCAAGGCCGGCAAGTTCATCGACCGCTACATCTTCCCCGACGGCGAACTCAGCGGGTCGGGCACCATCATTATGCGGATGCAGGACGCCGGCTTCGAGGTCCTCCACGAAGAGAACCTGCGGTTCGACTATCAGCGCACCCTCAACGCGTGGTGCGAAAACCTCAAGGCCAACTGGGACGAGGCCCGCGACATCGTCGGCGACGAAACCGCCAGGCTGTGGGGCCTCTACATGGCCGGCTGCGAGTGGGGCTTCGAACACAACGTCGTCCAGCTGCACCAGGTCCTCGGCGTCAAACTGCTCGAGGACGGCTCGCGCGGTGACCTGCCCGAGCGCATGTGGTGGCAGGTGTAGGGCTGCGGCTGCTTGAGGCTGAACCCGTGAACGTGATCTTTTTTGGTCACGTTCACGGGTTTTCCTGTATGAACGTGACCTTTCTGTCCGCTTTGGTCACGTTGACGGGCTGGGGGCGGGCGGGCGCGGGGCGGGCACGGGAGGCGGGGGCGGTCTCGCGGCGCCCTCGGTGCGGGCGGGCACGATAATCGGCGTTCGAATTCCGCGGTTCGGCGCCCTCGATAAGCGTCAATCGAGACCTAGCCACGTCCGAGATTCGGATGAAACTGTGGTTGACGAGGGTCTACGCAACTTGAATGTGAGGGACATCACACGTTTTGACGGACTCCGTAATTTATGTCTGAGCTGGGCTTTCAACGTTTTCTCAATATCTCACTCTGATGGCGGGAAATCGTGCATCGTCGGGCCTACATTTCGTGATTATGCTGGTCACGCCCACAACCTCAATGAAGATGGAAGGACTCGTGTGATGCGTAAACACCTTAGCGGTAGCATCGCCGCTCTCGCCGTCGCTGGAACGTTGTCCCTGGGGATGACCGCGGCCATCGCTACCAGCCCGGCCCACGCCGACGCGAAGGACCACGAAGGTCACGTCCACGCGGTCGTCGGTGACCACCTGCTCGGCCCGACGCGCGACTACAACTGGGACTACACGACGGAACTCAAGCAGACCGATACGTTCTACATCATGGGTCTCGGCGACGCCCGCAACGGCTCCAAGATCGACGTCACGGTTGGTGACACGACGATCACCAACAATTTCCTCAAGCACACCGACCGCGGCAAGCCGGTGCAGATCACGTGGACCCCTGGCTGCGACTTTAAGCCCGGCACGTACGAGGTGAGCGCCCGCGAGATCGTCACCGACCTCACCCCCAAGACCGTCGAGTACGCGGCCGGCACGGGCACCGTGACGATCGTCGCCGACCCGAAGTGCGAGCAGCCGAAGCCGGACAACCCGGACAACCCCGACAAGCCGGATAACCCGAACCCGCCGGACAAGCCGGACAACCCGAACCCGCCCGACAAGCCGGATAACCCGAACCCGCCGGACAAGCCGGACAACCCGAACCCGCCGGACAAGCCGGACAACCCGAACAAGCCGGATAACCCGGGCACCGACAAGCCTGACAACCCGGGCACCGACACGGACAAGGGCAACAACGTCGCCGCGCCGACGAAGAACACCACAGCGTCGCACCACAGCCTCGCGTCGACCGGCTCTGTTGCCGGCCTGGCGGGTCTGGTTGCCGCCGGCCTCACCGGGACCGGCCTGCTCACCGCCGCCACGCGCCGTAAGCAGCGCTAACCGCGCCCATCCGACCACCGAGACCCTCCACTCGGTTGATCAGCTGGCCCCGAGGACGTCACCACGCCCTCGGGGCCAGCCCTTTTGCCTGCTGGGAGGGCGCTGGGAGAAGCCGGGCTTATGCGGTAGTTTGCGGGTGACGCTGTTAGGATTGCGTGGGAACAGTCTGAGGGAAGGAAGTACCTGTCATGTACAGGAAACTCGCGGCCTACATCGTGGCGATCCTGGCCGTGGCTGCCATTGCTATCGGGCCGGCTCTGATGACTCCCACGTCGGCTTCGGCAGACGGTGGGGCGGCCACGTCGGACACCGCTAATACCAGCCAACCTGCGGATACGGCCGCGACGACCGAGACGACCGACACGCCGAGCGCAACCAACACGCCGGCCACGACCGACACGCCCGAGAGCGATACACCCGAGAGCGGCGACGTCGACGAAATGGACGCGCCGGCCGACACCGCCACCGTCGGCGGCACCGGCAGCGCGCAACACGGCCTCTACAAGTGGACCTACACGCCGCAGACCGTGGCGCAGGGCCAGACCGTGACGATCACGGGGCTCAAGATGGTTCACGTCGCCTCGACCCCCACGTTCTCGCTTGACGGCACAGTCGTTAGCAGCCACCGGAAGCTCACGCCGTTCGGCCTCTCCTACGGCACAACCTTCACCGTCGGCTGCGACGTCACGCCCGGCGAGCACCAGCTGTCCGGCGTCAGCTACGACCTCCTCCACGTGGGGCACGACCTCGGTTCGGGCACGCTGACCGTCGTCGCCGGCCGCGACTGCACCACCCCCAAGATGTCCGTCGGCACGCTGGGTGCCGACTCGACGCTGCCCGTCACCGTCACCGACGCCGTCCCGGGCGACCAGGTGAGCGTCACGGTCAACGGGATCACCGGCACCGGCACCGTCGGCGAGGACGGCACCGCCCTCGTCAAGCTGCCCGTCGACTGCACGATGCCGTCCGGCTCGTACACGGCCCAGGCCACGCTCAGCGGCGCGCCCGGCGTCGACGGCGAGCAGAAAGTGTCGACGACCTTCACGTTTACCCAGTCGCAGGCGTGCGCGCCCGCGATGGCCGTCGACAGGCAGGTCGCCGACCAGGGCGACACCATCCACATCACCGTGTCGAACGTCCTCAAGACCGACGCCGTCTCGATCCACGCGGGCGAGACGCCGATCGCCGGCACGTGGAAGGACGGCGTGTTCACCGCCGACTGGGCCACCACCTGCGACGTCGCCGCGAGCACCTACCCGATCACCGCGACCGTCGCGCGTGATGGCGACGCCGTGACCGTCGCGAACGGCGACGGCTCGACCGCCGTCGTCCTCGGAGCGGGCTTCGAGTGCAAGTCCACCACCGGCGGGACGACCACCGGCGGCAGCACCACGGGCGGGACGAGCAGCAGCAAGACGCCGTCCGACAGCGAACTCGAGGCCCTGATGGGCACCGCCACCACCCCGCACGCCACCCAAACGCTGGCCAGCGGCGGCGCAGACCCGTTCTCGACGATGTCGTCCTCCAAGGCCAAGCTGGCGAAGACCGGTTCCGTCGCGCTGTTCTCGGCGCTGATGGCCGTCATCCTGGCCGTCGGCGGCTGGGTGCTGTCGCACTACGGGCGCGAATACGAACAGCGGCGTGCCGCCTACGAGGCGACCCTCGAGGAACGCCGCCGCCAGATGCGCGAGCAGAAGTAAGGCTGCGGCCCCGTCCGCGGGGCACTGACGCGTCGGGATAAACCCGTGAACGTGATCTTTTTTGGTCACGTTCACGGGTTTTCCTGCATGAAGGTGACCTTTCTGTCCAGAAGCATCACGCTCACGGGCGGAGGGGTGGGGCGGGTCAGCGCGCGCCAGGGAGGGCTCGGCGGGTGATGGGGATGAGCACCAGCGAGGCGACGGCGAGGGCCAGGTAGAGGACGCCGCTCACGCGTGGATGCCCGACGACGACGGTAGCCGAGATGATCGCCGAGAAAATGGCGCCGAACAGGGCATACGGGACGCTTTCGGACATGACGGACGCGGTCGCAACCTCGGAATCGGTCATGCCGTCGGGGGTCTCGGGGGGCTCGAAGGCGCGGTTCATCGAGTCGAGGTAGACGAACCCGATCCCGACGCCGCAGACGGTCCAGCCGGCAAGGAACTCCCCGGTCGCGAGGGCGCCCTCGCTGAGCCCGCACGACTTCGCCAGCAGGCCAAACCCGACCGCCAGCAGCAGCGTGCCCGAGGTCGTCCGCGCGAGGAAGCGGCCGCGCGCGTTCGCGGGGTGCGTGCCCGTCCACATCCCGACGAGTGACCACGCGCAGCCCGACCCCGCCAGCAAAAAGCCCAGGTGGGCGACGTCGAAGTGGTGGACTTCGGTGGCGATGACCGCGATGGACGCGTCGGCACCCAGGTAGGCGCCGCTGACGACGAACAGCGCAAGGAGGGCGGCACGGCGCGGCGACGCCGCCCGGAACGTCCCGGCGGGCATAAGCTGCCACACCGCCGCCGCTGCCATGATGAAACCGCCAACGAGCAGGGGAATCGTCGCGCGCGGGACGCCCGACGACACCGAAATGACGAGGATCCCCGCGAACAGCAGCACCGAGAACAGGGCGGTGCGGCGCAGGTTTTCGTCGGCGGCGGCCTCGGCGGGGTCGACCCCGCGGTGGCCGAGGTTGCGGATGACGACGAGCCTGGCCAGCCACAACACCGGCAGGTAGAGGACGAGCGCCCACCGCCACCCCAGCAGGTGGGTGAAGAACGCGCCGTACGACGGGCCGGCGAGGGCGGCGATGGCCCACATGGCCGAGATGCTCGCGAGGACGCGCTGCCGCCACGTCGGCGACAGGTACGAGACGACCGTCGACATCGACACCGCCGCCAGCACCCCCGACGCCAGCCCGGAAATCACGCGCCCACCGGCGAAAACGATGATCTGCGGAGCCAGGGCCGAGACGCCCGCGCCCACCGAAAACGCGATCGTCCCCCAGGCCAGCAGACGGCCCGGGTGCCAGCGACGCAGCAGCGCCGGGCCGAACGGCAGGGTGAGGAACATCGACGCCGTCGCCGTCGACGTGACGACGCCGAACAGGCTGCGCGCGTCGAGGTCGCGGCCGATCATCGGGACGATGAGGGTGACGAGGTACGTCTGCATGGCGCCGATCAGCTCGATGATGACGAGGGCGATGGCGAGGCGTAACTCGCGGCTCACGCGGCACCTCCCTCGGCGGCTGAACGGGCGTGCGGGCCGGTGGCGGCCGACACCGACCGTTCCACCCTACCGGCCCTCCCACACCCGCGCCGGGGCACCGACTAAACTGGGAGCGCAACGCACGCCAGCTTCGACTACCCCTCTGACCGGGAGATTCCATGTCTTCACCGTCCGACCCCACGGCAACGCCCGCCGAGAACGACCCGACCACGTCCGCCTTCACGGAGCCGAGGGCGGCTTCCCCGGATGCCGGGGAGGCCGACGCTCACGCCGCGCCGGTCGAGCCCGACGCTCCCACGCAAGCGCAGCCGGCGTCGCCCGTCGCACAGCCTGAGCCCGCACAGCCCGCGGCCGTGACGTCCCCGGTCACGGAGCCGATTCCGCAGTCGGGTGCCCAGCCGCAGGCGCCCTCGCAGGCGCCCGCTCAAGCGACCCAGCCGTTCCCGCCGGCGCAGCCGACCCAGCCGTTCGCGCAGCCGCAGCAGGCGGCGCCCTCGCAGGCGGTGCGGCCGACGCAGCCGGTGCAGGTGCCGGTGCCTCCGCAGCCGACGCAGCCTGTCGCGCAGCCTGCGAATCCGTACGCAGGCCCGGCCGGTTATCCGCCGGCGTATCCCGTGCAGCCGCCGGCGCCCGCCCAGCAGCAGCCGCAGCAGTATGCGCAGCCGGGTTATCCGCCGGCGTATCCGGTGCCTCCCGCCTACCCGGGCGCATACCCGGGTGCGGCGGGGCAGGTGCCGGCGCCGCCGCAGCCCGGCCCGTCGTTCTCCCAGCAGGTGAGCAGTGGCGCGGCGAACGTGTCCGCCCAGGCGACCTCCACCGCGAAACAGGTTGCGACCAGCGCTTTCGGCCGGGACGTCGCGGGCGTGTGGCAGGGTTTCCTCGAGTACATGCGCGGGCACGACGCCGGCGTCGCCCGCGACTACATGGAACGGAAGTACGCGTGGGGGATCGTCCTCGGCGGCCTGGCGATCATCGCCGGGTGGGTCATGGCGTTCACAAAAGACCACGCGTACAACCTGGCCGACAGCAGCGTGAACTGGCTGGCACACAGCCTGACCGGATATTCCACCGAGGGCGCTATCGAATTGTCCGCGGGCGACTGGTTTAAGGCATTCTTCCTGTTCGGCATCTTCTTTGCGATTTTGCTGGCCCTGCGCGCCGTCGAGGTCTTTTGCGCCCTGCGGATTCGCCATGTTCAGGTGCAATTCCCGGCCGCGCTTAACGTGCTGGCGGCGTCGTACACGCCGCTCATGGTCATCCTTTTCCCGCTGGCCCTGCTGTACGCCTTGCCGTCCGCCGGACTGATGGTGGCGATGGCGGGTCTCGGGACAGTTGTTGCGGCGTTCTTTACGACGACGGCGGAATTGTCGCTCTACCACAATATGAGCGCCCTCAACGAGGGCGATAAATCGCTGGTGTTGCCCCACGCGATTTTGACGATCGTGTGGCAGGCCGTCATGATGCTCGTCACCGTGTCGTTCTTGTCGTCGATGTAAATCCTCGCGGGCGGGCGCCCATTCACTCGAGGGCGCCCGCCCCGTTGTCCCTTAAAGGAGGGTTATGGCCGGTCTGGTCGCTCTGCTCGACGACATCGCCACGCTGGCGAAAATGGCCGCAGCCAGCACGGATGACGTGGCCGCGGCGACCGGCAAGGCCAGCGCCAAGGCCGTCAGCGTCGTCGTCGACGACACCGCCGTGACGCCGCAGTACCTCGAGGGGATCACGCCCAAGCGCGAGCTGCCGATCATCAAGCGGATTACCGTGGGGTCGCTGCGCAACAAGATCATCATCATCCTGCCGATCGCCCTCGTTCTTAGCCAGTTTGCGCCATTCCTCATCCCACCACTCTTGCTCATCGGCGGCATTTATCTGGCATACGAGGGAATGGAGAAAGTCTGGGAAAAGGTCCTCGGCACGGGAGGCGACGAACCCCAGGCCGCCCAGGGCGAGGATGCCGAGGACGCCATCGTCAATTCGGCCGTACGCACCGACCTCATTCTGTCGACGGAAATCATGATCATGGCGCTCAACGAGGTAAAGTCCGAGGGCCTGGTGGCGCGGACGATCACTCTCATTATCGTCGCGTTAGTCATCACGTTTTTCGTCTACGGGATCGTCGCCATCTTCGTCAAAATGGACGACATCGGCGCTCATTTGGCGAAGGGAGATTCCGCCGGGATGCGGGCGTTGGGCCGCGGCATTGTTCGCGCGATGCCGACCGTGCTGTCCGGGGTCGGGATTATCGGGACGTTCGCGATGATTTGGGTCGGCGGGCACCTCGCCCTCTCGTCCGGGGCGACGCTCGGGTGGGAGGCGCCCGAACACCTGGTCCACACGCTGGTCGCGCCCGCCGAGCACGTCGCCGGCGTCGGCGGCTTCCTCGGCTGGTGCGTCGACACGGCGTGCTCCGCCCTCGTCGGCGCCCTCGTCGGGTCCCTTGTCGTCGGCATCGTCGCGGGGATCCGCCGCGCGATCAAGCACGACCCCGCCCCTGCGAGGGGCTAGTCCGCGTCCACCCAGTCGAGGCCGGCTGCCTTTGCCGCCTGGCGGGCGGCGCCGATGGCGACGTATTCGCCGGGCTCGGGGACGGTGACCTCGGCGCCCCAGGCGGCGGGCGCCAGCTGCTGGACGGCCGTCGACTTCGCGCCACCGCCGACGAGGACGATCCGCCCAACCGGCACATCCAGCGCGCGCACCGCGTCGAGGGCGTAGCCCATGAGCCCAATCAGGCCCTCGACGCTCGCGCGGGCCACGTGCGCGGGATCGGTGTTCGCCAGCGTCATCCCCTGCAGCGTCGCCGTCGCATCGGGCAGGTTCGGGGTGCGCTCGCCCTCGAAATACGGGGTGAGCGTCAGGCCGGCAGCGTCCTCGACGCTGAGGGCCAGCCGGTCAAACTCGCGATAATCGACGCCCAGCATCCGCGCCATTGCGTCGATAATCCGCGACGCGTTGAGCGTGCACGCCAGCGGCAGCCAGCACCCGCTGGCGTCTGAAAAGCCCGCGACCAGGCCCGACTCGTCGGACACGGCGTGCTGCGACACCGCGGCGACGACGCCGGAGGTCCCCAGCGACACGAGGGCGTCGCCCGCACGTAGCCCGACGCCCAGCGCGGCGCCCGCGTTGTCGCCGCAGCCCGGCCCGAGGACGACGTCGCCCCAGCCGGAGGCGGGATCGGCGTGCCCGGCGACCTCGTTCGTCCCGAGAATCCGCGGGAGAATCATCCGTTCGGCCGTATCCTCGCCGACCGCGAGCGCCAGCAGGTCGCGGCGGTAGGTGACACTGTCGCGGTCGACGTAGCAGGTACCGGACGCGTCGGAGCGGTCGGTGACGAGGGCGTCGAGGCCGCCTTCGCCGGCGATTTTCCAGGTCAGCCAGTCGTGGGGCAGGCAGACGGCGGCGGTGCGGGCCAGGTTGTCGGGTTCGTTTTCCGCCAGCCAGCCGAGTTTCGTCAGGGTGAACGACGCGACGGGGACGCAGCCGGTCTGCCGCGCCCACCACCCCGCACCCTGGCGTTCGACCAGGTCGGACGCCACTTTCGCGGAGCGCGTGTCGTTCCACAGGAGGGCGTCGCGGACGACGCGGCCGTCCTCGTCGAGGCAGACCATGCCGTGCTGCTGCCCGCCGACGCTGAGGGCGGCGACGTCGTCGAGGCCGCCGGCCAGGCGGGTGGCTTCGCGGAACGCGTCCCACCAGTGCTGCGGGTCGACGGATGTGCCGTCGGGGTGCGCGGCCTTGCCCTGGCGGACGATGCGGCCGGTGCGCGGGTCGCAGATGACGACCTTGCAGGACTGGGTCGACGTGTCGACGCCCGCAACAAACTGCTTTTTATCTGGCATGACGCCCTCCTTGGCCTCACGTGGGTCCCCAGCGACCATTTAGTGTTGCTTCTAAACTATATGGGTGAGTCGATATAGTCAACACATGAGTCCGGAGACCAGTCGGCCCCTGTCCGCACCCAGAGTCGCGTCGTACGGCGGCTTCACGGGTCGCGACGTGCGCGCGGCGAACAGCTCCGCCGCGCTGACGATCATCCTCCGCGAGGGCGGCGACGCGTCCCGGGCCCGCATCGCCCAGCTCACCGGATCGACGCGCGCGACGGTGTCGCGCCTGGTTGAAGAGCTGGTCACCGCCGGTTTGGTGACGGAAAGCCAGGTGCCCGCGCAAGGCCGCGGCCGCCCGGCGATCGCCCTCAAGGTGACGCCCGGCGCCCTCATCGCCCTGGGCCTGGAAGTCAACGTCACCTACATGACCGCGCGCGTCATCGACCTGGCCGGGCAGGAGCTCGCGGCCGAAACGATCACCCACGACTCGGCAGCCGACGACGTCCCGACCATCCTCGACAACCTTCACGACCTGGGCCAACGCGTCCTCTCCGAGGGCGTTAGCCGCGCCCGCGACGTCGCCGCAGAGGCCCGCGCCGACAACGGCCCAGGCCCCGAGCCGCGCTATATGGGCTGCGGCCTGGCACTGCCGGGCCTGGTCTCCACCGACGAGGTCGCCATCGCGCCAAACCTCGGCTGGCGCCACGTGCCGCTCTCGAAGGTCCGCGAAACGCTGTCCGACCTGCGGCTTCTACGTGTCGCGAACGAGGCCGACCTGGCGGCCTTCGCCTTCGCCCACCCGCGCCCCGGCGCCGCCGACGGGCCGGATTCCTTCATCTACGTCTCGGGCGAGTACGGCGTCGGCGGCGGCATCATCGTCGACCACGCGCCGATGCCCGGCGCGCACGGCTGGTCCGGCGAAATCGGGCACATCTGTGTCGACCCCGCCGGCCCGCGCTGCGCGTGCGGCGCCCTCGGGTGCCTCGAGTCGTACCTGGGCCTGGGCGCGCTCACGCAGGCCGCGGGTCTGCCGCAGCCGGCGACGGTCACCGAGCTGGTCACCCGCGCGCAAGCCGGCGACCAGCGGGTCCTCGACGTCCTCGGCCAGGGCGGCCTGGCGCTCGGCCGCGCGCTGGCCGCCGTCATCAACACCGTCGACATCCCCCTGGTCGTCCTCGGCGGCCACGTCTCCGAGCTGGCCCCCTGGCTACTCGAGGGCGCCCGCGAGGAACTATCGCGCCGCGTCCCGCACGCCGAATGGCTGCAGCCGCAGATCGAGGTCAACGACGATTCCGTCCCGCTGGCGTCGACCGGCGCGGCCGCGCACGTCCTCCAGATGGCCGTCAACGACCCCCTGGCGGCGCTGGGAATCAGCTGATTTCCGCCACCAAGTCCGGGGAATTGTTGGCAACATTTCCCACGGCCCGCGACACCTTTCTCGGCGTCAATTCGGGGACGGGGATCGCGTCGATCATCCGGCGCACTTCCGGCGATTCCAGAGGCCGGGGATCGAGCCAATCCGCCCACATATCCTGCGGCACCACCAGCGGGCAGCGATCGTGGATTTGCCCGATCGCGTCGGGGGCGCTGCGGGTGACGATGGCGCAGGTCCGCACCCACGGTTGGCCCTCGCCGGGCCGCCACGCCTCGTAGAGCCCGGCGAACGCCAGCAGCGGGTCGCCCTCGCCGGCCGACAAAAACCACGGCTGTTTTCCGCCCTGCTCCTGCTGCCATTCGAAATACCCGTTCGCCGGGATGAGGCAGCGACGTTTGTGCGCGGCATCGCGGAAAGAGGGCTTTTCTGTCAGCGTCTCGGCCCGCGCGTTAATCATCGGCCGCGAATCCGATTTCGCCCAATGCGGGATAAACCCCCACTGGAGGCATCGCAGCTGCCGCTTACCCTCGCCCCGCTTCGAGGGCGCCGTGGCGTGCGGGTCGGCGTACCGCTCCATCACCGCGGGCACGCCCTGACCAGGCGCAACGTTCCACGACCCCGTGAACCCGGGGTCGACGACCTCGTCGATATCGAACAGGGTGGCCAGGTGCTCCTCGCCGGCCCACAACGCGTACCTTCCGCACATACCCTCATCCTCACACGAGTCACACGTCACGCACCGCAAAACCGGGGCCCGCGAGCGCGCCCGGCGCCCACCGGCAACCCCGGAAACCCGCGGGATGCGGAATCACACGCCCTCAGGCCTGGTCGGCCCACCATTCGCGCAGGCGACGCTCGGCCTCTTCCGGCCCCAGCGGGCCTTCCTCCATGCGGGCGTCGAGGAGCATCTTGTAGGCGCGCCCGACCTGCGGGCCGGGCTCAATCCCCAGGATCTCCATAATCTGCTGGCCGTCGAGGTCGGGCCGGATCTTGCCCAGCTCTTCCTTTTCGGCGATTTCGGCGATCCGCCGCTCGAGGTCGTCGTAGGCGTGCGACAGCCGGGCGGCCTTTTTCTTATTCTTCGTCGTGCAGTCGGCGCGCGTTAACCGGTGCAGGCGTTCCAGCTGATCTCCGGCGTCGGTGACGTAACGGCGAACGGCAGAATCCGTCCACGCCTGGTCACCATATCCGTGAAAACGCCCGTGCAGTGAAATCAGCGTAAAGACGTCCTTGATTGTCTGTTTATCGAACGTCAGTTCTTTCATCCGCTTGCGCATCATTTTCGCGCCGACGATTTCGTGGTGGTGGAACGTCACCGTGCCGTCGGATTCAAACCGGCGGGTGCGGGGCTTGCCGCAATCGTGCATGAGGGCGGCGATCCGCAACACCAAATCGGGCGACGGCACCGGCCCGTCGGGCCCGGTCTCAAGATCAATCGCCTGCTCGAGGACGGTCAGCGAGTGCTCGTAGACGTCCTTGTGGCGGTGTTGCGCGTCGACGGTGTCTTGCAGTGCGACCAGCTCCGGCAGCACGTAGTCGGCGACGCCGGTGTACACCATGAGCTCGAGGCCGGCGCGCGGCTTGGGGGTCAGCATGAGCCGCTCGAACTCGCCGCGGATCCGCTCGGCCGACACGATCTCGAGCCGAGAGGCCATCGCAATCATCGCGCGCATGACGTCCTCGGAGACCTCGCAGCCCAGCTGCGACGTGAAGCGCACGGCCCGCATAATGCGCAGGGGGTCGTCACTGAACGATTCCTCGGCGGTAATCGGCGTATTCAATTCGCGCGCCAGCAGGTCGGCCAGCCCGTTATGCGGGTCGACCAACGTGAAATCGGGCAGACGCAATGCCATGGCGTTGACCGTGAAATCGCGGCGCGCCAGGTCGCCCTCGAGAGTATCCCCAAACTTCACCTGGGGTTTGCGCGAATTCGGGTCGTAATCGTCGGCCCGATACGTCGTAATTTCGACGATGACGCCCTGCTTGCGCCCGCCGATCGTCCCGAACGCGCGGCCCATGTCCCACGTCGTCGCGCCCCACTCCTTGAGCAGCGCCTCGGTTTCTTCCGGCCGGGCCGACGTCGTCAGGTCGAAATCGTGCGGCACCACACCCAAACACGCGTCGCGGACCGGCCCGCCGACCAGGGACAATTCGTGCCCGGCGTCGACGAAACGCTGGGCGATTTGCCCGATCTGGGGCGGCAGCTGACCCATGGCTGCGTGGAGGTTAGCCATGGCCTGTGCGGCGTCAAGAGGAGCGGTTGGAGTAGCCATCGCCCTCTAGATTCTCACGTTTTTCGGCACGTTGAGAAACACGCTGCCCTCACGCTTAGCTCACGGACGCGCTTACCGCCTAGGCTAAGGGTATGGAGGACCAGTCGACTAAGCCGCGCCGCAGGCGCCGACGCCCGCGCAATCACCGCGCGAGCTCTCGCGTGCCCGTCGTCGACGAGACGTCGGCAGGCGGCGTCGTCGTCAAGGTCCACAACGGCCGCGCCTACGTCGCCCTCATCGCGCGCCGCAACCGCCGCGGCACCATCGAATGGTGCCTGCCGAAGGGCCACGTCGAGGCCGGCGAAACGATCGACGAGACGGCAATCCGCGAGGTATTCGAGGAAACCGGCATCACCGGCAGCGTCATCATGCCGCTGGCGACGATCTCGTATTCCTTCTCGGGCGCCGGCCGCTGGGTCCACAAGGTCGTCCACCACTTCCTCCTCGAATACGTCGAGGGCTCGATCACCGTCGAGGGCGACCCCGACCACGAGGCCGAGGAGGCCGCCTGGTTCCTCCTCTCCGACGCCGAGCACGCCCTCGTCTATCCCAACGAACGCAAAGTCGTCCACCTGGCGCGCGAACTGTTGCGGGGGCGCGCATGAGCCCTCGCGCGCGCTGGCACCGCCGAGCCGCCGCGCTGCTGGTCGCTGTGTTTGCGCTGGTGGCGCTGGTGGCGGCCCCGAGCCTCACCACGCCCGCGCACGCCGTCGACGGCTCCAGCGAGGTCGACGCGGCCGGCCAGACGCACACGGGCGCGAGCGTGACGATCGCGTCACTCAACCCCGCGACCGTGACCAGCACGGACGACGACATCACGATCCGCGGGCAGGTGAAGAACCCGTCGGCCGCCCCCATCGAGGACGCCTCGGTTAGCGTCCAGCTGGGCATGTACGGCATCAACCGGCGCGACTACCTGCAGGCGTGGAACCGCGGATCAACGCGGATCGGCCTCACGTTGACCACCGCCGCCGAGGGCGACCTCGGGACGCTTCCCGCCGGCGCCACCCGGCCGTTTAGCCTGGTCATCCACGCATCCGACCTGCCTCGCGCGCTGACCCGCAGCTTCGG
This sequence comes from uncultured Actinomyces sp., assembly GCA_900545825.1. Classification (GTDB taxonomy): domain Bacteria; phylum Actinomycetota; class Actinomycetes; order Actinomycetales; family Actinomycetaceae; genus Nanchangia. The sequence goes on from URAS01000019.1 coordinate 20,014, forward strand.
CGCGCACGCCCTCCGGGTGTCACTCAACGGGCGCGACGCCGACGCGCACAGCCCCCGCCGGCAGGCCAGCGAGCAGACGTTCCTCCTGTTCGACACGGTTCCCGAAACGTACAAGCCGACACCGCTGCTGGCGATCGCCCAGGCGACGGCGACCGGGCAGACGCTGACGTCGCTGACGAGCACCGTCGGCGCGGGAACGTCGCTGGTCAGGGACGATTTCCTGCCCGACACGCCGCCCAGCACGCCCGCCGACGGCGTCTCCGAAACCCTGCAGGCGCTGACCCGCGCGCGCATCGGGATGGCCTACATCGTCGACCCCGCGCTGCTGGACCAGGCGTCGCCGCTGCTCACCAGCTCGATGCAGCCCAGGCGCCGCACCGACGTCACCATCGCGCCGACCTCGCTGGCCGCCCTCACCGCCGCGACCCGCGCCGGCGCCAGCGTCACCGTCGGCCTGTGGGGTGCGCCCGACCGCGCCCTCACCGTCCATTCCGGCCACCCCGAGGCCATCGAGGCCGCCGAAACCCTGCGCGACAACGTCATCAGCAAGCTCGACGAGGTGCCCACCGGGCCGATCTTCGAGCCCCTCTCGTCCCTGCAAAACGACGCGTTACCGCAGGCCGGGACCACGATTCCGGTCGTGCCCGACACGGCGGTCGAGTACGACGAACAGCGGTTCATCCCCGACGCCCACGCCCACCTGGCCAACACGTCGCACGACGTCCTCGTGTCGGATTCCCAGCTGTCGCAGGTCCTCAACCAGCAGGCGACGACGCCGAACGAGCTGTTGCGGCAACGCCAGATGGCGGCCGCGTTGCTGGCGCAGCAGAACGCCGAGCAGCCAAACGCGCCGCGCCTCACCGTCGTCACCCTGTCGCCCGAGGCGACCGCGCGCGAGTCGACGACGGTGCAGCTCACGGACCTTTTCCGGCTGGGATGGGTCGAGCCGCAGACCGCACAAAACGCCGTTGCCCGCAACGCCACCGAAACGATCCGGCCCGTCTCCGGCCACCCGGCGACACTGCCCGGCGACGTGACGGACGCGCTGGGTGCGACCCAGAAGCTCCTCAACCGGCTGCCCGCGCTGGCCGACCACGCGCCGCTGATCTCGCGCTCGCTCATCGACCAGCGGGCGTTCGCCCTCTCGCACGCCCTCACAACGAATGAACGCGAGACCCTCGCGGCGCGCCTGGCCACCCAGACGGCGATCGTCTGCCACGCCGTGCGACCCAACGTGCCGCCCTCGGTCAACGTCATCTCGCGCGACGCCGAGGTGCCCATCCAGGTGACCAACAACCTGCCCTATCCCGTGCGCGTCACCGTGTTCGTGCGCCCCACCGCGCCGCTCATCACCACGCATACGCAGGTCGCGCGCATTCCCGGGCGGTCGTCGACGACGGTGCGCGTGCCCGTGCAGGTGCGCGCGAACGGGCCCGTCAACGCCGCCGTCACCCTGCGCGACCGCGACGGCAACACGATCGGCACGCCCATCGTCGCCCACATGAACGTCCACATGGGCGTCGAGGACCGCTTCATGCTGGTCCTCGGCGGCATCGTCGTCGTCCTCTTCCTCGCCGGCCTCGTCCGCTCGATCATGCGCGGACGCAAGATGGACCCCGCGGAGGACGGTCCCGGGGATGGCGAGGGCGCTGGTGCCGAGGGTTCCGCCACCGAACCCGAGGGCGTCGAGACGCCTGCGGAGGACGCGGAGAGCTCCGCGGACGAGCCCGAGGACGCCCTCGCGGACGCTGGGGAACCGCCGGCCGAACCCACGGACACCGAAGACCCGACCCCCGACCCCGCACCCGCTCCCGACGAGGGCGAATCCCCCACTGACGAGGACGCCGCGGGACCCGCCGACGGGGCGCCGAGTCTCGACCCGCACCCGTAGAGATGGCACAATTGGCCCGACGATTCGACACGCACCGCGCCGCGACCCTAGAGGAGGCAACCGATGGCAGCTGATAACCGACAGTTCGCCGCCCTCATGCCCTCTGGCCACGTCGTTCGCGCGGTTGCCCCGCAGGTCGCGCCCGCGTGGATTCACTTGATGCGGGCCCTCGCCGACTCGCCGGCCGAGCACGCCCAGGCCATCCATGAGGTCGCCAGCGACACCGAAGTCGTCTTCGACAGCGTCGATGGGACGCCGCTGAGCAGTTACGTTGGTCACGGCCTGCCGCCCGTCACCGTGTCGGAGATGCTCGGGCAGATCTCCGCCGCACTGGCCCACCTCCATCACCTCGGCGGCGCGCACGGCGACGTCACGCCCCAGTCGATCCGCGTGGTCAGCGGGCAGGCGGTCCTCCTCCTCGAGGACGCCGCGCTGCTGGGCGACGACCCACAGCAGATCATCGACGCCCAGCGGCTCGACGGCGTCGCCTGCGTCGAGCTGCTCTATTTCATGCTGACCGGCGACCGCTACCACCCCGGCACCGTCGGGCACCCCGCGATTCCGTTGGAAAACGGCATGCCGCTGCCGCCCTCGGCGATTAACCCGCAGGCCGACGTCAATTTGGACGCGGTGGCGTTGACGGCGACGATGCTCAGCTACCCCACGGTGTGCCGGGCGATCGCGCTGCAGCTGGGCGCCCTCGTCGCGTCGCCGAAGGAAGAGAGCGTCGCCGAGGCCGCCGTCAAGGAGGCCGCGGAAACCCAGGAGTACGTCGACGCCGACGCCGGCATTCAGCTGCCGTTGCCGCCGGCCACGCGCCACCCGCTGCGCGGTGAGGATTCCGAGTCCCAGGGCACCGACCCCGCCCAGGTCACCGACGTCATGTCGCTGCAGGAGGCCCGCGCGCAGCTGGCCGCGATTTCGCGCACAACCTCGGCCGATGTGGCACCGGCCGCCGCCGAGGCCGCCGGTGTCCCGTTGAGCGACCACGTGTTTGACGAGGGCGACGCCGAGCATCCGCTCAGCGCGTTCGACGCCGCGAACGTCCTCGCGTCGGCCGAAGCCGACGCCGAGGAGCTGGAAGAGGAGGGCGCTGAGGCCGGGGCCGAGGCCGAGGGTGCCGAGGGCCCCGCGGACGCGAACCCCGAGGTCGCGGGCGCTTCCGAGGACGCAGACGACGCCGCGGAGCACGTGGCCGACGAGGAGCCGGCGGGCGACAATCCGCAGGACGAGCAGGCCACGCAGCCCGGCGAGGGCGAGGCGAGCCCCGCTCAGGGCGAGCACGCCGACGGCGAGCCGGAGCAGCCGGAACAGGCGGCGGAGTCAGAAGACGAGGGCGGCGAGGGCGACGAAACCGTGTCCGACCAGGGCGACGAGTCCGACGAGGGCGCGACCGACCACGAGGACGCCGACACCGCAGCCGCCGACGCCACCGACGAAGGCGAAGCCGATGCCGAGCAGCCGGCGCAGGCGGAGGAGTCGCCCGAAACCGCCGAGTCTGCCGAAACCGCCGAAGCCAAAACCGGCACCTCCGACGCCGAATCTCCCGCTGCCGACTCCACCGAAGCCGACACCAACGAGCAGACGCCCGCCACCCAGGCGACCTCCGATCAGCCCGACCCGGATGCCACTCCGCTGCCGGGGATGCCGTCGACGCCGCACGCCGTCGACGCGACCCCGCCCGAGCCTCCGGAGGCCCCGATGCTCCTTCCCGACGACGCCGACACCACCGACGAGGCCGGCACAACCGGTGCTGACCAGGCGTCTGGCTCCCGCGACGTCGAGGACCCCCAGGACAACCCCCGCACCCTGGCCGCGAACGCCGGCGCCCTCGCCGCCGAAACCGCCACCTCCATCCCCGAACCCCCCGCCGAGTCCCCGCACGAGGACGAGGAGGAGCTGGAGGACCTGGCGACCTCGCAGATTCCGCTGGTCGACCTCGAGGCGATGCACCTCGACCCGACGGCGCCGCCCAAGCCTTCCGCGCCCGCACCCGCGGCCGCGCCGAAAAAGCGCAAGTCCAGCCGGTTCCAGCGGTTCATGCGGCACTACTTCGGCGACCCGATCCCCGCGTCGAAGATGAAGCCCGAGGACCGCGTGCCGATCGACGCGCAGCGCGTGGTCATGCGCGGCTCTGCGATCGGCCTGGCCGTCGCGTTTGTACTGGCCACGGCCGTGTTGCTGTGGCCGCTGCCGAAGCCCGACACACACGCCAGCGCCAGCACCGCGACCACGAGGACCTCGGCGCCCTCGACGACCCAGTCGACGACGTCCACGCCCAAGCCCACCGTGGCCCCCGAAATTGGCGAGGTGACGATCGCCGACCCGGGCGGCGACGGCGCGGAGCACCCGGAACTGCTGGGGAACCTCACCGACGGCAACCCCCGACACCCTGTGGTACTCGCGCACCTACGCGATCCCCACGTACGGGATGAAGCCGGGCATCGGCCTCGTCGTCAACCTCAAACAGACGGCGACCGTCGCGTCCGTCACCCTGACCGGCGTGTCGCAGGGCGGCACCGTCCAGCTCAAGACCGGCGACCCGGCCGCCGCGGCCGACGCGCCCGCCGTCGCCGAAACCCAGCTGGTCAACGGCGACACGACGATCACGCTCGACAAGCCGGCGCAGGTCGACCGCATCATCTTGTGGTTCCCCCAGTTACCGACCGATACGCAAACCAATAAGCTGCGAGTCGCTCTCAGCGCCATCGCCGTCAAGTAACGCGGGCGTCGCCCGCCGAAAGGATCGTCTTATGTCCACCGCTCTGCACGACGTCGTCATTGTCGGGTCCGGCCCCGCCGGCTACACGGCCGCGATTTACGCCGCCCGCGCCGGCCTCGCCCCCGTCGTGTTGGCGGGCGAGATCGACCACGGCGGCGCGCTGATGACGACGACCGAGGTCGAGAACTTCCCCGGTTTCCCCGAGGGCATCCAGGGGCCCGACCTCATGGACAACCTGGCTGAGCAGGCCAAACGGTTCGGCGCCGACATCCGTTACGAGTCGGCGACCTCGCTGGACCTCACCAGCGACCCCAAGGTCATCACGACCGACGACGGGACCTACCAGGCGCGGCGTGTCATTTTGGCGATGGGGTCGGCGTACCGGCACCTCGGCGCCGAGGGCGAGGAGCAGCTGGCCGGGCGCGGCGTGTCATACTGCGCGACGTGCGACGGGTTCTTCTTTAGGGGCCAGCACATCGCCGTCGTCGGCGGCGGCGATTCGGCGATTGAGGAGGCCCTGTTTTTGACGAATTTCGGGTCGAAGGTGACGGTGATTCACCGGCGCGATCAGCTGCGCGCGTCGCAGATTATGGCCGACCGGGCGCGGGATAACGAGAAGATCGAATTCGCGTGGAACTCTGTCGTCAAGTCGGTCAACGGCACCGATTCCGTCACGTCGCTGACGCTCGAGGACACCCAGGACGGGTCGACGCGCGAGCTCGACGCCACCGCCGTGTTCGTCGCCATCGGGCACGACCCGCGCTCCGGATTGGTCGCCGACCAGGTGACGGTCGACGACGCCGGTTACGTCGTCGTCGACGAGCCGTCCACCCGCACCAGCGTCGAGGGCGTCTTCGCGTGCGGCGACCTTGTCGATCACACGTATCGCCAGGCGATCACCGCCGCCGGCACGGGCGCCCGCGCCGCCATCGACGCCGAGCGCTCCCTGCGGTAGGGCTCGGAGCGCCGGGCGGTTATTTCCGCGAAACGCTCACCCGATCCGCGAAACGCTCACCTCAATTGTCAGGAATACCGATTATCGGGCGGAAATGACATTTTAGGTGAGCGTTTCGGTTTTATGGTGAGCGTTTAATTGTCGGCGCCGGGGTAATCCAGCGTGACGCCCTCGGGGAGGGCGCTGGCCGGGACGCGGTCGGCGTCAGTGATCTCGCGGATCGGGCGGGCCGGGCAGCCGACGGCAACGACGTTCGCCGGCAGGTCGCGCGTGACGACGGAACCGGCCCCGACCACGGTATTTGCCCCGATCGTCACGCCGCCGATAACGGTGACGCCAGCGCCCAGCCACACGTTGTCTTCCAGCGTGATCGGCGCGCCGGCCTCCCAGTACGCCGCCCTCGCGACGGGGTCGATCGGGTGGTACGCGGTCGCGAGGTTCACCGAAGTCGCCAGCTGGCAATGGTCGCCGATCGTCACCGGCGCCGTATCGAGGATCTGGCATCCGAAATTGAGAAACACATAATCGCCGATCGCAATATGCGTCCCATAATCGCAAGAGAACGGCGTGCGAATTGTCGAGTCTTTTCCGAAATGGCCCAATAGCTCGGAGAACATGGCGTGCGCCTCGTCGGCGGTTGCCAGCGGCGTCTGGTTGATGTGGGCGAGGAGCTCGGTGCATCGGCGGCTCGCCCGCGCGATCGCCGAGTCGCTGGCCATGTACAACTGGCCGGCCAGCATCCGCCCATACATCGGGCTGGGCGCCGTCTGCGGAGAAACCGGCGTGCCGTCAGGGAAAACTGCCTCATTCGTCATGGCCCCAGTTTACGGGAGGGCGCCCTCCCCAGACGGGATACAGCGTGGAAACCCGGCGGCGCACCTCGGGCGCCCCCGCACCCACCCAGGCCATTCCCGATCCCTATCCGGACCTGCGCTAACGCGGGAAAGCGAACGGTCGTCCGGTGGCAGACCTGCAACATTAGCGTCACAATGGGTTCACAGTAACGCCACATCCAGGAGGTTCCCATGGCTGAAGAAGTCACCGACGCGACGTTCGCCGAGAAGGTGTTGCAGTCCGACCTGCCCGTCCTCATCGACTTTTGGGCGCCGTGGTGCCCGCCGTGCCGCCAAATGGGGCCGATCGTTGACGAGGTCGCCAGCGAGGTCGAGGGCAAGGCGCGCGTTTACAAGCTCAACGTCGACGACAATCCGACGACGGCCGCGAAGTACGGCGTCACGTCGATTCCGCTGTTCAAGTTCTTCTCCGAGGGCGAGGACGTCGACTCGCTGCTGGGTGCCTGCCCGAAGTCGACGCTGCGCCAGCGCCTCGACAAGCTGACCAAGTAGGCACCGATGACCAGCCTGCCCCCGATTAACCTCGACGAGATCGAGAAGGTCGTCGCCGCCGCCGACCGCCCGGTCCTCATCGACTTTTGGGCGCCGTGGTGCGGCTACTGTCTGCGCAACCTCCCGATCGTCGAGCAGCTGGCGGCCGACGAGGCCGACCGCCTGAGCGTCTACGCCCTCAACGTCGATGACAACGAGGGCGCCCGAGAACAGTTCGCCATCCAGACGATCCCGTCGTACGTCCTCTACGTCGACGGAAAGATGCACGTCATCCGGGGCTCGCAGACACGTAAGGCGCTGCTCGAGGCCATCGACAAAGCTCGCGACGAGTAAACGCGCACCCAGCCGCGCGCCCGCTACGTCAGGTGCTGCGAGATCGCTGTGACGATGCGGGCGTCCTCGGCCGGATCGCCCTTGAGGCCGAGGATCGCGCGCCACGCGGGGACCAGCTCGTCCTGGTATTTGTGGCCGTGGCCGGGCGAGGCCGATTCGGCCAGCGGGAGGTCGCACAGCAGCTGGACGTAGGTGACCAGCCGATACCACCGCAGGTGGTTGGACACGTCCGAGCCGACGCCCTCGACCATCCAGTCGGGCGTCTTCCACATGAGGTCCTTGTCCCACCACACGACGGGGTCGGACGCGTGCTGCGCGTAGACGACGCGCGGGAACTCCCAGGCGCCCAGTTCGCGGCCGTCGATGTCGCGCGTGAGGTCCTCGGGTTTCGTCGCAAACCGCACGTGCCGGGCGTTGTCGACGACCGGCGCGATCTGCGGCGACCCGCGGTGGCGGGTGCGGGTGAGCTCGCGCAGGACCTCGGTGAACCCCGGCGTCCCGATCCAGAGGGCGCCGTCGACGCGCGCCAGCATGTCGGCCGGCGAATGGAACGCCGACTGGGCGCCGAACGACCCCAGCGACTCGCCGGTGACGAACAGCCGCGGCCGCCGGTCGGGGTCAAGTTTCGCGATTTCGCGGGCGACGGCGTCGACGATGACCCGCCCTCCGCGGCCAGCCTGTTCGCGGCCGGAGACGAACGTCATCCAGCTGGGGAGGAACGAATACTGGACGGCGACGCTCGCACAGTCGCCGCCGGTCAGGTACTCGAGGGCTTGGACGTTCCACTCGTCGACCCACCCCGACCCGGTCGGCACGACGACGAGGAGGACGCTGCGGTCGAACGCCCCGGTCCGGTACAGCTCTTGAACCGCCTGGTGGACCGCGCGCGACAGCGAGTCGCCGTTCGCCGCCAGCGACGCATAGACACGGATCGGCTCGGTCGCGAAACGGCCCGTGACCTGCTCGATTCGCTCGGTCATCGGCTCGCCGCCGAGGAACCGTTTGCCCTCACGCGACGTCTGCTCCCACGTCACCACCGACTGCGGCGACGCCGAGCGCTCGGGGATTAGGGGCGCCCTCACGCCCTCGGGAATCTGGCGGTCGCGCGTCGACGCCCACCGGCTGGCCCGGCGCGCGATCTGTTTAATGACGCCCCACTCGACGAGGACGACGACGATGATGAACACGATCGCCCACGCCAACACGGCCGCGGCCCAGCCGGGAATATGGTTGCCGAACAAGCCGACGATGAGCTTCCACAAGCGGTAAATGAGGAGGTACAGGCCGACGATCGCCGCGACGATGACGAACGCCCCGACCAGCGACCCCAGGTAGGCGAGCCCGCTGGGCGGCGGCATATTGACGTTCCTCGCGGTCTGGCGCATATGCCGATAATTGACGGTCAACCCGACGATAAAAAGGCCACCCAGCGCCGTCAGCAACAGGGCACGCAACGCCCACGACGCCCCCAAGTCGTACGACACCCGCAGCGAAATAATTTCGGCGACCAGCCGCGCCAGCCAGTCGATGACAAACCCCAGCAGATACCCGCCGACCATGAGGGCGCCGGACATAGCGGCCTGCGCCCACCACGGCCGCGGCAGCAGCGACGGCGAGGTGGACACGAGGAACAGCAGCAGGGCGATCGCGACGCCCAACAGGGAAAACGTCACGATGGCGCGGTTCCGTTGGTCGGGTAGAGACGACGCGGGATAGCCGTGGGGGACTCTCCTTCCGGTCAGATGGGGGTAGGTCCCGGGACTGTTCGCCGGGGATTCCTGGCCTGTCATCACTCTAACGTAACCGGGTGGGTGGGCCTTATTCTTCACGCCCTCGTTAGTGGTGGCGCGCGTTATTCTTGACGCCCTCGTTTCCGTTTATCGGCCGCGGTACGTCCGCCACTCCCCCGGTTTGCGCGCGCTCCCGCCCGACACTGTGCCCACTCCCGCCCCGATCCGCGCGCCTTTTGTCCGCACCATGCCCGGGGGTCACCCCACTTTAGTCCTAGGCCCGCTACTATTGGAGGCGTCTACGTCCACGGATGTGGGCGCGTAACGGACCATGACGGTCCAACCGACACCATAGGAGTTTTGTCAAAGTGCGTATCGGAGTTCCTCTAGAGCCCCATGAGGGGCAGACTCTGGTCGCTGCTACACCCGACACGGTAGCCAAGCTGGAAAAGCTCGGCTACGACGTCTGTGTTGAGGCCGGTGCTGGCCTGAGGGCGTCCTACCCTGACTCGTTGTACGAGCAGGCCGGCGCCACGATCGTCACCGCCGACGACGTGTGGCAGTCCGACATCGTGACGGCGCTCGATGCGCCGCCGCGTCCCTACCTCGAACGGCTGAAGCCGGGCGCGATCCTCCTGGCCCGCATGGCGCCGGGCCGCAACCCGGAGCTCGTCGACTTCCTCGCCCAGCGCGGCGTCACCGCCCTCGCGATGGACGCGGTGCCGCGTATTTCGCGTGCTCAGGCGCTCGACGTCCTGTCGTCGATGGCGAACGTCGGCGGCTACCGCGCGATCATCGAGGCCGCGAACGCGTTCGGCCGCCTGTTCACCGGCCAGGTGACGGCGGCCGGCAAGGTGCCCCCGGCGACGGTCTACGTCATCGGCGCGGGCGTCGCCGGCCTCGCCGCGATCGGGACGGCAAACTCGATGGGCGCGGTCGTGCGTTCCACCGACCTGCGCCCCGAGGTCGCCGAACAGGTCGAGTCGATGGGCGCCGAATTCGTGCCGATCCCCGTCGCCACGCAGGAGTCGTCCGACGGCTACGCCAAGGAAATGACGTCCGACCAGGCCGACGCGGCGCTGCGCCTGTACACCGAGGAGGTCGGCAACGCCGACATCGTCGTCACGACGGCGAATATCCCCGGCCGCACGTCGCCGATCCTCGTCACCGCCGAGGCCGTCGCCCGCATGAAGCCGGGCTCGGTCATCGTCGACATGGCGGCCGCGAACGGCGGCAACTGCGAACTGACGGTCCCCGGCAAGCGCGTCGTCACCGACAACGGCGTCATCATCTTGGGCTACACCGACCTCGCGGGCCGCCTGCCGGCCCAGTCGTCGCAGCTGTACGGCCAAAACGTCGTCAACTTCTTCAAGCTCGTCACGCCGGACAAGAACGGCACGCCCGTCCTCGACATGGAAGACGAGGTCGTCCGCGGCATGACCGTCGCGATGGACGGCCAGACAATGTGGCCGCCGCCGCCGATTTCCGTGTCGGCCGCCCCCAAGGAGGCCGCCCCGGCCGGCCCGAGCGAGGCCGAGATCGCCAAACGCGAGGCCGAGGAGGCCGCGGCCGCGGCGAAGAAGAAGCGCAACGGGATGATCGGCAAGGTCATCTCGATCGCGCTGGGTGTCGCCCTCGTGCTGGCCACGCCGCCGTCGATGATCACCTTCTACATCGTGTTGGCGCTGGCAATCGTCGTCGGCTTCTACGTCATCACCGCGGTCACGCACTCGCTGCACACGCCGCTGATGAGCGAGACGAACGCGATCTCCGGCATCATCCTCGTCGGCGCGTTGCTGCAGGTCGGCTCCAAGAGCACGGTCGTCACCATCATCGCGTTCCTCGCGATCGTCATCGCGTCGATCAACATCTTCGGCGGCTTCCTCGTGACGCATCGGATGCTTGGCATGTTCCGGAAGGAGGGCGAGTGACATGGCACTGGTGACCGCTGTGGGGCCCGCCCCCGCCCAGATCTTCGGGCCCGACTACGATTGGCCGGCCCACATCACCGGCCTCGCCTACATCGTCGCGGCCATCCTCTTTATCCTCGCGCTCGCCGGATTGTCGAAGAACGAGACGGCACTGCGCGGTAACCACTACGGCGTCATCGGCATGACGATCGCCCTGGTCGCGACCATTTACCAGGCGCTGTTCGCGTCCGATTCGTTCGTCCAGACCGACGGCCGTAGCGCCGGGATGACGATCGCCCTCATCATCGTCGCCATGGCGATCGGCGGCGCGATCGGCGTGTGGAAGGCCAAGACCGTCGAGATGACGGGCATGCCGGAGCTCATCGCCATGCTCCACAGCTTCGTGGGCCTGGCGGCCGTCCTCGTCGGCTACAACACGTTTATCGACCTGCTGGCCGAGCCGCATCCGCACGATGCCGGCTTCCACATGGGCGAGATCTTCCTCGGCGTCTTCATCGGCGCGGTGACGTTCACCGGGTCGATCATCGCCTACCTCAAGCTGTCGGCCAAGATCAAGGGCAAGCCGCTGACGCTGCCCGGCCGCAACTGGCTGAACCTTGGCGCCCTCGTCGTGTCGGCGGGCCTCATGGTGTGGTTCATCGCGTCGTTCACGCCGGGAGACTCCGCCGCCCAGCCGTGGATCGTGCTGGTCCTCATGACGGTCATCGCCCTGCTGCTGGGCCTGCATCTGGTGGCGGCGATCGGCGGCGGCGACATGCCGGTCGTCGTGTCGATGCTCAACTCGTACTCCGGGTGGGCGGCCGCCGCGGCCGGCTTCATGCTGTCGAACACGCTGCTCATCATTACCGGCGCCCTCGTTGGGTCGTCCGGTGCCTACCTGTCGTACATCATGTGCAAGGCGATGAACCGGTCGTTCATGTCGGTGATCCTCGGCGGCTTCGGCTCCGACGGCGCGGCGACGGCCGAGGCGAAGGACTACGGCGACTACCGCGAGATCAGCGCCGCCGAGACGGCACAGCTGCTCAAGGACGCCGACACGGTCGTCATCACGCCGGGCTACGGCATGGCGGTCGCGCAGGCGCAGTACCCCGTCGCCGAGCTGACGAAGAAGCTGCGCGACGCCGGCGTCAATGTCCGGTTCGGCATCCACCCGGTCGCCGGGCGCCTGCCAGGCCACATGAACGTCCTCCTGGCCGAGGCGAAGGTGCCGTACGACATCGTCCTCGAGATGGACGAGATCAACGACGACTTCGGCGACACCGACGTCGTGTTGGTCATCGGCGCGAACGACACGGTCAACCCCGCGGCCACCGAGCCGGGCTCGCCGATCGCCGGCATGCCCGTCCTCCACGTGTGGGAGTCGAAGCAGGTCATCGTGTTCAAACGCTCGATGAACACGGGGTACGCCGGCGTGCAGAACCCGCTGTTCTTCAACGAGAACTCGGCGATGCTGTTCGGCGACGCCAAGGCCAGCGTCGAGGAGATCATCAAGGACCTCTAGCGCCGGCTGCGTCGCTGCGAGATTAAACGCTCACCATAATCCGGAAACGCTCACCTGGTTTGTCATTTCTCGGCCTTCACGGCCGGAACTCGACAAATTAGGTGAGCGTTTCGCTTATCCGCTGAGCGTTTCGTGAGGGTGCAAAGTGGCTCCCACAAGGGGAAACTACCGTGTTTCTCACTTTTTCCCGTACGATCAAAGCATGCCTCGACCTACGCGTCCCCTCATCGTCACGCTGGATTTTGGTACCGCTGCCGCGAAAGCTGCTCTCATCGACGTCAACGGCGACGTCGTTGCGGTCGGCGCGGCGCCGTATCCCCTGGTGTCGGCCGCGGACGGCCGCGCCACGCAGAGCCCCGCGGATTGGCTGCACGCCGCCCAAAACGCGATCGCCGAGTGCCTCGAGGAGGCGCCCGAGCAGGTCGGCGCCGTGCGGGCCCGCCTGGCCGGTTTCGGGATCACCGGCCAGATGCAGGATCTCGTCCTCCTGCCAGCGACGACGCCCGCCGACCTCTCGCGGCCGGACGCGCTGGGCGACGCCGTCCTCTATCGCGACACGCGTGCGGGCGACGAGGCCGCCCACCTGCGCGGCGCCCTCCCGCAGTGGACGCGCTCGTGCGGGAATCCGCAAGACGAAACCAGTTGCGCCGCCATGTGGTTGCGCCTGGTCCGCACCGACGATCCGCGCGTTGACGAGGCACGACGCATCGTTTTCGGGCCCGCCGGGTACCTGGCGTGGGCGCTCGGGCTGGGCGCGTGGTGCGATCAGACAACCGCGGTGACGACCGGGCTGGCGCGCCACGACGGGCTGGCCTGGCTGCCGGATGTCGCCGAGGCCGCTCACCTGCCCCAACGCCTGTTGCCCGGCCTGTTGGGCGAGGACTTCGCCGCGATCGGGCGGCTGTCGCGGCCGTCGGCCGACCTCATGGGGCTGCCCGAGGGTATCCCCGTCGTCCTTGCGCCCGGGACTGCGGGGACGACGACGCTGGGCATCATCGGCGCGGCGCAGCGGCGGCCGTACGTCTTTGTCGGCGATTCGGGGTGGCTGGCCCAGGCGATCCCCGACGCGCCCGCGCAGCCCGACGGCCTCCACGTCGCCCTCCCCATGCCCGCAGGGCTGGGGCAGGCGCCTTACGTCGGGGCCGGCACATCGATTCTGCAGGTCGCGCGGCTCGCCAGCGTCGGCGCGACCGCGCGCTGGGGGCAGCACGCGCTGCTCGGCGACGCGACGCCGGCGGGGGCCGACGCCGCCCTCGCGCAGTGGGAGGCGCACCACGGCCGCGTCCCCACCGGCCTGTTGACCCTACCCGGCCTGGCCGGCGAGCGCTTCCCCGTCGCCGACCCCGCGCTCACCGGCGCGATCGTTGGAATGACGCCGGAAACCGACGCCGTGACGATGTATCGTGGCGTCCTCGAGGGCGTCGCGTTCGCCCTGCGCCACGCCGTCGACCAGCTGGGCGAGGATGACGACCAGGTGCTGCCCATCGCCGGCGGCTGCACCGAGTCGACGCCGTGGATGCGGATCATCGCCGACGTCGTCGGCCTGCCCGTCGCGCGCGTCAGTGAGGGCGACGCCACCCTGGTCGGTGCGGCCCTGGCCACGGCGACCGCCCTCGGGATGACTCACCGCATCCGGCCGCTCGCCGACCGGCCGGGCGCCGACGTCATCGCGCCGGATCCGCAGGCGAGCGCCGCTTACGACCCCCTGGTGGGCGCACATCGGCGGCTGTACGCCCTCGTGCAGGAGCTCGACGATAAGGATGCCCTCCGCTAGTCTGCCCGTATGACCCATTTCAAGAGACTGGCGATCGTCCTTGTCGTCATTTTCCTGCTGGGCGGCGTCCTCGACCGCGCGCTGTGGTGGCTGACCGAGGACATGGGCACGTCGAGCCTGGCCGACCACGGGATCACGAATCCCAGCTTCCACGTCCACAGCATCCCCTACCTCACCCAGCTCGCGTCGCAGCAGCTGAAGGACGTCGAGATCAGCGGCGACCGGTGGGCCCGCAACGACTCCGCGGTCGACGACGTCGTCATCCGCGCCCACGGCGTCCACCTCGATCTCGCGAAACGTGACGTGACCTCGGCTGACGACCTCGATGTCACCGCCGTCATCCCGCTGGATGAACTGGAGAAGAGCCTCAATCGTCGGGCGACGTCGGGCGTCACCAAGCTGACGGTCGAGAACAATCAGCTGGTCGCCACCACGAGAGCCAACTCGTTCGAGATCCGGTCGATCATTAAGCTCGCGCCCGGCGGGATAACAACCGACGGCAAGGCCGCCCTCAACCTGCAGTTCACGAACATCCAGTTCAGCGACCCCTTCGCGCAACAGCTCCTGGGGTCGAACTTCAGTTTGCCGACGGTCACGTTGCCGCTAGGCAGCCTGCCGTCGCACATGACGCTGTCGTCGATCGCCATCAAGCCGCACGGGATCGCCGTCGGCATGACCGGCAAGAACGTGCCGCTGGGGAACTAGCTTCGGCGCGGATGCGGGCCACAACCAGGGCGCACAAAGCCACCCGGCCTGCGCTTTCGCTTGCTGCATCCCGAGGGCGCCGGGCCGCCACCGCGCCGGGTGCGCAGCTGCACGTCGCGTCGGGCGCCCTCGGCGGAAATGGACCCGTGCGGCTTAACGGCGTAACGTGGCACCGTTTCCCCCCCATCTGCACAAGGAGACCGATGCGCCAGCGCGCCCAGCACCCCGCCCCCGACCGTCCCGCCCTGTTCACGCCGCGTTTCGCCGCCGGCGCGGTCGCGAACGCGACGATGTCGTTCGCGTTTTTCCTCTACATGTCGTCGATTGCGGGGTTTTCGCTCGATGTCCTCCACGTGTCGCAGACGGCCGCGGGCATCCTCTCGGGGTCGTTCGTCGTCGCTGCCGTCGTCGGGCGGGTGATCACGGGGCCGCTGACGACGCTCGTCGGGCGGCGCAAAACGCTGTTTGTCATGGTCGGCGCCCTCATCGTCGCGAACCTCGGGTACCTGGTCGGCGACACGTATGGGCAGATCATCGTCGCGCGGATCGTTCACGGCATCGCGACGGGCACGGCGCTGACCGCGATCGGCGCGGTCACGCTGTCGGCGACGCCGCCCGAACGGCAGGCCGAGGCGTCCGGCTGGTTCGGCACCGGGATGGCGCTGGCGTCGGGGCTCGGGCCGTTCGCGGCGAACCTCCTCATCCGCACCTGGGGTTATACGGGCGTGTTCGTCTGCGGGTTCGCGCTGTCGTTCGTCACGCTGGCGCTGACGTGGGGCGCCCTCGTCGGGGTGCCGCGGCGGCCCAGCGGGCGCCGATTCCTGCGGCCGCCCCTCACGCCCTCGACGTTCGTCGCACCGCGGGCGTTCCCCATCGGGTTCATCGGGATGCTGCCGGCGTTCGGGTTCGCCGCCGTCCTCACCTACCTGCGGCCCTTCGCCGCCGAGTCCGGACTGGAGCGGTGGGGCGCCCTCTATTTCCTCGTCTATTCGGCAGTGATCGTCGTGTCACGGCCGGTCGCCGGCATCATCCAGGACCGGCGAGGCAACGACGTCGTCATCGTCCCCATCATCGCGGCGGCCGCCCTCGGGCTGGCCGCGACCGCGTGGTCGCCGAACGGGCCCGTCCTGCTGGTCGGCGCGTTCTGCCTGGGGCTGGGGTACGGCACGCTGGTTTCCGCAGGTCAGGCGGTCGCGATCAGCCGCGTCGGGCCGCTCGACATCGGGTTGGCCGTCGGGTCGTTCTTCATTTTCGTCGACGGCGGCACCGGGCTGGGGCCAATGGTGTTGGGCGGCGTCGCCCAGCACTGGGGGTACCGGACGATGCTGTGGGTCAGCGTCGCGCTGGCGATCGTCGCCCTCGTCCTGTACGTCGCGTTCGTGTCGGACGCCGCCAGGCGGCGGCGCCGGGCGCGCGCAGGGCAAGGGTGGCTCGAACGGCGCAGGCGCAACCGACGCGGGCGTGTCCGCGGGCGCATCCGCGGGAAGTGAGGGCGCCGCGGGCCTGCGTGGCGACCACGCGGGCCCGCGTGAGGCGCCGACGCCCTCGGACGGAATGCGGCGTTAGGCCTGGTCGGCGGCGCGTTCGACGATCTCGCCCATCTGGTCCCACTTGCGTTCCATGTCGGCGATGAGCGTCAGCTGGGTGCGGGCGCGGTCGAGGTTGTGCTGCGGGCGCGCGATGCGGAAATACTGGTCGCCGACCAGGTAGTCGCCGAGGAAGCGGATACCGCACTCGTACGTCATGACCTTGGCGCCGTGGGGCAGTTCGGCGATTTCCGCGGGCGTGAGGGCGCCCTCGGTGCCCTCGAGGAAACCGCGCGTGTACAGGCCAAACAGGTTCATCGAGCACGATACCTTGCTGAGGTCGACCTCGTCCTCCTCGGCCGTCGACGCGCCGAAGCGGATCGAGTCGCCGAAGTCGTTGATCGCCAGGCCCGGCATCACCGTGTCGAGGTCGATGACGCAGATCGCGCGGCCCGTCGCGTCGTCGATCATCACGTTGTTGAGCTTCGTGTCGTTGTGGGTGACGCGCAGCGGGAGGACGCCCTCGGCCTGCAGGCGCCCGGAACGCGAGGCGACGTCGGCCCGTTCGAGGAAGAAATCGATTTCGGCGCGAACGCCCTCGGCGCGACCCAGCGGATCCTCCGCGACCTGCTGCTTGAACGTCTCGAGGCGCGAGTCGGTGTCGTGGAACTTTTTGATCGTTTCGTGCAGCGTTTCCGCCGGGTAGTCAGCCAGCAGGCCCTGGAAACGGCCGAACGCGACGCCGGACTGGTAGAAGTGGTCGGGGTTCTCGACGAGGTCGTACGTGCGCGCGCGGTCGATGAACTGGGTGACGCGCCAGACGCCGCCCTCGGCATCGCGGTAGAACTGCTGACCGTCGCGGGTCGGGCGCAGCTGCAGCGTCTCGCGCATCGGGTCGCCGCCGGCCGCCTCGATCTTTGCCGTGAGGTGCCGCGTGATCCCGATGAGGTTGTCCATGACGTCCTCCGGGTGCGGGAACACCGCCGAGTTGATCCGCTGGAGGATCGCGTAACGCGGCGAACCGTCAAGCTGCATCCGATAGGTGGCGTTGATGTGCCCGGAACCGTAGGGCTCAACGCCGACGACGGGGCCGGACAAGTCGAAGTTCTGGGCGATAACGGCGGGGTCGACGGTCGGTTCGCTCATCGTTGGGCTCCTTGGGTGTGTCAACGGTAACCGCATTATTTTCGCACCCATCGGCGCCATTCCCGCCCTCATTCGATTGAGGAGTGCGCCACCTTCTCGCGCCGCCGCTGCGCGACCCGGAGGTGCGCCCCGGGATGAACGTGATCAAAAAAGGTCACGTTCACGGGTCTAGCCCCGTCAACAGTCTCTGGCAGGCTGGTTGTGAGCCGTGCAGGAAGGAGGCTGTTATGCCTGATTTCGTGATGGATCCGCGTGT
>URAS01000020.1 GCA_900545825.1 uncultured Actinomyces sp.
ACCACACCCCCTAACCACCCTCACCACCCAATAACCAAACAACAATGGCTCACAGCCACTTGACACCCAGCGAAACCGGTGAACGTGACCTCTTAAGATCACGTTCACGGACCCAGGCGCCGACTACGACGCGGCCGAGCAGCGCGCCCTCGTGGTTGGGAGACAGCGCGAACACCGCGCCGATACTTGCCGCCGCGGTCAGCAACCCCAGGCACGCGGGGACGACGCCGACGGCCAGCCAATAGGCGAGGTCGAAGCGGCGGCGCATGAGCGCCTCCTGGAACACGCCCAGGCTGCGGTGGGTGACGATCGTGCCGACGATTCCGCTGGCCACCGACGTCGTCAGCGCGACGAGGCTGGCGGCGTAGCCGGTCCGCACGAGGTCGGGCGTCGAGAGGTCGGCGCCCATGAGAACGTCGAAAAGGACGTCAAGCAGCGGCATGACCAGCAGCGTCGTCACCGCCGTGTCGAGCGTCGCGAACGCTGACGCCGACGCCCAGTCGGCCGCGGGCCCGCTCGGGGTGGGCGACCGCGTCGATCCCACCGATCGTCACCGTGCCGCTGGTTGCTGCGAGCATCGTCGAACACATCCGCACCGTCGTCGTCTTCCCCGCGCCATTCGGCCCCAGCAGGCCGACGACCTCGCCGGGATGAACGTCGAGCGAGACGTCGGCGACCGCGATAAACGGCTCTTTCTTGCCGAAGACCCGCGACAGGTTGCGGGCTGAGAGGACAGGAAAGGCGGCGTGTGATTCGGTCATATAATCCTTCGGTTTCCCGTGCGCAGCGGGGACGGAGACGGGGTGGGACGTGCCCAGGCGAGTCGCCTAACGGCGAGGCCCGAGCCTCGGGTAGCTTAACCGATCCCCCGAGGGCGCCCGCCGCGTCGTTCGCGCCGGTGGCCGGCTTCCGCTCGCTGGCGCCAACTGGGGGAACGGAAACCGGCCAACTCAAGGAACAGAATCTCGCCAACTCAAGGAACGAAAACGTGCCAACTCAAGGAACGCGCCGCATAGTGCCAGGTCAGAGCTATGTGTCGGCCGAGAGGCGTCACCGCGCCGGCGCTAAGTGACAGTGGTGCGTCGTAATGTTGGGGCACCAGTTCCGGCATGGGGTCGGGACCGAGCAGGAGGCAGTCATGGCCAAACAGTCCGGCACCGGGCGGCGGCACCACAAGCTGGCGATCGCCCTCGTCGTGTTGGCGATCCTCTTCCTGTGGGGCGCGATTGCCGGACCCGGCGAGGACGACCCGTCGGCGTCCTCGTCGCCATCGACGTCTACGCAGGTCACGCCTTCAGAGACGTCGACGCTCGGCTCGCCCACGCCGGAGGATTCGACGACCAGCGAGGCCGCCTCCGACTCGTCCGCGCCGACCGAGACCGCATCCGCGGCCACGGGGTCCGCGGCCGACGCGCTGGCCGCCCTGCCGGTCAAGGGGCGTGCGCCGAAAACCGGCTATTCGCGCGCCCAATTCGGGATCCGCTGGGCGGACGAGGACCACAACGGCTGCGACACCCGCAACGACATCCTGCGGCGCGACCTCACGAACATCACGCTCAAGCCGGGCACGCACGACTGCATCGTCCTCACCGGCACGCTGGCCGACCCGTACACGGGCCAGACGATCGCGTTCACGCGCGGCCGCAAGACGTCCGAGGCCGTCCAGATCGACCACGTCGTCGCCCTCTCGAACGCCTGGCAGACCGGGGCGCAACAGCTGGACCCCGCGCGGCGGCAGGCGTTCGCCAACGACCCGCTCAACCTGCTGGCCGTCGACGGGCCCGCCAACCAGCAGAAGTCCGACGGCGACGCGGCGACCTGGCTGCCCGCGAACAAGGGGTTCCGCTGCGCCTACGTCGCCCGGCAAATCGCCGTCAAACGCGCGTATTCCCTGTGGGTCACGCCCCCGGAAAAGGACGCGATGACCAGCGTCCTCTCCACCTGCCCCGGCCAGCCCCTGCCGTAACGGTCACCGGAAAACCGAAACGCTCATCCACAAGCCGAAACGCTCACCTAAGATGTCATTCCTCTCCGATAATCGGAAGGTTCGACAAATTAGGTGAGCGTTTCGGGGAATTGACAGCCTCTAGCGCGCGAAGGCGTGCGTGAGGACGTCCTCGCTCTTGGCGACGATGTCGGCCAGGTCCAGCGCGATGACGGTGCCCGACTCTTCGTCGGTGACGGTGACGAGGTCGCCGCCGGTGGTGCCGATGCGCGACCAGGCGACGCCCTCGGCCTCGGCGGCGGCGGCGACGGCGCGCAGCCCCGCGTCGGGGACGGCGACGATCGCGCGGGCCTGCGACTCCGAGAACAGCTTGGTCACGTCGTCCAGCTGGCCGTCGGTCGCGACCTGCGCCAGGTCGATGTTCGCGCCGATTCCGCGGCGCGCCGCCATGTCGACGATCGTCTGGATGAGGCCGCCGTTCGACAGGTCGTGTGCCGCCTTGACCAGGTGAATCGTCGAACCGGATTCCGAGGTCGACGTGGCGTTCGCCAACGCGACGAGGACGCGGCCCAGCGCGGCCTCGGCCTCGAGGTCGACCCGCGGCGGCAGGCCGCCCAGGTGCCCGTGGACGATCCGCGCCCACGCCGAACCGTCGATCTCGTTGCGGGTCTCGCCCAGCATGACGATCGCCAGGCCCTCCTCGTCCCAGCCGGACGGGCGGGCCTTGCGGACGTCCTCCATGACGCCGAGGACGCCGGCCAGCGGCGTCGGGTTGATCGAGACGACCGGCGTGCCGTCGGTGCCGCCGGACGAGTTGTACAGCGACACGTTTCCGCCGGTCACGGGGATTCCGAGGACCTGGCAGGCGTCGGCCATGCCCTCCATCGCGGTGACGAGCTGCCACATGCCGTCCGTCGTCTCGGGGTTGCCGAAGTTCAGGCAGTCGGTGACGGCCAGCGGGGTCGCGCCGACGGTGCAGACGTTGCGGTAGGCCTCGGCAAGCGCCTGCTGCGCGCCCGCGTACGGGTCGAGCTTCGTGTACCAGCCGTTCGCGTCGGTCGCGATCGCGACGCCGCGCTGGGTCTGCTCGTCGACGCGGACGACACCGGCGTCGTCGGGCTGCGCGAGCGCCGTGTTGCCCTGGACGTAGCGGTCATATTGCCTGGTCACCCAGGTCTTCGACGCCTGGTTCGGGTCCAGGAGGACCCGCATGATCTGGTCGGTCAGTTCGTCCGGGCTGCCGGGGCGGCCCAGCCGGCCCGACGTGTCCTGCTGCAGCTCGTCCTGCCACTCCGGCCGCTTGTAGGGGCGGTCGTAGACCGGGCCCTCGGAGGCGACCGTCTTGGGGTCGACGTCGACGATCCGCTTGCCGTGGTGGTCGATCGTCAGGCGGCCATCGCCCGTGACCTCGCCGATCACGGCGGCCTCGACGTCCCACTTGTCGATGATCGCGGTGAACGCGTCCAGTTTCGCCGGGTCGACGATCGCCATCATGCGTTCCTGCGACTCGGACATGAGGATCTCGCCCGCCGTCAGCGTCGGGTCACGCAGCAAAACGTTCTCGAGGTCGACGTGCATGCCGACCGAACCGTTCGCCGCCAGCTCGGACGTCGCGCACGAAATACCGGCCGCGCCCAGGTCCTGGATGGCCTCGACGAGGTCGGCGTGGAACAGCTCGAGGCAGCACTCGATGAGGACCTTCTCCATGAACGGGTCGCCCACCTGCACGCTGGGGCGTTTGGTCGGCATGCCCTCGTCGAACGTCTCGGACGCGAGGATCGACGCGCCGCCGATCCCGTCGCCGCCCGTGCGGGCGCCGAAGAGGACGACCTTGTTGCCGACGCCCTCGGCGTTGGCCAGGTGGATGTCGTCGTGCTTCATGACGCCCAGGCAGAGGGCGTTGACCAGCGGATTCCCCTGATACGACGGGTCGAACTCGGTTTCGCCGCCGATGTTGGGCAGGCCCAGGCAGTTGCCGTAGCCGCCGACGCCCGCGACGACGCCGGTGACGACGCGCGCCGTGTCGGGGTGGTTGATCGAGCCGAAGCGCAGGTTATCCATGCAGGCGATCGGACGGGCACCCATCGCCATGATGTCGCGGACGATGCCGCCGACGCCCGTGGCCGCGCCCTGGTAGGGCTCGACATACGATGGGTGGTTGTGCGATTCGACCTTGAAGGTGACGGCCCAGCCGTCGCCGATGTCGACGACGCCGGCGTTCTGGCCCATACCGACCATCATGTGCTGGCGCATCTCGTCGGTCGTCTTGGCGCCGAACTGGGCAGCCAGGTGCTTCTTTGACGACTTGTACGAGCAGTGCTCGGACCACATGACCGAATACATCGCGAGCTCGGCATTCGTGGGGCGCCGCCCCAGAATCTCGCAGATCCGGCCGTATTCGTCGTCCTTCAGACCGAGTTCGCGGTAGGGCATCGGCTGATCGGGCGATGCGGCTGCCGCGTCAACGGTGTCGTACGTTTCGGGATTGGGCTGGGCGGTTGAAGTCATAGTCGCCTCTCGGTGCGCACTCGTCAACGGATGGCCCTAGCCTATCGCGTGGAGTCTTCAGGCCCCACATCCGCCCGGTGTCCGGCCCATTTCCCGGTCCCGCGGGTTAGTTCGTGGGTGTGGGTTCGGCCGCGTCGGCGGGTTCGGCGTCGGTCCGGGTGCACAGGAATTCGGCGATCAACAGGACGACATGGACGACGAGGACGATCGCCAGGAGGAGCAGCGGCCATGCGAACCGCTCGGACAGCAGGGTGACGAACTCGTACAGCGCGAGGGCGGCCCCGAAGCAGATGACGAACCCGGCAATAGTCGCGTTGACGCGCATCGCGCGCGAGAGGGCAGGCTCCGGGGCAGGCGTGCCGTGACCGGTCGCGAACACGTAGATGATCCCGAAACAGCTGACGAGGCTGACGACCACCGCGGCCATCGCCGCCACACCGCCGCCGATCGGTGCGCCGCCGGACCGATCGGACAGCATGATGAGCTCCATCAACCCCCAGGCCGCGACGAAAAACGCGGTAATCACGGTGAGGACGATGTTCGCACGCAGGGTCATGACGGCTACCTTTCACTGTCGGATCGCGCCTGGGAGGCGTCCTCGTGATCGTAGCCCGTCCCGGTAAGGTGGTGCCATGGCATCGACCGTCATCGCATTCATCGTCGGGATTCTGTTGCTGCTGATGGCGGCGCGCTACGTCGCCGTCGTCGCCCTCACGGGGAAGGAACGCTTCCGCGTCGGGCACCCCCTGGGGTTGCGCTCGCGCGAGCTCACCGCGTCCGAGGAGGCGTGGGATGCCGGGCATCGCGCGGCACGCCCGATCCTGCTGGTCACGATCGTTATGGCGTTCCTTGACGCGTTCCTTACGGTCGTCATGTTCCAGGAAATGTCGGTGGTGGCGACGATCATCGTCGGCGTCATCGAGGTCGCCCTCATCTTGGCGCTCGCGGCCGTCGCGAGGTCGCAGGCGGTCCGTCAGGCGCGCCTCGTCACCCCCACCCCGTGAACGTGATCCTTTCCTCCGCTTTCATCACGTTCATCGGCCCAAACCGGTGAACGTGATCTTTTTTGATCACGTTCACAGTGCAGGGCGCGGCCGCGGCTTCGATCAGCGCGGCCCGGGGTGCTTGTGGACACGCCACGCGTCGCCGATCGCGACCAGGCACGCGAGGGCGACGAACACGGCGATCGTCCCCGTGCCCCACGCGAATGCCCTGGCGAACGCGGGATAGTTCGCGGCGGCGGGGCCGGTGATGTCGCCCTCGGACAGGGTGGAATAGAACGCCAGCGTGACGATGGCGATGCCGATCGCCGAGCCGACGCGCTGCATCGTTTGGTAGAGGCCGCCGGCGGTGGAGCCGGTGGCGACGGGGACGTGCTCGACGGCCAGCGCCTGGTTGGGTGCCATCGTTGCGCCTGATCCCAGGCCCAACACGAGGGCGGCGACGCCGATCGCCGGGACGATCGCGGCGTGCGGGACCGTGTGGGCGATGGTCGCCATCGCTGCGGTCGCGAGGGCGACGACGGCGGTGCCGGCGACGACCAGGGGCCTGCCGACGCGGCTGACCAGCCGCCCGGCGAAGGGCGCAGCAATCGCCGAGCCCGCGGCGATCGGGATCTGCATGAGGCCGGCCTGCCACGCCTGCAGCCCCACGCCCTGCTGCAGATACAGCGTGTAGATGATGAACACCGCCGTGAAGCCGGCGGCGTAGAGCATCTGCGTCAGCGTCCCGAACATGAACGAGGGCGTCCGCAGCAGCGCACGCGGCGCGATGACCGAGCGGCCGCGGCGTTCCTGGGCGCGTTCGAGGGCGAAAAACGCGGTGAACCCCACAGCGCTGATCACCGCGAGCCACCAGGGCGCGTGGGCCAGGCCGACCTCGCGGTTCGACGCGGCGAGGAATGGCGCCATCAGCGCAACGACGCTGAGGGTCAGCAGCGCGAGGCCGCCAAGGTCGAGCCCGAGGGCGACCTCCTCGCGCGGCGGGTGGGCCGGCAGGAACTTCCGCGCCAGCGGGATGACGACGATGATGATGGGAACGTTGACGAGGAAGGCGGCGCGCCAGCCGCCCTCGGCCCCGAAAACCGCGATAAAGATGCCGCCGAGGGGCGGGCCGATCGCCGTGGCGATCCCGATCGTCAGCCCCAGGTAGCCGAACGCGCGGGCTCGGTCGGCGCCGCTAAACAGCTGCTGGGTGAGTCCCAGCATTTGCGGGTTGACCAGGGCCGCGCCGATCCCTTGGGCCAGGCGCAGGGTGATGAGCATGTGGGCGTTTTGCGAGACGCCGCAGCCGATCGAGGCGAGCCCAAACAGGATGAGGCCGATGATGAACAAGCGGCGGCGCCCGTACACGTCGCCCAGGCGCCCTCCGGGCACGAGGATCAGGCCGAACACCAGCGAATAGCCGGCCATGATCGCCTGGACGCCGCTGCCGCCCATGTGGAGGCTGTGCGAAATCGACGGAATCGACACGTTGAGGATCGACACGTCCAGCAGAGTGATAAAACCGCCGGCCAAGAGGACGGCGAACGACCTCCACGGGGAGGGCGAGGGCGCGTCGTCGCGCGGCGGGGTGTTGGGGTTTCGGGTCATCGGGAATGATTCTAGGCGCGCCGCGGCGAAGCGCGCGAAGGGGGCCGAGAGCGACGAGAGCCCGCACGACGCCCTCGCGAGAGCCCTGCACACCGCCGCCGCGAGGAGTGGAAAAGCGTATCTGAGCGTCCTCCTCTGGGCTAATCTGGAGCGATAGTTATTCCCTCTGCTCCATAAGGAGTCATCGTGAAGACGTGCCCCATTCGTCGCATGGTGCTGCCCGTGGCGCTTGCGCTAATTGTCGGCTGTATCGTCGCCGTCGTCCCTCAACGCACAGCTTATGCCGCAGCCTGCCCGACTTACCATGCGCAATATGACGCGCTGATAAATGGGTCAGCGAAACAGATCATTACTGCGCGCCATAGGGGTAATTTCACGAACACGCTCCCGGAAAACTCGCTGGGGTCATTCATTGCATCCTTCGAGAGCTGCCAGCCTCAGGTCGAAACTGATGTGCGCCTGACGAAGGATGGCCGAGCTGTCATCTTCCATGATGTGAGTATCGGAAAAATGTTGGAAGTGGGCTACGATCCCGAAGCGAATACGGGTCCAAACGCGCGACTAAACGAGGTGACATTCGCAGATCTCCGGAAGAAGAAGCTGCTAACTATCGATAGGCGACAGACCGAGTATAAAGTGCCTACGGTCGAAGAGCTGTTGCGCACACAGGTGCGGCGGGGTGCAGGCTCGATCGTTACCCTGGAGGTGAAGGAGTCGGCGGCCATTATTCCGACGGCTCGAGCCGTGGATGCGATTGCGCGCGAAGACCCGACGGCCAACATCGGGCAGCGCGTCGTCCTTAAATTCACGATGGATAATTACCCAAATCCTCAACTCTGGCTCGACGCGCTCAAAAAAGCTGGCATATCGACTGCTCTTATGGTTGATCCGGTCATGCTTCCCTATGTTGCCGAGAAGATCGATGCCGGACCGCCGGTTCCATCGACGCCTGGCATACGTCTGACCAGCAATTCAGAGCGTGCGGTCGCGGCTTGGGCTAAGTTGCCGTCAACCGTGGCGCCACTTGTTTCGGTTGTTTTAAAAGATAGTAGCGAGTTTATCAATACTACCCAGATCCACGATCCGACGTTTGGTTCTGTGAAGGTGCCGACTAGTCTAGGTGTTGACAGCGCAACGGATGGCTCAATGGCTAGAATGCATACGATTGTCAAGTCGTTGGGCAAAAAGACGGAGATCTTTGTGCCGGTTCCAGATTTTATTCTCTGGAGGACGGGGCCGGTAGCGGGCTACACAGTGCCCAACACATGGGGTGACCATGTGGCTCTCGACGTTCGGGATGCCTACTTCAATAACACTTCCTCATGCTGTTACCAGCTTGCGGATCGACGGTCGCCGACAAAATATGGTGCCGAGAAAGGGGACCTCCGCGGTAATTTGGCGTGGGTGTTGGCGCTGGAGCCGACGGTCGTTACCGCAGACGATACAGATTCGATCGAGGTCTATGCGGATTCGCTTGGGCGGCTAAATAAGATGGCGCGACCGGTCTTTCACCGCGCTCCGAGTGGGATGCAGTCGGCGTTGCAGTACACCGTTGACCACACCTCGCCATCGAAAACATCGATTGTCAAGTTAAAGGGCTGGAACGGACATTCGGCTGGCCTCTGGCAAGGTCAGGTGTGCCTTCATTCGGCAAACGGCGAGGGGTATGCGTGGGTCGTCAAGTGTGGCATGACGCCGTCTGGAGGGTCCACAGACTCGCTCGAGATATCAGTGGCCAGCAGGGGCAAGATGCGAATACGTGACACGCAGTATTGGAATTGCTTACGTTGGGTGCCAGGTGAGGTCGAAGTGATCTATTGGTCAAAAAACTGTCAAGGCGCACAGGCTGAATGGACGCGTACATCGGATAACCGCTATCTAACCGGCGAGGGAAGGGCGCTGGGATTCGAGTGGCAAGATCGGTACTACTGGGGTGTGCCGTGGTCTTATGCCGTTCCGACCTGGGATCGCTCTGATTGGACGCAGTGGACATTCCGTTAACTCGCTAGGCACGATACAGTGAACGTAAGGTAAATCGAGGCGGATGGGAGCGAAAAGTGGCGGGCCCTTCATTGCGCGTGACGATGGCGCAGGTGGCAAAGGCCGCCGGCGTTTCGCGCGCCACGGTGTCGCGGGCCCTGTCGGATAGCTCCGTCGTCGATGAACGCACGCGCGACCACGTCCTGGCGGTTGCGGATCAGCTGGGGTACGTCCGGAACGCCGCCGCGACACAGCTTGCCGGCCGCTCTGACGAAATGGTCGGCCTACTGCTGCGCGACACTCGGAATCCCGCGTACTCCTACCTCTATACGGCGATGCTGAACAAGGCCCAGCGCTGTGGCCTGTTCATCACGATGATGTCGGCCGGCAGCGCCCATCGAGACGGTGGTGAAACCGATCGGCTGCGGCGACTGTTGTCGCTGCGACCGGCCGGGATTTTCGTCTGTTCGGGCCTCATTGCGTCCGACGATATTAAGCCATACGCCGACCAGGTGCCGACCATTGTCACGCCGCGTCCCGAGACCTCGCCGCAGCTTCATAATGTTGCCTACGACGAGGTCGGGAACGGCCGATTGATTGCCGATTACGTCGCCGACCGCGGGCATAAGAAGGTCGCCGTCGTCCTCACCGAACCAGACGTGTCGTACGTCGAGAACCTGCGAGGAAAGTCGATGTGCGAGGCCCTGACGTCGCGTGGGGTCCAGGTAACCGTCCTCAACGGATCGCTGCTGCGCGCTCCCACCGAGCTGGCGTACCGCGTCGCCGGGGACGCTAAAGCGCGTCGCTACACCGCCGTCATGTTTCCTAACGACTCGCACGCGCTGACGTTCCTGATGGAGGCGCGAAAGATCGGCCTGAAAGTGCCCGAGGACGTCGGAGTGACCGGCCTCGATGGCGCGGGTGTAGCAACGATGATCGCGAACCTCACGACGGTTGAGGTGCCGATCGAGGGCGCCGCGGAAGCAGCGATTCGGCATATGCGCGACCTCATCAACTCGCCGACGGCGAAGCCGCGGATCATTCACGAAACCTTCAGGGGGACCCTCGTTCCTGGGGGGACGATTTAATTGACGCGTTACTGTGTGACGGTGACGATCACGGGATAATGGTCCGATGGCCAGACGTCGCTGTATTTCTCGCGGAGAATCGCGGCGTTTGAAATAGTCAGCGGTTTTTCTGCTGAGATATAGTCGATCGGCTTTCCGAGGGTCTTGTATGAATCTCCGTGCGAGGTCAGCGCATTGTCCTGTTCAGCGACGTCTAGTGCATGGTAGCTGTCGGTAAAATCGCCGCTCTGCCAGATGGAAGTGATCGAAGGATCGACGGGGCTTGAGTTGAAATCCCCCATGATCAGCGTGGGCGCGTCGAATCGCCCGCCGAGTGCTTTCGCGCGTCTGGCGATCAGCTTGCCGCTCTCCGCCTGAGCTTTGCCGCCCTTGTGGTCGAGATGGGTGTTGATGACGACAAGCGACGCGTTGGTCAGGCCAGGCTCTCCAAGTGCCATCCATGTGGCGACTCTCGGATACTTTGCGTCCCAGCCTCGCGAATATGTGGTGTCGGGAGTCTCAGAGAGAAAGAACGTCCCCTTATCGAGCACCCGGAACTTGGTCGTATTGACGAAGATCGGTGTCATTTCGGAGTCGCTGTCAGCCGAGCGCATCTTCCCATAGTGGGCATACTGCTTACCTAACATGGCGGCGAGGTCGTGCTCCATCGGCGCCGTCACCTCTTGGAAGCCAATGATGTCGGGCTTTTGGTCATTGAGCAGAGTCTTGATGCCGACGCGACGCTGGCTCCAGCTGTGGCTGTCGCTGGAATGCGGGTGACGCACGTTAAACGTCATTGCGGTGAATCTCTCGGGCGGTCGCACGACGTGAGATGCGCCGATACCGGCGGCTACGAGGATAAACATGATAATCCCGGCCCATACTCTTTTCATGGTGTATTGGCTTCCAACTCAACAGTGAGGACGCCATCAAGGGCAGCCAGCTGCTCCTGTACGGCCGTCGTTGGCGAGTACCCATCGAGGGAGAGAACGAGGTGGACGATGTTGTCCGTCCGAGCCCGGGTTGTCGACGTGACGCGGAAGGGATACTTCCGCTCCTCAAATACCCGGAGAATATGGCGCAGCGTCCCATTGCCCGGCGTGTAATCGATGTGGATGGTGCGCCGCTCGGCCAAGTCGGGCAAGATCCGGCCGATCCGTGGGGCGAGGTAAATCGCCAGCAGGTGTAGCAAGAGAGCAACCAAGCCGAGCTGAGGCATCCCGACGCCACACGACATCCCGACGGCGGCAACGAGCCACACTGAGGCCGCGGTTGTGAGGCCACGGACGACGTCCCGGTTAAGGAAAATGATCCCGGCGCCGAGGAATCCGATCCCCGAAACGATTTGCGCGGCGATACGCGAACCGTCCCAGCGTCCCGAGGGGTTCACGCTGAACCCGTACATCGAGACCAAAGTGAAGAGGCAGGACGCGACGCCAACGAGAACGTGTGTGCGAAAACCAGCCGCTTTGTGCCGTGCCTGACGCTCAAGTCCGACGATGGCGCTGAGGATGAACGCCATCCCCATCATTAGCGCCTGAAAAGCGAAATCTTGCCACGAACCGGTCATCTCAGATCATCGCCTCGGGTTGCGGAGAAAGAACTGTTTGGCCAGCCAGGGCCAGTCGGTTTGAATAATGTCGGCGCCCCAATCCGCAAGTCGTCCCCATCCGTCCTCGGGATGCCCTGCTAGCGATACCCGGTCGTCAGCGCCGCCGGCGAGAGGACGTCCATTCTCGAGATTGATGGCGTTGAGCCAGATCGCAAGGCCGGCGTCGTGAATCTGCTCGACGCGCGAAGACGCAAGCATGGGATCGTCTGGCGAGCCCGCGACGATCTCGATGCCGACCAGGCGCGGATCGCCGAGTGTAAGGTACCGCTCGACCTCGGCGTCGGAATGCGCGACGCCCATGAAGGGGAAGTCAACCCTGCACGCGGCGAACGCCGCCAGTTGGTCCTCGTGCGCCAAACACTTAACGAGCATCGTCTGGGGATCGCCCCACGCGGCCAGCTCGTCGAGGAATCCGTCGCCCCAGTGCCGGTAGGACCGGTCGACGTTGACGAGGACGCCCGGCAGCGCACCGAGGACGTCGGCAAACCGCTCAATGTGACCGCAGTTTTTGCCCTCGTGTTCCCAGTACACAAGCTCGTCGACCTCCGTTGACGTCAGGGTCGTTAGTTGACGTGTCGTGGCGACGAGGCGCGGCTCGTACGTGTCGTGGAACGCGTAGTACACGCCGTCCCGGGAGCGAGCGACGTCGAGCTCGATGATGTCGGCGCCACTGTCGATTGCGGCCCGTGCGGCGCCGACGGTGTTCGGGGGAATGATTCCGCCCGGGGTTCCGCGGTGGGCGGCGATCAGCGGGTAGCGGCGTTCGCGTGAGTGGCGGAGAGAATCGGGAATAGACATGGCGCGTCTCCTTAGCACTGAAGTCGAAAAACAGGGGTGGGTCCCGCCGGGGGCGGGACCCACCGGATGATGGACGGGGCTTTTACTTGTGCCTGGAAGCCCGCTTTTGGTAGTCGGCAACCATCGTCTGGCTCTTGGTCTCGAGGGCGGTGAGTGCCTGCTGGGGATCAGTGCCGTCGTGAAGGATGCTCGTCAGCGTGTCGCCGAGAGCCTCGCGGACCTGCTGAATCGCACCTGAATGGCAGCCTGCCGTCACGGTCGATGCTTTGACGTCGGCCAGCTGGTCGAGCAGGACTTTGTGAACGGGATCGGCGCCCTCGGACACGGCCTTGAGGGATTTCTCGGTGCCGGGCAGGTACCCGGACTTGTCGAAGATGACCTTCTGAGCTTCCGGCGAAGCCATGTAGGTGACGAACTTCCACGCAGCCTGGGCCTTGGCGTCCTTGGCGTCCTTCCCGAAGACCCACAGCGAGTTACCGCCGATAACGATGCCGCCATCTTTGGTGTTGTCGACGGGGAAAGCGGCGGTCACCGGCTTGAACTGCGAGTTCTCCTGCAGGTTGCCGAGCGAGGACGACGACTGGATTGTCATACCGGCTTCCTGCGTGGCGAAAGCGGTCTGCGCGTTATTCGAGTCGGAACCGACGTCAAGCGCATCACCGTTCTTGTAGAGCTCGCGGAAGTCCTTCCAAGTCTGGACCTGCTTGGGGTCGGAGAGGACGAATTTCTCGGCAGACTTCTTCCCCACGCCGTTCTTCGGGGTGCAGTATTCGAGGCCGTCCGATGCCGTCCACTCCTCGAACCACCAGGCGCCAACATGGAAGACCAGGCCGGGTTTACCAGTCGCGGCGTGGATCTTCTTGGCCCAGTCGATGAGTTCGGCGCGCGTCTTCGGCGGGTTGTTGGCGTCGAGGCCGGCCTTCGCCGCCATATCCGGGTTGATGTAGAGCACCGGCGTTGACGTCATGAACGGCATCGACAGCAACTTGCCGTCGATCGTGTAGTACTGGCCGACCGCAGGGACCAGGCCCTTGAGGTCGGTCTTAGTGTCGGCGGCCTTGTTGAGATCTTCGGCAGGAATCGCGATGCCGGTGTCTCGCATGTAGATGGTGTTGGCGTCGTTGACCTGCATGACGTCGGGCATCTTGCCGGATTGCACCGAGTTTGCGAGCTTCGCGATGGCGTCACCGTAGCTGCCCTGGTAGATCGAGTCGATCTTGATCTTGCCCTTGTTCTTTTCGTTGAAGTCTTTGACGACCTGGTCGACGGCCTCGGCAGAGGCTCCGGATGCCGAATGCCAGAAGCTGATTGTCACGGGGCCGTTGCTGGCGGTGTCACTGCTGTTGTGAGAGCACCCGGCAAGTGAGGCGCCGAGCATCGCGATTGTGGCCGCGGCAACACCCACCTTCTTCCATGCATGGTTCATTTGTTTGCTCCTTCCGTGAGCCCTTGAGTGAGGTATTTGTTTCCGGTCAAAATGAGGAGGATCATCGGGATCGAGACGATAACGACGCCGGCGAGGACAACCCCCATATTGAGGGCCTCGTTATCGGCCAACTGTGTGATGCCCACCTGAATGGTTCGCGAGTTTGCGTGTTGAGTGATCAACAACGGCCACATGTACCCGTTCCAGGCGCCGATCGCCGCGTTGATGGCGACCATGAAAATCGCGGGTCGGTTGAGCGGAACGAGGATTCGCATGACGAAGTACAACGGCTTGGCGCCATCCAGCTGGCTGGCTTCATACATCGACCAGGGAAACGACAGGAATTTCTGCCGCAACAGGAAGATCGAGAAAGCCGAGACGAGGAAGGGGAGAAACACGGCGACAACCGTGTCGAACAGCCCCATGTCATTGATAAGGAGGAACCGCGAAACGACGAGGGACTCGCCGGGGAGCATCATCGTCGCCAGCATGAATGAGAAGACCCAGTTCGGGTGGCGTAGTCTGCCGAACACCAGTGCCGCGGCGCCGAGAATGGCGAATAAGACCTCTGCCGACGTTTGAACGACAGTGACGATGACAGAGTTGACGAACTGAATGCCCAACGGGTTGCGGTGGAGTGCTGCCGAGAAATTTCCGGTTGTGAAGTCGACAGGCCAGAAGTTCTCCCACAACGTCGAGGGTGTGCGGCCGCGAAATGCGCCGGTAAAGACGTAGATGACGGGAATGATGACGAACAACAGGATGAGGATGATGTACACCCACAGGGCGATAATCTTAGCGCGGCTGTGTTTCTGCTTCATCAGTACACCACCTTCTTTTCGCCCATCCGGAACTGGAAGAAGGCGACGATTCCGACAATGATCATGAGGATGATGCCGTGAGCGGCTGACGTGCCATAGTCGACATTCGAGCCGAACGCCAGCTTGTATAGCTGGATCGTCAGGGTCGTTGTCGCATTGTTGGGGCCACCGTTGGTGAGAACCTGGATGATCGTAAACTCTTTGAGAGCACCCATTGTTTCGGTGACGACCAAGAAAAAGATGGTCGGCGAGATCAAGGGCAGCTGCATGTGGACGATCCGCTGCCACAGGTTGACGCCGTCCAGCGAGGCGGCTTCGAGAACCTCGCGTGGGACTGAGTCGAGGGCGGCCATGAACAGCATGATGACCATGCCCATGCTGGTCCACGCGATCGTGATGAGGATCGCGACCATCGCCCATCCGCCGCTGGTTAGCCATGGCGGTGTCGGCAGGCCGAGCGTCCTCAGGAACTGGTCAAACAGGCCGACCCGAGGGGCGAACATCGTCTTGAACACGACCGATGCGACGGCCGCGGAGAATGCCATCGGGATGAGGACGATCGGGCGAACGAGGCGCGTGCCGGCGAGCCCCGACGACAGGGGGAGGGCAATTGCCAGGCCGAGGATGAGCTTCATCGACACGGTAAGCACGACGAAGATCACCGTCCGCAACATGACCTGCCAGAAGTCATCAGAGGCGAACATGTCGGCGTAGTTGCCGAACCCGATGAACCCGTTGGGGCGACCGAACAGGTCGGTCGATTGGGTGGAGATCTTGATCGTGTCGAAAAAGGGATAGTAGTTGAACAGCACCATCAGACCGACGATTGGCGCCAGAAAGAGATATGCCCACGGGCGGGGGGATTGTGGCCGCCCTCCGGTTGCGGGCTCTCTGGATCGCTTAGCCACGATGTTGTCCTTTCGGAGGTCACTGTGAGGGCCGCTGGAACTCGTCTGCTGTGACAGCAAGCGTCCTCGCTCGTCTTCTTAGTTTGGGGTGAAACGCGCCAAATCGGCGATGAACGCGCGGTCATGGGTAATATATACCGGCGATGTGGAACTGTGCAAGTGGTAGCGTGAGTTTGTGGCCGGTGGCGCTGTCACCGTGTCGAGAGGTTGATCTGATGAGGTCGGCTGGCGTGAGCCGGCGGGGCCGGCGGTTCTCGGTGTGGCAGGGAATCGCGCGGCCACGGTACAGGGGTTGCTGATCAAGGCGGTGGATGTGCATGGTTGCAGAGGTTGTGCTGTTCGACGTTGGGGGTGTGTTGTCGGGAGGCGGCCCGCGCGAACGCGAGGTGGCACGGATCCTCGGGCTGGGTAGCGCGGCAATGCCGGATGTTCGCCGGGCGATCTGGGCCTATCGCGATGGGTACGACCTGGGGATGCCGGAGGATGAATACTGGTCGCGGGTGGCGGCGGATTGCGGCCTGAAGCTCGGCTCGCCGACTCTCGAGCGGCTGATTGACGAGGACCGGTCGCAGTGGGCGCAGCCTTTTCCCGAGGTCGTCCCGCTGCTTGCCGCCCTCAGGAATAGCCGCACGCGGACGGTGGTGCTGTCGAATGCGTCGCACCTATTGGGCGAGTATTTCGTTTCCCGGCGATGGACTCGGGGAGTGTTCGAGCGCTGTTTCTTTTCGGCGGATACGGGTTACGCCAAGCCGAACCCCAGGGCCTTCGAGATCGCCCTCGAAGCAGTAGGCGTTGAGCCTGCTCAGGTGACGTTTTTCGATGATCGTGAGGTCAACGTTGCAGCCGCGTGTTCGCTGGGTATTGACGGGCGGGTGTGGGAGCGCCCCGGCATGGCCGATCGTGTGGCGGCGAATCTGGGGGTTTCGTAGGCGTCGGCGAGCCGCGAATGTGAGACCCGCTTGACGCCCTCTGGCGACAGACGAAGGTCCTAAAAATCCCAATTCAGAGTCAAGAAATTCCAGCATGTGGGACGGCGTCGGCGCTGGCTAGTCGGTGGTGAAAACTACGACTCAGAACAGGGGCGCCTGACTTGGGTTGCCGGGCGTCTCTTGTCGAAAGGCCGCCCAGGCCACAATCCAGAAGAGAGGACCCTCCCATGAACAAAGATGTCGAGGCCGTTTACGACGAGGTGCTCAAGCGGAACCCCAACGAGCCCGAGTTCCACCAGGCCGTCCGTGAAGTCCTGGAGTCGATTGGGCCCGCCGTCGCCAAGCACCCGGAGTACGTCGAGACGAAGCTGCTGGACCGCCTGGTCGAGCCCGAGCGTCAGATCCTGTTCCGGGTCCCTTGGGTCGACGACAAGGGCCAGGTCCAGGTCAACCGCGGTTACCGCATCGAGTTCAACTCGGCGCTCGGCCCCTACAAGGGCGGCCTGCGTTTCCACTCGTCGGTGAACCGCTCGATCCTTAAGTTCCTCGGCTTTGAACAGATCTTTAAGAACGCGTTGACGATGCAGGGCATCGGCGGCGGCAAGGGCGGCTCCGACTTTGACCCGCACGGCCGCTCGGACACCGAGGTCATGCGGTTCTGCCAGCAGTTCATGACCGAGCTGTACCGCCACATCGGCGACCAGACCGACGTCCCCGCCGGCGACATCGGTGTCGGTGGCCGCGAGGTCGGCTACATGTTCGGCATGTACAAGCGCCTGACCAACCGTTTCGAGGCGGGCGTCCTCACCGGCAAGTCGCTGAAGTGGGGCGGTTCGCTGGCCCGCACCGAGGCCACCGGCTACGGCACCGTCCTCTTCGCCCAGTCGATGCTCGCCGTCAAGGGCGAGGATCTCGAGGGCAAGCGGATCGCGATCTCCGGCTCCGGTAACGTCGCGATTTACGCGGCCGAGAAGGCGCTGCAGCTGGGCGGCAAGCCGATCACCCTGTCCGACTCGTCCGGTTGGGTTCTCGATGAGGACGGCATCGACGTCGACCTCGTCAAGCAGATCAAGGAGGTCGAGCGCGGCCGCATCTCCGAGTACGCCGACCGCAAGCCCGGCGTCAAGTACTTCTCGGGTTCGCGCCCCTGGTCGGTGCCCGTCGACGTGGCGCTGCCGTGTGCGACCCAGAACGAGCTCAACATCGCCGACGCGAAAGACCTCGTCAAGAACGGCGTCAAGGCCGTCGCCGAGGGCGCCAACATGCCGACCACCCCGGACGCCACCGAGCTGTTCCAGGACGCCGGTATCCTCTTCGCACCCGGTAAGGCCGCGAACGCCGGCGGTGTCGCCACCTCGGCGCTCGAGATGGAGCAGAACGCGTCGCGTAGCCACTGGACCTTCGAGCAGGCCGAGGCCAAGCTCACGGCCATCATGAAGGACATTCACGACTCGGCGTACGAGACGTCCGAAGAGTACGGCAAGCCCGGCGACTACGTCATGGGCGCCAACATCGCGGGCTTCACCCGCGTGGCCGAAGCGATGATGGAACAGGGCATCGTCTAGTTCCTCGGAGCCGTTTCGAGTTCCTTTCGGCGGGCCCGCTTCCCTTTTCGTGGGGGGCGGGCCCGCTCGCGTGTGTGAGGCGTGGTGGGGTGAGGGCCGAAGCGTGGCCGCGGTGAGGTGCGCCCGGATAGTGAACGTGATCTTAAAGGGTCACGTTCACCGGTTTGGGGGCATGAACGTGATGAAAGCATCCAGAAGGATCACGTTCACGGGGGTGGGCTGCGCCGGGGGCCGGTCGTGGACGCCGCGGCGGGGTCGGCCGCCAAACTGCACTGTGAAACGTGGCCAAAGTGCACTGCGAAAAGAGGCCAAACTGCACTGGGCGGGGCGCGGCGGGTGTGGTCGGGGCCGCGGAGGTGCGTCACGGTGGCGGAATGGCGCCGAAAAGTGGCTTTTAAACAGCTTTAAACACGAATAAACATGTAGGCTGGAGACAGGGGGTGGTGACCATGGCGAATCCGTTTACACCGACCATGGGGGCGACGCCGCGAGCTTTCGTGGGCCGTGACGCTTTTCTGGCCGACATCGGCATGGCCCTGGACCAGGGGCCGGGCTCCCTCGAGTTCGTTACTCTGATCACCGGGCAGCGGGGCACCGGCAAGACTGCGATGCTCAATGCGATTCAGGATCTCGCCGCCGAGCGGTCGTGGTACGTCATCTCCGAGACCGCGACGAGCGGGTTTATGAAGCGACTGACGGCCGCAGCGTGGCAGATCTACGGTGAAATCGGTGGTACTCAATCGCGCCGACAAGTCACCGGGGCGACGATTGGGCCGGTGTCGATCAGCAGCAGCGTGAGCGACGTGTACACGCCGGCAGTGCAGCTGCGAGAATTGTTGACCAAAATTACAGACCTACAATCGCGAGACGATTCGCGATTGCATCAAGATTCAGTTGGTATCCTGATTACGCTTGACGAGCTTCATCATTCTAATGTTGATGAAGTAGTCGAGTTCGCCACGACGATTCAACATATGGTTCGCGAAGGGCGGCTAGTGGCCGTGGCGATGGCCGCTATTCCCAGCGCCGTCGAGCCGCTGTTGGCGGATGCGGCCGGCACTAACCCCATTACGTTCTTACGCCGAGCGAATCGGGTGATCCTCGGTAAGATCGAGGGGGCGGACGTGCGCCAAGGCCTCGTGCGGCCTGTGGAATCGATCGGGATGACGTGGTCCCCGCATGCCCTTGAGACAGCGGTTGAAGCAACCGGCGGATATCCGTTCATGATCCAACTTGTGGGATATGAGTGTGTTAAGCGATCGCACGAAAGTATTATTTCTTTTGAGGTGGCTCAAGCGGCTGTCGAGGCTGCGCAACAAAGATTAGGGCAGCTCGTTCACGAACCGGCTTTACGGGATTTGTCCCGGCTTGATCAGGGATTCCTGATCGCGATGAGCGAGGATGACGGGCCGTCGGAGATTGGCGTGATAGCCCAGCGGCTACACGTCAGTCCACAGCAAGCCAACACATATAAGAATCGACTGCTCGACGCTCAGATGATCGAACAGGTCGAGCGAGGTCGGTACACGATCTCGTTGCCCTACATGCGTGAGTATCTGCGGAAGTACGGTGAGCGCTTTGGACCCGAGGTAGCCGAGGGGTCTGACTGATCGTCGAGTCGCGGAAAGTGGTGGAATAGCGCCGAAAAGTGGCTTTTAAACAGCTTTAAACACGAATAAACAAGCGGCCCGCCGCACGGGCGTCGCGGGGGCATCGCGGGGTGCCGTCAGCGGGCGTCGCCCTCGGGTGAGCGTGGCTGGTCAGCAGGCGCCGCCGCCCGGATAGTGAACGTGACTTAAAAGGTCACGTTCACCGGTTTTGGGGCATGAACGTGATGAAAGCGTCCAGAAAGGTCACGTTCACGGGGGTGGCTCGCGGGCCGGCTAGGCGAGGGCGGCCGCGTCAGGCGAGGGCCATGTCGCCGGGCTTGATCCAGCCTTTCTTGCGCATGAGCTCGGAGAACAGCAGCGTCAGCGCGGCCGGCGCGATGAAGTGCATGAGGGCGATCATCGCGACCAGCTGGGCCGAGCCCGTGTGTTCCGCCATGACGTTCCACGTCATCAGCTGCCCGACCAGGCCGGACGTGCCCATGCCGCCGCCGGCCGCGTTGTTCTCCATGTGGAAGACCATCGTCGAAATCGGCCCGAGTATCGCGCTCGCGAGTGTCGGCGGAATCCAGATCAGCGGGTGCCGCACGATATTGGGGACCTGGAGCATCGACGTGCCCAAACCCTGCGAGATCAGGCCAGACACCTTGTTCTCGCGGTAGCTGGCGACGGCGAAACCGACCATCTGGGCGCTGCAGCCGACGGTCGCCGCGCCCGCCGCGAGCCCGGACAGCCCGAGGATGATCGACAGCGCCGCCGACGAAATCGGTAGCGTCAAAATCATCCCCATGATGACGGCGACGATAATCCCCATGAGGAAAGGCTGGCGTTGGGTGCCCCAGTTGATGAGCTCACCGAGCGACACCATCATCCGCGAAATCGACGGGCCGATCGCTAGGCCGACGATCGACCCCGAGGTGACCGTGACAAACGGCGTGACGAGGATGTCGACCGGGGTTTTCTGCGACACCAGGCGCCCCAGCTCGACGGCGACGAACGACGCAAGGAACGCGCCCAGCGGCTCGCCGGGTCCGCTCAAATGCATGGTGAGGCCGTCGACGATGCCACCGGTGAGGATCTTCGCGGCGTGCGCCCCCACCATGCCCGCGACGCCGGTGCCGACGACGACAAAGGTCTGCGCCTCTAGGCGATGCGCCACGCCGATACCGATGCCGGCGCCGGTGAGCATCGACGCGATCGAGCCGATAAGGACGAGGAAATGGCCGATCACACCGGGGATAAAGTGGCCGATCTGAATCATGATCGTCCCGATAATCAACGTGGCGAACAGGCCGTGCGCCATGCCGGTCAGGCCGTCGATGAAGAACCGCGTGGCCCATTTTTTGATTGTTGCACTCATGCTGCTGATGTCGCTTCCGGTCGAGACGGGGTGTCTATACATCTAACTAGACATCATACAGGAGGGTGGCGCCATCGCCCGCATAGTGAACGTGACCTTAAAAGGCCACGTTCACGGGTTTGGGGGGCATGAACATGATGAAAGCGTCCAGAAAGGTCACGTTCACGGGGTGGGGCTAGCTGTGCCGGGGCTCGTCCTCGTGGACGAGGATGCCGCAGGCGTCGAGGGCGGCCTCGATGCGGTCGAGGGCGTCGGCGCTGGGGGCGGTGATGGTGTGGCGGTGGTAGCCGTCGGTGAGCTCGGCGAGGGCGTGCCCCTTCGCAAACGCCGCGAGGAATCGGCGCAGGTCGGAGGGGGAATAGACCTCGATGGGGGCGCTGATCGTCCCGTAAACCGGGTGGTCGATTGTCACGTCGATGACGTGGCCGCCGTAGTCGACGATGGTCGTGAGCTCGCGTTCAACGTCGGCCGGCGTGTGCCGCACGGCGATGACCCGCCGGTGTGGCGAGACCTGCGGGCAGACGTAGCCGCCGGTCGTTGCGACGATGTCGACGCCCTGCGCCCGCAGCACGCCGATGTCGTTGACGATGACCTGGCGGGTGACGCGGAAGCGCTCGCCCAGCGCGGACGCGGTGATTGGGGTGGTCGACCGTGCGAGGAGCTCGCGGATCGCGTCGCGCCGTTCGGCGACGGTGAGCTTGCCCGGTCGTCCTGTCATAGGGACCATGTTAGCGAAAAGTGGCGGGACGAGGGGGTGCTTGCCGGGCGGCCGGGGAGTAATACGAAAAAGGGTGTGCAGTGGGTGGCCATGCAGGACGACCTGGGGGAATTTGAGCCATGAGTGGCGTGATCGAAACGACTAAGCCGCGGCCGTCGCGGGCGGCTGTCAATCGCGCCGGAAAAGTCTTGCGCGACAGTGGTGAGGGCGACGAGGCCGACCTCGTCGAGCCGCTCTCGACCATTACCCGGTGGCGCGAATTCCACGAATATCCGCTGTTCGCCGTCCGACAGACCCTGAATAATCGTGCCGTGACCGTTGCGGGCTAGGACGTCGTGATCTCCTCGCGGCTCAAGCGCATGCCGTCGATCAAAGCGAAGCTCAAACGTGGAGTCGTGCGGAAACTCGGCGAAATGCAGGATTTCGCCGGATGTAGGGCCGTGGTTCACTCGATCGATGAGGTTAACCGGCTGTGCGAAAAATACGACAAGCCGACCAAGAAATATGCCCGACTTCCCAAGGCTACCTACGATTATATTGCATCACCTAAAGATGATGGATATCGCAGTCGGCATATGGTTGTCCGGTGGAATGACGAGCCGTACGCCGGAATTCTTGTGGAAATCCAGGTGCGGACCCAGTTCATGCACGCGTGGTCTACCGCGGTTGAGGTCGTCGACACGTTCATCCGATCGGCACTGAAGAGTGGTCAGCAACAGGAGCAGTGGTCGCGCTTTTTCCTGCTGGCGTCTTGGCTAATTGCCGATATGGAAGGAACACCCTACCCGCCGGGGACTCCCGGTTCTCGCGGCGAAATTGTCGCCGAATTGCGGGACATTGGGGCGCCGCTCATTGATCTGCTCAAGAGCTTCACCAGTGCCTCCGCCGACGTCGACACTCGCGAGGATGGTCCGTATTTCGTTGTCACGGTCGATACGGCCCAGCAGGCGACGGTTATTCGCCCCTATCGGCGTCGCAATTTCGAAGAAGCGTTGGCAGAATACCAGCGGCAAGAAATTGCCTTGCGTCTCCGGCCGGATTCTAACGCGGTCTTAGTTAACGTGAACTCGGTGGCCGGGCTTCGAAGGGCATACCCCAATTACTTCGCCGACACGAAGCAATTGACGGCCTTTATCGAGCGGGAGATCTCGGAGTAGGGCGGGCGGCGCCCTCGTGGGGCATAGCGGCGGTGCGCGGATTGTGAACGTGATCTAAAAAGGTCACGTTCACGGGTTTGGGGCCGTGAGCAGTCTCTGGCAGGCTGGTTGTGAGCCGTGCAGGAAGGAGGCTGTTATGCCTGATTTCGTGATGGATCCGCGTGTG
>URAS01000021.1 GCA_900545825.1 uncultured Actinomyces sp.
CCAAAACCAACCAACCAGAACCACAGTCCCGATCGGCCAACCCCGGCGCAACGAAAGAAAACACTACCCACCCCCACACCCCACGTCAAACCCAAACCCTATGACCCCCACCACACAAGCCGGAATCCCCGGCACGCCGGGGAAAAGTCCTATTGACAGATGTGTCGAGGATGCCGATTTCCCCCATTATCCCGTTTCCCCGATCGGTAAATGTTGCGCGGATCACGCCGAGGAGTTTTGGGGATAGAGCAATCGGGCCCCGCACGATGCGGGGCCCGATTGAGGATGACGCGTGAAGGCGCAATTACTCCTTGATCTTCGCGAGGATCATTTCGCGTGCGGCGCCGGCGTCGGCCTGGCCGCGGGTGGCCTTCATGATCGGCCCGATGAGGGCGCCGATCGCCTTCATCTTGCCGGCCTTGAGCTTCTCGACGACGTCAGGATTGGCCGCCATCGCCTCGTCGACGGCCGCCTCGAGGACGGAGTCGTCGCGGACGATTTCCAGGCCGCGAGAGGCCATGACGGCCTGCGGGTCGCCCTCGCCGGCCAGGACCCCCTCGAGGACCTGGCGGGCCAGCTTGTCGTTGAGCTTGCCGTCATCGATGAGCCCCTGCAGTTGCGAGATCTGCGTCGGGGTTGCGGGGACGGCGGCGAGGTCGAGCTCGTTGTCCTTGGCGTAGCGGGCCAGCTCGCCCATCCACCACTTACGGGCGGCCTGCGGCTTCGTGCCGGCCTCGACCGTCGCCTCGATGAGGTCGAGGGCGTCGGCGTTAACGACGTCGCGCATTTCCTCGCTGGAGAAGCCGTACTCCTCGCGCAGGCGGCGGCGCCGCTGGATCGGCAGCTCGGGCTGCTCGGCGCGCAGCTTCTCGACCCACTCGCGGGCCGGGGCGACCGGAACAAGGTCGGGCTCCGGGAAGTAGCGGTAGTCGTCGGCATCCGACTTCTCGCGGCCCGCCGACGTCGAGGACGTATCCTCGTGCCAGTGGCGCGTCTCCTGGACGATCGTGCCGCCCTCGGAGAGGATCTGGCCCTGGCGGCGCATCTCGTAGCGGATCGTCCGCTCGACCGCGCGGAACGAGTTGACGTTCTTCGTCTCGGTACGCGTGCCCAGCGGGTCGTCGGGCGTGCGCCGCAGCGACACGTTGACGTCGGCGCGGACGTTGCCGCGCTCCATGCGGGCCTCGGACACGTCGAGCGCCTGGAAGATGTCACGCAGCGCGCGGACGTAGGCCGCCGCCACCTCCGGGGCGCGCTCGCCGGCGCCCTCGATCGGGCGGGTGACGATCTCGACGAGGGGGACGCCGGCGCGGTTGTAGTCGACCAGCGAGTGGTCGGCGCCCTGGATCCGCCCCTCGGCGCCGCCGACGTGCGTGTTCTTGCCGGCGTCCTCTTCCATGTGCGCGCGCTCGATGAGGACGCGGAAGACCTCGCCGTCCTCGAGTTCGACGTCGAGGTAGCCGTCGTAGGCGATCGGCTCGTCGAACTGCGAGATCTGGTAGGCCTTGGCCAGGTCCGGGTAGAAGTAGTTCTTGCGCGCGAAGCGGCACTTTTCGGCGATCTGGCAGTTGAGGGCCAGGCCGATCTTGATGGCGTATTCGACGGCGCGCTTGTTGACGACCGGCAGCGAGCCGGGCAGGCCGACGCTGACGGGCTGGAGGCGCGTGTTCGGTTCGCCGCCCGACGCGTTCGGCGCAGCGTCGAACATTTTCGTCGTCGTTCCCAGTTCGACGTGGACCTCGAGGCCCAGCACCGGATCAAAGTTGGCAACGACGTCCTCATAACGCATGAGCTTGGTCATCAGGCGTCCTCCTCCCACGTGAGGGCCGGGCAGGCTGCGGGAACGTTATCCCCCAGCGCCTCGGCAACGGCAGCAACTCGGTACATTTGGGCGTCGCCTCGGGCCGGCGCCATCACCTGGAAGCCGACGGGCAGGCCGTCCGTTGCGGAGCAGGCGACCGGGACCGACATCGCGGGGATGCCCGCGAGGTTCGCCGGGATGGTGGCAATGTCGCACATGTACATGGACATCGGGTCGTTCATGCGCTCGCCGAACTTGAACGCCGTCGTCGGCGAGGTGGGCAGGACGAGGGCGTCGCACTGGCTAAACGCCGCGTCGAGGTCGCGCTGGACGAGCGTGCGGACCTTCTGCGCCGAACCGTAGTAGGCGTCGTAGTAGCCCGCCGACAGCACGTGGGTGCCGAGGATGAGGCGGCGTTTCGCCTCGTCGCCGAAGCCCTTCTCGCGGGTCTCGGCCATCACCGTCTCGGCCGTGACCGGGCCTTCCTCGGGCTCGAAGCGGGCGCCGTAGCGCATGCCGTCGAAGCGGGCGAGGTTACTGGAGACCTCGGCCGGCATGATGAGGTAGTAGGCCGCGAGCGCGTACTCGAACGACGGGCAGTCGATCTCGACGATCGTCGCGCCGGCGTCGCGGAGCTTGTCGACGGTCTGGGTGAAGATGCGGGTGACCTCGGGGTCGAAGCCCTCGCCGGAGGCCTGCTTGACGACGCCGAGCGTGAGGCCCTTGACCGAGGCCGACTGGGTGGCGTCGAAGAGGGCGGGGACGGGTTCGTCGAGCGAGGTCGAGTCGAACGGGTCGTGGCCGCCGATCAGCTCTTGGAGGGCGGCCGCGTCGGCCACCGTCCGCGTGACCGGGCCGATCTGGTCGAGCGAGGACGCCATGGCGACGAGGCCGTAACGCGACACCGCACCGTACGTCGGTTTGACGCCGACGGTGCCGGTGACCGCGCCGGGCTGGCGGATCGAGCCGCCCGTGTCGGAGCCCAGCGCCAGCGGGACCATGAAGGCGCCGACCGCCGCGGCCGAGCCACCGCCAGAACCGCCGGGGATCCGCTCGGTGTCCCACGGGTTGCCGGTGGGGCCGTAGCACGAGTGCTCGGTCGACGAGCCCATCGCGAACTCATCCATGTTCGTCTTGCCGACGATCGGCAGGCCCGCCTCCTTGAGTTTGCGGGTGACCGTCGCGTCGTAGGGCGGCTTCCAGCCGGCGAGGATCCGCGAGCAGCAGGTCGTTTCCTTGCCGCGGGTCACCATGTTGTCTTTGAGGGCGATCGGCAGGCCCGCGAGCGGATGCAGTTCCTCGCCCGCGGCGCGGGCGGCGTCGACCTCGCGGGCCGTCTGTAGGGCGCCCTCGGGGTCGAGGTGGACGAACGCGTGGACCTTATCGTTCAGCGCGTCGATGCGGTCGAGGCACGCTTGCGTGAGCTCGACGCTGGTCAGTTCGCCGCTGCGGAGCTTTTCAGCCAGCTCGAGGGCGGAAAGTTTCAGGAAATCGCGCATCGTTACTCCTCTCCCAGGATCTGCGGGACGCGGAACTGGCCGTCCTCGGCCGCGGGCGCGGCGGCGAGCAGCTCGGCGCGATCCAGCGTGGGGCCGGGCACGTCCTCGCGGAGCACGTTGGTCAGCGCGATCGGGTGCGAGGTCGCCGGGACGTCCGGGGTGGCGACCTCGGAGACCTTGGCGACGGCGTTGGCGATAACGTCAAGTTCGCCCGCGAACCGCGTGATTTCCTCTTCAGTTAGGGCAATCCGGGCCAAACGGG
The DNA here is from genome assembly GCA_900545825.1 of uncultured Actinomyces sp. Classification (GTDB taxonomy): domain Bacteria; phylum Actinomycetota; class Actinomycetes; order Actinomycetales; family Actinomycetaceae; genus Nanchangia. Next base: position 3,563 of record URAS01000021.1, read on the forward strand.
CGACCCGGGCGACCTCATCGGTAGAAATAGTCGACATAGGGCCAGCTTAACGGTTCACACCCCGAAGCGGCGGGCCGGCCCAAGCGGGCTTTTGCTCACCTTGCAGGTTAGGATACCCTTCTGGGGCAACTGATTACCTCATCTACTAAAGGCACCTTGATGACGACGACTATTCGCGGCCGTTTCGGCGCGCTCGCCGCCGGCGGCGCCCTGATCGCAAGCCTCCTCATCCCCACGTCTGCCGCGTGGGCCACAGAAAAGCAAGCGTCCCAGGCCGATTCCGACACGGCCAAGTGGGCGCAGGCATCGCCCAAACGCTTCCACGACGCCATCCGCCTGACCGACCGAGTCACCTACACCGATGCCGGGCGATTCCCCGCCACCGCGTGTGACCTCACCGGCGACGGCCTCACCGACATGGTGTTCACCAATCCCACGCGCGGCGACCTCACCGTGATCCCCCATATTCCCTACGGCTCGGACACCGACGAAGTGACGAAGACGCTCGCCCAGCAGGAGGGCGCCATCACGGTGACCGCGCCCGAGGGTGCCAGCGGATTCGGCAGCTCATCGGCGTGCCTGCCTTCTTGGGGCTCAACGTCCGACGAGAAGAAGACGCGGGCGATCGCCGTCGCCGCCGGAAATACCGTCTACGTCTTAAGGGCGCCGCTTGCCGCGGGCCCCGCCAAGCCAATCGCCACGTTTACGGCGCCCACGACGATCGACGCCGTCTCGTCGATCGTGCCCGCCTGGTCGGATCTCAAGACGGGGACGCTGGCGATCGCGGCTGGCAACACCGTGTACGCCGTACGCTACGACAGCTCCTCCGGCGACCTCACGAAGGTCGCGCGCACGACGTGGACGTCATCGCTACAGGGGCCACTGACGCTTGCCCCAGTCGGTAACGTCTTCCAGACGAATGGCGAGAACCTGGGGCTCGCGGTTGGTGCGCCGAAGGATAACCGCGTCTACGTCCTCGATGCGTCCGGCCTGCCCGGCGCCATCGAAAAGAAAGGCCGCGCGATCCAGGCGTCCGGCGAGGGCGCCCAGTTCGGTGCGGCGATCGCCGGGGTCGGCGACCTCAACGGCGACGGCCTCGCCGACATCGCTATCGGCGCGCCTGGTGCGAGCGGCGACAAGGGTGCCGTTGCTATCGTCCTCGGGAACGAGAGACGGAAGAACGGCGTCAGCGTTGCGCTCGAGTCCGCCGACGCCAACCCCGTCGTCGACCAGGACGAGAACACCGCTGGCTACCTGCTGCGGAAGGCCACCCGCGCCCGCCTGGGATCGTCACTCGCGTGGATCCCCGGCGTCGACAACGCCGACGATGCACCACAGCCGGGCGCCCTCGTGGTGGGGCGTCCCATCGACGAGGAGCACCCGGGCGCTCTCGTCATCTCGGCGAAAGCGCTGACGGCCAACCACAACAGCGGGCTGGGCGTCGACACTATTGATGCCTCGCAGCTCACGCCGGTCGCGTCCGACGAGGACCCGCACGCCAGCGGCGGCACCGTTGTCGGGTTCATTCCCCGGCGCGGCGGTGACGCGTTGCAGGGCTTCTACACGGCCGACATCCACGGGAAGGTCGACGTGTGGACCGTCGACCTGTCGCGTCAGAGCGATCCCGAGCCCGACACTCCGCCCGAACCGGCCGCACCGAAACCGGCCGACCCCACCGCCGAACCCGCCGTCACGCCGATCGACAAACAAAATGAGAAACTGTGGCGCGGCGACTTCACCAGCGGCTTCGGAGGGTCACTGGCTCATGGCCGCTGCGACGTCACCGGTGACGGGAAAGCGGACATCATCAGCGGAAACGTCACCCGTTCGGAATGGAAATACGATCCCTACTACGCCGATTCGACGCCAACAAAGGGCTGGGTGCACAACGTGACCGGCCAGGTGCAGATCATTCCCGGAGGGACGCGAGGCGACGCCGTCGAGAACCTTCGGGACCGGGTGATCACCATCAACGGGCCCCGCGAGACCGACGACCCGGCCACCGACGCCTCGATCGGTTTCAGCGTCGCCTGCCTGGGCGACGTCAACGGCGACGGCGTCGACGACCTCGCCGTCGGCTCGCACACGATGGCCCACGTCTGGGTGTTGTTCGGCGGGAAGAGCCTCGCGTCGGTCGACCTCAGTGCCGGCCTCAAACCCGGCCAGGGCTGGGACGTCGCGCTGCCGGCAGACGGCGCCCCTGCGTTCCATCTGGCCCGCGTCGGTGACGTCAATGGCGACGGATTGGCCGACGTCGGCATCGTCGTCGCCAACGCGAAACTCGCCGCCGCGCAGGCCGGTGCCACCGGGTCGGCCTATATCCTCTCCGGCAAGAAAAACGGCGCCACCGTCGACATGCGTGACATCGCCGCGCCGAATTCCGCGGTCATCATGCAGATCACCACGCCCGACGGTCACACGATGAACTCGCTGGCTGCCGTTGGTGACATCGACGGTGACGGTACCGGCGATTTTGTCGTGTCGGATTTCAACGACACCGCGGACAACGGGGCCGTGCCCGGTGCCGCGTGGCTCGTCTACGGGGTTCCCGCCAAGCAACTCGAGGACGGTCACACCACCGTGCTTTCGGCCGCCGACGCGGCGGACGCCACCGCGTTGACCATGCCGCGCGACCTCTCGTATCGGCTGGGTGCCGGTGATTCGATCGCTGCCGTCGGCGACGTCAACCACGACGGACGAGGTGACTTGGTCATCGGTTTCGACGGCGGGACTATCGCACACACGACGCCGGGCGGCGTCGCCCTCGTCCTCGGTGGAGACCGCACGGCGAAACTGACGATCGATCCGACCGGCAAGACCCGAGATCCGCGGGTTCGTGTCATCACGGGTGACCCGGCCGGGCTCGGCACCGGGTTTGGCTGGGCCGTCGACGCCCTCCCCGCAACTGACGCCGCCCCTGCGCTGCTGGCGATCGGCGCGCCCGGGGCCGACGGAGGTAACGGCCGCGCCTACCTCGTGAGCAGTGACGCGTTCACCGCCACACCGCGCGCCGTCACCGCGATCGCGGACGCTAAGGCGCTGACCTCGGCCGGCCCGAAGGCACGTTTTGGCAGGTCCGTTGCCTTTGTCGGCGACTACTTGGGGAAGCCGACCGTCGCCTTTGGCGGCGACGGCGTCATCGACGAGACCGCAGGTGACGGGGAAGAGACGCAGGGCTACGCCCACAGCGCGCACATCCTCGCCCTCGCGGTTGATCGCCCAGAGACGACAACACCGGGCGAGAAACCGAGCCCAGAGAAGCCGGGTGAGACCCCCAGCGACACGCCGGGAACAGGGACATCAGGCGACAAGCCCGGCGAGAAACCAAGCCCGGAAACGCCACACGCAATCCACGGTGCCAAACCTGCCGCCACGCCGTCGGCGACGAAACGGGAAGAGACTCCGCAGGCGATGGCCGAACGGCATCCCCACGCGCTCGCCGCGACCGGGATCGCCGGCATGACCTGCATACTCGCGCTCGGTGCGGCCGCTGTCAGCGCCGGCAGCGCCCTCGTCGTACGCCGACGCAGCAACTAGTGGATGTGTCCCGCCCGGCCGGTGCTCGATTGAGAACGCCGGGCGGGACTTCGCTACCCTAAGATTCATGGAATTCAAGCAGGCAGCCGAGCGAACACGGTCGACCGTGTGGCGCGCGACCCGCCTGGCCGCGGGCGTCGTCGCCGCCACCCAGGCCTCGTTGATTACGGGGATCATCTGCGCCGACGAGCTGAGGAAGCTGAGGTCGGTTCCCTCCCTCGACGGCTATCCCACCGTCAACCCCGAACCGGCGCACGTCGCCGGGACGACGATCACCTCGTATATGGACGGCGACTCGCTGTACGCCGACATGCTCGACGCGATCGCCGGCGCGAAGGAACGCGTCTATTTCGAGACCTTTATTTGGAAGTCGGATCCCGTCGGCAGACGCTTTAAGGAGGCCGTCCTCGACGCCGCCGACCGGGGCGTCGACGTCTACATTATTTATGACGCGTTCGCGAACCTCGTCGTCGATCCCCGATTCTTCCGATTCCCCAAGCATCCGCACCTGCACATTCTGCGGTATCCGCTGCGGCACACCAGCCGCGACCACCGCAAAATCCTCGTCGTCGACGGGGCCGTGGGGTTCGTCGGCGGCTACAACATCGGCGAAACCTATACGACGACGCAGTGGCGCGACACCCACGTCCGCCTGGTCGGCCCGTCGGTGTGGGAGCTCGAGAACGCGTTCGTCGACTTTTGGAACATGCGCGGCGGCAAGCGGCTGCCGAAACTGCCCGACACCGGGGCGAGGGCGTGGGACACGCGGGTTTCGGCGGCACTCAACGACCCGCGGCGCATGCTATTTCCCGTCCGCGGCCTCTATATTGACGCCCTCGAGCGGGCCACCGAATCCATCTACATTACGTCGGCATACTTCATCCCCGACCGGGTGATCGCCAAGGCCCTGCTGGACGCGGCTGCCCGCGACGTCGACATCAAAGTGCTGGTGCCCGAAAAATCGAACCACGTCATCGCCGACTGGGTGTCGCGTGCCTATATCACTGACCTGCTGGACGCCGGCGTCGAACTGTGGCTGTACCAGGACGTCATGATCCACGCGAAGACCGCCGTCGTCGACGGCCGCTGGGTCACCGTGGGCACGGCCAACATCGACCGGCTGTCGATGACAGGGAATTATGAGGTCAACCTCCAAGTCCACGACCCCGAGATGGCGCGGCACATGGAAGAGATCTTCCGGGCCGACCTCACGAATTCCCGCCTGGTCGACCCCGACGAGTGGCGGCAGCGGCCACTCGTCCAGCGTGCCTGCGAACGGCTGCTCAAGCCGTTCGGCGTGTTTATCTGACGGCTCGACAGGGCGCGGGACGTTATTCGGCGAGGCCGCTGAGGTCAATGTCGCCGGCCAGCAGCTTGTCGAAGTCGGCGGAGTCGATGACGCGGACGCCAAACTTTTGGGCCTTGGCGAGCTTCGACCCCGCGCCGTCGCCGGCGACGAGGATATCGGTGTTCTTCGACACCGAACTGGACGCCTTCGCCCCGTGGTTGGCCAGCGCCTCCTTCGCGGACTCGCGGGTGTAGCCCGGCACCGAGCCGGAGACGACGATCGTCAAGCCGGCCAGGGTACTGGCGATCGTGTCGGTTACCTCGTCCTCCATGCGGACGCCCGAGGCCGCCCAGCCGTCGACAATCGCGACGTGATCCGGGTCGGCGAACCAGTCGATGAGCGACGCAGCAATCGTGTCGCCGACGCCCTCGACGGCGGCCAGCTGCTGGGCGCTGGCCTGGCGGATCGCGTCCATCGAGCGGAACTCGCGGGCCAACGCCTGCGCGGCCGTCGGGCCGACGTGGCGGATCGACAGGCCGACGAGGACGCGCCACAGCGGCTGGGTCTTGGAGTCCCCCAGCTGCTTGAGGAGCTTCTCGAGGGTCTGGTTCGGGCGTTCCTCCTGACCCTTGAGCCACTGCGTTGGGTCGGTCTTTTTGCGCTTGCCGACCGTCCAGAAGTAGCGGACCTGCCGCCACGACATGTCGCCCGCGCCGCGTTTCTGCAGGGTGATTGGCGTTTTTTGGTAACGCCACACGTAGACGTCGCGCAGCGTGTCGGCGTCGAGGTCGAAGATTCCGGCCTCGCCCCGGAGGACCGCCTGCTGCGGGGCGGGCAGCAGAGATTCGGCGACGTCGATGAGGTCGGCCTCCTCGACGCCCTCGCGGTCGGCCTCGGTCATCCGCACCGGCGTCACGCCGTCGGCGAGGACGACCGTTTCGCCCGCGACCAGAGACGCGGCCACGGCGTCGCGGTCAAGTTCGGGCTGGGTGAGGGCGAGGGCGGCCTCGTCGCCCAGGCCCTCGATGTCGAAGGCGCCGCGGGAACCGATGTGGGCGACGCGTTCGGTCAGCTGAGCCGGGCAGTGCGCGCGGTTGGGGCAGCGCCAGTCGGCCTCGCCCTCGTTCGCCGGCGCCAGCGGCGCGCCGCACGACGGGCAGGCACTGGGCATGACGAATTCTTCCTCGGTGCCCGTGCGGCGGTCGACGACCGGCGCGACGATTTCCGGGATGACGTCGCCGGCCTTGCGGAGGACGACGATGTCGCCGATGAGGACGCCCTTGCGTTTGACCTCGCCGGGGTTATGGAGGGTCGCGCGTTCAACGTGCGAGCCCGCGACCAGGACTTTCTCCATGACACCGTAGGGGGTGACGCGGCCGGTGCGGCCCACCTGGACGCGGATGTCGAGGAGGCGCGTGTAGACCTCCTCCGGCGGGAATTTATAGGCGACCGCCCAGCGCGGCGTGCGCGCCCTCGACCCGAGGGCGGCCTGGAGGGACCGGGACGCGACCTTGACGACGACGCCGTCGATCTCGTGGATGATGCCGCTGCGGGTGCGGCCGACCTCGGCGATATAGTCCTCGACCTGCGAAAACGACGTGGCCAGGCGGGTGTAGGGCGAGGTCGGTAGGCCCCATTCGGCCAGGCGTTCGAACCAGCCGTCGAGGGTCGTCGGTTCGTCGAGGGGCAGCTGGTCACCCCAGTCGACCAGGCCGACACCGTGGGCGATCATCGACAGCGGGCGGGTGGCCGTCACCGCCGAGTCCTTTTGCCGCAGCGAGCCCGCCGCCGCGTTGCGCGGGTTGACGAACGGGCGCTCGCCGGCCTCGACGCGCGCGGCGTTGAACTCGCGGAAGTCGGCGACCGGGAAGAAGACCTCGCCGCGGACCTCGAGGAACGCGGGGTGACCCTGGCCTGCGAGTTTCTGCGGAATCGCGCCGATCGTCAAGACGTTCGCCGTGACGTCCTCGCCGACTGTGCCGTCGCCGCGAGTCGCCGCGCGTTCGAGGACGCCGTCGCGATAGACGAGGTTGACGGCGAGGCCGTCGATCTTCACCTCGAGGGTGACCGGGACGTCGTCGCGCCCCAGCTCGGCCTGGACGCGATCCCACCAGGCGCGGACCTCGTCGAGGCTGAAGACGTCCTCGAGCGACGCCATCGGCGACGGGTGGACGAACGGCGCAAACGTGGCCTGACGTGCGCCGCCGACCGTCTGCGTCGGCGAATCCGCGACCGCCAGCTCGGGATGGGCGCGCTCGAGTTCCTGCAGCGCCGAGAATATCCGGTCATATTCCGCGTCCGAGATTTCGGGCGCGTCCTTGCCGTAGTACTGGTCGCGGGCCTGCTCGACGCGCGCGACCAGGGCGTCCCACTGTTCGGCGGGGGTCATGTCGTCAAAACCCGGCACAGGAATCTCGCTCATGCGTCCTATCATCGCAATTTTCGTCCACGCTTGTCGCGCGCGACGGGCGTTGGGGTGGCGTGGGGCGAGACGCGAGGGCGTCCTGTGTCCCCACGCGCCGATAACGTTTCGTTGTTCCATGACGCGGCGGGGGCGGGCCGGCACGTCGAGGGCGCCGAGCCCTAGCGTGAGCCCCATGATTTCTTGCGATTCGACCGTTTCGGCGCGCGGAGCTTCGGGAGCTTGGGACGCGGCGGATCCTGCGCGGGCGGCGGAAGGCGCGCGGGTCGCCCTCGCGTCGCCGTGGCACGCCGTCGCGCTCGGCGGGCCGGCGGCCGGCCTGGTCGCGGCCGTGCCCGCACGCGGCACGCTGGGGCGCGACCAGTTTCCCGACCCGGCGATGTCGCGGGTCCACCTGCGCCTCGACGCGCATCCGGGGCGCGTGCGGGTTGCCGACGCCGGATCAACGAATGGGACTTTTCGGCGAAAACGCAAGGAATGGCGGCCGCTGCGGAGGCGGGCGCGATGGCCGGAGGGCGCCGAATTGCACGCCGGCGGCACGCGGTTGGGGCTGGCCCGGCGGCCGGTCGTCCTCGAGGTGCCGCTGCCGGACGGGTCCGGGCGGCGTGGGCCGGCGCGGCTGCTCGCCCTCCCCCTGCTGATCACGCTGCCGCTCATCCTTTTTCGGTACTGCGCGCCGGCGGCGTGGGCGCTGCTTGCGGTGCTCGGAGGGTTAGGTGCAGGTTTGGCGACGCGATGGTGGCGGCGGCGGGCGCTGCCGGCTGCGCCCGCGCACCTGCTGCTCACCGCCGCGGCCGGGCCGGCCGGGTCCCCGCCACCGCGCGCCGACCAGCCCCTTCGCGCGTGGATGGGGACGTCGAAGTGGCGGCGGCGGCCCCTCGCGGTCGGTCCCGCGGAGCGCGTCTGTCTGATCGGGCCGCGCGCCGCCGAGTGTGCCCGGTGGGTCGCCGGGCAGTGGGCGTGCGCCCAGGTGGCCCGGGTCAGCGCTGGTCAGCGGCGGTTTCGCGCACCCGAGGACGCCCCGGCGCTCGCCCTCGTGCCGCCCGGAGACGCGGCGGGTGGGGAGGCGGCAGTTGGGGACGAGATGCTTGCAGGGCGGGCGTTGACGTGGGCGGCCCGGGTGGCCGACGCGCCGGCGTGGGCGACGCGGCTCGTCGCCGCGCCACCGACCGTCCCGGAGGCGTCCGAGGCCTGGTGGGAGGCCCTTTATGCCTGCCTGGCCGACCGGGCCGCCGCCGGGGACGGTGGGGTGCCCGAGCGCGTCCTCATCGCCGATCACGTCGCGCGCTTCGCCGGGCTCGAGCGCCTGTCGGAGGCCGCGATGTCGGCACGGTGGCGGGGAATGCTCGCCGAATCGACGCCACCCGACCTGCGGGCCTGGCTGGGGAGGACGGCGTCGGTCGACCTCGAGGTCGACCTCGTCGCCGACGGGCCGCACGCCCTGGTCGCCGGCACGACGGGGTCGGGCAAGTCGGAAGCGCTGGTCACGTGGCTAATGTCGCTGGCGCTGCGGTATCCGCCCTCGCAGGTCGGGTTCGTCCTCGTCGACTACAAGGGCGGCGAAACGTGCGGCCAACTGGCGGGGTTGCCGCACGTCGCGGGTGTCGTCACCGACCTCGACCCGGCCGCGACCCGCCGCGGGATCACGTCGCTGGCGGCCGAGCTGGCCCGCCGCGAACGGCTGCGAGCCGCGGGACAACCGATCGGGCGGCGGCTCGTGGTCGTCGTCGACGAGTTCCGGCGCGTGGCCGAGGACGAACCCGATCTGCTGGCCACGCTCGTGCGGATCGCGACGATCGGGCGGTCCCTGGGTGTCCACGTCATCCTCGCGACGCAGCGGCCCGCCGGGATCGTCGACGCCCATATGCGCGCCAACCTGCCCTTTCGCCTGTGCCTGCGCGTCCTCGAGGACGCCGACTCGCACGACGTCGTCGGCAGCGCCCAGGCCGCCCATCTGCCCCGGATCCCCGGGCGCGCCCTGGTCGCCGGCGGCGGGGTCGCGCAGATCGGCTGGTGCGGCCCGGCGGGGACCGTCGCCGGGTGGGTCGCGATGCTCGCCCGCGCATGGGAAGGGCTCGGCGGCCCCCCGGCGGCCGCGCCCTGGGCGCCGGCGCTGCCCGACGCGCTGGGGTGGGAAAGTCGACTTGACCTGCCCCGATGCCCGCTCGCCCAGGGAGAGTCGGCCACGCCCACGCGCGTTGTCGGCTGGCGCGACCGGCCCGAGCAGCAGCGCCTCGACCTGTTCGGCGTGCCCGGCGTCGTCGCCGCCCTCGTCGTCGGCTCGCCCGGGTCGGGCCGCAGCGGCGTCGCCCGCGCCCTGGCGAATGCCCTGGCCGAGGACGGTTTTCCGATCCACGCGGTGACGTCGCCCGGACAGCGCTGGCCCGAGGCGGCCTCGTCCGTGGCGACCAGCGACATCGGCGCCGTGTGGGAGCTGCTCGACGCGGCCGAAAACGTGCCCGGGGTCGTCGTCATCGACGGGTGCGAGGGCCTGTTTGCCGAGGCCGATCGCGCCCTGGGCGCCGGGGTGATGGCCGACCGCCTGGCGCAGCTCGCCCGGCGCGCCGGCCCCACGGCGCACCTCGTCGTCACGGTCTCGCCGCCCGACGCGGCGTCGCGGTGGACGCAGGCGATGCGCCAACGCGTCATCTGCCCGACCCGCGGCGGGATCGACGCCGCCCACATCGGCCTGCCCGAAAACGTCTGCGCGCTCGCCGACCGGCCCGGCCGGGTCGTCTGGTGCGAGGGCGCCACGCGCGCCCTCGTCCAGGTCGCGCTGCCACCTGAGATGCCGCCGCCGACCGGTCCGGCGCTCGTCGCCAGCCTGCCCGCGCAGCCCGACCGCACGTCGCCGCGAGACATCGGCGTCATCTCGCCCCTTGCGACGCCGCTGCCGGTCACCGCGCATCGGCGGTGGCTCGTCATCGCCGCCGCCGGGCCCGCGCGCGAGGGCGCCCTCGACGTCCTCCACTCGGCCTGGCGGGCCCAGCGGGTGACTGCGGTTGATGTCGACCTCAACGACGCCGCGGCGCGAATTCCCGAGGGCGACGAGCCGATCATTGCCGTGGTCGGGCCGGCCAAGGCGCGCGCGGCCTACACCGGCGACATCGTCACGTTGCGGGAGTCGGCCGGCGTCCTCGCCTTCGGAAACGAGGCTGACCTGCGCCATCTCGTGCCCGCCGGCTACGCGCACGTCGCCTACGCGGGCAGACGGCGCGACGGATGGGGCGTCTACGTCGGCGGAGGCGAAGCGCACAATATACAGCTTTTCGCGCCGTCGATGTGACACGTTCCACGCCACTTTTGCTCATTTTGTCGTAACTTCCTCTTGTGTTCCCGTTCATCTCGCGCGAAGATTGAATGCGTTACTTGACAGGAGGCATTGCGGCTGCGGGCTTCGCCCTGGCCGCTTTTTCTTGCCTGAAACCAAGGAGGCACGACATGGATTGGCGCAGCACTGCAGCCTGCCTGACGGAGGACCCGGAACTGTTCTTCCCCATCGGGAACACCGGCCCCGCCATCGCGCAGGCCGAGCGGGCCAAAGCCGTGTGTGCGACCTGCGAGGTCGTCGAGACCTGCCTGACGTGGGCCCTGGACAACAACCAGGACGCCGGCGTGTGGGGCGGCATGAGCGAGGACGAGCGACGTTCGCTCAAGCGTCGTCGCGCACGCGCCCGTCGCGCCAGCTAGCACACACGATTCACTGAAGGGTCACCCGCGAGGGTGACCCTTTCGTGTATTCGCAGCCGGATGGAGCGTGAACGTGATCAAAGCGGACAGAAAGATCACGTTCACGGAGGTAGGTGCGGGGTCGGGGCCTAGTCGATGCGACGGCGGCCCTCGAAGGCGCGGCCCAGCGTCACTTCGTCGGCGTACTCGAGGTCGCCGCCGACGGGCAGGCCGGACGCCAGCCGCGACACGGGGACACCGATCGTCGACAGGGTGCGGGTGAGGTAGGTGGCCGTGGCCTCTCCCTCGATGTTGGGGTCGGTCGCGATGATGACCTCGTCGACCTCGTCGCCGCCCAGGCGCTGAAGCAGCTCGCGAATCCGCAGCTGATCAGGCCCGACGTCATTGATCGGGTCGATCGCCCCGCCAAGGACGTGGTAGAGCCCGCGGTATGAGCGGGTCCGCTCGATCGCGCCAACATCTTTCGCCTCTTCGACGACGCAGATCAGCGACGTGTCACGCCGCGGGTCCTGGCAGATCTGGCAGAGCTCGCCCTCGGAAATGTTGCCGCACCGTTCGCAGAACCGGACGTGGTCCTTCACCGCGATAAGCGCGTCGGCCAGCATGGCGACCTCTTCCTTCGGCCGTGACAGCACGTGGAACGCGATGCGCTGGGCCGACTTGGGGCCGACGCCGGGCAGCTTGCCCAGTTCGTCGATGAGGTCTTGAAGTGCGCCTTCGTACACGGGAAGGGGTCACGTCCTTTCGGTCGGCCGCGTTTAGCGGCCGGGCAGGGGGTTGCCGTTGGGGTCCAGCGTGGTTTCGTCGATCACCGTGGCGCCGAGGACGTCGGTGAGGACGTCGACGCCGCTTGTCGTACGCGATTGTACGTCCTCCATCGGCATCGTTTCGCTGAGGTCGATGTCCTCCTCGTCCTCCCAGTTGGGAGCCGATTCGGCCGCGGGGTCGGCGTCGTCGAGGATCCACTGGTCCGGGTCCGGATCCGGCGGCGTCGGCACGGCGTAGAGACCGCGGCGCGCCGTCGCCGGCTGCTGAGGCTGAGGCGCCGACGGGGCACCGGGCGCCGATTCCCCCGAGCCCGCCGGGTGAGCTGCCTCGCTGCGCTCGCGCGCGTCGCCCGCGTGGGGAATCGGCGCGGTCTGCGGCCACTCGGTCACCGGAGCCGGCGCCGAGGGCGCCTGCGGCTGGGGCTGTTGCGGCTGTTGCTCGGACTTGGGCTGACCTGCGGATTCAGGTTCGGGCTGGGACTCCGCGGGCTGCGGCGCGGAGGCGTTGCCCGGCACCGAATCGTAACGGGGCGCCGGCTGCGGCGCGGCCGGCCGAGGAGGGACGCTCTGGCAGTCGTCCTCCGCGGCGTGCGGGATCGTCGGCATTTCCGGCCAGTCGTCGCCGGCCGACGCCTGAGGCGCCGACTGGCGGGCCGGGCGATCCGGCGCCGCGGGCGGCTGGATGGCACGCTCGGGCGCGCGGTTGGCGGGCTGCTGCGGCCGGGTCGGCGCCTCGGGCGCGCGGGAGCCGGCGGAATCGCCCTCCGGTCGGGGCCCTGAGCCCGATGGCGACTCGGGCGAGGACGACGGCGGAGAACCTGCGTCGACCTGCGCAGACGAGGCGGTTTCCGGCGGCTGACCCACCGTCGCGGCGATATCGAAATGCCGGCCCAGAGTCTGCTCGAGCGCCTGTGCCAACCGGGCCATGTGCGGGCCCTGGTTGAACTCGTTGACCGGCCCCTCGGCCGCGAAATACAGCGTGAGCAAGTTGCTCGTCACCGGCCCCGGCTGCGCCATCGACCGGACACGCGCCGCCGTTACCCGGCTGATCCGCTCGAGCGACGCGAGAACGTCGTTCCACCGCTCGGCCACGGGATTGTGGTCGGCGGGACGCTGCGATTCAGCCGAACGCGGCGGTTCCGGCGCCTGCGGCTGGGCCGCCTGCTCGGGCTCGGGCTGCTGGGGCGCGGTTGGACGCTCAGGCTCGCGCGCTTGCTGCTCCGGCGCGGTTTCCTCGCGAGGTGCGGGCTCGTTCACCTGCTCCGGCGCAGCTTGCTCGTCAGACTCGGGCTCGCTCGGCGATTCTTCGGCAACTTCCTCGCTCGGCCATTGTTCGGTCGCTTCCTCGCGCGGCTGCTCCGGTTCGGCCTCGTCGGCCAGTTCCTCGTGCTCGGAGCCTTCCGCGGCCTCGGCCTCGTCGTCGGCCGGCGGGACGTCGAGCGACACGCCGGCGTCCTCCGGATCGACCTGCCCGACCGGCTGCGAGGCGCCATGCGACGCCGCGATGTCTTGCTCGCCGGCCTGCTCGGCCTGCGGAGTCGGCTGCTCGCCCGCGTCGCCGGCGGGGCGATCGGCCTGGTCGCCCGCGCTTTCCAGGGCATCGGGCTCAGCAGGCCCCGCGGATTCCGTGTTGGGCGCGGGCTCGCTGGCCGTCGATTCGGCCGCATCCGTCGCGAGGGCGTCCTCGGGCCGATCCGCGCTCGACCGCTCAGGCGCCGCAGCCTGCGGGGCCGAAGCCTCGGACTGGGCGTCGCTGGACTGAGCCTCTTCGGCCTCCGCCTCGGGCCCAGCGTGACCAGAGGGTGCCTCAGCCGGCATCTCGGCAAGGACCTCAGGAGACTGGGCCTCGGCCGGCGTCTCGGCCGGGACCCCGTCAGACTGAGCAGCGTCCGCCTGGGCCTGGTCGGCCTCAACCGCCGCGGCATCCGCGGCTGCTCCGGCATCCTGGCGATCCTGGCCACCCTGAGGTTCCCCGCTGGGGCGCTGGTCGGCGTCCTTGTCGGAGGCGAGCAGCGACGTCGGCATGTCCTCCGGCCACGCCGCCTGGGGCGGACGCGCCGACGCGGGCTGAGCGCCCTGCTGATTCGTCGCGGCCTGACGCGCGGCGCGCCGCTGGGCCAGGTAGACACGCAATTCCTCGGCAGACTTCACCTCGGGCATCGGCTCCTCACTGCCCTGCTGGCCCGAAGCCGCCGCGCCTTCCGAGGCCGCCGAGCCACCCGGTGTCCTCGCGGGCGCGCCACCAGCGACCACACCGCCAGCCGCCGCACCGGCCGCCGAGCCGCCAGCCGCCTCC
>URAS01000022.1 GCA_900545825.1 uncultured Actinomyces sp.
GGGGCTATGGCGCAGTTGGTAGCGCGTCTCGTTCGCAATGAGAAGGTCGGGGGTTCGAATCCCCCTAGCTCCACCACCCGTGAGACACCGGGGCTATGGCGCAGTTGGTAGCGCGCTTCCATGGCATGGAAGAGGTCGGGGGTTCGAATCCCCCTAGCTCCACCGAGGCCCGGCTGGCAGCAGCCGGGTTTTTGTTTACCCCGCAGGCGCCGTGAGGGCGCACGGGAACGCCGAGGGTGCCGCAGGCGCCGTGAGGGCGCTGCGGGCCCGCAGGCGAACGTCAGGTGCACTGCAGCGCCGCCGGCCCGGAAGAGCCGCCGCAGCGCCGCACGCGGCCTCACGCAACGCGAAGTAGCCAACCGCTACCACCCGGCAACATCCGCCCACCATCGGCACAACGGCGCCCACCCAGCGACCGTCGCGAGGACGCCAGAACCGCCCTCGGGGCCGAAAATGGCTTCCACAGCCCGCTCCACGGCCACGCCACCAGCCATCCGCCGTCCTCGCACCGCATCCGCGTCAGATCGGCGCCCATTTCGCCGCACCCACGGACTAGCCGCATCGAACCTCAGCGGTTGACTCGCGCGCTTGCCCAGGTGAGAACGATTCGGATCAGGACGCATGGCACGTCAACACCGGTCAACATAAGACCCCTCCGACCTGCACACCTCTCCAGGCGTCCAGCATCAGATTTGGGCATCTGTGCACAACATCATTTTTCGAGTCAACCACTCCATCTGGTCTAGACATCCTCACGCCACCCTTTCGCGTCCGACTATCGGACCATTTTCCACCCCTAAGAACCGGCCTCCGATACCCCTTTTTCCGCAGGTTGACCGCGGTTTGCCGCACAATCCTTACCGGTCGGAAAGCCGCTTTTGCCACACTCGTTCCAAAGCCATAGAACCCCGAGAATCGGCCCCCAAACCCGACTTGTCTAGACCGGATTCCTGCCAGTTCTATGACAGACTCTCATTAACTTGCCCTCAACCCCTTAGCGTTCCGAAGAAAAATCTGTATCCTTACTATCTGTAAGCATTTGGCAGCACAGGTCAGTGTGTTTAACCGACAGAAGAGAGGCCCGTCGATGACTCCTCGCCCCCTCAGCGACAGCGAACAAGACTTCCTCAACCTTCTTCAGCAGACGATGGCCAATAGCCCGTCCCCGCTCGATCTCGATCGGTCGCGCACCAAGGCGATCATCTCGATGATCTTCGCGACCGCCACGCCCTCCAGCCCGGCCGAGACGAGCATCGGTCCGGTCTGCGAGACCCCGATGCTGGCGGAGTGGCTGGGTATCTCTCGTCAGGGCGTCAACAAGGGCGTCCGCGAGCGCCGGATCCTCGGCGTTCAGGTCGGTCGTGCGTGGCACTACCCCACCTGGCAGCTGGGGCCGAATCAGGTGCTGCCGGCCGCGACCAGCCTCTTCAAGCACGCGCTGCCGCCGCAGCCGACGCCGGTCCAGCTGGCGTCGCTGGCCTACTGGGCGTGGAACCCGTCGCAGCCGAATTCGCTGCTCGAGGGCAAGTCGCCGGCCACGTGGATCCAAGAGAACCGCGACGTCGCCACGCTGCTGCGCCACGCCGACCAGACGTGGAATCCCCAAATGGTCGAGCACACGATGAAGGCCAGCCGGTCGCGGAAGCTCAGGGTGGTCGCCTCTTAGCGCCACCGCCCACACAGTCTTTGTGTCAGGTGCGGAAACCGCGCACGTCCTTTGGGGCGTGCGCGGTTTCTTTTTGCCGTTTGGGCGATCGTGTCTGTGGGGCCGCGTTCGTGAACGTGATCAAAAAAGATCACGTTCACGGGTTTGGGCCCATGAACGTGATGGTTCGGGACGGAAAGGTCACGTTCACGAAAGGGGGTCGAGGCCGAGTTCGCGGCGCAGGCGGGCGACGTGGCCCTTGGCGCGGACGTTGTAGAGGGCGAGGGCGACGGCGCCCTCGTTATCGACGACGACGGTCGAGCGGATGACGCCGGTGACGACGCGGCCGTAGTTCTTCTTTTCGCCCCACGCGCCGTAGGCCTCCATGACCTGGTGGTCGGGGTCGGACGCGAGGGGGAACTCGAGGTCGTACTTGTCTGCGAACCCCTGCAGCTTCGTGAGGGCGTCAGGCGAGATACCGACGACCTCGTAGCCGGCGCCCTTGAGTGACGCCAGGGAGTCGCGAAAGTCGCAGGCCTCGGTCGTGCAGCCCGGCGTGTTGGCGCGCGGGTAGAAGTAGACGACGACGCCCTTCTTGGCGGATTTCACGAGCTGGGACAGGCTGTACGGGCCGCCGGGCACGCCGTCGAGCGTGAAGTCAGGCGCCTGGTCGCCAACGGTCAACTGGGTCATGGCGTTTCCTTTCGGTGAGTGCGCGCGGAGGGACTCGAACCCTCACACCCTAGGGGTACCAGGACCTAAACCTGGCGCGTCTACCAATTTCGCCACGCGCGCGCGGGCTCCAGTGTAACGGTTTTCGCTCGTGCTACGCACGCTCACGCATGGTGGCGCTCGGCAGGCGTGGTCGCGGCAGCCTGGGCGTCCCGGGCTCCGCCCGCATTGCGGGTGGCGGCCTCGATTGTCACCTGGGCGATCACCCAGGTTCCGTCGTAGATGACGAGGCTCTGACCAGGGGCGACGGCCCGCGCCGGACGTTCCAGCCGGCACGTTAGCGTCCCGTCGTCGGCGATCCGCACGCGGGCGGGCAGGGCTTCGCCGTGCGCGCGGAACTGGACGGTGACGTCGCGCTCCCCCGCCAGCGCTGGATGCGTGGCGTCGGCCAGCAGGACGAGGTCGGCAGCCGTGATCGTGTCAACGCTCAGCAGTTCGGCGGCGCCGACGATCACCTGATTGTTGGGGATGTCGGTGCGCAGGACGTAGCGGGGCTTCCCGTCGGGCGCGGGCCGGCCCAGCCGGAGCCCCTTGCGTTGGCCGACCGTGTAGGCGTAGGCGCCCTCGTGGTGGCCGACGACCTGGCCGGTCGTGTCGACGATGTCGCCCTCCCGCGCTCCCAGGCGCTGCCGCAGGAATCCGGCGGTGTCGCCGTCGGGGATGAAGCAGATGTCGTACGAGTCGGGCTTGGCCGACATTGGTAGGCCCATCGCGGCGGCCTCGGCACGCACGTCCGCCTTCGTCGCGACGTCGCCCAGCGGAAACAGGGCGTGGCTCAGCGCGTCGCGGCCCATGACGGCGAGGACGTAGCTCTGGTCCTTCTCGATGCACGCCGCGCGGTGCAGTTCGGCGCCGCCGGGCCCCTGCTTGAGGGCGGCGTAGTGGCCGGTGCACACGGCGTCGAAGCCGAGGGCGCGGCCGCGACGCATCAGCTCGCTGAACTTGACGAATTCATTGCAGCGCACGCACGGGTTCGGGGTACGTCCGGCGCGGTATTCCGCCAAAAAGTCGGTGACGACGGTCTGGTCGAACCGGTCGGCCAGATCCCACACGTAAAACGGGATCCCCAACAGCGCGGCAGCCCGGCGGGCGTCGGCGGCGTCCTCGACCGTGCAGCAGCCCCGCGACCCGCAGCGGGTGGCCTGGGCTTGGCTGGTCAACGCCATGTGGACGGCGGTGACGTCGTGACCTGCGGCGACGGCACGCGCCGCGGCGACCGCCGAATCGACGCCGCCCGACAGTGCGGCTAAGACGCGCATCGTTCTCCCCTCCCCAAGACGCCGGACGTCCACACCCTAACGCGTCGCGCAGCCCGCGGCATCCGCACTACCGGGCCGCGAACGCCCGCGCCGCCTCAACAGCGCCGGGCAGCGCGGCGACGAGGGCGTCGACGTCGGCCTCGCTGGTCGACCAGCCGAACGACACGCGCAGCGACCCGATCGCCTCGGCGTCGCTCAAACCCTGCGCGACCAGCGCCGGAGACGGCCTGGCGACGCCCGTGTGGCACGCCGAGCCCGCCGACGCGGCAACGCCCGCCTGATCGAGGGCGAAGAGCAGCGGCTCGGCCTCGCAGCCGGCGGCCAGCAGCATGGTGATCGACTCCACGGCCGGCGCCGACGTGGCAACGCGGACGCCCTCGATCCCGGCGATGCCGCCGAGCAGACGAGAGCGCAGACTGTGGTGGCGGGCCATCTCGGCCTCGCGCTGGGCGGTCGCTTCCTCGATGGCGGCCGCCAGCCCCTGCGCGAGGGCGACGTTGGGCGTGCCCGAGCGCAACCCGCGCTCCTGCCCGCCGCCGGTGATCGGGCTGGTCAGCGCGACGCCGCGGCGCACGAGTAGCACGCCGACACCCGCGGGCCCTCCGAACTTGTGGCCGGCGATCGCCAGGGTGTCGACGCCCAGGGCGTGAAAGTCGCAGGGGATCCGCCCGATCGCCTGGACGGCGTCACAATGGACAACCGTCTGCTCGCCCCACGTGTCCCGCACGAGGGCGACGAGGTCGGCAATCGGCACGATGACGCCGGTCTCCGACGCCACCGCGGTCGCCGCGACGAGCGCCGGCGGGGCCGACTCGCCCGCGCCCTCGGCGCCCTCCAAAGCCCCAGCATCGCCCGCGATGATCCCCCGCGCGGCGTCCATGTCCAGCCCGCCGTCCGCCCGCAGCGGCAGCACGCGCACGGGCCCCGCCTGGGCCGCGGTCTGAGCGATCGCGGGGTGGTCCAGCGCTGAATGAATAATCACGCGACCCTCACGCACGGCCCCACGTACGGCGATGACGTCGCCCTCGGTACCGCCGGAGGTGAAAACGACCTCGGCCGGGTCCGCACCTACACACGCCGCGACCCGCGCCCTCGCGTCGTCCAACAAAAAAGCGGCCTCGCGCCCCGCGGCATGCGCCGCCTGGGGGTTGAGGCCGACCGTCCCCGCACGCTCCCACGCGTCGAGGACGGCCTGACGCGCCGCCTCCCTAATGGGCTCGGCGGCCGCGTTATCGAGATAGGCGAGCGTCACTGGTCCAGGGCCCGCAGGGCCTGGGGAATGACCTCGTTGATGTCGCCGATGATGCCGAAGTCGGCCAGCTCAAACAGGGGCGCCTCGGAGTCGTCGCACACGGCGACGATCGTCTTGGCGCCGCGGATGCCCGACACGTGGTGGATGTCGCCGGAAATCCCCAGCCCGATGTAGAGATTCGGGGCGATCGCGACGCCCGACTGGCCGACCTGCGCCGACCGGTCGATCCACCCTTCCTCGGTGGCGACGCGGGTGGCGCCGACCGCGCCGCCCAGCCGCTCGGCCAACTGGTTGACCAGCGTGAAGTCGCCCTGCGTGCCGCGGCCGCCGCAGACAACGACCGACGCGTCGGTCAGCGACACCGTGTCGGCGCCAGGGATCGACGACTTGACCGAGACGGCCTTCGACGACTCCCTGAACGTCACCGAGAGGGCGTCGACCTCAGGCGTCGTCGGCTCGGCGACCTCTTCAGTGGGCAGGCCGGCCGTGCGCAGCGCGATGACGGGGATGCCGCGGGTCATGTGGAATTCGGTCTCCCACGTGCCGCCCAGCACGGACTTCGACGCGACGAGGTTGCCGTCGACCACGGCGACCTTGGCGACGTCCACCGACGCGCCCGCGTTGAGCAGGACCGCCACCTGGGCGTCGACGTCGCGGCCGCGCGCGTTCGACACGTTAAGGATCGCCGCGGGCTGGCATTCCTTCGCCGCCGCGACCACGCAGTCGGCGACGATACCCGGCACGCGCGGGCTGTAGTGACCCAGGCGCGCCGCGATGACGCGGGTGACGCCGTACGCGCCCAGCGCTGCGACCTCGGGCGCCTGGTTGAGGGCGAGGGCGACCAGCGGCCCCGTGGTGAGGCCGCGCGCGACCGTCAGCAGCCGCTTCGACGCCTCGGTGAGGACGTAGCCGTCCTCGTCGTTACCCGTGTGGTCCGTGACAACGAGGATCGTGTCGTTCAGCTGTTCCGTCATCTTCCCCATCTCCTCTTTTACCGTTCCGGGACCTGCTGGATCGACCGCAGGTACTCGGCCAGTTGCTCGCCGCCGTGCCCGGAGTCGGGAATGATCTGCCCCTCGCCCCGGCGCTCCTCGCGCTCGGCCGCGCGCATGACCTGCGTGCCGGCGCCCTCGGAGCCATACCGCGGCTCGTCGTCGATCTGCAGCGCGTCGAGGTCCCACACGTCCAGCGGCTTCTTCTTGGCCGCCAGCATGAGCTTGAAGCCGGGCGTGCGCGGCTGGTTCGCCTCGTCCGTAATGGACACGACCACGGGGTACGGCGCCGACAGCACGTCGTCAAAATTGTCGAGGTAGCGCGAAATCGTCACCGCGTCGTCCTCGATCGCGAAGGTCGACGCCAGCGTCAGCGACGGCCACTCGAGCTCGGCGCCCAACGCGCCCGCGAGCATCGACGTCATGCCGTCCAGCGAGGTCGACCCGGTGATGACGAGGTCGACCGGCGCCTCGTCATTGAGCTTGCGGATCGCGGCGGCCAGCACCTGCGCGGTACCGACGACGTCCGTGCCCGCCAGGCGGTCGTCCGTGATCTGAACGGCCCGGTCGGCCCCCATTTGGAGGGCGCGCATGACGGCGTCTTTCGCGCCGGCGGGCCCCATCGTCAACGCGACGACCTCGCCCCCGTGGGTTTCACACGCGGCGACGGCGGCCTCGATGGCGTTCTCGTCCAGATCATTCAGGCTGTCTTCCTCGCCACGCACCAGCGTCCCGCCAACAAGCCGGCGGTTCGACTGGGCGTCCGGGACATATTTCACGCAAACGACGATACGCATGCCTTTAGAGTGCCACATCTTCCCAGTTCCCCGCCAAACGAGCCGATTCTCCGGATTGTGAAACCTTTCCACAGTGTCGGATTATCTGACGACAGGTCGGCAAACGTGAGAAACTAGGGGACGTGCATTATGCGTACCCCAGTTTCAACGAGGCGCCCACAAGTCCCCTTGTGCCGCGCGGAGCCGCCCAGCCGGCTCGGCTTGGCGCACACGTCGCCTCGGATGGAATCGACATCGCTGTCGTCGCACCGCACGCCGAGGCCGTCGAGGTCTGCTTCTTCGACTCGTACGCACCCGACGCCTCCGAGCGCCGCTTCCGCCTGATCGGCCCCAGCGAGGGCATCTGGCACGGCCACATCGCCGGCTACCACACCGGCGCGTCCTATGGTTTCCGTGTGTGGGGGCCGTGGGATCCCTCGCGCGGCCTCTACTACAACCCTCACAAGCTCGCCCTCGACCCCTACGCCCGCGCGCTCGCCGGGCAGGTCGAGCAGGGGCCGACCGTCTATGCCCACGAGGTCGACGAGGACCTCTACCCCATCTATCCGCTGCGGCCGTCGCGCGAGGACTCGGCGCCCTCGACCGTGCGCGGCGTCATCGCGGCCACGCCGTTCCCCGTCGTTCCCGGCCCGAACACCCCGTGGAACCAGACGGTCATTTACGAGGCGCACGTCAAGGGGCTGACAAAGAACCTCGCCGGCGTGCCGGAAGAGCTGCGCGGCACCTACGCCGGCCTCGCCCACCCGGCCACCGTCAGCTACCTCAACGACCTCGGGGTCACGGCCATCGAGCTGCTGCCGGTCCACGCCAAGCTCGACGAGCCCTTCTTGACCGACCGCGGCCTGTCGAATTACTGGGGCTATTCCACGTTGTCGTATTTCGCGCCGGAACCGTCGTATGCGTCGGCGGCCGCGCGCGCCGCCGGGCCTGGCGCTATTGTCGACGAGTTCCGCGGCATGGTGTCGATTTTGCACGAGGCCGGCCTCGAGGTCATTTTGGATGTCGTCTATAACCACACGTGCGAGGGCGGCGCGTCGGGCCCGGCCGTGTCGTGGCGGCTGCTCGACAATGAAATGTATTACCGGGTTGACCCCAATACGGGCAATATGCAGGACTTTACGGGGTGCGGGAACTCGGTCGATTCGTCGGAGCCGCGCGTCAACCAGATGGTCCTCGATTCCCTGCGGTATTGGGCGCAAGACATGGGGGTCGACGGATTCCGTTTCGACCTCGGCGTGACGAATGGCCGCATGCACGACGACTTTACGCCCGAACACCCGATGCTCCAGGCGTGCCTGACCGACCCGGTGTTGCGGACGAAAAAGATGATCGCCGAGCCGTGGGATATCGGCCCGGGCGGCTGGCAGACCGGCGGATTCCCGCTGGCATTCTCCACGTGGAACGACCACTATCGCGACAGCCTGCGCCAGTTCTGGCTGGTCGACGCGGCCACCCAGTCGCGCGGTATCGCCCGAGGTCGTGGCCCCTTCGACCTCGCCACGCGACTGTCGGGCTCCCAGGACCTGTACGGCCACATGTCCGAGGCCGCCACGCGCTCGACCCGGCGCTCGATTAACTTCATTACCGCCCACGACGGCTTTACCATGGCCGACCTCGTGTGTTACGACCACAAACACAATTCGGCAAACCTCGAGGAAAACCGCGACGGCACCGACAACAACCTGTCGTGGAATCACGGCGTCGAGGGGCGCGCCACCGGCCCGAAAGACCAAAACTCGTATTTGCCGGCCAGTATCGACTCGATTATCGAGCTGCGTCCCTTGCGGGTCCGATCGATTTACAATCTCTTCACCATGCTGATGATCTCGGCGGGCACGCCGATGTTTGTCGCGGGCGACGAGTTTGGCCGCACCCAATACGGAAATAACAACGCGTATTGTCAGGATTCGGAAATCTCATGGGTCGACTGGGATTGGGAAGACTGGCAGGCGCAAGTGTGCGACACCGTGCGCATGCTCATTAAAATGCGGAAGGAGCACCCGGTCATGCGGCCGGAGCGCTTCCTGACGGGCATGGTTCACGACGACGTTATTCCCGACGTGTCGTGGTACGACAGCTGCGGGAAATCGCTGACCGACCACTCGTGGCATGATCCCCAAAACCGCGTCCTCCAGATGCTGAGGTCGGGCCAGGCCCTGGGCGACGTCGACCTCCTGGTGGCGATCAACGCGACCGCCGAGGAAGCAACCGTCACCCTGCCGGCGGGCCACGGCCCCGCGTACGCCCTCCAGTGGGACACGACATGGGAGACGCCCGACACCCCCGAATTCGGGACGCGCTACGTGCCGGGCGAGGACGTGCCGATGGAGCCGTTCTCGGTGCTCCTCTTCTTCTCGAACCCCGAGATTCAGTCGCTGCTCGAACAATAAGGGGCGCGCCTCGCCAGTTGACTCGTTTCGCGGGCGTCCCGCGCGGCCCGTTATGATTGGCGGGTGCAAGACGATGAACTGACCCTCGCCGAGTCGATGACGGATGCTTCCTTGAAGCGGTCCCTCGCCCGTTCGGCCGAAATCGAGACCGAAATCGCCGAAAACCCCGCGCGTTTCCGCGTGTTGACGGGTGATCGGCCCACCGGGAACCTCCACCTCGGCCACTACTTCGGCACGCTGAAGAACCGCGTGGCGCTGCAGAACAAGGGCGTCGACACATGGCTGGTCATCGCCGACTACCAGGTCATTACCGACCGCGACGGCACGGGTCCGCTGGCCGAGCGCGTCTATTCGCTGCTGGCCGACTACATCGCCTGCGGGATCGATCCCGAGCGCGCGACGATTTTCACGCACTCGGCAGTGCCCAGCCTCAACCAGCTCATGCTGCCGTTCCTTTCGCTGGTCACGGAGTCGGAGCTGCACCGTAACCCCACCGTCAAGGCCGAGCTCGACGCGTCGGCACGCGCGATGAGCGGCCTGCTTTTGACGTATCCCGTCCACCAGGCCGCGGACATTCTCTTCTGCCGTGCGAACCTCGTGCCGGTCGGCCAGGATCAGCTGCCGCACCTCGAGCAGACGCGCCTGATCGCCGACCGTTTCGAGAAGCGCTACCGCCGCAAGTCGAAGCTCAAGAAGCGCGTGTTCCCGCGCCCCGAGGCCCTGCTGTCCGAGGCGTCGCACGTCCTCGGGCTGGACGGCGAGAAGATGTCGAAGTCGCGCGGCAACGCGATCGAGTTGGGCATGACGGCCGACCAGACGGCCAAGTTGGTCAAGAAGGCCAAGACCGATTCGGACCGCGTCATCACGTACGATCCGGAGAATCGGCCCGAGGTCGCCAACCTGCTCACCCTCGCGTCGCTGGCCGGGGCCGGTGCGCCCGAGGACATCGCGGCGTCAATCGGCGACAAGGGCGCCGGCGCCCTCAAGCAGGTCGTCACCGAGGCGCTGAACGAAATGCTCGCGCCGATCCGCGAGCGCCGCGCCCAGCTGCTGGCCGAGCCCGCGTACCTGCGTGACGTCCTCGCCCGCGGCAATGCGCGCGCGAACGCCGAGGGCGACGAGACCCTCGATCTGGTCCGCCAGGCCATGAACATGGTCTACGACAAGTAGCGAGCTTCGGTTCTCGCCCGCCCCGCGGCGCGGCGCCCTCACTTACACCGCCAAATGTGGCTGTTTTCATTGCAAAGTAGCCACTTACACCGCCAAAGAAGTCACCTGTGGGATTAGAGTCCGAGGCTACGGCCTCGGCCACCCCGGGGGCGTCGCACCCACGCAAAACGCCCCCCCACATACGCGAAACGCCCACCTGGTCTGTCAGCTGCCGGGCTCGAAAGGCCGAACTCGACAAACCAGGTGGGCGCTTTTCGTGAAGGCCCCTCCGGTAGGGCCTCGCCGCCCGCTAGTTCGGGGCGTGCACCTTCGAACCGGGCGCGCCGTAGTCGGTGCTCCAGCCGAAGACTTGCCGCCCAACGTCAACGCTCCCGGTGTCGACGTTGGCGATGTACTGCTTGACCGCTCCGGGGAACGGCGTGGTCGACGCGTTGCCGCCGTAGGGGTCGGTGTACCAGGTGGTCGGGCCGCCGGCGTTGTGGATCTCGGTGCCGGCGACGTACGAGTCGCGCTTGGCGCCGTTGAAGGGCGACTCGGGCGACGTCTTGTCCGTCCCGTCCTTGACCTTGTACCAGGGCACGCCATCGGCCCGCCCCTCGCCGAATACGGTCGCCATCAGCACGGACGCCGTGACGTCGCCCTTCTTCGTATCCCAGACGCGCGACGGGTTGCGCACGCCGAACCACGGGTCGAAGTGGATGAGCTGGTGCCCGTCGGGCGCGGTGATCGTCGTGTCGGTCTCCCACAGCTCGTACATGCCCCACACGTCTTTGTGCGCCTTGACGCAGTCGGTGGTGGGGATCAGCCGGCGCCCGGCGGTGCCCGCGGGCAGGTTGGACCCCGAGGTCGTCACGCGGTGTTCGTCGCAGTTCGCATGGAACTCGTTGGGCTGCCCCAGCTTCGTCAACACCGAGACGACGGCCTCGGCCCCGTTACTGCACCGCATCCCGTAGATCAGCTCGTGCGCGTTGGAGTGCGTGGCGTCCGGCGAATGCGACCCCTGATGCATCTTCATCAGGTAATCGCAGGTCACAGGCTTTCCGGCGGCGTCGCGGACGTATCCTTTCGTCCGGTCGGCGTGGACCAGCTTGACGTCGTTGAGGACGATGACCTTGTGGCCGGGGTGGTCCTCGTGGCGGTGCGCGGCGGTGCCGCCGTGGCTCTCCCACTCGACCGACGCCTGCGACACGTACCCGAACGGGATACCGGCCTGCGCCTCGTGCCCGGGCGCCGCCAGCCGTGCCTTCACCCAGTCGTAGATTCTCGAGGTCGACGGGTCGTCGCCGTGTTCGTGCCCGAACGTGCAGGTCTTGCCGTCGGGCGTCGTGATCGAGGTGGGGTGCCAGCTGTCGTACGACTTCCCGTCCGGCCCGACGACCTTGTAGCGGTCGTGGTCCGCGGTCGTGCACGTGTCGAACGCCGTCGGCTGCCACAACACCCACGAGGGCGTGTGCGGGTCGTGCTCATGCGTCGCGTCGTCGGCGACGGCCGGTGCGGCAAAACCCAAGGTCAGCGCAGCCGTCAGCCCGGCCAGTGCTCCGATTGTCCGTTTCATCGGGTCGTCCTCCTCATCATCCCGCCAGCGGCCACGGCCGCGAGCGCCAGTCCCGAAAGCAGCGTCACGCCGGCGCCCGTGCGCGCCAGTTGCGTGCCGTGCGAGGGCCGAGCCTTCGCGTGGTCGTGCGGCTTGGGCGTGGGCTTGACGGTTCCCGGATCGTTCGGCTTCGGTTCCGGCTTGACGGTTCCCGGATCATCGGGCGTCGGTTCCGGCTTGACGGTTCCCGGATCATCGGGCTTCGGTTCCGGCTCGGGTTCCGCGGTGGCGGGCAGCGGCCCCAGCGTGGCCAGCATGAGGCGCCCGGTCTTCCCGAAGTCGCCGCCCCACGCGAGGTCGGGGTTGCCGTCGCCGTCGACGTCGCCGGGCAGCGACACCGAACGGCCGGCGCGCAGCCCCTTGACGTCGCTCTCGATCGCGTACGCCTGGTCCTTCGGCAGGTCGGAGATCGCAATGCGTCCCTTCTCGGGCAGGGCGGCGGTGGACACCAGATAGACCCTGCCGGCGTTGCCGTCGGCACCGTAGGCACCGATCGCGATAAGGCCGACCTTGTGCTTCGCCGGCGCCATCGCGGCCACGGAGTACGCGGCCCCGTCGGCGTCCTCGGGGGCAGCGATGAAGATGCCGCGCGACTTGCCGCTCGCGTCCTTGACGGACACGGGCGCGTCGGC
Organism: uncultured Actinomyces sp.; assembly: GCA_900545825.1. GTDB lineage: Bacteria > Actinomycetota > Actinomycetes > Actinomycetales > Actinomycetaceae > Nanchangia. Next base: position 12,464 of record URAS01000022.1, read on the forward strand.
GGCGAACGTCGTGCTGAGGTCGCCGGGATTCTCCTTCGACCCCCACACGACCACGACGCCGCCGGGTGCGCTCGACGGCTGGCTGCCGATAACGAGGTCGTTCAGCCCATCACCGTTGAGGTCGACGCCCTGCGCGATCGAGATCCCCAGTCGCCAGGCCGCATCGGTCGGGCCGGAGATCTGGAATCCGCGGTCGCCCAGCGGCTTCGTAATGTCGACGTTCGTCGGCGTCTTCGAGCCGTAGATGACCCACGCGGCGCCGTTAGCTTTCTTGCCGGCGGCCGCGGCCTCGGCGGTGGTGCCGGCGTAGGAGGTGACGACGAGGTCGTCGATGCCGTCGCCGTTGACGTCGCCGATTCCGCGGGCCTGCGCGGGCCGCAGCGCCGGGGTACCGCTGATCGTCATGAGGTCGCGCGGGCTGTTGCCCAGTTCCACGGTGGCGACGTCGTCCGCGCCGGCGATGACGTGCAGCTCGGCCCGCTCGGAGTTGAAGACGGGCACGGCGATGTCGGCCAAGCCGTCGCCGTTGACGTCGCCGGCGCCACGCGCCCAGGTACCGACCTTGACGTCCTGGGGCCCGGAGATGAAGTAGCCGCGGGTGCCCATGTAGTCGAGCGAGAACGACTCGAATTTCTTGTCGCCGTACACGACGACGGCGCGGTGCATGGCGTAGTCGCTGAACACCATGTCGTCGACGCCGTCACCGTTCGTGTCGCCCAGACAGTCGGTGCTGAACGCGAAGAGCCCGATCGGCGAGTCGACGGACCCCTCGACGCGCCGGGCGCCCAGGTCTTCGTCGTCGATCGGTTGGGGCGAGGTCGCGGTCTTCCACGTCGGCCAGCCGACCGTGTAGGCGGCGCCGATCCGCGCGTGGCGTCCGCGGCTCCACCACCAGGACGTGCCGACGACCTCGGGTTTTCCGTCGCCGTTCACGTCGCAGCCGGCCACTGCCGTGTCGGCGCCCAGGCCGGAGCCGGGTTGCCCGGTCAGCGTATAGACCGCTTTCGGTGCCAAGGGGCTGTCGCCATCTGGCGCCCCCGCCGCTGTGGCATGCACGGGGACGCATACCAGCCCGGCGAGAGCACTGACAGCGGCTGCGGCGATAAGGCCGCGATGCGCAAATGTCATGATGCTCCTCTAGTGTTGATGGGTCCACTTACTGTATAAAGTCTCGCCTTACCTGTCCAGATTCCGCCGAACTCACACCACCTGCCCAAACGCTCATTGGGCGACGTCGGGGATGTCCCTATACCAGGCATTGACGGCGTGCGCGAGGGCGGCGGGGCGGGGCCTGCGGCGGCGGGTGCGGGCCAGCGTCTCACCGGGCGATAAGCGACCGTCGTCGCCGATAGAATCGGGGGCATGTCTGACACCCCTGCACTGTTCGCCGCCGACGACGCCGCCGACCCCCACGGCGGGGTGCTTCTCTCCCCAGACTCCACGGGCAACGAGGACGCCACGCCCTCCCCCGCCGCGGCACCCGCCCCCGCAGCGACGCCCTCCCCCGAATCCGTGGACGTGTCGAAGCTGGCGCCGGGCTCGATGATTACGGCGCGCAACGAGCGGTGGATTGTCACCGAGATCGTCCCGTCTGCTGACGGACACCTGATCCGCGCGACGGGGATTTCGGATTATGTGCGCGATTTCGAGACGGCGTTTTATACGGCGATCGACCGGGATATTCAGGTGTTCGACCCCCTCAATGTCACGCCGGTTGTCGACAAATCGCCCCGGATGCGCGACACGCGGGTGCATGTCGAGACGATTTTGCGGCAGACCCCGGAACCGGCCGAGGAATCGTGCCTCACGGTGTCGACGAAAGCCCTCGCCGACGCGCTGCCCTATCAGCACAAGGCCGTCATCAAGGCCCTCAAGTCGTCGGCCATCCACCCGCGGATCCTCCTGGCCGACGCGGTGGGCCTGGGCAAAACCCTGGAAATCGGCATGATCCTCGCCGAATTGATCCGCCGCGGCCGCGGCGCCCGCATCCTCGTCGTCACGCCGCTGCACGTCATGGAACAGTTCCAGCAGGAAATGTGGACGCGTTTCGCGATTCCCCTGGTTCGTCTGGATTCCGAGGGTATTCGCCGGATCCGCCAGAAACTGCCGGCCTCGCAGAATCCGTTTAGCTATTACCCCCGAGTTATCGCGTCAATCGACACCCTGAAGTCCCCAAAATACCTCACGTATTTACGCGAAACGCACTGGGATTGCGTGGTCATCGACGAAATCCATAACGCCGTCAACGCGGGCACGCAAAACAACCAGTTGGCGCGCACGCTGGCGCCGCTGACGGATTCCCTCATCCTCGCGTCGGCGACCCCGCACAGCGGCAACGACCAGATGTTCAGCGAACTCCTCTCGCTCCTCGACCCGCTGGCGGTCAACCCGGATGGCTCGATCAACAACGAGGTCGCCCAGCGCCTCATCATCCGCCGCCACCGTTCGTCGCCCGAGGTCGCCCAGGTCGTCGGCGGCAAGTGGGCGGAACGCGAGGAGCCCCGCAACATCCTCGTCGACGCCTCCCCCGCCGAGGACGCCATCGCCCGCGAGCTGCAAAAGTCCTGGCTGGGCCCGGATTCCGTGGCGATCTCGACGCTGTTCCCGTGGACACTGGTCAAGGCGTACCTGTCGTCCGGCCCGGCCCTCACCCAGTCGGTGACCGAGCGCCTGTCCCGCGCGACCGACCCGGCAGAGATCGCCGCCCTCCACCGCCTGCGCGACCTGGCGGCCGACCTCACGCCCGACAATTCGGCGAAGTTCTGCCAGTTGGTCGACTACCTCAAGTCGATCGGCGTCGGCCCCAAGTCGCCGATGCGCGCGGTCGTCTTCTCCGAACGCGTGGCGACGCTGAAATGGCTGCGCGACAACCTGCCGAAGGCGCTGGGCCTTGCCGACAACCAGGTCGCGGTCATGCACGGCGGCCTGCCGGACGTCACGCAGCTGCAGGTCGTCGGCGAATTCAAAAAAGCCGAGTCGCCGCTGCGCGTCCTCGTCACGGGCGACGTCGCGTCCGAGGGCATCAACCTCCACGCGCAATGCCACGACCTCATCCACTTCGACATCCCGTGGTCGCTCATCCGCATCCAGCAGCGCAACGGCCGCATCGACCGCTACGGCCAGGAAAAGCCGCCGCGGATCGTCGCCCTCATTTTGCAGCCGACCAGCTCGGACACCCTGCCGGGCGAGGCGCACGTCCTCACCCGCCTGGTCCAGCGCGAACACGAGGCCCACAAGGTCCTGGGCGACGCGGCGCTGCTCATGGGCAAGTTCTCCGAGGCGCGCGAGGAAGACCAGATCGTCCAGGCCCTGCGCCGCGAACGCGACATCGACCAGGTCGTGCCTGCGGTCGCGGACCTGCACGACCCATCGGAGACGGTGAATTTCATGCTGCGGCTGGCGCAAATGTGCCAACAGGAGGACGCCCAACAGCCGTCGACCGGCGACGTCGCGCTGGACACGCTGTACACCGCCGAGGTCGACTATCTGCGCGATTCGCTGTCGGTCGCGCTGCCTACCGACCCCCAGCGGCCGGCGGCGACGGGCGGCGTCGACTTCGCCGACCACCCGAATGGGGTCACCGAGTTCACCCCGCCACCCGACCTGGTCAGGCGTTTCGACGCCCTCCCGGCGGAATACGTCAAGGAACGCAAGATCGAGCAGCGCCTCACGCTGGCGACGACGAAGCAGCGCGGCGACGCGTCGCTGATCGAGGCGCGGAACTCGTCGACCACCAGTTGGCCCAAGGCGCACTTCCTGTCGCCGCTGCACCCGGCGACCCAGTGGGCCAGCGAGCGCGCAATGTCGGCGGAACGCGAGGCGGCGGCCCGCTCGGACGCGGCGGGGCCGGCGCTGCAGTCGACTCCCCTGCCGGTCGTCGCGGGCGACGTCTCCATGCCGACGGTCGTCGTCATGGGGTTGTTGTCGAACGGGCGCGGGCAGACGATCTCGCGGATGAAGATCACGGTGACGCGGCTGGGCGCCACCCCGCAGCCGTCGCTGTCGCAGTGGCTGCGCGACGTCGGCGTCCCCGGCCCGAACAGGCCGTTGACCTCGGTGAATCCGGACGACATCCGCGCGCTCGTCCTCGAGGCGGCGTCCTCGGCCCAACAGCTGTTGGACATGGCGCGCGACTCGATGGCGGCCCAGGCGGCGCAGGTCACGGCGGATTGGTGCCGCGACGCCGACGCGTGGGAGGAACAGGCAGGGCGGATGCGCGCCTCCGAGCGCCTGGCCAGCCGCCGCCGCGTCATCGCGGGAATCCGCAGTGAATTGGACCGGCTGGCGCCGAACGAGGGCACCGCCGTCGTCCGCCCGCTGCTGGTCGTCATGCCCAGGCCGGAGGGCGAGTAATGGCGCGCACGGATGCCCTGGTCAACGTCGACGAGTGGATCGCCGACTTCTATTACACGTCCGAGGAAACGAAGGGCGCGTCGTTCACGAAACGCGTGAAGGCGCGGGCGGCGCAGTGGAAACAGGACGCCCAGGTGCTGGGAATCGAGAACCCGATCGCCCGCCTGCGCGGCCAGTTGTCGCAGATCACGGCCCGTTTGGCCCAGTTGGGCGACACCGATCCGACGGCTGCCCAGGGCCAGGACGCCGACGCCCTCGCGCAGGCGGTAACGGATGCGAACGCCACGGTGAGGGCGGCGTTCGGGTATGCGCCGACGGGCCGGGTCAGCGTGACGCGCGGGGACGAGGAGGTCGAGTTTTCGGGGTCGTTCTCGGCCCCGCAGTCGCTGGCGGTCATCGACGCGA
>URAS01000023.1 GCA_900545825.1 uncultured Actinomyces sp.
ACACACGCGGATCCATCACGAAATCAGGCATAACAGCCTCCTTCCTGCACGGCTCACAACCAGCCTGCCAGAGACTGTTTGGCCCCTTGAACGTGACCTTTCCGTCCAGAAAGATCACGTTCACGGCTTTTAGCCGGCGACGGCCTCGAGGGCCGCGACGAACATCTGGAGCCCGTCCAGACCACACCGGATTCCCGACGCGGTGTCGGGGCCGAAACCGACCTCGACCGCGTGCTCGGGGTGCGGCATGAGGCCGACGACGTTGCCCTTTTCCGAGCAGACGCCGGCGATGTTGTTCGCCGACCCGTTGGGGTTCTCGCCGTCGTAGCGGAAGACGACGCGGCCGTCGCCCTCCAGGCGCTCAAGGTCATCGGGCGCCGCCTGGTACGAGCCCTCGCCGTGCTTCAGCGGAATGACGATCCGCTGGCCGGCGCTAAAAAGGCTGGTCCACGGGGTGGTGGCGTTCTCGACGATCAGCGGCTTGTCCTCGCACCTGAACGTCTGGCCGGCGTTCCGCACGAGGGCGCCGGGCAGCAGGTGGGCCTCGCACAGCACCTGGAAACCGTTACAGATACCGAGCACGGGCATGCCCGCGTTCGCCGCGTCGATGACCAGCTCCATGACCGGCGAGAAGCGCGAAATCGCGCCGCACCGCAGGTAGTCGCCATACGAAAAGCCGCCGGGCAGGACGATCGCGTCGACGCCGTGGAGGTCCGCGTCCTTGTGCCACAGGGCCACCGCTTCGCCGCCCGCGACCTCGACCGCGCGGCGGGCGTCGACGTCGTCAAGCGTGCCGGGGAAGGTGACGACGCCAATCCGCGGGCTCACTGGGCGTCCTCGGCGACGCGGACGTCGACGACGTCCTCGATGATCGGGTTCGACAGCAGGGTGGTCGCCGCTTCACGGGCGGCCTCGAGGTCGGCGTCCGTCACGTCGCCCGAAACCTCGAGCTCAAAACGCTTACCCTGGCGCACGCTGACAAACGCGTCAACGCCCACGCGCGGCAGCGCACGCAAAATTGCTTTGCCCTGCGGGTCGAGGATTTCCGGCTTCGGCATAATGTCGACGACGATGCGTCCCATGGTGTCCCCTTCAGGTGGTATGCACACTGGCGGCCCGACAGGGCCGGCCCGTGTCCTATCCTAAACCAGGCCGAGGACACCCCGACGCCACCGGTCCACCGGTCGTTTAAATGTTGATCGTTTGCCCCGTCAGCATCTCGTAGGCCTCGACGTAGCGCTTCGACGTGGCCTCGACGACCTCGTCGGGCAGCTGCGGCGGCTCGGCGTCGCCCTTCGGGTCCCATCCGGACGCGTCCGACGTCAACCAATCACGCACGTACTGCTTGTCAAACGAGGGCGTGACCTGGCCTTCTTCCCACTGGTCGGCCGGCCAGAACCGCGACGAGTCCGGCGTCAGCACCTCGTCGCCGAGGACGACCGCGGGCCCGCCGGACGACACCAGCGACCCGAACTCGAACTTCGTGTCGGCCAAAATAATGCCCGCGTCGGCGGCCAACTGCGATGCCTTGTCGTAGATCGCCAGTGAAATATCCCGCAGCTCGGCGGAACGTTTGGCGCCCACCATCTTTTCGACGTCGTCAATCGTCACGTTGATGTCGTGCTTGCCCATGTTCATCTTGGCGGCGGGCGTGAAAATCGGCTGCTCCAGCTGGCTGGCCTCGACCAGGCCCTCGGGCAGCTGGTGCCCGCAAACCTGGCCCGTCGCGTCATAATCGGCCTTGCCCGAACCCGTGAGGTAGCCACGCACCACGCACTCGACCGGATACATGTCCAGCCGCTTGCAGATCATCGCGCGCCCCGCCACCTGGTCGGGGACGTCGGTCGAGATGATGTGGTTGGGGACGATGTCCTTCAACTGCTCGAACCACCACAGGCTCATCTGGGTGAGGACGGCACCCTTGCCCGGGATGAGGGTGGGCAACACGTGGTCATAGGCGCTGATGCGGTCGGTTGCCACAATGAGGACGACCTCGGCGTCGTATGTCGTCGTGCCCGCGGGGATGTAGAGCTCGCGAACCTTGCCGCTGCTGAGGTGACGCCATCCGCGCAAAGCCGGTGCTTGGGAAGTAACCATGGTGACATTGTGTCACAGCAAGCACACGTTCGCCCCGCGTCCAGTTGCCATGGACACGGGGCGAATCGCGGGGAAACCCGGCTAGGCGTCGCCGCGTTGGGCCTCGGCCTGGGCCTCGTGCTCCTCGATCTGGCGGATCAGCTCCGGATCGACCGGCTCCGGCGTGGGCTGGCCGATCGCCTGGTGAATCTTGGCGGCGTGGGCATCCATGATGTAGCAGCTGCGCATCGTCACCTCGTAGGTGACCGGGCCGATCGTCTGCGGCGTGACGACGGCATCGGCCGCGCCCATGACGTCGCCGTCGTTGTCGATGTAGAGGAAGCACCAGCGCGTGTCGTTGTTGATCTGGTTGATCGCCTCGAGCGCCTCGGCGCGGCGCTCCGGCGGGACCTTCGCGATGCCCCACACGCGCACGGCCACGTTGTCGACGTCGTCCTCGGCGATGACCGTGACGATCACCGAGTTGCCGTACGGCCCCATGACGCGCACGACCAGCTGGTCGTCGCCATTTCCCGCCTCGGTCTGGACCGACTGGGTGTTGAAGTACGAGCGGACAGCGTCAATGTGGGTACCCATAGGGCGACTCCTTGATGATGGGAATTGGTTAGCCGCGCCAGCCGTCGCGACGCAGCCGGTCGGCCAGAATGATGCGCCACTGGTCGTGCGACGCCGGGGCCAGATCAAGCAGCCCCACGGCGGTCGAATAGCCGAGGACGGCGGCGGGACGCGTGGCCTCCCAAATGTCGGTGACCGCCAGGTCCGTGGCCTTGAGGCCGGCCGGCAGGTGCCACAGCCACTCGTCGATCGTCGACGGGTCCTCGCTGGCCGACACGACGGCCCACACCTTGTGCGGCGACGCGGCCTCGGCCAGGCGCTCGGAAATCCGCGCGTGCGACGCCGCCGCCGAATCGATGATCACCAGGTAAATCGTCGCGTCCTGGTTGTCGGCGACGATCTGGGCGAGGTCTTCGGTGCCCCGCGCCCGCATGCCCTGGCCCGGGGTCAGGGTCTTCGCCCCGCCGAGGACGACGTGCGCCGGCCCGGGCGTGCGCTGCGCCAGCCGCTTGGCCGTCTGGATCGTCTCGTACACCGAGTCGACGCGCCCGAGGACGACGACCACCTGGCCCGGTGCCGCCATGAGCGGCTGGGCGGCGGGGATGAACTCGATGAGCTCGTCCATACTGGACGGCCGCAGGCCGGCGATCGACGCGGGCACCCCCAGCAGCTGGAGGTCGGCGCCCGCCAACACGGGCCGGGTCGACGAGGCCGGGAACGCCGAGGGCGCGCCCGCGCGCTCGTGCATGACCTGGGCCGCCGACGTACGCCGGCTGCCCCGCACCCGGTAAAGGAGGTTGTTGAGGTCCTCGTTGACTTGGTCCATGCCGCCGAGGGCGCGCGACGTCATGTCGGCGCGCGTCTGGGCCAACAGGGACTCCAACGCCTGGTCCGACGACATTTGCGGATCAGTAGGATTCACGACTTGTCCTTCCTCGATCGGGACTGTGCTGCCAGTCTACGCGTCCTCAGTTCTGGGATGCCGCCTGGGCCGCGATATCGGTACGGTAGTGGGCGCCCTCGAGATGGATGAGCGCAACCGCTTGATAGGCCCGTTCGCGCGCCTGGTCGACCGAGTCGCCGACGGCGACAACGTCGAGGACGCGCCCGCCCGTGGCGACCAGCTGACCGTCGCGCAGGGCGGTGCCGGCGTGGATGACCGTGACGCCGGGGACTTGTTCGGCCTGGTCGATGCCCGTGATCGGGCGGCCGGCCTGGACCAGCGGGCCGGGGTAGCCCTCGTTCGTCATGACGACGGTGACCGCGGCGGCAGGACCGGCGGCGGGGCGTTCGGGCGCGGCGTCGAGGCCGCCCGTCGCGGCCAGCTGGATGAGGTCGCACGCGCGTTCGCCCTCGAGCGGGAGGACGACCTGAGTCTCGGGGTCGCCGAAGCGGACGTTGAACTCGACGACGCGGATGCCGCGGCTGGTCAGCGCCAGCCCGCAGTAGAGGAGGCCCGAGAACGGGGTGCCGCGGCGCGCCATCTCGTCGACCGTCGGCTGCGCCACCTGGGCGACGACGTCCTGAACCAGCGTCTGCGGCGCCCACGGCAGCGGCGCGTACGCGCCCATGCCGCCGGTGTTGGGGCCGGTCTGGCCGTTAAAGACGCGCTTGAAATCCTGGGCCGGCGTCAGCGGGACAACCGTTTTCCCGTCGCTGACGCAGAACAGCGAGACCTCGGGGCCGTCGAGGAACTCCTCGATGACGACACGCCCGCCCTGGCCGTTCATGCAGGCCAGCGCGTGATCGAGCGCCTGATCCCGGTCCGACGTGACGACGACGCCCTTGCCGGCGGCCAGCCCGTCGGCCTTGACGACGTAGGGCGCACCGAAGCTGTCGAGTGCCTCCTCGGCCTGCTCGCGCGTGGTACAGACGAACGCCTGGGCCGTCGCGACACCCGCGTCGGCCATGACCTGCTTGGCGAACGCCTTGGACCCCTCGAGTTCGGCCGCCGCCCGCGACGGGCCGAAGCAGGCGATCCCCGCGTCGCGCACGGCGTCGGCGACGCCCGCGACCAGCGGCGCCTCGGGGCCGATGACGCACAGTTCGATGCCGTGGCCCGTGCACCACGCGGCCACCGCGGCCGGGTCACAAGCGTCGAGGTCGACCAGCGTGGCGACACTGGCCATGCCCGGGTTCCCCGGCGCGGCAAACAGTTCGGACGAATCGACGCGCTGGGACAGCGCCAGCGCGAGGGCGTGTTCGCGGCCACCGCCGCCGAGAATGAGGGTCTTCACGCCCTCCAGCCTAACAAGGACCACCGCCACTCTTCGTGCTTCCTTGCGCACACCGCCCTCGCCCGGCACCTCGCCCGGCGGCCCGCGGCACCCCGCGGCGGCCTGGATGGGGATGGGACCTTCTTCCGGCGATTCGCTAAGCTGGGGCCAGCTTCACCGTTTGACCCGAGGAGACGCAGTGACGGATCCCGCGCACCAGCCCCTGGCCCAGCCCGCTGCCGCCCAGCCAGCGGTGGCCACGCAGTCGGCACTCCCGACACTCACGCCCGACGAGATCGAGCGGGCCCGCGGCGTCATCCAGGCGATCACCGAGCACGTCAGGCTGCGGATCGTCGGCCAGGACGACCTCGTCCAGTCGCTGCTCATCACGCTGATCGCGCGCGGCCACATCCTCATCGAGTCGGTGCCCGGCCTGGCGAAGACGACCGCCGCGAAGACGATGGCGTCGGCGATCAACGCGTCGTTCTCGCGCATCCAATGCACGCCCGACCTCATGCCGTCCGACATCGTCGGCACCCAGATCTTCTCGATGGCCGACTCGCAGATGACGACGCAGCTGGGGCCGGTGCACGCCCACTTCGTCCTCCTCGACGAAATCAACCGGTCGTCGGCGAAAACCCAGTCGGCCATGCTCCAGGCGATGGAGGAACACCAGGTGACGATCGGCGGCACCGACTACCCGCTGCCGCGCCCGTTCATGGTCATGGCGACCCAGAACCCCATCGAGGAAGAGGGCACCTACGTCCTCCCCGAGGCCCAAATGGACCGGTTCCTCCTCAAACAGGTCCTGCCCTACCCGTCGCCCAGCGAGGAAATGACGATCGTCTCGGCCTACGCCGACGGGACGTTCCACCGCGACCTGCCCGACACGACCGTCAGCACCGACGACGTTTGCGACCTCCAGGACCTGGCACTGCGCGTCTACGTCCACCCCAGCGTCCGCGGCTACATCGTCGACATCATCAACACGACCCGCGGCGGCGGCCCTCACCCGATCCCCGGCCTCATGAACGAGCTGCGCCTCGGCGCCTCACCGCGCGGCTCCCTCGCCCTGTTGAGGGCGTCGCAGGCGCGCGCCCTCATCGCAGGCCGCACCTACGTCACCCCGGACGACGTCACCGCGGTACGCCACTCGGTTCTGCGGCACCGCCTGGTCCGCACGTACGACGCGATCGCCCACAACGTCTCGCCCGAATCGATCATCGACTCGGTCTTCCAGGCCATCCCGGTGCCGTAAATGGCGTCACCGTCGCTGCTGGCCGCCGCACGCGCCCGCCTCACCCTGCCCGTCGTTCGCAGGGCGGCGAAGGCGCTCGAGGGCATGCACCCGACGGTCGGCGCCGAGCGCGGCTTCGACTTCGACCAAATCGCGCCCTACCAGCCCGGACAGGACGTCTCGATGATCGACTGGGCGGCGACGGCGCGCGCGGGCGAGCCGATGTCGCGGCGGTTCCTCGCGACCACCGCGGCCCCGCTCATCCTCATCGCCGACACGGGACGCGAAATGGCGGCGATCGCGCCTGCGGGGTCCCCGAAGTCCGAGATCGTCCTCGAGGCCGCCCAAATCCTCGGCTACCTGGCGGCGCTGCGGTCGGACCCGCTGGGCCTCCTCATGGGCGACGCCGGCCGCGAGCGCTACCTCCCGCCCCGCGCCGGCAACGCGAACGCCGAGGTCGTCCTCAGGGCGCTGGCACAGCAGTTTTCGCCGCTGTCGCCGGGGCAGAACCTCGCGGGCGTCCTCGGCCGCGCCGAAGTGTTGGTGCGCCGGCCGAGCATCCTCGTCGTCCTCACCGACGTTCCCCAGGCGGGGATGGGCGTCGAGCAGCTGCGGCGGCTGCGGATCCGGCACCGCGTGTTGGTGCTGATGGCGGACGATCCCGACCCGGCTGGGCTGACGGATCGCGACATCGTCGACATGGAGGGCGGCGTCCTCGACCCCTATGTGCTGGCCGATCGGCGGGTCGCCGAGGCGGCGCGCCACCAGGCGATGCAGCGGCGCAGCTATGCGTTGTCGACGCTCAGCGGCCTGGGCATCCCCCATCAGCGGGTCGAGTCGCCCGACGGCGTCGTCGACGCCCTGTCCGAGCTGTTGAGGGCGGGCTGACGTGGTGGCGACGGACGTTTTGCTGCCCACCACGCCGTTTGGGGCGTGGGTGGCGTGGCTCGGCATGGTGATGATCCTCGCGGCCGCCGCGGCCGCGGGCTGGATCCGCATCCTCACCCACACGGCGCCGGCACCGCGGCAGCTGCTCCATCAGGACACGCTGTACGAGCTGTCGCGCCGCGAGCGCGCGATCTTCTTTGACCAGGTCGACACGGTGGCGGGCGAGGTCGACCGCGGGGTCGTCACGCCCTCGCAGGCGCACCTGGAGCTCGCGGCGATTCTGCGGGCCCTCGGCACGCGGGCGACCCGGCAGAACCTCGAGGTCGCGACGACGACAGAGATTTGGCGCGCGGTCGGCGGGGTGTGGCCGCAGTTCTGCCAGACCCTCACGGACTGCCAGGAGCCGGCGTTCGCCGCGCAGGACACGGCCGACGTCGGGACGATGATCGAGCGGGTGCGCGCCCTCATCGTCGCGGCCACCCAGGCCGCCGACTTCCCGGATCCGCCGGGCAAGCACGGCAAGAAGAAGACGCTCGCTGCCGCGGATTCCCAGCGGTTCGCGCCCGGGTCGGGGGGTGCGGCGTGACGTATCCCCTGCTTGCCATCCTCGCCGCCGTCATCATCGTCGCCGCCGGAGCGTTCGGCTGGTGGCGCGCCGGCAAGAAGACACCCGAGCCCGTGTGGGTCGCCCACTCCGGCTATCTGCGGTCGATCCCCGCGGTCGCCCGCCGCCAACGCTCCCGCCGCCGCATGCGGGTCGGTGGCGCCGCGGCTGCCCTCTGCGTCGCCGCCATGGTCGCCTGCCTGGCCGGCCTGCCCGCCCACGAGGAACCCCAGGCGTCGCCGGTTAGCACCCGCGACGTGACGTTCTGCCTCGACGTGTCGGGGTCGATGCTCACCCTCGACTCCGAGATCGTCGACTCGATGCGCACCCTCGTCGACCACTTCCACGGCGAACGCGTCAGCCTGGTCCTGTGGAACACGACGCCGCTCACTGTCTTCCCCCTGACCGACGACTACACGCTGGTGCGCCGGCAACTCGACGACCTCTCGTCGATGCTCAAGAGCGCCTACATCTCCGGCGGGTCGGTGTGGGCCAGCGGCCGCCTGGTCGACTACCTCAAGCCCACGACGATCGAGGGCACCGAGACGTCCTCGCTGATCGGCGACGGTTTGGCGACGTGCACCCAGACGTTCCCCGACACGAAACAGAAGCGGTCGCGGTCGCTGGTGTTCGTCACCGACAACCTCCAGCAGGGCCAGGGCATCTACACGCTCCCCCAGGCCGCCGACCTGGTGAAAAAGAAGGTTATTCGGCTCTACACCATCTACTCGACGCTGTCGGGCAAGCTGCTGGACGATGACGACGCCGACACCGACGCCGCCCGCATCCAGCTGGCGCAGCAAACCGAGCGCGTCGGAGGGCGGTTCTACCGCGCGGCCGACCCCGGGCTGAACGACGACCTCCTGCGGCAGATTTCGTCGTCGCTCACCCATTCGACCGAGAAGCCGCTGCCGCCGATTCGCCACGACGACGACAAGGGCTACGTGCGGTTCCTCGCCGTGACGTTCCTCGTCGCCCTCGCGCTGGGATGGAGGTTGCGGATATGACCGCGGAATGGCTGCTCCCGCCCATCGTGTGCGCGATCTTTGGCGTCATCGCCGCGGGAATCCTCATCACCCAGGCGATCCGCGACGGCCAGCGCTCGCTGCCCACGTGGGGCAGGCGCGCCGCAATGGCCGTCCTCGTCCTCATCATGGGGGTGACGCCGGCGGTGCCCCAGCACACGACGGCGGCGATGCGCGACCTCGACGTCATCATCGTCGTCGACCGGACGACGTCGATGACCGCGGCCGACATGCCCGGGGGCGGCACCCGCTTCGACGCCATGCGCGACGACCTCAAGACTCTCGCCCGGCACCTGGCCGGCGCGCGCTTCCAGATCATCGGCGTCACCTCACACACCGGCCTGGAACTGCCGGCCACGAACGACGCCGGCGCCGTCATCTCGTATGCCGACTCGCTGACCCCCGAGATCGCCTACGGCGCCTCCGGGTCGACCCTCGAGGACGCCGCAGACGCCGTCCAGCACCAGATCGCCGACACGACCGCCCTCTCGCGCAACGTCGTCCTTGTCGTCATGTCCGACGGCGAAGTCGACCAGTCCCGCTCGACCCTGCTGTGGGAGGGCCTGAAGAACCAGATCACCGGCGGCGCGACCCTGGCGTACGGCACCCGCAACGGCGGAACCATGGAGGCATACCTGGGCGGCGGCCGCTACGACAAGGAACCCGTCATCGACCCCGACACCGGCAAGCCGGCGATCACGCACGCCGACCCCGGGTTCCTCGCCAGCATCGGCAAGGCCGCGGGTATCACCTCGATCAACCGGACGACCAAGGGGTCGCTCGAGCCGCTCTACCAATCGGCTACCTCGTCGAACCGCGAACGCTCCGACGCCCGCGTCGTCACCAACCGCCACATCATCTGGCCCGCGACCTGGCTGCTTGTCGCCCTCCTCGCGTGGGAGGCGTACGCCCAAGCCCGCAGGGTGCGGATCCGCCGCGACCGGCAGCGCCTGGTTGCCGAGCGTCCGGGGGGAGGCCGCTGATGCGTCGAATCCACCTGCCCAACCTGCGCGACGACGAGCACGAGGTCGCCCGGCCGCTCCACCGATTCGTCAAGTGGCTGGTCGCCATCGCCTATCCCCTGTTCGCGATCGCCGCGATCTGCGGCGTCGCCCTCCTCGGCCTGTGGGGCTGGTCGCTGACGTCGGTGCACGCCGCCACCGACCGCCACTTCGGGCGCGCCGTCGCCGGCTTCACCGACCAGCGCGACCTCACCCGCCACTGGCCCGAGCCGTGGCGCTCGCCCTACAACCTCGGCACCGCGCGCCTCGAAGGCGGGCGCACCGACGAGGGCGTCCGCTTCCTCCGCCAGGCGTTCGACCTGGTCCCCAAGGAAAAGCCGATCGACAAGGACAAGCACATTTCGCCGACCTCCCCCGAATGCATGGTGCGGCTCAACCTGTCGGTCGGCATCGAGCACCAGGGCGACGCCCAGCGACGCGCCGGCAACGAAACCCAGGCGACCTCGCTGTTTAACGAGGCCGCCACCATGTCGCAGCCGTGCACGCAGGCCGGGCAGTCCTCGGGCGACGAGGACCAGGACAAGTCCCAGAAAGACAGCGCCAAGCAGGGTAAACAGGCCAATGACCGGCAGAACCAGAAGGCCGGCAACGACACGTCGAAGGGCCAGGACGCCTCGCAGAGTCCCGGCCAGGGCGATTCGCAGTCGTCCTCCGGCGGATCGGGCGGCGACCAGCAGCAGGGCCAGCAGGGCTCGTCCGATGAGGAAGAGCGCAAGCGCCAGGAGCAACTCGACAAGCGCAACCAGGACGCCCGCGAGCGCGCGACCAGCCAACCTGATCAAGGTCCGACGCTGCCGAAGAGCCATTATTGGTGATTTCATAGGGACATATGAGACCCGGAAGGCAGTAGGATGAGAGGATACTGACGGTTGAGGCGACGGAGCGCATTGGCGCTTTCGGAAGGAGCTCATTATGCAGGGCGGGAATCTGCAGTCACTACGTCGGCATAATCGTTCAACTGTGCTGGCATCACTGCAGCGAGCTGGTCATGCCCTGCCGCTCACCGCCATCAAGATGCAGACGGGCCTGTCGCGCCCGACCATCGAGTCGATGCTGCGGATTCTCACCGACGAGGGCCTGGTGACCGAGGCCGGCACGCGTGAAGTCCCCAACCGCACCCAGGGCGGCCGACCTGCACGTTTGTTCGCGTTCAATCCGTCCGCCGGCACACTTGCGGCCATCGTCATCGGCCTCGACGACGTTCAGGTGGCCGTGTCCGACCTGTCGGGCACGCTGCTGGGCTGGCGAACGATCGCCGTCTCCGAGGGCGAATCGCGGCAAGAAATCGCGCTGACCAGGCTGCGCGCCCTCATGCGGGCGTTGGACCTCGAGTGGGAGTCGATCCGGTCGGTGACGATCGGCATCATGGGTGTCCACACGACGACCGGCACGATCCTCCGCAACGTCTCGCTGCCCGAGGTGTCGGAAAAGAATTACTTTGACGAATACAAGAAGGCCTTTTACGCGCCCATTCATTTCGTCAACGACGGCTACCTGGCCGCGCTCGCCCAATTCGACGAACTGTGCGACCCCCAGGCCACCCACTCGATGATCGGTCTCCACGCAACGACGGCGATCGGCTGCGGCATCCTCATCAACGGCCAGCTGTTCCAGGGCTTCTCGGGTGCCGCCGCCGAGATGGGCTTCGACGAGAGCCTGGGCTGGACGACGGCGGACCGCATGATCCGCCAGATGGTCGCCAAGCACCAGGTCCAGCCGGCCACCCTGTTCAAGCGTGCCGGCGAGGGCGACCCGGAATATCAGCAGTTCGCCCGCGACTTCATCACGACAGCGATGCCGGGAATCCGCGCGCTCAACCTCGCGCTCGACCCCCAGGTGTTCACGATCGGGGGCGCCATCACCCAGGCGGCGTCGGTCATCAGCCCGATCCTCACCGAAAGCCTCGCGGTCATGCCGTCGGGCGGCCCCGAAATCCGCTTCTCCTCGCTGGGCGAAGAGGCGATCGTCACCGGCGCCCTGCGCCACGGCGTCCGCGACATCGAGGGCGCCCTCGAGGCCCGCTAGCCGCCCTCCCGGCGTGAACGTGATCCTTTCGGACAGAACCATCACGTTCACGGGCAGGGGGCACGGCCAACAGAAAACCCCGGCCACCGGGCCGGGGTCTTTTCTGTCGTGACGCAGATGCTCGGTCAGCGACGATCGTCGTCGTCGTACCAGTCGTCGTCGTCCGTCGCCGAGGGAAGGTCCTCGTAGCGCCAGGCGTCGTCGTCATCGTTATCGCGTTTGCGCTCAGCCTGAAGCTCGCGCTGCAATGCGTCGTAATCCGTCTCTGGGCTGTAGTACTTCAGCTTGCGAGCGACTTTCGTTTGCTTAGCCTTCTGACGGCCGCGCCCCATGGGGTCTCCCCCTCCACGTGTCGCGGGCGACACGCAGCGGTGCGCCCTAATCCATTCTGAAAACTTCGATGGTCTAAGAGTATCGCGTAGACCCGATATTTCCTATTACGGGGCCACGGCGTGCCCACCCACTGAGACGGCGGGAGGGCACGCCGGATCCGTTATTTGATGATCTTGCGGATGATGAGGCCGCCGACCAGCAGGGCGCCTGCGCCGACACCCGCGACGATGCCACGGGCCTTGTTGTCGCCGGCCTTGGCGTCCTCGATGGTGCGCTGCGCCTGCTGCTGGACGTCGGCGACCTTGTCCATCGCCTGATCGCCCAGGTCGGCCGCGGCGGCCTGGACCTGCTGCTTCTGACGCTTGACGGCCTCACGCGGATCGACCTGCTCGACCAGCTGGTTGAGCGTGTCGGTGATCTCGTCGCGGGCTGCGCGCAGCTGGTCCTCGATTTCGGATTCAGACAGTTCGTCGCTCACTTGCTGATTCCCTTCTTGACGGCGTCGACGTCTTTCTTGAGGTTGTTTTGGGGCTTGGGCATGTTGTTCAAGCCCTTCTTGATCGCCGAGACCCCGACGAGGGCGAGGATCACGAGGATCACCAGGAGGATCGCCGCGACGATCAGCGCGGCCGCCCAGTCGGGTACCGCGTGCGAGAGGCCCAACACGGCGGCGTGCAGGAGGACGCCGAACATGTAGAGCGCAAGCACGGCGGCCACAAGCACGAGGACAACCCCGACGCCAATCCTGGACGCCAGGCCCTTGGCCTTGAGCTTGAGCAGCGCGATCTCGCTGGTCACCAGCGTCTGGAACTGGTCGGACAGGCGCGAGAAGAGGACGCCAACGCCCGGCTTCGGCTCGGCCTTCGACTCCGACTTGCGGCGACTCGACTTCGATTTGCCGGCCTTGTCGCCCTTGTCGGCGGAGCCGGCCTGGCGGTCGCGCTGGCCGGCACGGGGATCCGCGGGCTCCGGCGCACCCGGCACCGGCGTGGTCGTGTCTTTGACCTTCGGGGCGCCCTCGACGGGTTTCATCGCCGCGGGCACGCCCTCGGGGGCCGGCTTGGCGTCGCCCTCGGCGGGCTTCCACGGCTTGGCGGGCGTTTCGTCCTCGACGCCCTCCGGAGGACGGTACGTGGGAACCGTCGGCGTGGAGGTCGTCCGCGAGATCTTCGGCAGCGGTGCGTCCTTCGGTGCCGGCTTCGCGGGCTCGGGCTTGGCCGGAGCGGGCTTGGCCGCCGGCTTCGGGGGCTCGACCTTCGCGGGCTCGGGCTTAGCCGGAGCGGGCTTGGCGGCAGGCGCAGCGGGCTTCTCGGGCGCAGCAGCCGCGGCAGGCGCCGCCGGCTTCTGCGGCGTGGGCGCGCCGGGCTTGCCGCCCGCGGGCGTCATCGCGGCAGCGGCCGGGCCCGGGTGCAGCGGCTTCTGTGCCGGCTGGC
>URAS01000024.1 GCA_900545825.1 uncultured Actinomyces sp.
GCCCCGATAGCTCAGTCGGCAGAGCGTCTCCATGGTAAGGAGAAGGTCAAGGGTTCGATTCCCTTTCGGGGCTCTGATAGCCGGTTTTCGGCCGGTTGTCGCTGCGGCGGGGTAGCTCAGTTGGTGAGAGCGCACGACTCATAATCGTGAGGTCGCGGGTTCGAGCCCCGCCCCCGCTACCGCCGCAAAACCCCTCACCGGGACATCCCAGGTGAGGGGTTTCGTCGTCCTCGAGCCCCGTGAACGTGCTCAAAAAAGGCCACGTTCACCGGTTTGACCCCGTGAACGTGATCAAAGCGGACAGAACCATCACGTTCACGGCGGGAAGCCGGCGGGAGGGCGCGAAAATGGGCGGGGCCGCGGCGAAAACGGGCGGGCGGGGTAGGCTAAAGAGCGCCTGCGCATCCATCGACGAGGAGCCGCCATGTTTACTCCCACCTCGCTGGGAACCGCCCATTTCGA
Organism: uncultured Actinomyces sp.; assembly: GCA_900545825.1. Lineage (GTDB taxonomy): Bacteria > Actinomycetota > Actinomycetes > Actinomycetales > Actinomycetaceae > Nanchangia. The sequence goes on from URAS01000024.1 coordinate 463, forward strand.
CAATGCCGTCCGCGTTTTGCTTCTGGGCTCGGGAGAGCTGGGCAAAGAGGTCGCCATCGCCTTCCAACGGCTGGGGGTCGAGGTCCACGCGGCCGACCGCTACGTCGGCGCGCCGGCGCACCAGGTGGCCCACCACTCCTACGCCATTGACATGACCGACCCGGATCAGCTGCGCGCCCTCGTCGAGGAAGTGCGCCCCCACCTGGTCGTTCCCGAAATTGAGGCGCTGGCGACCGACACGTTGGCCGAGCTCGACGCCGCCGGCATCACGTCGGTTGCGCCGACGGCGAAGGCCGTCTGTCTGACGATGAACCGTGAGGGCATCAGGCGCCTCGCCGCCGAGGAGGTCGGCCTCAAGACGTCCGACTATCGCTTCGCCTCCAACCTCGACGAGCTTCGCGAGGGCGTCGCCGCCGTCGGCCTGCCCGCGGTCGTCAAGCCCGTCATGTCGAGCTCGGGTCACGGCCAATCGGTCATCCGCGACGCTTCCGACATCGAGGCCGCCTGGCACACCGCCTGCGAGGGCGGCCGCGTCGCGACGACCCGCGTCATCGTCGAGGCGTTCGTCGACTTCGACTACGAAATCACCCTGCTGACCGTCCGCGCCCTCGACCCCGAAACCGGCCAGGTCACGACCCAGGTGTGCGAGCCGATCGGCCACCGGCAGGTCTCCGGCGACTACGTCGAGTCGTGGCAGCCCGCGCCGATGAGCGACGCCGCCAAGGCCCGCGCGCGCGAGGTCGCCGTCGCGATCGCCGACGCGCTCGGCGGGCGCGGCCTGTTCGGCGTCGAACTGTTCATCGCCGGCGACGACGTCATCTTCTCCGAGGTCTCGCCGCGGCCCCACGATACCGGCATGGTGACGATGGCCAGCCAACGGCTCTCCGAGTTCGACCTCCACGCCCGCGCCGTCCTCGGCCTGCCCGTCGACGTCACCCTCGACCGGCCGGGCGCCAGCGCCGTCATCAAGGCGCCCGCCGACATGGGGCCGGGCGCGCCCGCCTACGAGGGCGTCGCCCAGGCGCTCGCGGTGCCCGGCGCCGACGTGCGGATTTTCGGTAAGCCCGAGGCGACGCCGGGCCGCCGCCTGGGCGTCGCCATCGCCCGCGGCCTAAGCGTCGACGAGGCCCGCGAACGCGCCACCCGCGCCGCCGCCTGCGTCCACCCGCACGCGGACTGAGGCGGCGACCGGGCTTAGGGTTGAGGGTATGACTGACGTGACCACCCCGGATTCCGGCGACGCCTGCGACTGGCAGCCGTCGGCCCGCCGCGCCCCCATTGACCCCATGACCTGGACGTTCGCCCAGGTCCCGTGGCGGGGCGAGCAGCCGCCGACGCTGGCCGACCTCACGACCCTGGGCGTCGGCGGGCCGGTCGCGCGCTACATCGAGGCCGACACCGAGGCCGCGTTTATCGAGGCGATCCTCGAGGCCGACCGTGCGGGCCGGCCCCTGCTGGTCATCGGCGGCGGCTCGAACCTCATCCCCTCCGACGCCGGATTCCCCGGGGTCGTCGTCCGCGACCTGCGCCGCGACGTTACCGTCACCGAGGACACGGCGTGCGGCGGCGCGACCGTCACCGTTAGCGCGGGGATGCCGCTCGACGCCCTCGTCGCGCGGGGAATCGAGGAAGGCTGGATGGGCCTGGAAACCCTCTCGGGCATCCCCGGCACCGTCGGCGCCGCGCCCGTCCAAAACGTCGGCGCCTACGGCCACGAAATCTCCGAGGTCGTCTCGTCCGTCACCACGCTGGACCGCGAAACGGGTCAGCGCCGCCAATTCAGCCTGTCCGAGCTGGGCTTCGGCTACCGCACGTCCGTCCTCAAGGAGTCGCTCGAGAAGTGGGGCCCGAGCCCCCGGTGGATCGTCCTCGACGTCGAATTCGCCTTCCGCCACGCCACCTTGTCCGCGCCGGTCGCCTACGCCCAGCTGGCCCGCACCCTGGGCTGCAAGGTCGGCGACCGGGTCGACGCGCTCGCGGTGCGCGAGGCCGTCCTCGACCTGCGCCGCGGCAAAGGGATGGTGCTCGACGCGGCCGACCCAGACACCCACTCGGCGGGCTCGTTCTTCACCAACCCCATCGTCTCCGCAGCCGACGCCGATACTCTGCCGCCCGACGCGCCGCGCTACCCCGTCCTCGACCACTCGGCCCGCCGCAACATCGCCGACGCCGCCCCTGAGGTCCCCGGCCTCGTCAAAACCTCGGCGGCCTGGCTCATTGACCACGCGGGATTTACCAAGGGCTTCGCCCTCACGGCCGACGCCCCCGTCGCTTTGTCGACGAAACACGCCCTCGCCATCACCCGCCGCTCTCCCGACGCCACCGCCGCCGACATCTCCCGGCTGCGTCAGCGGATCGTCGAGGGCGTCCGCGACACCTATGGGGTCACCCTGCGGCCCGAACCGGTCACGTTGTGACCGCCCACTGGCGTTCTCTTTCGCTGGCTGGCGAAAAATGAGAAACTGGCGCCATGAGCCTCAACACGCACCTGTCTGATCGTTTGTCCGCTATCGCTCCCTCGGCCACCCTGGCTGTGACCGCCCGCGCCGCCGAGCTGCGTGCCGCCGGCCAGCCTGTCATCGGATTCGGCGCCGGGGAGCCCGACTTTCCCACGCCCGACTACATCGTCAAGGCCGCCCAGGAAGCCTGCGCCGACCCGGCGAACCACAAGTACACGGCCGGCGCCGGCCTGCCCGTCCTCCGCCAGGCGATCGCCGACAAGACGCTGCGTGGCTCCGGCTACGAGGTCGACCCCAACCAGATCGTCGTCACGAACGGCGGCAAGCAGGCGGTCTTCCAGGCGTTCCACGCCCTGCTCAACCCGGGCGAGCAGGCGATCCTCCCGACGCCGTATTGGACGTCCTACATCGAGATCATCCGGCTGACCGGCGCCCAGGCCGTCGAGGTGTTCGCCGGCGCCGACCAGGACTACAAGGTGACGCTCGAGCAGCTCGAGGCCGCCCGCACGCCCGCCACCAAGGTCCTCCTCTTCTGCTCGCCCTCGAACCCGACGGGCTCGGTCTACACGCCCGACGAGGTCCGCGCGATCGGCCAATGGTGCCTCGAGCACGGCATTTGGGTGATCACCGACGAAATCTACGAGCACCTGCTCTACGACGACGCCCAGCCCGCCCACATCGTCAAGCTCGTGCCGGAACTGGCCGACCAGACGATCGTCCTCAACGGCGTCGCCAAGACCTACGCGATGACCGGCTGGCGCGTCGGCTGGATGATCGGCCCCGACCCGGTGATCAAGCTGGCGAAGAACTTCCAGTCCCACCTGTGCTCGAACGTCTGCAACGTCGCCCAAAAGGCGGCGCTCGCGGCCGTGTCGGGTCCGCTGGATGCGGTCGACGAGATGCGGGTCGCGTTCGATCGCCGCCGCAAGCTCATGGTCGACATCCTCTCGCAGGCGCCGGGCCTCAGCGTGCCGACGCCGAAGGGCGCCTTCTACGTCTACGCCGACTGCCACGACCTGTTGGGCCGCGAGATCGCGGGCGAAGTGTGCCAGACGTCCGCCCAGCTGGCGACCCTGCTGCTCGACAAGGCGCAGGTCGCGGTCGTCCCCGGCGAGGCCTTCGGGCCGTCCGGCTACTTCCGCCTGTCGTACGCGCTGGGCGACGACGACCTCAAGACCGGGTGCGAACGGATCGTCGATCTGCTCAGCCAGGCCAAGTAGAGTCCGGGGGATACGATAGGACGCGTTTTGGGCGTCGACTGACCGACAAGTAGAGGGGGTTGCCAGGGTGCGTAAGCGGCACATTGCTGTTCTTGCCGTCGTCCTTGTGGCCTTCGTTATCGTCGTCGCATTTACGATTGTGGGGTTGCAGCTGATGCGGTCCCCGAACGATTTCGGGCCGGGCGTCAGTGTGTCGCCGCACATCACTCAGCCCAGCCAGGCCGGTCAGCCCCCCGACCCCGGTCGGACAACGGCGGTGCCGGGGGTGCCCACGTCGGTTGCGGGCGGTGGCAATGACTAGCCAGCAGCCCAATTACGCGCCCGACAATTACCTCCTGCCCACGAAAGCCCTCGATTCGGGGCAGTACTCCGATGCCCGGCTCAAGCCGACGCGTGGCCACTTCGTCCTCGCGAACCTGCGGTATCGGCTGACGGTCAACATCCTCGCGCTGTCGTTCTTCGTCCTCCTGCTCATGGGGTCGCTCATCGGGATCACGGGGGTCGCTCAGGTCCATTCGGCGCAGGACCAGCAGTCGCACGACATGGTGGCGGCGGTGAGGACGTTCGCCCGTGGCGTCGAACGCACGCAAAACCCGACGAAGCCGCTGAGCACCGGCGACATCATCTACGGCTTCCTCACCCGGGTGCCGCACGAACCGTATTCCACGGTGGTCGGCGTCATCGACGGGCAGGCGCGGTACTACCAGACGGGCCGCTCGGTCGACCTCACGGCGAACCAGCAGCTCATGCACAAGGTGTCGGAGGTCGGGCGGACGACGGATCGGTCGCGCGCGACGACGGTGAGGATCGACGGGCGCGACTACCGCCTGACCGTCGTCCCCCTCGAGGTGGCGCGCAGTGAGCCCGGCGCGATCGTCCTCATCCAGGACGTGGGGCTCGCGTTGGCGCCGACCGTCAATCTCCTCCGGATTTTCGCCGGCGTCTCTCTGGTCGTCCTCTCGCTTGTGGGGATGACGACGTGGCGGGGCCTCGCGCGGGTCCTCAAGCCGCTCGCCCAGCTGCGCGCGATGACGCGGTCGGTCGCGTCGGGCGACGACCTTACCCAGCGGCTGCCCGTGTCGTCGGACGACGACCTCGGCGACCTCGCCCTGTCGTTCAACGACATGATCGACCGCCTGCAAAAGGCGTTCGAGTCCCAGCGGCACCTGCTCAACGACGCCGGCCACGAGTTGCGCACGCCCCTCACCGTCGTCCAGGGCCACCTCGAGCTCATGGATCCCAACGATCCGGAGGACGTCGTCCACACCCGCGACCTCGTGTTGGACGAGGTCGCGAGGATGCACCGGATGACCGAGGACTTGATCGACGTGGCGCGGGCTTCGACGCCGAACTTCGTGCGGCCCCAGAAGACGTCGCTGACCGAGCTGACGCTCGACGTCCTCCAAAACGCGGCCCAACTGGGCGACCAGCGGTTCTCGCTCGATAATCTGGGCGAGGGTGAAATCTGGGCCGATCCGCAGCGCCTTACCCAGGCGTTGCTCCAGCTGGCCGAGAACGCGACGAAGTTCTCGGAGCCGGGTTCCCATATTTATATTGGTTCCGGCATCAACGTCGACCCGCAGATTATCGGGCCGACAGGCGCGGTCATTCCCACGACGCCGGTCATGGCGCCGGGTGCAGGACGCCCGGTGGGGCAGTGGGCGTGCCTGTGGGTGCGCGACGAGGGCATCGGGATCGAACCCCGCAATGCCCGCCGGGTGTTCGATCGGTTTGCCCGCGTCGACCATTCGAAGCCGGGCTCCGGTTTGGGGCTCACTATTGTTGCTGCTATTGCTTCTGCACATCACGGCAGTTTGGAGCTGCGTTCTGTGCCGGGGCACGGTAGTGTTTTTGCTTTATTCATTCCATTTGACGGAGCGGGTGAGAAACAGGAGGTAGCTGCCCATGAGTGAACGAATCCTTGTCGTCGAGGACGAACCGGGAATTCTGTCGTTCCTTTCGAAGGGACTGCAGGCTGCAGGGTACGAGGTGACGACGGCCGATCGGGGTCGCGACGCGATCCGCCAGATCCTCGAGCACGCGTACGACCTCATGCTGCTGGATATCGGTTTGCCTGACATGGACGGGTTCGCGGTTCTCGAACAGGTGCGCGGGCAGGGCTACAAGCTTCCCGTCATCATGCTGACCGCACGTACCAGCGTCGACGACACGGTTCGCGGGCTCAGCCAGGGCGCCGACGACTACGTCCCCAAGCCGTTCCGCATCGAAGAGCTGATCGCGAGGATCCGCCTCCAGCTGCGCAAGGCCCAGGGGCCGGCCGACGTCGACGACGTCCTCGAGGCCGGCGACATTCGGCTCGAGCTGCGGACCCACCGTGTGTTTGTCGCGGGCGAGCCGGTGGACCTCACGCCGCGCGAGTTCACGATGCTCCAGGCGTTCATCGAGCACCCCGACCAGGTGTTGACGAGGACGCAGCTGCTCGACCTCGTGTGGGGCTTCGACTACGACCCGGGCTCGAACGTCGTCGACGTCTACGTCCGGTACCTGCGGCTGAAGATCGGCTCCAAGCGGATCGCCACGGTCCGCGGCATCGGCTACCGGTTGGACCTCGACTAGGTCCACCAGACTGATGCGGCGTCCCGTCGTCCCCCTCAATGCCTGGTCGCGGAAGAAGATTCCCGACCCGGTGATTTCGGTTCATGCCGTGGAGGTCGACGGGCAGCGGGTCTTTACCCGCGTCTATCGGGTGACGCGCGACCGGGGCCCCAGGCCGCTGGGTGGCGACGGGGTGCCGGTCGTCGTCCTCGTCCACGGGATCGGGGTGTCGGCCCGGTACTTCATCCCGTTGGCGAACTCGATCGCCGAGTTCGCCGACGTTGTCATGATCGACCTGCCGGGCTTCTCGACGCTGCCGGATCCCCAGCGGGGCCTGGGGATCGAGGGGTTCGCGCGGGTCGTCCTCGACGTCATCGACATCGCAGGCATCACCGATCCGATCATCCTCGGGCATTCGATGGGTGCCCAGGTGGTCGTCGAGGCCGTGGCCCAGCGTCCCGACGTGGCGGGGCGCATCCTCCTGTTGGGGCCGCCGGTCAACGCGGCCGAACGATCGCTGGTCAAGGTGGGATTCCGGTTCCTCCAGTCGTGCGTCCTCGAGCCGATCCGCGTCGGCATGGTGGCGATCCCCGCGTACTTCATGTGCGGGATGCACTGGTTCGTCGAGGTGCTGCCGGCGATGCTCAAGTATCCGATCGAGAATCGGATCACCCAGATTTCGCCGTTGACGATCCTCATGCACGGCGAACACGATTTTGTCGCGCCCGAGGAATGGCTGGAAGAGCTGGCCGAGCGGGTCGACGGGCCGGCCGAGATCTATACGGTCTCGCACGCCGCCCATTCGGTGATGTATCGCCACCACGAGGCCGTCGCCCACCGTCTCATCCGGTTGGCGGCGACGCCCTCGCCGCTGGGCGGGCCGCGCGTCCGCGAGGACGACATTTGGGCGTGCGCCAAGCGGATGGGCGCCGACACCGAGGGCGCCGAGGACGCCTACCAGCTGCTCGAGAAGCTGCTGCCCAGCCCGGAGGTGGTCGAGGGCGAGTCGCTGCTCTACCGCGGCCACCGCCGCATCCGCCCGCGGGTCAAGGGCCTGGTCGAGGCCTGGCACGTCATCAGCGGCCAGGCGATGAAAGGTGTCGGCGCGTCGTTCGGTTCGGGCCAGTGGCGCCACGTGTCGCGCGCCGACTACCTGCACTACGCCGGCCAGGAGCTGGCGAACATTCGGGACACGCTGGCCGAGGCGCTGGGGATTGTCCGCAGCGCGCGCCTCGAGGACGGCGACGACCAGCCGCTCACGCCGTTCCCCCTCTATCTGATTCCGGGGATGGCCGAGACCTGGCGGATCTGGAACCCCCTGGCCGCGCGGCTGCGCGAGCGCGGCTGCGACGTCCGCCCGATCCGCACGCTCGGCCGCTCGTTCGCCTCGATCGACGAGCTGGCCCGGCGCGTCGAGGACCAGCTGGTCGCCGACGACGCCCACGACGCCGTCCTCGTCGCCCATTCGAAGGGCGGCCTCGTCGCCAAGAAGGTCCTCCTCGGCAACCAGGGGTGGCGGGTGCGGCGCATCATCGCCGCCGGCACCCCGTGGCTGGGGTCGGACCTTGCGGGGCTGGCGCCGGTGTGGGCCGCGGCGCGGATGCTGTCGACCTCGAACGCGACCCTGCGTGAGCTGGCGGAGCACGAGGAGGTCAACGGCCGCATCTGGACGGTGTCGGCGTCGTTCGACGAGCAGGTGCCCAACGGGACGAAGCTGACCGGCGCCCGCGACATCCAGCTGCACGCCGCCGGCCACAACCAGCTGACCGACGGGACCGAGGCGATGGCGGCGATTATCGGCCTCGTGGCCGAGGACGCCGAGGACTGGTAAGGCGGCAGGTAAGCGTTGCTTGCCTCACTTTTTCGTGTTCAGTTGGACCTGGACGGGGCGAGCAAGTAAACTCGCTCGTGCAGTACAGCCCTGGGCTGTGCAGTAGGGCAGTGGCGCAATTGGTAGCGCAACGGTCTCCAAAACCGTAGGTTGTGGGTTCGAGTCCCGCCTGCCCTGCTCGTTAGGCACCCTTTCCGGGGCCCCGGGAAGGCAAGACAGCCGGCCCGGATGGCCGGCTCGACTATCAGCGAGGTTCATGTCGTGGCTGCAACCGGTACCGAGACGACGGAAGGCAAGCAGGGCCTTTTCGCGCGTATTGGGCTCTTTATTCGTCAGATCATTGCCGAGCTGAAGAAGGTCGTTTGGCCCACCCGCGACGAGATGTGGACGTACTTTGCGGTCGTCATCGTGTTCGTCCTCGTCCTCATGGCCATCATCGGCCTGTTTGACTTCGTCTTCTCCGCGTTGGCGCGCGTGGTGTTCGGCTAGGATTTGTAATTCTCGAGGCAGCGCGCGAAAGAGAGACGAAAAACAGATGAGTGAGGACATGGACAGCATTTTCCAGGCCGAAGGCGAAGAGCGTCGGGTGTCGCAGGCCCAGCGGGTCGAGGCCGACCAGGCCGACGCCGCTCCCGCCCTCGACGACCAGATTGAGGCCCAGGCCCCGGTCGAGGTCGAGGCTCAGGACCAGCCGGAACAGCCCGCTTCGATCGAGGACGCCGACCAGGATGTGGCCCAGGATGCGGGGGACGCCGAGGGCGACCTCACGCCGGCCCAGGCCCAGCAGGCCTCGATTGACGAGCGCGTCAAGGCGGCACAGGACGAGGTTCGCGAGGAACTGAGCGTCCTGCCCGGCTACTGGTACGTCCTCCACACGTATTCCGGCTACGAGCGCCGCGTGAAGTCCAACCTGGAACAGCGCATCCAGACGTTCGACATGGAAGATTACATCTACCAGGTCGAGGTCCCGATGGAGAAGGTCGTCCAGGTCAAGCAGACCGAACGCAAGGTCGTCGACCAGGTGCGGATCCCGGGCTACGCCCTCGTCCGCATGGAACTGGTGGAAGAGGCGCCCGACGCGTGGCGTGTCGTCAAGGACACCCCGGCCGTCACCGGTTTTGTTGGCGATAACCAGCACCCGGTGCCGCTGACCGAAGACGAGATCGTGTCGATGCTCGCGCCGACCGCCGACGGCATCCAGGCGCAAGACGTCGCCGAGGGCCGCGAAATGTCGCGCAAGGCCGAACCCAAGGCCCCCAAGATCGAGGTCGACTTCGAGGTCGGCGAGTCGGTCACCGTCACCGACGGCCCCTTCGCCACGATGGACGCGACGATTTCCGAGATCGAGCCGGAGCAGCAAAAGCTCAAGGTTCTCGTCAAGATCTTCGACCGCGAGACCCCGGTCGAGCTGTCGTTCGGCCAGGTGGCAAAGACCTCCTAAGGCCGACGGGGGTGACGTCCCCCACTCAAACTGTGGCGTTGGCGGGCATAGGGCGTAGACTGTTCGCTCGTGTGCGCGCCTCGCACACTGGCCCTTTTGGGCTGATCATTCACACAAGATAAAGGACCCTACATGGCTGCGAAAAAGAAGAAGGTCACTGGCCTGATCAAGCTGCAGATTCCTGCGGGATCGGCCAACCCGGCTCCTCCCGTCGGCCCGTCGCTGGCTCAGCACGGTGTCAACATCATGGAGTTCTGCAAGGCGTTCAACGCTGCGACGGAGTCTCGTCGTGGCGACATCGTCCCCGTCGAGGTGACGGTGTTCGAGGACCGCTCCTTCGAGTTCATCACCAAGGAGCCGCCGGCCGCTCAGCTGATTAAGCGCGCCGCTGGCATCGAGAAGGGCTCGGGCGAGCCCCACGTCAAGAAGGTGGGCTCGCTGACGATGGACCAGGTCCGTCAGATCGCGGAGCAGAAGAAGGACGACCTCAACGCTAACGACATCGAGGCTGCGGCGAAGATCATCGCCGGCACCGCTCGGTCGATGGGCGTCACCGTTAACTAACGCATAGGGCGTCGTGGAAGGGCCAAGTGCGGCCCGCCCCAACCACAACTGCAAGGAGTAAAGCAGATGGCAAAGCACTCGAAGGCGTTTAACGCCTCCGCCACCAAGGTCCACCGGGACCGCAAGTACCAGCCGCTCGAGGCGATGCGGCTGGCCAAGGAAACGTCGACCACCAAGTTCGATGCGACCGTCGAGGTCGTCTTCCGGCTGGGTGTCGACCCGCGTCAGGCGGATCAGATGATCCGCGGCACCGTCACCCTGCCCAACGGCACGGGCAAGACCCAGAGGGTCCTGGTCTTTGCTAACGGCCCGAAGGAGCAGGAGGCGCTCGACGCGGGTGCCGACGAGGTCGGCTCGGACGAGCTGATCGAGAAGGTCGCCGGCGGCTACACCGATTTCGACGTCGCCGTCGCGACGCCGGACATGATGGGCAAGGTCGGCCGCCTGGGCCGCATCCTTGGTCCCCGCGGCCTCATGCCGAACCCGCGTACGGGTACGGTGACGATGGACGTCGCCAAGGTCATCAAGGAAATCAAGGGTGGCCGTATCGAGTTCCGCGTCGACAAGAACGCGAACCTCCACTTCATCATCGGCAAGACGTCGTTCACGCCGGAGCAGCTGGCGCAGAACTACGCCGCCGTCCTCGACGAGGTCCTGCGGCTCAAGCCGTCCTCGGCGAAGGGCCGCTACATCAAGAAGGCCACGCTGTCGACGACGATGGGCCCCGGCATTCCGCTCGACGGCACGCTGACGCGTGACCTCGACACGGATCAGCCCGCCTAAGGCTGACAGCCGGCGCCAGGCGCCACATAGCGACGAACGCGGGATCCGCCCAATCGGGTGGGTCCCGCGTTCCGTTATGCCCGAGGCCGGGCGGCCTGCACGTTCCGACCGGCCGGGGGAGCGCCGGGGCATATCTTCCCGGAGGCGCCCGGCGAGGGCGCGGCCGCGGGATGGTGTCCGCTACGCGTGGGCCGTGTGGCGCGGGATCGCGGGGGGGGATGCTCTCACCACGCGCCCCGGCGGGCGATCACGCCGCGATGGCGCCAAAAAGTGCCGGTTCCGGCGCGCGGGTCGCGCGGTGGTTTGTGAGAGACGGTGCGGCCCCGTGGACGGCCTCTCGGTGGCGTGTGTTCCGCGTCATTGCGCCGTTTAGGCCCTGTTCTGATATGGCAAGGTGACGCAACCCTGGGTTACAGTGAAGTGAGGAGGTCGGTGATGAGGCGTTTCGCAGCGATGGCCGCGGCAAGCGGCGCGGGCGTGCTGCTGGCGTGCGCGCCGGTGCTCGCGTGGGCCGAACCCAGCGAGGACACGCCGAGCCCGACGCCACTCACTTCCGTCAAGCCCGTCGACTGTGACCACCTGACCGCGGAGCAACGCAAGGTCGTCGACGAGTGGGAGCCCGGCGACCAGCCGCTGCCGCCGGAACTCGCCAGCTGCTACAAGGCTAAGTCGACGACGCCTGCGCCCTCGCACGGCGGCGAGAGCTCGACGCCGACGCCCACGACCACCACCCCGCAGCCGCGCGACCCGCAGACTGGCGGCGACGAGCGCGACTACCACGACTACGTCGCCGAAACGAACGAGGGCGACCAGGCCGCGCGCGCCGACTACTACCGCCGTGCCCGCGCCTTGGCTTCGCGCGCGGCCGACCCGGACACCGACGAGACCCTGGGGACCGACCCGGCCGCGCCCACGCCGACCCCGAGCACGCCGGAGCCCTCGACGACAGCGTCGACCCCGGCGCCGAGGACGCCCTCGAGCACAATTGCCGCGGCACCCAGGCAGCAGAGCCAGCACGCCTCCGACAGCCATTCGGGCTGGTCGTGGGGAGTCGGCGCGGGATGCGGTGCGATGGCGGCCGCCGCCCTCGTCGTCGGCGTCTCGAGCCGCCGCTGATCCCGCCGACCCCCGCAACCCCGTCGACCTCCGCCCGCGGATCCACCGGCATGAACGTGATGCTTCTGTCCAGAAAAGTCACGTTCATAGGGCCAGACGCTGGGTGTCAAGTGGCTGTGAGCCATTGTTGTTTGGTTATTGGGTGGTGAGGGTGGTTAGGGGGTGTGGTGTGG
>URAS01000025.1 GCA_900545825.1 uncultured Actinomyces sp.
GCCTGCGCCGCGCTGGGGCGGCGCCGCTTCGCGGTCGGGGCGAACGACGGGGGCGCCGGCTGCTGCGCGGCCGGCGGCGTCGCCCGGACGTTCACCTGCGGCGTCGCCTGCGGTTCACCGACGGCCTGGGCGCCCTCGTTCGGGGAGCGGCGGGGCCGCGGGCGGTGAGCTGCGGGCGGAAATGACGGCGGTTGACCCATGCGTTACCCCTTTGCCTCGCACTTTGCGCGTGCTGCCTCGACCGGATCCTCGGTGGAGGCCGGAGCGGACGTTGACGGTTGCGTGCTGGGCGTAGGGGAAGAGGAGGTGGGGGTGGGAGACGCCGATTGCGGCGAATTCGATTCGGGTGCCGACTGCGACGCATTGTTGGCCGCGCTGGGATCGCTGGTCGTGTAGGCCTTCGAGTTGCCATCTTTGACCTCGAAACCGCCCGGCAACGTCGAGTCGGCGGCCAGGACCTGCCACAGCGTGTCGGCCTTCTCGGTAAAGACCACGCGGTTGCGGTCGTACGGGTCCTCGGTGACGGGCGCCGAAAGGAACAGGATGTTCTCGGGCTTCAACTCGCGCAGCGAATAGGCGAGCCCCGACAGGGTCGAGAGGTTCGACAGCGACGTCGACGTCGTCAGCGACGACAGGCCGGCGCGTGCAAAGTTGTAGAGGCTGGGCGCCGACGTCATGAGGTTCTTCGCCATCGCCTCGCGCATCATGATCGACATGATGTGCTGCTGCCGCCCGATGCGCTGGAGGTCGGAGCCGTCGCCGCCCTGGACACCGTGGCGCACACGCGCGTACTGGAGGGCGTCGTGGCCGTTCATCGTGTAGCAGCCGGCCTCGAGGTCGAGGTCGGTGTTCTTGTCGTGCACCGGCTGGTCGACGTAGACGCGGATGCCGCCAAGGGCGTCGATCATCTTGGTGAAGCCGTTGAAGTCGACGACCACATAGTCGTCAATGTGCAGGTGGGTGACGCTTTCGACGGTGGTCAGGGTGCAGCCGACCGCGGCGTCGGTCGAGCCGTTTTGCCCACCCAACGAGTACGCCCAGTTGAACTGGCCGCGCTGCTGCCTGGTGCTCTGGGTCTCCGACAGCTTGCATGGCGGGATCTCGACCATCGTGTCGCGGGGGATGGAGACGACGAGGGCGCTCTTGCGGTCCTTCGCGATGTGGACGATCATCGCCGTGTCCGACCGGTCCGAGTCCTCCTCGGAGTTGTCGATCTTGTTGCCGGCGCCCTTCCGTGAGTCGGACCCCAGGACGAGGATGTTGACGGCACGGCCCGAATATGAATCCGAGGGCGGACGGTCAAGCAGCTTGTCGGCGCCCGAGACGTTGACCGACGACTGCAGCGAATGGGCCATGAGAAGCCCGGAGGTCGCAAGGAAGACAATAATCGCCAGCACCGCTGCCAACACGTACGACAGCCACATGCGGGGCTGGCGCGAGGCAACGAGGTGCTGCGGGTGCACCCAGGCGTCTGGGGTTGACTCGTGTGACGACATATCCTCAGCTTTCGATAGGCACTGGCCTTTAGCGTACGCGGTGCATAGCGCAAGCGGAATAAACAGGCTTTCCCATTGTTGCCCCGTATGCTGGGAGAATGAATGGAACGACACGCACCCCACGCGTTACCGCCGTGGTCGTTGCCTGGAACCGGGCGTCCATGCTGGGCGACGTGTTGGACGGGTTATCCTTGCAATCGCGCCCAATTGACCGGGTCGTTGTCGTCGACAATGCCTCGACCGACCAGACGCCGGTCGTGTTGGCTGGTCACCCGCGGGTTGACGAGATCGTGACGATGTCAACAAACCTGGGCGGTGCCGGTGGCTTTGCTGCGGGCATCGCGAGGGCGGTTGCCGGCGGCGCCGACCTCGTATGGATTATGGACGACGACACCATCCCCACCCCCGGCGCCCTCGGGGCGCTGCTGGCCGCGCGCGACGCCTACCCGGGGACCCCGGCGATTCTGGCGGCCCGCGCCGACTGGATCGACGGGCGTGAGCACCCGATGAATCGCCCACGCTACCGGCCCTTCCTGGGGCGCACCCAGCGACGCCACGCGGCGGCCATTGGGGCCAGGCCGATCCGCACGGCCTCGTTCGTCGCGATCCTCATCGACGCCCGCGCGATCCGCGAGGAAGGGCTGCCGATGGCCGACTATTTCCTGTGGAACGACGACTTCGAGTACACGGGCCGCCTGTTGCGCCGTCACGTCGGCCTCTACGTCCCCGCGGCCCGCGTCGAGCACCGGACCAAGGTTTTCGGCAATTCGACGGCCGACCCCGGCGCGCGGTTCGTCAACGAGGTCCGCAACAAGATCTGGACGTTCACGCGCTCGCGGGCGTTCGGACCGTTGGACCGCGGTGCGTTTATGGGGATGACGGCGCTGCGGTGGGCGCGGCTGCTCGCGACTTCGCCGAACCGCGCGTCGCTGGCGCCGCAGCTGGTCGCCGGCATCCGGCAGGGCCTCAAGCCGCCGCGTCCGACCGCCGATGTCCTCGCCGACACGCCGGTCGCGGACCAGGTGCGGGCGATCGAGGAGGTCGCTCGTGGCTGACTTCTCTGTCCTCATGCCGGTCTACGCGGGGGATCGGGCCGCCTACGTCGCCGCCGCCCTCGACTCGGTGACGGTGTCGCAGACTCGGCCCCCCAGCGAGGTCGTCGTCGTGGCCGACGGTCCCGTGGGCGACGACATTGAAGACGTCCTCGCGCGCTACCCGGACATCCACCTGGTCCGGCTGCCGGAGAATCGGGGCCTCACCGAGGCGCTTAACGCCGGGTTGGCCGCGTGCCGCTACGACATCGTCGCCCGGCAGGACGCCGACGACGTTTCCCAGCCGGACCGCTTCGCCCTCCAGGTGCCGCTCGTCGAGTCGGGCCTCGACCTCGTCGGCTCCGACATCGTCGAGTTTGGCGAGGACGGCCCGGGGGACCGCCGCGAGATGCCCGTCGACGCTAGCGCGATCGAGGCCGCCCTGCCGCTGCGCGACCCGTTTGCCCACCCGTCGGTCGTCTACCGCAAGGGCGCCGTCGCCGCGGTCGGCGGCTACGAAGAGCTGGCGGGCATGGAGGACTACTGGCTGTTCGCCCGCATGGTCGCGGCCGGTGCCCGCTGCGTCAACGTGCCGGCGCCCCTCGTCAACTACCGTGTGGACGCCGGCGCATATTCGCGTCGCGGCGGCTGGCGGCTGCTTCTCACCGAGTACCGGATGCAGCAGCGTCTCTATTGGCTGGGCGTGACCGGGGTGGCGGGCTTCCTCCGCAACCTGGCAATCCGTGGCCCCTATCGTCTGATCCCCACGTCGGTGCGGCGGGTGATCTACCGTGTGGTTGGTCTCAAAGGGCTCTTTAGTAGGTCCTGATCGGCCTCTCCGTTAGTATGGTGGGCGGATATTGCCGGGAAATAGGAGACAACCGTGAACGCTGATCTGGTGATTGTGGGCTCCGGGCTCTTCGGGCTCACCATGGCCGAGCGTGCCGCGTCAGATGCGGGAGCCCGCGTCGTCATCATCGACAAGCGTAGCCACATTGGGGGCAACGCCTACTCGCACGTCGACCCCGAGACGGGGATCGAGGTCCACACGTACGGCGCCCACCTGTTCCACACGTCGAACAAGCGCGTGTGGGAGTACGTCAACCGTTTCACGTCGTTCACGAACTACGTCCACCACGTCTACACGACCGTCGAGGGCGTCGTCTATCCCATGCCGGTCAACCTGGGGACGATCAACCAGTTCTTCTCGGCGGCCTATTCGCCCACCCAGGCAAAGGAGCTCGTCGCGTCGCAGTCGGCGAAAATCGATGCCGACCACGTCGACGACAACTTCCGGACGAAGGGGATTTCGCTCGTCGGCGAGCCGCTGTTCAAGGCGTTTTTCGAGGGCTACACAGCAAAGCAGTGGCAGACCGACCCGGAGGAGCTGCCGGCCTCGATCGTCACGCGCCTGCCCGTGCGCTACACGTACGACAACCGCTACTTCAACGACACGTGGGAGGGCCTACCGACCGACGGCTATGCCGCGTGGCTTGAGCGGATGGCCGACCACCCGAATATTGAGGTCAAGCTCAACACCGACTTCTTCGACACGTCCCAGCCGTACAACCGCGACGCGATCGTCGGCAAGGTCCCGGTTGTCTACACCGGCCCGATCGACCGCTACTTCGACTACGCCCAGGGCGAGCTGGCGTGGCGGACGATCGACTTCGAGACCGAGGTCGTCGACGTCGGTGACTTCCAGGGCACCTCGGTAATGAACTACGGCGACCGCGACATCCCTTACACGCGGATCCACGAGTTCCGTCACTTCCACCCCGAGCGCGACTATCGCACGGACAAGACGATCATCGCCCGCGAGTATTCGCGTTTCGCGTCGCGCGACGACGAGCCCTACTACCCGGTCAACACGGATTCCGATCGCGAGAAGCTGCTGGCGTACCGCGACATGGCGGCGAAGGAACCGCACGTCCTCTTCGGTGGGCGACTGGGCACCTACAAGTACCTCGACATGCACATGGCGATCGCCTCGGCTCTTTCACGTTACGACGCCATCGTCGGCCCGTATTTGCGGGGCGAGGACAGCGATAAGTGGGGCATCGACGAGTGAGCGACACCCAGACGATCGATCCGGCCGCCGGGTTTGTCACGCCCGGGCGGTCGCTTGGCCTCATCGAGGTGTTCCGGCGGCGCTACTTGCTGAATCTCCTCGTCCACAAGGAACTGCGGGTTCGCTATCGCGGGTCGTTCCTCGGGATGCTGTGGTCGTACGCCAAGCCGGCGACCCAGTTCCTCGTGTTCTTCTTCGCGATCGGCGTGTTCATGCAGATGAACCGCAACATCCCGAACTATGTCATCTATATGTTCGCGGGCGTCGTCGTCATTAACTACTTCTCCGAGGCGTTCGGCAACTGCACGAGGTCGCTGGTCGGGAACCAGGACCTCGTCAAGAAGATTTATCTGCCCCGCCAGCTGTTTCCCTGTTCCAGCGTGGTCGTTGCGATCATCCACTTCGCTCCCCAGGTGCTCATCCTCCTCGTCGGGGCGTTGGTGTGCGGGTGGCGGCCCGGTCTCTGGAATATCGTCGCGGTCCTTGGCGGCTTCGTCATCGTCACGGTGTTTGCGTTGGGCCTGGGCCTCTTGGGTGCGGCGCTCAACGTTCTTTATCGCGACATGGAGAACTTTGTTGACCTTATTTTGATGATGGCGACGTGGATCTCGCCCGTTCTCTACAAGGCCGACATGGTCGAGCGGGTCATCGGCGGCACCGGGTGGATGGTTCTCTACAACCTCAACCCGCTGACCCCGGCGGTCGAGCTGTTCCACTACGGTTTCTGGTCGCCTACCCGCGGGATCACCGAGGGCGCGACGCCGCACCTTGTCATGTGGTCGTTTATTGCGCTGGCCGTGTCGTTCGTGTTCCTCCTGCTCGGCGAGGCGACGTTTAGGCATTTCGACGGGCGCTTCGCCCAGGAGCTCTGAGCCCATGGCACAGCAGAACAACGAACCCGTCATCATTGCCGACGACATCGTCAAAGACTTCACGCTGCGCAACACCCACACGCTGAAAGAAATGATCGTGTGGCAGTTCAAGGGCCGCGGCAAGGAGATGAAGAACCAGTTCCGCGCGATCGACCACGTGAGTTTTACCCTCCACCATGGCGAGACCGTCGGCCTCATCGGGTTTAACGGGTCGGGCAAGTCGACGATGCTCAAGATGCTCTCGGGCGTCATGCGGCCGTCCTCGGGCGAAATCGGCGTCAAGGGCCGCGTCGCCGGCCTCATCGAGGTCGGCGCGGGCTTCCACCCCGACCTGACGGGCCGCGAGAACGTGTTCCTCAACGGCGCGATCCTGGGGATGACGCAGAAGCAGATCGAAGACTCGTTCGACTCGATCCTCGAGTTTTCCGAGATCGGCAAGTTCGTCGACACCGAGGTCAAGTTCTATTCCTCCGGCATGTTCTTGCGCCTGGCGTTCTCCGTCGCCGTCCACACGGACCCGGATATCTTCCTCATCGACGAGATCCTCGCCGTCGGCGACGAGCCGTTCCAGAAGAAGTGCCTGGCGAAGATCGACGAGTTGCGAGAGGCCGGCAAGTCCCTCGTCATCGTCAGCCACGACCTCGACATGATGCGGCGGTTCTGCGACCGCGGAATCCTCCTCGACCACGGCAAGAAGATCGTCGACGGGACGATCGAGGAGGCCGTCGAGCGGCTAAGGAGCTAGCGTGCACGACAATCTGCTGGCGATCTGGGCGATCATTGTCGCCCTGCTGTTGCTCTACGTGCCCGGCCTGGCGTGTGTCCTGCCCGCCCGAATGCGGGCCAGCGTCAAGGTCGCCCTGGCGCCCGGCGTGTCGGTGGGCATGTGGGCGGTGCTCGCCATCATCCTGCCGATGGCGGGAATGCCGTGGCGGCTTCCCCTCGTCGTGCTGATCGGCGCCGTATTCTCCGTCGTCATGGCCGCGATCGGCGTCGTCCTCGTCCAGCGGCGCCCCGACCACCCACGGTCCAGCCGTGCCGCTCGAATCGACCTGATGGTTGGCGCCCTCGGCGGATTCGTTTGCGGTGCGTTCTTCTTGCTCGAGGGCACGAACATGCTCCGCCGACCGGCCCAGCGGTTCGATGCAATCTTCCATATCGTCGGCACCGAATGGGTGACCCGCCACGCCGACGCCTCGTCGTTACACCTCGGACAAGTGACCGGCGGCGCCTTCTATCCGGGTGCGTGGCATGGGTTGTGCAGCCTCGTCGAGCAGGCCGGCGTCGACGCGATTTACGCGACCAACGCGGTCTCGTGTGCCGTGCTGCTGCCCGTGGTCTACGCGGCGGCGTCTGCGGCGTACGTCCTCACGTCCGGGATGCCGGGCGCGGCGGCCGCGGGCGGGTTGCTGGCGGCGACGGTCATTGCCTATCCCTACCGGCTGATGACGTACGGGACCTTGTGGCCGAACTATCTGGCGTATGCGCTGGTCGCCGGCCTCATGGTTGTCGTCATCGACATCACGCGTCGCCTGAGAGCCGACGAGCGATTCGGCCTCTATCAGTGGCTTCTCGTTGCAGTCGCGACTGTCGGCATCGGGCTCGCGCAGCCGAACGGTGTTCTTGCCGCCGGATTGTTGGCCCTCCCGGCTGTTCTCGTTGTGACGTGGCAGACGCTCAGGCGGCGGATCCATCCGCGCGGGTGGGATCTCGTTGCTGTTGCCGGGTGGCCGATTGCGGTGGCCGCCCTCGTGGTGCTTGGGGCTCGGTCGCCAATCGTCCAAGGGCTTCTTCAGTGGCGTGAGCCCCGCATTATGCCGGACGAGCACAATCCTCTTTCCATCGCGGCCGGCGGGATCCTCGATAACCAGGCGTTTTGGGATTTGTCGGGGAACCCCGAGCCCGCCATCATTCTCGCGGTTGCGACGCTCGTCGGCGTCGTCTACCTCCTGCTGCGCTCCCGCTACCGCTGGTACGTCGTCACCTGGGTGATTGCGGTCGCTTTCTTCGCCGCCTCGTTCTTCAAGGTCCCCAAGCTGCGGGTTCTGGTCGCCCTGTGGTACTCCGATCAGTACCGGATCGGCGGCATCATCCCGCTGGTTGCCGCGCCCCTGGCCGGCGTCGGTGTCGCCGCCCTCGCCCTGGGCGTCAAGATGCTGGTCAGCAAGTGGCGGCCCAGCGCGGCTGCCGCGTCGTACCCCGCGATCGTCGCCATCCTCGTCGTCGCCTGCGCGGCCGGTTCGATCGTCCACGCGGTTGGACCCGTCCACGGACGCATGGCCGACGCCTATAGGCCTAAGCGTCACGAGGATATTCTCGTGACCCCCCGCGAGCTGCAGCTGCAGCGTGACGTGGCCGACCAGCTGCCCGCCGGCTCTCGCGTTTTGTCGAGCCCCTTCACCGGCGCGCCCATGCTCTACGCCGTGACCGACACCGACCTCGTCTTCCCCTATTTCGCCGGCACGTGGAGCGAGGACGACAAGTATCTGGCCGAACACTTCGACGACATCGCGACCGACCCGAAGGTGTGTGACATCGTCAAACGTGAGAAGATCGGCTACTACTACTGGGACCCGTCGGTGTATGTGAAGAGCTGGAAGATGGACTGGCCATTCGGCGGGCTGCGGTATCGGCACGATCTTGACCCGTACATGACGCTGGTCGCTCAGCGCGACCGCGTGAGGCTGTGGCAGATCACCGGGTGTCAGTAGGCGCCGGGCGTGTGAGCCGCGCCGACGCTTGCCTGAGGGCGGGCGACGTGGCGCGGCCTGGCAGAGAGACGTTCCCGTTATGCTGGGACCAATCACGAAGCGTAAGGAGTGGCTATGAAGATCGCCGCAATCGTCGTCACCTATAACCGGCTGGATCTGCTGAAGAAGTCCCTGGCCGCGGTCGAGGCGCAAAATCGGCACCCCGACCACCTCATCATCGTCGACAACGCCTCGACCGACGAGACGGCGGACTACCTGGCGACGCGCGAGTACGCGTTCCCCACGACCGTGCGGACGATGAACGAGAACACGGGTGGCGCGGGCGGCTTCTACGCGGGCATGCGGTTGGCCTACGAGCAGGGCGCCGACGCCATGTGGATCATGGACGACGATACGGCTCCGCGGCCCGACGCCCTCGGCGAGCTGGAATCCGCCCTGGTCGACGCCACCGACTTCTATGGCGCGATGCCGGCGTATGCGTCGTCGATGGTCGTGTGGGCCGGCGACGGCCAGGCATGCCAAATGAATTTCCCGACTGCCAAGTGGGGGTGGGTGGCCCCGCTGGCGGCCGGCAAGCCCTATATGACGCTCGACTGCACGTCGTTCGTGTCGTGCCTCATCACCCGCGAGGCCGTCGAGGCCTGCGGCTTCCCCTACCCCGAGTACTTCATCTGGTTCGACGACGCCGAATACACCTACCGGCTCTCCAAGTGGCGTCCGGGAATTTTCGTGCCCGCGTCGGTCGCCGACCACATGATGCCGGCGAACTCGGCGGCATTCTGGGGCGAGGTCAACGAGAAGAACCTGTGGAAGTACGCCCACGGCGCCCGCAACCAGGTCGCCGCGGGGCTGTCGCTCCACCGGCTCGACATTTTGGCTTCGCTGGCGCAAAACTTGCTCGCCCAGGTTTACCTGTCGCGTTCGGTGCCGGCGAAGATGAAGTGGAAGCTCGGCAAGGCCGCGGCCTCGGGCCTTGTGTTCCATCCGCGCCGCCGTTTCCCTGAAAGGAAGGATTGTTGCCGGTGAGCCAAAGCAGCCACGATTTCTCGGGATATTCGATTGCCGCGATCGTCCCCGCGTACAACGAGGAACAGACCATTGCCCGCGTCGTGAGGGATCTCAAGGAGGCCGTACCCGGTATCACGGTGTACGTCTACAACAACAACTCGACGGATCGAACCGAGGAGGAGGCGTGCGCGGCTGGGGCCGAGGTTCGTTTCGTCGCCCGAAAGGGTAAAGGGAACGTCGTGCGGACGGCCTTCGCCGACATCGACGCCGATATCTACGTGATGATCGATGGCGACGACACCTACGACGCGTCCTGCGCCGGCGATCTCATTCAGCGGTTGATCTCCGAGAATCTCGACCACGTGTTGGGGTGCCGCCTGGACGACCCGAATGCCTCGGCCTACCGGCCCGGCCACGCCCAGGGCAACCGCATGTTCAACCGGCTGGTCGGTTACCTGTTCGGTGAGCCCGTCACCGACATGCTGTCGGGGTATCGGGTGTTCTCCCGGCGTTTCGTTAAGTCGTTTCCGGCGCTCGCGCGCGAGTTTGAGATCGAGACCGAGCTGACCGTGCACTCGATGGCGTTGCGTGTCCCCCAGACCGAGGTATTGGTGGGCTTTAGGGATCGCCCCGAAGGGTCAGAGTCAAAACTCAACACCTACCGTGACGGGATGGCGATCCTTGGCCTGATCACCAAGTTGTTTGTCGCCGAGCGGCCGGGACTGTTCTTCGGGATCGGCAGTGCGATCATCATGCTGATCGCGTTGATTACCGGCGTTCCCGTGGTCGTCCACTTCTTCCAGACGGGGCTGGTGCCGCGTCTGCCCACCGCGGTGCTCGCGGCGTCGCTCGTCTTGCTTGCCGTCCTCCTGGGGATGCTGGGCGTCATCATGTCGGGTATTTTGCGGGCGCGGCGCGAGGCGTCCCGCATGGCCTACTTGCGGTACCCGGCCGTCGTCCGCACCGCCGCGTGATGAAGGGTCTGGTACAACGGAGTCAGGTCATCTGCGCCCTGATCTATGCTGTGCTTCTCTGTGGCGCTGATAGCGTTGCTCAGGCGTTGTCTGGGCACGTGTCACCGCTGCGGTGCCTGGTCGTCGGGGGCCTTGGGCTGATCCTTGCGTGTGTCGCGACGGTTGCCAGTCGGCCCGTTGCCGGGTACTCGGCGAGGACGGGCAGCCCGGCCCGAAACTGGCGGACCGGACTGATCTGCGCAGGCGTCGCGTTTGTGTTCTGGATGGCGCTGTATGGGGTCTATTACCCCATGGCGTCGATGAACGACACGATGACGATTATTGAAGACCCCATCGTTCACTCGAATCAGCATCCTCTGGCCTACAACGTGGCGCTGGCGGGTGCCACCCGGATCTCGCAGCATCTCTTCGGCAACTATCTTGTCGGCATCGTCGTCTTCGCGGTCCTCCAGATGCTCGTGTGGGCAGCGGTCCTCGGGGGTGGTTGTGCCTATCTGCGATGGCTCGGCGCGTCGCCGGTGGCAATCGGCCTGGTCACCGCGTGGTGTGTGATCAACCCGCTGATTGGCGACTATACCTTTGCCGCCGTTAAAGACGCCTTGTGGTCGCCATTCGTCATCGCCCTGGTCTTGCTGTCGCACTATGCCGTCGTGTCTCGGAATCGCGGCGCCGCACTGGGATGGGCATACTGGGTACTCGTCGCGATGAGCCTCATCGGTTTCATGGTGTTTCGCAATAATGCGCTGGCCGTCGGCGTGTTCGTCGTTATCGCCCTCATCGTGTGGACAAGGAAAAACTGGCGGCGCGCCGTTCCGGTCCTTATCTGTGCATTTCTCATCGGGGTCGTTCCTTCGCAGGTTGCTGCCCACATGGCAGCGAAACAGCGGTTCACCGAAGCCGTGGGTATTCCGATCCAGACGATCGCCTACACGTATGCGCATGATCGGTCCTGTATCCCGGCCGAAGAGGCCGCGTATTTTGGTCAGCTGATGACCCCCGACCAATGGGTGTCCCGCTACAATCCAACGAACGTCGATTCGATCAAATATTCGGCCGATTTCAAGGGCGACGTGATCGAAGACGGCAGTCGGCGATTCATTGCGGAGTGGGCCGACTTTGCGGCGGTGTGTCCCACCGACGTCGCCCACGCCTACCTGCTCCATACGCAGGACGGGTGGCGTCTGGACTCGACGTCGCTGGGGTCAGACGACCAGTCGTATTTCTCGCGGCTTGTCTCCAACGGCTGCGGGTATGAAGGGTGCGAGGCGGATTACGTGCGCACAGTCACGACGCACGGAGTTCAACCCGATCCCTGGTGGTCGGCACAGACCGTCGCGGGCATCGACGCCCACGCGCAGGCTGTGGCATCGGGGCCGCTGGGCAAAGTCGGCCCCTGGGTGTGGATCCTTGCGCTGATCGGATCGGGATTCATTAGCCGTCGCCGGGTCGCCGAGGCTCTTGCGTTGCTGGGTCCGGCCATCCTTGTGTGGGGCTCGCTGATGGCGGCGACGCCGACATTCCACCCGTTCCGCTAC
>URAS01000026.1 GCA_900545825.1 uncultured Actinomyces sp.
CCACACCACACCCCCTAACCACCCTCACCACCCAATAACCAAACAACAATGGCTCACAGCCACTTGACACCCAGCGTTGAGGCCGGTGAACGTGACCGAATCGGACAGAAAGGTCACGTTCACGGCGGGACGCACGAAAGCCACACGTTCACCGGGAGTACCGGCAGCAGCTACTCCGGCTGGATCCCCAGGCGCTCGAGCTCCTCGTCGACGACACTGGGATCAAGCTTGACGAACACGGGCTTCGGCTTGGCGACCGGCGTGCCGGGAACGACATCGTGGCGCCCCCACGTGGGAACGTGCGTGTAGTCGCCAGTGATGACCGGGTACTGCCTGGGCGAACCGTCGTCGTTGGTCACGTCCAGATCCGTCACCTCTTCGATGACGGGCAGCGGCGCGATCTGACCGTCGCCGCCGAAGATCTGGTCAACCTTGTTGGCGCTGAACGGCAGGAACGGGCTGAGCATGAGGTTCAAATCGGCCACGGCCTGCGCCAACGTCCACAGCACCGTCGCCAGGCGCGGCCGCTCCTCCTCGCTCTTCAGGCGGAACGGCTCGGTCTCGGCAACATACCGGTTGGCGAGGCCGACCAGGCGCATCGCCTCGTTGAGGGCGGCCTTCTGGTGGTGCGCACGAATGTTGCCGCCGACGACCTCGAAGCCCTTCTCGATCGCGTCAAGCAGCTCGCGGTCGACGTCCTCGAGCTCGCCGGGCGTCGGGATCTCGCCGAACTTCTTGTGAATCATCGACGCCGAACGATTGACGAGGTTGCCCCACGCGGCAACCAGCTCGTCGTTCGTGCGACGAACGAACTCGCTCCACGTGAAGTCGGAATCCTGGTTCTCGGGCCCGGCCGCAGAAATGAAGTAGCGCAGGGCGTCGGCCTGGTACCGCTCCAGCATGTCGCGAACATAAATGACGACGGACTTCGAGGTCGAGAACTTCTTGCCCTCCATCGTGAGGAACTCGCTCGACACGACCTCGGTCGGCAGGTTCAGCGTCCCAAGGTCGCCCGGCTGGCCGCCCTTCGACCCCTTGCCGTTGTAGCCGAGCAGCTCGGCCGGCCAAATCTGGGAGTGGAAGACGATGTTGTCTTTGCCCATGAAGTAGTACGACAGCGTCTCCGGGTCGTTCCACCACTTCCGCCACGCGTCCGGATCGCCGGTCCGCCTGGCCCATTCGACCGACGCCGACAGATAGCCGACCACCGCGTCGAACCACACGTACAGGCGCTTGTTCGGCTGGTCCTCCCAGCCGGGAACGGGAATACCCCAGTCGATGTCGCGCGTCATCGCGCGCGGCTTGATCTCTTCGAGGATGTTCTGCGAGAACCGAATAACGTTCGGCCGCCACGTGCCCGACTTTTCACGGTCGTCCAGCCATTCGCCCAGCGCTTCGGCCAGGGCGGGCAGGTCGAGGAAGTAGTGCGTCGACTCGATAAATTTCGGCGTCTCGCCGTTGATCTTCGACACGGGATTAATGAGGTCGATCGGATCGAGCTGGTTACCGCACGTGTCGCACTGGTCGCCGCGAGCGCCCGCGGCCCCACAGATCGGGCAGGTGCCTTCGATGTAGCGGTCGGGCAGGGTGCGGCCGGTGGACGGCGAGATCGCGGACATCTGGGTCTGCGTGATCATGTAGCCGTTGTCGCGGACCTGGGCAAACATGCGGCGGACGACGTCGTAGTGGTTGCCGGTGGTCGTGCGCGTGAAGAGGTCGTAGGAGAGGCCCAGCTGGGTGAGGTCCTCGACGATCAGCCGGTTGTTGCGGTCCGCCAGCTCGCGCGGGGTGACGCCCTCGGCGTCGGCCTGGACGAGGATCGGGGTGCCGTGTTCGTCAGTGCCCGACACCATGAGCACGTCGTGGCCCGCCATTCGCATGTAACGCGAGAAAACGTCGGAGGGGACGCCGAAACCGGCGACGTGACCAATGTGGCGCGGGCCGTTTGCGTACGGCCAGGCGACTGCGGAGAGAATACGGCTCATGCGCCCAGTCTAACTGCATACGCCACCCGATCCTTCACGGGGTGGATCACCGTGGGATTCGGGGCGCCTCACCGTGGGATTTACTGCGTCTCACGTGAGGACTTGAGGGCGAGGGCGGCTTCGAAGACCTCGCGCGGCCGGGCGCCGGCGGCCTGGGCAACTTGGCGGGCGGCGTCTTTGAGGCGCACCCCGTCGGCAGCCAGCTCGAGGGCGTCGGCGGCCAGCGTGGCCGGATCGGCTTCGGTGGGCTCGGCCGGTGCGATGACGAGGACGATCTCGCCCAGCACCCCGTCGCGCGCACGTTCGGCCAGGTCGGCGAGGGTTCCGCGCCACACGTCCTCGTGGTCTTTCGTCAGTTCGCGGCACACGGCGGCCTCGCGGGAGGGGCCGAAGACGGCGGCGGCGTCGGCGAGGGTCTCGGCCAGCCGCCTGGGCGACTCGAAGAAGATAAGGGTCCGCTGCGCCCTGGCGAGCTCGGCAAACGCCTGCCGCCTGGGCCCGGACTTGCGGGCGACGAATCCCTCGAAGCTGAAGCGCGCGGGCGAAATCCCGCTGAGCGCCAGCGCGGCCAGCGGCGCCGACGGCCCCGGCAGGACGGTGACGCCGACGCCCGCGGCGCGCGCGACCTCGACGACGGGGAATCCGGGGTCGGACACCGTGGGCATGCCCGCGTCGGAAACGACGAGGACCCGCTCCCCCGCCTGCGCGCGTTCGACCAGCCACGGCGCCTTTTCCCGTTCGTTGTGATCGTGTGACGCTGTGACCTGGGCTTTTACCTCGACGCCCAGGCGCGACGCCAACGCCCGTAGCCGGCGCGTGTCCTCGGCCGCGATGAGGTCGGCCTCGGCCAGCGCGATCCGCAGCCGCTCGGAGGCGTCCTGCGGGTTGCCGATCGGGGTCGCCGCCAGGGTGATGACCCCGGGGGCCAGGTGCCACGTCTGCTCGCTCATGCCTCTATCGTCGCACGCGCGGGCCCGGCAGCCACCGGCACTGCCTATCTATCGCCAGCCAGATACGGATCACCGATGCACGACCGACACCATTCCGCGAGCACAGCATACGGTCGTTATCTACCACTCACTCACTAGCGGTAGGGGTCCCACAGCGGCGACGGGAAGATCATCTGCTCGAACGCCGCCCACTCGTCGGAGAGGACGATCGGCGGATCGCGCAGCCACCGCAGCTGAAGGCCGTCCATCATCGCGATACAGCGCCTGACGATCGGCCGCATCCCCAGCTCCCAGCCGCCGACGACCTCGGGCAGCGCCCAGGGGTACTGCGAATACTGGTCCCACACATCCTCCGGGCGATGGGCGAACATGTCGTGCAGCGGATGCGTGGGCGAGAGCGCCTCGGTTTGGAGGACGGTAAACATCTGCGACAGCGGCCGCCGCGCCTCGTTGCAGCGGACGAGATAGCGCAGGTAGGCGGGGAAATGAGGGGCCTGCGGATCCGACCCCGGCAGGCCCGAGCGCAGGAATTCGTCCGGCGACCCCTCGACGTCGTACACGTCGGTGATGACCAGCGAGAGGACACCCTCTTTCGAGTCGACGTAATGAAGCAGCCCGGCCTGGGTCAGGCCCACCTCGTCGGCGATGTCCTTGAGCGACGTGCCGTTGAACCCATTGACGCCGATGAGGCGCACCGCGGCGTCGATGATCTGTTGCCGCCGATACTCCGGACTCTTCCGCACGCGGGGACGAGAAGCAGCCATAGGCCGATCCTACCGGGAGCACCCCGAGGGCGGGCCCCGCGTCCCCTTGCTCACATTTTGTATTTTTCTAGAACAAAACCCTTGCGCGCGCCTCCCGACCCCCATACACTCATGGTTACCTAGTCTCCACTAGGTAACGACTGCACCGCAGCGTCGCCTCTTCGAAAGGACAACGATGACCGACCCCGAACCCGAAGAGCGCTGGCGAGCCCATTCCGCCGCCATCGCCGCAGCTGAAAAAGACCCCACCCTCTCTCCCGAAACCGGCCGCCCGGTCCCCCGCGCCTTCCTCGCGCGCTTCGGCGCCGGCTTCATCATCTTCGGCGTCCTCTGGATGACCGGCCTCGCGATCGTCATGTCGGTGCTGCTCCCCCAGCACCTCAAGAGCGTCGTCCCCAACCCCGACACGTTCAACGGCACGATGAACGCCTTCACCGCCGTGGCCTCACTGGTGGCGAACATCGTGTTCGGCAACTTCTCGGACCGTACCCGCTCGCGCTTCGGCCGCCGCACCCCGTGGGTCGTCGGCGGCGCCATCCTCGGCGGCGTCACCCTGTTCCTCACGGGAACGACCACGTCGGCGCCCCTGTTGATCACCTTCTACTGCCTGGCGATGGTCGGCCTCAACATGATGCTGGCCCCGCTGGTCGCCCTCCTGTCGGACCGCATCCCCGAGGGCAACCGCGGTGCCATGTCGGCGTTCTTCGGTGCGGGCCAGGTCCTCGGCCAGCCGATCGGCGTCATCATCGGGTCGCGTTTTGTCGGCCACCTGATCAGCGGCTTTATCGCCGCGGGCATCCTCATGGCGGTCGCCGGCCTCATCGCCCTCATGATCCTTCCGCGCGAAATGTCCGCGCAGCACCTGCCGAAAGACGAGGGCACCCTGGGCGACGTCGTCCGCTCGTTCAAGCCGCCCCGATTCCTCGATCACCGCGACTTCTACCGTGCATTCGGAGGACGCCTGTGCATGCTCGTGTCCTACCAGATGATCATGGTGTACCAGTTCTTCATCCTCCAGAAGTACATCGGCCTGGGGACCCAGGCGACGGCCGACACGCTGGCCGTCCTCGCGACGATCACCATGGTCGTCTCCGTCATCGGTTCGCTGATTTCCGGCCCGCTCTCAGATAAGATCGGCCGCCGCAAAGTGCCCGTCGTCGTCGCGTCCGTCCTCTTCGCCCTGGGTGTCGCCATGCCGCTGATCTGGCCGAGCGTCACCGGCATGTACCTCTACGCCGGCATCGCCGGTTTCGGCAACGGCGTCTACATGAGCGTCGACCAGGCCCTCAACGTCGACGTCATCGCCAGCAAGGAAGAGGCCGGCAAGGACCTGGGCATCCTCAACCTGGCGACGACGCTGGGCCAAATGTGTGGCCCGCTGGTGACGTCCCAGATCTTCCGGATGACCGGCAGCTACACGTGGGCGTTCCCCACCTCGATCCTGTTTGCCCTGCTGGGATGCGTGTTCATCCTCCGCATCAAGTCGGTCAAATGACCACCACCGTCACGCACATTCTCACCGAAGGGATACCTCAATGACTGCGACTATCCACGGCGTCAACCTCGGAAATTGGCTGGTCCTCGAGAAATGGATGAGCCCCAACCTGTTCGCCGACTGCCCCGCCGAGGACGAGTATTACCTCGCCCGTGATCTGCCCGAGGACGTCTACACCGCCCGCATCCGCATGCACCGCGCCGAATGGGTGACCGAGCGCGACTTCGTCCAAATGGCCGGGTGGGGAATGACGTCCGTCCGCATCCCCGTCCCCTATTTCGTGTTCGGCGACCGCGCCCCGTTCCTCGGCTGCATCGACGAGCTCGACCGGGCCTTCGCCTGGGCCCAGCGCTGGGACCTCACGATCCTCCTCGACCTCCACACCGTCCCCGGCTCGCAAAACGGCTTCGACAACGGCGGCATCTCCGGGGTGTGCACGTGGGCCAGCCAGCCCGACGAGGTCGACTTCGCCCTTTCCGTCCTCGCCCGCCTGGCCGAGCGGTACGGCTCGCACCCGGCGCTGGCCGGGATCGAGGTGCTCAACGAACCCAACACGACGACCTCGTGGCAGGCGTTCGACGTGATGGACCGCTATCCCCCGCGCGACCCCGACCTGGCACGCGGCAGCGGACCCGTCACCTTCGACTTCCTCGAGGAGTTCTATGGCCGCGCCTACGACACGATCCGAAGCCGCACGGACCGCTCGGTGCCCGTCGTTTTCCATGACGGCTTCGACCTCACCCGCTGGGGGCGTTTCTTCGACCGTTTCGACAACGTCATCCTCGACACGCACCAGTACCTCATGTTGGCCGAGACCCAAGGCTGCGACCAGGCCGCCGAGGGCTACGCCGCGTACATCCGCGACCACTACGTTCCCCAGCTGCGCAGCGTCGCCGCCACGGTGCCGCTGATCGTCGGGGAATGGTCGCTGTTTAACTCGGCCGGCTGCGGGGTCGACACCCACGGCGGCCGCTCCGTCCTCAACGGGGAAGAGGGCGCCACCGGCGAAACGCTGGGGGCCGAGGAGAAACGCGCTCTCTACCGCGCCCTCGCCGACGCCCAACTGGCGGCGTGGAACGAGGGCGTCGGGCACTACTTCTGGAACTTCAAGCTCGCCATCGACACGGTTGGCGAGCCAGGCTGGGTGGGCTGGGACTCGTGGGACCTGGGCCGCTGCGTTGGCCAAGGCTGGTTTCCCACCACAACCACGAGGTGACCAATGATCCACAACCCGATTCTTCCCGGCTTCAACCCCGACCCGTGCATCTGCCGCAAGGGCGACGACTTTTACGTCGCCGTGTCGACCTTCGAGTGGCTGCCCGGCATCCCGATCTACCATTCGCGCGACCTCGTCCACTGGGAGCTGCTCACCCACGTCCTCACCGAGAACGCGCCCGACCTCACGCGACTGCCATCGGCGAAGGGCGTCTGGGCGCCCTCGTTGACGTATTGCGAGGCCGAGGACCGTTTCTACGTCGTCTATTCGGTAATGAATTCGATGAACGCGCGGTATTTCGACGTCGACAACTTCGTCATTTCCTCGCCCGACATCATGGGATGCTGGAGCGAGCCCGTCTACCTCCATTCCGCCGGCTTCGACATGTCGATGCTCCACGACGACGGCAAGAAATGGGTCGTCTCGCTGGAGTGGGAGACGCGCGACGGATACGAAAAGCCCGGCGTCATCTGCCTGGCCGAATACGACCCCGCGGCCCAGAAAATCGTCGGTTATCCGAAGCGCATTTGGGCCGGCGGCACCGACCGCGGCTGCATCGAGGCACCCCACCTGACAAAGCGTGACGGCTGGTATTACCTCATGTGCGCCGAGGGCGGGACGGGCTACAACCACTGCGTGACGATGGCACGGTCGCGGTCGGTGTGGGGCCCGTGGGAGGGCGACCCGACGAACCCGATCCTCACGTCGGCGCCGGGCAACCCGAACGAACGTCATGACCCCGACCATTTGAAGCCGAAATACTTCAACCCGGATTCCGTCCTCCAAAAGTCCGGCCACGGCTCGTACGTCAACCTCGCGGGGAATGACGCCTACCTCGTCCACCTCACCGCGCGCCCGTTCATCCCGGAGCTGCGCTGCACGCTGGGCAGGGAATCGGCGATCGAGCGGATGCGCTGGACCGAGGACGGCTGGCTGCGCACGGCCGACGGAACCGGACTGGCCCAGCTGGAGGTGCCCGAACCCGACCTGCCCAGCGTCGAGATGCCGGAACTCCCCAGCCACGACGACTTTGACCAGCCGACGCTGGGGAACTTCTATTACTCGCCTCGGCTGCTTCCCACGTCGTTCACGTCGCTGACCGAACGCCCCGGCTGGCTGCGGATGCGCGGGCAAGAGGCGCGGACGTCGCTGAACCGCGTCTCGCTGGTTGCCCGCAAGCTCACCAGCGTCTACGCCCAGGCGACGACGAAGATGGAGTTCGACCCGGTGGTGTATCAGCATTCCGCGGGCCTCATCGTCTATTACGACAACATGAATTACGTCAACCTGCGGAAGACTTATTCACAGTCGTTGGGGAGGCCCGTCCTCTCGATCGTCCGGCTGGAAAACGGGACGCGCACCGAGGTCGCCGACACGAAGACGCCGGCCCCCGAGGGCGCGGTCTACCTACGCGTCACCGTCGAGGGCCGCCGCTTCTTCTTCAGCTGGGGCACCGACGGCGACCAGTTCACGCGGATCGGGCCGGACTTTGACACGACGACGATGTCCGACGAATACTGCGCGTACGGCGAGTTCACCGGCACGATGGTGGGCCTGACCTGCGCCGATAGGCTGTTCCATCGCCAGTGCGCGGACTTCGATTTCTTCGATTACGCCGCCGACGAGACGCGACCCGTCGCCTAACGTCGCCTCCCCGTGGGGCGCGGGAAAGGACCGAATAGGCAGCGGTCCTTTCCCGCGCGCCGCAGGCCGGGTGGGCTGGGGAATGACGCGAGTGTCTCCTGACATCCGGTTTAGAATCCTCATGTGAGTGACCAGCGTGATCAATACCCAGGTGTGGGCCCCGACGACCCGGCGGACAGTGACCCGTCGCCCTCGCAGCGACGCCGCTACTCCTTCGATGTGGAATCGTCGGAGCCGGGCGCCGACCAGGCCACCAGCAGCAGCGGGCACTTCTCGTTCCTGCCGCCGCCGCTGCCCAACAACGAACCCGACGCTACCCGTCCTCCCAGTGCCCGCGAACTGCGCCGCCAAACCGGCGCCCCGGAGCCCGAGCAGCATCACCGGCCGACCTTCCATTCCGAGTTTGCGCGCCGCTACGGCGTCGATCCGCTGAGCCCCCTGTCGCAGCGCCAAGCCGAAATCCGGCAACAGGACGCCGCCGCCCAACCGGGTACCGACGGCCTTCGCGAGGATTCGCAGGACCTGCCCTTGCCGCCTGAGGGATCCGAGGGCGCGCAGCCGACGCCCAACCAACAGATCCCGTTGCTCATCCCGGACGCCCCCAGCCAGGACGTGCCGGCGCCGATCGAGCCCGAATCGATCGAACCCGAGCCCGCACCGGTCGAGCCCGAGTCGATCCCCATCATTCACGCCGACCAGGCCACGCCGTACACGCCGTCCAGCCTGCGTTATCACCAGGACTGGAACGAACCCGCCGCCGATGCCGGCCAGCCCGACATGGCGCGCCCGCACGCGGTCTCTCCCACGCCCGTCCCGCCGCCGGCCGCCGCAGCCATGCCGCCGGCCGCCGAGCCGCAGCCGTTCATTCCCGAGGCTCCCGTCTATCCCGAGGACGCCGCCGCGCAGCCGGAGCCGCAGGACGCGCCCGATATCCCGCCGAGCGCGCCCGAGCCCGAACCGCAGGCCCAGGCGTTCATCCCGCAGCCGGCCGTACCTGCCCAGCCGACGATGCCCGCGCAGCCGGCCCAGCCCGAACCCGCAGAACCGGCCGTACCGACGCAACCTGTCGAGCCCGCGCAACCTGCTCAGCCGGCCGCGCCCGTGGAACCTGCCGTGCCTGTTCAGCCGGCAGCACCCGCGCAGCCAGCCGAGGATGTTTTGCCTGGTGGCGTCGACGTTTACACCGTCGAGCCGACGACCGATCCCGTTGCGCAGACCCGCGTGGCCGCGCAGCAGGCCGCGCCGGGCGCGCCCGAGGGTGTGCCCGCCGAGCAGGTCGCCGCCACCCAGGCCGACGCCCTCACCGATCTCGATAGCGAGGGCGCTCCCGCCCAGCCCGCGACCGAGGACGCCGCGATCGCGGCCGCCGGCGCCGCCGTGCCCGCCGCGGTGGAGGCCGAACCCATCCAGGCACCTATTCCCGCCGAGCCCATTCCGGCTGCCGCCGAAGCAGTCGCCGAGCCGGTTCCGGCCGACGCAACAGCGGCCGCGGCCCCCGCCGAGCCCCTCGCGGAACCGGCCCCCGGCGAACCCGCCGCACAGCCCACCGAACCCGCCGAACCCGCCACGGACCAGCCGAAGCGGCCGCTCGACACGTTCAGTGAGGCCGACGCGTTGGCCTCCGATTTCCGTCCTCGCACGGCAGTCGTCGCGTGGAAGAAGTTCACCGACGACCAGCTGCAGCGGTTCGCGATCCTCGCCAGCGTCATCATCGCCGCCCTCATCCGCCTGATCGACCTGGGCGGCGTCGACCGCATCGCGTTCGACGAGACGTACTACGTCAAGGACGCCTATTCGCTGTGGCATCTCGGCTATGAGGGCCAGTGGGCCGACAACGTCAACGACGCCTTCCAGGCCGGCGACTATTCGGGCCTGTCCACCCAGGGTGCGTTCATCGTCCACCCGCAGGTCGGCAAGTGGCTGCTGGGCTTCGGCCCGCAAATGTTCGGCTGGCAGCATCCGTGGGCGTGGCGCATCATGCCGGCACTCGCGGGCATCGTCGTCGTCCTCATGACGTGCCTGATCGCCCGCAAACTGTTTGACTCGCCGCTGATGACCCTGATGACCGGCCTCTTCATGGCGGTTGACGGCGTGGCCGTGTCGGTGTCGCGTATCGCCCTCCTCGATGTATTCGCCGCGATGTTCCTCACCGCCGGCTTCTACACGTTCCTGCTGGACCAGTTCGACTATCATCGCCGACTCGCCGCGTTCATGCACGAGAATCGAGGCGACCTCAGCGTCAAGGAAAAGGTCTCCGTGTGGAGACCGTGGCTGGTCGCCACTGCCGTCCTCTGGGGCCTGGCCGGCGGCGTCAAATGGAACGCCATCTACGTCATCGCGTTCGGCGGGATCTTCCTCTTCGTCCGCGAAATCACCATGCGTTACGGCGGCGGCATGCGCGGGAAGACACTCATCGGCCGCGCCATCGTCCGCGGTGGCATCCCCGCGTTCCTCCAGCTGGTGCCGGTTGCGATCCTCGTCTACCTCGCGTCGTGGTGGTCGTGGTTCGCCCACCCGAACGCGTACGGCCACGGCGGCACCGGCAAGGGCGCGCTGGCGGACTTCTGGAAGTTCCAGGTCGACACCATGCACTTCCACACGGGCGTGACGTCGCCGCACCGCTACCAGGCGAACGCGCTGCAGTGGATCCTCGACCTGCGGCCCACGTCGATGATGTGGCTGACGTCGAACAACTCCGACGGCACCGAGATCGTCCGCGCGTCCACCACGATCGGTAACCCGTTCATGTGGTGGCTGGGCGTCGCCGCGATGCTGTTCCTCATCATCATCGTGTTCTGGCTGCGCGACTGGCGCGCCGGCTTCATCCTTCTGGGGTACGCGTCGCTGTGGCTGCCGTGGTTCCTCTACTGGAACCGCACGATCTTCATGTTCTACACGATCGTCCTCGTCCCGTTCGTCGCGCTGGCGGTGGTCTACCTCCTCGGCACGTTCTCGGGGTCGGTGACGCCGAAGGCGTGGCCGATGGCGGCGTGGGAATACAACCTCAAGGCGCCGACGATCACCGTGTCGCGCAACTCGACGTGGATCGCCGTCGGGCTCGCCGCGGTCATCATCCTGTGCGGCGTGTTCTTCCTCCCGGTCACGGCGGCCTGGCCGATCCCCCGCAGTCATTGGGACTGGCGCATGTGGCTGCAATCGTGGATCTAGCAGGCATCGAGGGGATAGTGAGCGAGACCACTATCCCCTCAAGCCTGATGGATTTGCATCAGGGCGACCACCACAATATAGTTAATCGTCGTCCAGGGGCTATGGCGCAGTTGGTAGCGCGTCTCGTTCGCAATGAGAAGGTCGGGGGTTCGAATCCCCCTAGCTCCACCAC
>URAS01000027.1 GCA_900545825.1 uncultured Actinomyces sp.
GAACGTGACCTTTCTGTCCGATTCGGTCACGTTCATGCAGCCCAACCGGTGAACGTGACCTTTTTGATCACGTTCACGCGCGGGTGGTCGCGGCCTCGCCTGCCGTCGACTCGCGGACGACCAGCCGGGGCGGCAGCGACACGTGCTCGACCGGCGCGTCCTCACGCAGCAGCAGGGCCGCCGCGGCGCTGCCGAGCTCGCGCAGCGGCTGGCGCACCGTCGTCAGCGGGGTCGCGAACTGCGCGGCCATCGGGGTGTCGTCGAAGCCGACCACCGCGACGTCCTCGGGGATGCGCAGGCGCGCCGCCCGCAACGCGTTGTAGGCGCCCATCGCCATGAGGTCGTTACCGCAGAAGAACGCGTCGATCATGCCCTTGGCCAGCACTTTTGTCGCCTCACGCTGGGCGTCGGGCGCCCGGAACGCGTCGCATTCGATCTCGACGAGGTCGGCCGGGTCGCGCCCGGCGTCCTCCCACGCCCTCGCGGCCCCGCGTGACCGCGAGCGTGCCTGGCGGATCGCGTGCGGCCCGTTGAGGAAGACGACGCGGCGGCGCCCGGCCTCGACGAGGTGCTGAATGGCCAGATAGGCGCCATGTTCGTCGTCGACAGCGACGCTGGACAGCAGCGGCGAATCGGTCTGCGCGTCCATGAGGACGACGGGGATACCGTCACCGGCGATGCTTTCGGCCAGGGCGACGTCCTCGGAACACGGGGTGAGGAGAATCCCGCGGACTTTCGCCGCTTTGAGGGATTCCAGCAGCTGGGCTTCGTGGTCGACGTCGCTGCGTGACGAGCTGAGCGTCATGAGGAGGCCGGCGTCGGACAGGGTGTCCTCGACGGCGACGGCGGCCTCGGCGAAGAACGGGTTGGCGATGTCGAGGACGACCATCCCGATCGTCGACGCGCGGCCGCGGCGCAGCTCGCCGGCCTGGGTGTTGCGGACGAAGTGGAGGTCGGCGACGGCGCGCTCAACCTTCGCGCGGCTGGCGGCGCTCACGCGGTCGGGATGGTTGAAGACGTGCGAGACCGTGCCCACCGACACGCCGGCACGCGCCGCGACGTCCTTGATGGTGACAGCAGCCACGCGCCCCCCTTGTTCGTCCTCATTCCCGTCCAGTTTATGCAGCGACCACGCGCGTGACCGCCTATCCGAATCCTCATCTGTGGCAGTTACCACATTTCGCGTTGCCCCCTTCCTAATTGAATCGTTTCATTTTAGCCTGGAGTCATCTCCGCAGAGCCCAGGCGGAGCCGTCGCACGACCAAGGAAGGTCATCTATGCACGCAACGAAACAGCACAGCCCGTGGTACACGACAGTCGTTGCCGGCATGGCGTCTTACCTCGACGCCGCCGGGATCGTCTCGACCGGTACCGCCCTCGTTCTTTATCAACACGCCTTGGGCCTCACGCCCGGCATCATCGGCAAGCTCTCGTCGCTGCTGACGATCGGCATCGCCATCGGCGCCATCGTCGGCGGCCGCCTGGGTGACCGTTACGGCCGCCGCAAGGTGTTCACCGTGACGATGATCCTCTACACGCTGGCCGGCGTCGCCCTGGTCTTCGCCGGCAGTGCGGGCCTGCTGTATGTCGCGATCCCCGCGTTGGGCTTCGCCGTCGGGGCTGACCTGCCGGTGTCGCTGTCGATGATCGCCGAGGAGGCGCCGGAGGAGCACCGCGGCAAGATGATCAGCTTCACGCACATTCTGTGGATGGTCGGGGTGCTCGTCACCATGGGGATCGCGGCCATTGTCGGCGACATGGGCCGCACCGGCGGCCAGATCCTCTATGGGCACCTCGTCGTCGTCGCCGTCGTCGTCCTCGTGCTGCGGTCGACGCTGCCTGAATCGCGCGAGTGGGCCGCCGCTCATTCGTCCGAGGCCGCCGTCGCTGACCAACCCGGCCTCAAAGACCTGGTCAAGGGCCCCTACCTTATGCCCCTGTTGGGTACCGGCCTGTTCTACGCGGCCGTCAATGTCGCGGCGAACACGAACGGCCAATTCTCGACCTACATTTGGGTGAACGTCGCCCACTCGACCGTGCGGATGGTCTCGATCGTCGGGATTATCGCGACGCTGATTGCCGTCGCCTCGCTGACCTTCCTCATGAAGATTGTCGACACCCCCAACCGCATGAAAGTCTTCACCGCCTGCGCGTTTGGCTGCGTCATCGCGTGGTTGCTGCCGATAATCTTCGGGTTCTCGCCCGTAACGCTCACCGCTCTGGCCATCATCTACTCGATCTCCGGCGCCGTGTGCGGCGAGCCGATGTGGAAGGTGTGGTCGCAAGAGCTGTTCCCCACGACGCTGCGCTCGACCGCGCAGGGCACGACGACGGCGTTCACCCGCGTCGTCGCCGCCCTCGTCGCCCTGTGGACACCCAGCGTCTTGTCGGCCGGGCCGAAGGTGCTCTACGGTTTCGTCGTCGCCCTCCTGGTGATCGGCGCGCTGATCGGCATCTTCTGGCTGGCCCGCACCCCCACGGCAAAACAGCGCGAGGCGTCCACGGACGCGACCGAATAACGACGACACCGAGGACCGATGATGACCCAGGATGTACCGACGTTTCTGTCCGAGCTCGACTGCTTTCCGCTGTCCGACCCCCAGCCGGCGTGGGTCAGCCCCGACCCGCGGTGGGATCAGGGCGCCGAAGGCCCCGCATGGCGCCTGTTTACGCAGGTCACGCTCGAGGACGAGGTCGCCCAGGCGACGGCGTTTTTCACCGCGAAGGGCGTCGCCGACCTGTGGATTAACGGCCAGCTGGCGCACGCCGAGACGATGCTTCCCGGCTTCGCCAGCTACCGCCACCGCATGCCGTTCGTCGCCCTCGACGTCACGGGCCTGCTGCGCGCCGGCGCGAACCGGATCGGCGCCGAGGTCGCCGACGGCTGGTGGCGCGGCCGCATCGGGTTCGACGGCGGCTGGGTGAACCTGTGGGGCAGCGAGGTCGCCGTCGCCCTGCGGATCGACGTGACGTATCGCGACGGGCGGACCCAGACCATCGTCACCGACCAGTCGTGGCACGCCTGCCCGTCGCCACGCCTGCGCGCCGGGCTCTACGGCGGCGAAACGTACGACGCGCGCCTCGACTCGCCCGCGTGGATGACGCCGGGCGCCCAGGTCACCGGCCAGCGCGAGGTCGCGACTGCCCAGGTCACCGAGCATTTCGTGCCGCTGGGGCAGCGCCGGCTGGTCCCCTGCGAGCGCCTGCGCCCCGCCACGACCACGCGGCTCGAGGACGGCACGATCCTCGTCGACTTCGGGCAGAACGCGTCCGGCCGCGTCCGCGTGACCGCCGACATTCCCGCCGGCCGCGCCCTGCGGCTGCGCCACGCCGAAGTCTGCCAAGAGGGTCGCATTTACACGCGCCCGCTGCGCCTCGCCCACGCCGAGGACGTCTTTCTCGGCGACGGCCAGGGCCTGCGGACCTTCGAGGCGCGCTTCACGACGCACGGGTTCCGCTACGTCGAACTGTCCGACGCGACCGAGGGCGTCGATCTCGACAGCCTGGAATTCGTCGTCGTCCGCTCGCCGATCGCCCTCGAGTCCAGCCTGGAAACGTCCTCCGACCTGCTTAATCAGCTGGTCAGCAACGTCCAGTGGTCGCTGCGGTCGAACTTCGCGTCGATCCCCACGGACTGCCCGCAGCGCGACGAGCGGATGGGGTGGACCGGCGACATCCAAGCGTTCGGGCCGACCGCGCTGACGCTCGGCGACTGCGCGCCGTTCCTCGTCGACTGGCTGCGCGACGTCCGCGCCGAGCAGGTCGAACACGGCTCCGTCCCCGTCTACGTGCCCTTCGTGCCGGCGCCGCACTTCTGGAACGCGACGCCCCACCTGGCCGTGTGGGACGACGTCGCCACCCTGCTGCCGTGGGCGCTGTGGGAGCGCACGGGCGACCGCGACGCCCTCGCCGAGGAATGGCCGCTGACCAGCACGTGGGCTGACCAGCTGATCGCTTTGCTGGGCGAGGACGACCTGTGGCGCGGCGACCTCCAGCTGGCCGACTGGCTGGACCCCACGGCGCCGCCCGACAATCCGCTGCAGGCGCAAACAGACCCCGACCTGGTCGCCAACGCGTTTGCCTACCGGTCGCTGGACGTCGCCGCGCAGATCGGCCGACTGCTCGACCGCCCCGACGAGGCCCAGCGTTACGAGGACGCCGCGGCTCGCGTGCGCGCGGCGTGGCGGGCGCGGTATCTCGAGGGCGACTCGGCGCTGACGTCGCCCACCCAGACGGCGTACGCCCTCGCCATCGTCTATGGCCTGCTGGACGACGACGAACTGCCGGCGGCCGGGGAACGCCTCAGCGCCCTCGTCGCCGAGCGCGACGGCTGCATCGCCACGGGCTTCGCCGGCACGCCGGTCATCTGCGACGCGCTGACCCAGACCGGCCACGTCGCCGACGCCTACCGGATGCTCGGGCAGACCCGCTGCCCGTCGTGGGGCTACCCCATCACGCAGGGCGCGACGACCGTGTGGGAGCGCTGGGACTCGCTGCTGCCCGACGGCACGGTCAACCCCGGCGGCATGACGAGCTTCAACCACTACGCTCTCGGCGCCGTCGTCGACTGGATGTTCCGCGTGATCGGTGGGATTTCGCCGGCAACGCCCGGGTATGCGCAGGTGACGATCGCCCCGCAGCCCGGCGGCGACCTCACGTCGTCGCGGTGCCGCCTGGCGACCGTGCACGGGACCATCGCGTCCGACTGGACCCTCGAGGACGGGACGCTGACCGTCACGGGTGCCTTGCCCGAGGGCGTCACCGGCACCGTCATCCTGCCGGGCGGGAGCCGCACGACGATCGCGGCCGGCCCGTTCCGGGTGACCGAGTAACCCCGCAGCGCACGTCACGCCCTCGGGTTGGCCTTTGTTGGTCGACCCGAGGGCGCTCGTGTCTGTCCGGTGCGGCGGGGGCTGGCGCGCCTGCCGCCCCGGGGCCACGTAGCTTGTGTCGCGCGCCACATGGTTTTGTAATTGAAACGTTTCATGTTATGCTCAACATGATTGAAACGTTTCACAGACAAGGAGGTTCCCGTGAAACAGTCATCACCCGCTCAGCCGACGCTGGCTGATCTGCTCGAAACGACCTCGCAGCGCTCCGACACCCGCTGCTGCTTCCTCCTGTGGGTTCGGCCCGAGAAACTCGCCGAATACGTGGACGTTCACCAGCGCGTGTGGGACTCGATGCGCGACGCGCTTTCGGAGTCCGGCTGGCGCAACTACTCGCTTTTCCTGCGGCCCGCTACCGGCATGATCGTCGGGTATTTCGAGGCCGACGACACCCAGGCCGCTATCGACGCGATGGGCAAGACCGCCATCAACGCGACGTGGCAGGCCGAAATGGCTCAGTATTTCGTTCAGCCCGACGGCGGGACGAACGAATATCTCAGCCAGTACTTTTACCTCGCCTAAATCTCAAAGGAGAGACCCATGACCGTGGGAAGTCCCCGCAAACTCACCGGATGGGCGGCAACGGCCGCCGTCTCGATGTCCAATTACATCGACTCCGGCTCGATTATCGCCATTGCCACGTCGCTCGGCTTTTGGGGTGCCGCCTATTTCCCCAACGACAACGGCCATATCGCCGGCTTGCTCGCCGCGTTCAGCTCGAACGCGTTCGGCGCGGCGATCGGCGCCCTCATCGGCGGCCCGCTGTGCGACAAGTACGGCCGCAAGTTCATTTACACGTACGACCTGCTGGTCTACGCGCTGGGCGGCCTGATCGTCACGTTCGCCGCCAACCTGCCCATGCTGTTCATCGGCTTCATCATCATCGGCCTGGCCGTCGGCGCGTCCGTTCCCGCGGGCTGGACCTACATCGCCGAGTTCGCCCCCACCGAGCACCGCGGCCGCCACATCGGCGCCACCCAGCTGGCTTGGTCGTTCGGCCCGTTCATCGGGTTCGGCC
The DNA here is from genome assembly GCA_900545825.1 of uncultured Actinomyces sp. Classification (GTDB taxonomy): domain Bacteria; phylum Actinomycetota; class Actinomycetes; order Actinomycetales; family Actinomycetaceae; genus Nanchangia. Next base: position 5,909 of record URAS01000027.1, read on the forward strand.
TCGCGTCGGCGCTCGCGCCGCTCGGGCTGCTGGGTTCGCGGATCATCTTCGCCCACCTCGTCGTCATCGCGCTGGTCACCTGGTGGATCCGGCAGGGCCTCGAGGAATCGGAATCGTGGGCCGAAGCGAAGGGCGGCGAACAACACAAGGCGCCCTCGACGTTCCAGGCGATGAAGGAACTGTTCAACCGTTCCGTCAATATCAAGGCGCTCATTTTCCTCGCCCTCATTTACACGTGCTGGAACCAGGCTGCCAGCCAAAACGGCATCTTCCTTCCGACAATTCTTAACTCGATGGGCTACAAGCAGATTCAATCGAATCTGTTCTCCATGCTCTCGTGGGGCTTCGTCATTCTTTCGACGTTCATCTTCATGCTGGTCGTCGACCGGATCCCCTACCGCGCCCACTACCTGTACGGCGGCGCCCTCGCCATTATCGCCTGGGTCGTCCTCGTGTTCGGCCCGTCCGACGCCGCCTGGACTGCCTTCACCTATGCGATCGTGTGGGGCCTGTCGGCCGGCCCGTCCGCCCAGGCGTTCTACTCCGTCTGGTCGCCGGAGCTGTTCGCCACGCCGTACCGCGCCGGCGCCCAGGGCATCGTCTTCTTCGTCGTCCGCCTGGCATCCGGCCTGATCTCGCTGATCTTCCCCGTCATCCTCCAGTGGAACAACGGCCTGGTCATCAACGGCCTCATCCTCATCGGTTTCCTCGTCGCATCGACGCTCATCGGCACGATCTGGGCCCCCAATACCCAGGGCAAGCCGCTCGACGTCATCGAGCTCGAACGCTACGGCGAGCACATCACCAACATCAACAAGTAACACCGCCACATTAAGGAGCCCACCATGTCTTCACCTTCTCTTTCCAGCCTCACCGCCGAGCGCGCCGACCTTCTGTGCAAGCAGACCATCGAATTGCCCAGCTGGGCGTTCGGAAACTCGGGGACGCGTTTCAAGGTCTTTACGACGACCGGCGTTCCGCGCGATCCGTATGAAAAGCTCGAGGACGCCGCGCAGGTCAATAAGTACACGGGCCTTGCCCCGCGCGTGTCGCTGCATATTCCGTGGGATCTCGTCGACGATTTCTCCGATCTGCAGCGTCACGCGTCCGACCTCGGCGTGACGATCGGGACGATTAACTCGAACGTCTTCCAGGACGACGACTACAAGCTCGGGTCGCTGTGCAACCCCGACCCGGCGATCCGTCGCAAGGCGATCGACCACCACAAGCAATGCATCGACGTCATGCGCCAGACGGGCTCGGACACCCTGAAGATCTGGCTGCCCGACGGCACCAACTACCCTGGTCAGGACTCGATTCGTGCCCGCCAGGACCGGCTGGCCGAGGCGCTGCGCGAGATCTACGACGCCCTCGACGACGACCAGCAGCTCGTGCTCGAATACAAGTTCTTCGAACCGTACTTCTACACGATGGACGTGCCCGACTGGGGGACGTCGCTGCTCCACTGCCTGGCGCTGGGCGAGCGCGCGAAGGTGTGCCTCGACACCGGCCACCACGCGCCGAACACCAATATCGAGTTCATTGTCGCCCAGCTTTTGCGGCAGGGGCGTTTGGGTGCTTTCGACTTCAACTCGCGTTTCTACGCTGATGACGACCTCATTGTCGGTGCTGCCGACCCGTTCCAGCTGTTTAGGATTATGCGCGAAATCGTCACCGAGAGCGCCCTCGCCCCCGATTCGGGTGTCAATTTCATGCTCGACCAGTGCCACAACCTCGAGGAGAAGATCCCCGCGCAAATCCGCTCGGTCCTCAACGTCCAGGAAGCCACGGCGAAGGCCCTCCTCGTCGACGAGGACGCCCTCCTGGCCGCCCAGACTGCCGGCGACGTCCTCGGCGCGAACGCCGTCCTCATGGACGCGTACAACGCCGACGTCCGCGACCTGCTGGGCGAGCTGCGCGAGGAGCAGGGCCTGCCCGCCGACCCGGTCAAGGCGTTCCTCGACTCGGGCTACCTCGAGCAGATCAAGGCCGACCGCGTCGGCGGCGATGCAATGAGCTGGGGGGCCTAAATGCCTACCGTCGCCGCAATCGACCTGGGCGCCACCTCCGGGCGCGTCCTCGTCGGCCGCTACGAGGACGGCCGCCTCGACATCACCGAGACGTCGCGCTTCGCCCACGGGCCGGTCGCCGTCCCCACCGCCGGCGGGTCCGACCTCGTGTGGGATCTGCCGGCCCTGTGGAGCGGCATCGTCCGCGGCCTCGCCGCCGCCGGCCCGCTGGATTCGGTGGGTGTGGACACGTGGGCGGTCGACTACGGCCGCCTCGACGGCGCCGGGCGGCTGCTCGCGCTGCCGCAGTCGTACCGGTCGCCGCGCACGGCCGACCTGCCCGCCGACCCCCGGCTACCCACCGGCGACGACCTGTTCCGGCTCAACGGGCTGGCCCAGCACCCTTTCACGACGTGCTATCAACTGCTCGCTGACCTCGATGAACACCGCAGCGGGCCGGTCGACGGGATGGCACTGCTGCCCGATCTCATCGGCTGGTGGCTGTCGGGCACGCGCGTCTGCGAGGTGACCAACGCGTCGACGACCGGCCTCCTCGATCCGCGCACCCGCGACTGGCAGCCGGACGTCTGCGCCGCCCTCGCCGCCCAGGGAATCGACGTGACCAGCCTGTTTGGGCCGCTCGTCGAGCCCGGCCACGTGCTCGGCCCCGCCCGAGGGGACGTCGTCGACTGGGAGGGCGCGCCGCCACAGGTCGTCGCCGTCGGCTCGCACGATACCGCGTCGGCGGTCGCCGCGATTCCCGCTGCGACCAGCCCGATCGCCTACGTTTCGTCGGGTACGTGGTCGCTCGTCGGCCTCGAGCTCACCGAGCCCGTCTGCACGCCCGAGGCGCGCGCCGCCGGGTTCACCAACGAGCTGGGTGTCGACGGGACCGTGCGGTTCCTCCGCAACGTCATGGGAATGTGGGTGCAATCGCAGTGCCTCGAGCAGTGGCGCCGCGAGGGCGCCGACGTACCCGGCTGGGACGTCCTCGACCCGCTGACGGCCCAGGTCGCGCCGCGACAGCACCTCATGGATATCGGCGACGACGCGTTCTTCGCTCCCGGCGACATGCCGGCCCGCGTCGACGCCGCCTGCGAGGCCGCCGGATTCCCCGCGCCCCAGAGCATTGCGGAATACATGCGCTGCATTGACGATTCCTTGGCTCTGGCGTATCGCCGCGCGCTGGCCCAGGCCCGCGAGGTCACCGGCATCACGCCGAGCGCCCTCCACATCGTCGGCGGAGGCTCGAAGAACGCAATCCTCTGCCAGGCCGCCGCCGACGCGACCGGGCTGCCCGTCGTCGCCGGCCCCACCGAATGCACGGCGCTGGGCAACATGGGGGTCCAACTGCAGGCACTCGGCGCGATCCCGCCCGGGCTGGCGGCGTTGCGCACCCTCGTCGCCAATAACCAGCCGACCACGACGTACACCCCGAACGAGACCGAGGTCGCCGCGTGGGACGCGGTTGACCATAAATTGATGTAACAACAAGGTTTGTAGGAGATTACCATGACCACACTGACCACGATCGCCGAGATCCTCGCCGCGATGGGCGAGGCCGGCCTGCGACTCGACCACATGAACGCCGTCGAGGCCGGCGCCGGCAACATTTCATTCTCCACCAGCGCCGATGTCGACCTCACCACCGATTTCCCCGACGCCGCGCCGGGCACGCCGCTGCCGTGGACCGTGCCCTCGCTGGCCGGGCGCACGGTGTTCGTCACCGGGTCGGGCTGCCGGCTGCGCGACGTCGCCGCCCACCCGCACCAGACCGTGTCGGCGTTCGTCGTCGACGAGGACGGTAAAACCGGCACGTGGTACACCCATCCCGACCACACGTTCTCCAAGCCGACCTCCGAATTCAACTCTCACCTGGCCGTTCACGCCGACCAGGTGGCGACTGCCGGGGTCGACCAGGTGGCAGTCATCCATGCGCAGCCGCCGTACCTCGTCCAGCTGTCGCACGACCGCGAGACCCGCACGACCGAGAAGTTCAACCGCGCGATCCTGCGCTGGGAGCCCGAGACGATTGTCCAGGTCCCGGCCGGTATCGAGGTCCTCGACTTCATGGTTCCCGGGTCGCAGGAGCTCATGGAGAACAACGTCCGCGCCCTCCGCGACCACATCGTCGTCCTCTGGTCGAAGCACGGCATCATGGTGCGGTCGTACGACTCGCCCCTCGCGGCCGTCGACAAGGTCGAATACCTGGAAACCGGCGCGATGTACGAGCTGCGCAACCGCACCGACGGGCGCGGCGAGGGCCTGACCGACGACGAAATCCGCCGCGTCATCGCCGACTTCAACGTCGAGACGACGCTCTACTAGCCGCCTCCCGTCCGCCCCTTAGTGAACGTGACCTTTCTGTCCGATTCGGTCACGTTCATGCAGCCCAACCGGTGAACGTGACCTTTTTGATCACGTTC
>URAS01000028.1 GCA_900545825.1 uncultured Actinomyces sp.
GACCGCCGACGTCTACCGCGAGGGCGGCTGCGAGGACTACTTCCCCAACCGCGTCAAAGACCTCACCCTCGTGTAGGGGGCACATGCGGTGGCGCCGGGTGTTCCCTCCCGGCGCCACCGACGGCGCACCCCTGCGCGGAATGCGCGGCGCGCCTCTTTAAGGGAAACATTGATTTAAAGGCTGTGATACCTATGACGACTACCGGTCATCATCCAGACGAGCACGGGGTCGTGAAAAAGGTCGCGACCGCGTCGTTCCTCGGCAACTTTATCGAATGGTTTGACTACGGGTCCTATTCGTATTTTGCGGTCATTATTGCGCAGACGTTCTTTCCTGCCGGCGACCGTTCAGTCCAACTGCTGCAAACCTACGCGGTATTCGCCCTATCATTCCTCCTGCGCCCGATTGGCGCCCTCGTGTGGGGACATATCGGCGATAAATTAGGTCGTAAATGGGCGCTGTCGGCGTCGATTATGTTGATGACCGGCGCGACCTTCTGCATCGGCTTGATCCCGTCGTATGCGGCGATCGGCTTCCTCGCCCCGCTGTTGCTGCTCATCATGAGGGCGATCCAGGGCTTCTCGGCGTCGGGCGAATACGCGGGCGCGTCGACGTTCCTCGCCGAGTACGCGCCGACGAAGCGCCGCGGCATTTACGTGTCGCTGGTCCCCGCCTCGACGGCGACGGGCCTGCTGGCCGGGTCGCTGTCGGCGTTCGCCCTCTCGGGCCTGCTCAACGAGGCTTTCCTCCACGCGTGGGGTTGGCGGTTCCCGTTCTTCGTCGCGCTGCCGCTGGGCTTCGTCGCCCTCTACATTCGGCTCCATCTCGAGGATTCGCCGACCTATCAGGCGATGCAGCAGGGCATGTCGAGCGTCGAGAAGGCCGAGGCCAAGCACCCGATCGTCGCCCTGTTCACGTCGTACAAGGCGAAGCTCCTCATCGCGTTCGGCGTGGCCTGCCTCAACGCCGTCGGCTTCTACATCGTCCTCACCTACCTGCCGACGTACCTGGAGGAAGAGGTCAAGATGTCGACCGCGGTGTCGACCGGCATCACGTCGATCACGCTGGTGTTCTACATCGCCGCGATCTTCCTCATGGGGCACCTGTCCGACATGTTCGGCCGCAAGCGGATGCTTGTCACCGCCTGCCTGGCGTTCATTATCCTGTCGGTTCCCGGGTTCTGGCTGCTGGGGCTCCGTAACGTGGCGCTGATCCTCGTGGTCGAAATCGTCATGTGCGTCGCCCTGACGATCAACGACGGCACGCTGGCGAGCTTCCTCACTGAGACGTTCCCGACGGCCGTCCGCTACACGGGCTTCGCCCTGTCGTTTAACCTGGCCAACGCCCTCTTCGGCGGGACGGCGCCGATGATCTGCACCGCGCTGATCAAGGCGACGGGCTCGCGGATGGCGCCCGCGTGGTACCTCATCGCGGTCGCCGCCATGGCGCTGATCGCCATGCACTTCTGCGTCGACCGTTCGGGCGAGGACCTCACCCAGGTCGGCAAGGACTCCGACGGGGACGAGGCCATCCTCGAGGAGGAGGCCAAAGCCCAAGACGCCACGCAGGCCGAGGGTGGGCCGCGGGTCTAGCCCGCGAAACGCTTACCCCAAACCCGAAACGCTCACCTGATTTGTCGTTATCAGGCCCTTCACGGCCGAATTCGACAATTCAGGTGAGCGTTTCGCTGTGCCGGTGAGCGTTTCCGGGGTGAGCCCGGCCGCGCCCTCGCCTGACCGCGCGGGGCGCCCTCGCGTTCCCCCTTTTCTGTTGCCGGGGTCTAGTGCCTGGCGTGCTCGGCGCGCCACTGGGCGGCGGCCTCGCGCTCCTGCTGGCACTGGGCGCGGTAGGCGACCAGGCGTTCGGCGTGCTCGGGGCGACGCCGGTGGACGAGGAGGACGACGCCGAGGGCGATGAGGAAGACGAACGTCGCGATCATCGCCGCGCGCGTGTCGGCCTCGCCCCACATGGCGACGAGCATGACCGCGATGAACACGATGACGAGGTAGGCGGCGATGTGCCCGCCGGGCATCGTGAACGTCGAGGACTCGTGCAGCTGGGGGCGCACTCGCCGGTAGCGGAGGTAGGCGACGATGATCGACAGCCACACGACCATGAACAGCACCGACGCGACCGTCGTAACCAGGGTGAACGCCTGCATCACCGAACCGCCGACGGCCATGAGGACGATCGACGACGCAAGGAAAATGCACGTGAGGACGAGGGCGTTGCGCGGCACCTGCCGCTTCGACAGCTTGTGGAACAGTTGGGGTGCGGCGCCGTTGCGGGCCAGCGAGAACATCATCCGCGACGTCGAGTAGATCCCCGAGTTACACGACGACGCCGCCGACGTGAGGACGATGACGTTGACGACAGACGCCGCGGCGACGAGGCCGGCCAGCGAGAACATCGTGACGAACGGCGACGATTCGGGGTCGACCTTGTCCCACGGCGTCACCATCATGATCGCCGCCAGCGCGCAGATGTAGAAGAGGAGGACGCGGATCGGGATCGAGTTGATCGCCTTGGGCAGCGACTTTTTGGGGTTCGCGGTCTCGGCGGCGGTCGTGCCGACCAGCTCGATGCCGACAAACGCGAAGATTGCGATCTGGAAGCCGCCAGCGAATCCGGAGAACCCGTTGGGGAAGAATCCGCCGCGGTCCCACAGGTGGGCGACCGAGGCGACCGTGCCGTCGGGGCTGGTGAAGTGGGTCAACACCATGACGACGCCGATGACGACGAGGGCGATAATCGCGACGATCTTGATCATCGAGAACCAGAATTCGACCTCGCCGAACGCCTTGACGGTGAGGGCGTTAAGAGTGAAGAGGAAGACGATCGTGATGACCGCGGGGATCCATGAGGGGACGTCCGGCCACCAGAAGTGGATGTAGCCGACGATCGTGATGATCTCGGCGGTGCCCGTGACGATCCAACATAGCCAATAGATCCAGCCGATGAAGAACCCCATGTCGGGGCCGAGGATGTCCTCGACGAACTCCGAGAACGTCGCATAGCTGAGGTTCGAGAGGAGGACCTCGCCCATCGCCCGCATGACGAAGAACAGGGCGCACCCGATGATGAGGTAGACGAGGAGGACCGACGGGCCCGCCAGGGCGATCGTGCGGCCGGAACCCATGAACAGGCCGGTGCCGATCGCGCCACCGATGGCGATCAGCTGAATGTGACGGTTCGACAGGTTTCGCTGAAGGCCGGCATCGGAATCGTGTGTGCGGACCATGTCCTCGAGGTCGGGCGAGCTCATCATGCTTCTCCTTGTGGGTAGACGCGAACACTCTACCGAAAGGAGTCTGGGCCGTGACCGAGCGTTTCATCGCTGGTCACGGCCCAGGTAGACGACGGTTGACGGGCGGTGGCGCCCGGCCGTCGGGGCATGTCGGGGGGGCTAGGCAAACAGGGGAGAGCGCTTCGCCTCGACGCCGATTTCGTTGCGGCTGGGGGCGTAGGCGCCGTGGTGCGACACGGTAAGCCCCGACGTCAGCGTTGCCCGGTGGACGGCCGGCAGCACGGTGTCCCACGTGGCCTTACGCAGCCGGGCCTTCGCCTTCACTGACCCGGCGAGGTTGGCGTCGAGCAGCCCGGACAGCAGGCCCGCCATGAACGAGTCGCCGGCGCCCACCGTGTCCGAGACGGGGACGTCGAGCGGCCTGACGCTGAGGATGTCGCGTTCGCCCGCCAGCGCGACGAGGGCGCTCTTCGGCCCGCAGGTGGCGACGACCATGCCGACGCCGGCGGCGATCCACAGCCGCATGACGTCCTCGACGTCCATATCGGGGTGCAGCCAGGCGATGTCCTCGTCGGAGGCCTTGACGATGTCGGCCAGACCGATGAGTTCCTTGACGCGCGGGGCAACCTCGTCGCGGCTGGTCATGATCGCCGGGCGGACGTTAGGGTCATACGACACCGTGCCGACGCGGGTTGCGGCACGGGCGTAGTCGAGGAGCTTGTCGGCGCCCGGTTCGACGACGGCCGCGTAGGAGCCGGTGTGGAGGTGCCCGAACGCTCCGGGCGCCGGCATCTCCGGCAGGTCCCATTCGAGGTCAAACTCGTAGGTGGCGTGGCCGTCCTCGTCGATCATCGCGTGGGCGACGGTCGTGTGGGTGGCCGAGGACGTCTGGTCGACGACGTACACGCGGTGGTCGCGGCAGAACTGGTCGAGCGTGTGTCCACGTGAATCGGCTCCCCACCACGACGCGATCGTCGAGTCGTGGCCGAGAGCGGCCAGCCCTGCCGCCACGTTAAGAAGTGAACCGCCGACGACCTCGGTGGTCTTGCCGGCGCGGTCGACCGCGCCGATCAGCGCTTCACCGACACACAGCGTACGAACTGGGATGGACATGCCCTAACCTTTCTCCCCGATGAGAATGTGATCAATCCCATTCTGGCACGGGTTGGGCGGCCGGCAAGGGCCCCCCGGAACCTAATCGGCGACGCGCAGCTTCCGGTAGCGCGACAGGGCCGCGAAAACATCGACCATTCGCGGTGTGACCAGGGATGACGGGTAGCGGGCGAACGCGATGTCGTCCAGCGACGCTGCACAAGTGTCCATCGTGCGCGCGACGCACTGCGCGAGCGTGTGGTCTTCCTCGAGGCCGCCGTCGGCCAGCTGCCGCAGTGCCCACGCGATCGTTTCCGCCTGGCCGGGGTCTGTCACCTGGGCGAGGGCGGAAATGTCGATGTCCGTCCGGTCCAGCGTGATGCGGTCGGTGCCGCTGGCCTTCGTCTTCGGGCGCTTGCCCTGCGTGCCCGTCGGCGAGGGCGCCGCGTGGCGGGCGCGGACCAGAGTGTGCGGTGTGGGTGCGGGGTTTTCGGGGGTCGGTTCGGCGGGCTCGGGCGCGGCGCCGGCGATCTCGTGGGCGCGGCGAGTCACGTTGCTCACCCGGTAGGTGTCGAGCGCGAGGACGAGGTCGGCGTGGCTCAGGTAGTCGCCCGAACCGCCCATGACCAGGACAGTCGACACGCCCGCGGCCGCCAGCTCGCGCACGCGGTCGACCAACGGCGTGATCGGCTCGGCCGCGACCAGGGCGCGCATCTTGTCGTCGCGAATCATGAGGTTCGTCGCCGACGTGTCCTCGTCGATCAACAGGGTGCGACTGCCGGCCTCCAGAGCTTCGGCGATCGCCGCGGCCTGCGACGTCGACCCCGACGCGTTCTCGGTCGAGAACCTCGTCGTGTCCGCGCCGCCCGGCAAATCGTTGATGAACAGGGAAATGTCGACGCCGCTGATCGCGCGGCCGTCCTCGGCGCGGACCTTGACGGCATCCGGGTCGGTGGCGCAGCGCTCGCGGCCGTCGCCGGGGATGTGGGCGTAGACGGAGCGTTCGAGGGCGGCCAGCAGCGTCGACTTGCCGTGGTAGCCGCCGCCGACGATGACGGTGACGCCCTCGGGGATCGCCATGCCGGAGACCTGGCCGGCGTGGGGCAGGTCGAGGGTGACGCGGAGTGATTCGGGGCTGGCGAACGGGACGGCGTCGCGCATCGGTGCGTCCGAGATGCCCGACGCGCGGGCGAGGATCGCGTCGTCGGCGACGAAACCGACCCAGTGGTTCTCGGCCAGCGCGGCGCGGATGGCCAGGTAGTCGACGTAGGCGTGGACCTGGGCGACGCAGGCGGCGATGGCGTCCTCGCCGGCCTCAGCCAGGTCGCACGCGGCGAACACGGCGTCGGGCAGGTCGTAGTCCATGATCCGCGCGGCCGCGTGCCCCATGATGCGGCGCCCTCGGGCGGGCATCTGGACGCTAAAGCGCAGTTCGAGGCCCTTTTCGGTCAGCTGGGCCGACGTCCGGTGGAGGATCTCCTGGCCGATCCACGGGATCCGCAGCGGCGACTGGCCGCCGGTCCGGATGACCCTGGCGAAGCGGCGCGCGAAGTAGTCGGCCGCCGCCAGGCGCTCGGCGTCAGTGGTGACCAGGCCCTCGGGCAGCCCGAGGACGTCGAACGGCACCCGTACCCGCACCGACGACGGCGGCGCGTACGGGTCCGACTGCACCCGGGTGAAGTCGAGGGTGAAGTCGCCGTAATCGTAGGTGTCGTCCAGCAGGCGCTTGTAGGCGCCGTAGGACTGGCCGTCCAGTTGGTGCAGCAGGGAAATGAGGTCGTCGGCATCACGCATGCGCCCAGTCTCTCACGGGTGGCGACTGGGTCCGCCAGCCCGCTGGCCCCGTCCTGCCCGTGAACGTGATCCTTCTGTCCGCTTTGGTCACGTTCATGCCCCCAAACAGTCTCTGGCAGGCTGGTTGTGAGCCGTGCAGGAAGGAGGCTGTTATGCCTGATTTCGTGATGGATCCGCG